>NZ_CM166365.1:0-1242500 GCF_056836805.1 Ancylobacter sp. TW_SC_1
GAGCCGCGGTCCGTGTGGTGGATACAGCCGGGCGGCGGTTCCCGCTTTTCAATGGCTGTGCGCAGGGCGGCCAACCACCGCGTTTCCCGGGGGGGATCGGCATCAAGGTTGCGCTTCCGGAAGGCGTTACGGTTGATCGTGAGAACTGGATGATGGCATTCTTGACAGCACTCGAGAACGACCGTTCGGCATCATGAGCGTCTGGCTCATTGTGTCTATTTATCCCGGACCAGAAGCACCGAGAGAGTAAAACCGGCCGAATGCATATCTGCATAGCCACTCATGAACTCGAAATAGTAGAACATTCTCGGTAAGGCTTCCGTCGATGTCCAGAAATTTGCACCTTCTCCGAAATCAGAGTTGCTGATGCCCGGGAATGCCGCGCTATCGATTTTGGGTCCCTCACATGTATCGAAAAGCAAGGTCTCAAGCTCACCGGCAGTCGGGACCCGCCACCCCTCACCGGCATTTTCTGCTGCTTTGCGGGCAGCCTGCTGATCCAGCCCTTCAGGTTCGCCTATGCAACGGCTTGCGTCTGCATTCCAGTCCATGCCAACTGCGCATCTCTTCCAGACGAGGTTCGACTTTCGATCGGTGACGAATTCCCCTCTCGCAACAAAATTGTCATTAGCCTTTTGAATGCACGCGGCAGAAACCGGAAACGTGAGGGCGATGATGAACAGTCCCGTGAGGAAGGAAGAACGACGCATGGCAAAGCCTGAGTAGATTCGGAGGCGAACTCCTTTTGACACAAAACTCGTCTTTTTTGTGAAGCGTAAGCACATAGGCCTCCTCAGAGCCTTTTTGGAAATTTATGGATGTGGCCTGCCCCCTGAAAAGTGGTCCTCCATGAAGTAGGCTTTCGGGTCTTTGGAGGATGGCGCCATGGCGCAGAAGAAGCACAAACCGGAAGAGATCGTCGCGAAGCTTCGGCAGGTCGACGTTCTGGTGTCGCAGGGGCGCCCCGTTGCCGAAGCGATCCGGGCGATCGGGGTGACGGCGTTCACGTATTACCGCTGGCGCAAGGAGTTTGGCGGGCTGAAGAGCGACCAGGTCAAGCGGCTGAAGGACCTCGAGAAGGAGAACGAGCGGCTGCGCAAGGCGGTCTCGGATCTGACGCTCGAGAAGCTGATCCTGAAGGAAGCTGCGGCGGGAAACTTCTGAGCCCCGCCCGGCGCCGTCGCTGCGTCGAACACGTCGTGAGCAAGCTCGGCGTGTCGGAACGGCTGGCCTGCCGGGTTCTGGGGCAACATCGATCGACCCAACGCAAGGTGCCGGTGGGCCGTGCCGACGAGGCGGCCCTGACCGCGGACATCGTCGAACTCGCCACCCGGTACGGACGCTATGGCTATCGCCGGATCACGGCCTTGCTACACGCCGCCGGGTGGGCGGCGAACGTCAAGCGGGTGGAGCGGATCTGGCGGCGGGAGGGGCTCAAGGTACCGACCAAGCAGCCGAAGAAAGGCCGGCTCTGGCTCAATGACGCGTCCTGCGTGCGGCTGCGGCCGGAATATCCCAACCACGTCTGGTCCTACGACTTCGTCGAGGATCGCACTCACAATGGCCGAAAGTTCCGCACGCTCGCGACAAACGCTGCGCGTTTGCGCTGGCGTGATCGACGAATATACCCGGGAATGCCTGGCGATCCGCATCGACCGGAAGCTCAACTCGACCGCCGTCATCGACGTCTTGACGGACCTGTTCGTGCTGCGGGGCGTGCCGGGGCATGTTCGTTCAGACAATGGCCCGGAGTTCATCGCCACGGCCGTCCGGGACTGGATCGCCGCTGTCGGGGCCAGGACGGCCTTCATCGAGCCGGGCTCGCCGTGGGAGAATGGCTATTGCGAGAGCTTCAACTCCAAGCTCCGCGACGAACTCCTCGATGGCGAGATTTTCTACAGCCTTGCAGAGGCCAGGATCGTCATCGAGAGTTGGCGGCAGCATTACAACACTGAGCGGCCTCATTCCTCGCTCGGCTATAAACCACCGGCGCCGGCCGTCATCGTGCCGCCACCGGCAACATCAAACCCGGCACAAAGGCCGACAATGCATTAGGGGCAAACTGGACCACTCAATCGGGGCAGGCCATTGACATTGCGGCGCTACATCGATGGGCCATCGGGCGTTGAAGGTGGCCGTTGACCCCGGTCGATGCCGGCCCGTGCGGCGGCGGCCTCCACCTCCGGCCGAAGATGCTCGAAGCCGAAGACGTGGCACAGGTGGAGAACGGCCCGCTCGAAGGAGCCGAGGATCAGGGCCACAAGGTCGAGCGCGCCGCGCCCGGCCTTGATGGCGGCTTCCCTGCCGCTCCTGAACTCCCATTTGCCGGCGTCGCCGAGTTTGACGCCCATGCCCGCAGCGCCGCGCCAGAGACCTCCCGGATGCGCGGTGAAATCCAGCGATTCGAGCACATCCCGCAGATCAAGCGGCCTCCGGCTCGCGTCGATCTGCTTCAGTCGCTCGATTGCGCGTCGGCCGGCGGCAAGCTCGGCGGCGCGGGCCTTCTCGGCCACCTCGACCTCCTGCCGGCGGCGGAGCCGGATCCCGTGGCTCCGCTCCGCTTCAGTCGCCACCCTGATCCGCTCCTCCACCTCCCGCTCGCGCAGGTCGAGATAGCGCTGCCGTGCCACTGTGCCGGCCTGCATTGCCTCCCATTTATCGGCGATCACGGCGCTCTGTTCAGCCGCCCACGCTTCCGGCGTGGCCGATGACAACGGGAGGAACACACGTGGGGGAACCTCCACCACGGGCGGATCCGGGAACGGTGTATGGGCGAGCGCGGCCTGCTTCGCTTCGGTCTCGGCCAGCGCCGCTCGCGACGCCTCTACCTTCGACTGGATCTCGCTCAACGACGCCTCAGCGGCCTCCAGATCGACGCGCGCCGCGTCCACGCGGCGGTCATAGGTCTCCACGCGCTTGCGTGCGGCATCCGATTTGGCGACATCATCAGCCAGCGTCTCGGCCTTGTATCGGGCTTCCCTCGCCAGGCGCTCATTCTTGGCCAGCTTGTCGCGGGAGGCCTCGATCCGCTGGTTCAGGGCTTCCAGCTCCGCCGGAAGGTCCTGGTGAAGCTGGCGCACGGAGCGGTTCACCACCTCGGACGGCTTCGCGCCGGCGGCCAGGCGATCGGCCTTCCGGTGCCCGCGCTCGATCCGGGGCTCGTGACGCTGGGCGACAGTAGCGGCGATGTCCTGAAGCTGGTTCAGCACGGCCTTAGTCGCGACCTTGGAAACCGGGCCGCCGGCCCGGGTGATCGCGGCGAGCTGGTAGTGGGCATGGATGGCGGATTCGTCGAGATGGACAACGAGGCCATGCAGCGTGGTGCCGAGGCGCTCGGCGATGGCTTCGGCGACGTCGCGGAACAGGCCATCCTGGCGCTCCGCCGGCAGCGCCTCGACCCAGCCCTGCGCCTGCTTGCCGAAGGTGATGATGCCGGCGACCGACACGGCCGCGCTGTCGCTGACCCTTCGTTGCCGGACCTGACCCGAGGCTTCGCGACGCTGATCGCAGATCAGCCGCAGCTCTCCTCCGGTGAGATCCGCGACGAGCACGCGGTTGCGAACCGTCCGGTCGGCATCGACATAGCCGGGCTGGCGGCCGAGCCGCAGATCGTGGTTGCGCTGGTTGTTGGTGGCGACCCGGTGCTTGCTCCTGATCCGGGTGGAGATGGCGCGTGGATTGGCGAGGGCCGCGGGGCGCAGGTGCGACATCTACATAACCTACTAGCCGCAACCAAGGTTGCGACGTAGGCGAAGGGGACCAGAGCCCCCTTTCGAAACCCCCGAAGGGCAGCAGTCCCGCACCGTGTTCGACGCGCCGCAGGCCGTCGATCTGACTGTCGGGACGCCCCGCGTCCCGACGCCCTCCGCGCCGCCGGCGCGCGCAGGGGCTGTCACCCGGCAGGGCCGAAGCGCAGCGAAGGACGGCGCAGCCGTTGACCGCCACGAGCACGCCGGCATCTCGGGCAGAAGGGACGATGGGCCTGCTCGTAAGCAAGTGCGACACCGCAGGTTGATCATCCTAGACTGCCTTTCGGTCATGAAGGTTCGAACGGAGCAGCGCCATGGTCATGGGCCAGATCGAGAATTGGCCCCGCTGGGCGCGCTGGGTCAGGCTCCGCAGATAGCCGTTGGCATTGCTGATCTTGTCACCCCGCTCGTAGATGGCCGCGAGCGTGATGGCAGCGTGCTGCTCGCCCAGAACCTTTCGAGCGTCGTTCCAGGCGCTTGGGCAAATTCCCAGCATCCGCCTAACCAGCTGCGTTGTGGCGACGAACTCCCGCCAGTGCCGGATCTGCCCCCCAGATGCCAGCTCCCGCACCGCCGGGCAGGCAGCGAGGACGATGCCGAGAGACAGTTTACGTGGCGAAGGACCGTCCGGGCACTCTGGCCGCTCGCCGTCGCCCGCCGTTCTCGCTGGCTGCTCGGCTGCTTCAATTTCCATTGGGTGGTCTGGTTTTGAATTCTGTATGTGCCCGCCAGATTGGCGTGCATTGGCGCCCGGAATCGATGAATTAGCGAATGATTCCAATGCTTCACGGATTCCGCTCAAGAGCTGGGCCAGGTCGACTGATATCGCCTCGATGAGCTGGCGCGGCGCGGAGCGCGGAAGCCGCGCGATGATCTCCTGATAGCTCCGCTCCGCCCGCGTCCAGTTGCCGGGAATGCCCTCGTGGACACCGACGTCGATCATCTTGACGATGTCGCGGCGAAGCAGCGTGAGACGCTCCCTGGCGACCCGGAAGGCCTTTTTCTCGGCGTGGACGGCTTCGGCGAGATCACGAAACTCCTGGGCGCGGGCGACCAGCGGGGCGAGATCGAAGCCATAGGCCTGCTCGATCTCGCCGCTGCGGCCTCTCCGGGCGAAGCGCTTGCCGTTGGGGCTGTCGCGGCGGATGATCAGGCCGCAATCCACGAGCACGCCAATATGCCGGCGCAATGTGGTCGGCGACATGCCGTTCGCGCGAGCCGCCAGTTGCTCGTTGGATGGCCAGACAATGGCTGCCGTGTCGCCGCCGAGAGCCGTCTCCGGATGGAAACTGAGCAGGGCGTTCAGCACCGAGAGGGATCGCTCGGTGGCGCCGATCAGCTCGCGGGCCTCGCGGATATCGCGGAAGACCTGCCACTTGTGGACGACCGCGTCCCGCTGGATCGCCCTCGCCGCCATCCGGCTCGCGAGCAGGCGAAGCGTCATCGGCTGCCGCCCGAATGGCGTTATTGTTCGCTCCGGAGACCTGTGATAATTTTCGTATTGGCTGTCTTTCGCAGGATCGCCGTTACGGATTGCCCCGCCAGCGTTGCCGCGCTTGGCGGGGTTTCCTTTTTGGGGGTCAGGCGGTTCCACCCTAATTCGTGCGCGCACGCCAGAACGGCCCGAGAACGAACTCCCCGGATTTTCTCCCAGCCCCGACGCAACAAACACGGTTTGTTCCGCTCCGATGCGTGGGGGAGCAGGGACGTGCTTCGCGCTTAAGTGCTGATTTTCCTTGGGAAAACTGGTGCTGCGAGAGAGGATTGAACTCTCGACCTCTCCCTTACCAAGGGAGTGCTCTACCACTGAGCTACCGCAGCGCCGGATCGTCGGCTGGCTGGCCGTCGAAGCGCGGCGACGTTTGCCACAGCGCGCCGGCCGGCGCAAGCGTCGGGCGCGCAATTCCCCGACAGGCTGTGCATGCCGCCTCGTCGCGGCGGCGCCGGGAGGGCGAAATCCCGCCTTCCCCGGGCACGGCCCTTCCGCTCCTGCGGCGGCGGCATTATGGCTGGAGGACGTGATGACGCCGGCCTGCCGGCATGATCGGGAGACAGCGGGATGAGCGGCCCCGACGATGACGCGCGCGCCGAACGCCTGGCGGCGGCGCTGCGGGAGAACCTCAAGCGGCGCAAGCAGCAGGCGCGCGGCCGGCAGGAGCCCGCGCCCTCGCCGGGCTCCTCCGGCGAAGCGCCGGCCGACGCCTCGCCCCACGCGCCGCAGGCCGATGCCGGCCGGCGCGGCGGCGAGGGCTGAGGCGCCCCGCGTTGTGGCGCCGGGCGACACGCGCTAGACCATTAGGCAACCAAGGGCGGGGGACGCCACGAATCGGCCCCATCGTCCGTTCATGCCGCTGCGGGAAGACGCCGGGCACGGCTCCGATATCCGGGTACCGGATCGGTGGCGTGCCGTCTGCCTCGGGCTGGAAGGAGTACTGAACCTCATGGACCGCATCCGCATCGTCGGCGGCAACCCGCTCAACGGGACGATTCCGATCTCCGGCGCCAAGAACGCCGCCCTGCCGCTGATGATCGCGGGCCTGCTTACCGACGAGAAGCTGGTGCTGGAGAATGTGCCGCGCCTGGCGGACGTGTCGCAGCTCCAGCGCATCCTCGGCAATCACGGCATCGACATCACCGTGGCCGGCAAGCGGCGCGGCGACGATGCCTATGCCGGCCAGACGCTGGAGATCGACGCCCGGGTGATCGTCGACACCACGGCGCCCTATGAGCTGGTCTCCAAGATGCGCGCGAGCTTCTGGGTCATCGCCCCGCTGCTGGCGCGCATGGGCGAGGCCAAGGTCTCGCTGCCGGGCGGCTGCGCCATCGGCACCCGGCCGGTGGATTTCCATCTCGACGCGCTGCGCGCGCTCGGCGCCGATATCGAGATCGACGCAGGCTATGTGATCGCCCGCGCCCCCAAGGGGCTGAAGGGCGCGCGCATCGTCTTCCCGAAGGTCTCGGTCGGCGCCACCCACACGGCGCTGATGGCGGCGAGCCTCGCCCAGGGCGAGACGATCATCGAGAACGCGGCGCGCGAGCCGGAGATCGTCGACGTCGCCGACTGCATCAACGCCATGGGCGGGCGCGTCGAGGGGCAGGGCAGCTCGACCATCCGCGTCGTCGGCGTGCCGCGCCTCAAGGGTGCGCGCCACTGCGTGCTGCCGGACCGCATCGAGACCGGTACCTATGCGATGGCGGTGGCCATGACCGGCGGCGACGTGCTGCTCTCGGGCGCGCGGGCCGGTCTGCTCGACGCGGCGCTCGACACGCTGCGCGAGGCCGGCGCCGAGATCACCGTTTCCAACGAGGGCCTGCGCGTGACGCGCAACGGCGCCGGCATCTCGCCGGTCGAGGTGACGACGGCGCCGTTCCCGGGCTTCCCGACCGACCTGCAGGCCCAGCTCATGGCGCTCACCACCCGGGCGCGCGGCACCTCGCACATCACCGAGACCATCTTCGAGAACCGCTTCATGCATGTGCAGGAGCTGGCCCGTCTCGGCGCGCGCATCCAGCTCGACGGCGAGACCGCGACCATCGAGGGCGTGGAGAGGCTCAAGGGCGCGCCGGTGATGGCCACCGATCTGCGCGCCTCGGTGTCGCTGGTGATCGGCGCGCTCGCCGCCGAGGGCGAGAGCATGATCCACCGCGTCTACCATCTCGATCGCGGCTTCGAGCGGCTGGAGGAGAAGCTCTCCGCCTGCGGCGCCGAGATCGAGCGCCTGGCCGGCTGAGCGCGCATATACGTGCTGTCACGGTGCCCCTTGCCGTGCACGCCTTGCAGCGCCATCTGGGCGTCACATGACGTTGCGGAGATGAGAACATGGCCGGGCTCAAGCTGATTGCGCTGGACGGCGAGGATCTGGCGGTCCTGTCGGTGCATTTGCAGGACGCGGTGGTCGCGGTGGGCGACATGGCCTTCCTGCCGAAGGAGCGCCGTTTCGTGCTCCTCGCCAACCGTTTCGACTGGGAGAAGGCCATCCAGGCCGAGGCGATGGCCGATGCCGACATGCCGGTCGGCGCGGCGGCCGCGGCGGCGGGCCCCTGCGTGCGCCGTCGCGCGGGGCTGCGCTTCGAGCGCGTGACGGCGGCGCGGGTGCGCGGCATCGACCTCAGGAAGAAGCAGGGCCTGCTCAACCTGCTGGCGCTGAAGTTCGAGGAAAGCGACGCGCCGTCCGGCACCGTCACCTTCCTGTTCTCCGGTGGCGGCGAGGTGCAGCTCGATGTCGAATGCATGGAGGCCGGGCTCGAGGATCTGGGACTCGCCTGGGACGCCAAGGGCACGCCCTGCCACGATGCCGGCTGACGGCGCGCCGCGCGGCCGGAGACGGCGCATGCGCCGTCAAGACCCTTGTGTTCGGCGAGCCCGGTTGCGATAGGACAGGCTGAACGACACCGCCGCCGTGGCGCGATCCGTCGCGCACGGCCGCACCCTTGCCCGCAAGCCTGCCCGCAGGACCCGACATGCCGCTCCGCCTCGATACACGCTCTTCCGACTTCGCCGAGCGCTTCCGCGCCTTTCTCGGCACCAAGCGCGAGGTTTCCGAGGATGTGGCGCAGGCGGTGGCCCGCATCGTCGAGGATGTGCGCCTGCGCGGCGACGCGGCGCTGATCGAGCTTTCCCGCAAATTCGACCGCGTCGACCTCGGCGTGCTGGGCATTCGCGTCACCGAGGCGGAGATCGACGCGGCGACGAAGGCCGCGGACCCGGCGACGCAGGAGGCGCTCGCCTTCGCCCATCAGCGCATCCGCTCGCATCACCAGCGCCAGCTGCCGGTGAGCGGGCGTTATGTCGATGCCGCCGGCGTCGAGTTGGGCCATCGCTGGACCCCGGTCGACGCGGTCGGCCTCTACGTGCCGGGCGGCACGGCGGCCTATCCCTCCTCGGTGCTGATGAACGCCGTGCCGGCCAAGGTGGCGGGGGTGAAGCGCCTCGCCATGGTGGTGCCCGCGCCCGACGGGCAGATCAATCCGCTGGTGCTCGCCGCCGCCCGGCTGGCCGGCGTCGACGAGGTGTACCGCGTCGGCGGCGCGCAGGCCGTCGCCGCGCTGGCCCATGGCACGCAGACCATCGCGCCGGTCGCCAAGATCGTCGGTCCCGGCAACGCCTATGTCGCCGCCGCCAAGCGCCACGTCTTCGGCACGGTGGGCATCGACATGGTGGCCGGTCCCTCCGAGGTGCTGGTGATCGCCGATGGCGAGCAGAACCCGGACTGGATCGCCGCCGACCTGCTCGCCCAGGCCGAGCACGACACCGCCGCCCAGTCGATCCTGATGACCGACGATTTCGCGCTGGCCGAGGCCGTCATCGCCGCGGTGGAGCGCCAGCTCGCCACCCTGCCGCGCCGGGACATCGCCGCGAAGAGCTGGGACGAGTTCGGCGCGGTGATCCTTCTCGCCAGCCTCGACGAGGCGCCGGCGCTCGCCGACCGCATCGCCCCGGAACATCTGGAGATCATGGCAGCGGATGCCGAGGCGCTGGCCGAGCGCGTCCACCATGCCGGCGCGATTTTCCTCGGGGCCTACACGCCGGAAGCGATCGGCGACTATGTCGGCGGCTCCAACCATGTGCTGCCGACGGCACGCTCGGCGCGCTTCTCCTCGGGCCTCGGCGTGCTCGACTTCATGAAGCGCACCTCGATCCTGAAATGCGGGCCGGAGCAGCTTCGCGCGCTCGGCCCGGCGGCGATCGCGCTGGGCGAGGCGGAAGGGCTCGGCGCCCATGCCCGTTCGGTGGCGATCCGCCTGAACCTCTGACGGGCGTGCCATGGCGCAAGGCGAGGACCCGCACGCTGCGACCCGCCGGCTGGCGGCGGTGACGCTGGACACCGCCTCCATCGGCCGCTCCAGCAGCGACGTGGAGCATGAGCGCGCCGTCGCCATCTACGACCTGATCGAAGAGAACAGCTTCGCCCCGCTGGGCGATGTCGAGCCCGGCCCCTATTGCCTCGCCATTTCGCTGAGCGAGGGTCGCCTCGTGCTCGACGTCACCCGCACGGATGGCGCGCCGGTGGTGCAGCACAATCTCTCGCTGAGCCCGCTGCGGCGCGTGGTGCGCGACTATTTCCTCGTCTGCGAGAGCTATTATTCGGCGATCCGCACCGTCAGCCCGTCGCAGATCGAAGCCATCGACATGGGCCGGCGCGGCCTGCACAACGAGGGTTCCGAGGTGCTGCGCGAGCGGCTGAAGGACAAGGTCGCCCTCGATTTCGGCACGGCCCGGCGGCTCTTCACGCTGGTCTGCGCCCTGCACTGGAAAGGCTGAGCGTGTCCGCGCCTGGTGCCGAGCTGGGTGTCGGGGCGGGGCCGGCGGCGTCGCGCAAGCAGCGGCCGCAGGCGGTGCTGTTCATGTGCGGGCAGAACAGCGTGCGCTCGCCCATGGCGGCGGTGCTCGCACGGCACCTGTTCGGCCGCTCGCTCTATGTCGGTTCGGCCGGGGTGATGAAGGGCGAGGTCGATCCCTTCGTCACCGCCGCGATCGACGAGATCGGCCTCGACCTGCACCGCCACCGGCCGCAGACGCTGGAGGAGCTGGAGGAGAATGAGGGCCTCGCCTTCGATCTCGTCGTCACCCTCTCGCCCGACGCCCATCACCGTGCCCTCGAGCTGACCCGCACCAACGCCATCGATGTCGAGTACTGGCCGACGCCCGACCCGACGCTGTCGAGCGGCAATCGCGAGCAGCGCATGGACGCCTACCGCGCGGTGCGCGACGAACTGGAAAGTCGCATCCGCATGCGCTTCCGCCCCCGTTGAGCGACATCACCGACATGATAAGACCGTTCTGTTTTCCCCCGACATGCTCTAGCGTGCCGGCCGATCGGACCGCCGGGCCTGCCGGCGGAAAAGGAGTTGATGCGTGAGCGCCCGCCCGAAACTGGTGCTGGCCTCGGGATCGCCGCGCCGGCTGGCGCTGCTCGCCCAGGCCGGAATCGAACCCGATGCCCTGCTGCCGGCCGATATCGACGAGACGCCGGAGCGCGGCGAGCTGCCGCGCCGTCTGGCGCTGCGCCTGGCGCAGCAGAAGCTCGCCGCGGCCGACACCCGTCGCCGCGCCGCCGGCGAGCACGAGGGCGCCTATCTGCTGGCGGCCGACACCGTGGTGGCGGTGGGCCGGCGCATATTGCCCAAGCCCGACCTCGCCGAAGAGGCGGCCGATTGCCTGCGCCTGCTCTCGGGCCGCGCGCACCGCGTCTATACCGGCCTCGCGCTGATGACGCCGAAGGGCGGCGTGCGCACACGTCTCGTCGAGACGCGGGTGCGCTTCAAGCGGCTCTCGCGCGAGGAGATGGACGCCTACATCGCCGCGCGCGAATGGGAGGGCAAGGCCGGTGGCTACGCCATTCAGGGCCTTGCGGGCGTGTTCGTGGTGAAGCTGGTCGGCTCCTACACCAATGTGGTGGGGCTGCCGCTGGCCGAAACCGTGGCCCTGCTCGGTGGCGAGCGTTTCCCGGTCTATCAGCGCTGGGGCAACCCGGAATGAGCGCGGGGGATCGTTCATGAGCGCCGACACGCCATCCGGCGGCGCGGCGGCGCGGCCCTGCCCGATCTGCGGCAAGCCCATGGTCGAGAAGTACAGGCCGTTCTGCTCCGGCCGCTGCGCCGATGTCGACCTGCACCGCTGGCTCACCGGTGCTTATGCCATCCCGGTGACGGAGAATGACGACGAGGACGGCGAGGAGCCCTCGCTCGCCCCGAAACCGCCGGGCGAGCGCTGAGCGCCGTGCGTCGTCCCTGCAGCGCGGGGCGGCCCCGTCCCCACAATGTATGCGGCTGTGCCGACATGACAGGGGAGTAGCGGAGGCCGCGCCTGCGCGCCGTCACCCGCGGCGACCGTGCGACCGCCGCATCAAGGGTCGACAGGCCGCGTCGCCCTGCATCGGCGGCGCCGCCTTCGTCGCTCGCTCACGTCGTGGAAATGTCCGGAGAATCTCCTTCCGGCGCGCGAGCTTCCACCGGCGCGGCGCGGCGCGGTGCGGCCGGGCGTGGCTGGGGAAAGGCGGAATTTCCCTTTCCCGGCATATGGACAGGGCGCGGCCGAAACTCTATAACCCGCCCGCTCCGCACGGCCCCGCGCCGTTGCCGGCTACGCCCAGGTAGCTCAGTTGGTAGAGCATGCGACTGAAAATCGCAGTGTCGGCGGTTCGACTCCGTCCCTGGGCACCACTACTCTTAGCCGGACGTATCCGGAAGCACGCTAAACTACTATAATCAAAGAATTTTTGGCGATCGTCGCATTTGCGCGTATCGTCGGGCCTGTTGGCATTTTGGAACGTTTGTTGGCATCCTTCGGTACCAACTCCCAGACCGGGTACCAACAAAATGCCCCTGTCAGACGCTGCAGTCCGCAATGCCAAGCCGAGCGCGAAGCCGCGCAAGCTCTCCGATGGGGGAGGATTGCACCTCCTCGTCACGCCAACCGGCAGTCGCCACTGGCGCCTTCAGTATCGCTTCGAAGGCAGGCAGAAGATGGTGACCTTCGGATCCTATCCCGTCGTCTCCCTTACCGAGGCCAGGGAGAGGCGGGACGCAGCCAAAAGATTGCTGGCAGCGGGACAGGACCCAAGGGTTGAGGCTCGACTGACGAAGCTCACCAAAAGCATCGTTGACGCGAACACCTTCAACATGGTCGCGGACGAATATCTCGCCAAAATGGCTCGAGAGCGTCGAGCCGACGCGACGATCGAGAAGACGCGCTGGCTCCTCGATCTGGCACGCGTCGACATTGGTGAGCGGCCAATTGCCGACATAAAGCCTGTTGAGGTCTTGGCTGTGCTGCGCAAAGTCGAGCTGCGCGGCCGTTATGAAACAGCACGTAGGCTCCGCGGCACGATGGGTACGGTGTTTCGCTATGCCATCGCTACCGTGAGGGCTGAACACGATCCTACCTATGCCCTGCGCGGAGCTCTCACGACCCCCACGGTCAAGCCGAGAGCTGCCATTACGGACGCGAAGGCGTTTGGAGGACTGCTTCGGGCCATCGATGGTTTCGATGGCCAGCCCGTCACGCTCGCGGCCCTTAGATTAATGGCCCTGCTTTTCCCCCGTCCCGGTGAGCTCCGACTGGCGGAATGGCGCGAGTTCAACCTTGAGAAGGCTGAATGGGTTCTGCCCGCCAGCCGCACCAAAATGCGCCGGCCGCACCGGTCACCGCTGCCTACTCAGGCCATTGCGATTCTGCGTGATCTTCGTCAGTTCACGGGAACTCGCGAGCTCGCACTACCGTCAGTTAGCGCGCCGCGTCGACCGATGTCGGAGAACACGCTGAATGCCGCCTTGCGCCGATTGGGCTACGGCAAGGACGAGGTGACGGCCCATGGATTTAGGGCGACCGCTTCCACGCTCCTCAATGAGAGTGGCCTGTGGCATGCCGACGCGATCGAAAGGCAGCTCGGCCATGTGGAGAATAATGATGTACGGCGGGCTTACGCTCGCGGCGAACACTGGGAGGAACGTGTCCGGATGATGCAATGGTGGGCTGATCGCATCGATAAGATGCGATCGGACATCGACAGAAAGGATGGAGCGGCAGTCGACTCCCAGGGAGAGGGCACTTGAGCCTCGTCCATAATGAGCGGACCAAGTTGCTCGCGAATGCGCTTGATCGGGCTTCGACAGCCTCCCTGACGGTTGGCGTATTGGGACCGTCCGCCGCCGCATTATATGGGATTGGCGGAGGAGCATCGATCATCGCTCCCCTGGTAGCGATCGGCAGCCTGTTTTGGTTGGGCGCCGCCGCCGTGCTACATTGGCTTGCGAGGCTCGTTCTTGGGAGACTCAAATGACTGGTCTATGGCTCTACGCTTACGTAGTCCTCCCGCTCATTGTCGTGGCAATGGGCTATGCGGCGGTGCGTCTGACTGACGGCCAGCCTCTTCATCCAGGAGAGTAAGGCAGATTTGGCGAGCTGGCCGGCCCTAGAGCAGTCATTTGAATTTTGCCGCCATCGCCGCGACACCCCGAGTGCACCACTACCCCCTGCAGTCGGCAATCTGCACAGGTAGATTTTTGACTTACCATGTGACTCGTTGGGACCGTGAAATGGTCTGATTGCCGGGCCGCATCTAGCCGAAACAACCCCATAGGAATGACAAAATCCCTGATGATCGGCAGTTTGGGCAACGCGGTATTGCCGCCTGCTCCCTAGCGTGCATCTCTTAGTCGTGGCAAACCACGCATGAACCTGCGATTCATGCGTGGGCATGGCGACTTTTTGAATCCGGAGTGTGTAGTGCTGCTGAGCCTGTTTTGTGGTGCGGGCGGCCTTTGTCCGCCGTCAGCACCAATGGCACAGATTTGAGGTTGTGATTTAAGGAGGGTTGGGGCTTCGTCGTAGTGACGAAGGAACGAAGATGAAGGCCCAACCCTCCTTGAAAAAATCGCCGACAAAGGCCCCTGCTGAGCGTGTTGTGAAGGATATTCGGCGGCAGACGCGTCGCCATTTCTCGGCCGAGGACAAAATCCGCATCGTGCTCGATGGGCTGCGCGGCGAGGACAGCATTGCGGAGCTGTGCCGCAAGGAAGGCATCGCCCAGAGCCTGTACTACACTTGGTCGAAGGAGTTCATGGAAGCGGGGAAGCGCCGCCTGGCCGGCGATACTGCCCGCGCGGCGACCACCGGTGAGGTCCAGGATCTGCGCCGCGAAACCCGTGCTTTGAAGGAATGCGTGGCGGACCTGACGCTGGAAAACCGGTTGCTCAAAAAAAGCATGATTGCGGATGGGGGCGACGACGAATGAGGTATCCCGCATCCGAAAAGCTCGAGATCATCCGGATCGTGGAACAGTCGCACCTGCCCGCCAAACGCACGCTCGACCAGTTGGGCGTCGCCCGTCGGACGTTCTACCGCTGGTATGACCGTTATCTTGAGGGCGGGCCGGAGGCGCTGGAGGATCGGCCATCGGCGCCGAGCCGGGTGTGGAACCGGATCGGCCGCGACATCCAGGATCAGATCGTGGAGATGGCGCTGGAGGCGACCGACCTCAGCCCCCGCGAACTGGCGGTGCGCTTCACCGACGAGAAACGCTACTTCGTGTCAGAATCCGCGGTTTACCGCCTGTTGAAGGCCCAGGATCTGATCACCAGCCCGGCCTATGTCGTGATCAAGGCCGCCGATCAGTTCCACACCAAGACCACCCGGCCGAACGAGATGTGGCAGACTGATTTTACCTACTTCAAGATCATTGGGTGGGGCTGGATGTACCTGTCGACCGTCCTCGATGACTTCTCGCGCTACATCATCGCCTGGAAGCTGTGCACCAACATGCGGGCCGAGGACGTGACCGACACGCTGGACCTGGCTCTGGCGGCTTCCGGCTGCGACAGCGCCACGGTGCTGCACAAGCCCAGGCTGCTCAGCGATAATGGTCCCAGCTACATCGCCGGCGAACTTGCGGAATACATTGAGGCCCGGAAAATGAGCCATGTGCGCGGCGCCCCGATGCATCCCCAGACCCAGGGCAAGATCGAACGCTGGCATCAGACCCTGAAGAACCGCATCCTATTGGAAAACTACTTCCTGCCCGGCGATCTCGAGGCCCAGATCGAGGCCTTCGTCGAACACTACAATCACCAGCGTTACCACGAGAGCCTGAACAATGTGACGCCCGCCGACACCTACTTCGGAAGGGCTCCGGCGGTCATCCAACAGCGTGAAAGGATCAAGCGACAGACCATCGAACATCGGCGCTTGCAGCACCGCAAGCTCGCCGCCTAACATCAACCCCCAGACGAGGCCCGCACTCCGCTAATTTACCCCGCGAGTTGCGCCAAATGTTCTGACGACGGACAGGCGACACTCTTGGCGGTCATGGCATTGGCCTCGCTTGGAACGACATACCGAATACAATTGGTTTTGGTATATCGTCAAGCGGCCTCGCGAGGCGTTGGAAATGCTGAGGCGGGAGAGGCGATTTCCGAGGGGGTTATCGGTATAGGCTATTGGAGGGAGGAGCGACCTAGGCGCGCATGGTCTTGCGGATAGTCCTGAGCAGGCGAACCGCCAAGGTCCCCATGGCGAGCCCGACAAGCGCCCCTGCGCTGCTCATGAGGAAGTCGCTCAACATGGGGGTGCGCCCCGGAGAGAGATGCTGGAGCACCTCTAGGAGCCCCGCGAGGGCGACAAGTCCCATCGCTATCCCCGCCAGTGTCCGGGCCCCTTCCCGGAAGGCCAGCACCATAAGGCCACCCGTGCCCCAATAGGCAATGAAGTGGTCCGTGCCCTTGGGAATGCCCGTATGCGGCATCTCCTGCGCCGGAAGCAATGACAGAACCAAGATGAGTACCACGCAGCCGAGCGCGGCGCTGGTCAACAGGGCGTTCAGGGGCGAAGCGAGGAAGGCGGGCTTGGACATGTCTCGCCCATACAGCATTCCGGCAGCCATAGCCGGGAGCGGCTCTTCACAATGGCCTGAGCAGGGCGGGCGAGAAGGTCGGAGGTGCGGGGGCTCTAAACCCTCCCCTTGCCCTGCGCGACGTACCTACATATGTTCATACACCGTTCACCTAAGCCCCTAGGAGCCCCCCTCATGGTCGCCCTGAAGCTCAGCAAGGTCGGCAACTCGGTGGGAGCCGTGCTGCCCAAGGAAGTCCTCTCCCGCCTCAACGTCGGGCAGGGAGACACCCTCTATCTGACCGAGGCCCCGGACGGGTATCGCCTCACACCCTATGAGCCGGAGTTCGCGGAACAGATGGAAGCGGCACGGCGGATCATGAAGAAGCGCCGCAACGCGCTGCGGGAGCTGGCCAAGTAGTGGAACCGCGATGGGTGTCGAAGGCGGTCATGCTCGCCGTCCACGATGCGCAGATTGCCGAGCATGGTGGTGGGCAGGGCGTGCGGGACGAAGGCTTGCTGGAAGCGGCGCTGGACCGGCCAAGAAACCTCTTCCACTACGGACACCCCGACATGGCCGACCCCGCTGCCGCCTACGCCTATGGGCTGACGAGGAACCATCCTTTCGTGGATGGCAACAAGCGCACCTCGTTCGTGGCCTGCGAACTCTTCCTCGCCCTCAACGGCCATGAGCTGACCATGGAGGACGCCGAGGCGGTGACGACATGGCTGGCCTTAGCTGCCGGGGAGCTGGAGGAGGAGGAGCTTGCCGGGCGTATCCGGCAGGCGATGGCTCCCATGGAAGAGGATTGAGGTTGCGGCTGATGATGGTGATCATCTCCAAGACCACCTCCACGGCCCTCTCTAGGTAAGAACCTTCCCTCCCTATGCAGGACCCATAAGGCCCTCGCTCAGGGGCCGCGAACGGGCTCTCTCTAGGGACGGCTCTGCTCCATCTACAGGAGGCATAACTTTCCCTTCCCCTTCAATGGGTTAGAGGATTGCTCATTTCGGGCTCGTTCATGCGCGCCTGATGGTGGCCTCACGGTTTGCCGAGGTCTATTACCCGCGCCCACAACACGGCCGGGAACAAACCGCACCGGGGCGCCTCAATCGCAACGCATTGACGCGGTAGTCATTCCGCCGTCGCAACTGCGACCTAAGCCCCATCGCATGATGCAGGGCACTACCCACTCTCACATGGACGCACCAGCGTCAGCCGCCGACCACGGGTCGATGCGGCCAAGAGGATATATGCGTACTCACAAGTTCACCCCGCCCGCGCCTTCCATCGTCCGCTCTAGCCCGGATTGGAAGCCCGAGCCCTGCGGCCTCACGCGCGAGCAAATCCGCGCCATCATCATTGAGCAGATCGGCTAGTCAGCCGCCTCGCGGGGGCGCTCCGCGCGCTCCTGCTCCTGCCGTTCCAGCCACCCATTCAGATACTCCGCAAGCGCCGCGTTGTGCGTGGCGATGACGCCCGCGTTGTCCTTCCGCTTGCCTTTCTTCCGGCGCCTCGCGCTGAGCTCACTGCGGAGCTGTTCGAGAAACGCCTCCCGCTGCTCGGGGGTGGGCTCGGCTGGGGAGCGTTGGGGCTGCGGTTCGGCGGGAGCGTCGGGTGTCATGATGCCCGCGAGGATGCCGCGCGAGGCGGCACCGAGGAAGGCACTCAGGGCGAGTCAGATTGACTCACCAACGGCCGGAAGCGGCGCCCGGCAGGGTGCGGAGCGGCGGGACTGAGCGGCGGTGTACGGGACTCGCAGGGGCGCCCTGAAGGGGTCGCAATGCGGGACTGGAGGCCCCCGAGGGGGAAACGCGCGCTTCTTCTAATTCAGATGGGCGCTCAGATTTTTGCGGTGAATTATCCTGAGTCTCTCCATTCCTTGCCTGCCGCAACGGATACACGCCCTCAAGCATGCTAGCCTTCGGAGATGGCACGCACATATTCCCACCTTTGGCCCGGCGTACCGCTGGCGCTGCTATCGGCTCTCCTGTTCGGCGCCTCCGCGCCCTTCGCCAAGATGCTTGTGGGCTCGGTCGCGCCCCAGCTACTCGCTGGTTTGCTCTACATTGGCGCAGGCGTCGGCTTGGCTTTGGTACATGGTGGCAGAGCCGCCTTCGGCATTCCAGCGGCCGAGGCCCCTATCCGCCGCCATGACCTGCCGCTGTTGACAGCCGTTGTCCTGTGCGGCGGGCTTGTCGCACCACTCCTTTTGATGTTGGGCCTTCAGCGCACGTCGGCCGCCTCCGGTTCACTGCTGCTGAATTTAGAAGGCTTGGCCACCATGTTGATTGCATGGGCGGTGTTTCGCGAGAACGTCGACAGGCGGCTGATGCTGGGAGCGTTCGCCATCGTCTCGGGCGCAGTTGTGCTGACATGGACCGGACAAGGCGCGCGTCTCGATACTGGCGCCGCGCTCATCGCTGGCGCGTGTCTCGCATGGGGGATCGACAATAATCTGACGCGCAAGCTGTCATCGGCCGATCCGGTTGTGATAGCGACCATCAAGGGGCTGGCGGCAGGTAGCGCAAACATTGCCCTAGCCTTGCTGCTCGGCGCGTCAATGCCCTCGCCCTTGGTGGTAGGCGCGGCGGCGTTGGTCGGCTTCCTCGGTGTCGGCGTGAGCCTTGTGCTCTTCATGCTGGCACTACGCCACCTCGGCGCAGCCCGAACGGGTGCTTATTTTTCGCTTGCCCCCTTCATTGGCGCGCTCATCGCCGTCGCGCTGCTGGCCGAACCAGTGACGGCCCAACTTGTCACGGCCGGTGCGCTAATGAGCGTCGGTCTCTGGCTCCACCTCACTGAGCGGCACGAACACGGACATGTCCACCACGCGACGGAGCATGAGCACATTCACGTCCACGACGAACATCACCAGCACGACCACGACGGCCCGGTGACGGAGCCGCATTCACACCGACACCGGCATGAACCTCTGCGTCACACCCACCCGCACTATCCTGACCTCCATCACCAGCATCGCCACAGCTAGAACCACCGACCTTCGGCGCTCACGGCCACCGTGCCGGCGCGGCGCGGCCGGCACGGGGTCAGTTCGTCTTCCTCTCCATGATCGCGACGAAATGCGCGAACAGGCCCGCCTGCGAATTGATGTTGAGCTTGCGATAGATGTTCCGGCGGTGAACCTTGGCGGTGCCGGGCGAGATCGACAGTTGGCGGGCGATCGAATCCGCCGAGTGGCCCTGCAGGATGAGGTCGACCACCTCGCCCTCGCGCGCGGTGAGCGACAGGTCCTGCCAGATCTGCCTGCGGTCGACGGCGCGGCCGCCCGCGCCGATGCCGGGATGGCTGCGGCCCTCCGTCCCAATGACCTCGGCGGCCCAGCGCAGCCGGCACAGGGCGACGACGATCGGCGCGAGATCGCGCAGGATCCGCACTTCCGCCGCCCCGAAGGCGCCGGCGCTCGGCTTGCGCATCAGCGACACCACCGCGCTGGCGCCGCTGGCCAGCGGCACGAAGAAGCCGACCTCCTCGGCCAGCACGGTCTGGCTGTAATAGGAGCGGTAGTATTCGCTGGCATAGAAGCGGTCCGGCGCCAGCTCGCGCATGCGCCGGAAGCCTTCGATCCGCTCGATGGCCGCATGGTAGAACGGATCGAGCAGGTACGGCCCGATCTGGTAGAGCGCGACATAGATGTGGCTCTCCTGCGGGTTGAAGGTCTCGAACAGCAAGGGCGGGCGCGCTGCGCCGCGATAGCCGAACGCCACGCAGTGGTCGAACGGCAGATGGGCGCGCAGCCAGGCGATCAGGGCATGGCCGAACCCGTCCTCGCCGGGCTCCAGCCGGACGCTCGCCGTGCGCTCATGCGCCGCCGCGATGGCCGCCGCCAGCAAGCCGGCCGCGTCGGCGCGCGCGACATCCCTCGCACGTCGACTGGCGCTTCGGACGACGCCTTTCCGGATGGTCCGCGTGCCATTGCTCACCAGCTATACCCCTCGTGACGAATAAATAGGCGCAATCTACCACTCAGAAGGTATATACCCTGTAACGCGCCGCTATTAGCTTTTTTGTCCATCGACGATCCCGGCCGCGCTCCTTCCGGAGGATGCGCCGGAGAGCTGCGGAGATGGTGCCTGTGGCAGGCCAGCAGACCCTCGACATCGAATTTCGCGGCGTCAGCAAGCGCTATGGCGAGGTTACGGCGGTCCACCCCACGGACTTCGCCGTGCCGAGGGGCGCCTTCGTCGCGCTGCTCGGCCCGTCGGGCTGCGGCAAGACCACCTGCCTGCGGATGATCGGCGGCTTCGAGCAGCCCAGCACCGGGCAGGTGCTGATCGGCGGCGCCGACATGTCCGGCGTCCCGCCCTACCGGCGGCCGGTCAACATGGTGTTCCAGCAATACGCGCTGTTCCCGCATTTCGACGTCAGCGCCAATGTCGCCTATGGCCTGCGCCAGATCCGCCCGCGCCTCTCCTCCTCGGAGATCGCCAAGCGCACCGCCGACGCGCTCGCCATGGTGCAGCTCGCCGGCTACGGGCAGCGCAAGATCTTCGAGCTGTCCGGCGGCCAGCAGCAGCGCGTGGCGCTCGCCCGCGCTCTGGTGAACCGCCCCTCCGTGCTGCTGCTCGACGAGCCGCTCGCCGCGCTCGACAAGAAGCTGCGCACCGACATGCAGATCGAGCTGCAGAACCTGCAGCGCGAACTCGGCATCACCTTCGTGCTCGTCACCCATGACCAGGAAGAGGCGCTCTCCATGAGCGACGTGGTGTGCGTGATGAATGGCGGGCGCATCGTCCAGCTCGGCGCGCCGCACGAGATCTACGACCGGCCGGCCGACCGCTTCGTCGCGGCCTTCGTCGGCAAGACGAACTTCCTCGACGGCACCGTCGTGGAGGCGGACGCGGCGACGGCGCGCGTCGCGCTCGCCGACGGCACGGTGCTGACGGCCCGCGCCAGCGAGCGGCTGGCGCCGGCGGTGGCGGTCGCGGTGAGCATCCGGCCGGAGGCGCTGCGCCTGGGCGCACGGGTTCCCGCGGGCCAGCCGGTGCTGAGCGGCGTCATCCACAACCGCATCTTCCTCGGCTCGACGGCCGAATACGCCATCGCGGTTCCCGGACTGGGGACCCTGCTTGCCACGGCCGACCACGACGCGGCCGACAGCGACCTGCTGAAGCCGGGCGAAAGCATCGCCATCGGCTTCAGCCCCGGTGCGCCGCTGGCGTTTCCGGCATCGGACAACAAGACCAGACAGAGGGAATCCAGCAATGTCGAAGTCGTATCGTGACGGCCTGCCGATATCGGCACGGGAATTCATCGATCAGCTGCTGCGCTTCCGCCGCGGCTCCATCAGCCGCCGGCACTTTCTCGGCGTGACCGGCCTCGGCGCCGCCACGGCGGTGCTGGCCAGCGAGTTCGGCCTGCGGCCGATGCCGGCCTATGCGGCGGGCGAGCTCGGCGACCGCATGTCGATCGCCACCTGGCCGAACTACCATGACCCCCAGACCTTCGTGGATTTCCAGAAGAAGACCGGCGTCGCCGTCGAGGTGAACGTGTTCGGCTCCAATGAGGAGATGCTGGCCAAGCTGCAGGCCGGCGCCTCGGGCTGGTCGCTGTTCGTGCCGACCAACTACACCATCTCGACCTATCGCCAGCTCGACCTCATCGATCCGCTCGACCTCGCGAAGCTGCCGAACTACGACGCCGCCGCGCAGAACACCCGCTTCACCGGCGAGGGCACGGTCGACGGCGCGGTGTGCGCGGTGCCGAAGAACTGGGGCACCACCGGCTTCGCGGTGAACACCAAGAAGCTCACCAAGCCGATGACCAGCTGGAAGGACTTCTGGGACACCGCCGCCGGGGCCGGCAGCGGGCGCGCCATGGTGCATGACTACCAGCTCACCACCATCGGCAACGCGCTGAAATATTACGGCTATTCCTTCAACTCGCTGAAGCCGGACGAGCTCGCCAAGGCCGAGGAGCTGCTGCTGAAGGTGAAGCCTCACCTCTTCGCCATCTCCAGCGACTACCAGCCGCCGATGCGCAATGGCGACGCCTGGCTGACCATGTGCTGGACCAATGACGGCGCCCAGCTGCACCGCGACATTCCCGCGATCGACTATGTGCTCGGCAAGGAAGGCGGCGAGATCTGGACCGATTTCTACGCCATTCCGAAGGACGCGCCGAACAAGCCGGCGGGCTATGCGCTGCTCAACTACCTGATGGACCCGCAGGTCGCGGTGAAGGAGCACATCGCCAACGGCGCGCCCTCGACCGATGCGCGGGTCAACGCGCTGCTGCCGAAGGATCTGCTCGACAACCCGATCCTCTATCCGGCGGCGGACCTGCTGGCCCCGCTCGAATTCGGCGCGGCGGCGACGCTGACCGACCCGGCGCGGGCCGAGCTGATGGCGCGCTTCAAGTCGGCCTGAGGCCGGCTCGGCCGATCACGGGAGCGCCGCGCGCGCTCCCGCCCCCCTCGTACGGATTGGGTTTTCGCATGTCGAGCGCGCGCGAGCGCAAGGGACTGGTGACGGCGCTGCTGCTCGCTCCGGCGGCGGTGTGGCTGTTTCTGTTCCTGGCGCTGCCCTTCGTCGCGGTGGTGGTGTTCAGTCTGGGCGAGCGGGCGCCGGCCGGCGGCTACCAGCCCGCCCTCACCCTCGCCCAGTACGCCAACCTGCCGGCGCGGGCGACGGCGTTCTGGAACACGCTGGTGCTGGCGCCGGTGGGCGCCTTCGCCTGCCTGCTCGTCGCCTACCCCGTGGCCTATTACCTGGCGCTGCGGGCCTCGCCGCAGCGGCGCCTGCTGCTGGTGGCGCTGATCGTCATCCCGTTCTGGACCAGCCTGCTGATCCGCACCTATGCCTGGATGTTCATCCTCGGCGCGCGCGGCATTCCCGCGCTGCTGGAGATGATCGGCCTGCCCGACATACGCCTCATCAACACGCCGGGCTCGGTGCTGCTGGGCATCGTCTACGGCTATCTGCCGCTGATGATCCTGCCGATCTACATCAGCCTGGAGCGGCTCGACCGCCGGCTGCTGGAGGCCTCGGCCGATCTCGGCGCCACGCCGGCCTCGACCTTCTTCAGCGTCACGCTGCGCCTGTCGCTGCCCGGCGTGATGACCGGCTTCTCGCTGGTGATGATCCTGCTGCTCGGCGAATATCTCATCCCGACGCTGCTCGGCGGCGGCAAGGTGTTCTTCATCGGCAATGCGCTGGTCGATCTCTTCCTGCAGTCGCGCAACTGGCCGTTCGGCTCGGCCATCGCGGTAGCGCTGGTGGTGATCGCGGTGCTGCTGCTGCTCATCGCCAACCGCGTCACCGCCCGGCTCTCCGGCGCCCGCCAGGTCGACCTGCTATGATGCGCGCCTTCGTCGTCGCCGTTTACGGCTTCCTCTATCTGCCGATCGCGCTGGTCGTGCTGTTCTCCTTCAATGCGGGGCGGCACGCGAGCGACTTCACCGGCTTCTCAGTGCAGTGGTACGGCCGCGCGCTGGCCAATCCGTTCCTCATGGAGGCGCTCAGCAACAGCCTGGTCGTGGCGACGTCGAGCGCGGCGCTCGCGGCGCTCTGCGGCACCGCCGCGGCCATCGGGCTCGGCCGCGCCGGCCCGCGCACGCGCGCCGTGTTCGACGTGCTGTTCGGCGCCGCCATCGTGGTGCCGGGCGTGGTGATCGGCATCGCGACGCTGGTCGCGCTGGTGCAGCTCTTCGGCATTGTCAATCCGCTGATCGCCGCCGCCTGGCCCGGCGACGCGCCGCCGCGCCTCTCCCTCGGCTACGGCTCGATCATCGCCGCGCACGGGCTGTTCTCGACCGCGCTCGTCACCATGATCGTGCGGGCCCGGCTCGGCGCGCTCGGCCGCGACATCATCGAGGCGTCGGGAGACCTCTACGCGACGCCGCTGACCACCTTCCGGTCCATCATCCTGCCGCAGATCATGCCGGCCATCCTCGCCGGCTTCCTGCTGGCCTTCACCTTCTCCTTCGACGATTTCATCATCGCCTTCTTCGTCGCGGGCTCGCAGACGACGCTGCCGATCTACGTCTTCGCCTCGATCCGGCGCGGCGTCACGCCGGAGATCAATGCGATCGGCACGCTGGTGCTGGCCGCGTCCATCGTCCTCGTCATTCTGGCGCAGGTGCTGCTCCGCCGGCGCAAACACACAGCCTCATAGGTAGATCATGATTTTGAAGGACAGGATCGCCATCGTCACCGGTGCCGGGTCGGGCATCGGCCGCGCCGGCGCGCGCGCCATGGCCGGGGAAGGGGCGCTCGTCGTCGTCGCCGACCGCGACGGGGCGGCCGGGGCGGCGACGGCGGAGGCGATCCTCGATGCCGGCGGCCGCGGCGAGGCGGTGACCACCGACGTCGACGACGACGCCCAGATCGAGGCGCTGATCGCCGGCGTGCTGGCGCGCCATGGCCGCATCGACATCCTGCACAGCCATGCCGGCGTGCAGGTCGGCGGACCGCTGACCGGGGTCGAGCCGGCGGGCATGGACCTCTCCTGGCGGATCAATGTGCGGGCGCCCTTCCTGGCCGCCCGCCTCGCCATGCCGGCGATGATCGCCCAGGGCGGCGGCGTCATCCTCAACACCGCGTCCAATTCCGGCATGTTCTATGACCGCGAGATGATCGCCTACACCACCTCCAAGCACGCGGTGGTCGCGATGACGCGGCAGATGGCGATCGACTACGCCCACCATAATGTGCGGGTGAATGCGCTGTGCCCGGGCTGGGTCGACACGCCGTTCAACGAACCCTTCATCGCCCAGATGGGCGGGCGCGGCGCCATCGAGGCCTATGTGCGCGAGAAGATCCCGATGGGGCGCTGGGCGTCGGCGGACGAGATCGCCCAGGCCATCCTGTTCCTGGTCTCGGACCGCTCCTCGTTCATGACCGGGCAGGCTCTCGTCGTCGACGGCGGCGAAAGCATCGCCTGAGCCCGCGGCGGTTGAGCCCGATGTCCTCGGTCGGCCTCAGCGGCCGTTGTTCATGCGCTCCTGGCAGTGATAGCCGACGAGGCACTGGCTCGTGTCGGCGCTGGGAATCCAGCTCGGCATCGCGGTCTGGTCGGCGTCGCAGTAGCCGGGGCCGGAGACGAAGCGGGCAAAGATGTTGGGGCCGCTGGCGATGACCACCTGGCCCTGCTGCTGCACCAGCGCACTGACGGCGGCGCAGCTCATGCTCAGGGAGTTCGGCATCGCCTGGGCGGCGCCCGCGCCGCCCGCCAGAACGAGCGGAATGGACATCAAAAGGGTTCGCATCACTCGGCCCCACACTCTTCCTGTTCGCATTCCCGCTCGGGGAACCTGTCGCGGCCCGTCCACCGGGTGGACCGTCGCACGGACCATTCTAGGCCTCGCCCGGCCGGGCGCCAGTCCCAGCTGCGTCATGAGGCGGCGCGCCTAGCCCTCCCGCGGCGCGGCGGCCGGGCCGGGCGGGCGCTGCCCAGAGGGGAGAAGCTCCACCGGGTTGCCGGTCGCATCGGCAATGTGCCAGCATCCCCGCCCCTGCTGCTTGGCGCGGTAGAGTGCCTGATCGGCCGCCTGCAGCAACCCGTCGGGATCGACGCCGTCCACCGGCGCGATCACGGCGCCGACACTGAGGCCGACGGCGATTTCGGCTCCACCGATGACGATGGGCTCGGCCATGGCCCGGATCAGCCGCGCGGCGAGCCGCGCCGCCCCCTCGACCCCGCTTCCGCCGCTGCCCTGGATGACGATGAACTCGTCGCCGCCGATACGCGCCACAAGGTCTTCGGTGCGCAGGACCCGGCGGAACCGCTCGGCGGCGCGGCGCAGCACGACGTCGCCGGCCGCATGGCCATAGGTGTCGTTCACCTGCTTGAAACGGTCGAGATCGAGGGCCAGCACCGCGAAGTGCATGTCCTGCCGACGGGCCCGCGAGATTTCCTGTGCCAGCCGGGTCTGCAGCAGGACGCGGTTCGGCAAGTCCGTGAGAAGATCATGCGAGGCGACATGGGCGAGCTGCTGCTCGACCGCCTTGCGGCGGGAGATGTCGCGCACCGAGGCGACATAGCCGTCGGGCTGGCCCTGCGCATCGCGGGTGAGCTTCACCAGCGCCTCGAGCCAGACCCAGTTGCCGTCGCGCCGTCGCTGGCGCTGCTCGCTGACCACGATGTCCATGCGGCCGTCGAACAGCTCGGCCATCGCGCGGCGGAACTCCTCGACGTCGTCCGGATGCGTGATCTCGATCGCCTGGCGGCCGATCAGCTCGTCCGGCTCATAGCCGAGAAGGCCGCGGACGGAGGGCGAGATGTAGCGCCGCACGCCATCGAGATCGCCGCGCACGATGGTATCGGTCGCGTTTTCCGCCAGCAGCCGGAAGAGCGCCGCGCGTTCGGCGGCATCATGCCTGCCGATGGCGAGGTACACCAGCTCGGCGGCAACGGCGGCGAGGCACGAGAGGCGGCGGCGGTCGACCGGCTCAAGACGGCGCGGCGCGCCGTCCGCCAGCAGCAGCGCCCCATGATGGCCAATGGGCAGATCGAGCGGCACGCGGACGAAGAAGCGCTGGCCGAGCGCGAGCAGGCGCGTCGCGCGCGCCTCCTCCAGCGCGTCCTCGACCACGTCCATGGCGCTCTCGCCGGGTGAAGGCTCGGAGACGGCTTCGACGGGCAGGGCCCCCGCCAGGCTGTCGCCGGCCGCTTCCGGAGGCAGCCCGCAGAGCCGCCGCGTGTCCGGATCGAGCCACAGCTCGGCGTGCGACACGGCGAAGAGTTCGCGTAGCAGAGCGCCCAGCGCACCCAGCGCACCGGCCAACCGGGCATCTGTCGAAGTCGAATCCAAGAGCGTCGCTCCCGCCAGCAACCGGAGGTATTTATACCGTCTCCGCAGCGGCAAATCCACGCGCGCGCATCGTCCGACATTTCGCCGGCCGGCTGTGCCGCCGGAGGGAGCGGGCAACCGTCAGCGGATGAACTCGATCGTATCCAGCGCGATAAGCTGGCTGCCCTCGTAATTGCTGTCATGCAGCCGGCACAGCATGAAGCGGTCGGCCACCTCGATCGGCCCATAGGCGGTGATCATGTCACCGCTGCGCAGCTTGATGGTCAGCGCGTGCTTGCGATCGTCCTTCGCGACTTCCTTCAGAAGATCGCAGATGGTGCGATCCGTGGTTGAAATGTTCATGGCGCTCTCCCGTGACGTCCACCGCCGCTTCGCCCCGCCGAACACGCCGACGATGCGGCTTATTTGGGACGACAACCGGCCGCGAACCATCCGGTTCCCTACCGATACGCGCACTCCAGCCGCCAGCAAGAGACTGACGTTACGTAATTTCTTTGCCGGATGGCTCAGCCGGCCAGGCGGCGGGCGCGGCGCTTGCGCAGCACCGCGATGGTGGCGAGCGCGATCAGGATGACCGCCATGGAGAACACCGTCGTCACCGTGCCCAGCGCATAGAGCACCGGCGTCGTGACATTGGTGGTCATGCCGTAGATCTCCAGCGGCAGCGTGTTGAAGCTGCCGGAGGTCATCAGCGTTCGGGCGAACTCGTCATAGGAGAGGGTGAAGCCGAACAGGCCGACGCCGACGAGGCTCGGCAGGATGATCGGCAGCACCACATGGGCGAAGGTCTGCCACGCGCTGGCGCCGAGATCGCGCGCGGCCTCCTCATAGGCCGGGTTGAAGCGGTTGAAGACCGCGAACATGATCAGGAGGCCGAAGGGCAGCGTCCAGGTCAGGTGGGCACCGAAGGCCGAGGAATACCAGGCCGGCTCCAGCCCGAACACGTTGAAGGCGAGGCCGATGCCGAGCGAGATCAGGATCGAGGGCACGATCAGGCTGGCGATGGTGAGGTAGAACAGCGGCCCGCTGCCGAGGAAACGGCGGCGGAAGGCGAGGCCCGCCAGCAGCGAGACGACCACCGTCGTCAGCATGGTCATGACGCCGAGCACCAGCGAACGGGAGAAGGCGCCGCCGAAATCGCCCACCGCCTGCTGCTCGAATAGCAGGTTCTGGAACCAGCGCAGCGACACCCCGTTCATCGGGAAGGTCAGCCCGCCATTCGGCCCCTGGAACGACAGGATGAAGATCGTCGACAGCGGCCCGTACAGGAACAGCACGAACAGCACGAAGAAGGCGGTGAGCACGTAGAAGCCGGGGCCGCGCTTTTCGGAGTTCATCGGCTGATCCTCCCCAAGGGCCTGCGTGCTTCGAGGCTCGCTTTCGTTCGCACCTCAGCATGACGTGCCGTTGCTCCCGCCGGGTCGACGTCATCCTGAGGTGCCCGGCCAGCGGCCGGGCCTCGAAGGATGTTCACTGCGCGCGCCATTCCCGCTCGCATCTCACAGCTCCTTGCGGATGTTGACGATGCGCAGGATGGCGGCGACCAGCAGCAGCACGAGCACCAGAAGGATCACCGCATTTGCCGCCGCCGCCGGGTATTGCAGCAGCGCGATCTGGTTCGCCATCATCAGCCCGACCGAGGCCGACTGGCCCCCCGACATGAAACGCACGGTGATGAAGTCGCCCATCACCAGCGTCACCACGAAGATCGAGCCGATGGCGATGCCGGGCTTGGCCAGCGGAATGATGACATTGGTGAGGATCTGGAAGGCGCTCGCCCCCGCGTCGCGCGCCGCTTCGATCAGCGCGCGGTCGATGCGCATCAGCGTGTTGAAGATCGGCGTCACCATGAACAGCGTGTAGAGGTGCACCATGGCGAGCACCACCGCGAAGTCCGAGAACAGCAGGAACTCCAGCGGCTGGTCGATGACGCCCATGGTCATCAGCGTCTGGTTCAGGAGCCCGTTGCGGCCGAGGAACGGAATCCACGAGATCATGCGGATGATGTTCGAGGTCAGGAACGGGATGGTGCAGATCAGGAACAGCACCATCTGCATCGTCGCCGAGCGGATGTGGAAGGCAAGGTAGTAGGCGACCCAGAAGCCGACCACGAGCGTCACCGCCCAGACGATGACGGTGTATTTGAGCGTGTTGAGATAGGTGTTCCAGGTCACCGGGGAGGTGATCGTCTCCTCGTAATTGGTGAAGACGAAATCCGGGAAGATCTGGATCGAATCGTAGTCCCAGAAGCTCACCATCACGATGGTGGCGATCGGCAGCACGAGAAATGCCGCCAGGATCAGCGTGAGCGGCGCCGCCTGCAGGTAGGGTGCGATCCGGGACAGGGTCATGCGGCGTGCCATGAAGGGACCGGTGCTGCAAAGCCCTCTCCCCGCCGGGGAGAGGGAGAAGAAGATGCTCGTCCCGCATCGCTTTCCTCACGCGGCGATGAACTCGTTCCAGCGGCGGACCATGTAGCGGTCCTCGTCCATCACCGAGTTCCAGCAGGCCACCGCACCCATGCGCTCCTTGAAGGAGCCGCCGTCGCGCACCGCGCCGGCCGTGTACATCACCTTGCCCTCGGGCGAGAGAATGTCGGTCTTGGCCGGCTGGCCGAGCATCCAGAACGCCCATTCGTCCGGCGACATGTTCTTCTCGGCGGTGGAGAGCACGGCGGAATAGTAGCCCTGCCGGTTGAGATAGGCGCCGACCCAGCCCGACAGATACCAGTTGATGTATTCATAGGCCGCGTCGAGCTGCGCGCCCTTCAGGTGCTTGGCGATGCCGAGGCCGCCGCCCCAGGCGCGGTAGCCCTCCTCCAGCGGCTGGTAGACGCAGGGAATGCCCTTCGAGCGCACCGCCGCCACCGCCGGCGACCACATGGACTGGATGACCACCTCGCCCGACGCCATGAGGTTCACGCTCTCGTCGAAGGTCTTCCAGAAGGCGCGGAACTGGCCGGCCTTCTTGGTCTTGATGAGGAAATCGATCGTGGTGTCGATCTCCGCCTTGGTCATGTTGCCCTTGTCGCCGTACTTGATGATGCCGGCGCTCTCGCAGATCATCGCCGCGTCCATGATGCCGATGGACGGGATGTTCAGAATCGAGGTCTTGCCCTTGAAGGCGGGATCGAGAATGTCCTTCCAGTTCTTGATCGGCCGGCCGACGAGGTCGGGGCGGATGCCGAGCGTGTCGGCATTGTAGATGGTCGGGATCAGCGTCATCCACTGGGTCGGCGCGGGGGCGAACTTCTTGGAGTCCGGCCCCTCGACGAAGCCGACCGTGTTGGGCGCGGTGCCCTGGGCGATCTTCGATTCCGGGGTGAGCTTGCCGGTGGTGAAGATCGGCACGATCTGGTCGTAATACTTGATCTTGTTGACGTCCATCGGCTGCAGCGTGCCGGCGGCGAAGACCTTCTTGCAGATCCAGTACTCGATGTCGGCGATGTCGAAGGAATTCGCCTGCGTCACCACGCGCTGCGACACCGCGTCCGAATCCAGCGCCGTCATCTGCAGCGTGATGCCGAGATCGGCCTTGCACTTCTCGGCGATGGCATTGAGGTTCGACACGCCGGTGCCGAACTGGCGCAGCGTGATCGGGTTCTGCGCCCAGATGGTCGGGAAGCCGGTGACGGCCCCGCTGCCGACGGCGAGGCCGCCGAGCGCGGCGGCGCCCTTCAGCAGGCCGCGACGGCTCACCCCGGCGCCGGTTTCCGCAGGCTTGCCGGCCTTGCCGGCCCTGGCGCCGGTGCGATCCGTGGTCTTCTGGCTCATGACTGTCTCCCGAACATTATCGGCGGTGGCGTGGAGCGGTTAAGGGTTCAGGCCGAGGGCGAGGCCTCGAGGATGTGGATGTCCTGCGGCGTCCAGGCGAGCGGCACGGCGTCGCCCACGGAGAGCGGCGTCTCGAAGAAGGCGGTCTCCGGCACCTGCACCGAGAACTCGTCGACGCCCGGTGCGGCGAGCGCGATCTGCACCTTCTGGCCGTGATATTCGATGTTCTGCACCAGCCCGGTCAGGCCACAGCCCGGCACCACACCTTCCGCCAGCCGCACCCGGTCGGTACGCACGGCGATCTCCACCGGCGCCCCGGGCTCCAGCCCCGGCGTGCCCGGCGCGCGGAAGGAGGCGCCACCCGGCACCTCGAAGGTCACGCCCTCCGCGCCGACCGTGGTCACCCGCCCGGCAAGCACGTTGTGATCGCCCATGAAGCGGGCGACGAAGGCGGTGGCGGGCCGGTTGAACACCTCGCGCGGCGTCGCCGCCTGCTCGATGCGCCCGCCATTCATCACCACCACCAGGTCGGAGAGCGCCATCGCCTCCTCCTGGCTGTGGGTGACGTGGATGAAGGAAATGCCGAGCTGGAGCTGCAGCTTCTTCAACTCCTGGCGCACCTTGATCTTCAAAAAGGGGTCGAGCGCGGAAAGCGGCTCATCGAGGAGGAGCGCCTGCGGATCGGTGATCAGCGCCCTCGCCAGCGCCACGCGCTGCTGCTGGCCGCCGGAAAGCTGGGCGGGGCGACGCTCGGCGAGATGGGCCATCTGCACCAGCTTGAGCATCTCCATCGCCTTGGCCCGGCGCGCCGCCTTTTCGACGCCCTTCATCTTCAGCGAGAAGGCGACATTGTCGACGGTGTCGAGATGGGGAAACAGCGCGTAGCTCTGGAACATCATCGCCGTGCCGCGACGGGCAGGCGGCAGGTCGGTGACGACCGTCGGGCCGAGGCGGATGTCGCCCTGAGTGACGCTCTCATGCCCGGCGATCATGCGCAGCGTCGTGGTCTTGCCGCAGCCGGAGGGCCCGAGCAGGCAGCAATAGGTGCCGGCGGGGATCTTCAGCGAGACGGCATCGACCGCCAGCGCCGCGCCGTAGCGTTTCGTAACCTCGACGAGTTCGATTTCGGCGCCCTTGCTCATGTGGTCGGCATGGCCCCCTGCTGGTTCGAACGGTCAGCTATCAACGCAAGCGATATGCCAGTCGAGCAATGGCGGGGAGAAAGGCGCCCGGCGACGCCCGCCGTGGAGACGTCGCGCGCGCGCCCCGCGCGAAAGACCCGCCACGGGAAAACAATGCCGCGATAATAGGCATCATTGTGCGGCATTGCCCAGAACGGAACCCGCCGCGCGCACGGGGCATACAATTTCATCCGCTCACCTTCGACACTCGAAGGATTGAGCGTGACGACGCGATGCCGCACTCTAGATCAGGGACGGGCCCCGCAGAGGCCCCGCCGCGCATTGGGCGCGGCCGACAGGGAGATCGCCGGATGATCCGTACGTTCTATGCAGCCGCCATCGCCTCGCTTTTCGCCATCGGACCCGCCGCCGCGCAGGACTTTCCGACCCGGCCGGTGACGCTGGTCATCCCCTTCGCCGCCGGCGGTTCGACCGACCTCGTCGGCCGGCTGATCGCCGAGCGGATGAGCGCCGAGCTCGGCCAGCCCGTCGTGGTCGAGAACAAGGGCGGCGCGGGCGGCAATCTCGGCGCCGCGCAGGTCGCCAAGGCGAATCCGGACGGCTACACGATCCTGATGGGCACGGTCGCCACCCACGCGCTCAACCCGACGCTCTACAAGAAGATGCCCTACGACCCGGTCACCAGCTTCGCGCCGGTCTCGCTGCTGGTCATCGTGCCGAACGTGCTGGTGGTGAACCCCGACTTCCCGGCCAAGACCACCGAGGAGTTGATCGCGCTGCTGAAGAAGGATCCGGGCAAATATGCCTATGCCTCCTCCGGCAACGGCACGCCGCTGCACCTCTCCGGCGAGCTCTTCAAGAGCATGGCCGGCGTCGACATGCAGCACATCCCCTATCAGGGTGCCGGCCCGGCGCTGATCGACGTGCTCTCCGGCCAGGTGCCGATCATGTTCGACAACCTCCCCTCCTCCTCCGGCCACATCAAGAGCGGCAAGCTCAGGGCGCTGGGCGTGACCACCGCCAAGCGCGCGCCCTCCTTCCCCGACCTGCCGGCCATCGCCGAGACCGTGCCCGGCTACGAAACCTATACGTGGAACGCCGTCTTCGCCCCGGCGGGCACCCCGCCGGAGGTGGTGGCCAAGCTCAACGCCGCCGCCAACAAGGCGCTGGCCGACCCGAAGGTGCAGGCGCGCCTCGCCGATTTCAGCGCCGTCTCGGTCGGCTCGACGCCGGAGGAACTGGGCGAGCATGTGAAGAAGGAAATCGCCAAATGGGCGCCGATCGTGAAGGCGACCGGCGCGCAGCTGGACTGAGACGGGCCGATCGGGCATTGGCCGTCATCCCGGACGAAGCCAGCGCAGAGCTGGGATCGTCCGCAATCTCGTGCGCGATCCCGGATCGGCCTTCGGCCATCCGGGATGACGGATAGCTCAGAACACCGTGCCGTCGGCGTCGATGGCCAGAGGCGGCGGCCCGGCGGGCGGGCGGCGTTCGGCGGCGATGCGCCGCCCCGCCGTCCAGGTGCCGCCCTGCAGCAGCTTGGCGAGCGGGAACTGCGAGGCATCGAAGCCGAGGCGCTCACGCACCCGGTCGGCGAGCAGGTCCATCAGCGCCACGGTCAACGCCCGCCATTCGACGACCAGCTCGCTGTCCACCGGGTGCTTCCGCGCGGGATCAAGCGGCCGGCGCGGCACGATGGCGCCGAGATCGACCAGCAGCCCGCCATTGCGGTATTCCGGCAGCGCGGTGAGCGCGTCGAGATCGGTGATGGCGAGCCCGGCCGCCTCGAAGGGCTCGATCAGTGAATAGGTGAGCCATTGCGACAGCTTGTGGAACGGCACGAGCTGATCGGAGAGGTCGTCGACCCGCACCGCCGGATGGCGCCCGACATCGCCCAGCGCCACGCCATCGACCTGCAGCCCCGACGGCCAGATGGTGGAGAGCCCGTCGAGCAGCGCGGCGAGGATGCGCGCCGCCGGCAGCCGGCCGATCCTCGCCGTCGGAGCGAGCGCGTCATAGAGCCCGCCCGGCCGCGCCACCTCGTCGCAGAACAGGTCCGGCCGCGCGGCGAGCGCATGGCCGAGCCGGTTGAGCAGCGCCGCCCGGCCCGCCAGCCCCACCAGCGGATTGTCGTCCGCCATCTGGAAGAACCGGCCGAGCGTCTCCGCATCGAGGCCGATCAGCGCCGGCGCGTCGGCCCGCAGCGGCTCGGCCGGGTCGGAGGAGAAACCGCCGGCCTCGAACATCCGCAGGCTCGCCACAGCGAGCCCCTCGGAGCGGCCGAGCGTGAGACCGGTCTCGTCCTCGTGGTAATGCCAGGCATCGCCCGCGCCGGCGTCGAGCAGCACGCTCACCACCGCGAGGTCGATCATGATGCGGGCGCGCCCGGCGGCGTCGACCGTCTCCAGCGTCGCCTCCAGCGCCGGCCAGCGGCCGACCCCGCCGGCATCGAAATGCCGCCAGCGGCTGTGATAGGGGATGTCGAGCGTCGGATAATCCTGCCGCGTCACCTGCGCGACGTAGTCGGCCACCGTGTCCAGCGCCGCCTCGTCGACAGCGAAATGCGGCGAGCGTCCCGCCCGCACATGGTCCAGCACCTGATGGCAGCGGGCACGGACAGCGGCGGACGAACGCAGGGCGGCGAGTTCGGGCGGGAGATTCTGGGGCGGGATCATCACGTCACACTCTTCTGTACATCCCTCATGGCCGGGCTCGACACGGCCACCCAGAGACGAAACGACCGGGAACGGCCCGGCGATGGATCCCCGGATCAAGCCCGGGGATGAGGGTGGAATGGGGGCATGTTGCGCTCTGGCTTCCACTGCCGTCATCCCGGACGGGCCGCCGGCCCGATCCGGGATCGCAGAAAATTGGGAGAACGATCCCGGCTCATGGCTGCGCCATGTCCGGGATGACGAAACCCTCGTTGAAACCTACTCCTTCAGCGCCCGGCCCTGCGTCGCGTCATACTGGCTCTCGAAGCCGACGCCGTAATAGCCGGCGGAGACCTTCGCCTCCATCTCGACGCGGGCGTCCGGCGGGATGAGATCGGCCGGGATAGGCACGCGCTCCACCACCTCGATGCCGGCACGCTCCAGCGCGTTGAACTTCATGTCGCTCATCGAGGCGAAGCGGTCGATCTTCGAAATGCCGAGCCAGTGGAACACGTCCGGCATCAATTCCTGGAAGCGCATGTCCTGCACGCCGGCGACGCATTCGGTACGCTTGAAATAGGTCTCGGGAAGGTCGCCGCCCTCCTGCCGCTTGCGGGCGTTGTAGACGAGGAACTTCGTCACCTCGCCCAGCGCGCGGCCTTCCTTGCGGTTGTAGACCACGAGGCCGACGCCGCCCGCCTGCGCCATCTCCACGCACATCTCGATGCCATGGGCGAGATAGGGCCGGCAGGTGCAGATGTCGGACGAGAACACGTCCGAGCCGTTGCACTCGTCATGCACGCGGCAGGCGAGCGGGGTCACGCCGTCGCCGATTCTCGCGGGATCGCCGAACATATAGAGCGTCATGCCGCCGATCGGCGGCAGGAACACCTTGAGGTCGCCGCGCGTGACAAGTTCGGGGAACATGCCGCCAGTATGCTCGAACAGCGCCCGGCGCAGCGCGCCCTCGGCCACGCCGAAACGCGCGGCGATGCCGGGCAGGTACCAGACCGGCTCGATCGCCGCCTTGGTGACGCGCACGTCGCCCTTCGGCCCGATGATGTCGCCGTCGATCTTCAGCCGCCCGGCCCTGAGCGCGTCGCGAATCTCCGGCATGTCGATATGGGCGCGGGTGATGGCGATGGAGGGGCGCACGTCGAGCCCGGTGGCCACGGCGTCGGCAAAGGCCTCACCGATCCTGTGGCCGAACGGATCGAGCGAGACGATCTTGCCGGGATCGCCCCATTGCGGGTGCGGGCCGATGACGTCGGAGGGCGCCGTGTTGGTGAGATCCGCCTTGAAATCGGCCGGTAGCGCCCCGGCGGCGATGGCGAGGGCGCGATAGACCGCATAGCCGCCGGCATGGGTGCCGATGGCGTTGCGCCGCTTCATGTCGGTGAGGGTGGCGACCACCGGGCCGCGCAGGGCCGGGTCGGGGGCCCCCCAGTTCAGCGCCGGGGCATCGGCGGAAACGCCGGTCGACGCGCCATGGGAGGTGAGGACGATGTGGTTGCGGGAACGACCGCCTGCACTGGCATTGACGGACATGTTTGGCTCGCTTCGAAGTCCGGCGACATCGCCAAGGCTCTGGAAGCAATGGATGTGAGCGCGAAATCCGCCGTTCCGCAAGGGGGAGGGTGCGATGTGGCGAAAAAATCGGACGGAGTGGTCCGTTTCTTGTATCGCATTTCGCGCTATCCTAACGTCAGAGGAAGGGGACGGCACGCCGCCGCGCGCCGTGGCCCCCAGCTTGAGCGAGACGCCGACCATGAACGCGCCCACCGTCCTGACCGAGGCCGCCCTGCCGCCGACCACCGTCGTCGTCGATCACCCGATGATCCAGCACAAGCTGACCCTGATGCGTCGCTCGCGCACGCCGGCCAACGAGTTCCGGCTACTGCTGCGCGAGATCAGCATGCTGCTCGCCTACGAGGTGACGCGCGACATGCCGATGGAGCTGATCGAGATCGAGACGCCGCTGGCGACGATGCAGGCGCCGGTGGTGGCCGGCAAGAAGCTGTGCCTGGTCTCGGTGCTGCGCGCCGGCGGCGGCATTCTGGAAGGTATGCTGGAGATCCTGCCAGCCGCGCGCGTCGGCCATGTCGGGCTGTATCGCGACCCGGTCTCGCTGGCGGCGGTGGAATATTATCTCAAGCTGCCGCGCGACATCGCCTCACGCACCGCCATCGTGCTCGACCCCATGCTCGCCACCGGCAATTCGGCGGCGGCGGCGGTGTCCGAGGTCAAGGCGGCGGGCTGCCAGTCGATCAAGTTCGTCTGCCTGATCGCCGCGCCGGAGGGGTTGAAAGCCTTCCACGAGGCGCATCCGGACGTTCCGGTCTACACCGCGGCGGTCGACAGCCACCTCAACGATCACGGCTACATCGTGCCGGGCATCGGCGATGCCGGCGACCGCATCTTCGGCACCAAATAGGCCGCGCCGAAACTTTCGGCGCCCGCGCCGGAAAATGCCGCTTATCCGGGCTTCCGTCCGGGGGCGGGCCGATCTACGCTCGCGGCAAATGTCCCTAGGGTTCCGGCGCCGAAGACCTTATGTCCGCGGCGTGGCTGGTCCGAGAGGGGCAGCCGGGCGATCGACGATCGCCAGGTCCACGGCGGGACAAAAGCCCGGGAGGTTCGCGCGGCGGCATTCGCGGCGAAGACCCTCCGGCCGTCCGCCCGGGTCTCCTCCCGAAGCCGTCAAGACCCTTCGGCGGATGGAGACACAGGATGCCCCACTCTCCCCAGCGTTCCACCCCACCCCATCGCTCCACCCGTGTCGCGGGCCTGCCTCCCGCGCCCGAGCGGCTTCGCCGGCATCATCCCAATTTCGAGATCAGGGGAATGCAGGGCTGGAAGGCGCTGGAGGCCGAGGAGAAGCTCTCCGAGGATGGCTGGCGCAAGGAGCAGCAATGGGCGCTCGACATGGGCCTGCCCGGCGCCGACTCGATCACCGACAAGTCGATCCCGACCTTCGCGCGCGGCGAGCTGCCGCATTTCGCCGGCATCAACACCTTCATGAAGGCCCCTTACGTCGAAAATGTCCGCGACGTCGGCAAATACGACGCCGCCGTGCTGGGTATTCCGTTCGACAGTGGCACCACCTACCGTCCCGGCACCCGCTTCGGGCCGCAGGGCATACGCCGCATCTCGGCGCTCTACACGCCCTACAATTACGAGCTCGGCGTCGACCTGCGCGAGCAGATGACGCTGTGCGACGCCGGCGACGTGTTCACCATTCCCGCCAACCTGGAAAAGAGCTTCGACCAGATCTCCAAGGGCGTTTCCCACGTTTTCTCCTCCGGCGCGCTGCCGATCATGCTCGGCGGCGACCATTCGATCGGCTTTCCCTGCGTGCGCGGCATCGCCGAATGCACCTCCAAGCGCATCGGCATCATCCATTTCGACCGCCACATCGACATCCAGGAGAAGGATCTCGACGAGCGCATGCACACCACGCCCTGGTACTGGGCGACCAACCTGCCGAACGTCTCGCCGAAGAACCTCGTGCAGCTCGGCATCGGCGGCTGGCAGGTGCCGCGCTACGGCGTGCAGGAGGCGAGGAAGCGCGGCACCAACGTGCTAACCATCGACGACATCGAGAAGATCGGGCTGGAAAAGGCCGCCGAGATCGCCCTCGAGCTCGCCTGGAAGGACGCCGACGCGGTCTACATCTCCTTCGACGTCGACAGCATCGACTGCGGCTTCGTGCCGGGCACCGGCTGGCCGGAGCCGGGCGGCTTCCTGCCGCGCGAGGCGCTGAAGATCCTCGGGCTGGTGGCCGCCGAGGGGCTGTGCGGCCTCGAAGTGGTGGAGGTCTCGCCGCCCTACGACACCTCGGACATCACCGCCCTGTTCGCCACGCGCGTCGTGGTGGAGGCGCTCGGCTCCATGCTGGCCCATGGCAAGCTTGGCAGCCACAAGCACATGATCGACAAGCCGGTGAGCTTCTGACGAACACGACAGCACTCCCTCTCCCCGGCGGGGAGAGGGTTGGGGTGAGGGTCTTCGACAGACGGAGACCAGCCAACCCCTCACCGACCCGCTGAGCGGGCCACCTCTCCCTGACGGGGAGAGGGAAGCAAAGGAACTCCCCATGCATCGCGGCCACGACCATCATCACCACGACCACGGCGCCGGCGGGCACAGCCACGCCAACGCGGAATCGCATTCGCATTCGCACGGCCACGCGCATCAGGCCGGGCACAATCACGGCGCCTCGCCGCGCCCTGCCGCGCAATGGCAGACGCCGCATTTGCCGCACGCGCCGGAGGAGAGCGACGAGCCGCATGTCGAGCCCGATCTCGACCTCGTCGAGACGGCCTTCGTCGAGAGCTTCGCCACCGCCAGCGACCCCACCAGCTTCCTGCGCCTCGCCCGCGTGCCGTTCGACGCGGTGACGACGCAAGGTGTGCGCGTCAGCCTTCTGCGCGTCGAGACCGGCGAGACCACCGACATCGGGGCGGTGATGCCGCATCTGGGCGGCGGCAGCTTCCGCTACGACCCGCTGCCGGCCGCCATGACCTCGCGCCGGCGCACGCTGCGCTTCGTCTATTTCGACGGGCAGGCCGCCGTCCCGATGACGCTGGCGCAGGTGCGCGCGCTCGCGGAGACGTGAGCGCGCGGCGTTTTCAATAGGCGCGCCCGATCGCCGCGTCCGGGGTTTGCCGGGTTGATCGGAACCTCTCCAAAGTTCATGGTGCCCAAGGAGTGCCCCGCCCCGTCGCGGGCGGTGGCCGAGTTGGGATGCGCCATGGACTACGCACGTTTCTTCCAGGATGCCGTCGACACGCTCAAGAACGAGCGTCGCTATCGCACCTTCGCCGAGATCGAACGCGACACCGCGCGCTTCCCGCACGCCGTCTGGCACTCGCCGCAGGGCGAGCGCGACATCATCATCTGGTGCTCCAACGACTATCTCGGCATGGGCTGCCATGACGACGTGGTCGAGGCCATGTGCGCCACCGCGCGCCAAGCCGGCGCCGGCGCCGGCGGCACCCGCAACATTTCCGGCAACAGCCACGCCGTGGTCGAGCTCGAGGCCGAACTCGCCGACCTGCACGGCAAGGAAGCCGGCCTCGTCTTCACCTCCGGCTACATCTCCAACCAGACCGGCATCTCGACGCTGGCCAAGCTCATCCCCGACTGCCTGATCCTGTCGGACGCGCTCAACCACAATTCGATGATCGAGGGCGTGCGCCAGGCGGGCCGCGACAAGCAGATCTTCCGCCACAACGACCTCGCCCATCTCGAGGAGCTGCTGCAGGCGGCCGGCGACCGGCCCAAGCTGATCGTCTTCGAGAGCATCTATTCGATGGATGGCGACGTCGCCCCCATAGGCGCCATCTGCGACCTCGCCGAGCGCTACGGCGCGATGACCTATCTCGACGAGGTACACGCGGTCGGCATGTACGGTCCGCGCGGCGCGGGTGTGGCCGAGCGCGACGGGGTGATGTCCCGCGTCGACGTGATCGAAGGCACGCTCGGCAAGGCGTTCGGCGTGGTCGGCGGCTACATCACCGGCAAGCGCGCGGTGATGGACGCGGTGCGCTCCTACGCGCCGGGCTTCATCTTCACCACCGCGCTGCCTCCGGCGGTTGCCGCCGCCGCCGTCGCCTCGGTGCGCCACCTCAAGAATTCCGGCGCGGAGCGCGCCCGCCAGCAGGCCCAGGTCGCCAAGGTCAAGCGGGCGCTCGACCTCGCCGGCCTGCCGCAGATCGTCACCGAGACCCACATCGTGCCGATCATGGTGGGCGACGCGGAAGCCTGCAAGGCGGCGAGCGACATGCTGCTCGCCGAGCACGGCATCTATATCCAGCCGATCAACTACCCCACCGTGCCGCGCGGCGCGGAGCGGCTGCGCATCACCCCCGGCCCGTTCCACGACGACGCGCTGGTCGCGCATCTGGCAGACGCGCTCACCGATGTGTGGACCCGGCTCGGCCTCGGCTTCGTGGAGCGCGCCGAAGCCGCGGAATAGGCCGCCCCGCGGTCATCCAGCGACGCGGCGGAACGATCCGCCGCCGGCCGGCTCTCCCGGCATGGTCGATCAGACTCAGTCCTTCGGCTCGGTCTTGTCGATCTCGACATTCTCCGACGGGATCTCCGCCCGTCCGAAGAACAGCCGCGCCACGACCGGAATCGCCAGGGCGAGGCCGAGGAAGCGCGTGAGGTGGTGCGCGGCGACGAAGGCGGGGTCGATGCCGAGCACGAAGGCCATGATGGTCATCGCCTCCAGCGCGCCGGGCACATAGGCCAACAGCACCTTGGGCAGCGGCTCGTCGGCGAGCCAGGAGCCGAGCAGCGCGAAGGCCAGCGCCACCGCTGTCGCGATCAGCAGCGCCGCCAGCGAATCGACCAGGAAGTGGCGCAGCGTCTCCAGTCGCGTGCCGGCGAAGCGGCTGCCGGTATTGGCGCCGAGCACCACGAAGCCGACGATGAGGAAGATGTCCGGCAGGCGTCCTTCGATCAGCCCCGCCCCGTGCACGAGGCCGCTCGCCAGCATCGAGCCGACCATCGCCCCGCCGGGAAAGCGCATCCGCTCGGCGAGGAGGCCGCTCACGATGCCGACGCCGAGCGAAAGGAAGAAGCTGGTAAGGTCCGGCACCACCGGGTTGATCGGCAGGGTGCCGGCCGGCTGGTGGCCGAGCCCGCCCATCGCCGCCGGCAGCAGTGCCACCAGCACGAACAGCCGCAGCGACTGGCCGAACACCACCCGCCGCGTATCCGCGCCCGAACTCTCCGCCATGATCAGCACGGTCGACAGCGCGCCCGGCGCGGCGGCGAAGAAGGCACTGCGCCGGTCCCAGCCGGCGACCTTCTCGAGATAGACGATCACCGCCCCCATCATCACCGGGACGGAGGCCACCAGCACCAGCATCGTCACCGGCCAGGTGGTGATGCCCTGCAGCGTGTCGGGGGTGATGGACGAGCCCATCGAGGTGCCGAGGATGATGTAGATGCCCAGGCGCAGATTCTTCTCCACCCCGACCGGGGCGCCGAGCAGTGCCGCGACCGCCGTCGCCACCAGCGCGCCGGACAGCCAGCCCGCCGGCATGCCGAGCCAGGCAAACAGCCAGCCGCCGGCAAAGGCGAGCACGAGGGTCGCGCCGAACCAGGCGAATCGGTACGGCGAGGAGATCAGCTTCGTCAGCAAAGGCGGCAGGGGCATGGAGCGGAACCGGCGGGGGCACGGAAGACGGGCGCCCCGGGGGCATCCGCGACGCGCGACGTTTGCGGCGGATCAATGCGACGAATGACTGCATCGGTCAAACCTTCCGCATGCATAGCGCGAACCTCATCCATGCAGAGCGGGCCGTGCCCCGCTACACGTCCTTTCCGACCGCCCCGCACTTCACCAGCGAGATCGGGCCGGAGCAGCACGCGCGCTGGCTCGACCAGCTTCCCGGCGACGCCACCGTTTCACTCTATCTGCACGTCCCCTTCTGCCCGGCGCTTTGCTTCTATTGCGGCTGCACCACCAAGGCGACGCGCCGGCCCGAGCCGGTGGCCGCCTATGCCGAACGGCTGGAGCGCGAGATCGACTTCGTCGCCGCCCGGATCGGCCCGCGCCGCATCACCCACATCGCCTGGGGCGGCGGCACGCCGAGCCTGCTCGGACCCGAGACGCTGAGGCGCCTCGGCGCGCGCATCGCCGACAGGCTGGACCTCGACCACCTCGCCGAATACGCCTTCGAGCTCGACCCGCGCGAGACCGACGCCGACATCGCCGACGCGCTCGCCGCCATCGGCGTCGACCGGGTCAGCCTGGGTGTCCAGGATTTCAGCGCCCACGTCCAGCGCGCCATCGGCCGGGTGCAGCCCTTCGGCACGGTCGAGCGCGCCATGAACCTGCTGCGCGAGGCCGGCATCGTCTCGATCAATCTCGACCTCATGTACGGCCTGCCCTACCAGACCGAGCGCGACATTCGCCGTACCGCGCGCCTCGCCACGCTGCTGGCGCCCGAGCGCCTCGCGCTGTTCGGCTATGCGCATGTGCCGTGGATGCGGCCGAACCAGAAGCTCATCGACGAGAAGGGGCTGCCCGGTGCGGCCGAGCGGCTGGAACAGTCGGAAGCTGCCCGCGGCGTCCTGCTCGACAATGGCTATGTCGCGATCGGCCTCGATCACTTCGCCCGGAACGACGACCCGCTGGCGCGCGCGGCGGCGACGGGGCGGCTCAAGCGCAATTTCCAAGGCTACACGGTCGATCAGGCCGACGTGCTCGTCGCCATGGGAGCCTCGGCCATCAGCCGTTTCCCGCAGGGCTACACGCAGAACGCGCCGGATGTCGCCTCCTATCTCAGAGCGATCGACGCGAACCGCTTCGCCACCGTGCGCGGCATCACCTTCACCTCCGACGACGTCACGCGCGGCGCCCTCATCGAGCGGCTGATGTGCAATCTTGAGGTCGACCTCGACCCCACCACCCTGGCCGCGGCGGCACCGCGCCTGGCCGACCTCGCCGCCGACGGGCTTCTGACCATTGACGGTCGCCGGGTCGCCATGACACCCGCCGGGCGTCCCTTCGTGCGCCTTGCCGCCGCCGCCCTCGATCACCGGCTGCAGATGCAGGCGGCGCGTCACTCGGCGGCGGTGTGACCGACGGACGATGGGCGGAGCCGGTCGCAAAAAGAAAAAGGGCGCCCGCGAGGTGGGGCGCCCAGGTGCTGGAGGGTAGGGTCGTCGCACATGAACCGGCGCTACGCTGCCGGGATGGAAATCCTGCTCAGAGCGCGCCGGCGAGGCGGCGCATGCTGCTGCGATCCTGGATGCGCACCTCGTCGGCGCGCTGCAGCACGACGAAGCCGCGCCGCTTCAGTTCGGAGAAGGCCCGGCTCACCGTCTCCAGCGTCAGGCCGAGGAAATCGGCTATTTCCTGCCGGGTCATGGACAGGTGCAGCGTGCCGCCGACCATGCTCTCGGGCATCAGGCGCAGCAGGAAGAAGGCGACGCGCTCCAGCGCCGACATGCGGCCGAGCACCAGCGCGTGGGAATGCATGACGCAGAGCTGCGCCTCGAAGCGCCGCAGCAGGCGGGCGCCGATCACCGGATCACGCTCCAGCGCGCTGCGCTCATGGGTGGTGATCGTGGCGGGCGTCAGCGTCTCGGCCGAGCAGGCATAGGCGTCGGCATGGGCGAGGCCGAACACGTCGCCGGGGCCGAGCAGTTCGACCACCTGACGGCGCCCGTCCGGCAGCAGCTTGGTCAGCATCACCGCGCCGTCGACCACTTCCATGATGCGGCGGGCGGGGTCACCCTCATGCAGCACCGTGACGTGAGCGGCGGTCCGAATGGTCGAGCAGTGCGGCTCCACGCAGCTTGGCTGGCGCGACGGGCTGCCGGTGCGTTCCTCGATGATCTGTCGCATCTGTTCGCTCCACCTTTGATCTGGCGCAACATTAGTGGTCGAAGCGGACCGGCACAGTTCGGGGGGCTGCGTAAGGGACTTTCCGGAAGCGGCGTCCGAAATCCATGCGCCGGCGAATCGGATTCCGGGCGAGCGGCGCGGTTCCGGCGGGACGGATCCCGCCGGCGGGCGGCCTCACTCGGCCGGCAGGACGCGGGTGATCGCTTCGACGTCGAGCGGCTTGCGTACCAGCCAAGTCGGCTGGAGACCGCGCAGCTGATGGTCGATGAAGCTCTGCGACTGGCCGGTGATCACCACGACGCGCGGTGGCGAGGCGAGGCTGAGCAGCCAGCGCACGAGCTGCGCGCCCGGTATGCCGGGCAGGCTGAGATCGACGATGACGGCATCCCCTCCCCCCGGCACCGGGGCCTTGAAAAGGCTTTCGGCGTCAGGGTGGGAGATCACCTTATGACCGATATTTCCGAGGATCAGAGCGAGGGAATCGCTCACCCCGGCATCGTCCTCAACCACATGAACGCGCAAAGACTCTCTCCCGGCCATTTCCTCTGAAAGTGAGAAAATGCGGCCGGATCAGCAATTCGTAGGGATGCGTAGAGCCGGTGCTTTGCGCGCCGTGCCCGCTCAGTCGCGCATGTCCTTGAGGACGATGCGCACCAGATCGGCCGCGTTCTTGGCGCCGAGCTTCTCCATGATGCGGGCGCGGTGCACCTCGATGGTGCGCGGGCTGATGCTCAGCTTGCGCCCGGCCTCCTTGTTGGAGGCGCCGGAGGCGATCTGCACCAGCACCTCGCGCTCGCGCGGCGTGAGCAGGTCGTGCCCCGGGAAATGCGCGGTCAGCAGGTCGCCCGGCTCGGCCGAGCCGCGGCGGGCATGGGCGGCGATGGCATCGCGCACCCGCTCCAGCACCGTATCGGCGTCGAACGGCTTCTCGATGAAATCGAGCGCGCCATGGCGGATGGCGTCCACCGCCATCGGAATGTCGCCCTGGCCGGAAATGACGAAGATCGGCGCCGGGTAACGGTCGGCTTCGAGTTCCTTGAGGATATCGAGGCCCGAGCGGCCCGGCATGTGCACGTCCAGCACGATGCAGGCCGGCACATGGGTGCGCGCCACCGAAAGGAAAGCCGCGCCGTCCGAGAACCCTCGCACATGGTAGCCTTCGAGGCTGAGCACCAGCGAGAGCGCGTCGCGCACCGCAGCATCGTCGTCGACGACGAAGACCTCACCCAACTGCGCCATCGACGGCTCCCTCACCCAACCTCGTCCGGTACCGACGCCGCTGGCAGGACGAGCGAGAAACACGCGCCGCTGCCATTGCCGCCCGGATCGACCACAAGATCCCCACCGTGGTTCTGGGCGATCGTCCTCGAAATCGCAAGGCCGAGCCCCATGCCGCGACGTTTTGAACTAGCGAAGGCCTCGAACAGCTTCGGCAGCGCCTCGGGCGCGATGCCGGGGCCGTTGTCCTGCACTTCGAGCACCACGCTGTCATCGGCCGCGCGCGTGCGGATATGGATCGCCGGATCGGCCGCGCCGGCGGCCGCCTCGATGGCGTTGCGCACCAGATTGACCACGATCTGCTGGATCTGCACCGGATCGACCGAGACCGGCGGCAGATTCTCGCCCTGCTTGCGATGGATGCGGATGCGGTGGCGCTGGCCGAGCAGGGTCAGGTCGATGGCCTCGTCGATCAGCGGATCGAGCTGGCGCACATGGCGCTCGGGGTCGCGCTTCTCCACGAATTGCCGCATGCGCTGGATGATGTGCCCAGCGCGCTCGGCCTCGCCCGCCGCCTTGTCGAGGATGTCGCCCACGACGCGGACGATGTCGACGCCGCGGCTATGCGCGCGCCGGATCGCCTGCAGGTAGAGCATCAGCGCGGTCAGCGGCTGGTTCAGCTCATGGGCGATGGCGGCGCCCATCTCGTCGATGGCGGAGACGCGGGCGAGATGGACCAGCTCGCTCTGCAGATCGGCGAGGCGCTGCTCGCTCTCCTTGCGCGGGCGCAGGTCGCGCAGGATGCCGATGAACTGGCGCCCGTCCGGCGTCGCCGCCTCGCCGACCGACAGTTCCAGCGGAAAGATGGTGCCGTCGGCGTGCCGTCCGCGCACCTCGCGGCCGATGCCGATGATCTTCTTCACGCCGGTGCGAATGTAGCCGCCGACATATTCGTCGTGCGCCTTCGCATATTCCGGCGGCATGACGATCTTGACGTTCTGGCCAAACGCCTCGGCGGAGGCGATGCCGAACATCTGCTCGCAGGCCTTGTTGAAGATCAGGATGCGGGCGCGCTCGTCGATCACGATAATGCCGTCGGCCGCCGTATCGAGGACCGACAGGAGCCGGGCCTCCGACACGGTCGGCAGGTCGTGCGACGCTAACGAGTCGAGGATATCACGCATGGCGACACTCTGCGTCGCCGGCCTGCCGCCCGCAAGTTACCTCCGGCGATATTTCCCTTTCGTCACCTCTGCAGCCAGCGCACGAGCCGGTCGGTCGCCTCGACGATCTGCGCCTCGCCGCGCGCGAAGCACATGCGGATGTAGTTCTCCCCGCCCGGCCCGAAGGCGGTGCCCGGCGCGAGGCCGATGCCGGCTTCGTCGACCAGCCTGAGCGCCAGGGCGCGCGTGTCGCTCGCGCCCTCGACGCCGAAGAACATGTAGAAGGCGCCGGGCGGCGGAGCGAAGCGCACGCGGTTGGAGGAGGCCAGCCCCTGCGCGACGACGTCGCGCCCGCGCCGTGCCCGCTCGATCTGGTGGGCGACGAAGCTCTCGCCGCGCTCCAGCGCCGCGATGCCGGCGCGCTGCATGAAGGCGGCGACGCCGGAGGTCGAGTACTGGATCAGGTTCTCCAGCACCGGCCCGAGCGAGGGGTGCGCCTCGATCCAGCCCAGCCGCCAGCCGGTCATCGCCCAGTTCTTGGAGAAGGTCTGCACGAACAGGATGCGGTCGTCCGGCTCCATGACCGCGTGGAAGGACGGCGCCACGCCGCCCTCGCCGGCCTCATAGAAGAAGCGGCCGTAAATCTCGTCGGCGACGATCCACAGGCCATGCCGGCGGGCGATGTCGAGCACGCCGCGCAGCGTGTCGAGCGAAGCGACGAAGCCGGTCGGGTTGGCCGGCGAATTGATGAAGATCACCCGCGTGCGCGGCGTGACCGCGCTTTCCAGCCGGTCGAGATCGAGCCAGAAGCCGCGCGTCTCGTCGAAGGAGAACGGCACGAAGACCGGGCGCGCGCCGATCACCTCGGCCGCGGCCGCCGCGTTCGGCCAAGAGGGCGAGGGAATGAGGATTTCTTCCCCGGCGGACAGGGTCAGGGCCAGTGCGATCTGGATCGACTGCATGCCCGAGCCGGTGACGAAATAGCGCTCGGGATCGTCCGCCACGCCGTAGAGCCGGCTCATGTAGCGGGCGATGGCGGCGCGCAGCTCGGGAATGCCGCGCTGCCAGGTGTAGAAGGTCTCGCCGGCCGCCAGCGAGCGCGTCGCCGCCTCGCTGATGAAGGCGGGTGTGGGCAGGTCGCCCTCGCCGGCCCAGAGCGGGATCAGCCCCTCATGATTGCGGCCGTAGTTCATCACCTCGACGATGCCGCTCTCGGGGAGCGAGAGCGCCTGCGGGCGGATATGGTCGAGCAGCGAGGGGGGCGTGGAGAACGAGGCGACGTCGGCGGACATGGAAGAACCTGTGAAGGAGGCGCGGGCCGCCAGCTTACAACCAGCGGGCGGTCGGCAATCATCAAAAGACGTGACCCGGAAATGAGCGGAAGCGATGGATCCGGGCCGGCTGCGGCTCAGTTGCCCTCTTCGGCCAGACGCAGCAGATAGCCGCCATAGTGCGACTTCCTCTGCGCCTCCGCGAGCGTGCGCAGCTGCGCGGCGTCGATGAAGCCGGAGCGGAAGGCGATCTCCTCCGGCGAGGCGATGCGCAATCCCTGGCGGCTTTCAAGGATCTGCACGAACTGGCCCGCTTCCAGCAGCGAATCCGGCGTGCCGGTGTCGAGCCAGGCGAAGCCGCGCCCCATCATCAGCACGTCGAGCTCGCCCCACTCCATATAGGCGCGGTTGACGTCGGTGATCTCGATCTCGCCGCGTGCCGAGGGCTTCAGATTGGCGGCGATGTCCACCACGCGGTTGTCGTAGAAATACAGCCCGGTGACGGCGAGGTTGGATTTCGGCACCGCCGGCTTCTCCTCGATGGAAAGCACCTTGCCGCCCGGCCCCATCTCGACCACGCCGTAGCGTTCCGGATCCTTGACCGGATAGCCGAACACGGCGGCGCCCTTCTCGCGCGCCGAGGCCTTGGCCAGCAGTTCGGGCAGGCCATGGCCGAAGAACAGGTTGTCGCCCAGCACCAGCGCCACGCGCTCGTCGCCGATGAAGTCACGCCCGACGATGAAGGCGTCCGCCAGCCCGCGCGGGCTGTCCTGCACGGCGTAGCTCAGCGAGAGGCCGAACTGCGAGCCGTCGCCGAGCAGCTTCTCGAACAGCGCGCCGTCATGCGGGGTGGTGATGACCAGAATGTCCCGGATCCCCGCCATCATCAGCGTGGAGAGCGGATAGTAGATCATCGGCTTGTCGTAGACCGGCAGGAGCTGCTTCGACACGACGAGCGTGATCGGGTGCAGCCGGGTGCCGGAGCCGCCGGCGAGGATGATGCCCTTCATGTCGGTTCTCGGTCCGTGTCCGTTCAAGTCTGGGTCGCCGCCGAGGCGAGAAGCTGGTCCACGACCTCGTCGACCCGCTGCGGCCACGGCGCGGCGCGAAAGCCGGTCGCCTGCGCGAAGCGGTCGCTCGATAGCTGCGAATTGGCGGGGCGGCGCGCCGGCGTGGGGTAGTCGGCGGTGGTGATCGGTACGACGTCGGGGTGCCGGCCGGTATGGGTGGCGGCGCGGGCCACGATGGCGCGGGCGAAATCGAACCAGGTCGTCACCCCGGTGCCGGCGAGGTGATACGTGCCGGGCTCCATCGCCCCGGCCTGCAGTGCCGCCGCGGCGGTCAGCAGCCCCTCGGCGATGTCCGCGGTGGCGGTGGGGCAGCCGACCTGGTCGGCGACGATGGTCAGCCGGTCGCGCTCGGCGGCGAGCCGCAGAATGGTCTTGAGAAAGTTCGCGCCATGCACGCCATAGACCCACGAGGTGCGCACGATGAGATGCTGCGCCAGCCCCTCGCGCACCGCCCGCTCGCCCGCCTCCTTGGAGGCGCCATAGACGCCAAGCGGGGCGACCGGGTCGCTCTCCACATAGGCGCCGCTCTTGCTGCCGTCGAAGACGTAGTCGGTCGAGAGGTGGATCAGCGCCGCGTCATGCGCCGCGCAGGCCTGCGCGATCAGCCCCGGGGCCGTCGCGTTGATGAGCTGCGCCCGCTCCGGCTCGCTTTCCGCCCGGTCGACGGCGGTATAGGCGGCCGCGTTGATCACCACGTCCGGCCGGTAGGTCGCGAGCGCCCGCTCGAGCGCCCCGGCATCGGTAATGTCGAGCCCGGCATGGTCGAGCGCCGCGAAGGCATCGACGCGGCCGGGCGCGCAGGCGGCGATCTCGCGGCCGACCTGCCCGCCGGCGCCCAGCAGCAGCAGCCGCGTCATGGGACGAGCCCGATGCGCTGGCGGTCGTAGCGCGCCTTCAGCGGCCCCCACCAGGAGGGGTTGTCGAGATACCAGCGCACCGTCTTCTCGATGCCGCTCTCGAAGCTCTCCGCCGGCACCCAACCAAGTTCACGCTGAAGCTTGGTGGCGTCGATGGCGTAGCGTGCGTCGTGGCCGGGGCGGTCGGTGACGAAGGCGATCAGCTTCTCGCGCGGTCCGATGCGCGCATCGGGCACCACCTTGTCCATGATGGCGCAGATGGTACGCACCACGTCGATGTTCCGCCGCTCATTGTTGCCGCCGACATTGTAGCTCTCGCCCGGCCGCCCGCGCGTGGCGATCAGCTCCAGCGCGCTCGCGTGGTCGTCGACATAGAGCCAGTCGCGCACATTCTCGCCCCTGCCGTAGACCGGCAGCGGTGCGCCCTCCAGCGCGTTGAGGATGGTGAGCGGGATCAGCTTCTCGGGGAAATGGTACGGCCCGTAATTGTTCGAGCAGTTCGACATCACCACCGGCAGGCCATAGGTGTGGAACCACGCCCGAACCAGATGGTCGGACGAGGCCTTGGAGGCCGAATAGGGCGAGTTCGGCTGATAGGGCGTGTCCTCGCGGAACAGACCCTCCGCGCCGAGCGTGCCATAGACCTCGTCGGTGGAGATGTGGTGGAAGCGGAAGCGCGCGCGCGCCGCGCCATCGAGCGAGCGCCAGTAGGCGAGCGCCTCCTCCAGCAGGGTGTAGGTGCCGAGGATGTTGGTGCGGATGAAGTCGCCGGGGCCGTCGATCGAGCGGTCGACATGCGACTCGGCCGCCAGATGCATCACCAGGTCGGGGCGAAACTCCGCCAGCGCGGTGCGAAAGGCGCCGCCGTCGCAGATGTCGGCCTGCAGGAAGCTGTGGCCGGGCAGGTTGTGCACCTCGCCGAGCGAGGCGAGGTTCCCGGCATAGGTGAGCTTGTCATAGGTCAGCACCTGCCGGCCCTGCCGCACCAGCCGGCGCACCACCGCCGAGCCGATGAAGCCGGCGCCGCCGGTGACGAGAACCCGCTGGGCGATGCTGGTCATGCCTCACGCCTCCCCTGTCTCGGCGCCGCCATGGACGAAGGGCGTCGCATAGTCGCGCAGAAGCGGCGTCCGTCGGTCCTTCTCGGACAGGACCGCCTTGCCGGCCTCGACCGGCCAGTCGATGGCGAGATCGGGGTCGTCCCAGCGTATGCCGGCGTCATGCGGCGGCGAATAGGGCGCGTCGACCTTGTAGGCGACGATGGTGTCCGGCTCCAGCGTGCAGAAGCCATGCGCGAAACCGTGCGGCACCAGAAGCTGCTCGCCCTTGGCGGCGGTCAGCGTCGCCGCCACCCATGTGCCGAAGGTCGGCGAACCCCGGCGGATATCGACCGCCACGTCGAAGATCGACCCGCGCACCGCGCGCACCAGCTTGGCCTGCGCCTGCGGTGGGGTCTGGAAGTGCAGCCCGCGCACCACGCCGGTCTCGCGCGAGAGCGACTCGTTGTCCTGCACGAAGACGATGTCGAGGCCGAAGGCGTCGAATTCCGGCTTCTTGTAGGTCTCGCAGAAATAGCCCCGCTCGTCACCGCGCCGCACCGGCTGGACAAGGATGACGTCGGGAATGGCGAGGCGGGTGAAGGAGGTCATGTCGCTATGCGCCCGGCTGGAACTGCGCGCTTCTAGCCGTTCCTGCGCACCAGTCCCAGCCCCCTCTCGGCCGCCGATGTGCCGAGATGGGCATCGTCAGGCCTTTTTCGCCAGTATGTCGCGGATCTCGGTCAGCAGCACCTCTTCCTTGGTCGGCGCGGCGGGTGGCGCCGGCTCGTTGGCCGCGTTGCGGCGCAGCCGGTTGATGCCCTTGACGACCAGGAACAGGATCCAGGCGATGATGATGAAATTGATGACGATGGTGAGGAAGTTGCCATAGGCGAGCACCGCGCCCTGCTCGCGCGCGGCGGCGAGGCTATTGGCCGTGACGTTCGCCGACAGGCCGACGAAATAGTTCGAGAAGTCGAGCCCGCCGAGGACAGCGCCGACCATCGGCATGAACAGGTCGGAGACGATCGATTCGACGATTCGGCCGAAGGCCGCGCCGATAATGACGCCGATGGCGAGATCGACCACATTGCCCTTCACCGCGAATTCGCGGAATTCCTTCAACACCTTGCTCATGGCAACCCCTGCTCACCTATGCCCGTCCGGTCACTGTGATACGCCGGGCGCGGATCGGCAACCCTGGCCCCCGCCGCCGGCACCGCTACCCCGCCGTAGCGGCGCTTGCCGATCCGCGCCGGCGCGGCGCATAAAGGGCCACTCCCTAGGCTGCCCGGAGAGCTCATGCTTCAGGCATGGACCATCATCTTCGTCGCACTCGTCTATATCGGCTTCCTCTTCGCCGTGGCGAGCTTCGGCGACCGGCGCGCGCCACGCGGGAAACGCCAGGGGCGGCCCTATATCTATTCGCTGTCGCTGGCGGTCTACTGCACTTCCTGGACCTTCTTCGGCTCGGTCGGCCTCGCCACCACGCAGGGCGTCAACTTCCTCACCATCTATATCGGGCCGATCCTGATCTTCGCGCTCGGCACGCCGTTCCTGCTGCGGATCGTGCGGATCGCCAAGGCGCAGAACATCACCTCGATCGCCGATTTCGTCGCCGCCCGCTATGGCAAGAGCCAGGGGGTGGCGGCACTTGTGGCGGTCGTGGCGATCGTGGGCTCGCTGCCCTACATCGCGCTGCAGCTCAAGGCGGTGTCGGCCGCGCTGCTGGCCATGCTGGGCGACTTCGAGGGCCTCGGCCTGCCCTATCCGGTGGTCGGCGACCTCGCCCTCACCATCGCCGTGGCGATGGCGGTGTTCGCCGTGCTGTTCGGCACCCGCCACATCGACGCCACCGAGCATCAGGAAGGCATGATGCTGGCGGTGGCGACGGAATCCATCGTCAAGCTGGTCAGCTTCCTCGCGGTCGGCCTGTTCGTCGTCTTCGGCATGTTCTCGGGGCCGTTCGACCTGTTCGAGAAGGCCGCCGCAAAGGGCGTCCTGCCGGTGCTGACCGAGGGGTTCTCGCTGGGAAGCTGGGGCGCCATGACGCTGCTCTCGGCGATGGCCATCCTGCTGCTGCCGCGCCAGTTCCATGTCGCCGTGGTCGAGAACACCTCGGAGAACGAGATCCGCACCGCGCGGTGGCTGTTCCCGCTCTATCTCGTGCTGATCAACCTCTTCGTCATCCCCATCGCCGTCGCCGGCCTGGTCGCCTTCCCGCCCGGCTTCATCGACGGCGACATGTATGTCGTCACCCTGCCGCTGTCGGTCGGCGCGCACGTCATGGCGCTCGTCGCCTTCGTCGGCGGGCTGTCGGCCGCCACCGCCATGGTGATCGTCGAGACGGTGGCGCTGGCGGTCATGGTGTCGAACGACATCTTCATGCCCCTGATGGTGCGCGGGCGGCGGATGCGCGAGAGCGAGGAGGCCAGCCGCACCGGCGCGCCGCCCGACCATGTCGACATGGGCCACCGCCTGCTCACGGTGCGCCGCATCGCCATCTTCGCCATCCTGCTGGCGGCCTATCTCTACTACCGCGTCACCGGCGAGGCGCAGCTGGCGCAGATCGGCCTGTTGTCCTTCGCCGCCGTCGCCCAGTTCGGCCCGGCGCTGCTGGTCGGCCTCGTCTGGCGGCGCGGCACGGCGGCCGGCGCGCTGGCCGGCATCGCCGCCGGCATCGCCCTGTGGGCCTATACGCTGCTGCTGCCCAACCTCGTCGATGCCGGGCTGTTCACCCCCGCCCTGATCGAACAGGGCCCCTTCGGCCTCGCCGCGCTGCGCCCGCAGGCGCTGCTCGGCGTGCAGGCGAGCCCGCTGGTGCACGGCGTGCTGTGGAGCCTCACGGTCAATGTGCTGGCCTTCTTCGCCGTCTCGCTGATGCGCCGGCCGACGCCGATCGAGCGCCTGCAGGCCAGCGTCTTCGTGCAGAGCGAGCACGCGCCCTCGGCGCCGAGCTTCCGGCTGTGGCGCTCGCCGGTCACGGTGGGCGAACTGCTCGCCACCGTCTCGCGCTATCTCGGCGAGGATCGCACCCGCGCCTCCTTCGAGAGCGTCTCGGCGATGCGCGGCGTCTCGCTGGAGCCGGGCCGCGAGGCCGATTTCCAGCTGATCCGCTATGCCGAGCACCTGTTAGCTTCCGCCATCGGCGCCGCCTCCTCGCGCCTGGTGCTGTCGCTGATGCTGAGGAAGCGCACCGTCTCGACCAAGGCGGCGCTCAAGCTGCTCGACGACGCCTCCGCCGCCATCCAGTACAATCGCGAGATCCTGCAGACCGCGCTCGACCATGTGCGCCAGGGCATCGCGGTGTTCGACCGCGACCTCAGGCTCGTCACCTGGAACCGGCAGTTCGGCGAGATGCTGGACCTGCCGCCGGAAATCCTGCGCATCGGCGTCGGCATCGACCAGATCATTCGCTTCAACGCCACCAGCGGCCAATTCGGCCCGGGCCCGGTCGAGGAAACCGTGCGCGACCGGCTGAGCCGCTACGCCCGCCGCAACGTGGTGTTCCAGGAACGCCTCGCCCCGCGCGGCGTGGTCATGGAGGTGCGCGTCAACACCATGCCGGACGGCGGCGTCGTGGTGACATTCACCGACATCACCCCGACGGTGGAGGCCGCCGAGGCGCTGGAGCGCGCCAACGAGACGCTGGAACGGCGCGTGCGCGAGCGCACCAAGGCACTGGAAAACCTCAACGCCCAGCTCGCCCTGGCGAAATCCGAGGCCGACGAGGCCAACATCTCCAAGACCCGCTTCCTCGCCGCCGCCAGCCACGACATCCTGCAGCCGCTCAACGCCGCCCGTCTCTATGCCACCAGCCTCGTCGAGCGCGCCGACGGCCGGGAGGAGGCGCGGCTCGCCCACAATGTCGACGCCTCGCTGGAGGCGGTGGAGGAGATCCTTGGCGCGCTGCTCGACATTTCCCGGCTCGACGCCGGGGCGTTCAAGCCCGACCTCGCGCCGTTCCGGCTGGACGAGATCTTCCGCCAGCTCGAACTCGAATTCGCCCCCATGGCGAAGGAGAAGGGCCTGCGCCTCATCTTCGTGCCGAGCGCGGCGGCAGTGCGCTCGGACCGCCGGCTGCTGCGCCGCCTGCTGCAGAACCTCGTCTCCAACGCCATCAAATACACCCCGAAGGGCCGCGTGCTGATCGGCGTGCGGCACCGGCGCGGCAAGCTGCGCGTCCAGGTGCTCGACACCGGCGTCGGCGTGCCGACCAGCAAGCAGAAGCTCATCTTCAAGGAGTTCCAGCGGCTCGACGAAGGTGCCAAGGCCGCGCGGGGGCTGGGACTGGGCCTGTCCATCGTCGAGCGCATCGCCCGCGTGCTCGACCATTCCATCCTTCTGTCGTCCATTCCCGGCAAGGGCAGCGTGTTCACGATCGAGATGGCTGCGGCCCCGCCCATGCCCGCGCGCGAGCAGCCCTCGCCGCGCGCCTCGGTGCCGTTGGCGACGCTGCAGGGCCTGAGCGTGCTGTGCATCGACAACGACCCGGCCATCCTCGACGGCATGGAGACGCTGCTCAGCGGCTGGGGCTGCGAGGTGCTCAAGGCGCCCGGCGTCGACGAGGCGCTCGCCATGCTGCGCGAGCGGCGGACCCCGCCCCATGTGCTGCTGGTCGACTACCATCTCGACAAGGGCGACGGCATCGACGCGGCCAAGCAGCTGCGCTGGAAGCTCGGCCAGTCGCTGCCGGCCGTGCTGATCACCGCCGACCGCTCGAAGCGGGTGCGCGACGGCGCCCGCGCCACCGACATGGAAGTGCTGAACAAGCCGGTGCGCCCGGCCGCGCTGCGGGCCCTGCTGGCCCAGTGCCGCGCCAGCCGCGCGGCGGCGGAGTGAGAGGCCTGCGCGCTCAGCCCACCGACTGCGCCCAGGTGCCGCCCTCGATCTTCGAGGCGGCGATCACCGCCTGGGTGCGGCTCTCGACCCCGAGCTTCTGCAGGATGGCCGAGACATGCGCCTTCACCGTCGCCTCGGAGACGCCGAGCTCATAGGCGATCTGCTTGTTGAGAAGCCCTTCCGACAGCATCATCAGCACCCGCACCTGCTGCGGCGTCAGCGTGGCGAGGCGGGCGACGAGGGCCTGCGTCTCCTTGTCGGAGCCGCCGGAGAGGTCGACATCGGGCGGGATCCAGGTGCGGCCCTCCAGCACGGCGGCGATCGCCTCGCGCATGGTCTCGACCGCGCTGGTCTTCGGGATGAAGCCGGAAGCGCCGAATTCCATACAGTTGCGGATGACGCCGGCCTCCTCATTGGCCGAGACCACCACCACCGGAATGCCGGGATATTGCGCGCGTAAGTACATCAGCCCGGAAAAGCCCCGTACCCCGGGCATGGTGAGATCGAGCAGGATGAGGTCGAGATCGCTCTGGCGCTCCAGAAACGCCTGAAGCTCCTCGAAACCGCCGGCCTCGAACAGCTCCGCGGCGGGAAACTGACGGGACACCGCTTCGCGCAGCGCGCCCCGGAACAGCGGGTGATCGTCCGCGATCACCAGCCGGAAACTCGTCGTCGTGTCCACGCGCAGCGGCCCTCTCCACCCACGCGGGCATGCGCTCTCCACAGGCCCGCGCCGCGATCATGGTGCGATGGAACCGCTGCCGCAAGCGGCGTTTCCGGCCAGGCCGGCGGCGAGCCCATCACAAGTCTCGCAACGACCTTTAGTGGGCCGCGCCGACAAACGCTACAACCAATTCGCGACGATGCGGCCGCGCCCGGTGCTCGACCAGATAGATTCCCTGCCAGGTGCCGAGCGCCATGCGCCCGTCGCTCACCGGCACGGCGAGGCTGATTCCGGTAAGGACCGCCTTGATGTGGGCGGGCATGTCGTCCGGCCCCTCGAGGTCGTGCACCCAGCCGGCGCCTTCGGGGGCCAGCCGCTGCAGCGCCGTGAGCAGGTCGACCCGCACGTCCGGATCGGCATTCTCCTGGATGGTGAGCGAGGCCGAGGTGTGCCGGCAGAACACCGACACCTCGCCCTCGCCCGCCCCGACGCTGTCGAGGAAGGCCGCCACCGCGCGGGTGATCTCGACGAATCCGCGGCCCTCGGTGTCGATCGAGAGCCGGGTCGAAAAACGCCGCGTCACCGCGCTTTCGCGCACCTCGCCTTGCCGGATCCGCGCCATCGGCATGCCTCCTATTTCCCGGCCGGCGCTGGACGAACGAAGCCGGCTGGGTTTGGATAGAACGGAACAACCCCTGATGACAGGTGCTTCCCCCACGCCATTTCCGGAGCGTCCCTTCCTCATGACCGTCGCGCTTCCCGAAACGTCCATGCCCGCCGCCGAACCGCTCGTCGTCGATCCCGCCCTGTTCGACCCCGCCTCCATCGCCCCCGACACGCGGGCGGTGAATGCCGGCATCGTCAAGGCGCTCGGCGCGATCCCGGACCGCTGGGTGTTTCCCATGGCGGTGCTGCGCAAGCTGCGCCTGGAAGGCAAGGGCCCGTTCCCGCTGGCGCCGGAGAGCCCCTATGCGCAGGTGATCGAGATCGACGGGCCGCACGGACCGGTGCCGCTGCGCATCCTCACCCCGCCCGAGCCGGCGCGCGGCGTCTATCTGCACATTCACGGCGGCGGCTGGTGCCTCGGCTCGGCGCGCGAGAATGACGGGCTCAACCACCGCTTCGTCGAGGCGACCTCCTTCGCCGTGGTCTCGGTCGACTACCGGCTCGCGCCGGAGCGGCCCTATCCCGCCGCCCCGGACGATTGCGAGGCGGCGGCGCTGTGGCTGCTGCGCGAGGGGCCGGCGCGCTTCGGCACCGACCGCTTCGCCATAGGCGGCGAATCGGCCGGCGGCACCCTCTCGGTCGCCACCCTGCTGCGGCTGCGCGACAAGCACGGGCTGAGCCCGTTCCGTGCCGCCAACCTCACCGCCGGCTGCTACGATCTCGGCCTCACGCCCAGCGCGCGGCAATGGGGCGACGAGCCGCTGGTGCTCAACACGCGCGACATCAACGTCTTCGTCGGCCACTATCTGCGCGAGGGCGGCGACCTGGCGACGCCGGACGTCTCGCCGCTGCACGCCGACCTCAAGGGCCTGCCGCCGGCGCTGTTCACCATCGGCACGCGCGACGCATTGCTGGACGACACGCTGTTCATGGCGCCGCGCTGGCTGGCCGCCGGCAATGGCGCGCAGCTCGCCGTCTATCCCGGCGGCTGCCATGTCTTCATCGGCTTTCCCGGCAGCCTGACCGACCAGGCGTTGGCGCGCAGCCACGCCTTCATCCGCGCCTGCTGAGCGGCTAGAGGGTCCCGTCCGGCGGCGTGTCGCGGCGCAGCCGGTCGACCATCTCGAAGAAGCGGCGGAACACATGCTCGGCCATGTCCATCGCCTGGTCGAGCCGCTTGTCCGCCTCCTTGGTCAATCCCGGCTCGTCGGCGGGCGGCGTCGCGCCGTCAGGCGCCTGCGCCGCCGGCGGCGTGCCGGGCGGCGCGGGTTCGGGCGGCGCCATGATGTCGGGCACCCCGGCGCCGGGACGGCCGCGCTCCAGCACCGCGATGCGCGCCTGCAGCCGGCCGATCTCCGCCTCCAGCGCCGCGCGGTCCTCCGGCACGGCCTCGCAGACCCAGGCGCCGGACCTGGCCGAGCAGAACGACATGGCGCCGCTGCGGGTGTCGAGCTTCATCAGCCCGCCCTCGACCGGCTGCGTGGTGAAGCGCGGCCCCTCGGCCGCCTGCGCCGCGGCGGGAGAGGCGCCCGGCAGGGCGAGCGTGAAGGCGAGCGCCAGCGCCGCTCCGGCGCCGGTCACGGTCAGCCGCATGTCCGGCCCTCCTTCGTGCGGCGCGCCCGCCTCACGGCGTGAACGGCGCGCGCCCGCTCGACAACGCCCGGTCGAGCAGTTCGATCCGATCCTGCCCCCAGAACACCTCGCCGTCGAGCACATAGGCGGGCGAGCCGAACACGTCGCCCTCGACGGCGTCGTCGTGATTGGCCTGGTAGATCGTCGCCGTCCGGTCGCCAGCCGAGGCCTCGAGGAGTTCGGCCGGCAGGCCGAGCTCGGCCAGGATCGCCGCCAGCGTCGCCGGATCCGCAAGGTTCTCCTCGCGCTGCCACACGCCGGACATCAGGCGGGCGATCAGCGGCGCGACGTCATGGCCGGCGATCTGCGCGGCGATGATCAGCCGGTCCGCCGCCCGGGCGTCGATCGGCCAGTGGGCCGGGTTCAGATGAAAATCGAGCCCGCGTGCCTCGCGCCAGCGCTTCATCTCGACCAGGCGGTAGCGCTGGCGGGCCGGGTGGCGCTTGGCCAGCGGCAGGCCGCCGGTCTCGGCGAACAGCTCGCCCAGCAGCACCGGGCGGAAATTGATCCGCGCGCCGTGACGCCGCGCCACGTCGAGGAAAGGAACATGACCGATGAAGGCCCAGGGGCTGACGACGGAGAAATAGTAATCGATCGAACGGGACATGGGGGCACTCGACTGGCGAATCTGACGGGCGGCGAGGCCGCGACGCGCACGCTAGATCACCGACCGCGTCGAGGGAATGACCGACGCCGAAAATGCCGACGGCGCCCGCAAGGGGCGCCGCCGACAGCGTGTCGAGGAGGAGAATGAAGTTCCGGCAATGCCGGATCGTCTGCGCCGGATCGTCCGGGATGCCGTACCGTCCGGCATCCACCGGCGGCTGGTCAGGCCGCCGTGCGCGCGGAGAAGGCGGCGACCATCTGGCGGAGCTCGCCGATGGCTTCCTCGATCTCGATCTTCTGCTGCTCCAGCAGCGCGAGTTGCTCGGCGCATTTCTCACGGGTGAGGGCGAGGCCGCCGGCCGGCACCACGCCGCCTTCGCGCAGGGCCACCATCGCCTTGATCTCGGCGAGGGTGAAGCCGAGCTTCTTGCCCTTGAGGATGATGGCGAGGCGGGCGCGCTCGGCCGCGCTGTAGAGGCGGGTCAGGCCCTCGCGGCGCGGAGCCAGCAGGCCCTTGTCCTCATAGAAACGCAGCGCGCGCAGCGTCACGCCGAATTCGCGGGCAAGATCGCCAATGGTAAAAAATCCGCTCTCGCCCGAGGGGGCGTTTGACGTGTCGGCGGTGCGTTCGGCCTCGTAGGAGGTGAAATCCATAGTCGGCAACTCCGAATAAGGGGGGCAACGCGTCAGCGATGTTGCCGCACTGTCGCAGAGAGGTTGCCGCAAGGGGAGAAAGTCACACCCGACGTTAGGGCAACTTACTGTTAAATGGCGAACCAACAAATTGATATCACTCACCTTTTCAAAAGACCGCATTCACCCTTGGCCTCGGGCCAGCTCCTTGCGGCGCCGCCGAGCGACCTTCCGACCCTGCCGTCGCCAGCCTTTCGAGTGGCGCTTCACTGAGGCGTCTGCGCATTGCGACGGCGGCGGCGGCGAGGAAACGCCCCGACGGTTCATGGCGTCGGCGGTAGCGCATTAACGCGGCATTTACCAAAAATCGAAACAGTTGCGTCGGCAGCCGCCAGTGCCGCCGCGGTGATTCCCGCCGCCATGGTGCCTGACGCGACGGAGAACACGGTGAGGCAAGGGGCTCCTTCCACGACGGCCGGGCAGATCGCTCCCGAAGCCTGGCGAGCCATGAGCGAGGCCGCCCAGCGGGCCGGCTTGCCGCTGGAGCATTGGCTCCGCAGCCAGCTTTTCGGCACGACGGCCGCCGGCACCGGCGCCTCGGCCGCCGGGCCGGTCGGCAATGTCGCCGAATTGCAGCGCCGCATCGAGGAACTGGCCGGCCAGCTCGATCAGCTCGGCGCCGCCGCGCAACCGGCCACCGCACAGCCGGCCGCCGAGATGCCCGCGCCGGCTGCGGCCGTGCAGGCCCCTTCGCTTTCGCCGGAAATGGCGTCGCCCGTCCCGGCGCCACCCTCCACCGGCTCGACCTATGCCGACGAGCGGCTCGAAGCCGCCATCCGCGAGATCGATCAGCGGCTCGAATCGATGCATCTGACCCGGCCGCGCGAGGCGTTCCGCGCCGCGCCGCTCGCCATGGCGAGTGCCGTTCCCGACGCCTCCACCTCGCCCGGTTCCATCGAGGCGGCGGTCGCGGAAATCGCCGCCCGCCAGCATGAGCTGGACAGGGAGTTCGGCGTCCGCCGCACCGAGACGGTTGCCCGCGAGTCGCTTCAGCGCGAAGCGCCCGTCCGCGAAACCTCTGTCCGCCGCGAAACGTCCGCTCGCGAAGCGCGTCCGGCCGCACCGGCCCGCGAGAGCGCCATCCGCGACGCGATCAGCGAGCGCTTCGTCCGCGACCCGTTCGCCAACGGACCCTTCCCCACCCGCGCCACGATCGCGCCCGCCATGAGCGCTCCTGCCACGTCCGCGCCCGCCACGAGCGCTCATGCCCCGGCGATGCCGGCGCCGACAGCGCAGGCTCCCGTCGCGCCCGGCACCGCTTCCCCGGCGCGCTCGTCCTCGATCAACGAGACGCTGGTCTCGCTGCAGGGCGAACTCGGCAGCATGCGCCAGTCGCTCACCCTGCTCGCGCCGCGCCGCGCAGTGGACGAACTGCAGCGCGTCGTGCAGCAGCTCGCCGACCGGGTCGAGCATTCCGGCACCCGCGACGAGGACCTGCGCGGCACGCTTGCCGCGCTGCGCGACATGATCGGCGGTCTCAAGCTGCCCGAGCATCCCGCCCTGCTCATGGGCCGAATCGACGCGCTCGAGCGCAAACTCGACATCGTCAACGCCAAGATGGTGGACGGGGCGACCATGGCCCGCCTGCAATCGCAGGCCACCGAAATCCGCGAGCTTCTGGCCCGCGCCCTGTCGTCGGATTCGGTACGGCTGCTGGCCGAGCAGGTCTCGCTGCTTGCCACCAAGGTCTCCGAGGTCGCCGCCAATGAGGACCGGGCGATCCGCTCCGCCGTCGGCTCGCTGGAGCGCCGCATCGACACGCTGGCCGACAAGATCGGCAGCCAGCCGGCGCCGACCATTCCGCTCGACGACCTCGTCAATCGGCTCGACGCCATCCAGACCGGCCTCGCCAGCGCCCGCCGCGAACTGCCGGCCGGCATGGAGGCGCTGATCAAGGGCCTCTCCGACCGCATCGAACGGATCGAGCGGCCGATCGCCCTGCCCGATGACGGCCCGCGCTTCGACGCGCTCGGCCGCCAGATCGGCGAGCTGACCCAGAAGATCGAGAAGGCGGTGGCCGGCGCCGAAGTCGCCAGCCAGCTGGCCGGCATCGAGCGCGCGGTGAACGACCTCTTCATCCAGATGGAAGAGACCCGCGCCACCTTCCTCGCCGCCGGACCCCGCGCCCGCCCGCCCTCGGGCAATGGCAGCGGGCCGAATGGCGGCGCCGCCCGCATCAAGCGCGAGATCGCCGCCGTCGAGGCGGGCCGCGAGGCCGCCGCGCCGGACGAGCCTCATGCCGTTGTCGCCGCGCCGCCCGCCACCATGGCGCCCACCGTCGCGCCGGTTGTGGCGGTTGCGGCAGTTGCCGAGGCGGTCGCGCCCGCACCGGCGCCGGCCGTGCGGACCGCGCCGGAGGCGGTGTTCGCGCCGCCGCCGGCCTCGATCCCCAAGCCCTTCGAGCCGCAGCTCATGCGCGCGGCGCTAGAGGAGCTGAACCGCTCGGCGGAGGCCGCGGTCGCCCTGCGCGCCCAGCCTGCTCCGGTGGCCGACGCTGTGGCTGCCCCTGTGGCCGCCCCTGTAGCGACGGCGACCGTGGCGGCGTCGCCCACCCTCCTCGACGACGAATTCGACTTCCGCCCGGTCGATCTCGACGCGGAAGCCGCCGCGCGCGGCATCACGCCGAGTGCCGAGCCGCCTGCGGCCGCCGCCGGCGCGCCGAGCCGTGCCGCCTTCATCGCCCAGGCCCGCCGCGCCGCCAAGCCGGCCAATGTCGTGGCGCCCGAATTGCGCAGCCATATCGCCGCCGAGCGCCACCGCCGCAAGCCGGGCCGCTGGCTGGCCCGCATCCGCGCCATGCTGTTCATCGGCCTGTGCGGTTCGGCCCTCGCCTATGGCTCCTGGCACCTGCTGGCGCAGCTGCGCGAGGCGCAGTTGCGCGCCGCCGCGCCCGCCACCTCGTCGACGGCCAACCTGCCGCCGGCCGCCCGTCCGGCGACGCCCGCCTCGGCCCCCGCGCCGGAGGACATCACCGGCTCCGTCGGCAAGCCGGCGCCGCGCGCCCAGCCACCGGTCGAGGCCCCCGCCGGCCAGCCCCCGGCACCGGCCCCGATCGGCCCCTCCAGCCTGTCGCTGCCGACCGAATTGCCCGGCGGCATCGCCAGCCAGACGCTGCGCGCCGCCGCGCTTGCCGGCGATCCCGGCGCCGCCTTCGAGATCGCCCGCCGCTTCATGGACGGCGAAGGCGTCGCGCCCAGCGCGGCCCGCGCCGCCGAATGGTACGCCTATGCCTCCAGCAATGGCTCGATGCCGGCGGCCTACCGCCTCGGCACGATCTATGAGAAGGGCATGGAAGGCGTGCCGCGCGACGTCGCCAAGGCCCGCGAGCTCTACGAGCAGGCCGCCAAGGCCGGCAATGTCGCGGCCATGCACAATCTCGGCGTGATGCTCGCCTCGGGCGTCGACGGCCAACCCGACTACCGCACGGCGGCGGCCTGGTTCACCCGCGCCGCCGAGCGCGGCGTGCGCGACAGCCAGTACAATCTCGCCGTGCTCTACGCCCGCGGCTTCGGCGTCGCGGCCAATCCGATGGAGGCGTGGCGCTGGTTCGCCCTCGCCGCCGCGCGCGGCGACAGCGAAGCCGCCACCAAGCGCGACGAGATCGCCGCCCGGCTCGACGCCCGCACGCTCGCCACGGCGCGTCAGGAGGTGGAGAGCTGGGCGCCGCTGCTGGTCGACGCCAAGGCGAACGACACCACCGCCATGAGCTTGGCCGACGGCACGCCGCGCAAGACCGCCTCGCGCTAGACCGCCTCGCGCCGATCGCCCGAGGCCGCGCGCCACCGGCGCCAACACATCCCTCGCAGAAGCCCAGCCCCGCGCCGGGCTTTTTGCTGTCCGGGGCTAGCGATCCGGCAGGCAGGCGTGGTGGGCGATGCGGTAGGTGCGCGCCGCGCCGACCAGATGGGCTTCGTAATCCCCCGCGAACAGGCCGGCCAGAGCCGCGTCGCGGATGTTCAGCCCGCCCGCATAGGCGCCGAGCGCCGGCATGACGAGACGCATCCCGTCCGTCGCGAAGCAGCGCCGCCGCAGGCTCCGTCCGCGCAGGACGAGGCGCGCCACCGGGTGGAAATGCCCGGCGACCTCGCCCTCGGTGTTGCCGGCCTCCGGCTCGTGGCGCAGCGTCAGCGGGCCGAGGCGCAGTTCCCCGGCATGCAGGCCGCCGAGGCCCGGCATGGGATCGGGATCGTGATTGCCGGCGATCCAGATCATCTCGCGCCCGCGCGCCACGGCGTCGAGCATGGCGCGCTCCTCGCCGCCGAGCCGGGCCATCCCGCCGCGATCGTGGAAGCTGTCGCCCAGCGCGACGACGACGCGCGGCCGCCGGCGCTCCACGATCCGCGCCAGCACGGCGAGCGTCGCCCGGCTGTCATAGGGCGGCAGCGGCACGCCGCGCGCGGCGAAGGCCGACCCCTTCTCCAGATGCAGGTCGGCGACGATCAGCGCCCGCTCGGCCGGCCACCAGAGCGCGCCGCCGGGATCGAGCACGAGGCGCGCCCCGGCAAGCGCGATCTCTCCCTCCGGCGCAGGCTCATCCGCCAGAGGCGCGGTCGTCGTCGGCACCACTCATGGCCTCCCTGATCAGTTCGTCCTCGGCCTCGGCCAGCAGGGCCTCGGCCGCCGCGCCCGCCACGATCTCGCGGCCGATCTCCAGCATCACCGGCACCGCCAGCGGCGAGACGCGCGGCAGGGCGACATGGTCGATTCGGTCTCTTACGCGCACGAGCATGTCGGACAGGCGGCGGATGTCCAGCAGCCCGGTCGCGGCATCGGCGCGGGCGGCGCGCAGCAGCACATGGTCCGGCTCGTGCCGGCGCAGCACGTCATAGACGAGGTCGGTCGACATCGTCACCTGCCGGGAATTCTTCTCCCTACCGGGAAAGCGGCGCTCGATCAGCCCGGCGATGACGGCGCACTGCCGGAAGGTGCGTTTCATCAGCGCCGATTCCGCCAGCCACTCCTCCAGATCGTCGCCGAGCATGTCGGCATCGAACAGCGCATCGAGGTCGAGCTTTCCCCGCGCCACCGCCAGCGAGAGGTCGGAGAGGCCGTAAATGGCGAGCGCGTAGTCGTTGGCCATGAAGCCGAGCGGGTGCAGCCCGGCGCGGTCGAGCCGGCGGGTCAGCAGCATGCCGAGCGTCTGGTGCGCCAGCCGCCCCTCGAAGGGATAGGCGACGAGATAGAACCTTCCGCCGCGTGGAAAAGTCTCGACCAGCAGGTCCTCGCGGCCGGGCAGGCGCGAGCGCAACCTTTGTTGGTCGAGCCATTCGTGCACCTGCGCGGGCAGGCTCGACCAGCGCGCCGGCTCGGCCAGCAGCGCCCGCACCCCGGCGGCGAGGAAGGTCGAGAGCGGGAACTTGCCGCCGGCATAGGAGGGCACCTTCGGTTCGGTGGCCTGTGTGCGGGCGACGCGCACCTCGTCCTCGACGATGGCGAGATATCGCAGCACCTCGCCGGCGAAGACGAAGGTGTCACCCGGGCTCATCGTCTCGACGAAATACTCCTCCACCTCGCCCAGCACCCGCCCGCCGAAGCGCGACTTGGCGCCGGAGAGCCGGACTTTCAGCATGGTCGACTCGACGATGGTGCCGACATTGAGCCGGTACTGCTGCGCCACCTGCGGATTGGCGACGCGCCAGCGCCCGTCCTTCATCGGCCGGATGCGGGCAAAGCGCTCATAGGCGCGCAACGCATAGCCGCCAGTGGCATTGAAGCCAACCACATCGTCGAAATCCCGGCGGGACAGGCCGGCATAGGGCTCGGCCGAGGTGACCTCGGCATAGAGATCGTCGGCCGCGAAGGGCGCGGCGCAGGCCATGCCGAGCACATGCTGCGCCAGCACGTCGAGCGCACCCGTGCGGATCACCGCACTGTCTTGCGCCCCCGCCCGCACCGCTTCCAGCGCTGCCCGGCACTCCAGTACCTCGAAGCGGTTGGCGGGAACGAGCACCGCGCGCGAGGGCTCGTCCAGCCGATGGTTGGCGCGGCCGATGCGCTGCATCAGGCGCGAGGAGCCCTTGGGCGCGCCGACATTGACCACGAGGTCGACCGCGCCCCAGTCGATGCCGAGATCGAGCGAGGAGGTGCACACCACCGCCTTCAGCCTCCCCTCGCCCATCGCCGCCTCGACCCTGCGGCGCTGCGAGACGTCGAGCGAGCCGTGATGCAGGGCGATGGGCAGATTGGCGTCGTTGACGCGCCACAGCTCCTGGAACAGCAGCTCCGCCTGCATGCGGGTGTTGACGAAGACCAGCGTCGTGGTGTGACGCCCGATCAGGCCGTAGATTTCCCGCAGCGAATGGCGCGCCGTGTGCCCGGCCCAGGGCACATGGGCGACGCTCTCCAGCATGGAAAGGTCCGGCGCCGCGCCGGATTCGGCCACCACCAGCTCACCCATCTCGCCTTCCCCGCGCTGCGGCACCAGCCAGCGGCGCAGCGTGTCGGGATCGGCGACGGTGGCGGACAGGCCGACGGTCTGGACGGCCGGGGCGATGCGCCGCAGCCGCGCCAGCCCGAGGCTGAGCAGGTCGCCGCGCTTGGAGACGGCGAGCGCGTGCAGTTCGTCGAGCACAATGCGCTTGAGATCGGCGAAGAGGTGTTCCGCATCGGCCGAGGCAAGCAGCAGCGCGATCTGCTCGGGCGTGGTGAGCAATATGTCCGGCGGGTCGCGGCGCTGGCGCTGGCGGCGCGAGGCGGGCGTGTCGCCGGTGCGGGTCTCGATGCGGATCGGCAGCGCCATCTCCTGCGCCGGCCGTTCGAGATTGCGGGCGACGTCGACCGCCAGCGCCTTCAGCGGCGAGATGTAGAGCGTGTGCAGGCCGCCCGGCCGGTTGGCGGGACGGGTGAGCTCGACCAGCGTCGGCAGGAAGCCGGCGAGCGTCTTGCCGGCTCCCGTCGGCGCGACCAGCAGGGACGAGCGACCCGCCCGCGCCCTGGCCAGCAGATCGAGCTGATGCGCGCGCGGCGTCCAGCCGCGGCCGGCGAACCAGCTTCGGAACGGCTCGGGCAGGAGATCGTCGGGCGCAGAATCCATGATCGGCACCGCGAGAAGCTAATGGCTCGGCGCGGAAATTCGAGCCCTATTCGGGCCGCATCGCCACGGCGACGAGCCCCGGCACCGGCATTTCCTTCTCCTTGCGGGTGCTTTCATCGGCGAGGAGGAGCTCGGTGAGCCCCGCCTGCGCCAGCGCGGCGCGCACATAATCGGGCGCATGGGCGAAGCGCAGCGTGTCGCGCAGCAGCACGCCCTCGCCTTCATGCGTCTCGGTGGTGAAGGCCAGAAGCCCGCCCGGCTCCAGCACGCGGCGGGCCTCCGTCAGGATGGGAGCGAGATCGTCGAGATAGCAGAAGGCGTCGCCGGCGAAGATGATGTCGGCGTCGCGCGCCGGGCGCTCGCGCAGAAAGGCGACCATCTCGCCGGCCACCACCCCGTCATAGATCTTCCGGCGCCGCGCCCGCAGGATCATGTTGGGCGACAGGTCGACGCCCTCCATGAATCCGACGCGATCCGCCAGCCGCACCCCGACCAGCCCCGTGCCGCAGCCCAGATCCAACCCGCGCGCGAAGGCATAGGCGCGCCCCAGCCGCACGCAGGCTGCCGCCAGCGCGGCGTCGATCACCTCCGGCCCGCGATAGTCGAGCCGGGCCAGCGCGGTATCGAAGCGGTCGGCATACTGGTCGAACAGGGTGCGGACATAGGCCTCGCTCATGCTCGCCACCTCGCCCTCGAGCCGGGCGAGGCGCAGCGCTGCGCCGAGCCTGTCCTCAGTGTCGAGCGTCAAGGCCTGCTCGAAGGCCGCCCGCGCGCCGGCTGCGTCGCCGGCCGTCTCGCGCGCCTCGCCGAGCAGGAACCAGCCCGGCGCATAATGTCCGGCCCGTGCCACCGCCTCGGTCAGCAACTCGGCGGCGTCGGCCGCGTTGCCTTCCTCCATCAGCGCGCGCGCCCAGTCGATCCGGCGGTCGACCAGAGGGTCGCCGGACGAGAGGATGAGCCTGCCTGCACTCATGCGGGTGGTTCTCTGAGGGGGCCCTTCGCGAGGGCGTCTCGCGGATGGGGAGGGCAGCCCTATATATCTTCCGCGATGCGCCCGGAAGAGCTTCTCCACTCCACGCCACAGGGACTTTATTCGCCCGCCGGCGACTTCTTCATCGACCCCACCCGCGCGGTGGCGCGGGCGCTGGTCACGCATGGCCATTCCGACCACGCGCGCGCCGGCCATGGCGCGGTGCTGGCGACGCGCCAGACGCTCGACATCATGGCCATACGCTACGGCGAGGGCTTCGCGGGCGCGACGCAGGCGGCGGATTACGGGCGGCGCGTCGAGGTGAACGGTGTCGGCGTCACTTTCCATCCCGCCGGCCATATCCTCGGCAGCGCGCAGATCGCGCTGGACTGGCGCGGCTGCACCATCGTCGCCTCGGGCGACTACAAGCCGGGCGCCGACCCGACCGCCGCGCCCTTCGCCCCCGTGCGCTGCCACGTCTTCATCTCGGAGGCGACCTTCGGCCTGCCGGTGTTCCGCCATCCCGACCCGGCGCGGGAAATCGCCAAGCTCACCGCCTCGCTGGCGCTGTTCCCCGAACGGGCGCATCTGGTCGGCGCCTATGCGCTCGGCAAGGCACAGCGGGTGATGGCGCTCGTGCGTGCGGCCGGGCACACGCGGCCCATCCTCATCCACGGCGCCATGGTGCGGCTGACGGAGTACTACCAGTCGCAGGGCATCGACCTCGGCGAGGTCCGCCTCGCCCGCGACGCCACGCCGGCGGAACGCGCCGGCTCAGTCGTCATCTGCCCGCCGAGCGCGCTGAGCGATGTCTGGTCGCGCCGCTTCCCCGATCCGGTCACCGCCTTCGCCTCGGGCTGGATGCGCATCCGCGCCCGCGCCCGCCAGCACGGCGTCGAACTGCCGCTGATCCTCTCGGACCATGCCGACTGGGACGAGTTGCAGGCCGCGATCCTCGCCACCGGCTGCGAGGAGCTGTGGGTCACGCACGGGCAGGAGGACGCGCTGGTGCACTGGGCGACGCTGGCCGGGCTGCGCGCCCGCCCGCTGCACATGGTCGGCTATGGCGAAGAGGAGGCCGAGAGCGGGCCATCTCCCGATGCCTCCGCGTCCGATCCGGCCAGCGGCGGGGCCTCGCCGTGAACCGCTTCGCCGCCCTGCTCGACCGCCTCGCCTATGAGCCGCGCCGCAACGGCAAGATCGCGCTCATCGCCGATTATTTCCGCCATACGCCGGACCCCGAGCGGGGCTGGGCGCTGGCCGCGCTCACCGGCGCGCTGTCGTTCCGCAACGCCAAGCCGGGGCTGATCCGCCAGCTCATTTCCGAGCGCACCGACCCGGTGCTGTTCGCCCTCTCCTACGATTATGTCGGCGACCTCTCGGAGACGGTGGCGCTGATGTGGCCGGCGCCGCACGGCCTGAACGATACCGAGCCGCCGCCGCTCGACGCCATCGTCCATGCCTTCACCCATATGGGCCGCGCCGAGATGCCGGCGGTGCTGGCGTCGCTGCTCGACCGGCTGGACGAGACCGGGCGCTGGGCGCTGCTCAAGCTCATCACCGGCGGCCTGCGCATCGGCGTGTCCGCCCGTCTCGCCAAGACGGCGGTGGCGGCGCTCGGCGAACAGGCTCCGGACGAAATCGAGCTGGTCTGGCCGGGACTGGAGCCGCCCTATGAGGCACTGTTCGCCTGGGCCGAGGGGCGCGGCCCGCGCCCCGAGACCGACGATCCCGCCCCGTTCCGCCCGGTCATGCTGTCGCATCCGGTCGAGGACGCGGATTTCGCCGCCCTCGACCCCGCAGCCTTCCGCGCCGAATGGAAATGGGACGGCATCCGCGTGCAGGCCGTGCGGGCCATCTGCGCCGAGGGCTGGCCGGTGACGCGGCTCTACAGCCGCACCGGCGAGGACATCTCGAACACCTTCCCGGACCTTGCCGAGGCGCTGGCCTTCGACGGCGCGGTGGACGGCGAGCTTCTGATCCTGCGCGAGGGGCGGGTGCAGTCCTTCAACGTGCTGCAGCAGCGGCTGAACCGCAAAGCCGTCTCGCCCAAGCTGCTGGCGGAGTTTCCCGCCCATATCCGCGCCTACGACCTCCTCGTCGAGGCGGGCGAGGATCTGCGCGACCTGCCCTTCCTGACCCGCCGCGCAAGGCTGGAGGCGCTGATCGCCGCCCATCCGCAGGACGGGCGCATCGACCTCTCCCCGCTGGTGGCGTTTTCGAGCTGGGACGACCTGGCCGCCGCCCGCGCCGACCCCGCCGCGCATGGTGCGGGCGCGGATGCCGAGGCGGTCGAGGGCGTGATGGTCAAGCGCGCCGACAGTCTCTATGTCCCCGGCCGGCCGAAGGGACCGTGGTGGAAGTGGAAGCGCGACCCGTACAGCGTCGACGCCGTGCTGATGTATGCCCAGCGCGGCCACGGCAAGCGCTCCTCCTACTATTCCGACTACACTTTCGGCGTGTGGACGCAAGCCGGCGAGCTGGTGCCGGTCGGCAAGGCCTATTTCGGCTTCACCGATGCCGAGCTGATCGAGATCGACCGCTTCGTGCGCGGCAACACGGTCAACCGCTTCGGCCCGGTACGCGAAGTCGTGCACACCCCGACCGAGGGGCTGGTGCTGGAAGTCGCCTTCGAGGGGCTGGCCCGCTCCAGCCGCCACCGCTCGGGCCTTGCCATGCGCTTTCCCCGCATCGCGCGGCTGCGCTGGGACAAGCCGCCCGGCGAGGCCGACCGGCTGGAGACGCTGGAGCGCATGATCGGCCCTGGCGAGGCGCTGGGTGACGGCCCGCCGGGCGATGCTAACCGCCGCGCTCCCCGCCGAGCCTCCGCCATGCTAGGGAAGGACCGTTCGCCTGCCTCGGGAGCGTGATTCCATGTCCGATCATCACAATATCGCCCGCTGGATGGGCGGCTCGCCCTTCTGGGTGCTCATACGGCTCCTGCTGCTGTCGGTCGTGGTCGGCGTCATCCTGTCTGCCCTCGGCCTCGACCCGATGAACATCCTGGCGAGCCTGGAAAGCCTCGTCCGGCATCTGTTCAATTTCGGCTTCGACACGGTCGAGCGGCTGTGGCGCTACTTCCTGCTCGGCGCGGTCATCGTCATCCCGCTATGGCTCATCACCCGCCTCGCCAGCCGGGGGCGTTGATCCCGTGAGCCACGCGGTCGCCGGCCGGGTGGACGTCACCTCCCGCCGGTTCCTCACCATCGCCCTGCCGGCGACGCTGGCGCAGATGACGACGCCGGTCCTCGGCCTCGTCGCCACCGGCGCCATCGGCCGGCTGGGCGACGCGGTGCTGCTCGGCGCGGTCGCGGTCGGCGCGCTGCTGTTCGACTTCGTGTTCTGGGTCTTCGGCTCGATCCGCATGGGTACCGCCGGGCTCACCGCGCAGGCGCTCGGACGTGGCGAGACGCTGGAACTGCGCGCCGTATTGGTGCGCTCGCTGCTGATCGCTGTCGCCGTCGGCCTCGCGCTCATCCTGCTGCACCTGCCGCTCGCCCATCTCGCCTTCCTGGCCATGGGTGCCAGCGAGGGCGTGCATGCGGCGGCGGCGCTGTATTTCTCCGTGCGCATCCTGTCGGCGCCGTTCGCCATCGGCAATTTCGCCCTGCTCGGCTGGCTGGTCGGCATCGCCCGCACCGATATCGGCCTCGGCCTGCAGGTCCTCATCGCCAGCGTCAACGCCGTCGCCACCGTGCTGCTGGTGCTCTACTGGGATTTCGGCATCGCCGGCGCCGCCACCGCCAATGTGCTGGCGGAGATGACCGGCATGCTGTTCGGACTGGGCGCCGCCGCGCGGCTGATCGGGCGCGACTGGCGCCTGCCCTGGCGCACCGTGCTCGACCGCGCGCGGCTCATGGAGACGGTGGCGGTCAATGGCGACATCATGATGCGCACCGCGCTGATCATGTGCGTGCTGCTGTTCTTCACCGCGCAAGGCGCCCGCCATGACGACGTGACGCTCGCCGCAAACGCCGTGCTCTACAATATCGTGATGGTCTCGGCGTTCTTCCTCGACGGCTTCTCCACCGCCGCCGAGCAGATCTGCGGCCAGAGCATCGGCGCGCGGGACCGTACCGGCTTCCGCCGCGCCGTGCGCCTAGTGCTGTTCTGGGGCTTCGGCTTCGCCGTACCGGCGACGCTGCTTCTCCTGGCCGGCGGCGGCGCGCTGATCGACCTTCTGTCCGCCAATCCGGACGTGCGCGAGGTCGGCCGCGCCTTCCTGCCGCTGGCGGCGCTCACCCCGCTGCTCGGCGTCGCCGCCTTCGCCTATGACGGCATCTATGCCGGCGCCACCTGGGCGCGCGACATGCGCAACCTGATGTTCCCGGCGGTCGTGCTGTTCTTCCTCGCCTGGTGGCTGACCCTGCCGCTCGGCAATACCGGGCTGTGGCTGGCCTATCTCGCTTTCATTGCCGGGCGCGGCATCTTCCTCGCGCTGCGCCTGCCGGCGCTGGAGCGACGCAGCTTCGCCTGACAGGCGCCCGGCAATCATCAGCCTGCCGCTTGACGACCCGCGCCGCCAGCGGGACGATCACCCGCCTCCGGCCCGCCACGACGCCACAGAAGAAGGAGCCGGGGCGCGAGGGAGCAACACACATGGCCATGCGCACCGGGGCTGTCGCCGCCGCGCTTCTTCTCGTGCTGTCGTCGCCGGCCGGGGCGGACGGATCGGGCGATCCGGCTGCCGTCAGTTCCTCCGACGGCGAGTACAGCGACAAGCAGGGCAACCCGACCTACAAGATCGACAAGGACGGAACCGTCGACTGGTACACATCGGTCGGCTACATCCGCTACACCGCGAACTGCATGCAGTGCCACGGCCCCGACGGGCTCGGCTCGAGCTTCGCCCCATCGCTGGTCGACGCGCTGCAGAGGCTCAGCTACAGCCAGTTCCTCGACACCGTGACCAACGGCAAGAAGAACGTCAGCGCGAGCCAGGATCTCGTCATGCCGGCCTTCGGGGTGAACCCGAACGTCATGTGCTACATCGACGCGATCTTCATCTATCTGCGGGCGCGTTCGGACGGCGCGCTGGGCCGGGGCCACCCGCAGAAGAACGCGCCGAAGCCGGCCGGCTACAGCGCCGCCGAGGACGCCTGCATGGGTTAGGCCGGGAACCGCTCGGCAACTCGCTCGCGCGCCCGGCGCCCGGTCAGCGCGGCGAGCGTCGTGTCCTCGCTGCGCAACCGCGCGAGGAGGCCCTGCTTGATGCGGCCGGCCAAGCCCAGCCCCTCATAGACGAGGCCGGAATAGAGCTGCACCAGGCTCGCGCCGGCCTCCAGCTTGGCGATCGCCGTCTCGGCGCTATCGATGCCGCCGACACCGATCAGCGGGAAGGCCCCGTCCACCCGTACATAGGCTTCCGCCAGCATGCGGGTCGACAGCGCGAAGAGCGGCCGCCCGGACAACCCGCCGGTCTCGCCCCGGAACGACGAGCGCAGGCTGGCGGGGCGGGAGATGGTGGTGTTGGAGACGATCAGCCCGTCGAGGCGGCGCCGGCGCGCCACCTCGACCACGCCGTCGAGATGGGCGAGCGCGAGGTCGGGCGCGATCTTCAGCAGCAGCGGCACGCCCGGCGCCGCCCGGTCGCGCGCTTCCATCGCCCGCGCCAGCAACTCGTCGAGCGCGTGTTCCTCCTGCAGATCGCGCAGGCCCGGCGTGTTGGGCGAGGAGACATTGGCGGTGAAATAGCTGGCGAGCCCGGCAAAGGCGCTTATGCCGGCGACATAGTCGGCCGTCCGGTCCGCCGAATCCTTGTTGGCCCCGACATTGACGCCGACGATGCCGGCGCTGTTCGGCCCCCTGCCCTTGCGCGCGACCAGACGCGCGGCGGCCGGGCTATGCCCGCCGCTGTTGAAGCCGTAGCGGTTGATCACCGCCCGGTCCTCGGTGAGGCGGAAATTGCGCGGGCGCGGATTGCCGGGCTGCGGGCGCGGCGTGACGGTGCCGACCTCGACGAAGCCGAAGCCGGCGCCGAGCATCGCGTCCGGCACCTCGGCCTCCTTGTCGAAGCCTGCCGCCAGCCCCACCGGATTGGGGAAGGAAAGACCGAACGCCGCCACCGCCAGCCGGGGATCGTCCGCCGCCGCCGGGCGCGCCGGCAGGCAGGAAAGCGTACGGATGGCGAGGCCGTGCGCGGTCTCGGGATCGAGCATGCGAGCGAACGGCAGGGCGAGATCCAGAAGCGCGCTCATGCGGTCAGCCCTCAAGCTCGGGAAAGATGTGATGGCCCTCGCCGTCGCGCGGCAGGGGATGGACGGAAGCCACCGCATCGAGGGCGAGCGGTCCGTAGAGATGGGGGAACAGCGCGCCGCCACGCGAGGGCTCCCAGCGCAGCCGCGCAGGATCGAGCCGCTCCGCATGCACTGCGACCAGCAGCAGATCCGGCTGCCCGGCGAAGTGCTTCGCCGCCGTCTCGGCGACCTGCGCGGCGGTGGAGAAATGGATGAAGCCGTCCTTCAGGTCGACCGGCGCGCCCTCGAAGCACCCGGCCGCCTCCGCCGCCTGCCACAGCGCACGCGGCGCGATCTTGTAGATCAGGGTCGTGTCCCGCGTCGCGGCGGCCGTCATGAGTCGTCCCCGTGCGCGGCTTGCGCGCCCTGCTTGGCTTGCCCGCGTCGTCCTAGCGGGGCGCGGGCGCGCTGGCAACGGACCTCCAGCAGCGGATGATCGCCTCGGCCGACTGGCGGATGTCGTCCTCGGTCGTGGAATAGCCGATGATCGAGACCCGCATCACCCACCGCCCGCGCCATCGGGCGCCGCCGGCGAAGCAGGTGCCGTCGGCCTGCAGGGCCGCGATGGCGGCGAGGGTGAGGGCGTCGCCGGCCTCGTCGCTCTCGCCGGCACCGAAGCGCACCACCAATTGGTTCAGCACCACCTCGTTGAGCACGGCGATGCCCGGCTCGTCGCCCAGCAGCGCGGCGAGCCGGCGGGCCTGCTCGCAATGGCGCTCGACCATCGCGGCGATGCCGGCCCGCCCGAAATGGCGCAGCAGCGCCCAGGTGGCGAAGCCCCGCGCCCGCCGCGACAGCTCCGGCACGTAATGGGACGGGTCGCGCTCGGCGCCGCTGACCGGCGGCAGATAGCTCGCCGCGATCGTCACCGCGCGCCGGTGCGCCTCGGCGTCGCGCACGATGACATAGCCGCAGTCGAACGGCGCCTGCAGCCATTTGTGCCCGTCGGTCGCCCAGGAATCGGCGGCGTCCACGCCGCGCGCGAGAGCGGCCCGCGCCGGGCAGGCGCGCGCCCACAGGCCGAAGGCGCCGTCGACATGCACCCAGGCGCCGCGCGCCTGCGCCAGCGGCACGATCCGCTCATGCGGATCGAAAGCGCCGGTATTGATCTGCCCGACCTGCGTCACGACGATAAGCGGCCCGCCATCCGGCAGGGCCCGCTCGAACGCCTCCGGCCGCATCGCGCCCGCCGCGTCGGTCGCCACGCGCACCAGGCTGGCCTGGCCGAAGCCGAGATATTGCAGGGCGGAGATCACGCTCGTGTGGGCGTCGGCGCCGATCAGCACGCGCACTGGCGGCGCCCCGAACAGGCCCTTCTCCTCGACGTCCCAGCCGGCCCGGCGCAGCACCTCGCCCCGGGCGGCGGCGAGGCCGACGAAATTCGCCATGGTGGCGCCGGTGACGAAGCCGAGCGAGGCCTCCGGCGGCAACCGCAGCAGGTCGAGCAGCCAGCGCGCGGCAACCGTCTCGGCCGCGGCGGCGGCCGGTGCCGCGACATGGTTGGCGGCGTTCTGGCCCCAGGCCGAGGTCAGCCAGTCGGCGGCGACGCCCATCGGGTGCGAATTGCCGATCACCCAGCCGAAGAAGCGCGGGCCGGTGGTGGCGTGCAGACCCGGCTCGGCACGGCGGACGAGTTCCCGGAGAACGTCGGCCGCTGCCTCGCCCTGCTCCGGCACCGCGTCGTCGAAGGCAGCCACCGCCTCGGCATAGCTCGCCTCGGGATGCCCGCGGAAACGGTCTCCGGCGCGGAAGATTGCGGCGAAACGGGCCGCCTCCAGCAGCAACGCCTCGGCATCCACAGGCTGTTCGTCACTCTCCGGCATTTCGGCTCCTGCGCGAGGGCCGGCCATCCTAGGGACCGCGCCGTTCCTGTCCAGAGGCCGCCGCCCGTCGTCCAGAACCTGATCATGCAAGGCTGGACCTTGGCCGAAATAGGGTATAATTCCTATTGTCAGATAAAAGTCCGATTCTGGGCCGTGCCATGCTCACTCATTCGCAGATATGGCGGGCCGTCGACCGCCTGGCGGAACGCCACGGCCTGAGCGCCTCGGCGCTGGCCCGGCGGGCGGGGCTCGACGCCACCACCTTCAACCGCTCCAAGCGCGAGGCGCCGGACGGCCGGCCACGCTGGCCCTCCACCGAGAGCATCGCCAAGATCCTCGCCGCCACCGGCACCCGGCTGGACGACTTCATGGCGCTGATCGACGGCGCGGGCGCGGCGCGGCGGGCGATACCGCTCATCGGCTTCGCGCAGGCGGGCGGTGGCGGCTATTTCGACGATGCCGGCTTCCCGGTCGGCGGCTCGTGGGACGAGATTGAGTTTCCCAATGTCGGCGACGAGCACGCCTATGCGCTGGAAATCTCCGGCGATTCCATGCTGCCGCTCTACCGCGACGGCGATGTCGTGGTGGTCTCGCCGGCGGCGCCGGTGCGGCGCGGCGACCGCGTGGTGGTGAAGACCCGCGAAGGCGAGGTGCTCGCCAAGGAACTCAAGCGCCGCACCGCCCGCACGCTGGAGCTGCGCTCGCTCAACCCCGAGCATCCCGACCGGCTGCTGCAGGAAAGCGAGATCGCCTGGATCGCGCGGGTCTTGTGGGCGAGCCAGTAGACAATGGCGGGCAGGCGGGCGGACCCTGCACACTGGGCAAGGCACGCGGGGGCAAGGCACGCGCGGAAACGGCCCTCCATGGAGGGCCGCTCCTCATTCTCCCCTAGACTTGGGCCGCCGGAAGAGGGGCCCGGCCTGCGCTAGCGGCAGCGCACCGCGACGCGGCGGCCGTAGCCGTCATAGGCGTAGCAGTCGCCGGGCGAGGTCGCCGCGCCGATCAGCGCGCCAGTGCCCGCGCCGATGCCCGCGCCGATCGCCGCGCCCGTACCGCCGCCGGCAATGCCGCCGATGACCGCGCCGGTGCCGCCGCCGATCAGCGCGCCGCCGGTGGCCCGGCGTTCGGTGGTGGTGCAGGCGGCGATGCTGAGCGTAGCCAGCGAAAGCACAACGATCTTGAGCATGATCCCTCTCCAGATTTGACCGCACCCCACCTCGACGGCTCTCCGTCGACAGGCTGCGGCTCCCGATTCCCGGCGGCTTCCAGGCGTGCGGCCCCGGTCTGCGGCCACTGGAGCGCCCGAGCGGTAACGTCCGGCAGGGGCACAGGTTCCATGATCGGCATAATCGCGTAGAATCGCGCTTCCAACGCCGCGCCCCGGCCATTACAATACAAAAATAGTAGACTTTTTGCTTCCATCCTTGGAGTCCGTCATGACCATCCGCCTTGGGGACGTCGTCCCCGATTTCGAAGCCCAGACCACCGAGGGTCCGATCAGCTTCCATAAGTGGCTCGGCGATTCCTGGGGCGTGCTGTTCTCGCACCCGAAGAACTTCACCCCGGTCTGCACCACCGAACTCGGTCAGGTCGCGCGGCTGAAGCCGGAATTCGACCGCCGCAACGTGAAGGTGATCGGCTTGTCGGTGGACGAGCTCGCCGCCCATGAGACCTGGTCGCAGGACATCGCGGAGACGCAGGGCTATGCGCCCAACTTCCCGCTGATCGCCGACGAGGACCGCAAGGTCTCCGACCTCTACGACATGATCCACCCGAACGCCTCCGACACCATGACGGTGCGCTCGGTCTTCGTCATCGGCCCGGACAAGAAGCTGAAGCTCTCCCTCACCTATCCGGCGAGCGCGGGCCGCAACTTCGACGAGATCCTGCGCGTCATCGACTCGCTCCAGCTCACCGCCCAGCATGCCGTCGCCACGCCGGCGAACTGGCAGGATGGCGACGACGTGATCATCGTCCCCTCGGTCAGCGACGAGGCGGCGAAGGAGAAGTTTCCGGGAGGATGGAAGACGCTGAAGCCCTATCTGCGCATCGTCGCGCAGCCGGGCAAGACGGCCGGCAAGTAGGCCGGAAAGTACGACCGAGGCGAGGGTGAGCCCGACCGCACATGGCGGGCCACAGGCCCGCTGCGGCAGGGGATGCTTGACGACAGAGCCATCCACCGATCTGGCGGACCTACGCAGCGCGACGAGGTCCGCCAGATTGCCGAGCCCACCGTCTTTTTTCGGCCGCGCCGCGGACCAGGCCGGGTTCGATGAGCTGCGGCGCCACCGGCTTCACACGCCGGTTGCGGCGCCAACGATGTCCGCCCGCATGCACCGCGCCGATACGTCGCCGCGCCTCTTCTTCCACCCCAATCTGCATCCACTTTTCCGCGGGGGCACGGCCTGCACGTCCGCCGCGCCCTTGTGCCCCTGAGCGGTTCATCGCCGGTTGCGACGAAGCGGGTATCCGGGGCTCCATCCGAACGGGCTATGCGCCTCGGCCGGCTTCGACACCTTTGACGAAAATCCTGATGCAGGCGCGCAGATAGGCCTTGCGATCGGCCTCGCCCGGCCAATCGGCCTCACCCTCCCGCTTCACCACGACGGCGCCGAAGGCCATGTCCATAAGGATCTTCGCCGCCATATCCGGCGCGTCGAGGCTCACCCGGCCACGCGCCTGCTGGTGCCGCAGCCAGTCGCCCAGCAGCGCCCACGACATGTCCCGCCCATGCCGGTCGCACATGTCCCTGAGCTCGGGATAGAGCGAGGATTCCAGCATCAGAAGGCGCAGGAATCCCATCCGCTCCTGATCCAGCGCCTCGTCGATGTCGATCCGGAAGATCTTCTCCAGCGCCTCCGTCAACGGCAGGTGATCGTAATCGCCCGGCAGATCGAGCAGGCTTTGCCGGTGCGCGTCGATGACGGCACCGAACAGCTCGGTCTTGCTGGGGAACAGCTCATAAATGGTGCGCTTGGAGACGTGACAGCGGGCCGCCAGCGCATCGGTCGTCGTGCCGGCATAGCCATGCTCCAGCATCATCTTGCGGGCGCCCTCGACAATATGCGCGACCTGCTCCTTGTCGGACTTGGTCTTGGGTCGCCCGCGACCTCGCCGGGGCTCGCTCGTCGACATGGTCGCCATTTTCCCCAACGGGTCTCCAGCCTGTCCTGCACCTCTCATGACCGCCCCCTTTCGCGATTGACAGCACCTTTTTTGCCAAATAATGGTACGAAACAGTTTTGTAAATGAGGCGAAGCCCGTGTTCCATCTTATGCCCGCTCGCACCCATTTAGGAAACCGGGCAGGACCACATTTCAGCCGAGCCGGGCGCGGTCTGCCGTCAAGGGGCGTCGGCGCCATCGCGGCGAGCCTGCTCGTGCTCACGCTCGCTGCATGCGGCGGCGAGGAGACCGGCGCCAAGGGGCCGGCAGCGACGCGGCCCGAGGTGAGCGTCGTCAGCCTTCATCCCCAGTCCGTGGCGATCACCGCAGAGCTTCCCGGCCGGACCACCGCCTCGCTCGTCGCCGAGGTCCGCCCACAGGTAGGCGGCATCATCCGGACGCGGCTTTTCGAGGAAGGCAGCGAGGTGAAGGCCGGTCAGGCGCTCTACCAGATCGATCCCGCGAGCTACCAGGCCGCGCTCGACAGCGCGGTGGCGACACGGCAGCGCGCCGAGGCCGCCGTGCCGAGCGCCCAGTCCAAGCTTGAGCGCTATCAGGGGCTGATCAAGCAGAACGCCATCAGCAAGCAGGACTATGACGACGCCGGCGCCGCGCTGGCGCAGGCCTTGGCCGATGTCGCTTCGGCCAAGGCCAGCGTCGACACCGCGCGGATCAATCTCGACCACACCGCGATCGTCGCGCCGATCGGTGGCCGCATCGACAAGTCCTCATTGACGCCCGGCGCGCTGGTGACCGCCAGCCAGGAGACCGTGCTGACGACGATCCGCACGCTCGACCCCATCAATGTCGACGTCACCCAGTCCAGCACCAATCTGCTCAATCTGCGTCAGGCCATTGCCGCCGGCCGGGTGAAGCTGAGCGGCGACAATGTCAGCGTGAAGCTGAAGCTGGAGAACGGCAGCATCTACCCGCATGCCGGAAAGCTGGAATTCGCCGAATCCAATGTCGACCAGACCACCGGCACCTTCGCCATGCGGGCACAGTTCCCCAATCCCGACCGCCTGCTGCTGCCAGGCATGTATGTCCGCGCCATCGTCGAGGAAGGCGTCGCGCAGAACAGCTTCCTGGTGCCCCAGCGCGGAGTGACGCGCAACACCCGCGGCGAGGCGGTCGGCCTGTTCGTCACGGCCGAGGGCAAGGTCGAGCAGCGTGTGCTGACCGTCAGCCGCAGCATCGGCAATAGCTGGCTGGTCGAGGCCGGCGTCACGGACGGCGACCGGCTGATCGTGGAGGGCAGCCAGCGGGTGCGCGCCGGCCAGGAGGCGAACCCGGTCGAGGTGGTGATCGACGACACCACCGGCGAGGTGCGCGAACGCAGGCAAGGCGCCGGTCACCCCGCCACGGCCATCGCCGCCAGCAACTGAGGCGCACATGTCGGGCTTCTTCATCAATCGGCCGATCTTCGCCTGGGTGATCGCCATCGTGATCATGCTCGGCGGCCTGCTGGCGCTGAACACGCTGTCGGTCTCGCAATATCCGCAGATCGCGCCGACCACCGTGCGCATCAGCGGCAGCTATGCCGGGGCCGACGCGCAGACGGTCGAGAACTCCGTGACCAAGGTCATCGAGCAGGGCCTGACCGGCATCGACAATCTCGACTACATGACCGCCACGTCGACCTCCACCGGCTCGGCGCAGATCACGCTCACCTTCACCAGCGCCGCCGATCCCGACGTCGCGCAGATGCAGGTGCAGAACAAGCTGCAGCTCGTCACCTCGCAGCTGCCGCAGATCGTGCAGAGCAACGGGCTCACCGTCACCAAGTCCTCGACCGGATTCCTGATGGTGGTCGGCTTCGTCTCCACCGACGGCAAGCTCAACTCCACCGACCTTGCCGATTTCGTCGACAGCACGCTGAACGACACGCTGAAGCGCGTAGAGGGCGTCGGCGAGACACAGCTTTTCGGCTCGGGCTATGCCATGCGGGTCTGGCTCGATGCGGACAAGCTGGCGAAATACGCGCTGATGCCGAGCGATGTCAGCACCGCTCTGGAGGCGCAGAACACCCAGGTTTCCGCCGGCCAGCTCGGCGCGATTCCGGCACGCGCGGGTCAGCAGCTCAACGCCACCGTCACGGCCCGCAGCCGGCTGCAGACGCCGGAGCAGTTCCGCAACATCATCCTGAAGAGCGGCACAGACGGCTCGCTGGTTCGGCTGAACGATGTCGCGACCGTCGAGCTCGGGGCCGAAAGCTACACCACGAGCTCGACCTATAACGGCATGCCGGCCGCCGGCCTCGGCATCAACCTCGCCACCGGCGCCAACGCCATCAGCACCGCCGAGGCGGTCCAGGCGACGATCAACCGGCTGGCCTCGACCTTCCCGGAAGGTGTCGAGGTCGTTTATCCCTACGACACTACGCCGTTCGTCCAGCTCTCCATCGAGAAGGTGGTTCACACGCTGATCGAGGCCATCATCCTCGTCTTCGTGGTGATGTTCGTCTTCCTGCAGAATTTGCGCGCCACCCTGATCCCGACCCTGGCGGTGCCGGTCGTGCTGCTGGGCACGTTCGGGGTGCTCGCTCTGTTCGGCTATTCCATCAACACGTTGACCATGTTCGCCATGGTGCTGGCGATCGGCCTGCTCGTCGACGACGCCATCGTCGTGGTCGAGAATGTCGAGCGCGTGATGCAGGAGGAAGGGCTTTCCCCGAAGGAGGCCACCCGCAAGTCGATGGGCGAGATCACCGGCGCGCTGGTCGGCATCGCCACGGTGCTGTCGGCGGTGTTCGTGCCGATGGCGTTCTTCGGCGGCTCGGTCGGCGTGATCTACCGCCAGTTCTCCGTCACCATCGTCTCGGCCATGGTGCTGTCGGTGGTCGTCGCGCTGGTGCTGACGCCCGCGCTTTGCGCGACCATGCTTCGCCCGGTCCGGAACCACGGCGCCCGGAAGGGTGTCTTCGGCTGGTTCAACCGCACTTTCGAGCGCGGCACGCTGGCCTATCGCGATGGCACGGGTGGCATGATCGCGCGCCCCGGACGCTTTCTCCTGCTGTTCCTCGCCATCGTGCTCGCCATGGGCTGGATGTTCGTCCGGCTGCCCGGTTCGTTCCTGCCGCAGGAGGACCAGGGCATCCTGATCACCAGCGTGCAGCTTCCCGTGGGCGCCACGCAGGACCGCACGCTCGCCGTGCTCGCGCAGGTGAAGGACTATTACCTCAATGAAGAGAAGGATTCCGTCGATGGCGTCATGACGATCTCCGGCTTCGGCTTTGGCGGGCAAGGCCAGAATGTCGGCATCGCGTTCGTCCGGCTGAAGGATTTCGACCAACGCGCGCACGCGGCGCAGTCGGCACAGGCCGTCGCCAACCGCGCCATGGGAGCATTCTCGCAGATCCGCGACGGCAGCGTCTTCGCACTCGCCCCGCCGGCGATCCAGGGCATGGGCAACTCCAATGGCTTCACCTTCTACCTGCAGGACATCAATGGCGCCGGTCATCGGAAGCTGATCGAGACGCGCGACGCCTTGCTGGCGAAGGCCGGCGCGCACCGGCAGCTCGCCAACACCCGCCCCAACGGACAGGAAGACGAGCCGCAATTCTCCATCGACATCGACCAGGAGAAGGCGAGTGCGCTCGGCGTCGGCCTTGGCGACATCAACGACACGCTCTCGACGGCGTGGGGCAGCGATTACGTCAACGACTTCATCGACCGGGGTCGGGTGAAGCCGGTCTATCTGCAGTCGGACGCGAACTTCCGCATGCAGCCGGAAGACCTCGAGAAGTGGCATGTGCGCAATGCCGACGGGGTCATGGTGCCGTTCTCGTCCTTCGCTTCCAGCCGCTGGACTTTCGGCTCGCCGCGCCTCGAGCGCTTCAACGGCTCGTCGGCGGTCGAGATACAGGGCGAGGCCGCATCCGGCGTCAGCTCCGGCGACGCCATGAATGCCATCGACGCGCTCGTGGCACAGCTCCCCACCGGCTACGCGCATGAGTGGACCGGCCTGTCCTATCAGGAGCGGCTGTCCGGCAACCAGGCGGCATCGCTTTATGCGATCTCGGTGCTGGTCGTCTTCCTGTGCCTCGCCGCGCTCTATGAGAGCTGGTCGATCCCGTTCGCGGTGATGCTGTCGGTGCCCATCGGCATCTTCGGCGCCCTGCTGGCGGCACTGCTGTTCGGCCAGACCAACGACGTCTACTTCAAGGTCGGACTGCTGACGACGATCGGGCTGGCGGCGAAGAACGCCATTCTCATCGTCGAGTTCGCGATCGAACGACAGGCCGCCGGCATGGGGCTGGTCGAGGCGACCCTGGAGGCCGCGCGTCAGCGGCTTCGGCCGATCCTGATGACGTCATTCGCCTTCATCCTCGGCGTTACCCCGCTTGCCGTCGCGACCGGAGCCGGCTCGGGCGCGCAGAACGCCATCGGCATCGGTGTGATGGGCGGCATGATCGCGGCCACCACGCTCGGCGTGTTCTTCGTGCCGCTGCTGTTCGTCGCGGTACGCCGGATATCCGGTGGCCGGGCCACGCCCGATCCGGCTGGAAGGCCGGCATCCGCGCCCGAGCCGACGGCTTCCTTCCCTTCAAACTAGTTCCGGCCGCTTCGGCAGGCTTTCGACATGGACCGCGATGACGATGACGAAACATGCCCTGATCACCCGATCCGCCGCGCGGGCCGCCCGGCTTGGCGTCGTGCTGCTGGCCGGCACCTGGCTGGCGGGCTGCGCGGTGGGGCCGGATTACCAGACGCCGTTCCAGCCGCTGCCGACACAATGGGGCACTTCTCGAAAAGCCGAGCCGATCAAGCCGGCGGAGCTGTCACAATGGTGGCTGAGGCTGCGCGATCGGGCGCTCAACGACATCGTCAAGGAGGCGGTCGAGGGCAATCTGGATGTCGCGACCGCCAAGGCGAAGATCCGCGAGGCCCGCGCCACCCATCGTCAGGCCATCGGAACGCTGTTGCCGCTGGTCACCGCAAGCGGCTCGGCGACGCGCGCCGATGATGGATCGAATGTCTCGAGCGGCGGCGATGTCACGGTCAGCGGCCCCTATGCCTCCTATCAGGCCGGGTTCGACGCCAGCTGGGAGCTTGATCTGTTCGGCGCCAATCGCCGGGCGGTCGAGGCCGCGCGCTACGGTCTCGATGCCGCCGACGAAGAATTGCGCGCGACCCTTCTGACCCTGATCGGCGATGTCGTCGGGAACTATGTCGAGGCGCGCGGCTATCAGGCCCGTATCGCGCTCGCCCGGCGCACCGCCACGTCGCAGCGCGAGACCGCAGCGCTGACGCAGAGGAAGTTCGAAGCGGGCGCCTCGTCGGCCATGGATGTCGCCAATGCCACGGGTCAGGCAAGCAGCACCGAAGCCAACATTCCGGAGCTGGAAGCCGCCTATGCCGCCTCGGTGCATCGCTTGAGCGTACTCACGGGGCAACCACCAACGGCGCTTGCCGCGCGAATGAAACGCGTGGCGCCGATACCGACGCCACGCTTTCCGATGGCGACCGGCGTGCCGGCGGACGTGCTGCTGAGCCGGCCCGATGTGCGCCTCGCCGAGCGCCAGCTGGCGCAATATACCGCCAAGGTCGGCCAGGCCGAGGCTGCCCGCTATCCGAGCGTGAGCCTGACGGGCAGCGTCTCGACGTCCGGCCTGAAGCTCGGCGATCTCGCCCAAGGGTCCTCCATCGGCTGGTCCTTCGGCCCCACCCTGACCGTGCCGATCTTCAATGGCGGCCAGTTGAAGGCCGCCGTGGAGGTGTCCGAGGCGCAGCGCGACCAGTACTTTCTCGCCTACCGCGCCTCGGTGCTGACGGCGCTGGAGGATGTGGAGAACGCCATCGTCTCGCTGGCGCAGGAGCGGATCAAAACCGGAAAGCTCGCTGCATCCGCCTCGTCCTATCGCGAGGCGGCTTCACTGGCCCGCTCGCTCTACCAAAGCGGCTCGTCGAGCTTCCTCGACGTGCTCGATGCCGAACGCTCGCTCTATTCGGCCGAGGATGCGCTGATCGAGAGTCGCGTCGCGATCGCGACCGACTACGTTTCCCTCAACAAGGCTCTGGGCGGTGGCTGGGACGGTCTGGTGGACGCCTCCAAGCCCGCCGTGGTCGATACCGATACGGGGCCGCACCTGGCACAGATTCCGCAATGAGATCGGTGCCGCCTGACGGCTGATGCCCCTTGGATGACCCGGCCTGTCGGTACGACGACTTTCTCGCGCGTGGCGGCAACGGATGCGGCGCGGGCGGGCGCCGGGGATGCGGCGCCGATGCGGCAGGTGCGCAGTGCCCCTCAGCAGCCGGTCAGCTTCCGGTACTGGATGAAGCCGGTGCGCTCGGCGACGGCGTTGTAGAGCCGCTGCGCGGCGGTGTTGGTCTCGTGGGTCAGCCAATAGACCTTGGAGCTGCCCTTCGCCGCCGCGTCGGCCCTGACATGGCCGATCAGCGCCCGGCCGAGCCCCTTGCCGCGCTGGCCGCCATCGACGAACAGGTCGTTCAGATAGCAGACATCGCCCACCGCCCAGGTCGAGCGGTGGAACAGCCAATGGGCCAGGCCCACCGCCTGCCCGTCCGCGTCGACGGCGATAGCTCCATGCACCGCTTCAGCGGGATCGTTGAGGCGCCGCCACGTGGTCCCGGTCACCTCCGCCGGCAGGTCGACCTCATAGAAGCGCTGATAGGCCTGCCAGAGCGGCAGCCAGAGCGCGTAATCGTCCGGATTAAGCGGGCGGATCGCGCTCATGCCAGCACCGTGCCCGCGGAAAGGTCGCTGCCGCGCAGGAACTCGTCGGCCGCCAGGGCCCGGCTGCCCGCCTTCTGCACCTCCACGAGCCGCACCGCGCCCTCGCCGCAGGCAATGGTGAGCCGGTCGTCCAGCAGCGTGCCGGGCACGCCCTCCCCTTCCACCCGCGTCGAGCGCAGCACCTTCACCCGCGTGCCGGCAAGGTCGAACCAGGCACCGGGAAACGGCGAAAGGCCGCGTATATGGTCGTGCACCGCCCCGGCCGGCTTCGACCAGTCGATGCGGGTCTCGCTTTTGTCGATCTTGGCGGCGTAGGTGACGCCCTCTTCCGGCTGCGGCGTGAAGGACAGAGCGCCGCGCTCCAGCGCCGCCAGCGCGCGCACCATCAGGTCGCCACCGACGCTCATCAGCCGGTCATGCAGTTCGCCCGCCGTCATGTCGGCGCCGATGGCGACGCGCTCGACGAGGCCGACCGGGCCGGTGTCGAGCCCGGCTTCCATCTTCATCACCGCGACGCCTGTCTCGGCGTCGCCGGCCATCACGGCACGCTGGATCGGCGCGGCACCGCGCCAGCGCGGCAGCAGCGAGGCGTGCAGATTGAGGCAGCCGAGCGTCGGCAAATCGAGGATGGTCTGCGGCAGGATGCGCCCATAGGCCACCACCACGGCGGCATCGGCCTCATGCGCGGCGAAGGTCGCGGCGGCTTCCGGCGTGCGCAGCGTCGCGGGCGTGAGCACCGGAATGCCGAGCCGCTCGGCCGTGCGATGCACCGGCGAGGGCACCGTTTCCAGCCCACGCCGCCCCGCAGCGGCCGGCGCGCGCGTATAGGCGGCGACCACCTCGTGACCGCTGCCGACGATCTCGGCCAGCGTCGGCACCGCGAAATCGGGCGTGCCCATGAAGACGATGCGCATGAGAACTCCCGGTGGGTAGCGAAGGGCGAAGCGATCGGCGGCGGGGTCAGACCCCGTCGCGCTCCCTGTCCTTGGCGAGCTTGGTGAACTTCTTCACCACGCGGTCGCGCTTGAGCTTGGAGATGTGGTCGATGAACAAGACGCCGTTGAGATGGTCGATCTCGTGCTGCACGCAGGTGGCGAGCAGGCCGTCGGCGTCGATCTCGCGGATCTCGCCATCGAGGTCCATGTAGCGCACCCGCACGCTGGCCGGACGCTCGACATCGGCATAATATTCCGGGATCGACAGGCAGCCTTCCGAATAGACCGACATGTCGTCGGAAGCGGCGATGATCTCCGGATTGATCAGCGCGAGGGGACGCTTCTCCCCGGCCTTCCCGTTGCCCTTCTCCTCTCCCCCATCCTGCTCCTCGGCCTCGCGCGGGCCGAGATCGACCGTGACGATGCGCTCGGGGATGCCGACCTGCACCGCCGCCAGCCCGATGCCCGGCGCGTCGTACATGGTTTCGAACATGTCCTCGACGATGGCGCGCACGCGGGCGTCGACCCGCACGATGGGGTCGGAGATCAGCCGCAGCCGGGAATCCGGGATGATGACGAGAGGGCGTATTGACATGCCGTCCAGATAAGCGTTGCCCCGTCCGCGGTCAACGGAGAGCTTGCGCGGAAAAGGCAACGTGTTCACGCTACGTTCGCGCCCTTGTCCGAATCTGCTAGAAGGGCAGGATGGATCAGGTTCTCGTCGTTCTCGGCTCGCATCCGGTGACGCTGGCGCAGGCGCTCGCCGGCGCGGCCGCGCTCGCCTTCCTCCTGCTGATGGCGGTCCTGCGCGCGGTCTCGCGCAGTGCCCGGCAGAACGCCGCCGAGGCCGACGAGCAGGCCCGCCGCGCCGACGAGATGGAGGAGCGGCTCGCCGAACTCGCCCGTACCCAAGCGGAAACCATCGGCCGCATGCAGTCCATGACCGAGGTGCTGGCGCAGCGCCAGGGCGATCTCGCCCGCGCCGTCGCGGAGCGGCTCGACGCCTCCAGCCACCGCATGGGCGAGAGCCTCGCGCGGGCCAGCGAGGCGACGCACGAGAATCTCACCAAGCTCAATGAGCGCCTCGCCCTGGTCGACCAGGCGCGGGCGAGCCTGGGCGAGCTCTCCGGCCAGGTGATGAGCCTGCGCGAGACGCTCTCTAACAAGCAGGCGCGCGGCGCCTTTGGCGAGGGGCGGCTGCAGGCGATCGTCTCGGACGCACTGCCGCGCGACAGCTTCGCCTTCCAGCACACGCTGTCCAGCGGACGGCGCGCCGACTGCGCGATCTACCTGCCCGGCGACAAGCGGCCGCTGCTGGTCGATTCCAAGTTCCCGCTGGAGGCCGTCACCGCCTTCCGCGAGGCGCGGACGCCGGAAGCCCGCAAGCCGGCCGAGGCGCGGCTGAAGGCGGATGTCGGCAGGCATGTGAAGGACATCGCCGAACGCTATCTCGTCAGCGGCGAGACGCAGGACGTGGCGCTGATGTTCGTGCCCTCCGAATCCGTCTATGGCGAACTGCACGAGCATTTCGACGACGTCATCCAGCAGGCCTTCCGCGCCCGCGTCATCCTCGTCTCGCCATCGCTGCTGATGCTGGCGGTGCAGGTGGTGCAGGCCATCTGCAAGGATGCGCGCATGCGCGAGCAGGCCGATCTCATCCGCGCCGAATGCGGCAAGCTGGTCGCCGACGTGATCCGCCTGCGCGACCGGGTCGGCAATCTGCAGAAGCATTTCGGCCAGGTGAACGAGGACGTGGCGCAGGCGCTCACCTCCGCCGACAAGGTGGCCAAACGCGGCGCGCGCATCGAGCAGCTCGAATTCGAGGGCGCAGTGCGTCCGGCCGACGAGCCGATGACCGACCTGCTGCCGACCCCGCTCGGCCTGCGCGGCGCGGCGGAATAGCGCGCCCGCCTTTAATCCCTCCAATTCGCAGACGCTGCGCTTTCTGATAGTCTGATAGAATCCTTCTATCGTGCCCGCGTCAGGAAGCGTCCCGCGTGATCGACCGTTTCGAACTTCTGCTCGCCCTCGCCAAGGAACGCCATTTCGGCCGCGCCGCCGAATCCTGCGGCGTCACCCAGCCCACCCTCTCGGCCGGCCTCAAGCAGCTCGAGGAGCAGCTCGGCGTGCGCCTGGTCGAGCGCGGCTCGCGCTTCATCGGCTTCACGCCGGAGGGCGAGCGCGCGCTGCAATGGGCGCGCCGGGTGATCGGCGACGTGCGCGCCATGCGCCAGGAGATCGCCGGCATGCGCAAGGGCCTCGCCGGCCATCTGCGCATCGCCGCCATCCCCACCGCCATGCCGATGCTGTCCGAGTTGACGACGCCCTTCCACGAGAAACACGCCGATGTGCGCTTCACCCTGATCTCGGCCAGTTCCAACGAAGTGCTGCGCCTGATCGAGAATCTGGAGGCCGATGCCGGCATCACCTATCTCGACAATGATCCGCTCGGCCGGGTGAAGACCGTGCCGCTCTACCGCGAGGGCTACCGCTTCCTCACCTCCGCCGACGCCCCGCTCGGCGACCGCGCCAAGGTGACATGGGCGGAGATCGGCCAGGTGCCGCTGTGCCTGTTGACGCCCGACATGCAGAACCGCCGCATCGTCGACAAGCAGCTCGCCGAGTCCGGCCACGCGGTCGCGCCCATGCTGGAAGCCAATTCCACCATCGCGCTGCTCTCGCATGTGCGCACCGGCAAATGGGCCAGCGTCGTCGCCAACACGCTGGCCGATGTGTTCGCCTTCCCCGCCAGCATCCGCTCCATCCCGATCGAGGGGCCGGAGGTGCTGCACCAGATGGGCCTCGTCGTGCTCGACCGCGAGCCGATGACGCCGATCGTCACGGCGCTGCTGGCCGAAGCGCGCGCCATCGCCCCGGCGCTGTCCCAGCGCATCTGAGGCCCGTCCCGATCAGGACGAACCGATCCGCCGCGACCACCCGCGCCGCGGCCTCTTCGGCGTCATGGCGGCCCATGCCGCCGGGCGAACCGCAGCGCCTCCCGCAAGCAACGGAACAGACTACGCACCAATATGCGAATGAACTGGCTGGTATACGGTTCCCTTTTCAAGAACAACCAGCGAATCGTGAATGTGAATGCCGGTACAATTCGCGCTGACGGTCGGATGTATCAATTTCCGTCCATGGTACCAGCGATGCATATCGTCGAACAGATCCCTGACATAATTGAAGAAATTGCCCCTGGCGCGGTATCCGCCACCATATTCGCGCCAATAGGCCGTATGCAGATCCTCGATCATATAGATCCCGCCATCATTCAAATGGCCGAACAGGAACTCCAATGAAACGGGAATATGCTTCATGTGGTGGCTTCCATCGTCGAGAACGATGTCCACACCACCCATTTCGGCGATGACGGATTGAAGGAACGCCGGGTCATCCTGCGATCCTATGCGCACCTGCCCGGCAATCCCGTCAAATTTCCGGCAGGTCGGATCGATATCAATTCCATAAATGATCGCGTCGGGGCCGAAATATTTTCGCCACATCTCCAGGCTTCCGCCCTTGCTTACCCCGATTTCCAAAAATCTTATATTCTTCCCTCTGAAATCTGCAAAATATCTATCATACAGAGGAATGTAATGGTGCCACTTATGGACAACCCCGCTTGTGTTTCCTGCAAAGAAATCAACTAGATCTCCTTTATATCTATATTTACGATATATATCGTCGCTCACGGAATCGTTTGTAGAAAATGAAAGACTTGAAAGATCGAAGCGTTGTAGTATTTTATTAACGAACTCACGTGTTGTTTTCCACAAACTATCCGGGACGAACGGCTTTACAAATTCTTTTACGCTCATATCACCATCCCTCACCCAGGATAATATTTACCTCTCTCCGCATCACAAGGGATCGAGATATATTCAACAATCATTTCAGACCGGAAGAGGAAAAGCGACACGACTCTCGGCCGCCTGAAGCATAGGCGCGCGACACACCAATACAAGGGAGATGTGACGAGGCAGGGCCGTGCCCGCGCGCGCCATCGCGCCTTCAGCCTCGACGGGAACCTTGTCGGTCCTTGGTGGTTGTCGTGGCAACGCGGCGGCGGCCCCTTACCCGGCGCCGCTACATAGAGCGGAGGCCGTCCATGCTGGGTTGGGCCCTTACCTTTCTCGTCATCGCGCTGCTCGCGGCGGTCCTCGGCTTCGGCGGGATCGCCGGCACCGCGATCGAGATCGCCAAGATCATTTTCTTCGTTGCCATCATCCTGTTCATCGTATCGGCCGTCATCGGCATGGTGCGCGGCCGCTCCGGCCGGGCGCCCTGACCGCCCCTGCCATTGCAACGGCGACGACGACGGGAACGGACGGCTTTTCAGGAAGGCGGATCAGGCAGGCGACAGGGCCCGCTCCCCGCGGGAGGGCCCGCGATCAGGCGCGTCCGACTGTCAGGCACGCTCGGAGGCGAACACCGCGCGCGTCGTCTTGTCGGGACCGAAATCCTCGTCATTCTCGATGGCGAGCAGTTCGCCGAGCCGCTTGCGCGCCCGGTTCACCCGGCTCTTGATGGTGCCGACCGCGCATTTGCAGATGTCGGCGGCCTCCTCATAGGAAAAGCCCGACGCGCCCACCAGCACCAACGCCTCGCGCTGGTCCGGCGGCAGCCTGTCCAGCGCGGTACGGAAATCCTCGAAGTCCAGATGGGTGGTCTGGTCGGGATTGCTGGTCAGCGTCGCCGCGAACGCGCCGTCCGAATCCGGCACCTCGCGGCGCCGCTTGCGATATTCGGAACGGAACAGATTGCGCAGGATCGTGAACAGCCACGCGGAGAGATTGGTGCCGGGGCGGAAGCTCGTGATGTTGGCGAAGGCGCGCAACAGCGTCTCCTGCACCAGATCGTCGGCGCGGTCGACGCTGCCTGAGAGCGATATGGCAAACGCCCGCAGGTTGGGAATCGCGGCAATGATGTCATCGCGCAGCGTCGGGGCGAACTTGCTCACCGCCGCCCTCCGCCCCCGCCCTCGGGCGTGTCGTCCGCCTTGTCGAGTTGCGCCAGAAGGTCCATGAATCGATCCGGTACGCCCTGGCGCACCACGTCGTCATACATGGCCCTCAGATGCTGGCCGATCTTGGACTGGATGTCACTTCCGAGCGCGGAAAGGTTGTTGCCGCGTCCGGGCGCTTGCGCGAGCGCGTCCGCGATTGCGGACGGGCTCTCGGACTGATCGTCATTCATAGGCTTTTTTCCCGACATTGAGCCTCCGGCTGCAAAAGGGAGGACGGCTCCGTCGCTTCGTACCCATCCACAACGAGCCAGCGAGGGAACGGTTCCGAAAATAATCCGAATTTCGGCTAATTATTTACGCCAGTCTGGAACCTCATGCGTCGCGATGCGTTAACGAACGCTTCACAGTCGCAGCTTCGGGGAGACGCAAGTGAGCACTTCTCAACTTGTCGCACAGCACCTGCCTTTCCTGCGCCGCTACGCGCGCGCGCTCAGTGGCAGCCAATCCGCCGGCGACGCCTATGTGACGGCCCTTCTCGAAACCCTCATCGCAGCCCCCGGCACGCTGGACCGCGAGGTGGATCCGCGCGTCGCGCTCTACCGTCTGCTTACGCGCCTGTGGGACTCGGTGACGCTCAACGCGCATGTCGAGACGGCGCCGGTGCAGATGCAGGGCGAACGTCGCCTCAGTCACATCACCCCGATGGTGCGTCAGGCCTTTTTGCTGGTCTCGCTCGAGGGCTTCAGCGAGGAGGACGCCGCCGCAATCCTGTCCATCGACGTGCCGACCCTTCGCAACCTGGTCGAGGATGCCGGGCGCGAACTGGCGGCGGAAATCGCCACCGACGTGCTGATCATCGAGGATGAACCCTTCATCGCCCTCGACCTCGAAGGGCTGGTCGAGGGTCTCGGTCACCGCGTGACCGGCATCGCCCGCACCCATTCGGAAGCGGTCGAACTCGCCCGTCGCAAGGCACCGGGGCTGATCCTCGCCGATATCCAGCTCGCCGACGGTTCGTCTGGCCTCGATGCCGTCAACGAACTGATCGAGAAGACGGAAGTTCCGGTTATCTTCATCACCGCCTATCCCGAGCGCTTCCTCACCGGCCAGCGCCCTGAACCGGCCTTCCTGATCGCCAAGCCGTTCCAGCCGTCGACGGTGGCGGCGGTGATCAGCCAGGCGCTGTTCTTCGAACGGCGAGCCCGCCCCCGCGAGGAGCGCGCGACCGCCTGAGCCCGCCCATGCCCCCGCCTTCGATCGATCTCTTCGACGATGCGGCGCGATGGATCACGGTCCTGTCGTCGTTCGCCATCGCGGCAGGGCTCGTGCGCCTGCTGTATCTGCGTCCGAACCTTTCGCGGCGCGCGCGATTGCTCGGCGCACTCCTGGCGGCTCTGCTGTCGCTGTTCGGCCTGCTGTCGCTGCTCGTCATCTTCGACAGCGCCAACAGCCTCCCGTGGCTGGCGACCGCGGTGCGGGTCGGCATCGCCGCCCTCAACGCCATCGGCGCGATCGCGCTGTGGAGCAATTTCCGGGCCCTGGTCAGCCTGCCGACGCCAAGCCATGTGGTCAGCGAGCAGCGCCGCCTCACCCTCGAGCTGGCCACCGCGCTGCAGCGCTACGAGATGGCGCTGCGCGGCTCCAACGTCGCGATCTTCACCCAGGATCGAGACATGCGGTATACTTCGGTGAGCAAGCCGCTCTTCGGCCACCCCGTGGAGCAGGTGCTGGGCGCGACCGATTCCGAGCTTCTCGGCGAGACGCGCGCCCAGCCCATCAACCTGCTCAAGCGTGAATCGCTCGCCACCTCCGCCGCCCGCAAGGGCGAGACCGAGGTCGAGGAGAGCGGGCGCAAGCAGTGGTACGACATCCACATCGAGCCGCTGCGCGACCTGTCCGGCACGACCATCGGGTTGACCGGCGCCGCCGTCGACGTCACCGAGCGCAAGGAGAACGAGCAGCATCTGCGCCTGCTGATGCGCGAGCTGACGCACCGTTCCAAGAACCTGCTGGCGGTCATCCAGGCCATGGCGCGGCAGACCGCGCGCCATGCCGGATCGATCGACGAGTTCGTCGAGATCTTCAGCGCCCGCCTGCAGGCGCTGTCGCGCTCGCACGACCTGCTGGTGCAGGAGAGCTGGCACGGCGCCTCGCTCACCGACATGGTGCGTTCACAGCTCGGCCACCACATCGACAGCGAGAACAGCCAGGTCACGATCAAGGGGCCGAACATCTTCCTCAAGCCGGAGGCGGCGCAGAACATAGGCCTCGCCCTGCACGAGCTGTCGACCAACGCCGCCAAATACGGCGCGCTTTCCATGCCCAGCGGCCATGTGCGGATCACCTGGGCGCGGCGCATGGCGGAAGCGGGCGGCGGCTTCGAGCTGTCCTGGCGCGAGAGTGGCGGCCCGCCGGTGTCGCCCCCCAGCGCGCGCGGCTTCGGCTCGCTGGTGATCGAGCGCAATCTTGCGCGCGCCCTCGACGGCACGGTCGAGCTCGACTTCGCGCCGGGTGGCCTCGTCTGCACCGTCAGCGTGCCCGAGCATCACCTGACGAGCGAGCGCTAGAGTATTTTCTTGTCGATCAGGTGAGCCCGCCTGATCGGAAAAGGCTCTCGGCGACCGCCCTCCCCACCGCGCGAGAATGTGATCGCGCAAGGGAACGCGAGTCCTTTCCGCGCGTTAACCATCCGACGGCGGCGTCGATACTGACCCGTCCTTTTTCAAAGAAGCATTCGCCCGCGGAAGAAATCCGGCGGCAGGGAGCGCTATGCACCTGCGGTCCCGGCATTTCCGTGCCTGCGAGACATCGGCCGAGGAGAGCGTCATGACGGGCATCGACAGCGTCTTCAAGGGTTCCACCTACCTGCTGGGCGCGGCGACCGGCGTCGTGCTGATGGTGCCGCTCACCGTCGGGGCGCTCGGCGCCGGCGCCATGGCGCGGCTCTCGCCGCAACCGGTGGCGATCGAGGCGATCGGGCCTCAGGGAGGGCCATCGCGCAACGTGATTCAGGCGCCGATGGTCAACCGCGCGGCCAAGGGTCCCCGCCTCGACATCGCGCCCGTGCCTCCCGCGGCCGCGACGACCAAGGCGGGTGACGTCCGACCGGTCGTCGATAATGGCCCGGCCCCCCTCCCCGCCGCGCCGCCGCGTGCAACGCGCACCCCGAAAGGCTGCCTTTCCGCCATCGGCGTGACCAAATCCAGCCTCACCACCGAGGACCTGACGGTCTGCGTCGCGGATGCGTCGATCATCGACCGGATAAACTGAGAATGTCCTAAATATATACCTCTACAAACAAATCTCGGTATACCACGGAACCTGAGCCTCTATTGTTCGTTTTCTCCGCAGACGATCCGTTGATCGCAACACTCACAACAGATCACGAATTCACAACGGGAGAAGACGATGACCAGCAAGCTCGCGACCTTTACCGCCGCCGCTGCCCTGGCGCTCGCCCCGGCGGTCGCCTTCGGCCAGAGCCCGGCGCCTGAGACCACCACCCCGCCGGCGGCCAGCCCGGTTCAGCCCGATGCCGGCACGCCGCAGGCCCCGGCCTCGGAGATGCCCAACACGCCCAGCGCGACCCCGAACCCCGCCGTGCCGGGGGACAATGCCAACGCCGTGCAGACCACCGTGCCGGCCACGCCGAAATTCGTCAGTGCGCAGAGCTCGGGCCAGTGGCTCGGCTCCGACTTGGTAGGCACCGACGTCGTCACCTCGACCGACGAGAAGCTCGGCTCGATCAGCGACCTGGTGGTGGAACGCGACGGCAGCATCATCGCCGTGGTGATCGACGTCGGCGGCTTCCTCGGCATCGGCGCCAAGCCGGTCGCGGTATCCTTCGACTCGCTGACCCCCTCGCCCACCGAGGACGGTCAGAAGATCGTCGTCGCCCTCACCAAGGAGGAGCTGAACACGGCGCCGGAGTTCAAGACGCTGGAGCAAATGCGCAGCGAAACCTCGGACGCGCGCACCAACTGACGCGTCACGATGTCCGGTTCGGCCGCCGCCGGCGGCCCCGCCTAGCGACCGCCCGGCGCGAGCCGTGCCGTCAGGATGGACATGCCCGGCCCCGCGCCGGGCATGTCGCGTTTTAGGTAAGCTCATCTGCCCGGCCCCGCGCCGGACATGCCGCGTTCTGGACGGACCCATTGGCCCGTTCCCGTGCCGGACACGCATTCGCGCGCCCGCATCGACGCTTCCGCGGCGGCGCACGATGACGGCGCCCGCCGGATCGGCTAAAGCGGATATCCGATCAGCCGGACCCCGTCATGACCGAATCCCGCCGCCGCCGCACCGACCACCCCTTCAAGGAACTGTTCGACATCGACACCATGCGCGTGGAGCTCGGCGCTCTCGCGCGGCAAGTGATCGACAAGGGCCAGCCCGGCCGTGAGATCGAGCTGCGCGGCCAGCTCGCCAAGCGCCTCAAGGCCGCCTACCAGCACGGCCACAAGACTGCCGAGCGGTGGCTGATGGAGGAGGGCTCCGGGCGGCGCTGCGCCGAGCGGCTGTCGCGCCTGCAGGACGAGATCATCACCGTCGTGCACGAGGTGGCGGTCAAGTATCTCTACCCCTCCGACAACCCGTCCACCGCCGAACGCATGGCCATCGTCGCGGTCGGCGGCTATGGCCGCGGCCTCATGGCGCCGGGCTCGGACACCGACATCCTGTTCCTGCTGCCCTACAAGCAGACCGCCTGGGGCGAGAGCGTCGCCGAGGCGATCCTCTACGTGCTCTGGGACATGGGGCTGAAGGTCGGCCACGCCACGCGCTCGGTCGACGAGTGCATCCGCCAGGCGCGCGGCGACATGACCATCCGCACCGCGCTGCTGGAGGCGCGGCTGCTGATCGGCGAGCGCGCGCTGTTCGAAGAGCTCGCCACCCGCTTCGACAAGGACGTGGTGCAGGGCACCGCCGCCGAATTCGTCGCCGCCAAGCTCGCCGAGCGCGAGGACCGCCTCAAGCGCGCCGGCCAGTCGCGCTATGTCGTCGAGCCCAATGTGAAGGACGGCAAGGGCGGCCTGCGCGACCTGCACACGCTGTTCTGGATCGCCAAATATGTCTACCGCGTGCACGAGACACGCGAACTCGTCGCCAAGGGCGTGTTCACCGCCGACGAAGCCAAGATCTTCCGCCGCTGCGAGGATTTCCTCTGGTCGGTGCGCTGTCACCTGCACTTCCTCACCGGCAAGGCCGAGGAGCGCCTGTCCTTCGACCTGCAGCGCGAGATGGCCGAGCGGCTGGGCTACATGGCCCACCCCGGCCTGAAGGACGTCGAGCGCTTCATGAAGCACTATTTCCTCGTGGCCAAGGATGTCGGCGACCTCACCGCCATCGTCTCGGCGGCGCTGGAGGACCGGCACGACAAACCGGTACCGCGGCTCGACCGCATGATCGCCCGGCTGCGGCGCTCGGGCCGCCGCACGCTGAAGGAAAGCCGCGACTTCATCGTCGACAATGACCGCATCAACGTCGCCGACGCCAGCGCCTTCGGCCGCGACCCGGTCAACCTCATCCGCGTGTTCCATCTCGCCGGCAAGCACGGCCTCGCCTTCCATCCGGACGCGATGCGCCTGGCCACCCGCTCGCTCAAGCTGATCGACCAGCAGGTACGTGAGAACCCGGAGGCGAACCGGCTGTTCCTGGAGATCCTGTGCTCGAAGGACACGCCGGAGATCGTGCTGCGGCGGATGAACGAGACCGGCGTGCTCGGCCGCTTCATCCCGGAATTCGGCCGCATCGTCGCGATGATGCAGTTCAACATGTACCATTCGTACACGGTGGACGAACACCTCATCCGCTCGATCGGCGTGCTCTCGCAGATCGAGCGCGGCGACCGGCCCGATTACGGCCTCGCCAACGAGGTGATGACGCAGATCAAGAACCGCCAGCTTCTCTATGTGGCGGTGTTCCTGCACGACATCGCCAAGGGCCGCCCGGAGGATCACTCGATCGCCGGCGCGCGCGTCGCCCGCAAGCTCTGCCCGCGCTTCGGCCTGAGCGCGATCGATACCGACACGGTGGCCTGGCTCATCGAGCAGCACCTCACCATGTCGACCATCGCCCAGTCGCGCGACCTGTCCGACCGAAAGACCATCGAGAACTTCGCTGCCGTGGTGCAGAACCTCGAGCGGATGAAGCTGCTGCTCATCCTCACCACCGCCGATATCCGCGCCGTCGGTCCCGGCGTGTGGAACAACTGGAAGTCGCAGCTGCTGCGCACGCTCTATTACGAGACCGAGCCCGTCATCACCGGCGGCTTCTCCGAGAGCAACCGCAACCTGCGCGTCGCCCGCGCCCAGGCCGATTTCCGCGCCGCCCTGCCGAATTGGGACGCCGCCCAGCTCGACGCCTATGTCGGCCGCCACTACCCGACCTACTGGCTGCAGACCGACCGCACGCACCAGGTCGAGCACGCCCGCTTCATCACGCAGGCGGAAGCTGACGGCAAGGCGCTCGCCACCAGCACGAACACCGATCCCAGGCGCGGCATCACCGAGCTGACGGTCTTCGCGCCCGACCACCCCAAGCTGCTGGCGGTCATCGCCGGCGCCTGCGCCAGCGCCGGCGCCCACATCGTCGATGCGCAGATCAGCACCACCACCGACGGGCGCGCGCTCGACACCATCTCGCTGACCCGCGCCTTCGAGCAGGACGACGACGAGGTGCGCCGGGCCGACCGCATCGCCTCCGCGATCCAGAAGTCGCTCGCCGGCGAAATCAGGCTGCCGGAGGTCGTCGCCCGGCGCATGCCCAAGCGTCCGCGCGCCTTCACCGTGGAGCCCGAGGTCACGCTCAACAATTCCTGGTCCAACCGCCACACCGTGGTGGAGGTCTCCGGCCTCGACCGGCCCGGCCTGCTCTACGGGCTGACGCAGACGCTCTCGCGCCTCAACCTCAACATCGCCTCGGCCCATATCGCCACCTTCGGCGAGCGCGCGGTCGACGTGTTCTACGTCACCGATCTCATGGGCGCGAAGATCATGGGCGCCGCCCGCCACTCCGCCATCCGCCGCGCCCTGCTGCAGGTACTCGACGCCGACGACGAGGCGAACGCGGCGTGAGGCGGACGCCTGCGCAGTCGAGGTGATCAGCCGGACATTCCCCGGCCCGGTGCCTGCGCGCCGCTTGAGGACCTTCGGGTAGCTGGCGTCCGCGCCCGGGACCGGCGCTCACCCTTCACGTCCGTGCACCGCCGGTGCAAACACAAACTCTCCGCTTAACGCCCCCTTAAAAGCCCCGATTTAGAGTTCGTTTACCGCTCATGGCGCGGGGCCCGAAGGGTGGAGACCTATGTTCGGACGACGGGGCGACAGGGAGAGGCGGGAGCCGGTGCTAGGAGCACCCGGCGGCTACGCTGATCTACGCCTCACGCCTGACGACCGCCCGACCTTTGCACCCGCGCCGCTGGAACGCGAACGCGCCGGCGCCGGCCGCAAGAATGGTGCGAAGAGCGGCGAGAAGACCCGTCCGGCTCCTGAACGCGCCGCCCGCCGCAGCCGCGACGACGACTGGGACGAGGACGACCGGCGCGACAGCCGGCGCGACCGAGGCCGAGGCGGGAATGGCGGAGGCTCCGGCCGGGGTGGCGGGCGCCGCCGCAAGCCGCGGCGCGGCCTGTTCGGCCGGCTGATCTACTGGGGCGTGGTGCTCGGCATATGGGCCGTGCTCGGCCTCGCCGGCCTCATCGCCTATGAGGCGAGCCAGCTGCCACCGATCCAGAACCTCGCCATCCCCGAACGCCCACCCACCGTCATCATTCAGGGGGCGGACGGCAAGGCGATCGCCACGCGCGGCGAGATGGGCGGCACCAGCGTGCCGCTGCGCGCCCTGCCGCCCTATCTGCCACAAGCCTTCGTGGCCATCGAGGACCGGCGCTTCTACGCCCATTTCGGCCTCGACCCGCTCGGCCTCGTGCGCGCGGTCTTCGTCAACCTCACCTCGGGCCGGTTGCGCGAGGGCGGCTCGACGCTGACCCAGCAACTCGCCAAGAACCTGTTCCTCACGCAGGAGCGCACGCTTTCGCGCAAGGTGCAGGAACTCGTCCTCTCGCTCTGGCTGGAGGCCAAGTACTCCAAGAACGAGATTCTCGAACTCTACATGAACCGCGTCTATTTCGGCGCCGGCGCCTATGGCGTGGAAGCCGCCGCGCAGCGCTATTTCGGCAAGTCGGCCCGGCAGGTGACACTGTCGGAAGCCGCCATGCTGGCCGGGCTGGTCAAGTCGCCCTCCTCTCTCGCCCCGACGCGCAACCTGGAGCGGGCGCAGGCCCGCGCCGAGGTGGTGCTGGCAGCCATGCAGGAGGCGGGCTTCATCACCGCGGAAATGCGCCAGACCGCGCTCGCCCGCCCGGCGACGCTGGCCCGGGCGCCGGGAACCGATTCCTTCGGCTATGTCGCCGACTGGGTGATGGAGCAGCTCAAGACGCTGGTCGGGCCGATCGAGGGCGACCTCACCGTCCAGACCACCATCGACCCGTCGCTGCAGGCCACCGCTGACAAGGCGCTGAAGGATGCGCTGGCCAAGAGCGGCAAAAAGCTCGGCGTCGACCAGGGCGCGATCGTCCTGATGGACACCGAGGGCGGCGTGCGCGCGCTGGTCGGCGGGCGCTCCTATGAGGAGAGCCAGTACAACCGGGCGGTGACGGCGCGGCGCCAGCCGGGCTCCGCCTTCAAGCCCTTCGTCTATCTCACCGCCATGGAGCGCGGCCTGACGCCGGAGACGGTGCGCGAGGACGCGCCAATCCAGCTCAAGGGCTGGAAGCCGGAGAACTTCTCCAAGGAATATCGCGGCGCGGTCGATCTCAGAACGGCGCTGGCGCTCTCGCTGAACACCGTGGCGGTGCGCCTCGCGCTGGAGGTCGGGCCGGACGAGGTGGTGAAGACCGCGCACCGGCTCGGCATCCATTCCAAGCTGGAGCCCAACGCCTCCATCGCGCTCGGCACCTCGGAAGTCTCGGTGCTGGAGATGGCCAGCGCCTACGCGCCCTTCGCCAATGGCGGCGTCGGCGTCACCCCGCACGTCATCGAGCGGGTACGCAACGCCTCCGGCAAGGTCCTCTACGCTTACGATGGGGCAGGCCCCGGCATGGTAATGGCGCCGCCGCATGTAGCGATGATCAACCGCATGCTGCGCGAGACGCTGATCACCGGCACGGCGCGCCGCGCCGACCTGCCGGGCTGGCCGGCGGCCGGCAAGACCGGCACCAGCCAGGATTACCGCGATGCCTGGTTCGTCGGCTACACCGGCCGCTTCATCACCAGCGTATGGCTCGGCAATGACGATTCCTCCCCGACCCGGAAGGCGGGCGGCTCGGGCCTGCCGGTCGAGATATGGAGCCAGGTGATGAAGGTGGCCCACAAGGACCAGCCGGTCGTGGCGCTGCCCGGCACGCCGCTCGGCCCGGCATCGCCCGGCCAGTTGCCGCCCGGCGACGTGCCCGAGGACCCGGTCGTCACCGGCGGCCCGCAGCGTGCCCCCGCCAGTCCCCGCCCCAGTCTCGACAACTGGCTGCTCGACAAGCTGTTCGGGCGCGGCTGAGAACGGCGCTTCGCCGTCCCGGCCGGGCGGATCGCAGCCGGGATCGTGTGCAGCAATGGAACGCGGTCCCGGATCGGCCTGCGGCCGGCCGGGATGACGGATGACGGTCCCGGCTACTCCGCCCCGTAGCGGTGCAGCCCGGCGCCGTTCTTCTTCAGCCACAGCTCGGCGGCATGGCGTTCGGGGAAGAGCCGGTCCACCGTCGCCCAGAAGCGCGGGCCGTGGTTCATCTCGCGCCGGTGCGCGACCTCGTGCGCGGCGAGATAGTCGAGCACCGAGGGCGGCGCCAGGATCAGCCGCCAGGAGAACGACAGCGCGCCCGTGCCCGAGCACGAGCCCCAGCGGCTCGCCGTGTCGCGCAGGGTGACGCGGGTGATGGAAACGCCGAGCACCGCCGCGTGGCGATGCGCGGCCTCGACGAGGTCCTTGCGCGCCTCGCGCCGGAGATAGTCACCGAGGCGCCGGGCCACATGCGCCGCCTCGCCGGCGACGCAGAGCACCGTCTCGCTCTCCTCGGCCTCGGCCCACACCGTGCCGCGCGCGCCGGGCCGATGGACGATGCGATGGGGCGCGCCGCGTAGCGGGATCACCGCGCCGGGCGTAAAGCTCACCAGCTCGGGCAGCCGGGCGAGCCGGGTCTCGACCCAGCCGGTGTGCCGCACGGCGAAGTCGAGCGCCTCGCGCAGCGTGCCGCGCGCGGGAATGGTGAGAACCACGTCGCGCGTCGCCGCGCGCACCCTCAGCGTGTAGCGGCGGGCGCGTGGATTGCGGCGCAGCAGGACAAGGATTTCCTCGGCCGCCAGGCGCAGCCGGAAATGGCCGGGCTCGGGCTCGGCCGGGGTCTTGTGGCGCGAAGACTGGGAAGCGCGGAACAGCATGCGACGACCGGGCCGGGAAAGTTGGTCCCAATTATGGCGCCGGCTCGGCCGGCGCCACCATCGTCATGCGCCCGAAAGACGCGGCGCGTTGTGCGCGGGTCGCTCAGCGGCCGGCGACGGCGCGGCGGCGGTTGCGATCCTGCACCGGCTGATAGGCGATGCGCGCGTGATAGGCGCAGTAGGGCAGACCGGTCTTGGTGCGGCTGCCGCAATAGAAGAAGTCCGACTTGCCCGGCTCGCCGACCGGCCAGCGGCAGGTGAACTCGGTCAGGTCGAGAATGGTGCAGCGCTCGCCCATCGCGATCACGTTGGCGACCGGATCGGGCAGCACTTCCGGCTCGGGCTCGGCAACCGGCCGCATCACCTGCGCCAGCGCGTTGTTGCCCTGTACCATGGGGCGCATCGCCGCCGCGCTCGGTGCCGGGCGCGGCTTGCGCGGGCGTGGCGCCGGCGAGGCGACCGCCTTGGCGCGACCGGACAATCCGAGCCGGTGAACCTTGCCGATGACCGCGTTGCGAGTAACGCCCCCAAGCTCCGCCGCGATCTGGCTCGCCGAGAGCCCGTCCGACCAGAGTTTCTTGAGCAGCTCGACGCGCTCGTCCGTCCAGTTCATCGCTGTGCCTCCTTCGCGCTTCCGACCGGGAGGCGGAATCCCTCACCCTTCCGGCAAAGCGAACTCCACCGGATCAAACGCCGCAAACGCCACTTGAGGAATGCCGCCGCACGAGATGTCGTATCTCACTGGAGGAAGGCTACAATATGCGTAGACTCGCGGCGAGTAGGTTCACGTCCGAAACGATCGTTTTCCCCAGCTAGAGTCCGCGCTGCAACACTGCTCGCGCAAGCTGAGTCGGATCAATGACTTGATCTGGCCCCATGCGGGGATCGGCGACGGCGATATTGACCGCAAGCCCCTATTCTATAAAATCCACAGCATCGGGTGCCGCCCCCGCAAGGGCGGCACGTTTCGTTTTGGGACGGGCGTAGGCCACACGGCGCGCCGCAAGTTGAGAGAGGGAGGGGAGAGGTGATCACCCCCATCCTGCCGACCTATAATCGTGTCGACCTGATCTTCGAGCGGGGCGAGGGCGCCTGGCTGTTCACGAAGGACGGCGCGCGATACCTCGACTTCACCGCCGGCATCGCGGTGAACGTGCTCGGCCACGCGCATCCCCATCTGGTGGCCGCGCTGACCGAGCAGGCCGGCAAGCTCTGGCACCTGTCCAACCTCTTCCGCATCGAGGGCGGCGAGCGCCTTGCCGCGCGCCTCGTCGAGGCGACCTTCGCCGACACCATGTTTTTCACCAATTCGGGTGCGGAAGCGCTGGAGTGCGCCATCAAGATGGCGCGCAAGTACCACTACGCCGAGGGCCATCCCGAGCGCACCCGCATCATCACCTTCGAGGGCGCCTTCCACGGCCGCACGCTGGCCACCATCGCCGCCGGCGGCAACCCGAAATATCTCGAGGGCTTCGGCCCGGCCATGCCCGGCTTCGACCAGGTGCCGTTCGGCGACCTCGAGGCGGTGAAGGCCGCCATCGGTCCGGAGACCGGCGCGATCCTGATCGAGCCCGTGCAGGGCGAGGGCGGCGTGCGCACCGCGCCGTGGTCCTTCCTGCGGGCGCTGCGCCAGCTCTGCGACGAACACGGCCTGCTGCTCATCCTCGACGAGGTGCAGTGCGGTGTCGGCCGCACCGGCAAGTTCTTCGCCCATGAATGGGCCGGCATCACGCCGGACATCATGGCGGTGGCCAAGGGCATCGGCGGCGGCTTCCCGGTCGGCGCCTGCCTCGCCACGGCGGACGCCGCCAAGGGCATGACGGCGGGTACGCACGGCTCAACCTATGGCGGTAACCCGCTCGCCATGAGCGTCGCCAATGCGGTGCTCGACGTGGTTCTGGCCGATGGCTTCCTCGACAAGGTGCTGGCCAGTTCGACGCGGCTGCGCCAGCGCCTCGCCGAGCTGAAGGACCGCCATCCGGCGGTCATCGCCGAGGTGCGTGGCGAGGGCCTGCTGCTCGGCCTGCGCACGCTGGTGCCGAACACCGATCTCGTCACCGCATTGCGCGAGGAGGCGATGCTGGCCGTCGGCGCGAGCGACAATGTCGTCCGCCTCCTGCCGCCGCTCACCATCGGCGAGAGCGAGATCGACGCGGCCTTCGAGAGGCTCGACGCCGCCTGCACGAAGATCGAGCAGGGCCTGCGGGCCGATGCCGTGAAGGGAGCGGCAGCATGAGCGCGACCGAAGGGACGGCGCCCGGCGCCGTGAAGCACTTCCTCGACCTCGACCTGCTGCCGGCCGACGAACTGCGCGCCCTGATGGACTTCTCGAAGGACCTGAAGAGCCGCCGCCACGCCGTGGCGATCGAGAAGCCCTTTGCCGGCAAAATTCTGGCGATGGTGTTCGACCAGCCCTCCACCCGCACGCGCATCTCCTTCGACGTCGCCATGCGCCAGCTCGGCGGCGAGACGATCATGCTCACCGGCGCGGAGATGCAGCTCGGCCGCGGCGAGACCATCGCCGACACCGCCCGCGTGCTCTCGCGCTATGTCGACGCGATCATGATCCGCATCCTCGACCACGCCGCGCTGACGGAGCTCGCCGAGCACGCCACCGTGCCGGTGATCAACGGCCTCACCCGCGACTCCCATCCCTGCCAGATCATGGCGGACGTGATGACCTTCGAGGAGCACAAGGGGCCGATCAAGGGGCGCACCGTCGCCTGGACGGGCGACGCCAATAACGTGCTGACCTCCTGGGTCCACGCCGCCCAGCGCTTCGACTTCGCGCTCAACGTCGCCTCCCCGCCCGAGCTGGCGCCGCGCCCGGCACTGGTGAACTGGGCGCAGCGCAGCGGCGCGCGCGTCACCTTCGGCCACGACGCCGAGGCGGCGGTCGACGGCGCGGACTGCGTCGTCACCGACACCTGGGTGTCGATGGGCGATGCCGAATATGAGCGCCGCCACAACCTGCTGCGCCCCTATCAGGTCAATGGCGCGCTGATGCGCCGGGCCGCGCCGGGCGCCATCTTCATGCACTGCCTGCCGGCTCATCGCGGCGAGGAAGTCACCGACGAGGTGATGGACGGCCCGCAATCGGTGGTGTTCGACGAGGCGGAGAACCGCCTCCACGCGCAGAAGGGCATCCTCGCCTGGTGCCTGGAAGGCGCCGGCAACTGAGCCCGGCCCTGACCGGCGAGCGACAGGATGACCAGGGCCCGCCTTCGCGCGGGCCCTGCCATATCCGGCCCCCTCGCAGAGTCTGCAACGCGCTCCTATATGGGCGGACGGAGCCAACATGACATCACATCCTGAATCCCAGAACCGCTCGCCGGCCGCCCATGCGGTCGACGACCGCGTCACCCCCTTCCACATCGACGCGCTCGACGTGCGCGGGCGCGTCGTGCGCCTCGGCACGAGCCTCGACGCGGTGCTCGCCCATCACGACTATCCCGCGCCGGTCAAGCGCCTGCTCGGCGAGGCGGTGGCGCTGACCGTGCTTCTGGGCTCGACCCTGAAGATCAGCGGCCGCTTCATCCTGCAGACCCGCACCGACGGGCCGGTCGACCTGCTGGTGGTGGACTTCGCCGCCCCGCAGGAGGTGCGCGCCTATGCCCGCTTCGACATGGAGCGGCTCGACGCGATGCAGGCGGCCCTGCCCTCCGGCGCCGGCTTCGACAGCGGCGCGCTGCTCGGGCGCGGCCACCTCGCCATGACCATCGACCAGGGTCTCAGCGTCAATCGCTACCAGGGCGTCGTCGCGCTGGAGGGCGAGGGGCTGGAGGCTGCCGCGCACCAGTATTTCACCCAGTCCGAGCAGATTCCGACGCGGGTCCGCCTCGCCGTCGCCGAGGAGGTCCGTCCCGGCGGCGCCGCCTCGTCCTGGCGCGCCGGCGGGCTGATGGTGCAGTTCCTGCCGAGCGAGGGCGGGCGCGTGCGCCCAGTCGACCTGCATCCCGGCGACGCGCCGGAAGGCACGGAGCTGCCCGAGGCGATCGAGGACGATGCCTGGGCCGAGGCGCAGTCGCTGGTCGGCACGATCGAGGACATCGAGCTGGTCGATGTCGACCTGTCGAGCGAGCGCCTGCTGTTCCGCCTGTTCCATGAGCGCGGCGTGCGCGTGTTCGACGCCGAGGGCGTGGTCGCCAAATGCTCCTGCTCGCGCGAGCGGGTGATGGCCGTGCTCGGCAATTTCTCGCGCGAGGAACGCGAGAGCCTGGTCGAGGACGGACGAATCTCCGTCACCTGCGAGTTCTGCGGCCGCAGCTACGGCTTCAACGCCGAGGAGATCGTGGAAGCGGGCGACGAGGGCGAGGCGGCGGGCGAAGGCTAGGAGCCCCGCCCGGTGCGCGGGCGTCAGAACGCCCGGTTGATCGAGATCGCCACCGCCTGCGTCGTCACGCTGCCGGAATAGTTGCCGCTCAGGATTCCGACGTCGTCATAGCCGTCGGAGGAGCTGGAGAACGGCGCCGAGAACGAGCTGCCATAGCTCGCGGTCCGGGCATAGGTGTAGTTGATGTCCACGAACCACGACGCGTCGAGGAAGTAGGTGACGCCAATCGTGGCGGCGCCGCCGAACACCCATTCGGAACTCGAGAAATTGCTCGGCGTGCCGGTGATGTTCTCATGCGTGCCGTTGATCGCCGCGAAGCCGATCACGCCATCGAGGTTGGTTTCCACCTGCGACAGGGTCGGGCCGGCGCCGGCATAGACGAACAGCTTCTCGAAGGAGCGCCCGATGAACGGGACAAAGCTCATCTGGTGGGTGATCCTGCTCTCATAGGAATGGACCACGACATTGCCGCTGAAGCTGGTGACGGGATCGTCGGTGAGGTTCTTGAATGAGCCGGACTGCGGCACGGGGATGTTGGCGACGTTCGAGCTGGCGTCCAGATAGGCGTAGGAGAATTTCGCGCCCCACAGCCAGTTGCTGTCGGCGAAGTGCCGGAAGCCGCCGAACTGCACGATCGGCGCCAGCGTCCCATCGCTGCCCAGGCTGGGATAGGTGGATCCGCCGGCCGCCCCCACCGCGACGGGAACACCGCCCTGCGATATCTCGGAAACGCCCTGCGCATAGAGATACGGATCGTTGAAGCTGGTGGAGCCATAGCTCCCGCCGACGCCGAGGAAAAGCGCCTCGAACGGCACGGTGGACGTGCCTGTCGGCGCCGGCGCCATGGGGGCGGGCGCATCGGCCGCCCGGCCGGCCGTGCTGAAGCCGATGACAGCCGTAACAATCACAGCGACGGCGGGTAGGGTCTTCATGTGGCGTGCCCCCTTAGGTCATTATCTTGCATTGGAAAGCACAAGCGCACGAATTCGGGGCCTCACCCGAAATCGCGCAAGCAACAATGTCCGCCGCGACGCTCGCGTCCGCGGACAAGATGAATCAGATGCAGGAAGTACGTAATCCCACCGATATGGGCATGCGGGCCGGCATCATGCAAGCGCGGCCTATCCCGCGCATTCCCCGATCAGCCCCTTGAGGAAGCGCTCGCAGGCGCGCAGCTGGCTCACCTCGATATACTCGTCCGGCTTGTGCGCCTGGTCGATCGAGCCCGGCCCGCAAATGATGGTCGGCACGCCCTGCGCCTGGAAATGCCCGCCCTCGGTGGCGTAGGAGACCGCGAAGGTGCGGTTCTGCCCGGCGAGGCGCAGCGCGAGAAGTTCCGCCTCGGAACCGGTCTGGGGGCCGAGCGGCGGCACCTTGTAGATGAAGTCGGTGACGATGTCGGCTTCCAGTGCGCTCTCGCGCAGCTTCGGCAGCACCACCTCCCGGCCGAAGCGCTCGAAACGGTCGAGCAGGGCATTCTCGTCGAAGCCCGGCAGGCCGCGCACATTCCAGCGTATGGCACATTCGCGCGGCACGATGTTGCCGGCCGTGCCGCCATGCACCACCGTCACCTGCACGGTGGTGTTGGGCGGATCGAAGCGGCCGGACGGGTCGCCCAGCGCGATCAGCTCGGCGCGGGTGCGGTCGAGCTCGCCGATCAGCTCGGCGGCGGCGAAGATGGCGTTGGCGCCCAGCTGCGGCATGGAGGAATGCGCCTCGCGGCCCCTCACCGTGGTCACATAGGCGATGCCGGACTTGTGCGCGTCCACCACCCGCATGGAGGTCGGCTCGCCGACGATGCAGGCGCGCGGCAGCGGCAGATCCACGCCCAACCGGCGCACCGCCGGCACCACGCCGGTGCAGCCGATCTCCTCGTCATAGGAGACGAGCAGGTGGATCGGCGTCGAGAGCCTCGCCGCCAGCATGTCCGGCACCATGGCGAGGCAGCAGGCGAGGAAGCCCTTCATGTCGCAGGAGCCGCGCCCGTACAGCCGGTCGTCCTTCGGCGTCAGGGTGAAGGGCGCGGAGGTCCAGGGCTGGCCGTCCACCGGCACCACGTCGGAATGGCCGGAAAGGCAGACACCGCCGATGCCGGCCGGGCCGATAGTGGCGAACAGGCTGGCCTTGTCGCCCTCCTCGCTCGGCACGGTGACACTTTCGATCCCGAACGCCGCGAGATAGTCGCGCACGAAGGCGATGAGGTCGAGGTTCGAGTTCCGGCTCGTCGTGTCGAAGGCGACCAGATAGGCAAGCAGTTCCTCGGTCGTCGTCTGTCCGGCCAGCATGGAAGATCCTCGTGTCGATTGAGCCCCCACCATAAGGGGGATTGCTGCACGGCCCAACCGGATGTCGCCCCGGCACGACGAATATCCAAGCGATTCCCCCTGTCGGAGAAGGCTCTAGCGCCGCCAGAAGCTTGGCAGGAACAGCACGAGAACCGTGAACAGCTCCAGGCGCCCGATCAGCATGCCGAAGGACAGCAGCCAGATCACGCTCTCGGGCAGGGCGGCGAAGTTCTGCGAAGGGCCGACCACCGGGCCGAGCCCCGGTCCGACATTGGCCACCGCGGTGATCGAGGCAGAGAAGGCGGTGATGAGATCGTAGCCAAGCGCATTGATGACGATGCCGATCACCATGAAGCTGGCGAGATAGAGGAAGGCGAAGGACAGCACCGAGGCCACCACGTCGTCGCCGATCGGCTTGCCGCCATAGAGCACCGGAAACACGCCGTTGGGGTAGATGACGCGCTTGAGGTGCTGCTTGAGCGCCGAGCCGAGGATGGCGATGCGAAAGCTCTTCATGCCGCCAGCGGTCGAGCCGGTGCAGGCGCCGAGGAACAGCAGGATGAAGAACAGGGCCTCAGTCGGCGGGCCCCACTGGCCGAAATCCACCGCCACGAATCCGGTGGTCGACATCACCGACACGACGCTGAACATCGCATGGCGCAGCGCCGTCTCGCCGTCGGCGATGCCGCCGCTGACCTGCTGCACCGTCGAGAGCAGGCTGAACAGCACCACCAGCGACAGGAACAGCCGCACCTCGGGATTAGCGAACATGCGGCTGAAATCGCCGGCCAGAACGCGCACATACAGCACGAAGGGCAGCGAGCCCGACAGCATGAAGAAGATCGCCGCATATTCGATCGCCGGGCTGTGGAAATAGCCGATCGAGGCGTCGTGCGTGGAGAAACCGCCGGTAGAGATCGTCGCCATGGCGTGGGCAATGGCGTCGAACACGCTCATGCCGCAGAAGGCATAGGTTAGGGCACAAGCGAAGGAGAGGATCAGGTAGGAGGCGAGGATGCCTTTGGCCATCTGCGCTGCGCGCGGCAGCAATTTCTCGGACTTGTCGGAGGATTCGGCGCGGAACAGCTGCATGCCGCCGATGCGCAGCATCGGCAGCAGCGCCATCGCCATGACGATGATGCCGATACCGCCATACCAGTGCAGGAAGGCGCGCCAGATCAGCACGCCGGGCGGGCGCTGGTCGAGGCCGGAGATCACCGTCGCGCCGGTGGTGGTGAGCCCGGACATCGCCTCGAAATAAGCCCGGGCGAAGGAGAGGTCGGTGTCCGCCCACATGAAGGGGATCGCCGCGAAGACCGACAGCAGCAGCCAACTCGCGGTGGTGAGCACGAAGGCCTGCCGCAGGCTGAGCTTCTCGACCGCGCCCGACCGACCCGCCAGCCAGAGCGACAGACCGACGAAGACGGTGATGACGGCAGTGGCGGCATAGACGATGAAGTCGCCCTGTCCGGCGGCTAGGTCCACCAGCGCGGGAATCATCATCGTCGTGCCGAGAATAGCGAGCAGCACGCCGAGGATCGCGGCGATCGGGCGCAGGTCGATCACGGGAGCAGGAAACCGTTCGGCACGGGCGGGACGCTCAGCGGCTGATGGATCGGAGGCCCGGAGGCTCGCGCCACCCCAGCTGCCGTCACCATAGCTGCTTCGCCGGGCCGCCGGAAGCCGGCGCGGCCCCGGTCGTCCCGCGTCAGTTCAGCGTGCGCGCTTCGCCGGGAACGTCGAGCGAAAAGGCCGGCACCTCGGCGTCGAAGACCTCGCCGGCCTGGGTCACGAGGCTGTAGCTGCCTTCCATGATGCCGGTGGAGGTCGGCAGCGGAACGCCGCTGGTATATTCGAAATGCGCCCCCGGCGGCAGCAGCGGCTCCTCGCCGACCACGCCGGCGCCGCGCACTTCCTGCACCCGGCCGAGCGCGTCGGTAATGATCCAGTGGCGGGATTTGAGCTGCACCGTGTCGGCGCCGAGATTCACGATCTCGATGGTGTAGGCCCAGAAATACTGACTGCGCTCGGGATCCGAACGCTCGGGTGCGAAGCGTGGCGTCACCGTTACCTGTACGCCCCTCGTCGTCGCCCGGTACATGCGCGTGCCTCCCTGCCGCCCCCCCTGAGTCGCCCAAGTCATCCCAATGAAAGGCTTTTATGCCACGAGGGCAAGGCGGGCCCGGGTCACGGGCGCGTTTCGCACAGATGGTTGCAGCCTACCTTGACCCGCCCCCGCCCTTCCCCATCGGCCTAAGGGCGGGTTGTGAGACGGCGCGGATGCGGGCCCGCTCACACCACCTTCAGCGCGCGGACGACGTCGTCGGTCAGGTCGTCGACATGCTCCAGCCCGACCGAGAGCCGCACCATGCCGTCGGAGATGCCCATTTCCGCCCGCGCCTCGGGAGCGAATCGCTGATGCGTGGTCGTCGCCGGATGGGTGATCAGGCTCTTGGCATCGCCGAGATTGTTGGAGATGCGCACCACCTTCAATGCGTTGAGGAAGCGGAAGGCGCCCGCCTTGCCGCCGGCGACCTCGAACGTCACCAGCGTGCCGCCGCCGCGCATCTGGCGTTTGGCCAGGGCGTGCTGGGGATGATCGGCGCGGTAGGGATAGATCACCTTGGTGATGCCGGGCTGCGCCGCCAGCCGGTCGGCCAGCGTTGTCGCGCTCGCCTGCGACCGCTCGACGCGCAGCGGCAGCGTCTCGAGCCCCTTCAGCATCACCCAGGCGTTGAAGGGCGAGACCGAAGGCCCGGTCTGGCGCAGGAAGGTCTGCAGATGATCGGCGAGGAATTTCTCCGAGCACAGCACCACGCCGGCCAGGCACCGCCCCTGCCCGTCAATGTGCTTCGTCGCCGAATAGACCACCACGTCGGCGCCCAGCGCCAGCGGGCTCTGCAGCATCGGGGTGGCGAAGACATTGTCGACGATGAGGCAGGCGCCCGCCACCCGTGAGATTTCCGCCACCGCCGCAATGTCGACCAACTCCAGCGTCGGGTTGGTCGGGCTCTCCAGGAAGAACACCCTGGTTTCCGGCCGCACCGCCGCCTTCCACGCGGAAAGGTCGGTACCGTCGACCAGCGTCGAGGTGATGCCGAAGCGCGGCAGCAATTCCTCGATGACATAGCGGCAGGAACCGAACAGGGCGCGGGCCGCCACCACATGGTCGCCGGTCTTCAGCTGGCACAGCAGCGCCGCCGTCACCGCCGCCATGCCGGAGGCGGTGGCGCGCGCCGCTTGCGCGCCTTCCAGCAGCGCGAGGCGGGTCTCGAACATCGCCGCCGTCGGGTTGGAATAGCGGGTATAGATGAAGCCGGGGTCCTCGCCCTTGAAGCGCGCTTCCGCCTGTTCCGCTGTGTCATAGACATAGCCCTGCGTCAGGTAGAGCGCCTCCGACGTCTCGCCGAAGGGCGAGCGCAGGATGCCGCCCTGCACGAGGCGGGTATCCGGCCTCAGGGCGGCGATATCGGCGGGGGAAAGCTTGTTATTGTCGGTCATCGGGCGGCTCCGGTATCTCGCATAGACCGGGAACGCCCACGCGCTTGCGCTGCGCGGCCCCGACCTTTTTAGCAACCTTATTTAGCGTGGCGGCAAGCCGGCCGGCTCAAATGACCACGTAGGTCGGAATTACTCCCGCGCGCGGCTTGGCGTCAAGGGGCGCGTCCGGTAAAGCGAACAACACGATTGAGCAAGCGATCATCAGCGGAGCGACGGGCGTGGCGGATTCAGGCATGGCGTTCTCGGGTCTTGCCGGCGAGGGGATCCTGCCCGGCCATGCCATCCAGGCGCTGGCGGCGCGCGGCGCCATCCTTACCCGCCGTCCCTTCGACACCGATCAGGTGCAGCCGGCAAGCCTCGACCTGCGGCTCGGCCCGACCGCCTGGCGCATCCGCGCCAGCTTCCTGCCCGGCCCGGGCGAAACCGTCGCCGACCGGCTGGAGCGGCTCGCCCTGCACAGGCTCGACCTCACCGATGGCGAGGTGCTGGAAACCGGCTGCGTCTATCTGGTCGAGCTGGAAGAGGCGCTGGCACTCCCCTCCGACATCGCCGCCTCGGCCAATCCGAAAAGCTCCACCGGCCGGCTCGACGTATTCACCCGCGTCATCGCCGACCGCTCGCGCGCCTTCGACATCGTTCCCGCCGGCTATGAGGGCAGGCTCTATCTCGAAATCAGCCCGCGCACCTTCCCCATCCTGGTGCGGCAGGGCTCGCGCCTGTCGCAGATCCGCTTCCGGCGCGGCGACGCGCGGCTCGGCGAGGCGGAACTCGCCGCGCTCAACGCCACCGAGCGTCTGGTCGACGCCGCCGAGGCCGACGTCGCCGGCGGCGGCATCGCGGTGAGCGTCGATCTCTCGGGCGAGGGCTTCGGCGGCCTGCTCGGCTTCCGCGCCAAGCGCCATACCGGCGTCATCGACGTCGACCGGCGCGCCGCCTGCGAGGTCGAGGATTATTGGGAGCCGCTGGTGACGCGCGGCCGGCGCGAACTGGTGCTCGACCCCGACGCCTTCTACATCCTCGCCTCCAAGGAGGCCGTGCATGTGCCGCCCGGCCATGCGGCAGAAATGGTGCCGTTCGATCCGCTGGTCGGCGAGTTCCGGGTGCATTACGCCGGCTTCTTCGATCCCGGCTTTGGCCATGACGCCGCCGGCGGCACCGGCGCCCGCGCCGTTTTGGAAGTGCGCTCGCGCGAGGTGCCGTTCATCCTGGAAGACGGCCAGATCGTCGGCCGCTTGGTCTATGAGCGCATGCTGGAGCGCCCGACGATGCTCTATGGCGAGGGCCTCGGCTCCAACTACCAGGCGCAGGGCCTGAAGCTCTCCAAGCATTTCAAGCCGTGGACGCGGGAGTGAGGCGGCCGGCTTGAGCCGTCATCCCGGACAGCCGGAGGTCGATCCGGGATTGCTGCCCGGAAAGGCAACGAACGCGCGATCCCGGCTCTTGCTACGCTCGGCCGGGATGACGGCTCGTTCGCCGCGGACCTCCGTCCTCCCGAGAGAGGGGGGCTCGTCAGGCGTTACGCCCCCCTCACCCCACCGGCGGGTCTTTGCCTTCGACGAACGCACGTAGCAGATGATGCGCGATGGCCATGCGCGGCGGCGCGATCAGGCCGTCCGGATGCGTGCGGGTGAGGAGAAGACGCGCCTCGTCGCGGGAAAACCAGCGCGCGCCCTCCAGCTCGTTCGGGTCGAGGGTGATGGCGCGCGAGGTGGCCAGCGCGTGAAAGCCGATCATCACCGACATCGGGAACGGCCAGGGCTGCGAGCACAGATAGCGCACCGCGCCGGTGGCGACGCCCGCCTCCTCCATGGTCTCGCGCCGGACGGCATCCTCGAAGGTTTCGCCCGGCTCGACGAAGCCGGCGAGGCACGACCACATGCCCGGCGCGAAGCGGGCGGAACGGCCGAGCAGGCAGTCGTCGCCGTCGACGGTGAGCATGATGACGACGGGGTCGGTACGCGGAAAATGCTGCGCGCCGCAGTGCGGGCATTCGCGCCGCCAGCCGGCCTCGGCCATGGCGAGCGTGCCGCCGCAATTGGAGCAGAAGGACCGCCGCGCATGCCAGGCGAGCATCGCCTTGGCGGTGGCGAGCTGGCCGATCTCTTCCGCGCTCACCAGTTCGCGCACGGCGATGGCGCGCAGGTCGATGACGAGGAGGTCGGGCCGTGCATCCGGCCGCTCGGTGATCACCCCCAGCGCAGCGACGGGAAGCGGCAGCACGAGATGCGGCACGTCGCCGTTGAGCCCCAGCAGGCACGCCTCGCCCGCGCGTCCGCCGAGCGCGACGGCTTCCTCGAGCGGAAACAGCGCCCCGCAGGAATCCGAGCCGTCTTCCAGTCCCGCGACAACGCCTCGCTTGCGGCGCAAAACGATGCTCTCCCCGGCGATCAGGCAGGCCTGCGCCCGCGGATCGCGCAGGAAATACTCCATCTCGCCGCGCCGCAGGCTGGCGCGGTCGAGGCGCGAGCCGGTGTAGCCGAGATGCGGCCACAACCCCAGCGTGGCGTCGGTCGATGCGTCGCTCATGCCGTGCCCAGCGCCTCGCGCAGCCGCGCCACCAGCAGCATCGCCTGTGGCGCCGCATAGGTCCTGCGCTCGCCCACCCCCCACACGGGGCCGGGCCAGGCGGCGTCGCCGGCAAAGCGGGCGATGACGTGGATGTGGAGCTGGCGCACCATGTTGCCGAGCGCGGCGACGTTCAGCTTGTCGCATCCGGTCAACGTCTTCAGTGCCCGGCTCGCCGTGTCGATCTCGGCGGTCAGCCTCGCGCGCGCCTCGCCGTCGAGGTCGATCAGCTCGGCCAGGCCCGGCCGGCGCGGCACCAGTATCAGCCAGGGAAAGCGGGAATCGTCCATCAGCCGCACGCTGGCGAGCGGCAGGTCGAGCACCGGGAAGGTGTCGGCTTCGAGACGTGGATCGAGCAGGAAGGCAGAGGCGTCGCTCATCGTCGCGGTCGGGCTCCCCATGCCCGGCCGAGCTGCGGGCGCACCCTAGCTATAGCCCCGCCGCGCGCCTCCCGCCATCGCCTCCGCCACGATGTGCGGTCGGGGCGGATTCTCGTCGGCGGCATTTGTCCGCTCCCGCGCTTTGCCGTAGTGATGGCATCGGTGCGAGGGTGGCCAAGTGCCGCCCCACGCCGATGCGACGCGTGTCCGAAGCGAAGTGCCATGACCCTGAACATCCCCGCCGACACCGTGCGCCGCACCGCCATGCCGGTGCTGGTCGCGCTCAGCGCGGCGCATCTGCTCAACGACATGATGCAGTCGCTGATCCCGGCGATCTACCCGATCATCAAGACCGCCTATGCGCTGGATTTCGGCCAGATCGGCGTCATCACGCTGACCTTCCAGATTTCCGCCTCGCTGCTGCAGCCGCTGATCGGCCTTTATACCGACCGCCACCCCCTGCCCTATTCCACCGTCGCCGGGATGGGCTTCACGCTGGTCGGGCTCATAGGCCTCGCCTATGCCGGCAGCTATCCGCTGCTGCTGCTGGCGGCCGCCTGCGTCGGCATCGGCTCGTCGATCTTCCACCCCGAGGCGACCCGCATGGCCCGCAAGGCGTCGGGCGGGCGGCACGGTTTCGCACAGGGGCTGTTCCAGGTCGGCGGGCAGACCGGCGGCGCCATCGGCCCGCTGCTCGCCGCCTTCATCATCGTGCCGAACGGCCAGACCAGCCTCGCCTGGTTCTGCGCCGCCGCGCTGCTCGCCATGCCGCTGCTGGCCTGGACCGCCAGCCACCAGGCGCTCGCCGTGCCAGCCCGCCGGCCGGGCCATCAGGGCGAGGCGGAGGTGCCGCACAAGGCATTCCGCGAGGTCGCCTTCCCGCTGGCGATCCTCATCCTGCTGCTGTGCTCGAAGACCGCCTATACGGCGAGCTTCACCTCCTTCTACACCTTCTACCTGATCGAGCGTTTCGACGTGTCGGTGCAGACCTCGCAGCTCATGCTGTTCCTGTTCCTCGCCTCCTCGGCGGCGGGCGTGCTGTTCGGCGGCATGCTGGGCGACCGCATCGGCCGCAACAAGATCATCTGGTTCTCGATCCTCGGCGCGCTGCCCTTCACCGTGATGCTGCCTTATGCCGGCCTGCTCTGGACCGGCGTGCTGACGATCATCATCAACCTCATCATGTCGAGCGCCTTCGCCGCCATCCTCGTCTACGCGATCGAGCTGATGCCGCACCGCATCGGCCTCATCGGCGGCTTCTTCTACGGGCTGGTGTTCGGTCTCGGCGGGCTGGCGGCGGCGGCGCTGGGCCTGTTCGCCGACCGCCACGGCATCGACGCGGTGTATCAGGTCTGCGCCTTCCTGCCGGCCTTCGGCCTGCTCGCCTGGTTTCTGCCAAGCCTGCGCGGCGCGCGGGTGTCGTGACGGCGCCGTCCGGATCGCCGCCTAAGGGATTGTCCTCTTGAACACGACGGCACGGCGCGGCCTGATGGCGGCATCGCCGTCCGTTGAGGGGAGGCGCCAGAGGAACCGCCCATGACCTCCCGCCTCGTCCGCCTGTTCTCCCTCTCCCTTGCCGGCATCCTGGCGGCGAGCCCTGCCCTCGCCTGCACGAGGCTGGTCTATCTCGGGCCGGACCAGAACATCGTCACCGCCCGGTCGATGGACTGGAAGACCGACATCCTCACCAATCTCTGGATCTTCCCGCGCGGTGTCACGCGCAGCGGCGAGGCAGGGCCGAACTCGGTGTCGTGGACGTCGAAATATGGCAGCGTCATCGCCTCCGGCTTCGACATCTCCACCGCCGACGGGGTGAACGAGGCCGGGCTGGCGGCGAACGTGCTGTGGCTCACCGAAGCCGCCTATCCAGCCTATGACGGCAAGACGCCCGCGCTCTCCATCGCGCTGTGGGCGCAGTACATGCTCGACAATTTCGCCACCGTCGCCGAGGCAGTGGCGGCGCTGGAGAAGCAGCCCTTCGTGGTGCGCACCGCGAACCTGCCGGACGGCGAGACGCTGGCGACGCTGCATCTCTCGCTCTCCGATCCCACCGGCGACAGCGCCGTGGTCGAATATCTCGACGGCAAGCAGGTGATCCACCACGGCCGCCAGTACCAGGTGATGACCAACTCGCCGAGCTTCGACCAGCAGCTTGCCCTTGCGAGCTACTGGAAGGAGATCGGCGGCGCCATGCTGCCCGGCACCAACCGCGCCGCCGACCGCTTCGTACGCGCCTCCTATTACGTCGCAGCGGTGGCGCAGCAGCCCGAGCCGGACAAGGCGGTGGCCGCCGCCATCAGCGTCATCCGCAACGTCTCCGTGCCCTACGGGCTCGCCTCGCCGGACGCACCCTATGTCTCCTCCACGCGCTGGCGCTCGGCGGTGGACCACAAGCGGCGCATCTATTTCTTCGAATCCGCGCTGACGCCGAACACCTTCTGGGTCGACCTCAGACAGATCGACTTCTCGGCCGAGACCGGCAAGGTGAAGAAGCTGGAGCTTGGCCCCAGCCAGGACATCACCTATGACGGCGACGCCACCGTCGATTTCAAGGAAGCAGCGCCGCTGCGCTTCATGGGGGTAGACTAGCGGGTGAGTCGGCCCCGGCTGGCGCCCCGCCCCCTGACGCACGGCCCCTTTCATGAGCGAACTGCGCACCCTCTACCCGCCGATCGAACCTTTCGAGAGCGGGATGCTCGAGGTCGGCAACGGCCACTCCATCTATTGGGAACGCGCCGGCACGAAAGGCGGCAAGCCCGCCGTGTTCCTGCATGGCGGGCCGGGCGGCGGCATTTCACCCGCGCATCGCTCGCTGTTCGATCCCGCCCGCTACGAGGTGATCCTGTTCGACCAGCGCGGCTGCGGGCGCTCGACGCCCCACGCGGAGCTGGAGCACAACACCACCTGGGACCTCGTCGCCGACATAGAGCGGCTGCGCGAGACCTTCGGCTTCGACCGATGGCAGGTATTCGGCGGCTCCTGGGGCTCGACGCTGGCGCTGGCCTATACGCAGACCCATCCCGAGCGGGTGAGCGAGCTCATCCTGCGCGGCGTCTACACGCTGACCAAGGCCGAGCTCGACTGGTACTACCGCTTCGGCGTCAGCGAGATGTTCCCCGACAAATGGGAGCGCTTCCTCGGACCGCTGAAGACCGCGGCCGAGCGCGCCGACCCGATCCGCGCCTATCGCGCCCTGCTCACCGGCGATGATGAGGCTGCAAAGCTGGAGGCGGCCAAGGCCTGGGCGATCTGGGAGGGCGAGACGATCACCCTGCTGCCCGACCCGGCCTTCACAGCGGCGTTCAGCGATGGGCATTTCGCCCTCGCCTTCGCCCGCATCGAGAACCATTATTTCGTCCACAATGCCTGGCTGCGCGAGCGTCAGCTGCTCGACGACGCCCACAAGCTCAAGGGCATTCCCGGTGTCATCGTGCATGGGCGCTACGACATGCCGTGCCCGGCGCGCTATGCCTGGGAGCTGTCGAAGATTTGGACCGACGCCGAGTTTCACCTCGTCGAGGGTGCCGGCCACGCCTATTCCGAGCCCGGCATTCTCGACCACCTCATCCGCGCGACGGACACATTCGCCCGCTAAAGCCGGAGCGATCCGGACAGGGAGCCCGCCATGACCGCTCTTTCCCGCCGCGCTCTTCTCGCCTCCGCCCTGTTGCCGCTCGGCGCGGCGGTGCTGCCGGCACGAGCGCGGGAGATGCCCGATTTCGGCAAGGTGGCGCCGCCCATCTTCGCCGCGCTGGCCAAGGCCAACGACATTCCCGGCCTCGTGGTCGGCATCACCCGCAACGGCCAGCACGAGATCCTCGCCATCGGCACCACCGCGCGCAAGGGCGGAAAGCCGGTGGATGGCGACACGCTGTTCGAGCTCGGCTCGGTCAGCAAGACCTTCAACGTCACCCTCGCCGCGCTGGCGGCCGAACGCGGCCAGCTCGACCTCGACGCCCCTCTGGCCACCGACGCGCCCCGGCTTGAGGGCACCCCCTTCGGCGCCCTCACCCCCCTTGACCTCGCCACCCATGCGACGGGCGGACTGCCGCTGCAGCTTCCCGACGGCATCCGCAACGAGAAGGAACTGGTCGAGTGGCTCGCCGGGTGGAAGCCGGCCGCGCCGCCCGCCACGCGCCGCGCCTATTCCAATGTCAGCATCGGCGTGCTCGGGCTGATCACCGCCAACGCGCTCGGCATGGACTTCCCCCGCGCCGCCCAGGAGGACCTCTTCCCGCGTCTGGGCCTGACGAGCACCTTTATCGACGTGCCGGCCGCCGCCATGGACCGCTATGCCATGGGATACACCAAGGCGAACAAGCCGGCCCGCGTCACTCCGGCGCTGCTGGCGCCGGAGGCCTATGGCGTGAAGTCCACCGCGCTCGACATGCTCGCCTTCCTCGACGCCAATATGGGCGTGGGCAAGCTGGCGCCGGAGATGACCCGAGCCCTCGCGCGCACCCATACCGGCTATTTCGAGACGGCCTCCTATGTGCAGGAGATGGTCTGGGAGCGCTATCCCTGGCCGGTCGGTCTCGACCGGCTGCTCAAGGGCAATTCGCTCGACATGGCGATGAAGCCGCAGGCCATCACCAAGCTCGCCCCGCCCTCGCCGCCGGCGCCGAACGCGTTCATCAACAAGACCGGCTCCACCAACGGCTTCGGCGCCTATGTCGTGATGCTGCCGGCGGCAAAGCTCGGCGTCGTCGTGCTGGCCAACCGCAACTACCCCAATGAGGAGCGGGTGAAGGCGGTCTACGCGCTGGTGGCGGGGCTGCTGGACCGCTAGGCCCCGCCCCGCCGCCTCACGCGCCCTTCGCCGCCCGGCCGGATGAACCGGAGGCCGCTCCGCGCGCCCCAACGTTCGGGCGTGGTCTTCGGGCCGCGCGAAAGGCTGCCGACATTGACAGCCCGTTTCGGCCCGTATCCACTCCCCCCATGAGCGACACGACGACCCGGGGCCCCGCCTCCTATTTTCCGTCCATCGAGAAGACATACGGCCGGCCGATTGCCGAATGGAAGGCGCTGGTGCGCGCGGCGCGCCCCGCCAAACATATGGAACTCGTCGCCCTGCTGAAGGAACAGCATGGCATGGGACACGGCCACGCCAGTGCGGTTATCGCCCATACACTTGCCGAGGACGGCGCCGAGGGTGGCGCCTAGCACGAGCCCGCGCGCGAGGTCGGCCTGCGCGCTGGTGCCCACGCCCTTCTCATCCTCTTGCATCCCCGGCCCATCTGTCCGATATAGTCAGTGGGAGGTTGGCGGTGGACGAGCCACTCGCCAACCGGGTCAGGTCCGGAAGGAAGCAGCCCCAACGAGCCCGGATCGGGTCTCTGTCCAGCCTCCCACCCTTTCCCCCGCATTTCCGCGTGCGCCGCGCTGTTCCGCCGCAAGGCCGCAGGCGAGGCGCCGCACGCGTGCCGGCCATGCCGGCCGCCGCATGGGGCGCGCGCCGTGCTGTTCCGCCCCAGCTTCCCCGGATTTTTCCCCCCGCGCGTCATCGCGGCGTTGCCTCAGCGTCCCCTCGCGATGCTATGAAGGGGGCATGAGCGCGGACACCCCCGACACGCCCGACCTGACGCACACGCCGGACGACGGGCCGGGCTTCGACCTCGGCCCGGCTCCCGGCCTCGGCGCCGTGCCGGCCGCCGCCCCGGCGCCCGACGCGCCCTATCGCGTGCTCGCCCGCAAATACCGGCCGCAGACCTTCGCCGACCTGATCGGCCAGGAGGCGATGGTCCGCACGCTGAAGAACGCCTTCGCCTCCGGCCGCATCGCGCAGGCCTACATCCTCACCGGCGTGCGCGGCGTCGGCAAGACCACCACCGCCCGCATCCTCGCCCGCGCGCTCAATTACGAGCCGGCCGACGGACCAGCCGGCGGCGGCGCGCCGACCCTCGATATGCCCGTTCTGGGCCGCCATTGCCGCGACATCATCGAGAGCCGGCATGTCGACGTGCAGGAGATGGACGCCGCCTCCAACACCGGCATCGGCGACATCCGCGAGATCATCGAGGCGGCGCGCTACAAGCCGGTGCTGGCGCGCTACAAGGTCTTCATCATCGACGAAGTGCACATGCTCTCCACGGCGGCCTTCAACGGGCTGCTGAAGACGCTGGAAGAGCCGCCCGAGCATGTGAAGTTCATCTTCGCCACCACCGAGATCCGCAAGGTGCCGGTCACGGTGCTCTCGCGCACCCAGCGTTTCGACCTGCGCCGGGTCGAGGCCGGCACGCTGGCGCGCCACCTCAGCTCCATCTGCGCGGCCGAAGGCGTGGGCATCGACGCCGAGGCGCTCAGCCTGGTCGCCCGCGCGGCGGAGGGCTCGGTGCGCGACGCGCTGTCCCTGCTCGATCAGGCCATCGCCCATTCCGGCGCGCAGTCGGCGGGCGGGATGGTGCATGGCGAGCAGGTGCGCGCGCTGCTCGGCCTCGCCGACCGCGGCCGCGTCATCGACCTGTTCGAGGCGCTGATGAAGGGCGACATCGGCCAGGCGCTGACCGAATTGCGCGAGCAGTACGATTCCGGCGCCGACCCGGCGGTGGTGATCGCCGACCTCGCCGAGTTCACCCATCTCGTCACCCGCATGAAGATCCTGCCCGAAACGGCGGAGGATGCCGCGCTGGTCGAGGCTGAGCGCACGCGTGGGCGCGATTTCGCCCGCGGCCTGTCCATGCGGGTGCTGGCCCGTGCCTGGCAGATGCTGACCCGCGGCCTCGCCGAGGTGCAGCAGGCGGCCAAGCCGATGCAGGCGGCGGAGATGGTGCTGGTGCGCCTCGCCTATGCCAGCGACCTGCCGACGCCGGACGAGGCGCTGCGGCGCCTGCGCGACGGCGCCCCGGACGCGCCGGCCGGTCGGCCCTCCGGCGGTGGCGGCGGCTCCCCGGGCGGAGCCACGATGTCCGGCGGCACGATGGCGAGCAGCGGTGGAGGCGGCGGCGCCTCGGCGATGGCGGCCACCGCGCCGCGCGCCTTCGCCGCGCCGGCGACCGCCCCGTCTTCCGTCCCTAGCGCGGCCAGCCACCTTTCGGTCGCCGCGCGCAGCGATCCCCGCCCCGCGGCCGCGCCCGCCGCCCAGCCGGAGACGGCGCCGGGCGCGCAGATCGCCAGTTTCGAGGACCTCGTGGCGCTCGCCGCCGCCCGACGCGACCTCAAGCTGAAATTCGCGCTGGAACACCATATCCGCCTCGTCGCCTTCGAGGACGGCAAGATAGAGGTGGCGCTCGCCCCCGGCGGCTCGCCCAACCTGATCCAGGAACTGCAGTCCAAGCTCTCGGAATGGACCGGCCGGCGCTGGCTGGTGGCGCTGTCGCGCGAGGAGGGCGAGCCGACGCTGGCCGAGAAGGTCGCCGCCCAGCGCCATGCGATGATGACCGGCGTGCGCGCCGATCCGCTCGTCGCCGCCGCATTGGCGCGCTTTCCCGGCGCCTCCATCGTCGACGTGCGCACCCTCGCCAGCGACGAGCCGGACGACGCGCTCATGAACGACGCCGAGCTAATGGCCGCCCGCGACGACGGCCCCGGCCCGGACGACGAAATCGAATTCTGATGAGGAGCCCCGAATGAAAGACCTTCTCGGCATCATGTCCAAGGTGAAGGAGATGCAGTCCAAGATGGAGGAGATGCAGGCCGAGCTCGAGACCATCGAGGTCGACGGCGCCGCCGGCGGCGGCATGGTCACGGTGCGCCTCTCCGCCAAGGGCGCACTCAAGGCCATCCGCATCGATCCGAGCCTGCTCAATCCCGACGAGGCGGAGATTCTCGAGGATCTGATCGTCGCCGCCCATGCGGAAGCCCGCGCCAAGGGCGAGCGCCTGGTTCAGGAGAAGACGCAGGCCCTCACCGCCGGCCTGCCGATCCCGCCCGGCCTCAAGCTGTTCTGAGCGGGCGCCGCCCCCCCCCTCTCCTCGCGCGGAGAGGTCCGGGTGGGGGCCTGCCTCCCGCATCCCGCGTTCTTCCCCGTCATCCCGGCCGAGCGCAGCGAGAGCCGGGATAACGGGGGGGCGGGCATGAGAGCCCTCAGCCCTTCCGCGCCGTTTCCACGATCCCCAGCACCGCATCGGCGATCGATTCCGCCTGCGCGATAAGCGGCCCCTCGATCCTGCCATAGAGCGCGAACACCGCCGGCTGCACCACGCAGCCGAGCGCCATCGCCGTGGCGAGCCCGGCACGCTCGGGCGCGACGCCTGCGCCGCGCATCAGCCGCACCACCGCCTCCACCACATTGGCCTGCGGCCCCTCCGGAACATGGGTGAGATACTCATGCTGGTGGATGAGCAGATAGGCGAACAGCGCCGGCTCCGCATCGAATAGCCGGCACGCTAACGCCACCACCGCGCGCAGCTTGGCGGCGAGCTCCGCCTCGCGGTCGTCGACGGCGCAGATCTCGCTCGCCAGCACCGCGTAGCGGCTGAGGAACAGGTCGCGCGCCAGTTCGTCCTTGGAGGCGAAATGGCGGTAGAGCGCGCCCTCGCTCACCCCCACGCCCTGCGCGATGTCGCGCACCGAGGTGCCGGCCACGCCCTTCCGCGCGAAGAGGGCGAGCGCGACCGTCTCGATGCGCGCATGCGTGTCCGCGCCGTCGCGGCCCCGCCGAGCCGCGCCTGCCCGCTGTGCGGTGCGCGGCGGCGTGCTCATGCACTGTCTCCGACCGACGCGCCGCGCGCAGCGATGGCCTCCAGCGCCAGGACCCGCGCCTTGGTGAAGTCGACCTTTCCAGAGCCGAGCAGCGGCAGTTCGTCCATCCGCAGGATCTCGGCGGGGATCATCAGCTCGGTCACGGCATGCTCGCGGCCGTGCGCCTGCAGCGCCGCGCGGGTGAGGTCGGCCGCCGTGGTGAGCAGGATGATGCGCTCGCCGCGTCGCGCGTCGGGCACCGCCACCGCCACATGCTCGGCATCGGGCCGCAGCGCAGCCACCATGGTGTCGATCGCAGCGAGCGAGATCATCTCGCCGGCGATCTTGGCGAAACGCTTCACCCGGCCGCGAATGGCGACGAAGCCCTCCTCGTCGATGGCGACGATGTCGCCGGTGTCGTACCAGCCCATTTCCGGCGCCTCGATGAGCCCCGGCGCCTCGGCGCGCAGATAGCCGAGCATGACGTTCGGCCCGTGCACCTGCAGCCGCCCGCCCTCCTCGATGCCGGCCATCGGCTCCAGCCGGTGGTTGATGCCCGGCAGCATCCGCCCGACCGTGCCGACGCGGTTGAACATCGGCGTGTTCACCGCCAGCACCGGCGCGCATTCGGTCACGCCATAGCCTTCGAGGATGCGGTGGCCGAACTTCTCCATCCACACCCGCCGCGTCTCGGCCTTCACCGGTTCGGCGCCGGCCACCACGAAGCGCAGCGAGCGGAAGTCGTAGGGATTGGCGGTGCGGGCATAACCCATGAGGAAGGTATCGGTGCCGACGATGGCGGTGGCGTTGCTGGCGTAGACCAGCTCCGGGATGATCCGGTAGTGCAGCGGCGAGGGGTAGAGATAGGTCTTCAGCCCCGACACCATGGGCAGCACCAGCCCGCCGGTCAGCCCGAAGGAGTGGAACACCGGCAGCACGTTGAACATGATGTCGGCGGGCGAGAAGTCGATCCGCGCCGCCACCTGCGCGACATTGGTCAGGATGTTGCGGTGGGAGAGCACCACGCCCTTGGGCGTGCCCTCCGAGCCAGAGGTGAACAGCACGAAGGCCGGCTCGTCCGGGTCGGCCGGTGTCGGACCGGGCAAGGGCAGCATGGCCCTGATCTTGTCCGGGGTGGTGACGGAGGCGCGGATGTCCTCGCTCATCAGCACGCGCACATGCTTTTCGAGCGCAGCGACCTCCGCTTCCAGTCGGGCCTTCTCGACGAAGGCGCGCGAGGCGACGACCAGCTTCACCTCTGCCGCCTTGCAGGCGGTGACGAGGTTGGTGGCCCCGGCGGTGTAGTTGAGCATCACCGGCACGCGGCCATGGCGCGAGAGCCCCATCAGCACCACGGCGATGCCGGCGGCGTTGGGCAGCAGCACGCCGACCTTCTCGCCGGGCGCGGTCTCGGCAGCCAGCTTGGCGCCCAGGATCTTCGCGCCGACGAGCAGCTTGCGGTAGGACAGGATCGTGCCGAGCGGGTCCTCCAGCACGATGCGTCCCATGCCGAGCCGTACCGCCGCCTCCTCGACCGCCTGATAGACGGTGAGCCCGGTATGGCTGGTCTCGAAGACGAGGTCGCTCATCACGTCGTAGAGTGCCGCGCCGGCCGCGCGCCGGCGCTTGCGGCCGAGCAGTTCGCGGTCGACCTTGAGCTTGCGCGGCGGCAGGATGGTCACGCGCACCTTGGGGAACAGGCGCTTGCGCGTCTGGTGGCTGTCGAGCCGCGAGAAATAGGTCTGCTCCAGCCCCTCGATGCGCACCGGCACGACGGACGCGTCCGCCTTGTCGGCGATCAGCGCCGAGCCGTCATAGATCTTCATGATCGAGCCGGTGACGGTGATGCGGCCCTCGGGGAAGATCACCAATTGCTCGCCCTGCTGCACCTGGCGGATCAGGTCGCGCGTCGCCATCGGCCGGGTGGGATCGAGCGGGAAGGCCCGCACCAGCTTGAGGAAGGGCTTCACCCACCAGGCCTCGGCGATGGCGCGGTCGACGGCGAACACCGGGTCGTTGTCGAGCAGCGCCATGATCAGCGGCGCATCGAGGAAGCTCACATGGTTGATGGCGATGACCGAGCCAGGCCCCGCCGCCTTCAGATGCTCGGCCCCCGTCACCTCGACGCGGAACAGCACCCGGAACACCAGCTTGATCAGGTCGCGCAGCACCTGCCCCTGGAAGGCACGGCCGGCGAGGAGCGCTGCAAAGAGGCTCGCCACGCCGATCACCCCCAGCAGCGCCGGAGCGCCGAAGCCGGCGAACTGGAGCCCGGCGACGACCACCGCGCCGGCGACCATGAAGGCGGCGTTCAGCACATTGTTGCTGGCGATCACCCGGGCGCGCCGATCCTCGTCGGCCGCCGCCTGGATGAAGGCGAAGGTCGGCACCACGAAGGCGCCGCCCGCGGCGGCAAGGCCGACCAGCCCGATGGCTGCGTGAATGCCGGCGCTCGAGGTCACGAAGGCGTACCAGCCGAGCGGCTGCGCCGATGGCGTCAGCGAGCTGGTCAGCAAGGCAAGGTCGATCGCGAAGACGCCCATCAGCAGCCCGGCGGCGGGCACCAGCGCCAGCAGGATCCGCCCTTCCGACAGCTTGGCCGCCAGCGTCGAGCCGATGGCGACACCGATGGTGAAGAGCACGAGGAACAGCGTCACCACGCTCTCCAGCCCGCCGATATTCTCCTTCACCAGCGTCGGCAGCAGCGAGAGCACCACTGCGCCGACGAGCCAGAACCACGAGACGATCAGCGCACCGCGCCAGATCGGCCGCTCGGCGCGAATGTCGGACAGCAGCGTCATCGTGCTGCGCCAGATGTTACGGTCGATGACGAGGTCCGGCGCCCCCGGCAGGGTGCGCGGGATCGCCCGCGCGGACAGCCACGCGATCACCGCCAGCACGAAGGTGAAGCCGGCCACCGCCCATTCGCCGGTATGGGTGAAGGCCAGCGCCCCGCCCACCGTGCCGCCGAGGATGGCGGCGAAGGTCGCCATCTCGATCAGCGCATTGCCGGAGACCAGTTCGTCCTTGGCCAGATGATCCGGCAGGATGCCGTATTTGACCGGCCCGAACAGCGCGCTCAGCGTGCCCATCAGGAACAGGCCGATGAACAGCACGGGAATGGATTGCATCACGAAGCCGGCGCTGGCGATCAGCACGATCCAGATCTCGGCGAACTTCACCCGCCGGGCGATCAGCGACTTGTCGTAGCGGTCGGCGAGCTGCCCGCCCAGGCTGGAGAACAGGAAGAAGGGCAGGATGAACACGCCGCCGGCCAGCGTCACCAGCGCGCCGCCATTCACATGGGCGATGCCGTAGAGGATCAGCAGCGCCATCGCGTTCTTCACGAAATTGTCGTTGAACGCGGCGAAGAACTGGCACCAGAACAGCGGCGCGAAGCGCCGCGCCGTCATCAGCCGCGTGAACATCGCCGGTCCTCCCTCTTGCGCCCCCGCCGGGCGCCTCTTTGTCAGTGAACGATCACTTACATAAAAGCAGCAGAGCGTCAACCGAGGCTCCGCAAGGTCAGGCGGTCAGAGCAATGTGCCGAGCAGCGCCGCCGTCAGCAAGAGGCCGTCATGCAGGGCGAGCTGCAGGCGCGACGGTGCGCCCCCGGTGTGCAGCATGAGCGTCGTACCGAGGCTGGTCAGCGCCCAGCCGGCGCCGACGGCGAGGAAGGCGAGCGCGATCGCCGTGGCGTCCTGCGCCAGCCCCGTCACGACCGCGGCGCCGACGCCCAGCACCAGCGCGGCGAGGGCGAGCGGCGCGGCGCCGATCCGCCGCGCCAGCGCTCCGCCGGCGAGCGCGGGGGCGTACATCGCCACCACATGCCAGGCGACCACGCCGGAGATCAGCGGTACGCCGACGCCGCAGCCGGCCAGCGACAGCGGCGCCCCCGCCATGGCGGAGGTCATCGCGGCCCAGGCCAGAGCGCCGATCAGGGTGGGCGCCAGCAGGGCCTTCCAGGCCAGCGGCGCAGTCTCCGCCGACACCTGCCGCATCGCCTCGACGGTGAGGTCGGCATGGGAGAAGCGCGCTTCCGGCAGCGACACGGCGAAGGCCAGCGCGCCGAGCTGGGCGATGGCCGCCAGGATCAGCGTGCCGGCGAAGGTGTAGGGCGCGAAGGCCGCCTCCGCCGCCCCCGCGAGCAGCGGCCCGGCGAGCCCCGCCAGTGCGCCGGCGCCGATGAGCCGCGCCAGCGCGGCGCCACGCCCGCCCGCGCCCGTGCCGAAGGCCGCGGCATGGCGGTAGAACATGCCGAATCCCTGCGCTGCGCCGAGCCAGACCGCGCCGAGCACCAGCATGGGGAACAGCGCCAGCATCACGCCATAGGCCGCGACCAGCCCGCCGGCGACGCCGAGGCTGGCGCCGAGGGCGAAGCCCGCCCGCCGGCCGAAGCTGTCGAGCAGGAAGCTCGCCGGCAGGCTGGCCAGCGCCGCGCCAAGCAGGAAGGCGGCGAGCGGCAGGCTGGCGAGCGGGATCGGCCCGTAGCTCGCCTGCGGCGCCAGCATGGCGCCGGCCAGCGGCAGCGCTCCCAAGGTCAGCGCCTGCGCCAGCACCACCAGCGCGAAGCCGCAGGCCAGCCGCCCGGCGCCGAGCGAGCGGCGCAGCGCCCGCGAGGCGTCCTCCGGGCAGGCGCAGCCGAGCCGGCCCGCCCGCGTCGCCTCGATCTCGGCGTTGAGGAACTCGCTCACACTCATCGGCGAACATCCCCGGCGCGCGCCACCCCGACGGGCGCGGCTCGGACGGGCGCGGCCCTGCCATGCACATCACCGTCGCGCAGGTCGTCATCGGCCAGCACGCGCACGGCGGCCCCCTCCATGTCGTCATACTGGCCGGCCTTGAGCGACCACATGAAGGCAACGAGCCCGAGAAGGCCGAGGGTCAGCGCCGCCGGCACGAGATAAAGCAGCACGGTCATGCGGTCTCCTTTCCGGCGCCTGCGGACTCGCCAGCGCCGCCGGCCGCTCCCTGCCGCGCGCGCAACGCGTTGAGGGTGACGATCACCGACGAGCCGGACATGGCCAGCGCCGCCACCAGCGGCGTGACATAGCCGGCGATGGCCAGCGGCACGGCGATGACATTGTAGACCACGGCGATCATCAGGTTCTGCCGCATCAGATGGCGCGCCCTGACGGCGACGCGCAGCGCAATGGCGACCGGCGCCAGCCGCTCGCCGAGGAACACCGCGTCGGCCTGCGCGCGGGTCACGTCCGCCGCCGTGATCGGCGAGAGCGAGACATGGGCGGCGGCCAGCGAGGGCGCGTCGTTCAGCCCGTCGCCGACCATCAGCACGCCGCGCCGATTGGCGCCGAGGCTCTCCAGCACGGCGATCTTGTCGCCCGGCCGCGCCTCGGCCCACCAGTCGGTGACGCCGAGCCGGGCCGCCACCGGCGCCACCGCCGCTCGGCGGTCGCCGGAAAGCAGCACGACGTGGCGTCCCGCATGGCGCAGCTCGTCCACCACGGCGCGCGCGTCGACGCGCAGCGCCTGACGCACCTCCAGCACCGCGCAGCGCTCGCCTAGCCGCACCGCGACCAGCGAGGCGTCGGGCGCCTCGGCCGCGCGGGTGGCGGCCAGCGTCTCGCACGCGCAGAAGACCGGGCTGCCGAGCCGAGCCTTGACGCCGTCGATCTCCGCCTCGACGCCGGCACCGGGCACCTCGCGTGCATCGGCCAGCGGCAGCGCTTCGGGATGGGCGGCGGCGATCGCCCGCGCCAGCGGATGGGTGCTGGCGAGCGCCAGCCGGGCGGCGGCTGCCACCAGCGCCGGCGGCACGCCGGTGTCATCCGCGAGGCTCGGCTCCGGCAAGGTGAGCGTGCCGGTCTTGTCGAACGCCACGGTGTCGATTTCGGCCAGGCGCTCGAAAGTGTCGCCGGAATTGATCAGGATGCCGTGCCGCATCAGCGTGCCGGCCGCCACCACCTGCACCGCCGGGACGGCGAGCGCCAACGCGCAAGGGCAGGTGATGATGAGCACCGCCACCGCGATCAGCACCGCATGGTGCAGCGAGGCCCCGGCGATCAGCCAGCCGATGAGCGAGAGCAGCGCGGTCGTGTGCACCATCGGCGCGTAGAGCCGCGCCGCGCGGTCGGCGAGACGGACATAGCGGCCGCGCGCGGTCGACGCCTTGTCGAGCAGGCGCTCGATCTCGTCGAGGAATGTATCCTCGCCCGCCGCCGTGGTGCGTAGCCGCAGCACACCGTCATGGATGAGGCTGCCGGCATGCACCGTGCCGCCGGCGCAAACCGTGCGCGGCAGCGTCTCGCCCGTCACCAGGCTCTCGTCCACGGACGCGGTGCCGGAGAGAACGAGGCCGTCCACCGGCGCGCGCTCGCCGGCCCGCAGCATCACCTCGTCGCCCGGCCTCACCGCCGCGGCCGGCACGGTGACGAGCCGCCCGTCCGCCTCGATGCGGTTGGCCGAGACCGCCTTCAGAGCCGCGAGATTGCCGGCCTCCTTGCGCGTCTTGCGGCGCATCGCATGGTCGAGATAGCGCCCGCCGAGCAGGAAGAAGAGCAGCATCACCGCCGAATCGAAATAGGCGTGCTCGGCATGGTTCAGCGTTTCGAACACCGAGACGCCGAGCGCCAGCAGCACGCCGAGCGTGATCGGCACGTCCATGTTGAGCGAGCGCGCCTTCAGCGCCCGCAGCGCGCTCTGGAAGAAGGGCTGGCCGGCATAGGCTGCGGCTGGCAGCGCGATCAGCGCCGACAGCCAGTGGAAGAAGTCGCGCGTCTCCGGCGTGATGTCGGTGACGTTGCCCGACCACACCGACACCGACAGCAGCATGATGTTCATCGCCGCGAAGCCGGCGACGGCGAGGCAGCGCAGCAGATGGCGGGAGGTCGCGTTGTCGATCTCCTCCATCCGGTCGGCTTCGAAGGGATAGGCGCGATAGCCGGTCCTCGCCAGCGCCTCCAGCACGGCGGCCGGGCGCGGCTCGGCGCGCGCGTCCCAGCCGACGGTGAGTCGGTGCGTGGTGTAGTTCAGCCGTGCCCGCGCGATCCCCGGCAGGGCCTCGCAGGCGTCCTCGATCTCGTCGATGCAGGCGGCGCAGTCGACGCCCTGGACGGCGAAGGCCATCTCCGGCTGGCCGGCCGGGTCGCGGCGCAGGAACAGCGAGAAGTCCTGGACCGCCTCGCCATCGGCCGCGGCCGGCCCCGCCGCCGCGGAGAAGGGTATGACCTGCGCGCCCATGGGCTGCTTCCCCTCGGCCCGCTAGCGGATGACGACGCGGTTGGTCGAGCGGAACAGCCGCTCGCCCTCGCGGCTGAACTCGATCACCAGTTCCCATTGGCCGGCGGTGACGGCGTCATCCGCCCGCCACTGGCCGGCGCCAACGGCAACAGGTTCGAGCGCCACGTCGAGCCGCCGGTCGGTTGGGTGCTGCAGCGTGGCGGCCAGCGTCACGTCGGCGAGCGGGCGCCCCGCCGCGTCGCGCGCGGAGACGTCGACCCGGCCCGGCCCGACATGGGCGTCGACGCTCCAGTGCCGGGCGTCCTGCGCCGCCGCCGCCTCGCTCTCCTTGCGAAAGGCGAGGCCGGCCTTGTAGGCGCTCTCGGTCTCCACCCCGCCGAAGCTCGTCACCGCCGCACGCACGAGGAAGAAGTTAGCGGTGAAGATCACCCCGAAGAAGGCGACGAAGCAGAGCAGCACCGTCCGGCCGGTGAGCGGCCGGCCGGCGGGAGGCAGGGAGGTCGCGCGCGTCGCCATAGTCATTCTCCGGTTGGGTTCAGGGGCCCTTGAAGTGGTCGGGAGCGGTGCTGGTCTCGCCGCCGGCCACGTCGGTGATGGAGAAGGTCACCGGCAGCGAGGCGCTCGCCGGCAGCTTGGCATGGGTCGAGACGAGGGCGCGCAGCTCATAGGTCTGGTCCGGCCCGACCTCGACCACCGGGTGGCCGCCCTCGACGATGGCGGTGCCGCCGACGACCTCCAGCCGCGCCTCTGGCACGCCGTCCACCGCGATGGCAAAGCGGCGCGGCATCGGTTGCTTGTTGACGATGCGCAGCGTGTAGGCGTTGCGGATCGAGCCGTCCGAGAGTTGTACGAAGAGCGGGTTGCGGTCATGGATGACGGACACTCCCTCCGAGCCGCGCGTCGCCAGCGTTGCCACCATGATGCCGCCGACGATGAGGATCAGCGCGGAATAGAGCACAGTGCGGGCACGCAGGATCCGTGACACCGGCGGCAGGCCCTTGGCCCGGCGCTCGACGTTCATCTCGGTGTCGTAGGCGATGAGACCGGTCGGGCGACCGACCTTCATCATCACCGTGTCGCAAGCGTCGATGCACAGGCCGCACTGCACGCAGGCAAGCTGGCTGCCGATGCGGATGTCCACCCCGGTCGGGCAGGCGGCGACGCATTGCCGGCAGTCCACGCAGTCGCCGGCAGGCAGGCCCTCCAGCCGCATCGCCTCGGTCTTCTTGAGCGAGCCGCGCGGCTCGCCGCGATCGTAGCGATAGGTGACGTTGTAGGCGTACTCGTCGGTCAGCGCCGCCTGGATGCGCGGCCAGGGGCACATATAGGTGCACACCTGCTCGCGCATGTGGCCAGCGAGCACATAGGTGGTAAAGGTCAGGATGCCGATCCAGACATAGGCGATGAGCGGCGCGGTCCCGGTGAAGAGCTGCCAGACCAGCGTCGGCGCGTCGGAGAAGTAGAGCACCCAAGCGCCGCCGGTCCACCAGGCGACCATGAGCCAGAGGAAATGCTTGGCCGCAGCCTCGAAGGCGCGTTGCGTCCGGGAGGCGTTCTTCAGCTTCTCGCGGCGCTGGCGCGGGTCGCCCTCGACCATGCGCTCGATCGCCTGGAACAGGTCGGTCCAGACGGTCTGCGGGCACAGATAGCCGCACCAGACGCGCCCGGCGACGGCGTTCATCAGGAACAGCACCAGCGCGGCGAGGATGAGCAGACCGGTGACGTAATAAATCTCCTGCGGCCAGATCTCGATGAAGAAAAAGTAGAAGCGGCCATTGGCGAGATCGACCAGCACCGCCTGCGAGGGCGCGTTCGGCCCGCGGTCCCAGCGCACGAAGGGCAGCAGGTAGTAAATGCCGAGGGTGATGACCAACAGCGTCCACTTGATGCGCCGGAAAGTGCCGTGCACGGCGATCGGATAGATCTTGCGACGGGCCTCGTAGAGCGGACCATCGTCGTCGTAGCCGTGCTCCTCGAGCTTCTCCATCTTGGTGGCCATATTCATGTCAGTCCCCGAAACCTGCATGGAGGTTTTCTAAACCCGCCCCCGGGGACCGTTCATCCGGGCCTTGCCGGGCGGGGAAATGCTTATGCGGCGGGACGTCGCGGGGTGAATTTCCCCGGACGCCCCGCCGCATGGTCTCGACCGCTCCCCGGTGCCCTCGCTACTTGCCGCCGCCGAGCGAATGCACGTAGACGGTGAGCGCCTTGATCGTCGTCGGGTCGAGGCGGCTCGACCAGGCGGGCATGATGCCGCCGCGCCCGTTGGTGACGGTCGCGATCACGCTGTCGCGGTCCGAACCGTAGAGCCAGATGCCATCGGTGAGGTTCGGCGCGCCGAGCTCGGGATTGCCCTTGCCGTCCGGACCGTGGCAGGTGGCGCAGTTGGCCTCGAACACCTCCTTGCCCTTGGCGAGGTCGCTCTTGGCCTCGGCCGGCGCCGGCAGGTCCGACAGCGAGCGCACATAGTCCGCCACCGCCACGATCTCCGGCTTCTGGAGCATGCCGTCGCGGCCGAAGGCGAGCATGTCGCCGACATGCGCGTCGGGATCGTTGGAACGGATGCCGTGCAGGATGGTCTGCTGAATCTGCTCGAGCGAACCGCCCCACATCCAGTCGTCGTCATTGAGGTTCGGATAGCCCTTGGAGCCGGCGGCGCCGGCGCCGTGGCAGGGCGCGCAATTGTCGCCGAAGGCGGCGCGGCCCTGGGCGCGGGCGAAGGACAGCAGCTCGGGGCTGGCCTCGATCTGTTCCAGCGACGCGGCCTGCAGCTTGTCGGCGAAGGTCGCACGCTGCGCCCGCAGGTCGGCGAGTTGCACCTGCACCGCGTCGCGCGACTTCCAGCCGAGCACGCCATAGGTGTAGCTGGAGACGAGCGGCCAGGCCGGGTAGGCAATCCAGTACAGCACCGCCCAGACGATGCAGCCGTAGAAGGTCCACAGCCACCAGCGCGGCAGCGGATTGTTCAGCTCGCGGATGCCGTCCCACTCGTGGCCGGTCGTCGAGACGCCCGTGACGGCGTCGACCTCGTTCTTGTGATGCTCGGCCATGTTCAATCCTCACGCAACGGCATGCGGGCGGCATCTTCGAACTGCTTCTTGCGCCGCGGCGAGAGCGCATAGGCAAGCACGCAGAGGAAGAGCCCGAAGAAGTAGAGAAGCCCCCAGGTCTGGGCGAATTCGGCGAGGGCGCGATAGGTCTCGTTCATCCCGGCCTCCTCAGCGGATGTTTGCCTTGTCGTCGTAGAGCTTGAAGTCGACCATGGTGCCGAGCGCCTGCAGATAGGCGATCAGCGCATCCGCCTCGGAGAGCAGCTTCGGATTGCCGTCGAAGTCGCGCTGCTGCGCGCCCGGATAGCGTTCCGCCAGCCCGTCGGCATCGGCATTGGGGTCGGCCTGGGCGTGCAGGTCGGCGAGGGCGTCGGCGATCATCGCCTCGCTGTAGGGCACGCCGAGCACGGCGTTGACCTTCAGGTCGTCGGCGATCTGGTCGACCTTGAGCCGGTTCTGCGCCAGGAAGGGATAGCCTGGCATGATCGAGCCGGGCACCACCGAGCGCGGATCGGCAAGGTGCTGGCGCTGCCATTCGTCGGAATACTTGTTGCCGACGCGAGCAAGGTCCGGCCCGGTGCGCTTGGAGCCCCACTGGAACGGCCGGTCGTACATGCTCTCGGCCGCCAGCGAGTAATGGCCGTAGCGCTCGACCTCGTCGCGCAGCGGGCGGATCATCTGCGAGTGGCAGTTGTAGCAGCCCTCGCGCACATAGATGTTGCGCCCGGCCAGCTCCAGCGGCGTCCAGGGACGCACGCCGGAGACCTTCTCGATGGTGCTCTTCAGGTAGAAGAGCGGCACGATCTCGACGAGGCCGCCAATGGCGACCACGAGGAGGATGCCGATCAACAGCCAGATCGAGTTCTTCTCGAGGAAGGCATGCTTGGCCCAGATGGACTTCTTGGTGGCGGCTGCTTCAGCCATGATCTTGGTCCTCACTCAGCCGGCACGAGGGAAGGGTTGCGCACGCTGGTGTCGGCTTCCGCCGTCTCCGGCAGGCGGATCGTCATGATGACGTTGAACGCCATGATCAGACCGCCGATCAGGAACAGGACGCCGCCCACCGCGCGGATGATGTAGAAGGGGTGCATCGCCTCGACCGTCTCGATGAACGAGTATTCGAGGAAGCCGAGCGAGGTGTAGGCGCGCCACATCAGGCCCTGCAGGATGCCCGCCACCCACATCGCCGAGATGTAGAAGACGATACCGATGGTCGAGATCCAGAAGTGCCAGTTGACGAGGCGCAGCGAGTACAGCTCGCGCTTCTGCCAGAGCCACGGCACCAGGCAGTAAATGGCGCCGAAGGAGATGTAGGCGACCCAGCCCAGCGCGCCGGAATGCACATGGCCGATGGTCCAGTCGGTGTAGTGGCTGAGCGAGTTCACCGACTTCACCGACATCAGCGGCCCCTCGAAGGTCGACATGCCGTAGAAGGCGACCGAGACCACCATCATGCGGATGATCGGATCGGTCCGCAGCTTGTCCCACGCGCCCGACAGCGTCATCAGGCCGTTGATCATGCCGCCCCAGGAGGGCATCCACAGGATGATCGAGAAGGTCATGCCCAGCGTCTGCGCCCAGTCCGGCAGCGCCGTGTAGTGCAGGTGATGCGGGCCGGCCCAGATGTAGATGAAGATCAGCGCCCAGAAGTGGATGATCGACAGCCGGTAGGAGTAGACCGGCCGGTCGGCCCGCTTCGGGATGAAGTAGTACATGATGGCGAGGAAGCCGGCGGTCAGGAAGAAGCCGACCGCGTTATGGCCGTACCACCACTGCACCATGGCGTCCTGCACGCCCGCCCACACGATGTAGGACTTGGGCGAGAACACCGACACCGGGATGCTGGCATTGTTGCCGAGATGCAGCATCGCGATGGTGACGATGAAGGCAAGGTAGAACCAGTTCGCCACATAGATGTGCGGCTCCTTGCGGCGCCAGAGCGTGGCGAGGAAGACCAGCAGATAGGCCACCCACACCACGGTCAGCCACAGGTCGGCATACCATTCCGGCTCGGCGTATTCCTTCGACTGGGTGATGCCCAGCAGATAGCCCGTGCCGGCGATGACGATGAAGAAATTGTAGCCGAGCACGACGAACCACGGTGCCAGGTAGCCGGCCAGCCGCGCCCGCGAGGTGCGCTGCACCACATAAAAGGAGGTGCCGATCAGCACGTTGCCGCCGAAGGCGAAGATCACCGCCGAGGTGTGCAGCGGGCGCAGGCGGCCGAAGGCAGTCCAGGGCAGGTCCAGATTGAGCCAGGGGAAGGCGAGCTGGAAGGCGATGATGACGCCGACCAGGAAGCCGGCGATGCCCCAGAACACCGCCGCCAGGGTGGCGAACTTCACCGGGCCGAAATTGTAGTTCGGCTTGCCGTCGATCTCGAGCGACGGCAGGGCGGCGGGCCGATCCATGTAGCGGTTCAGGATGACGAACACGGCCGCCACGCTGGCCAGCGCCGACAGATAGGCGTGGAAGGCATAGGCCGTGTCGTGCGTCTTCGCCGCCACGGTGATGCAGGACAGCGCCAGAATCCCAAAGACGATGGCCAGGCCGCCCTCGCCGAATGTCATCCTCTTCCGTCCGGACTGATCGACGCCCGGCTCGGTGGCGCCCGAACCGCTGATCTCTTGCCCGGCGGAGCTGTTTAGCTGCGTCATGCGACCCTCCACGCTCCGATCGAATTGATCTGGAACGACTCCACAGTGTGGATCGAGCTTTCGCGCCGCGCGCCGCCAACAACCTTGATACAAGTCAAGGCTAAGGGTCTTCACGGACGCGCGAGGCGGCGGCCGAATGCCGCGCCTGTAGCCGGTTCCGGATTTCGACCCCCGTCGCACGCTCGCCGCGCGCTCGCCCTTGCCTACCCCGCTCCGGCCGCCTAGAGACGGACAGTGTCGCGAGCGAGGACATCGCGAGCGAGGGCCGGGACGCAGGACATGATCCGTTTTCTCTTCCGCTTCGTCGGCTTGTGGGTTTTCGCCGGCGCCTTCGTCGCCCTGGTACTGGACGGCGTGCGCTCGATAGCCTCCTCGGAGATCGTCACCACACCGCTGGGCGTCACCTGGCTCGCCACCAGCGCGGACTCGCTGGCGCGCTTCCAGGCCTTCGTCGAGGCCAACCTCTCGGCTGCCGTCTGGGAGAACCTCGTCGTGCCGGTGCTCGGCGCGCCGCTCTTCGCCGTGCTGGGCGTCGCCGGCATCGCGCTGCTGCTCATCGGACGCCGTCCCGGGGCGTGACGCCCAACAAGGCGTGATCGCGCCGCGCCCCGCCGCCTCTCGCAAGCCGGGCCGGCGCTCCCCATATTGGCGGCATCCAATCGAGGGATTCCCCCATGTTCTTCTTCAAGAAGAGTCACGACCTTCCCACGCGGGAGCAGGCGCTGCCCGGGCGCGCGCGCGCGCTCCCGACCGCCGAGCGCCATTTCGTCAATGGAAACCCGCTCAAGGGCCCCTACCCCGAGGGCTATGAGACCGCGATCTTCGGGCTCGGCTGCTTCTGGGGCGCGGAACGCAAGTTCTGGCAGACGCCGGGCGTCTTCGTGACGGCGGTGGGCTACATCAACGGCATCACCCCGAACCCGACCTATGAGGAGACCTGCACCGGCCTCACCGGTCATGCCGAGGCGGTGCTGGTGGTCTTCGACCCCGCGACGGTCAGCTACGAGCAGATGCTGAAGCTGTTCTGGGAGAGCCACGACCCGACGCAGGGCATGCGACAGGGCAATGATGTCGGCACCACCTACCGCTCCGGCATCTATGTCACCTCGCCCGAGCAGCGGGCGCAGGCGCAGGCGAGCCGCGCCGCCTATGACGTGGCCTTGAAGGCCAAGGGGTTCCCGGCCATCACCACCGAGATCGTCGACGCCCCGACCTTCTACTTCGCCGAGGACTACCACCAGCAGTACCTCGCCAAGAATCCGAACGGCTATTGCGGCCTTGGCGGCACGGGCGTCTCGTGCCCCATCGGAACGGGCGTGGCGGCCTGACGACCCCGGGCGCGGCGGGCTCCCTCGCCGCCCCTCCCTCCGGCGCCCCGGCGCGGACGCTCCCAGTCTATCGCTCCCTGTCTATTCTTGGTCGCATCGCTCCGGCGTCTTCCGTCCGGGAAGCGCGCGGCGGTAACGTTCGAGCCTCGTAGCTTGATCGAGGAATTCCCGTGACCGCCCGGTTCCCGAAGAAGATCCATTCCACCCTCGTTGCCCTGATGCTCCCGCTGGTCGCCGGCGCGGCGCAGGCGCAGCAGCCGGCACCGACGCCGCATCTGCCGACGGTGCTACGCGACGCGCGCTATTGCGAGATCGTGCCGATCCACGTCACGCTGGAGGGGCTAAAAGCCTCCGTCTACAACACGCTCGGCTTCGACGACTGCCCAGCTGACAAATGGGACGCCCTCACCCGGCGCGACCTGCTCCGGCAGTTCGACACGCTCGCGGTGGTGATGAACGGCCCGCGTCATTTCCTCATGGACGACATCATCGCCACCGGCGACACGAAGACCGGCGACGTGATCACCCTCGGCGGCCTCGTGATGGCCAAGCGTGCGGAAATCTCGCTCTCGCTGCATCAGGCGATGGGCCCCGCCTATACCGAGCAGACCATCGACCGCGAGACGACCTACCGCTTCGACGCCGGCAAGCCGGTGTTCCAGCTCACCGGACCGGACGGCGCGGTCTATGTGATGCAATCCTACGCCCAGATCGTCGACCCCGCGCTCGCCTATGAGGCGCTGCCCGGATTAGGAGCGAAGCTGAAGCTGCCCGCCGGCTGGAACTATGGCGTGCACACGCCCGACAAGGACCTGCTCCTCGTCGCCACCGGCAAGGCGATCGTGGTTCAGGACAATCTGAAGAACACCTACCAGAAGCTGATGCCGAACTGACCGCGCATCGGGGCGGCAGCAGGCCCGGTTCCCGGCACGCCCGGCCGGGAACCCCTTCCCCCTCGTGCCCCCTTGCCGTCGACGCAGCGGCATGTCACCCATCCCGCATCCGCGAGAGGCGGGGTCAGGTCGGGACGCGCGGCGCATGGAAAAGCTCATTGAACGCTTCATCTTCATCAGCCGCTGGATCATGGCGCCGTTCTATATCGGCCTCGTCATCGCGCTCGTCGTGCTGCTGTTCAAATTCGGCGTGGAGCTCGTCCACTTCATCGCCCATGCTTGGCAGTCGGACGAGAGCGACATCATCCTCGGCATATTGTCGCTGATCGATCTCACCTTCACCGGCAGCCTGGTCATCATCGTCATCTTTTCCGGCTACGAGAACTTCGTCTCCAAGATCGACGCCGAAGGCCACGCCGACTGGCCGGAATGGATGACCAAGGTCGACTTCGCCGGCCTGAAGCAGAAGCTGCTCGCCTCCATCGTCGCCATCTCGGCCATCGCGCTGCTCAAGGCCTTCATGAATCTCGACAAGGGCGTCGACGAGAAGCAGCTCACCTGGCTGGTCATCATCCACGTCGTGTTCGTCGTCTCCGGCGTGTTTCTTGCTTGGACCGACCGGCTGTCGGAGAAAGCACACTGATCTATCTCCATATGATCGCCGTTTATTGACTTAAATGGACGCGTAATTCATGTGATAAAGAGAAGATGACGCAGACCGAAGAGCCCTCATGAGCGACGACGCGCCCACGCCCGGCAACGCCACCAACCGCTCCGTCGCGCGCGCGCCCGCGCGCATGTCGGCGCTGGCGCGCCTGCCGGTGTTCTTCGCGCTGCAGGGCCGCCGCGTGGTGCTGGCCGGTGGCTCGGAAGCCGCCGCGTGGAAGGCCGAGCTGCTTTCCGCCGCCGGCGCGCGCGTCGAGGTGTTCGCGCCCGAATTCTGCGAGGATCTCGCGAGCCTTGCCGCCGCGCCGCCGGAAGGGCCGGTCACGCTCATCGCCCGCGACTGGACGGCGCCCGACCTTGCCGGCGCAGCGCTCGCCATCGGCGCCATCGAGGACGACGCGGACGGCGCCCGCTTCGCGGCAGCCGCGCGTGCCGCCGGCGTGCCGGTCAACGTGGTCGACAAGCCGGCCTTCTGCGACTTCGCCTTCGGGGCCATCGTCAACCGCTCGCCGCTGGTCGTCGGCATCTCCACCGACGGTGCCGCGCCGGTGTTCGGGCAGGCGGTGCGGGCCAAGATCGAGGCGGTGATCCCGCAGGGTTTCAAACGCTGGGCCGAGGCCGCGCGCGGCTGGCGCCCCGCCGTCGCGGCGCTCGCGCTTTCCTATCAGGGCCGCCGCCGCTTCTGGGAACGCTTCACCGAAGCCGCGCTGGAGACGCCGGAGGCCGAGCCTTCGGCCGCCCTGCGCGAGAGCCTTCTCGCCCGCGCCGAGGTCGAGCGCGCGGAGGCGCCGCGCGGCTCGGTGGCGCTTGTGGGCGCGGGGCCGGGCGACCCGGAACTGCTCACGCTGAAGGCCGTGCGCGTGCTGCAATCGGCCGATGTGGTGCTCTATGACGATCTCGTCGCCCCGGCGGTGCTCGACGTCGCGCGCCGCGAGGCGAGGAAGATGCTGGTCGGCAAGACCGGCTATCGCCCCTCCTGCAAGCAGGACGACATCAACGCGCTGATGGTCTCGCTGGCGAAGCAGGGCAAGCGTGTCGTCCGCCTCAAGGGCGGCGACCCGATGGTGTTCGGCCGCGCCGGCGAGGAGATCGCCGCCGCCCGCGCCGCCGGCCTGCCCGTCGAGGTGGTGCCGGGCATCAGCGCGGCGCAGGGCGCGTCGAGCCGGCTGGCCGTCTCGCTCACCCATCGCGATCATGCGCGGCGCCTACAGTTCATCACCGCCCATGCGCGCGACGGCAAGCTGCCGCGCGACCTCGACTGGCAGGCGCTGGCCGACCCGGCGGCGACCACGGTGGTCTACATGCCCCAGCGCACCTGGGGCGAACTGGCGGGCAAGGCGATGGCGGCCGGGCTCGACCCGGCGACGCCGGCCATCGCGGTGTTCGCCGCCACCCGCCCGGAGGAGCGGCAGGTGCCGGCCACCGTCGCCACGCTTTCGGCCGCGCTGGAGCGGGCGGTGGCGGACGGCGCCACCGGCCCGTGCCTCATCCTGTTCGGCCACGCCATGGGCGAAGCGGCGGCGTTCGCGAACGAGGCGGACGACGCGGCGCGGACAGCGCGGGGCTAGTGCGCCATCCGTCATCCCGGCCAAGCGAAGCGCGAGCCGGGATCGTCATCAGGATGGAGAGCGATCCCGGATCGGCCTGCGGCCGTCCGGGATGACGACTTCCTGAGAAGCCTCTCAGCCGATCCGCTGTTCCAGCTTCGCGTAGAGCGGGTTCTCGGCCGCGAACACATAGTCCAGCGGCCCCACCGACACCGTCGCCGCGCCCTGTTCGCGCAGGAAAACGGCCAGCGCGTGCAGTGTGTCGGGCGGGCAGTGCAGCGTCACCATGCCGGACGAGGTCGGCGCGCCGAACGGCGCCACGGCGCGGAAGCGGCGCACCGCCTCCTGCACCACGCCGGCGTCGCAGGCGGAAAAGCGCGTCTTCACCTCGCGCATGGTGGCCGCGCGCTTGGCCGCCGTCACCCGGTCGAGCAGCGCCCGCGCCGAGGCCCGCGCCTGCGCGTTCCAGTCCGCGTGGAGGGAGGCGACGAGATTGGCCTCCGAGCGCAGGATGATGCCGTCGTCGACCACCTTCAGCGCGTTCGCCGCCAGCGTCGAGCCGGTGGTGGTGATGTCGACGATCAGCTCCGCCGTCCCCGCCGCCGGCGTGCCCTCGGTGGCCCCTAAGCTCTCGACGATGCGGTAGTCGACGATGCCGTGGCGGGCGAAGAAGCTCCGCGTCAGGTTGAGATACTTGGTCGCCACCCGCACCCGCCGGCCGCGCGTGGCGTGGAAATGCGTCGCCACGTCGTCGAGGTCGCGCATGGTGCGCACGTCGATCCAGGCCTGCGGCACCGCGACCACGACATTGGCGAAGCCGAAGCCCAGCCCCTCGACCAGCAGCACCTTGGAATCGGCCTCAGTGATGCTCTCGCGCACCAGATCCTCGCCGGTGACGCCGAGATGCACCGCGCCCGCCGCGAGCTGGCTGGCGATCTCGGAAGCGGAGAGATAGGCCACCTCCACCCCCTCGACCCCGGTCAGCGTGCCGCGATAGTCCCGCACGCCGCGCGACTGCGTCAGCGCCATGCCGGCGCGGGCGAAGAAGGCGGTGGCGTTCTCCTGCAGCCGGCCCTTGGAGGGCACGGCGACGATGAGGGGGGAATGCGTGCTCATAGACGGGCCTCCACCGCATCGAGCCGGTCGAGCCAGACGGCGAAGCCGACCGCCGGTATCGGCTCGCTCGCGCCGAGCCGCGACAGCAGCGCGTCATAGCGCCCGCCCGCCACCAGCGGCGCGGAAAGCCCGCCTTCTCCCGCACCGTTCTCGTGCAGCTCGAACACCATGCCGCTGTAATAGTCGAGCGGCCGGCCGAAGGCGGCGGCGAAGCACAGCCGCTCCGGCTCGATGCCCTGCGCGGCGATGAAATTGGTGCGGCTCTCGAAGGCGTCGAGCGCCTGGGCGAGGTCGAGCCCGGCCTCGTCGGCCAGCGCCCGCAAGCCCGCCGCCACCTGATCGGGATTGCCCTGGATGGCGAGATAGCGCTCGATCACCGCGATCTTCTCGGCCGACAGCCCCTCGGCGTCGCCGGGCGCCGCCTGTTCGAGGAAGCGCTCGGCGATTTCCGACACGCTGCGCCCGCCCACCGTCGAGATGCCGGCGATGGAGAGCAGGTCGGTCACCAGCGCCCGCGCCGCCGCCGGATCGGAGCCGGCCAGCGCCGAGAGCACGCCGGCATGGGCGGTGACGCCGCCGGCCGCCGGGCGCTGCTTCAGCGTCGCGAGGTCGGCGCCGAGATCGCCGGAGCGGGCGAAATCCTTGATCAGCCGCCGCCGCCAGAGCGGGGGCAGGTCGAGCGCCTCGAGCAGCGTGGCGAACAGCCCGGCATCGCCGACGCGGATGGTCGGGTCGATCACCCCCCACAGCGCCGCCGTCTCCAGCCCCAGCGCCAGCACCTCGGCATCGGCCGCCTCGCGGTCGGCCCGGCCGAAGGATTCGACGCCGGCCTGCAGCAATTCGCCACCGGCGACATCGGAGCGGAACACCGGGCCGAGATAGGCGAAGTCGCGCGGCTGCGCGGCGCCGTCGTCGATGAAGTGCCGGCACACCGGCAGCGTGAGGTCCGGCCGCAGGCACAGCTCGCGCCCGTCGGGATCGGTGGTGATGAACATGGTGCGCCGCATCTCCTCTCCCGACAGGTCGAGGAAGGCGTCGGCCGGCTGGAGCACCGGCGGCTCGACGCGCGCGAATCCGGCGCGCGCATAGAGCGCGAGCAGTTCCTCGGCGTGGCTTTGGTCGGCGGGCATGCGTCGGGTCCGGTCTGCTGTCACGGGGCGCGGCTGCGCGCTTCTAGCAAAGGGGGCGGGCGCGGTCCATGCGCGGACCATGACATGGTTTCCGAACGGGAGGACGCGCGGGGGCCCGCCGGGCGGGCAACACGAAAAGCTCCGGCGCCCGGGAGCGACGGAGGCACGAGCGGTTCGCCCCCCGCAATGGGGCGCGCGGGGCGCCGGGGCTCACGCTCCGGCGGTCGCCTGCACCTTTGTGGAAGAGTGGTGCAAGCTTTTCGTCAACCAACCGACGCGCCGCTGCCGGCGCCCCGCACGCGGTGTTTGAGGCTTGCTCCCTGCGGCCCCCGGAGGACGAACCGTTGCTATCCTCCGCTGCGAGGCACCGCGTGCCGGCGAACCGGCGCGCGCCGCCCCAGTGATCCGCGGCAGGCGGACCGGGAACGCACGGCTTGGGCCGCCGCGCGCCGGGGTGCGTTATCCCCTCCGCGCGGCCACCGCCCCATCCCGCGCGAGCCGGCCGCTCCGGTTGCGCCCCCTCATCGGGACAGGTGGCGCCATTATCGCGCCGGCCGGCAGGGGTGCGGATAGATTTGGCGGCAACGATGGCGGCCGCCGCCCTCCAGGGCCGTCCTCCCGGCCGAGCGCAGCGAGAGCGGGGATCGTGCTCACGGGGCGAGCGATCCCGGATCGGCCGTGCCGGCCGTCCGGGATGACGCGGTGCCGCTGGTGCCGGGCTGCGCCCGTGCCGCTCAGCCGAGGGCGGCGCCGTGCGGCACGCCGTGATGGTCGAGCAGCTCGCGCACCTTCGCGACGAGTTCCTCATCACCGCAGGCGAACTGCGCCGGGCGGCTCTCGCGCCACTCGGCATTGTCGGTGATGGCGGCGGCGGCCTTGGCGCCCTCGATCAGATCCTTGATCTGGACAGTGCCGGCGGCGCGCTCGTCCGAGCCCTGGATGACCACGCAGGGGGAGTTGCGGCGGTCGGCGTATTTGAACTGGTTACCGAGATTCTTCGGATTGCCGAGATACATCTCGGCGCGGATGCCCGCCTGCCGGAGCCGCGCCACCAGGCCCATGTAATGGGCGGTCTGGTCGCGGTCCATGACGACGACCACCACCGGGCCGAATTCCGGTTTGGCGTCTGTCTTGAGGTAAGACAACGCCGAAGCCAGCCGCGAGACGCCGATGGAAAAACCCGTAGCCGGCACAGCTTCCCCCCGGAAGCGCCCGACCAGCCCGTCATAACGCCCGCCGCCGCCGACCGAGCCGAAGCGCACCGGGCGGTTCTTCTCGTCCTTCACTTCGAAGGTCAGCTCGGCCTCGAAGACCGGGCCGGTATAGTATTCGAGGCCACGGACGACGGAGGGGTCGATGCGGATGCGATCCTCGCCATAGCCGGAGGCACGACACAAATTAGCAATTTGGTGTAGCTCCGAAACCCCAGCCGAGGCGACCTCATTCCCAGCGTAGTCACGCGCGAGCTGCTGGAGGTAGGTCTGCTCGTCAATCGTCACCGGATCTTCATTCATGGGCTTGGCCGTTCCCACGAGCATTGTTTTAATAAGCGCTCGAACCTGATGGTTCGACAACTGCGCCCCCCGTGTGAAGTCTCCGCTATCGTCAAGGCGGCCTTCGCCCAACAGTTCTTGGACGCCGGAGACACCAAATTTATCGAACTTGTCGATGGCCCGCAGCACGGTGAGCCGCCGCCCGGCATTGTCGTCGCCGCCAAGGCCGATGGCCTCCAGCACGCCGTCGAGCACCTTGCGGTTGTTGACCTTGATCACATAGTCGCCGCGCGCGATGCCCAGCGCCTCCAGCGTGTCGGCCATCATCATGCAGATCTCGGCGTCGGCGGCGACGGTGGGGGCGCCCACCGTGTCGGCGTCGAACTGCATGAACTGGCGGAAGCGGCCCGGGCCGGGCTTCTCGTTGCGGAAAACCCAGCCGGCGCGGTAGCTGCGGAAGGGTTTCGGCAGCTTGTCGAAATTCTCCGCCACATGGCGGGCGAGCGGGGCGGTCAGGTCGTAGCGCAGCGACAGCCACTGCTCGTCATCGTCCTGGAAGGAGAACACGCCCTCGTTCGGCCGGTCCTGATCGGGCAGGAATTTTCCCAGCGCGTCGGTATATTCGATGAACGGCGTCTCCAGCGCCTCGAAGCCGTAGAGCTCGTAGACCTTGCGGATGGTCTCCAGCATGGCCCGCGTCGAGGCGAGCTCGCCCGGGCCGCGATCGGCAAAGCCGCGCGGCATGCGGGCTCTGAGCTTGGAGGGTTTGTCCTTGGCCATCGGCGCCGTCCTTCACGAAGTACGGCGCGGGTTTAGAGGACAGGCGGGAGGCGGGCAAGGGAGAGACCGCCCGGACAACCGAAACAGGCAAGAAAGCGAAGGAAACCCATTCCTGGTTGGTGTATAAGAAAATAGCAACCTTGGAGGGTAGACGGTGCCGCATTCGCCTTCCGCTTTCATGGCGGCGTTGGTCGCGCTCTCGACGCTCCTGCCGGCCTCGCGGGCAACGGCGCAGATGTTCCTGCCACCCCCGCCGCCGCCGCCCATCGCCCCCTATGGCTTTCCGCAGCAGGGATATCCGCAGCAGGCGATGAGCAATCGCTGCGCCAGCCGCGCGGGCGTGTGCCTCCTGCCCGGCTTCGGGCCGGCCGGCGCGCCCTGCGCCTGCCAGACGCCCTATGGCGCCGCGCCGGGCCAGATCCTCCCCTGAGGCCGCCCCGTCAGACGGGCCGGCCGGTCCTGGCTCAGCCGGCGCCGGCATCGGCCGCGGCGCCGGCCGCCGCGCCGCCCGGCGGCTTCTGCCTCTTCGGGTCGATGTCGGTGAACAGCTCGTAGCGCGGCACGCCCAGCACGAGCGAGACCTTCTCCTGCATCACCCCGTCGACCGGCGCCGTTCCGTCCACCCAGTCGGCGACCTGCTCCGGCTCCACCCCCTCGATGCGCGCGGCCAGATCCTCGGCGCTCATGATGCGCGCCGGCCCGGCGAGCCGGGCGGCAAGCCCGACCGCCCAGCGCGGCGGCTCCTGGAACGCCGCGCTGCCGATCAGGGCTCCCGCCGAGCGCCGGGCCGCATAGATCACCTGCTCGGACAGGAGCCCCGCGCCGATGGCGACGAAGGCGACGAAGAACGGGCTGAGGGTCGAGGAATCGAGCGACTGGCCGCCGCCGGAAATCACCACGAGGCCGGAGCGGAACAGGATGAACAGGATCACCGCGCAGACCATGCCGCGGGCTGGGTCCACCATCAGGTCCGACCATTTCAGCTCGCGGGCCGGCAGGATGTGCCAGAACAGGATCTTCAGCATCGCGCCCATCGCCCCGCCGAACACCAGCAGCCACGAGGCGAGATAGTCGGGCGAACTGAGCAGCAGATGCTGGGCGAGGCCAAGCGAGACATTGTTGTAGTAGCGGAACTGGTTGACCAGATCGAAACGCCGCTGCGTCTCCATCTGCGCCGGGCTGGTGCCGCCCGAGGCGCCCGCATCGCCTTTGTCCGGGAGTGAGGTCGAGGTGGTATCCGATGCGGTGGACGACGACGCCTGCCCGGCGCTCGGCAGGGACGCCAGCGCGGACGGCGCACCGCCCACCAACACGTCCCTCGGTAAGCAGGGAATATCGTTGTAGCGCGCATCATCCAGTTGGCCGGCCAGCCACCCCGCCCGCGAACACACCCTATCGGCGCGCTGCGACTGGATTTCGAGCTGTGCGTTGAGCCGGGTGAAGATGCTGTGGTTCTTCTTCGCGATCTCGACGATGTCGTACATGTAATAGGCGTTGAACCCCCTGTCGCCGGTGTCCTGCGTCGCCGCGCTGCGGCAGACCTGACATGTGTCCGGCTTCATGTGGGCCCAGAATTGCCGGGCCACGATCTCGGCAAATTTGGGCGACGCCAGATGGCTGCTCCTGGCCCACACGGCGCCCCGTGGCATGCTGTTCGGGTTCATCCCGGCAAGCGTGCCCTCGAAGGGAATGCCGTGCAGAAAATCGCGGCATCTGGCGTAGTGGTTGGGCTTGGCATCCGGCAGCGGCGGGGGGCGGAGTTGGGGCCAGCGATGGCTGCCGGAACTGCGCGCAGACTCGCTCGATTCGGTTCTGCACCTCCACCTTCTCGCCCTCGATTTCGGCGGAAAGAGCGACCATCTCGCTGTGAATCGACTGCAGCAGGACGAGTTGCACGTCGAGCAGGTCGCGTATTGTCGCCTCGTAGAGCACGTCGCGGGACTGGATTTCCGGCTGGAACCGCGCCAAGCGCCCCTGATATTCGATGAAGGCCATGAGTTGGGCGACGATGAGGACGAAGACACCGCTCAGCAGCGCCGCGATGATGGCGATCCATTCCTGGCTGCCGCCGGTCGACGGCGCCATTCCCGGCGCATCGCCACGCGCGCCGACCGCATGGCCCGTCGCGTCGACATCGGCCATGCGCCCCTCCCGTGCCCCACGACACCCAGCGGTTCAGATCAGCCGCGATAGCAAATCATAAGTTGTATAATCTGTTGTTGCAATCATTCGGTGCGACGCCACCGCGACGTCCGCCGCGGTGGCGGCATCGGAAAACGAGCGTGATCGGAAAAGGGCTTGATCGGGCTGCGGGCTGGGCCGCCGCGCCTCAGGGGCGCAGCCCGGCCGCCAGCCGCGCCTCGATCGCGTCGAGGACCGGCAGCAGGTCGGCGACGGTGTCGATGACGAAATGCGCGCCGGCGGCGAACAGCTTGTCGCCGGCGCGCTTGCGCAGCGCCGCGCGCTCGTCGGGCGCCAGCCGGTCGAGCTCGGCCTTGGACAGCCCCGCCGCATTGCCCGACAGCGCGAGCCCCACCGTCCAGGTGCCGGCCGCCAGCCCCTCGGCGATGCCGGGCTCGGTGTCGTCGAGCTTCACGCAGGAGGAGGGCGGCCACACGCCAATATCGGCGAAGGTGCGGTACATCATGAGCGGCGAGGGCCGACCGGCGGCGAGGTCGCCGGCGCAGACCACGTTGTCGGGCGCATAGCCGGCGCTCGCGGCGAGCGGCATCAGCTTTTCCATGATCGGGCGGGTATAGCCCGTGGTGGAGCCGATCCTCATGCCGCGCCGGCGCGCCTCCGCCACCACTTCCAGCAGGCCGGGGATGATGTCGGCGTGGCGCGGGATCACCTCGACATTGAGCGGCTCGAAGATGGCGAGCACCCGGTCGACATCGCCCTCCGTCGGCGCGGCGCCGTGGGCGGCCTGCCAGCGGGCGGAAATCGCCGGGCTGTAGATCAGCGCCGCGACATGGTCGCGCTTGGGCAGGCCCATCGGCCCGCGCGCCTCCTCGATCGAGATCGTGATCCCGACCTGGCCGAAGGCCTCGACGAAAGCGCCCATCGGCGCGCGCGAACCGAAATCGACCGCCGTTCCGGCCCAGTCGAGGATGAGCGCCTTGAGGGCCATATGCGTCGTTCTCCGTTTGCTGTCGTGGGCGGTCAGTCGAACAGCTCGGCCACCGCCTCCTCGGCGATGGCGAAGCCGGTGGAGGCGCCGGTACCGCTCGTCACCACCACCAGCCTGATGGAATCGTGTGGCCGGTCGATGAAGGCCAGCCGGTCGGAGGCGGAGGCATAGGTGCCGATCCAGCGCTCGGCCACCGGCGGCCGGCGGCCGAACAGGGCGGCGTATTCGTCGAGGATCAGCTCGTCCACGAAATCCGGGGCGAAGGGGTCGGGCGTGGCGCCGTAATGATGGCTGTCGCCCACCACCAGCGAACCATCCGCCGACTGCACCACGATGAGGTGCACGCCGTGCGCCAAATGTTCGGCCTGCTCGGCTTCCAGCACGCGCTTCAGCGGCGCGGCCTCGGGAAGCTCGGCATAGCCGAGATAGCGGCCGAGCGAGAGGTCGGTCATCACCGAACCGGGCAGCGTGCCGACCGCCGGATCGCTGACGCGCAGCATGTGCAGCTTGCAGCGGGTGACGCCGTAGAGCGCGAAGCGGTCCTCGAACAGCGTGTGGAAATCGTCGCCCGGCGCCACCACGATGCGCGCCGCCGCGACCGTGCCGCCGGAGGTGTGGACCTTGCCCGGCTCGACCCCGGTCACCGCCGTCTCGCGGCGGAACGCGATGCCCTCCGAGGCCAGCCAGGCGGCGAGCCTGGGGATCGCGTCGCGCGATTCCACCCGCATGTCGTGCGGGCTCCACAGCCCGCCGGAAAGTTCGCCGGCAAGCGCCGGCAGACGCGCGCGCGCCTGATCGGGCGTGAGCAGGTCGCAGCCCTCGCCCATCTCGGTCGCCCGGAAGGCTTCGAGCACCGGCATCGCCTCCGGCCTGCGCACGGCGACGAGCAGGCCGCGATGCACCACCGCGATGCCGGCCCGCGGGGCCACCTCGGCCCAGATGTCGCGCGAGCGCATGGCCCGGCGCCAGCATTCGCCGCGCTGCTGGCCGGTGACGGTGACGAAGCCGAAATTGCGGATCGAGGCGCCGTTGGCGCGCGCGTCGCGGTCGATGACCACGGCCTTCAGGCCGCGCCGCCGCGCCGCGATGGCATGGCCGAGGCCGACGACGCCCGCACCGACGATGGCGAGATCGAAATTGTCCGACATGGGAAGGGTCCGGTTGGCGACGGTCCAGGCGGGAAGGAGCCCGAGAGCCTATAGCCGGTTCGCGGGCGCCGCGCCACGCGACCTTGGTCCGGCCGCTCGCGACCGGACGTCTCAGTTCGCGGCGGCGGCGGAACCGCGGGCCGGCAGGCCGATGGCGGCGAGGTCCGCCCGCACCCGCCGGGCGATGGCCGGGTCGGGGAAGAAGCGGCCGATCATCGTGTCGGGCTCGCTGGCCCAGGCCGGCGCCAGGGCGAGGAGCTTGCGCAGATCCGCGCGCGCCGACTCGTCCTCGCCGGCGAGATGGCTGGCAAGCGCACGGGCGAGCAGCCCCGGTGCGTAGCCCTCGCCCATGAGCTGGTCCGCCGCCGCCGCCGCCGCCGGGGCGTCGCCCCTCAGATAGGCGGCGATGACGCGGTGATAATCCACCCAGGGCGGCATGCCCGGAGCCGAATGCGCGGCCTTGGCCAGCATCGCCTCGCCGCGCGCGCCTTCGCCCAGCGCCACCAGCCGCCCGCCAAAATCGGCCAGCACGTCGACGTCGTAGGGATTGAGCTCCAGCGCCGCCTCGCCGGCCGCGAGGGTGGCGCCGCGCTCGCCACGGAAGAACTGCACGTCCATCAGCACCCTCTGCGCATAGGCGCTGGTCGGCGCCAGCTCGACGGCCTGCTCGGCAGCGGCGAGGGCGCGGTCGAGAGCCCGCGTGCCGGCGCGCGGATTGGCGCCCATGCGCACCTCGTCGAGATAGAGCTCGGCCAGCAGCGCGTAGCCCAGCTCGAAGGTGCGGTCGGCCTCCACGGCCTTCTCAAGGCAGGCGCGCGCCTGATCGTGTTCGGCCGGCACGTAGGAGCGCCAGTAGGAATAGGCCATCAGCACGCAGCCATAGGGACCGGCCGTCGCCGGCCCGCCGGCCGCCGTGACGCGGGCACGGGCGCGGGTCTGGATGACGCCATAGGGCTCGGCGATGGCGGCCATGATGTCACGCACCAGCGCGACCTCGGAGGCGCTCGCATCCCCCCCGCGCCTGAGGCTGTCGAACTCGCGCGACCAGACGATGGTGCCGTCGCACAGGTCGGAAAGACGCAGCAGCACCGAGATGGTGCCGTCGTCATGGTTCTCGACGAGGCCGCCCAGCGCGAAGGCGGAGTTGGGCGAGGCTCCCCCGCTGGCGCAGCTCAACGCCGGGCGCGCATCGGGACTGGCCAGCACGTCGAGCAGATCGAAGCGCGCCAGCGCGTCGCGCACGCGCACCTCGATGGCGCGCGCCGTGAAATCGCCACTGGTCACCACCCCGGCAATGCCGGTGATCTCGCTCGGCGGCAGGGGCGTGCCGCCGGTGGAGTCGAAATCGCGCACCTCCACCATGGGAATGCCGAGGCGGTTGGTGCGCTCGATCGGATGCCAGGCCGCCCCCGACACCAGGGCCCGCAACCCGAACGGATCGACGCTTTCCACCACCGCGCCGGAGGCGATCACCAGCGCCGCGAGCAGGAGAAGCCCCAGCGCCAGCACCCGGACGCGGCTGCGCCGTCGCCCGCCCGGTGCCGGTGGCGGCAGGGCAGTGCCGACAGGCTCGCCGTCGCCGGAAGCCGCTGCGCCGGCATCCGCGTCCGCCTCGTCCACCAGCGCCGCGATGGCCGGCGCGCCCGCGCCGTGCGGCAGGAACTGCGGCACGTAGCTGCCGCGTGGCACCGCGATCTCGATCGGGTCGTTGGCGCCGGCGCCGGCATAGTAACGCTCCAGCGCACGGCGCAGCCGCGTCGCCTCGACGCGCACGATGGGGTCGGCCTGCGGATCGAAGGACGCGTCGCGCCCCAGCGCCTCGACGGCGATGGTGTAGCCCTTGATCGCCTCGCGCCGGCCGTCGAGCGTCGCCTCGACCACGAAACGCAGTATGTTGGAGAGCTGCGGCGAGGAGCGCAGCTCCTCGGATTCGAGCACGAGCGCCAGCGCCCGCCGCACCGCTTCCGGCGTAATGCGGGCCGAACCGGGCGCCGCATCCACGTCGGCTCCGGGCGTTTCAGCAGTCGTGCTTTCGGGCACTGCGCAGTCCTATCGTGGTGCCGCTCCCGGTTGCTCCCCCTAAGCCGGGCGCGGGCAATGACACCCCATGGGGCGGAAACGCATGACGCAACGTGACACTATCACGCCATGAGCCGAGTTGATGGCCGCGATGAGGCCGCACGGTCAAGTCGACGGGCGCGGCAGAAAGGAAAGTGATCACATCATGATTATTTCTCGTGAGCGTCTCCTGCCCACGCATTATACATGACTAAAAAAGCGCGGCCCCACCCTCACGCCGTTTCAGCCGGAGTTCTCCATGTCTGTCGCTTATGATGTCGACTCCACCGCCGGAGCCAACCCGAACGACCTCGAAGCCTTCTTCATGCCCTTCACGCCGAACCGGGCGTTCAAGGCGCGGCCGCGGCTCATCTCGCGCGCGAAGGACATGCACTACTACACGCCGGAGGGCCGGCCGATCCTCGACGCCACCGCCGGCCTGTGGTGCGCCAATGCCGGCCACAGCCGCGAGCCGATCGTCGAGGCGATCCAGAAGCAGGCGGCGGAGATGGATTTCGCCCCGCCCTTCCAGTACGGCCACCCCAAGGCGTTCGCCGTCTCCGCCCGCATCGCCGCGCTGGCGCCGGGCGACCTCGACCACGTCTTCCTGTGCAATTCCGGCTCGGAAGCCGGCGACACCGCGCTGAAGATCGCGCTCGCCTATCACGCCACCCGCGGCAACGCGACGCGCACCCGGCTGATCGGCCGCGAGCGCGGCTATCACGGCGTCGGCTTCGGCGGCATCTCGGTCGGCGGCATCTCGCCGAACCGCAAGATGTTCGGCTCGCTGCTGCCGGGCGTCGACCACCTGCCGCACACCTATAACCGCGAGAAGCAGGCCTTCTCCAAGGGCGAGCCGGCGTGGGGCGCCGAGCGCGCCGACGCGCTGGAGAGCCTGGTCGCCCTGCACGACGCCTCGACCATCGCCGCGGTCATCGTCGAGCCGATGGCCGGCTCGACCGGCGCCATTCCCGCGCCGGTGGGCTACCTCAAGCGCCTGCGCGAGATCTGCGACAAATACGGCATCCTGCTGATCTTCGACGAGGTCATCACCGGCTTCGGACGCCTCGGCTACGCCTTCGCCGCCGAGCGCTACGGCGTCGTGCCGGACATGATCACCTTCGCCAAGGGCGTCACCTCGGGCACGGTGCCGATGGGCGGCGTGCTGGTGCGCAAGCACATCTACGACACCTTCGTGAAGAGCGACGACCCGGTCATCGACCTGTTCCACGGCTACACCTACTCGGCGCACCCGCTGGCCTGCGCCGCCTCGCTCGCCACGCTCGACCTCTACCGCGAGGAAGGCCTGTTCGAGCGCGCCCGCGCGATGGAGCCGATCTGGGCGGACGCCTTCCACACGCTGCGCGCCAAGAAGGGCGTGCTCGACATCCGCACCGTCGGCCTGGTCGGCGCGGTGGACTTCGAGTCGCGCGAGGACGGCGTCGGCCGGCGCGCCTATGAGGGCATGGAGCGGCTGTTCCACGAGGAAGGCATGATGGTGCGCACCGCCGGCGACACCTTCGCCGTCAGCCCGCCGCTCGTCATCAGCGAGAGCCAGATCGGCGAGGTCGTCGACAAGCTCGGCAGCGTGCTCGACAAGATCTTCTGAGCGCGTCGGACAGATCACAAATTCTTCCCTCTCCCCGTCGGGGAGAGGTGGCCCGCGCAGCGGGTCGGTGAGGGGCGACGCGGCTTGCCGATGGCGCCCCCTCACCCCAGCCCTCTCCCCCACGGGGAGAGGGGGCAAGCGCCCTTCGCTCTGGCGACAGTTCCGGGATCGGGCAACCGGCTGTATAGCCATGGCCCGATGCCCTCGCCCTTCGCCACGTCACTGCCCATCGACGACGCCCTGCCGGCGCTCACCGCCGCGCTGCGCGCGGGCACGAACGCCGTGCTGGTCGCCCCGCCCGGCGCCGGCAAGACCACGCGGGTGCCGCTCGCGCTCGTCGGCGAGCCGTGGGTCGCCGGGCGGAAAATCCTCGTTCTGGAGCCGCGCCGCCTCGCCGCGCGCGCCGCCGCCACCCGCATGGCGCGGACGCTGGGCGAGGAAGCGGGGCAGACGGTGGGCTACCGCGCCCGCTTCGGCTCGAAGATCGGCCGCGACACCCGCATCGAGGTGATCACCGAGGGCATCTTCACCCGCATGATGCTCGACGACCCGGAGCTTTCCGGCGTCGCCGCCGTGCTGTTCGACGAGTTCCACGAGCGCAGCCTCGACGCCGATCTCGGCCTGGCGCTGGCGCTCGACGCGCAAGGCGCGCTGCGCGAGGATCTGCGCCTGCTGGTCATGTCCGCCACGCTCGACGGCGCCCGCGTCGCCCGCCTGCTCGGCGAGGCGCCCGTCATCGAGAGCCTCGGGCGCGCCTATCCCGTCGAGACCCGTTATGCCGGCCGCGATCCGCGCAGCCCGATCGAGCGGCAGATGGCCGAGGCCATCCAGCGCGCGCTGGCGGGCGAGACCGGCTCCGTCCTCGCCTTCCTGCCCGGCGTCGCCGAGATCCGCCGCACCGAGCGCCTGCTGCGCGAGGCGATCCGCGATCCCGCCATCGACATCGACCCGCTCTACGGCGCGCTCCCACCCGCCGAGCAGGACCGTGCGATCTCCCCCGCCCCGGCGGGCCGGCGCAAGGTGGTGCTGGCCACCTCCATCGCAGAGACCAGCCTGACCATCGAGGGCGTGCGCATCGTCGTCGACAGCGGTCTCGCCCGCGTGCCGCGCTTCGAGCCGGGCGTCGGACTGACCCGGCTGGAGACGGTGCGCGTCTCGCGCGCCGCCGCCGACCAGCGGCGCGGGCGCGCCGGCCGCACCGCGCCGGGCATCTGCATCCGGCTGTGGAACGAGCCGGAGACGGCGAGCCTGCCGGCCTACGCCACCCCGGAAATCCTCGCCGCCGACCTCGCCCGCCTCGTGCTCGATCTGGCGGTCTGGGGCGTGCGCGAGCCCTCGACGCTCGCCTTCCTCGATCCGCCGCCCGCGCCGGCGGTGAGCGAGGCAAAGGCGCTGCTCGCCGCGCTCGGCGCGCTCGATGCCGACGGGCAGGTGAGCGAGCTGGGGCGCGCCATGTCCCGGCTGCCGCTGGAGCCGCGCCTCGCCCGCATGGTGATCGAGGGCGCCCGGCGCGGCGCCGGTACGGAAGCCGCGCGCATCGCCGCCGTGGTCTCCGAGCGTGGGCTCGGCGGCGACGCGCCCGACCTCGCTCACCGCCTGATGGATTTTTCCCGCGACCGCTCCGGCCGCACTGACGAAGCCCGCCGGCTCGCGGAACGCTGGGCGCGCGAGGCGGACGCGCTGGTGTCGCGGGAGCGGATTTCCGGCCCGCCGCCGGGGCCGGCCGTGCTGCTGGCGCTGGCCTTCCCCGACCGCATCGCGCGCGGGCGCGGCGACGGGCGGCGCTTCGTGCTGGCCAACGGGCGCGGCGCGGCGCTGGATCCCGCTTCCTCCCTCGCCCGCGCGCGATTCCTCGCCATCGCCGAGCTGACCGGCACCGCCGACGAGGCGCGCATCCTGCTCGCCGCCGAGCTGAGCGAGGCCGAGATCGAGGCCGAATTCGGCGGCGCGATCACCGAGGGCGTCGAGACCGCCTTCGATCCCGCCTCCGGCGCGCTGCGCGCCCGCCATCTGCGCCGGCTCGGCGCGCTGGTGCTGGCCGAGCGCACCGCGCCGCTGAAACCGGGGGCGGAGACCGCCCGTGCCCTCGCCCGTGCCGCCGCCGCGCGCGGGCTGGAGCGGCTTGGCTGGTCCGATGCGCAGCGGCAATGGCTCGACCGCGCCCGCTTTCTCCATGCCAGCCTGCCGGAGACCTGGCCGGACCTGTCCTGGGCACGGATGGCCGACACCGTCGAGGAGTGGCTGGCGCCGCAGATCGAGGATGTGACGGCGCTCGGCGCGATCGACGCCGACCGGCTCGGCCGCGCGCTCTCCGGCCTGCTGCCCTGGGAGCTGGCGCGCCGGATGGACCAGGAGGCGCCGAGCCATTTCGAGGTGCCGACCGGCTCGCGCCTGCCCATCGACTACGCCGCCGAGGGCGGCCCGGCACTGAGCGTGCGGGTGCAGGAACTGTTCGGCCTCACCACCCACCCATCCATCGCCGGCGGGCGGGTGCCGCTCACCCTCGCGCTGCTCTCCCCGGCGCACCGGCCGATCCAGCTCACCCGCGACCTGCCGGCCTTCTGGTCGGGATCGTGGCGCGACGTGCGCGCCGACATGCGCGGGCGCTACCCCCGCCATCCCTGGCCGGAAGACCCGGCCCATGCCGAGCCGACCCGCCGCGCCAAGCCGCGCGGCTGAACCGTTCACAGAGCCTCGTCATCCCGAGGTGCGAGCGCCGCGAGCCTCGAAGGATGGAAGGCGCGCGCTCGGATTGCCATCCTTCGAGGCCGCCCATGGCGGCGCCTCAGGATGACGTTCCTCCTCTGTCCACGGCATCGAAGTATTAACCATCTTGCGGCGGCAAACATTAACCACGGAGCAAGAGTACGCGCGCCCGGCGGCCGTTTTAACGCGTGGTCAAGGTGTGAGGCGCAAGGTGTCCTCACAATAAAATCTGTTCCAAGACAGATATCACGCGGATGAGTTCAAGCAGAGAAGCGGCCATGCGAGAGATGGTGGAACGGGAACTGGTCGGCCAGCACATGGCGTCGCGCCGTCGCGCCGCCGTCGCCCGCCGGCCGCACGGCACGGGCCTCGAATACGGCCTCATCGCCGCCGCCCTCGCGGTCGCCATCGTTACCGTGGTGGTCGGCGTCGGCACCCGCTATGGCGGGGTGCCGACGTCCGCCCCGGTCGTCGCGACGGACGCGATGCTGCGCTGATCAGCCCATCAGCGGCGCACGGCGCCGCGGCGCCACGGCACGCGACACCAGCAGCTTGTCGACGCGCCGCCCGTCCATGTCCACCACCTCGAACCGCCAGCCCATCGACTCGAAGGCCGCGCCTTCCTGCGGCAGCGCCTTGAGCTCGTGCAGCACCAGCCCGGCGGCGGTGTGGAAGCCGGCATCCTGCGGCACGCGGATGCCGAGAATGTCGGCCAGTTCGTCGACCGGCGTCGAGCCGGCGACGAGATAGCTGCCGTCGGCCCGCTCCACCATGTCGGGCTTGGCGTGGCCGGCGGACTCGTCGAACACCACCGAGCCGGCGATGGCGTCGAGCAGGTCGGCCGGGGTGAGGATGCCGACCATCGAGCCATATTCGTCGACGACCAGCGCCAGCGGCGACTGCGCGTGGCGCAGCACCTTCATGGCGTCGAGCGCGCCGGCGGTCTCCACCAGAACCGCGGCCGGCTTCACGAAGCGGCGGGGATCGGGCGTCTCGCCGTTGAGATAGGCTTCCAGCAGGTCGCGAATGTCGATGACGCCGACGCTCTCCTCCGGCGTGCCCTCGCAGGCCGGCATGCGCGTGTGGCGGGTCTCGCGAATGGTCTGGCGCACCGCGTCGGGATCGTCGGTCAGGTCGATCCAGTCGACATCGGTGCGCGGCGTCATCACCGCGCGCACCGGCCGGTCGGCGAGGCGCATCACGCCGGCGATCATCTGCCGCTCGTCCGGGTCGATCACGCCGGCGCTCTCCGCCTCGGCGACGATGGCGCGGATCTCGTCGTCGGTGACGTTGCTGTCCTCGCCCTTGCCGTGCTCGCCGAGCAGGCGCAGCACCACGCGCGAGGAGATGTCGAGCAGGAACACCGCCGGCGCGCCGATGCGCGCGAGCAGCACCATGCCCGGCGCGACGAAGCTCGCCAGCTTCTCCGGGCTCTGCAGCGCCAGCCGCTTGGGGATCAGTTCGCCGAGGATCAGCGAGACATAGGTGATGGCCGCCACGACCAGCGAATAGCCGAGGCCGTCGGCAAGGCGCGGCGCCATGCCCTGCGCGCGCAGCCACTCGCCGAGCATGGCGCCCAGCGTGGCGCCCGAGAAGGCGCCGGCCAGAATGCCGATCAGCGTGATGCCGATCTGCACGGTCGACAGGAAGCGGCCCGGATCGGCCGCCAGGGCGAGGGCCATGCCGGCGCCGCGCGAACCGTTGTCGGCCATGGCGCGCAGGCGCGCCGGACGGGCCGAGACGACGGAAAGCTCGGCCATGGCAAGGACGCCGTTGATCAGCACGAGCAGGAGGACGACGGCGATTTCAAACAGTGGCATGGGTGATGGGGGGAAAGCCTCTTGTCCGCCATTATGTAGCACGGATGCCGCCATTCTCCATGCCGGCATCCGCGTCGGCGGCGGCAGGCGGCCGCCGGCGGCGGTTTGACGCCCGTCGCGCGGACGCCTAGAAGCGCCGCAAACAGTCCCTGCCGCTGGCGGAGCCGCAATGTCCTTCAACACTTTCGGCCATCTCTTCCGCGTCACCACCTTCGGCGAGAGCCATGGGCCGGCCATCGGCGGCGTGATCGACGGCTGCCCGCCCGGCCTGCGCTTCCGGCTCGACGAGGTGCAGGCGGCGCTCGACCGCCGCCGGCCCGGCCAGTCGCGCTTCACCACGCAGCGGCGCGAGCCGGACGAGGTGCGCATCCTCTCCGGCACGCTGGAGGAAGAGGACGGCACGCTGGTCTCCACCGGCACGCCGATCGCCTTCCTCATCGAGAATGTCGACCAGCGCTCGAAGGACTATTCGGCGATTTCCGAGAGCTACCGCCCCGGCCATGCCGACTATGCCTATGACGTGAAATACGGCCTGCGCGACCATCGCGGCGGCGGGCGCTCCTCGGCGCGCGAGACTGCGGTGCGCGTCGCCGCCGGCGCCATCGCGGCGAAGGTGCTGCCGGGCGTCACCATCACCGGCGCGCTGGTGCAGATGGGCGAGATCGGCATCGACCGGGCGAACTGGGACGACGCCGAGATCGGCCGCAACCCGTTCTTCTGCCCGGACGCGCAGGCGGCCGCGCGCATGGCCGACTATCTCGACGACATCCGCAAGGCCGGCTCCTCGGTCGGCGCGGTGATCGAGGTGGTGGCCGAGGGCGTGCCGCCGGGCCTCGGCGCGCCGCTCTACGGCAAGCTCGACGCCGACCTCGCCAGCGCGCTGATGAGCATCAACGCGGTCAAGGGCGTGGAGATCGGCGAGGGCTTCGCCAGCGCCACGCTGACCGGCGTCGACAATGCCGACGAGATGCGCATGGGCAATGACGGCCGCCCGGTCTTCCTCGCCAACCATGCCGGCGGCGTGCTCGGCGGCATCTCCACCGGCCAGCCCGTGGTCGCCCGCTTCGCGGTGAAGCCGACCTCCTCGATCCTCACCCCGCGCCGCACGGTGACGCGGCACGGCGAGGACGCCGAGATCGTCACCAAGGGTCGTCACGACCCCTGCGTCGGCATTCGCGCCGTGCCGGTGGGCGAAGCCATGGTCGCCTGCGTGCTGGCGGACCATCTGCTGCGCCATCGCGGGCAGGTCGGCACGCCGCCCGTCTGGCCGTTCCCGCGCTGAGCGTCCCTGCCGCCGTCATCCCCGCCGGAGCCGGAAGGGCAGAGAGCCGGGATCGCCCGGTGATTGGCAAACGATCCCGGAGCGGCCTTCAGCCGTCCGGGATGACGTCGGCGAAGAGAGATTTCAGTATTACTGAAGTTCCCCATAATTTTCATTGCCAGTGAATAAGCGCGCCTCTATCCTTCGCCCATGAAACTCGCGGACTGGCTCGTCATGACCGGCACGACGCGCAGCGCCTTTGCGCGCGCGGCCGGCCTGTCGCCCGCCAGCATCACCGCGCTGTGCAAGGACGAACAGGCCTGGATCTCCCGGGAAGCGGGCGCGCGCATCGCGGCCGCCACCGGCGGCGCGGTGACGCCGAACGATTTCCTCGGGCTCGATAGCGTGGAGGTGGCATTCATGACCGACAATCTTCAGTCCCGCGTCGAAGAAGCGATCGAGGCGTTCGCGCGTGGCGAGATGCTCGTCGTCACCGACGACGACGACCGCGAGAACGAGGGCGACCTCATCGTCGCCGCCAGTCACGCGACGCCCGAGAAGCTCGCCTTCATCGTCCGCCACACCTCGGGCATCGTCTGCGCGCCGCTCACCGCCGAGCACGCCAAGCGGCTGCGGCTCAACCCGATGGTGACGGACAACGACGCCCCCCACGCCACCGCCTTCACCATCTCGGTCGACTACCGCCATGGCACCACCACCGGCATCTCGGCCGAGGACCGCACCGCCACGGTGCGCGCGCTGGCCAATCCCAATGCCGGCGCCGTCGACTTCGTCCGCCCCGGCCACATCTTCCCGCTGATCGCCCGGGAAGGTGGCGTGCTCATGCGCTCGGGCCACACCGAGGCGGCGGTCGACCTGTGCCGGCTAGCCAACATGGACCCCGTCGGCGTCATCTGCGAACTGGTCAATGACGACGGCACGGTGATGCGCGGCCCGAAGGTCGCCGAGTTCGCCGCCACCCACAAGCTCACCCGCATCTCGGTGGCGGATCTCATCGCCTATCGCCAACTGCGCGAGAAGCTGGTCAGCCGCACCGCCGAATTCGCCGCGCCGACCGTGGTCGGCGAGATGCATGCGATCTCCTACGTCACGCCCTTCGAGCCGGTGAACCACATCGCCCTCGTGCACGGCAAGATCGGCGACGGCCGCGACGTGCTGGTGCGCCTGCACCGCGCCGACCCGATCGGCGACGTGTTCACCGGCGGCAAGGCGATCCGCGCCTCGCTGGAGCGCATCAAGGCGGAGGGCCGCGGCGTCCTCGTCTATCTGCGCGACGGCACCACCGGCGTGCCGGTCTCGACCATGGGCGACGAGGAAAAGGTCGAGAGCGCCAAGATGCGCGACCAGAACTGGCGCGAGGTCGGCCTCGGCGCGCAGATCCTGCGCGATCTCGGCATCTCCTCGATCCGCCTGCTGGCGTCGCGCGCGCGCACCTATGTCGGCGTCGCCGGCTTCGGCATCGAGATCACCGGCACCGAGACGCTGGACGTCTGAGCCGGCGGCGTCCGCTACTCCGGTAGCGAACGCTCACGCGAACGGCATCGGGCCTCCGATGCTGCCTGCACTTTCGGCTTCTGGCCTCCCGCCCCTCGTGTCACCATGAGGATGACGGTTCTCTGACACGTCGAGGTCCCGTCACCGACGGAGGTCGCGATGTCGCGCGTGCGTGCCGCTCTCGCCCTGCTCGCCGTCCTGTGCAGCCTGACGGCAGCGGGCAGAGCCCGGGCCGACGATATCGTCGATGTCGAGCTGGTGCTGGCGGTCGACGTCTCCTACTCCATGGATCTCGACGAGCTCGCGCTGCAGCGCGAGGGCTACATGAAGGCCGTCACCTCGCCGGAATTCCTCAACGCCCTCAAGCTCGGCCCGAATGGCCGCGTCGCCATCGCCTATGTCGAATGGGCGGGGATCGAGGAACAGAAGCTGGTGGTCGACTGGACGCTGATCGGCGGCCCCGCCGACGCCCGCGCCTTCGCCGCGGCGATCGGCAGCGCCCCGCTGCGGCGCGTCTACCGCACCTCGATCTCGGGCGCGATGGAGTTCAGCGCCGGCCTCATCGAGCGGAACGCGATCCGCGGCCTGCGGCGCGTCATCGACATTTCCGGCGACGGCACCAACAATCAGGGACCGCTCGTCGACCTGACGCGCGATGGCGTGACCGCGCGCGGCATCACCGTCAACGGCCTGCCGCTGATGCTCAAAGAGGCGACCGGCTCCATGCTCGATATCGACCAGCTCGACATCTATTACGAGGACTGCGTGATCGGCGGCCCCGGCGCCTTCGTCATCCCGGTGCGCGGCACGCATGAATTCGCCGACGCCATCAAGACCAAGCTGGTGCTGGAGATCGCCGGCGTGGTGCCGCCCCGGCGGCAACTCGTCCACCGCGCCGCCGCCACCGAGCCGCGCATTTCCTGCTCGATCGGCGAGCGCATGTGGATGGAACGCTGGGGCAACTGAGGCGGCCTCCCGGCCGAACCATCATCGCCGCATCATTGCCGTCCTCCCGGCCAGAGCGCAGCGAAGGGCCGGGATCGCTCTCCCCCCGGCACCCGATCCCGGATCGGCCTGCGGCCGTCCGGGATGACGGGAAAGCGCGCCGTCCGCGATGACGGGTGAGTCCGTCCTCAGCGCCGGAACACGCCCACCATCTCGACATGGGCGGAATAGAGGAACTGGTCGACCGGCGTCACCCATTCCAGCCGGAAGCCGCCCTGCGTCAGGATCTGCGCGTCGCGGGCGAAGCTCACGGGATCGCAGGACACGCCCACCACGAGCGGAACGCCGCTCGCGGCAAGCTGGCGCGCCTGCGCCTCCGCGCCCTGCCGCGGCGGATCGAACACCGCGGCGTCGATGCCCTTCAGCTCCTGCGCCAGCAGGGGGCGGCGGAACAGGTCGCGCGCCTCGCCCGTCACCGGCTTGAGGCCCGACGCGCCGCGCGTCGCCTTGAGCAGCGCCTCGATCGCCGGCGCGGCGCTTTCATAAGCGCCTACGCGGGCGCGTTCGGCCATCCTCAGCGCGAAGGTGCCGACGCCCGAGAACAGGTCGACCGTCCGGGTCGCCCCTTTCACCGCCTCCATGACGAGGCCGGCCAGCGCCGCCTCGCCGGCCACCGTCGCCTGCAGGAAGGAGCCGGGCGGCAGCGCGACGCGCACGCCCCCCATGGTGACGACCGGCGGCTCGCGCTGCAGCACCAGCTCGCCATGCCGGGTGAGGCGGGCGAGGCGATGGGTGCCGGCGATCTCCGCCAGGGCGACGACGCGATCGGGCCTCAGCGGCCCGCTGCCGCGCACATCCATGTCGAGCCCGCTCTCGGTCGCGGTGACCTGGATGTCGAGCGGCTTGGCGAGCGGCGCCAGTTCCTGCGCCACCGCCCAGGCGGCCTTGAGCGCACCGTCGAGGCTGGGCGCGAGGATCGGACAGGCGTCGATGGCGACGATCGCGTGGCTGCGGCGGCCGGCGAAGCCGACGGACAGCATGTCACGGCCCGGCCGGGCGTTGCCGCCGGTACCGCGCGCATGGAACACGGCGCGGCGCCGGCCCTCGCCATGGGCGGCGACGAGCGGAGCGACTTCCGGCGTCAGCCCGACGCGCGCCAGCGCCTCCACCACCAGCGAACGCTTCCATGCCTGATAGGGTCCGGCGGCCCAGTGCTGCAGGGCGCAGCCGCCACACACGCCGAAATGACGGCAGATCGGCTCGATGCGCTCCGGGCTCGGCTCGACCACGGACGCCAGCCGGCCGCGATCATGCTCGCGCTCGATCTCCACGCTTTCGCCGGGCAGGGTCAGCGGCACATAGACCGGCCCCGCCGGAGTCTCGCCGACGCCATCGCCGCGATGGCCTACATGGTCGATCCTGAGCAGCGTCGCGCTCATCGGCCCCATCTCCCTGCCATAAGCCATGCAATATTATGCATCAGCGTAATAATGATCCGCGTCAATTCATCACCTGACCTTCGACGACCTGCCATAGGGTTCATTTTTATGTATTGTACGAAATGCTGATTCCTATTTTTCAAATGGACAGCCATGTTTACTTAGCAAGCGCACATAATAATAAAAGTCTAAGCGCGCAAAACGGGGGAAATAATGTCGCTTATCTCGGCACTTGCAATCAGTATCGGCGTACTCGGGGGCGTCGCCACCTGGCTGTTCCTCGGACCTCTTGCCGGCGGCCTGCAGATCTGGGTCGCCTTCATCGCCTGGGCCTGCTTCTTCCATTGCGGAGGCAAGGAGGCCGGACTCAAGGCCACCATAATGGCCAACATCGCCGGCGCCGTCATGGCGTGGCTGACGCTGCTCGCGGTCAGCCGCGGCGGCCTCGGCGAAAGCCTCGGCCTGCCGCTGTGGGCCGGCATCTGCGTCGGCGTCGGCGTGCTGGTGATGATCCTGCTCGCCAACATACCGGCCTTCGCCGCCATTCCGGCGATGGTCTACGGCTTCGCCGCCATGGCCGGCTATTCGCTGCTGGCCACGGACGGCCTTGCCAACCTGACCGCCCCGAGCCTTGCCAACCCGCTGGTGACCATCGTTCTGTCGCTGATCGCCGGCGCGGCCCTCGGCTATATCTCGGAGAAGGTCGCCGGGGCGCTGGTGGCCAGCGACAGCAGCGCGCGCCGCGCCGCCTGAGCCGCCTGCATCCGACATCGGCGCGGGCGGCACTATTCCGCCCGCGCCGCCACGAGCAGCCTTTCCTCATTGCCGTCGCCGCCGAGGATCGGCGACACCAGCCGGTGCGTCACCCGCCAGCCGAGCCCGACGAGCACTCCCTCGATCCGCGCCGCCGCCTCGGCCCGCGCGGCGGCATCCTTGACGATGCCGCCCTTGGAGAGCTTGTCGCGCCCCACCTCGAATTGCGGTTTCACCAGCGCCACCAGATGCGCGCCCGGCGCCGCCAGCGCCAGCGCGGCGGGCAGCACCTGCTCCAGCGAGATGAACGAGACGTCGATGGTGACGATGCCAGCCGGCGGAATCCGGTCGCAAGCGAGGCCGCGAATGTCGGTCTCCTCCAGCGAAACCACGCGCGGATCGCCGCGCAGCCGCTCGTGCAGTTGCCCCCGCCCGACATCGACGGCGTGAACGCGCGCGGCGCCGCGCGCCAGCAGCACCTGGGTGAAGCCGCCGGTCGAGGCGCCTACATCCAGCGCCTCCAGCCCGTCGACGGCGAGACCGGCGGCATCGAGCGCCGCCTCCAGCTTGAGGCCCGCGCGCGAGACCCATTCATAGGCCTCGCGCGCCTCGATCACGGCGTCCGCGGAAATCGTCTCGGAGGGTTTGCCGACCGTGCGCCCGTCCGCCGTGACGAGGCCGGCGGCGATGGCCGCCTGCGCCCGCGCGCGGCTGTCGAACAGCCCGCGCTCGACCAGCACGCGGTCGGCGCGCGCGCGGCCAGCACGCGTGGAGGCGGCAGGATCGAGGGCGGCAGGCTGAGGATCTACCGGCTTCATCGCCGCGCCTGGCGGGGCTCAGCCGCGCCGCAGGGCGACGGCGGCTTCTTCCTCGCGGCCGAGCGCCCCGAACACGCCGCGCAGGATGCCATCCACGTCGAGACCCGCCTCGTGCATCTGGCTGGCGGGGGAATCCTGCTCGATGAAACGGTCGGGGAGCGCGAGCGTGCGCACCTTCAGGCCGCGATCCAGCGCGCCGGCCTCGGCCAGCAGGGTCAGCACATGGCTGCCGAAGCCGCCGACCGCGCCTTCCTCGACGACGACCAGAACCTCGTGCTCGCGGGCGAGCCGCAGCACCAGCTCGCGGTCGATCGGCTTGGCGAAGCGCGCATCCGCCACCGTGGTCGACAGGCCGAACCCGGCGAGTTGGTCGGCGGCCGCGAGACAGGCGGAAAGCCGCGTGCCGAGCGAGAGAAGGGCGATCTTCGAGCCCTCGCGCACGACGCGCCCACGGCCGATCTCCAGCGGCACGCCATGCGCCGGCCGCTCGACGCCGACGCCCTCGCCGCGCGGATAGCGGAAGGCGATGGGCCCCTCGTCATAGGCGGCGGCGGTCGCCACCATATGCACCAGCTCGGCCTCGTCGGCGGCGGCCATCACCACCATGCCCGGCAGGGTGGCGAGCATCGGCACGTCGAAGGCGCCGACATGGGTGGCGCCGTCCGCGCCCACCAGGCCGGCACGGTCGATGGCGAAGCGCACCGGCAGGCGCTGGATCGCCACGTCGTGGACGATCTGGTCATAGGCGCGCTGCAGGAAGGTCGAGTAGATGGCGCAGAACGGCTTGAAGCCCTCGGTCGCCAGCCCCGCCGCGAAGGTCACCGCGTGCTGCTCGGCGATGCCGACATCGAAGCTGCGCTCGGGGAAGACCTGCCCGAACAAATCGAGGCCGGTGCCGGCCGGCATGGCGGCATTGATGGCGACGATCCGCTCATCGCGCCGCGCCTCGTCGATAAGGCTCTCGGCGAACACGCTGGTATAGGTCGGCGCGTTGGAGGCCGCCTTCTTCTGCGTTCCGGTGGCGACGTCGAAGCGCTGCACGCCGTGATACTTGTCGGCCGAGGCCTCGGCGGGCGGATAGCCCTTGCCCTTCTGGGTGACGACGTGGACCAGCACCGGCCCGGTCTCGGCGTCGCGCACATTGCGCAGCACGGGCAGCAGATGCGCCAGATTGTGGCCGTCGATCGGCCCGACATAGTAGAAGCCGAGCTCCTCGAACAGCGTGCCGCCGGTCCAGAAGCCGCGCGCGAACTCCTCCGCCCGCGCCGCCTGCCGGCCGAAGAACTTCGGCAGGCCGCCGGCGAGCTGCTTGGCGGTCTCGCGCAGCGAGCGATAGGTGCGCCCGGAGAGCAGCCGCGCCAGATAGGCCGACATGGCGCCGACCGGCGGGGCGATCGACATGTCGTTGTCGTTGAGGATGACGATGAGGCGCGAATCCATCGCGCCGGCATTGTTCATCGCCTCATAGGCCATGCCGGCGGACATCGCGCCGTCGCCGATCACGCACACGACGTTGCGCTGGACGCCGGAAAGGTCGCGCGCCACCGCCATGCCGAGCCCGGCCGAGATCGAGGTCGAGGAATGGCCGGCGCCGAAGGGGTCGTATTCGCTCTCGGTCCGGTTGGTGAAGCCGGAGAGCCCGCCGCCCTGGCGCAGCGTGCGGATGCGCTCGCGCCGGCCGGTGAGGATCTTGTGCGGGTAGCACTGGTGCCCGACATCCCAGATCAGGCGGTCATTCGGCGTGTCGAAGACATGGTGCAGCGCGACGGTCAGCTCGACCACGCCGAGGCCGGCGCCGAGATGCCCGCCGGTGACGGAGACCGCGTCGATCATCTCCTCGCGCAGCTCGGCTGCGAGCTGGGAGAGCTGGTCCTCCGGCAGGCGACGCAGATCGGCAGGCTCGCGGATCGTGTCGAGTAGCGGCGTCGAGGGACGGGTCAAGAACGGCTCCGAGAAACTCAATCGCCGGGGGAGAATGCACAAGGGCAATGAACATGTCCGGGCGAAGTTCAACGGCATACACAATGGGCGCAGGCGGTGCAACGCACGGTCATGGTACTGCCGGTATTCAGATAGGCGGCGCAACAGAATGTGGAGACCGGGCGTCGCGCTCGAACGAGCATTGGCCTCGCGCCACGGCTTCCTTTAGAAACACGTCATGGAAGCAGAGGCCAGCATCGCGACCGAGGATAGACGCTCCGAGCCGACGGACCCACGCCCGACGTGGCGCCGTCTGGTGCTGTTCCTGCCGGGTCATGACCCGACCGACATGGACTACCATCACGGCCGCTTCGCCAACCAGGCGGAACGCTTCGGCAAGCTGTGGTCGGTCGACGTCTCGGTGACGCCGCGGCTCGACGCCGGCACGGAGCCCTTCGCCCGCTGGGATGCCGACAGCCACGCCGGCAACTGGGACACCCATACCGACTACCGCGTGCTGCGCTGGGAGGACATCGTCGCGGCGCTCGACCGCCGGCCGGACCCGGTGCGCTTCTGGCGTGGCTTCGGCGGGTTGTGGGATTTCCTGCGCGGCGGCGCGGCGCGCGGCTATTTCCGGGCGAGCCCGCGCTACGGCTTCTTTTTCTTCTTCCCCTATGTCATCGCCGCCCTGTTCGCCGTCGCGGCGGTCATCGCCGGCGTGGGCGCCGCCTGGTTCGCGGACTGGGCGTCGGGTCACGCCATACCGCAACCGCTCAGCTGGGCCATCGGCCTTGTCGCCGCGATAGGCGTGTTCTTCGGCCTGTTCCGTCGCCCGGGCCGCGACTGGCGCCTGCATCAGGCGCTCGACGACTGGGACCTCGCGCGCGACTACCTGCACGACCGGACGCCGGAACTCGACGCCAGGCTCGACCGCTTCGCCGACGTGCTGGTGGAGGAGGTGCGCTCGGGCGCGCATGACGAGATCGTCCTCGTGGGCCACAGCCTCGGGGCGACGCTGATGCTCGGCATCATCAACCGGGCGCTCGACCGCGAGCCGGGGCTGGCGAGCGGGCCGACGCAGGTCAGCCTGCTCACCTGCGGCGCCACCATTCCCAAGCTCGCCCTGCACCGGCGGGGCCACAAGGTCCGCCGGCAGGCCGAGCGCATCGCGGCGACGCCGTCCTTCATCTGGGTCGAGTACCAGGCGCGGCACGACGTCATCAATTTCTACAAGTTCCACCCGGTCACGCTGCGCCGCACCACCTTCGAGAACCCGGACCTGTGTCCGCCGATGCTGCGCAATGCCAACGTCAAGGAAATGCTGACGCCGCAGAAGATGCGACGCCTGCGCTGGCACATCATGCGCATCCATTACCAGTTCCTGCTGGCGAACGAGCAGCGGGCCCCCTACGACTACTACATGTTCGTGCTCGGCCCGCTCGCCTTCCCCGACATCGCCTCCCGCCCGGAAGGACCGCTCGGTCGCTTCGCGCCGGACGGCTCCCTGATCGACTGAACCAACGGACGCTTCATGAATCTCCTCGTCGCCGCCAAGATCGTCTGGGCCGCCGGTGTCATTGGCTGGTACGTCATCCGCCTGCCGTTCGAGCGCAAGGTGAAGCGCGAGCGTGTGGTCGACGCGCGCGACCGGCTGCGCGAACTGGTTCTGCTCTCCTGCTCGACCCTCGGCCTCGGCATCACGCCGCTGCTCTGGGCGACCTCTAAGGCACTGAATTTCGCCAATTATCCCTATTCGCCGGTGCAGTTCGCCCTCGGCACCCTCACCTTCATCGCCTCGCTCTGGCTGTTCCGCCGCACCCACAAGGATCTCGGCAAGAACTGGTCGGTGACGCTGGAGATCAAGGACAAGCACAAGCTCATCACCGCAGGCGTCTACCGCCATGTGCGCCACCCGATGTACTCGGCGTTCTTCCTGTGGGCGCTGGCGCAGTTCATCCTGATCCCGAACTGGATCGCCGGCCCGGCCGGACTGATCGGCTTCGGCATCCTCTACGCCTTCCGCGTCGGCCGCGAGGAGAAGATGATGCTCGACACGTTCGGCCAGGAGTACCGCGACTACAGCGCCCGCACCGCGCGGCTCATACCGCACGTCTACTGACACGACGCAGGCGCCTATCCCCGCCCGCACGACCGGAGGCGACGATGCTGGAACTCAGGCCGAACTGCGAGTGCTGCGACCGCGACCTGCCGCCGGACGCGCGCGAGGCGGTGATCTGCACCTTCGAGTGCACCTTCTGCACGGATTGCAGCGACGGTCTGCTGAACGGCATCTGCCCCAACTGCAAGGGCGAGCTGCTGCGACGTCCGATCCGTCCGCCGGCGGCGCTCGCCCGCAACCCGGCCTCGACGGTGCGGGTGTTCAATCCGGACTGCCGTGGCCGCCGGGCGGGCTGAGCGCGGCTAGCCGTCGAGCCGCGTCCCGGCGAAGGCACCCGCCGCCACGTCCGAACACAGCCCCGACCACTGGCAGCCTGCGCAGGCGGTGCGCAGGGTCCCCGCGGCGAAGGCCCCGCGCATCTGTGCCACCCGGGCCGAAGACAGGGCGAGGCGGCGACCGGGTCCGACCGGCCGTCCGAGCAGCCGGGCGATGTCGGCGAGCGCCTGCGCGTCGCGCTGCGCGACGCTGGCGTTGAAGCAGTGATGCTCGGCCTCGGCCAGCATGGGGCCGCAAATGTCGTCGGGCCCATCCACCAGCTCGACGTCCTCGCCGGCATTGAGACGGGCCACGATGCGGCGGTAATTGGCGGTGAAGGCGGACGTGTAGCCCTTGCCGACAAAGGTCAGCAGGCACAGCAGATGGTGGCCGCGCAGCCTTATCGTCATGCGGCGCTCGCCGGGCCCGAGAGAGGGCTATTCCGCGTCGAGCGGCTGCGCGCCGGCGGGACGGCCATCGGCGCCGAGGGTGATCTTCTCGACCCGCGCCTCGGCATCGTTCAGCAGCGCGTCGCAGCGGGCCTTCAGCGCCTCGCCGCGCGCATAGAGCGTGATGGACTCTTCCAGCGGAACACTGCCGCCCTCGAGCTTGGAGACGATCGCCTCAAGCTCCGCAAGCGCCTTCTCGAAGCTCAGCGCATTCACGTCCGCCATATCGGTCATCGCGTCCTCCACCATGAATCGCGCTCCTTATACAGCGTGGAGCGGGCGCGCGCTCCCAAGATCAGCCGCGCATCAGCGCCATGACATGGGCGGAGGCCGAACGGGCCAGTCCTTCGAGGTCGTAGCCCCCCTCCAGCACCGAGACGATCTTGCCGCCGCAATGCTTGTCGGCGAGGTCCATGAGCTTCTTGGTCACCCAGGTATAGTCGTCTTCCAGCAGGTTGATGTTGCCGAGCGGGTCGCGCGTATGGGCGTCGAAGCCGGCGGAGATGATCAGCAGTTCCGGCCCGAAGGCCTCCAGGCGCGGCAGGATGCGGCTCTCGAAGGCGGCGCGGAAATGCTCGCCATCGTCGCCCGAGCGCAGCGGCGCGTTGACGATGTTGTCGGTGGTGCCGCGCTCGCCGACCGCGCCGGTGCCGGGAAACAGCGGCATCTGGTGGGTGGAGGCGTACATGACGCTCGGGTCCGAGAAGAAGATCTCCTGCGTGCCGTTGCCGTGATGCACGTCGAAATCGACGATGGCGACGCGGCCGATGCCGTGCACCTTCTGGGCGTGGCGGGCGGCGATGGCGACGTTGTTGAACAGGCAGAAGCCCATCGGCGTGCGGGTCTCGGCATGGTGACCGGGCGGGCGCATGGAGACGAAGGCGTTGTCCACCCTGCCCGCCAGCACCTCGTCGACGCCGAGCACGGCGCCGCCGACGCCGCGCCAGATCGCTTCGCCCGTGCCCGGCGACATCACCGTGTCGCCGTCGATGCGCACCATGCCCTCCTCCGGCATGGCCTCTTCCAGCGCCGCGACGAAATCCTCCGGATGCACCCGCACGATGTCCTCGCGCGCCGCCACCGGCGCCTGCTCGCGCGCCAGCGTGGCGAACTGCTCGCCCTCGAAGACCCGGTTGAGCACCCGCACCCGGTCCGGCCGCTCGGGATGGCCGGCGGGCGTGAGGTGGTCGAGGCAGGCGTCATGGGCGATCAGCAGGGTGGTCATGGCGTTCCTTTGGCGTTCCTTTGGCGACCCTTGGTCGTTCCGATCATTCGTTCTTGCAGCCGGCCGACCTGTCATCCAGGTCTGCCGCGTCGGGTTCCGCCGGCCAGTGGTGGACGATATGCCACGTCGCCGCCAGGGGCCAGCCGGGCGACGGCGGAATTTTCCGGCGCCGCACCCGCCGGCGGAACGGAGCGATCGCGGGCCGCACTAGGGCGCTGCCGTTGACCCACCCGGCGGGACGTCCTATCCGAGCGCGCCTGAGCGCGAGATGCAAGGGCACCAACCAGAGATGAGCGACGCGGTGACACCTCCGCCGGAAGCTATGACGCGAACGACCCGGCTGCGGGCGGCCGATGCCGCCGGCATCGCCGAGGCCGCGCGCGTGCTCATCGGCGGCGGGCTGGTCGCGCTGCCGACCGAGACGGTCTACGGCCTCGGCTGCGACGCCACCGATCCGCGCGCGGTCGCCAGCCTCTACGCGGCCAAGGGCCGGCCGCGCTTCAACCCGCTCATCGCCCATGTGCCCGACATCGCCGCGGCGCGGCGCGTGGGCGTGCTGACGCCGGCAGCCGAGGCGCTGGCCAGCCGTTTCTGGCCGGGACCGCTGACGCTGGTCGTGCCGGCCTTCGCGGACGCCACCTGTGCCCTCGCCCGCGCCGGGCTCGCCAGCGTGGCGATCCGCGTGCCAGCCCATCCCGTGGCGCAGGCGGTGCTGCGCGCGGCCGGACGGCCGATCGCCGCGCCGAGCGCCAACCGCTCCGGCCATGTCTCCCCGACCAGCGCCCAGCATGTACTGGCCGATCTCGACGGGCGCATCGACCTGATCCTCGATGCCGGCCCCTGCGCGGTCGGGGTGGAATCGACCATTCTCGACTGCACCGGCTCCGTGCCGGTGCTGCTGCGGCCGGGCGGCCTGCCGCGCGAGGCGATCGAGGCGGCGCTGGGAGCTCCGCTGGCGGGCCCTGTCGCGCATCCGCTCGGGGAGCCGGCTGCCGAGACCTCCCCGCTGGCGCCCGGCATGCTGGCCTCGCACTACGCCCCTTCAGTGCCGGTGCGGCTCGACGCGCGCGACGTGAAGCCGGGCGAGGCGCTGCTGACCTTCGCCGGCGCGCGGCCGCCCGGCGCCGAACAGGCGGTCGCCACGCGCGATCTCAGCCCGGCCGGCGAACTGGTGGAGGCGGCGGCCACTCTGTTCGCCTGTCTGCGCGAACTCGACCGCGCCGGGGCGCGCGCCATCGCCGTGGTGCCCTTGCCCCGCCACGGGCTGGGCGAGGCCATCGCCGACCGCCTGCGCCGCGCCGCCGCGCCGCGCTGAGCCTTCCGGCGCCGCAATCACGCGCCGCCAGGCCTTTGACGGTACGGCATTAACGCTCGCGCAAGGTTAATGGGCGACAATAGTGGAGCTGGGGCGTGCAGCGTCTTGCCTGTCACCGACAGGCCACGCCGTGGCGAGTGGTGTTGCGTCGTGTTGCGTAGGCGTCGGATCGACATGCGGGTCTCAACGCGCGTTCGAAGCTGGGGGATGAGGGGCGGCCTTCTGCTGGCCATGCTGGCCGGCGGCAGCAGCACCATCGGCTTCCAGGACATTCTCGCCCGCCTGGCACATCAGCCCGGCGTCGCCGAGCGCGCCCGGCTCTCCATTCTCGGCGGCCCGCCGCATCTGCTGAAGGCCTCGACCTTCGCCTGGCCCTCGGCCGCCTCGCTGCTCTCCGGCTCCGCCATCGCCGCCCCGCCGCCCGCCGGGCTCGCCATCGACATCAATCGCGCCGGCAAAGCCGACCGTCTCGCCGGCACGGAGCCGCTCGACGTCGACCCGCTGGCCGCCTCCGGCGTCGCCACGCCGGCGAGCCTTGCCGGCAGCGGCACCGGAACGCCGGCCGGCGGCATGGGAACGGGGACCGGCACCGGGGCGCCGGACGACGTCGCCGGCATCGGCACCGACCCCAATGAGGACGCAGACGAGGACGCGGACGGGGGCGACGACACCGACATGGAGGCCCGCGAGGCGACCGGTCTCTATTCCGTGCCGGCGGGCGACCCGACCGGCGACCCCTCCCAGCTCGAGGACGCCGGCCCGGCGATCGGGCTCGGCGCCGACGAGAACGACATCGTCGTGCCCGGCGACGGCGCGCTGGCGGCGATGAGCGACGACGAGGCGGCACGCCCGGCCTACCAGATCGACGCCAGCCTGCCGCTCTACCGGCAAAGCCTCTTCATCTTCGGGATGGACGAGAGCGCGCTGCCGCCGCAGCCCTTCCTGCATCAGGACAGGTCATCGGCAGGCGCGGCCGGCGACAGCGGCACCACCGACGCCGCCAAATCGGCGGATGGCGCCACGCGCCGCGTGGCGCGCGGGCCGAGCCCGGCCGAGCGGCTGGGCCTTGCCGGCAAGCGGCGCGAGCGGGCCGAGAAGTGCCTCGCCGAGGCGGTCTATTTCGAGAGCCGGGGCGAGCCCGAGCGCGGCCAGATCGCCGTCGCGCAGGTGGTGATGAACCGCGTCTTCTCCGGCTACTACCCCTCCGACATCTGCCGCGCGGTCTATCAGAACGCGCACCGCCGGCTCGCCTGCCAGTTCACCTTCGCCTGCGACAACATCAAGGACGTCGTCACCGAGCCGCGGCTGTGGAAGCAGGCGAAGGAGATCGCCGCCGACATGCTCGACGGGCTGATCTGGGACGACAAGGTCGGCCGGGCGACGCATTACCACGCGCGCTCCGTCCGCCCGAACTGGATCCGCGAGATGCGCAAGCTCGACCGCATCGGCGAGCACACCTTCTACCGCCCCCGCCGCTGGACGAGCTGAGCGGGCGGCCGGGGGTCAGCACCGGTTCCGTGGGGGCCGACCGGCCTTCGCGGCAGGGACCAGCCCCCTTCGCTGCCCCCCTTTCGCATCCTTGAGACCGACTATCGCGACGCGCGCGGGCCCGCGCAAAAGGGGCATTCCCTCGTGTCCGCCTGGCCGAGCCGCCGCGCCAGGGTCAGCGCCTCCGCACGGCTGGCTGCCGCGTGCCACCGGCCGTTGCGCTGCGATGCGCCGGCCTGCGTCCCACGGCCGTCATTGCACATGCCGCAGTCCGCGCGATGCACGCGCGCCCGCTTGTGGGTCCAGTTCTCATACACCCAGAAGTCGGCCATGACGGCTCCAGGAAACCCGGTGCACGAGACCCGGTGCAAGAAACCCGATGCACGAGACCCGGTGCACGAGCCCCGATGACGGGCGTCATCGTCGCAAACGAAAAAGCCCGGCACGAGGCCGGGCTTTCGCAATCCTGAATGCCGAAGGGCTCAGTTGAGCTTGGACTTCACCTCGGCGACCGCCTCGTTCAGCACGCGGTCGGCGGTGTCGCCGACGACATGGGCGGCGAGCAGCACCTCGGAGGCCTTCACCGCCGCGTCGGCGGCGGCGGCCTTCACCTCGGCGAGCGCCTGCGCCTCGGCCTGGGCGATCTTCTGCTCGGCCATCTTGGTGCGGCGGACGATGAGGTCCTCCAGCTTCTGCTTCGCTTCGGCGGCGAGGCGCTCGGCCTCGGCCTTGGCGGTGGTGACGATCGCCTCGGCCTCTTCCTCGGCCTCGCGCTGGCGGCGCTTGTACTCGGCGACGAGCTTCTGCGCCTCTTCCTTCAGCCGGCGGGCCTCTTCCAGCTCCTGACGGATCCGGTCGCCGCGCGCGTCCAGCTTGGAGACGATGCCGGAGAAGGCACCCGCCCTGGCCAGCAGGCCCATGAAGATGACGAAGGCGACGGCGACCCAGAAAGTATCGCTACCCATGGTGCGCTCCTCAGCTCTTGATGGCGGTGTCGACCGCCTCCTCGACCGCCTTCGGGGCGGGCGAAGCGCCAATCAGCGTCTTGACGATGGCGTCGGCCGCCTCGACCGCGATGCCGCGGACGTTGGACATCGCCGCCGTCTTGGTCGCTGCGATCTGCACTTCCGCCGCCGCCAGCTTGACCGAAAGATCGGCCTCGAGCGACTTGCGGCTCGCCTCGGCGCTGGCCGAGAGCTTGTCGCGCGTTTCGGTGGCGATGCCGTGCGCCTTGTTGCGGGCGCTGGCCAGCGCCTTCTCATAGGCGACGGCGGCCGCCTCGCTCTCCGCCTTCAGCTTGCCGGCTTCCTCGATATCGTCGGCGATGCGGTCGTGCCGCTCCTCGAGGATATTGGCGATGCGCGGCAGGGCGATGCGGCTCATCAGCAGGTAGAGCGCCGCGAAGGCGATCACCAGCCAGACGAGCTGCGAGGGATAGGTGTGGACGTCGAAGGGCGGGAAGCCGCCACCATGTGCTTCACCTGGGGGCACGGCGATCTCCACACCGCTTTCGGCCGGCAGGGTAGCAGGCGCCTCCGCCTGGGCGATGACGATGATACCGGCCGGACCTTGGGTCTCGGGCATGGTTCAGGCTTCCTCGATCGATGTGGACGTCAGCACAATACGGCACCGGGCGCCCCACTGAGGCGCGCCCGGCCCGAAAAGCGTCAGACCACGAAGAGCAGAACGAGGGCGACGACGAGCGAGAAGATGCCGAGACCTTCCGCGAGCGCCGCACCGATGAAGGCGCGGGCGAACTGGCCGTCGGCCGCCGACGGGTTGCGCAGGGCGCCCGAGAGGAAGTTGCCGAAAATGGTGCCCACGCCGATGGCGGCGAGGCCCATGCCGAGCGTGGCGAGACCGGCGCCGAGGAACTTGGCGGCTTCCGCTTCCATGATCTTCTCCTATTGGATTCGTCAGATTGGTTGGATTGGCTGGATGAGAGTCCCGCGACGCGCCGATCAGTGGCCCGGATGCAGCGCGTCGTTGAGATAGATGCAGGTCAGCACCGCGAAGACGTAAGCCTGCAGAGCGGCGACCAGGAATTCGAGCGCGGTGAGCGCCACCACCATCGTCAGCGGCAGCACGGCACCAAACCAGCCGACGACGCCCGAGGCGGTCATCATCACGATGAAGCCGGCGAACACCTTCATGGCGATGTGGCCCGCCAGCATGTTGGCGAACAGACGCAGCGAAAGGCTGATGGGGCGCGAGAGGAAGGAGATGACCTCGATCACGACCATGAAGGGAAGCAGGAAGACCGGCACGCCCGACGGCACGAACAGGTGCAGGAAGTGGGTGCCGTGGCGCACGAAGCCGTAGATGATGACCGTCAGGATGACCAGCAGCGCCAGCGCCGCGGTGACGATCAGGTGGCTGGTGACCGTGAAGGCGTAGGGGATCATGCCCACGAAGTTGGCGGTCAGCACGAAGATGAACAGCGAGAAGACGAGGGGGAAGAACTTCATCCCCTCATTGCCCGCCGAACCGCGCACCGTCGAGGCGACGAATTCGTAGGAAAGTTCCGCCATCGACTGCAGGCGGCCGGGCACCAGGGTGCGGCCGCGCGTGGCGAAGGTGAGGAAGAAGAACACCAGCGCCACGACGCCGAACATGAAGGCGGCGGAATTGGTGAAGGCGAACTCGATGCCGCCGGGCTTCCCCAGCTCCACGATCTTGATGATCTGGAACTGATGGATCGGATCGATCACGCTGCCGCTGGCCATCGCCGGTCGCTGCCCTCAACACGCGGCGCCCGAGAGCGCCCGTCCCCATCTCAAGGCGCCATGCCGAAGCACGGCGCCGCCAAACCCGTCAGGCGCCCGCCGGAAGGCCGGCGCCGAAATCCGTCATGCCCCGCCCTTGGGCGGACTCTTGCGGCCGGTTTCCCCTGCCGCGCGCATCATGTTCGCGATGCCGGCACCGAAGCCGAGCAGCATGAACACGATCATTCCCCACGGCGCGATGCCGAAGAAACGATCAATGGCCCAGCCGAGGCCGGCGCCGACCAGCACACCCGCGACAAACTCGCTTCCCAGCCGGAAAGCGAGCGTCATGCCGGCCGAAGACGACGTCCGATCCTGAACGGAGGACGCCTTTTCCTCGGCCCGCCGCTCGGCCTGCACCTTGTCCAGCGCACTGCCCAGCCCGCGAAGCCTGCCCGAAAGCTCCGAATCGGACACTTCCGGCTGACCCGAGTCCTTCTGGCCGTCCGTCTTGTCTCGGTCGTCCATGAACCGCACTCAGGCCTCACCAGAGAAGGATTTCTCCACCCCGAAGCCGGGCGCACCATAGTGTTCGCCCCTAGGGGTGTCAAGGATGTGAACACATCTTTTAAGTCATTGTAATAACAAGACAAAATCGTCAGGTGGACGCTCTGTCGCAGGCAGTTCGAGCCGGTTTCGCACCAAGGGAAGCTTTCGGCGTGGTTTTGGCATGCCAGAGCACCGGCCGAAATACGGCAAACGCCCCATGGGCGCGGCATTGCGCCTCACGCGATCGCGCATCCGGGCCCGGGAAAGCCCGTCAGCTCGCCTCGCGCCAGCTCTCGGCGGTGGCGAGATCGACGGAAACCAGCTTCGACACGCCGCGCTCGGCCATGGTGACGCCGAACAGGCGGTTCATCCGGCTCATGGTGATCGGGTTGTGGGTGATGGTGACGAAACGGGTCTCGGTGAGCCGGCGCATCTCGTCGAGCAGGTTGCAGAATCGCTCGACATTGGCGTCGTCGAGCGGCGCGTCGACCTCGTCGAGCACGCAGATCGGCGCCGGATTGGTGAGGAACACCGCGAAGATCAGCGCCATCGCCGTCAGCGCCTGCTCGCCGCCCGACAGCAGCGAGAGCGATTGCGGCTTCTTGCCCGGCGGCTTGGCGATGATGTCGAGGCCGGCTTCCAGCGGATCGTCCGAATCGGTCAGCACGAGCTGCGCCTCGCCGCCGCCGAACAGCGTGGTGAAGAGCTGGCGGAAATGGCCGTCGACGACGTTGAAGCTCACCTGCAGCCGCTCGCGCGCCTCGCGGTTGAGGCTGTAGATGCCCTGGCGCAGGCGCTTGATCGCCTCGGTCAGGTCGTCGCGCTCGGCGGCGAGCCCCTGCTGCTGGGTCTCGATCTCGATGAGTTCTTCCTCGGCGCGCAGGTTCACCGCGCCGAGCCGCTCGCGGTCGGCCTTGAGGCGGGCGAGTTCCACCTCCACCTCGGCCAGCGCGGGGAGCGGCGCATCGGCGGCGAAGCCGGCGATCTCGCGCGCGCTCTCGGGCGGCCCGTCCAGCACCTCGCCGACCTCGCGCACCAGAGCGCCGCGACGCTCGCGGGCGGCCTCCACCCGGGCCTCGGCGCGGGCGCTCTCCTCGCGCGCGGCGGCGAGCGCGTCGAGCGTGGCGCGGGCGAGCCTGTCGCCCTCGGCCTGCAGGGCTTCGGCGCCGGCGAGCCGGTCGGCGGCCTCGTGCCGGGCGGCCTCGGCCCTGGCGGTCTCGTCGAGCAGCGCGCGGCGGCGGGCGGCGAACCGTACCGGCGCGTCGTCGAGGCTCTCGCGCTCGGCGGCGGCCTCGGCGACGCGCGCCTCCAGCGCCGCCACGCGCTCGCCGGTGCCGCCGGCGCGCGCTTCCCACGAGGCGCGCTCGGCGGCGATGGCGGAAAGCCGGCGCAGACGCTGCTCGCGCTCGCGCACCAGCGCCTCCGCCCGGGCCCGCGCTTCCGCGAGGACCGCGCGGTCCTGCGCGACGCGGGCGCGAATCTCGGCGAGCCGCGCCTCGCCCTCGGCGGCGGCCGGCAGCGACGCGACGGCGGCGCGCGCCTCCTCCAGCACCCGGGCCGCCTGCTCGCGCTCGGCCTGCAGCCGGGCCAGATTGGCGCCGAGCGCGGCGAGGCGGGCGGCCTGCTCGGCGGCGGCGCGCTCGGCGCGGCCGAGCTCGTCGCGCGCCGCCTCCATGGTGCGCAGCGCGGCACGGCGGGCCTCGCGCGCGGCGTTCTCGCGGGCCGCCGCCGCGCGCAGCGCCGCCTCGGCGATTTCCAGCGCGGCGCGATGGACGGCGACCTCGGCGCGCGCGCCTTCCAGCTCGGCCTCGATGTCGGCGAGCCGGTTGCGCTCGGCCAGGCGGCGGGCGGCGGCGGTCGGCGCATCGGCGGCGGCGGTGAGGCCGTCCCAGCGCCACAGATCGCCCTCGCGCGAGACGAGGCGCTGGCCGGGCAGCAGCGCGGCGGACAGGCGCGGGCCGTCGGCGCGGGCCACCACGCCGATCTGCGCGAGGCGGCGGGCCAGCACCGGCGGCGCCTCGACATGGGCGCCCAGCGGATCGGCGCCGGCGGGCAGCGGCGCGTCGCCCGCTCCGTCGGACAGCGCCCAGTGCACCGGCGCGGCGGCATCGGCCGGCGCGTCGAGATCGTCGCCCAAGGCGGCGCCCAGCGCGGTCTCATAGCCGCGCTCGACGCGGATCGAATCGAGCACCGCCGGCCACTGGCGCGACGTGCCGACGTCGAGCAGCTTGGCGAGGGTGCGCGCCTCGGTGTCGAGCCGCTGGGCGGCGCGCTCCGCCTCGCCGAGCGGGCGGCGCGCGTGATCGAGCCCGGCACGTGCGGCGACATGGGCCTCCTCGGCCTCGTCCGCGGCGATCTCGGCACCGGCGAAGGCATCCTGCGCGGCCTCCGCCGCCTCCCGGCGCTCGTCCAGCCGCGCGGCGCCGACGCCGGCCTCGAGCTGGCGCTGCTGGCCGGCGAGCAGGTCGATCTCACGGTCGATCCGCGACAGCCGCTCGGCTTCCTCGCGCAGCGCGCGCTCCTGCGCACCGCGCCGGGCGGTGCGCTCGGCATTGACGGCGGTCGCCTCGGCGAAGTCGCGCTCGGATTCGGCCAGCATCGCCGCCGCTTCCTCGCGCATGGCGAGCGCCTCGTCCTCGAGCTGCGCCGCCTGCTCCTGCGCGAGCGCCAGTTCCTCGGCCTCATCAGTGAGGCGGGCCAGCATCTGGCCGGCATCGGCGGCAAGCGCGCGCTCGCGCTCCATGTCGCCGCCGAGCTGGGCCAGCCGGCGGACGAGTTCCTCGCGGCGGGCGCCGGCGCGGGCCTCGTCGCGGTCAAGTTCGCCGCGCGCCAAAGTGAGACGCTGCAACGCGGCGGCGCTCGCGGCATCGGCCTCGCGCAGGGCGGGAAGGCCATGCGCGGCGACGGCTGCCGCGCGTGCCGCCTCGCCCTGCTGCAGGGTGCGGGCGGCGACCTCGCGCACGGCGAGGTCCAGTGCCCGGCTCGCCTCGCTCAGCCCGCCCTCCGCCTCCAGCCAGCGCAGCCAGAGCAGCGCCGCCTCGGCCTTGCGGATGTCGCCCGACAGCACCCGGTAGCGCGAGGCCTGGCGCGACTGGCGGCGCAGCGCGTCGAGCTGCCCGGTGATCTGGCCGATGACGTCTTCCAGGCGGGTGAGGTTGGTCTCGGCGGCGCGCAGGCGCATCTCCGCCTCGTGCCGGCGCGCGTGCAGGCCGGCGACTCCGGCCGCCTCCTCCAGAAGCCGGCGGCGGGCGGCGGGCTTGGCACCGACGATCTCGCCGATCTGCCCCTGCCGCACCATGGAGGGCGAGCGCGAACCGGAGGAGGCGTCGGCGAACAGGATCTGCACGTCGCGCGCGCGCACCTCGCGCCCGTTGATGCGGTAGGACGAGCCGGCCTCGCGCTCGATGCGCCGGGAGATCTCCAGCAGGTCGGCATCGTTGAAGATGGCCGGGGCCGAGCGGTCGGCATTGTCGACGACGAGCACCACCTCGGCGGTGTTGCGCGCCGGGCGGGTGGTGGAGCCGCCGAAGATGACGTCGTCCATGCCTTCGGCGCGCATCGCCTTGTAGGAGCTTTCACCCATCACCCAGCGCATCGCCTCGACAAGGTTCGACTTGCCGCAGCCATTCGGGCCCACGACGCCGGTGAGGCCGGGCTCGATCAGCATTTCGGTCGGCTCGACGAACGTCTTGAAGCCGGTGAGACGCAGGCGGGTGAATTTCATACCCCTAGGGTGCAGCCCGGCAACCACAAGTTCAAGTGGCCACGCGCCTCCGATCCACGAGATGTTGAGGATTCCGGCCGCTGGCCACCGCGCCATCTTCCCGATCGAAGGCGAAGCCGCCGCTCCGGGATCGCCCGCCAGCGCCGACGCGATCCCGGAGCGGCCTGTGGCCGTCCGGGAGGACGGACGGCGAGAAGGACAGCCCCCTTGACCAAAGACTTATTGCCGATCGCCACCTTCTGCCGACAAACTGCGACTTGACGGCCGATCCTGCTGCCAGATCCGCACATGGAGGCAGACCATGCACCCACCTGCCCTCGACATGTTCGACCTGCGCATCCTGCGCGAGCTGCAGGATGATGGGCGGCTCACCAATGCCGAGCTTTCCGAGCGCATCGGCCTGTCGCCCTCGCCGTGCCTGCGGCGGACGCGGCGGCTGGAGGAGGAGGGGCTGATCGCCTCCTACCAGGCGCGGCTGGAGGCCGGCCGGCTCGGCCTCGGCGTGCTCGCCTTCATCCATGTGCATCTGGAACGGCAGGTGGAGGAGGCGGCGCGCGAATTCGAGGCGGCGGTGCTGGCACTGCCGCAGGTGGTGGCCTGCTACAGCGTGACCGGCGACAGCGACTACCTCTTGCATGTGGTGTGCGAGGACCTCGACGGCTTCGCCCATTTCGCCCATGACCGGCTGATGGGCCTGCCCGGCGTGCGCGGCGTGCGCTCCTCGCTGGCGCTGAAGCGGGTGAAGGAGAGCGGAAGGCTGCCCCTCGACCATCTGCGCGCCGTGCCCGCCTCCCCCGATTCGACTGCTGGAAAAATGGGCACCGAAACGGATCGCCCCAAAAAGCGGCTCTGACCCGCAGATTCTGCCACGACGCCGGACGACAGACGCTCAGAACGCAAGGACATGCCGAACTAGGACAACTACACTGACCTAGTCCGGTGGAGCCCCCCTCCGCCGCCGCAAGGATCCGGAGGCGCGTCATGGCATTCGTCGCAGACACGTTGACTCCCCTGGTCTCGCGCACCGCCGTCAGCATGCGCCCGGTCGCCCTCGCCACACCGGCGCGCCTCGCGGCGCTGGCGCTGGCCGGCGCCGCGCTGCTGTGGTCCGGCAATTTCCTCGCCGGGCGCCTCGCCGCCGACATCGTGCCGCCGGCCACCTTCTCCGCCGCCCGCTGGATGCTGGCCTTCGCCCTGCTCCTGCCCTTCACCGGCCGGGAAATTCTCGCCCGGCGCGCCGAGGTCGCGCGCCGCTGGCCGCTCTGGCTCGCCTGCGGCGCGCTCAACATCGCCGTGTTCACCGTGCTGATCTATGCCGGCCTCGCCCATACCAGCCTGGTCAACGGCTCGATCATCGGCGCGGCGGCGCCGATCCTGGTCGGCCTGTTCGGCTGGCTCCTCCTCGCCGAGCGCACCAGCGCCCGCTCGCGCCTCGCGCTCGCCGTCTCCACCGCCGGGGTCGGGCTGATCGTGCTGCGCGGCGACCTCGGCACGCTGCTCCGGCTCGACCTGCACGGCGGCGACGTCCTGCTGTTCCTCGGCATCGCCGCCTTCGCGCTCTATGCCGTGCTGCTGAAGCGCTTCCCCTCGCCGCTGTCTCCCGCCGCGGCGCTGACGGTGAGCATTCCCTTCGGCCTCATGGCGCTGGCCCCGGTCGCCGCATGGGAGATCGCCACGCTGGAGGCGGGCACGCGCGCCGGCCAGATCGGCGGCGAGATCGGCGGCCTGGCGCTGCTGGTGCTTTACGTCGGCAGCCTGCCGACGCTGGGCTTCGTGCTGTGGGCGCGCGGCGCGGGCACGCTGGGGCCGACGCGCGCGGGCCAGTTCCTGCAGCTCATGCCGGTCTTCGGCGCGGGGCTCGGGGTCGGCCTCATCGGCGAGAGCCTGCACCCCTACCACGCGCTCGGCTTCGCCCTGGTGCTCGCCGGCCTCGCCCTGCGCGACCGGCGCCTGCCGCAGGGCGCAACGGCCTGACGGGACGATGCAGCCCCTCGCGCGAGGGGAAGCCGACAATATCAAAACACCTCGATCCGTGCCAACGGACGCACTCTACGCTTGCGTACGATGCAACCATCGATAAAGCTTCCCCAACGCGAATGACCGTCCTGTGCCATTCAGCGACAGGCTCGGGTCTGGATCGGGGGCACGATCGATGACGTACAGCTACGCAGGCAGTGCGTTTGCCGTCCCGGTGCGGAATGGCTCGGCGACCTCGACGGTCAGCGTCCTGGCCACCGGCAATCAGGATGTCGACGGACTTCTCATCGGCACGGCGTGGGCAACGACCTCGCTGAGCTTCTCGTTTCCCACCAGCGGAAGCCAGTACGGGTCCTATGGCGCCGAAACCTCGACGTTCCAGTCGCTGACGCCACAGATGCAGACGGCCGTGCGAGCGGCGCTGGCACAATATGCGGCCGTCTCCAATCTTTCCTTCACGGAAAACGCCGCCAGTCCGGGGAGCGCGACGCTGCGCTTCGGCATGTCGAACGAGGCCCAGCCCACCGCCTATGCCTATTACCCGAGCGCCCACTATACCGGCGGTGACGTGTGGTTCGGCACGCAGACCGGGTCGAGCGAGATGCGCTTCCCGACCAAGGGCAACTACGCCTACCACTCGACCCTGCACGAGATCGGCCATGCGCTCGGCCTCAAGCACGGCCAGGAGTCGGGTGGTCCCGGCAACACGGCGATGACCTACGCTCATGACAGCATGGAATTCTCCATCATGACGTACAAGTCATATGTCGGGAGTCCGGGCACTGGCTACAGCAACGGTTCGTGGGACTTCGCCCAGACGCTGATGATGTACGACATCGCGGCGATCCAGGAGATGTATGGCGCCGACTTCACGACCAATGCGGGCAACTCGGTCTATAAGTTCTCGTCCTCGACCGGCGAGATGTTCATCAACGGCGTCGGCCAGGGCGCGCCGGGCGGCAACCGCGTGTTCCTGACGGTCTGGGACGGCGGCGGCACCGACACCTACGATTTTTCCAACTACACCTCCGGCCAGTCGATCAGCCTCGCCCCCGGCGGATGGTCGCTGATGTCGAGCGCGCAGCAGGCCTATCTCGGAGACGGCAACTACGCCCGCGGCAACCTGTTCAACGCGCTGCAGTATAACGGCGATACCCGCTCGCTGATCGAGAATGCCATCGGCGGCTCGGGCAATGATTCGATGGTCGGCAACGCTGCCATCAACACGCTCAACGGCAGGGCCGGCACCGACCACATGTATGGCGTCGGCGGCAACGACGTCTACATCGTCGACAATGCCGGCGACATCGTCGACGAGAGCCTCGCCGGCTCGAATGGCAGCGACCGGATCTATGCCTCGGTCAGCTTCAGCCTGTCGGACACCGTCCATATCAAGGGCAGCGTCGAGCACCTCATGCTCACCGGCAGCGCGGCGATCAACGCCACCGGCAATGCCGTTGCCAATCGGCTGGTCGGCAACACCGCCATCAACGTCCTCGACGGCAGGGCCGGCATCGACCACATGTCCGGCGTCGGCGGCAACGACGTCTACATCGTCGACAATGCCGGCGACATCGTCGACGAGAGCACCGCCGGCTCGAATGGCAGCGACCGGATCTATGCCTCGGTCAGCTTCAGCCTGTCGGACACCGTCCATATCAAGGGCAGCGTCGAGCACCTCATGCTCACCGGCAGCGCGGCGATCAACGCCACCGGCAATGCCGTTGCCAACCGGCTGGTCGGCAACGCCGCCATCAACGTCCTCGACGGCAGGGCCGGCATCGACCACATGTCCGGCGTCGGTGGCAACGATGTCTACATCGTCGACAATGCCGGCGACATCGTCGACGAGAGCACCGCCGGCTCGAACGGCAGCGACCGGATCTATGCCTCGGTCAGCTTCAGCCTGTCGGACACCGCCCATATCAAGGGCAGCGTCGAGCACCTCATGCTCACCGGCAGCGCGGCGATCAACGCCACCGGCAATGCCGTTGCCAACCGGCTGGTCGGCAACGCCGCCATCAACGTCCTCGACGGCAGGGCCGGCGTCGACCACATGTCCGGCGTCGGCGGCAACGACATCTATGTCGTCGACAATGCCGGCGACATCGTCGACGAAAGCATCGCCGGCTCGGGCGGCAGCGACCGGATCAGTTCCTCGGTCAGCTTCAGCCTGTCGGACACCGCCCATATCAAGGGCAGCGTCGAGCATCTCGTGCTCATCGGCAGCGCGGCGATCAATGCCACCGGCAATGCGCTCGCCAATACGCTGATCGGCAACGCCGCCGCCAACGTCCTCAACGGAAGAGCTGGCAACGATGCAATGACCGGCGGCGCCGGCAGAGACATATTCGCCTTCAACACGGCCCTGAACGCGACAAGCAATGTCGACGCGATCAAGGACTTCGCGGCAGTCGACGACACGATCTGGCTGGACGATGCCATCTTCACCGCCGCCGGAGCGATCGGGGCGCTGGCAACGAACGCGTTCTACATCGGTGCCGCCGCGCACGATGCGAACGACCGGATCATCTACAATTCCTCAACGGGCGCCCTGATGTACGACTTCAACGGCTCCGGCTCCGGCGGGGCGATCCGCTTCGCCCAGCTCGGCACCGGCCTCGCGCTGACCGCCGGCGACTTTCAGATCGGCTAGCGGTCCGCGAATCCCACGCGATGCATCGGCGCGCGGAAGGCATTTCTGCGCTATGCTGCCGGGCCGATATTGGCCGGGAGACCTCGTCGCCGTCGATGCGGTTCACGTCCTGATTGCCGACCTCGCCATTTGAAGTATCGCCGCGCCATGAACGCCCTGCACCCGGCCAGTTCGGACTCGCACTCCACGGTGCTTCGGAGAGCCTTCGCCAGCTGCCGGGCGGCCTTTGTCGGCGTCGGGCTGTTCTCCTGCCTGATCAACATCCTCGGCATGACCGGCCCGCTCTACATGCTGCAGATCTACGACCGGGTGCTGCCTTCCGGCAGCATACCGACGCTCATCGGCCTGACGATCCTGATGGTCGGGCTCTATGTGGCGCTGGGACTGCTCGAATTCATCCGCTCCCGGCTGCTGATCCGCATCGCCAACCGGCTCGACCGTCTGCTCCAGCGCGACGCGTTCGCCGCTTCGCTGGCGGTGCCGTTGCAGGCGGGCCCGGAGGGCCAGCGCATACAGCCGATACGCGATCTCGACCAGATCCGGGGCTTCCTGTCGGGCACCGGACCCGGCGCCTTCTTCGACCTGCCGTGGCTGCCCTTCTATCTCGCGCTCATCTATGTCCTGCACCCGCTCCTCGGAGTGCTGGCAACGGCGGCGGCGGTGCTGAGCGTGGCGCTCACCCTCGTCGCCGACCGCCTCGCGCGCAACCCGACCAAGCGCGCCACGGCGTCGCTGGTCTCGCGGCAGCAGGATGCGGAAGCGGCGCGGCGCAATGCCGAAGTGGTCCGCGCCATGGGGCTCGTCGACCGTTTCGGCCGGCGCTGGAGCCGGCGCAGCCAGCAATTCCTGCGCGACCAGCAGAGCGTCTCCGACGCGATCGGCGCGACCGGCGCGGTGTCACGCACGCTCCGCATGATCTTCCAGTCGCTGATCCTCGGCGTCGGCGCCTATCTGGTGGTGACGGGCCAGGCTACCGGCGGCGTGATCATCGCCTCCTCGATCGCCCTGAGCCGCGCCCTGGCGCCGGTGGACCTCGCCATCGGCAACTGGCGCGGCTTCATCAGCGCGCGGCAGAGCTACGCGCTTCTGTCCAGATCGCTCGAGACCTTCGCCCGCTGGCGGGAGACCATGTTGCTGCCCCGCCCCAGGACGAGCCTCGAGGTCCAGGGGCTGAGCGTCGCCGCTCCGGGTACGCAGAAGGCGATCATCGCCAATGTCAGCTTCTCGCTGACGGCCGGGGCGGGGCTCGGCATCATCGGCCCGAGCGCCGCCGGCAAGTCGACCCTGCTGCGGGCTCTGGTCGGCATATGGACCGCCCAGCGCGGCTCCGTGCGCCTCGACCATGCCAGCCTCGACCAGTGGAACGCGGAGATCCTCGGGCGCGACATCGGCTATCTCCCGCAGGACATCGAGCTGTTCGAGGGCACGATCGCCCAGAACATCGCGCGCTTCCAGGAGGATGCCGATCCCCGCGCCATTCTGGCGGCCGCCGATGCCGCGGGCGTGGATTCGATGGTGCGCCGGCTTCCCGACGGCTTCGACACGCAGATCGGTCCGAACGGCCTGGCGCTCTCGGCCGGCCAGCGCCAGCGCATCGGCCTCGCCCGGGCGCTGTATGGCGAGCCGTTCCTCGTCGCGCTGGACGAGCCCAACTCGAATCTCGACGCGGATGGCGAGGTGGCGCTGGCCGCCGCCGTGCTCTCCGTGCGCCGGCGCGGCGGCATCGTCATCGTCGTCGCGCACCGGCCGTCCGCCCTGGCACATCTCGACCAGCTGCTCTTCATGAACCAGGGCATGGCCCAGGCCTTTGGCCCGAAGGCCGAGGTGCTGGCCAGGGTGACGCAGCCGGATGCCGCCGACGCACCCGCGGCCCAGGCCGCCGCCGAGGAGAGGATGAATGGCGTACAGCCCGCCTAGGCGCTCCCCCGGACCACGGTCGTCCCATGCTTGACATGACGGGAAAGCTCCCGCCCGACCCTGCCCATCGCGACGTGGCGGAGGCGTCCGAGGAGGATGGAATCCGCAGCACGCTGCTGATCGGGCTGGGCATCACCCTGCTGCTCGTGGCGGGACTTGGCGGATGGGCGGCCCTCACCACCCTGTCGGGCGCGGTGATCGTGCCGGGTACGGTCGTGGTGCAGAGCAACGTCAAGCCGGTGCGCCATCAGATCGGCGGCATCGTCGACGCGATCAAGGTCCGCGACGGCGACCTCGTGGCCGCCGACGACTTGCTGATCCATCTCGACGAGACGCTGACGCAGGCCAATCTGCAGATCATCAAGCAACAGCTCGACAGCGCCGTCGCCCGCGAAGCCCGCCTGAACGCGGAACAGCTCGGACGGGCGGAGGTGGCGCTGCCGGACGCCTTCGCCGGCCGCGGCGACGATGCCGACGTCGTCGCCGCCATGACCGGCGAGCGCATCTTCTTCGAAAGCCGCCGCAAGGGACTGGCCGGGCAGAAGGCGCAGCTGCGCGAGCGCGCGGGACAGCTCGATCGGCAGATCGAGGGGCTCGAGGCCCAGCAGCGCGCCATCACCGAGGCCGAGGGCGTCATGCGCCGGGAACTGGCCGGCGTCGAGAAGCTCTACGCGCAGAACCTCGTCTCCATCGACCGGCTCAGCGCGCTGCAGCGCGAGGCCGCCAGACTGCACGGCGAGGCCGGCCGGCTGATCGCGGCGGTGGCGGAGACCGAGGGCCGGATCACGGAGACCGAACTGCAGATCCTCCAGCTCGAGGAGGCCATGCGCACGGAGGTGATCCGGGATCTGCGCGAGACCGAAGGGCGCCGCGCCGAGCTGACCGAACGCAAGCTCGCGGCCGAGGACCAGCTCGCGCGCACCGACATCCGCGCGCCGCAGGCGGGTATCGTGCAGGAACTCGCCGTGCATGCGCGCGGCGCGGTCATCGCGCCCGGCGAAGTCGTCATGCAGATCGTGCCGGACAACGACACGCTGGTGGTGGAAGCGCGCATTCCCCCCCATGAGATCGACGACCTCAGCCTGAGCCAGCCGGTCCTCATCCGCTTCTCCGCCTTCGACATGGCCTCGACGCCGGAGTGCAGGGGCTCGATCCAGCGCATCTCCGCCGATCTGGTGCGCGACGCGCGAATCCAGATGCCGTTCTATGTCGCCCGGATCGGCCTCGATCCCGAGGACACATGCCTTGTCGGCTCCAAGACGCTGCTGCCCGGCATGCCGGCGGAGGTTCACATCAAGACCGGCGACCGGAGCGTGTGGTCCTACATGATGAAGCCGCTGCTCGATCAGCTGGCCCGGGCCTTCAAGGCCTGAGGCGGGGGCTCGACCGGCGGCGCCTGAAAAAAGCCGCGACGCGCGCGTTGATGGCCTGTTTCATCCCTCACGGAATCGCCTGCATGACCGATACACCGCGCACGCCGCCGGCCACGCCGAGCTTCGACATCGCCGCCGTCCAGAGCGTCCGCAAGCTGGTGCTCTACGCGCTCGGCACGGTCGCTGTCGGCGTCCTGCTCTTCGGCCATTCGGTATGGCCGGACGGCGACGAGTTCGGCCTCCACGAGATCATCGAACATTCCGGCCGCGCCCTGATGGCGGTCGCCATCGTCGGGCGCACCTGGTGCTCGCTCTACATAGGCGGGCGCAAGAAGGCGACGCTGGTCGATGTCGGCCCCTATTCGATGTGCCGCAACCCGCTCTACTTCTTCTCGTTCATTGGCGCGGCGGGCGCCGGCGCACAGTTCGGCAGCATCACCGCCGCCGTGGCGGCGACGCTCATCACCCTGCTGGTCTTCACCATCGTGGTGCGCAAGGAAGAGCGCTTCCTCTCCGAGAGGTTCGGCGAGCCCTATCTCGCCTACAAGGCACGGGTGCCGCGCTTCCTGCCGAACGTCTGGCTGTGGCGCAATGTCGATACGCTGGAGATCCGGCCGCAGCTGGTGGTGCGCACCTTCGTCGATGCCTGCGTCTTCCTCGCCGCCATCCCGCTGGCCGAGGGCATCGAGTTCGCCCAGGCGGAGGGCCTGCTGCCGATCCTGTGGACGGTGCCCTGAGCGGGACCGCTCCCGCGCGCATATCGCGACAAAGGTACGATACCCCTTTACCCGGTGTTTACCCTGCTCGACGGACATTGTGGACACACGAGTTCCGTTGCGTCCTGTACGAGTAGGGTTGAGCGTCCATGAAGGTGGTTCGTAGCGGGGAGGCCCACCGGGCTTCCCGATCCGGTGTCGCTCGCCCAGTCGGCCTGTCCTCCGAGCTTCCCCTCGACACCATTCTGCGCGGCGACTGCATCGCCGCGCTGTCGCGGCTGCCGGCCGCCTCGGTCGATCTCGTCTTCGCCGATCCGCCCTATAATCTCCAGCTCCAGGGCGAATTGAAGCGGCCCGACGACAGCCGGGTCGACGCGGTGGACGACGCCTGGGACAAGTTCGACAGCTTCGAGGCCTATGACGCCTTCAGCCGCGCCTGGCTGCTCGCCGTGCGCCGGGTGCTCAAGCCGAGCGGCACGCTGTGGGTGATCGGCTCCTACCACAACATCTTCCGCGTCGGCGCCATGCTGCAGGATCTCGACTTCTGGATCCTCAACGACATCGTCTGGCGCAAGACCAACCCGATGCCGAATTTTCGCGGCCGGCGCTTCACCAATGCGCATGAGACGCTGATCTGGGCGGCGCGCGAGCCGGGCGCCAAGGGCTACACCTTCAATTACGAGGCGATGAAGGCGGCCAATGAGGATGTGCAGATGCGCTCCGACTGGCTGTTCCCGATCTGCTCCGGACATGAGCGGCTGAAGGGCGAGGACGGCCACAAGGTGCACCCGACGCAGAAGCCCGAGGCGCTGCTGGCGCGCATCATCCTCTCCGCCTCGAAGCCCGGCGACGTGGTGCTCGACCCCTTCCTCGGCTCCGGCACCACGGCGGCGGTGGCCAAGCGGCTCGGCCGGCATTTCGTCGGCATCGAGCGCGACGCCACCTATGCCGACGCCGCGCAGGCGCGCATCGACGCCGTCGAGCCGCTGCCCGACCTCGCCCTCGCCACCGCGCCGACCGCCCGCGAGGCGCCGCGCGTCGCCTTCAATTCGCTGGTCGAGCGCGGCCTGGTGGCACCCGGCACCCTGCTCACCGATGCCCGCTTGCGGGTCCGCGCGCTGGTGCGGGCCGACGGCACGCTGTCGCTGGAGACCGCGCCGGGCCTCGGCCAGATCGGCTCGATCCACCGCGCCGGCGCCATGGCGCAGGGCATCGAAGCCTGCAATGGCTGGACCTACTGGCACATCCAGACCCGCGAGGGGCTCAAGCCGATCGACACGCTGCGCGCCGTGGTGCGCTCGGAAATGGCGATAGCGGCGGAATAGCACCGCGGACGGCGCGGCGTCACCGTCGCGCCAGGACCTTGCGCATGACGCTCGGGAAGGCCTCGGCGTCGAATCCCTCCGGCCGCACCCAGCGGTGCCCGGCGGGAGCGGCGACGGTTGCGGCAACATCCGCCCGCCAGAGCTGCAGCTCCAGCGCGAAATGGCTGAAGATGTGGGTCACGGACGTGTTGAGCGCCGTCCACGACGCTTTGAGCGGGGCGTGCGCCGCCGGGTTGGCCACCCCGCCCGGCTCCCACGGCGTCGAGGGCACCTCGCTCATGCCGCCGAGCAGCCCCTTGGCGGCGCGCGAGCGCACCAGCACCGCGCCGTCCGCCCGCACGGCGAGGAAGGCGATGCCCTGCCGCGTCGGCCGGGCCGCCTTGGCTGCCTTCACCGGATAGCGTTCCGGCTCGCCCTCGGCCCGCCCAAGACAGTCCCCCATCCACGGGCACAGCCCGCAGGCGGGCTTGCGCGGCGTGCAGATGGTCGCGCCGAGATCCATCATCGCCTGCGCGAAATCGCCGTGGCGCGCCTGCGGCAGCAAGGTGAGCGCCAGCGCCCTCAGCCGGCCGCGCGCCTTCGGCAGCGGTTCCTCGACGGCGAACAGCCGGGCGACCACGCGCTCCCAATTGCCGTCGACCGGCGCGGCGCGGCGGTCGAAGGCGATGGAGGCGATCGCCGCCGCCGTGTAGGGGCCGATGCCGGGCAGGGCGAGCAGCGCCTCCTCCTCGGCGGGGAAGCGGCCGCCATGGCGCGCGACCACCGCCCGGGCGCAGGCGTGCAGGTTGCGCGCCCGGGCGTAATAGCCGAGCCCCGCCCAGGCGGAGAGCACCTCCTCCAGCGGCGCGCCCGCCAGCGCCTCGACGCTCGGCCAGCGCGCGAGGAAGGCGTCGTAATAGGGCGTAACCGTCACCACGGTGGTCTGCTGCAGCATGATCTCGGAGAGGAAGACGCGGTAGGGCTCCTGCCTCCGGCCCGGCGCGGCACGCCAGGGCAGCTGGCGGCGGTGGCGGTCGTACCAGGCGAGCAGCGCCGCCGGATCGTGGCGCGCGGGAACGGCGACGGGAGGAACTGGATTGGCGGCGGCGGGCATGCGATCCTCTGGCTGACGCCCGCAAGGTGGCCGCATCGGCCGCCATGGGCAAGATGAGTTGCCGATGGCCCGACGCTCCACCCCGCGCCCGCTCGCCGACCTGATCGACGCGACCATCGCCGAGAGCTGCCGCCAGCGCGGCCTCGCCTCGGTCGAGATCGTCACCCGCTGGGCGGAGATCGTCGGCGAGGCGCTGGCGGCGCGCGCGCTGCCGATTAAGCTCGCCTGGCCGTCCCGCGCCGAGAGCGCCGAGCCCGGCGTGCTGCACATCCGCGTCGAGGGCGGCTTCGCCATCGAGCTGCAGCACGACGCCCCGGTCGTGATCGAGCGGGTGAACCGCTATTTCGGCTGGCGCTGCATCGGCCGGCTGGCGCTGCGCCAGGGGCCGGTGCCGCGCCCGCGCGCGCGCCGCGCCTTCGTCGAGCCGGATGCGGCCGAGCGCGGCGAGATCGAGCGCCGGCTCGACCGCGCGGTCGGCCCGTTCGAGGACCCCGCGCTCGCCGCCTCGCTCGCCCGGCTCGGCGCGCTGGTCGTACGCGACAAGCGCAGGCGCGCCGCCCCCGTTTTCACGCAGCGGTGACGTTGCGTTGCGCGCCGCACCGTTGCCATGTTCGCGCGCTGCCTGTAGGCGCTAGGCCTTACGAAGCCGGCGACGACGTCCGGCCGTCTTCTGGAGACCGACCATGATCGACCGCCGTCGCTTCCTCGAAGGTATCGGCACCCTCGCCCTCTCCGTCGCCGCCCTCTCCAGCTTCGGTGCCGGCTTCCTCGGTCGCGCGCAGGCGCAGAGCGTGGACACCGCCAAGCTGATGGCGCCGGGCGCGCTGCCCGACCAGGTGCTCGGCAAGGCCGACGCGCCGGTCACCATCGTCGAATACGCCTCGCTGACCTGCGGCCACTGCGCGCATTTCCACGAGACCACCTTCCCGGTGCTGAAGGAGAAGTACATCGACACCGGCAAGGTGCGCTTCATCCTGCGCGAATTCCCGCTCGACATCGTCGCCAAGGCCGCCTTCATGCTGGCGCGCTGCGCGGGCGAGGGCAAATACTACCCGATGACCGGCACGCTGTTCGAGACGCAGAAGAACTGGGCCTTCGGCAACAACCCGGCCCAGGCCCTGCTCGCCATCGCCAAGCAGAGTGGCATGACCGAGGACCAGTTCAACGCCTGCCTCAACAACACCAAGCTGGCCGGCGAGATCGACGAGGTCGCCAAGCGCGGCGCGACCGAATTCGGCATCGATTCGACGCCGACCTTCTTCATCAACGGCAAGAAGGTCGCCGGCGCCATGAGCCCGGAAGCCCTCGACAAGGAACTGGCGCCGCTGCTCGGCGGCAATTGATCGGCGCTTGGCGGGACCCGCGCGGGCGTCGCTCCCGCCGGCCATCGTCCCGCCGACCTCCGGCGCGCCCCGTCATAGCCCCGCACGGGCTGGCACGCTCGCCGCACCCGGCCAGACCTGACGACCCGAAAGCCCGGCCCCGAGCCGGGCTTTCCTTTTTGCCGGCGCACCACCGGCCGCCGCCCCGCCCGCTCATTCCGGCAGGACGATGCGCCCCGCCTCGTCGAACGGGAAGCCGGGATTGTGCGCGATCTCCCAGGGATGGCCGTCCGGATCGGCGACATAGCCGGAATAGCCGCCCCAGAAGGTCGGCTGCGCCGGCCTGAGCGCCCGTCCGCCGGCGGCAACGGCGCGGATCAGCGTCGTGTCGACCTCGGCCCGGCTCACCCGGTTGCAGGCGAGCGCGATGCCGCCGAACTGCCCGGTGCGGCCCGGCAGCACCCCGGCATCGGCGGCCAGTTCGTGGCGCGGATAGAGCGACAGCACCACGCCGCCGGCATCGAAGAAGGCGGCGCCCTCGGCCGCCTTCACCTGCCGCCGCAGGCCCAGCGCCTCGTAGAAGGCGACCGCGCGCGCCAGATCGGCGACGCCCAGCGTGACCAGCGACAGGCGCAGCGGCGGCCCGGCGCGGCGGAACGGCGCGGTGCCCGGCGGGCTCTCCGCCTCCTTCTCCATCCTTCCCTCCCTCGGTCGGTCGTCCATGATCCCGGCGCTCATGCCTCTTCCCCGAACAGCGACAATTGCTCGCCCGCCTTTGGCGGACGGTTGAAATGGCGGGTGGTCAGGCGCGTGTGGCGCCGATTGAGGCCCAGCCGTTCCGCCGCGATCTCGAAGCGCCGCGCCACGGTCCAGGCATAGGGCCCCGAGCCGGTCATGCGCTGGCCGAAGGTCGAATCATATTCGCGCCCGCCATGCAGCTCCTTCAGCAGCGAGAGCACATGGCGGTAGCGGTCGGGGAAATGCGCCAGCAGCCATTCCTTGAACAGGTCGCGGATCTCCAGCGGCACGCGCAGCATGACATAGCCGGCCTCGCCGGCGCCAGCGGCCACGGCGGCGTCGAGGATGCGCTCCAACTCCGCGTCGGTGACGGCGGGAATGACCGGCGCCACCAGCACCGCCGTCGGCACGCCGGCCTCGGAGAGCCGGCGGATGGCCTCGAGCCGGCGCGGCGGCGTGGCGGCGCGCGGCTCCATGATGCGGGCGAGCTTGTGGTCGAGCGAGGTGATGGAAAGCGCCACCTTCACCAGGCCCCGCTCGGCCATGGGCGCGAGGATGTCGAGGTCGCGCAGCACCAGCGCCGATTTGGTGACGATGCCGACCGGATGGCCGAAATCACGCAGCACTTCGAGAATGCGCCGCGTCAGCCGCCATTCGCGCTCGATCGGCTGGTAGGCATCGGTATTGATGCCGAGCGCGATGGTGCGCGGCTCGTAGCCGGGCCGGGAGAGTTCCTTCGCCAGCAGCTCCGGCGCGTCCGGCTTGGCGAATAGCTTCGTCTCGAAGTCGAGCCCGGCGGACAGGCCCTGATAGGCATGGGTCGGCCGCGCGAAGCAGTAGACGCAGCCATGCTCGCAGCCGCGATAGGGGTTGATCGAGCGGTCGAAGCCGACATCAGGCGAATCGTTGCGGTTGATGATGGTGCGCGCCCGCTCCACCGTGACGCTGGTGCGGAAGGGCGGCAGGTCGTCCAGCCCCAGCCAGCCATCGTCGAAACGCTCGCGGCTGTGCGGCTCGAAGCGCCCCGCGGCGTTGGAGAGCGCGCCGCGCCCGCGCCGGCGCTCGGCGTCGACCATCCAGTCGGGCGTGGGCGGCGGCGGCGCGGCGTCCATCTCCGACAGGGTGGAGACATCGCGACCGGCGGCGCTGCGCTCCTCCTCCCGCCGGGCGCGCCTCTCCTGCGCCAGCCGGCCCACATGCCGGGGGGCGGGAGGGGAGCCGGGGGCACCGGCGCGGGTCTCGGGAGGGCGGCGTTCCATGATGGATTCTCTAGCGCACTTATGAGAACATATCAAGAACATTGACTGAATTGCGACGGCCGGGCTGTACGCGCGCGGATGGGTGCTATAGGCAGGAAAATGCTTGCTCCATAAGGCCGCCGGCCAATTCCAAGGCAAGATCGTCGAGGGTGGCTGGACGCGTGATCTCGGTCGTCATTCCCACAGGTGAGACAGCCAAGCTGCTGATTCCGACCCTGGCGGCGCTGGTTCCGGGCGCCGCCGCCGGCATCGTGCGCGAGGTGCTGCTGGTCGATTTCACCGGATCGCCCGACGTCGCCGAGATCGCCGATGCGGCGGGCTGCGAGTATGTCGCCGGCACCGCCGACCCCGGCGCCCGGCTGCGCCAAGGCGCGGCGGCGGCGCGGAGCCACTGGCTGATGTTCCTGGAGCCGCAGGGCCTGCTGCAGGACGGCTGGACGCGCGAGGTGCGCAGCTTCACCGATCAGGTCGAGCGCACCGGTGCCACCGACCGGCGGGCGGCGACCTTCCGCCTGGCGCTGGACGGTTTCGGCGTCGCCCCGCGGATGAAGGAAACCGCCGCCATGGTGCGCCATGCGCTCATCGGGCGGCCGCGCCCCGAGCAGGGCCTGCTGATCCACCGCCGCTTCTACGAGGCGCTGGGCGGCCACCCGCCCGGCCCGCACGCGACGCGCCGGCTGATCGCCCGCATCGGCCGCGCAAGGCTGGCGCTGCTGCGCTCGCAGATGCTGCTGCCGGAGAGCTGACCTCAGGCGCCGCCGGCCGGCGCGCGCAGCTTGCCGCGCTTGAGGTGCTCGTCCAGCCGGGGCAGGATCTCGACGAAATTGCAGGGCTTGTGACGGATATCGAGCTGGTGCGCGAGAATCTCGTCCCAGCCGTCGCGGCAGGCGCCGGGCGAGCCCGGCAGGCAGAAGACATAGGTCGCATTGGCGACCCCGGCGGTGGCGCGGCTCTGCAGCGTCGAGGTGCCGATCTTCTGGAACGACACCATGTGGAACACGGTCGAGAAGCCTTCCATGCGCTTCTCGAACAGCGGCTCGATCGCCTCCGGGGTGACGTCGCGGCCGGTGAAGCCGGTGCCGCCGGTGGTGATGACGACGTCGATCGCCGGGTCGGCGATCCAGCCCGAGACCTGCGCGCGGATCGCCTCGACATCGTCGGGCACGATGGCGCGCGCGGCGAGGCGGTGGCCGGCCTTTTCAATCCGCTCGGCCAGCGTGGAACCGGAGCGGTCGTCCTCGAAGGTGCGGCTGTCGGAGATCGTCAGCACCGCGATCGAAAGCGGCACGAAGGGCGTTTCGGCAGGCGTCTGGGAAGTCATGTCGGCCTCTCGGCGGTCAATCGTCGCGGGCAGATGTCAGATGCTGCCCTGGAAGGTGTTGCAGCGCTGCAGCGAGCCCGCTTCCAGCCCCTGGCGGAACCATTTCACCCGCTGGGCGGAAGTGCCGTGGGTGAAGCTGTCGGGCACCACATAGCCCTGCGCCTGCTTCTGCAGACGGTCGTCGCCGATGGCGGAAGCCGCGTTCATCGCCTCCTCGATATCGCCGTCCTCGAGGATGCGCCACTGCGCGTTGGCATGGTGCGCCCACACGCCGGCGAGGCAGTCGGCCATCAGCTCGACCCGCACGGAGAGCGCATTGGCCTCGGCCTGCGAGACCTGGCGCTGGCGCGCCTGCACCTTCTGCAGCAGGCCGATCTGGTTCTCGACATGGTGGCCGACCTCGTGCGCGATGACATAGGCGGCGGCGAAGTCGCCCGGCGCGCGGAAGCGCTGGCTCAGCTCCTTGAAGAAGGAGGTGTCGAGATAGACCTTCTGGTCGCGCGGGCAATAGAACGGCCCAACCGCCGAATCGGCCATGCCGCAGGCCGAGCGGGTCGCGCCCGAGAACAGCACCAGCCCGGGCTCCTGATAGGTGCTGCCCTCGGCCTTGAAGACCGGCGTCCAGACATCTTCGGTCTGGGCGAGGACGACGGCGGCGAAATCGCCGAGCTTCTGGTCCTCGGCGCTCAGCGAGCGCTTGGAAGGCGCCGGTTGCTGCTGCTGGCTGTAACCGCTGCTCTCGCCGTCGCCGAGCAGGATCTCCGCGCCGCCGATCAGCACCGCCGGATTGATGCCGGTCGCCCAGGCGATGAGGCCGATGACGATCAGCCCGCCGATGCCGAGACCGCCGCGCCCGCCGATACGCGGGCCGCGTCCGCCGCCGAAGCCGCCGCCAGAGCCGCCGCCGTCTCCGCGCCGGTCCTCGACATTCTCGCTACGCCGGAAATCCCCCCAACGCATGTTTTCCTCCGCCGCACGGCACGCCACCACGGTGCGATTGTGATGCACCCGCACCGTGGCGGCAATGCGCCGGAAGGCATCCGGTTCCCTCGCCGTCAGGCGGCGACCGGCTGCGGCGCGGCGAGCCACTGCCGCGCGAGGGTGAGATCGGCCTGCGAAAGGCCGTGGCCGACCGGCAGGGTGCGATGGTCGAGCCTCGCCCCGGCGGCGCGCAACTGCGCCGCGAGGCGCCCGGCATTGGCCTCCGGCACGATGGGATCGACCGCGCCGGAGAGCAGCAGCACGGGACGTCCGCCGAGATCCGCCGGCGGCGGATCGGCCAGCGGCACCATGGCGCGCAGCAGCACGGCGCCGGCCAGCGCCTCGGGCTGCGTCAGCAGCAGCGCGGCGGCGATGTTGGCGCCGTTGGAGAAGCCCACCGCCACCGGCGCGGCAAGGCCATGGGCCGCGCGCGCCTCGGCGATGAAGCCGGCCAGTTCGGCGGCACGAAAGCGCACGTCGTCCTCGTCGAACACGCCCTCGCGCAGGCGGCGGAAGAAGCGCGGCATGCCCCCTTCCAGCACTTTTCCGCGCGGCGACAGCAGGGCCGAGCCCGGCGAGAGCATGCGGCCGAGCTGGATCAGGTCGTTCTCGTCGCCGCCGGTGCCGTGCAGCAGCAGCAGCGGGGGAGCGCCCGCCTCGGTGGCGGGCTCGAAGCGATGCACGAAGGACAGTGCGGTATCGGTCATCACGGCCTCCTGAGAGTTCAGTTCCCGAATCCACCTTTCCCTCATCCCCGGGCCTGACCCGGGGATCCGGCGTCCCGTCGGTGCGGGAGGCGTCTCTGGGTGGCCGGGTCAAGCCCGGCCATGAGGGAAGAGCGGGGTGGGGGCGCCGCCCTGTCACGGGCGGCGCCGGATGTTCACGCGATCTCGGGCAGCACGGCCTCGATCTGGCTGCGCCGGCCTTCGAGGAAGTCCGGCAGCTTCAGCGCCTCGCCGAGGCTCGCCGGCGCCTCGTCCGCGGCGAAGCCGGGGATGTCGGTGGCGATCTCGAACAGGACGTGGCCCGGCTCGCGGAAATAGACCGACCGGAAGTAGTTGCGGTCCTTCTGCTCCGTGGTGGCGATGCCGTGGTTCTCCACCAGCTTCCTCACCATTTCCTCCTGCCCGGCGTCGTCCGCCGCGCGGAAGGCGATGTGGTGCACCGAGCCGCCACCCATGCGGGCGGGCAGGAAGCCGCCGGCCTCATGGATGTCGACGATGCCGCCGATGTCCGTGCCCTCGGCCTTGAAGCGCACCAGCGAGCCCTCGCGGCCGATTTCACGAAAGCCGAACACGTCGGTGAGGATGGCGCCGGTCGGCGCCGCCTCGGCCAGCAGCAGGTTCACGCTGTGGAAGCCGCGAATGGCCGCCTCAGCGGGCACCTCGCCATTGTTCCACGCCGGCTCGTTCTCGATGCCGGGAATCCCGACCAGCGACAGGCGCGTGCCATGCGGATCCTTGAAGGTCAGCACGCTCTCGCCGAAGCGCTTCACCGGTGCGCTGTGCGCCACGCCCTTCTCGACGAAGCGGTGCGCCCAGTAGCCGAGCGCGCCTTCCGGCACGCGGAACGCGGTTTCCTGCGTCTCGCCGATGCCGAGCCGGCCCGGGGCGACGTGGTCCCACGGGAAGAAGGTGAGGATGGTGCCCGGGGCGCCCGCCTCGTCGCCATAGTAGAAGTGATAGGTGCCGGGATCGTCGAAGTTCACGGTCTTCTTGACCAGCCGCAGGCCGAGCGTGCGGGTGTAGAACTCGACGTTGCGGCGCGCATTGCCGGCAATCGCCGTCACATGATGGATGCCATTGCGGTTCATGATCTTGCCCTCTTGCGAGCGCGACCGGCGCTCTTGCTGGGACAAGAGATAACCCGGCATCGACGCAATGCCATGACTTCTTAATTGCGTTGACGCAATGTCACTTCTGCTGTTATCCTCTGCTCGCTTCGCACCGGACTAATTCGTTTATTTCGCAACACGTTGAGCATTTGCGGCGACTCGGGGAGCAGCATGGCCGAGCCTTTCAAGAATCTCGCCTGGGACGACTTCCGGCTGATCAAGGCGGTGGCCGACGCCAAGGGGCTGCCATCGGCGGCGGTGGCGATGGGGGTGAACCACTCCACCGTGTTCCGCCGGCTCAAGCAGATCGAGGAGCAGCTCGGCACGCTGCTGTTCGAGCGCCACCGCACCGGCTACGCGCTCACCCCCGCCGGCGAGGAGATGGTCGCGCTCGCCAACCGGCTCGACGAGGAGATCACCGCCGTCGGCCGCAAGCTCGCCGGCCGCGAGCCCGCGCCCTCGGGCGAACTCAGGGTGACGACGCCGGATTCGCTGCTCATCCACCTGCTGATGCCGATGCTGGCGACCTTCCGCGAGCGCTACCCGGAGGTGCGGCTCGACATCGTGCTGAGCAACCAGCCGCTGAACCTGTCGAAGCGCGACGCCGACGTCGCGGTGCGCGCCACCGACAATCCGCCGGAAAATCTCGTCGGAAGACGCGTCGCCCGCATCGCCTGGGCGCTCTACGGGCGCGCCGTCGACTTCCCCGAGCCCGGCGCCGTCTCGCCCGAGCAGCTCGACGCCTGCAACTGGGTCTCGCTCGGCGACAGCCTGGGCGCGCTGAAGACGGTCAAGTTCGTGCAGGAGAACGTGCCGGCGGAGAAGGTCGCCTACAAGATCAACAGCGTCCTCGGCATTGCCGAGGCGGTGGAGGCCGGCATCGGCATCGGCCATCTGCCGTGCCTGATCGGCGATGCCCGGCCCTCACTGGTGCGCCTTGGCCCGCCGGACGACGACTATGCCGCCGATCTGTGGCTGCTGACCCATCCGGACCTGCGCCATTCGCCGCGCGTGCGCGCCTTTCTCGACTTCCTGGCCGGCGAGATCGCCCGGCACCGCCGCTTCATCGAGGGACAGATCGGGCTGCAGGAGGAGGCGGCGGCGGGCAGCGAGGCTACGGCTTGAGGCGCGAGAGCAGCTTGTCGCGCAGCTTGGTGAGTTCGCAGGTCAGCGCGCCCAGCGACTCGGCGTCGCGGTCGAGGCACATGCCCATCTCGCGCGGCACGCACTGGGCCTCCTGGCGCAGCGCCCGGCCCTTCTCGGTCAGGTGGATGCGCACCTGGCGCTCGTCGGCGACGTCGCGCACCCGGCGCACCAGCCCGGCGCTCTCGAGGCGCTTGAGCAGCGGCGTGAGCGTGTTGGTCTCGAGCAGCACCCGGTCGCCGATCTGGCCGACGGTCAGCCCGTCCTCGACCCACAGCGTGACCATGGCCACATATTGCGGATAGGTCAGCCCAAGCCGGTCCAGCATCGGCTTGTAGACGCGGTTGAAGGCGTGGTTGGCCGAATAGACCGCGAAGCAGAGAAATTCTTCGAGCTTCAGTTTATCTTCAGTGCTGGACATGCCGGGACCACGAGTGCCTTAGGCCGGGCACCGTGCCCCGTGCGCGCCGCCGGGACAAGCGGGTTTTTGCGTAAAGCCGGGCGGCCACGCCCCGCCCGGCGCCATTTGCCGCCCCCGGCGCTATTTGAAGATGCGGCCGCGCTCCTCTATAGCAGCGCGAAAGCGTCATTCGGGGGGAAGGGTGCCTATGTCGGGAGGAGCCGCGACGACCAGGCCGGGCGGCCTGAGCGAGCCGCAATCGCTCACCGATCTCAGCCCGACGGGCCGGCGCTCGGCGCGGCTGCGCCTGCGCGCGGCCTGGATGTACTATGTCGAGGGCATGACGCAGAGCGCCATCGCCGACGCGCTGGATATCGGCCGCGTCACCGTGGTGCGCCTGCTTGCCGACGCCCGCCAGCTCAACGAGGTCAAGATCTCGCTGAGCCGCGAGATCGCCGAGCTGCCGCGGCTGGAGATGGGGCTGCAGAAGACGTTCGGCCTGCGCGAGGCGGTCGTGGCGCCGCTGTCGGGCCCGCTCGCCGACCCGACCAGCGCCATCGGCGCGGCGACCGGCCAGTTCATCTCCGACTTCATCCGCTCCGACATGAAGATCGGCTTCGGCTGGGGCCGCACGCTGATGCGCGCGCTCGGCTTCATCGACGAGAAGGCGGTGACCAACCTCTCCGTCATCTCGCTGCTCGGCGGCATCACCAAGGCCAAGCAGTACAACCCGTCGGAATTCGCCTGGCAGCTCTCGCGCCTGTTCCAGGCCGACTGCCACCTCATCGCCGCCCCCGCCATCGTCGACAGCATCGAGACCAAGAAGGCGCTGATCGAGCGCTGCGGCCTCGGCACGGTCTACAACCTCGCCCGCGAGATGGACGCGGTGGTGCTGAGCGTCGGCGAGATGGATTCGGAGAGCACCTCGCTGCGCTTCGGCTTCTTCTCCGATGCCGACTGGGCCTCGCTGGTGGCGGCCGGCGCGGTGGGCGACGTCGTCTACAACTTCATCGACATAGAGGGGCGGCCGATCGACCACCCGATCAACACCCGCGTCATGTCGATCCCGATCGAGACGCTGCAGGCGACGCCGGAGCGCATCCTCACCTCCGGCGGGCCGGGCAAGGCGCGGGCGGTGATCGCCGCGCTGCGCATGCTGCAGCCGACCGTGTTCATCACCGACGAGGTCACCGCCGCCGCGGTACTGGAAGAGGTCGGCGCCGTTTATTGAATGCGCAATGGCGGTACGGACCGAATCGGCGCTATTTGCCTCGGAACAAATGTCGAGTACCGAAGACAAGGTGACGCTTTCGCCACAAGGCGCGGGCGCGGGGCCTTAGGGAAGGGTTGAGCGTATGCTCGGTGCAAGCGGGATCGTGCGGTCGGGTTTCGCCGCCGAACTGGAACAATGGACCGCAACGCACGGGCCGGTGACGATCGGTCTGGCCGGCGCCGGCCAGATGGGCACCGACCTCATCGTGCAGGCCGCGCTGATGCCGGGCGTGCGCATCGGCGCCGTGACCGAGCTGAACCCGCAGGCCGCCATCGACGCCGCGCTGATGGCCGGCCACCGCCGCGAGGACATCGTCACCGCCTCGACGAGCGACACGATCGACCGGGCCATCGAGGCCGGGCATTTCGTCATCACCGACGACTACCGCGCCATGTGCGCGAGCGGGCGCATCGACGTGGTGATCGACGCCACCGGTAGCCCGAACATCGGCACGCTGGTCTCGCTGGAGGCGATCCGCAACGGCAAGCATGTCGTGCTGCTGAGCGTGGAGGCCGACATCACCATCGGCCGCTACCTGAAACAGCAGGCCCGCCAGGCCGGCGTGGTGCTGACCGGCGCCGCCGGCGACGAGCCCGCCGCCACCATCGAGCTGATCGGCTTCGCCCAGTCGCTCGGCTTCGAGATCGTCTGCGCCGGCAAGGCGAAGAACAACGCCTTCAAGCCGGACGCCGTGCCCGACGAGTTCGCCGAGGAGGCGAAGGCGCGCAACATGAATCCGCGCATGCTGGTCGAGTTCATCGACGGCTCGAAGACCATGGTGGAGATGACGGCGCTCGCCAACGCCACCGGCCTGGTGCCGGACGTGCCGGGCATGCACGGGCCGGCGGCCGACAAGGACGAGCTGGCGCAGGTGCTCTGCACGAAGGAGGATGGCGGCATCCTCTCGCGCTCCGGCGTGGTCGACTACACGCTGGGCAAGGGCGTGGCGCCGGGCGTGTTCTGCATCGTCAAGCCGCGCCATCCGCGGGTGATCGAGCGCATGGCCGACCTCAAGGTGGGACCGGGGCCCTGCTTCGCGCTGATCCGCCCCTATCACCTCACCAGCCTGGAAGTGCCGCTCTCGGCGGTGCGCGCGGTGATGCACGGCACCCGCGACATGGAGGTGCTCGACCACCCGGTGGCGGAATGCACGGCGGTGGCCAAGCGCAACCTCAATCCCGGCGACGTGCTCGGCAAGATCGGCGAGTACGACTATCGCGGCTATGCCATGGGCTGGCGCGACGCGCGCGACAGCTTCGCCCTGCCGCTCGGCCTCGCCGAGCGCGCCCGGGTGCTGAAGCCGATCAAGGCCGGCGAGCGGCTGACCTATGAGAACTGCCTGCCGGACGAACAGCTCATCGTCACGCAGATCCGGCGCCGGCTCGACCAGGCCGACGCGCAGTTCCTGGCGGCGTAAGGCGGCGCCTCGCGCGAACACGCGTCATCCCGGACGGTCCGCCGGACCGAGCCGGGATCGACCCGAATGACGGGTGGAGAGAAGGCGCAGGGCTTCTGCGAGCCTCGAAGAATGCCCCGCTCCCGCCCCTCAGGCGTTGCCGGGGCGCGTCAGCGTGGTGAAATGCGCGTCGGCGAGGCGCGCCTCGGCCTCGGCCAGCGCCTCGGCGAGCTGGCGCACCTGGGAAGGATCGAGCACCAGCTGGAGCGCCGGCACCGGCTCGCCGGGCTTGGGCTGCTGCGCGCCGATCTCGATGCGCAGGCCGACCCTCTCGGCGCCGAACAGGGCGGTGGTGAAGGCCAGCATCGGCCACACCTTGAGATGGCCCTTCTCGTCTTTCTCCCAATCGTCGAACCGGCCGACCATGGCGGGTGTCTCCTCATCTTTCCTGCGGGGCGCGCCGCGCGCCGTGTCGCGCCGGTCTAGCATCAATCGCGCCGCGCGCGACAGGGCACGCGCGGCTCAATGGAAGTCGCGCGATTTCGGCAGGATGCGCACCTGCCGGGGATGGCGGTGGCCGGGGCCGCGTTCGCTCATCCCGTGATCGGCGGAGGACGGCGCGCGCGCCCGCCCGTCGCGGCCCGGATCGACCGGCGGCGGGGGCAGGCGGACGGGCAGGCCGGCGGGCAGGCCGGGGGGAGCGTCGAACAGGCGGGCGAGTTCGGCGGAACGGTCGAACACCCGCTCGCCCATCACATGGACGACGCCTTCCTTGCTCTTCTGCACCCGCCCCTCCACCACGACGAGGCGCGCGCCCATCACCTGCGCCCGGTAGCGCTCGAACTGCCGGGTCCACAGCAGCACGTTGACGATGCCGCTCTCGTCCTCCAGCGTCATGAACACGGCGTTGCCCTTGCCCGGCCGCTGGCGCACCAGCACGACGCCGGCGGCGCGGACATAAGCGCCGTCGCGCAGGCCCGCCACCTCGGCGCTCGACGCGATGCCCTCGGCGGCGAAGACCGCGCGCAGCATGCCCATGGGATGGCCCTTCAGCGACAGCCGCGTCGTCTGGTAGTCGACCGCGATCTGCTCGGGCAGCGGCATGAGCGGGAGATGCGCATCGGGGTCCTCGCCGAGCTCGCGCGCCTGCGCGGCGGCGAAGAGCGGCAGCGGCGCGTCGTCCGGCAGGCGGCGCACGGCCCAGGCCGCCGCGCGCCGGTCGAGCCCCATCGAGCGGAAGGCGTCGGCATCCGCCAGCCTGGCGAGCGCCGCCACTGGCAGGCGCGAGCGGCGGGCGAGCGTCTCGACGTCGCAGATGAAGCCCCCAGCCCGTGCCTGCGCAAGCTGCCGGCTCCACGCCGCGCCGAACCCGTCGATCTGCCGCAGGCCGAGGCGCAAAGCGAGCGGCGCGCCGCGCCCGTCGCGCTCCAGCGTGTTGTCGTGGAAGCTGTAATTGACGTCGGCGGCGCGTATCTCGACCCCGTGCTCGCGCGCGTCGCGCACGATCTGCGCCGGGGCGTAGAAGCCCATGGGCTGGGAGTTGAGCAGCGCGCAGGCGAAGATCGCGGGGTAGCGGCATTTGATGAAGGAGGAGATGTAGACCAGCTTGGCGAAGGAGGCCGCGTGGCTCTCCGGAAAGCCATATTCGCCGAAGCCCTTGATCTGCTCGAAGCAGCGCTCGGCGAAGGCGCGCTCATAGCCGCGCCTCACCATGCCGTCGATCAGCTTGTCGCGGAACGCGCCGATGATGCCGAGATGGCGGAACGTCGCCATGGCGCGGCGCAGCTGGTTGGCCTCCACATCGGTGAATTCCGCGGCCGTCATGGCCAGCTGCATCGCCTGCTCCTGGAACAGCGGCACGCCGAGGGTGCGCGCGAGCACGCCCTTGAGCTCGTCGCGCGGATGCGGCGGCTTCGGCGAGGGATAGGTGACGGGCTCGGTCCCGTCCCGCCGGCGCAGATAGGGATGCACCATGTTGCCCTGGATCGGGCCGGGACGGACGATGGCGACCTGGATGACGAGGTCGTAGAGGCTCCTGGGCCTGAGGCGCGGCAGCATGTTGATCTGCGCCCGGCTCTCCACCTGGAACACGCCGATGGAATCGCCCCGGCACAGCATGTCGTAGACGTCCGTCTGCTCCTTCGGAACCTCGGCAAGTCCCCAGTCGACCCCCTCGTGCTCCTCCATCAGGTCGAGCGACTTGCGGATGCAGGTGAGCATGCCGAGCGCCAGCACGTCGACCTTGAGCAGGCCGAGCGTGTCGATGTCGTCCTTGTCCCATTCGATGAAGGTGCGCTTCTCCATCGCCGCATTGCCGATCGGCACCGTCTCGTCGAGCCGGTTTTGGCTTAGGACGAAGCCCCCGACATGCTGGGAGAGATGACGTGGAAAGCCGATGAGGCGCGCGGCGAAGGCGATGGCGCGCGCCACCGTGGGATTGCCGGGGTCGAGCCCGGCCTCGCGCGCCTGGCCGTCCTCGATGTCGCGGCCCCAGCTTCCCCATATCGTGCCGGCGAGGCGGGAGGTGACATCCTCGGTGAGGCCGAGCGCCTTGCCGACGTCGCGGATGGCGCTGCGCGGCCGATAGGAGATGACGGTCGCGACGATGCCGGCACGCGCGCGGCCATAGCGTTCATAGATGTACTGGATCACCTCCTCGCGCCGCTCGTGCTCGAAGTCGACGTCGATATCCGGGGGCTCATTGCGCTCGCGGGCGATGAAGCGGGAAAAGAGCAGATTGCTGGTTGCCGGATCGACGGCGGTGATGCCGAGCACGTAGCAGACGGCGGAATTCGCCGCCGAGCCGCGCCCCTGACAGAGGATGCGATGACGCTCGGCGAAATCGACGATGTCGCGAATGGTGAGGAAATAGGGCGCATAGCCAAGCTCGTCGATGAGATCGAGTTCCGTCCTCAGCTGGCGCGCCACCTTGTCGGGAATGCCGTCCGGATAGCGGATGGCCGCACGCTGCCAGGTCAGCTCCTCCAGCCGGCCCTGCGGCGTGTAGCCGGGCGGCACGGGCTCCTCGGGGTACTCGTATTTCAGCTCGCCCAGCGAGAAGTCGATGCGGGCGAGATAGGCGCCTGTCTCCTCCAGCGCCTGCGGCGCGTCGCGGAACAGGCGCGCCATCTCGCCCGGCGGCTTCAGGTGCCGCTCGGCATTGGCCTGCAGAAGCCGGCCCGCCGCCTCGATGCTCACGCCCTCGCGGATGCAGCTGAGCACGTCCTGCAGGTCGCGGGCCTCCGGGTGGTGGTAGAGCACGTCATTGGTGGCCAGCAACGGCACGCCGGTCTTGGCGGCGAGCGCCCCCAGGGCCGCGAGGCGGCGGCGGTCGTCGCCGCGCCGCCGCATCGCCGCGCCGAGCCAGAGCGAGCCGGGCGCCGCCTCGTCGAGCCTCGCCAGCGTCTCGCCGAGACTTGCCAATCGCTTAGCCGGCAATTCATCCGGCGGCATGAGAATGAGCGAGAGCCCGCGCGCATCGGCGAGCAGGTCGTCGAGACGCAGGAGGCACGCGCCCTTGGCGGCGCGCAGATTGCCGGCGGTGAGCAGGCGGCACAGCCGGCCCCACCCCGCGCGCGTCTGCGCATGGGCGACGACGTCCGGCGTGCCGTCCGCGAAGGCCAGCCGGGCACCGACCGCGAGGGTGAAGGGGAGCCGCGCGCCGGGATCGCCGCTATCGGCGCGAAGGGCTTCCTCGACCTCCTTCACCGCCGCATAGACCCGCACCACGCCGGCCACCGTGTTGCGGTCGGCGATGCCGAGGCCGGCATGACCCAGCGCGATCGCCCGTGCCACCAGCTCCGCCGCCGTCGAGGCGCCGCGCAGGAAGGAGAAGTTCGAGGCGGCGACGAGTTCCGCGAAGAAAGGCGCGCTCATGACCGCCTCACGGGAACAGGCCGTGCAGGAACCAGCGCGGCGCGGCGCATTCGCGCCCCGGCTCCCGCTCGTAGAGGCCGGCGCGAAACAGCCAGAAGCGCCGCCCCTGGCGGTTCTCCACCCGGTAATAGTCGCGCGTCGGCGTGCCTTCGGGCACACGCCACCATTCCGGGGCGATGCGCTCGGGCCCCTCGGCGCGGGCGACCTCGTGCACCACGCGCCGCCAGCGGAAGCGCAGCGGCGGACCGTCCGGCACCTCGGCCAGCGCCTCGATGGGCTGGGGCGGATCGAACAGGGTGAGCGGCCGGGGCCGCCCTTCCGGCAGCGCGTCGGCGGGGAGCAGGTTGGAGGACGGCAGGTTGGGAGACGGCACTTCGGCCGCCGGGACCAGCGCGCTGGCGCGGTCGGGGTCGTGGGTGTCGCGCAGGAGGAAGCGCAGCACCCGCTCGCGCCCGAGCCGCACGGCGAGCCGGTCGATCAGCGCCGCGACCTCCTCCTCCTCCACGGCGCGACCGTCGAGGCTCACCTGCGCCGGGTTCAGCGGCTCGGCGCGCAGGACGCACAGGCGCACCAGATCGAAGCCGAAGCCCGGATCGAGGGGATCGGCCAGCGTCTCGATCCGCTCGCGATAGAGCCGGCGCAGCACGGGCGCGCCGCGCAGGGGCCGCGCGGTCTCGACCCGCAGGCGCCGCACCGCGCCGTCCGTGCGGAAGAAGCAGGCCTCGAAGGCCCGCCCGCCCTCGCCCCGTGCCTCCAGCATCAAGGCGAGATCGTCAATCAGCAGGCCGAGCGTCGCCTCGATGTCCTCAGTGCGGGCGATGGGTTCGGCGAAGCGCCGCTCGGCGATGCAGGCCGGCAGCGGCCGGCGCGGCACGATGCGCACATCCTCGTGCCCCAGCGTCCGCCGCAGGCGCACCAGCAGCTCCATGCCGAAGCGGGCGGCGAGCGGCGTGCCGGGACGCGCGGCGAGATCGCCGATGGTCTTCAGCCCGGCGCGGGAAAGGCCCGTCACCGTCTCCTCGTCCACCCCGAGCCGGGCGATGGGCAGCCCGGCGACCGCCGCCGCCTCGCCGCCCGGCGCGACCACTCCGCCCAGGCCCGCGCGCGCCAGCGCCCGCGCGGCGTCCGGCGTGCCGGCGATGACGGCGCAGGCGCCGAGGCCGTGCCGCCCCAGATGCGCGAGCAGGCGGGCGCGCATCGCCGCCTCGCCGCCGAACAGATGCGCGCAGCCGGTGATGTCGAGGGTGAGCCCGTCCGGCGCGTCGAGCGCGACCAGCGGCGTCCAGCGGTCGCAATCATCCGCCACGCTCTCAAGGAAAGCCGCGTCGGCGACGGGGTCATGGTCGACGACGGCGAGATCGGGAAAGCGGGCGCGGGCATCCGCCAGCGTCAGGCCGGGGGCGAGGCCGGCGCGGCGCGCGACGCGGTCGATGGCGGCCAGGCGCAGCGCGCTGCCCGCCTTCTCGACGAAGGCGAGCGGCGCCGGCGCAAACGGATCGGGGGCAAGCGGATCGCGCGCAAGCGGATCGGACGCGCATGCGTCGCCCGGATGCGCCTCGCCTGCCCGTGTCCCCGCCCTCCACGCGGCGTCAGCCGGCGCGGCGGAACGCGACGAGCTCTCCGCGTTCCGCCCCGGCAGGCCCGCGTGCCGCCGCAGCCGTTCCAGCCGGTCGGCCGGCAGGAACGGGAACCACAGCGCGAGGTAGCGGGGCGAGGTCGCGGAAGGAACATGTCTCATGGTCCCACTCCAGATTCCAGGTGCCGCCCTCCACCGGCCGGGCCCCCTCGCCGCCGCGATGGCGCAGCAGCGTCACCGCGAAGGCCGGTCCGCCCGGCGCGTTGGCCTCCCGCTCCGCCCCGAGCGGCACCGAGGCAGCGGGCGCCACCCGCCAGCGCGTCGCCACCGCCGTGGGCGTGGGCCGCGCGACGGCACGCAGCAGGAAGCTGGTGACGCCGGAGGACGCCGCGCGCAGCGACAGCCGCCGCGTGGCAGTGAGGTCGAGCGCCTTCGGCTCGCCCCAGGGCTCGACCAGCAGGGCGCCGAGGCCCGGGCAGCGCACCGCGTCTCCCGCCGCGCGCAGCACGTCGGCCGCGTCCCGTGCCCGCACGAGGATCAGCCGGGCCGGATCGAGCCCGAGCGCGGCAAGGCCGGGCGCGTCGAGGCGGCCGAGCTCGACATCGACGAGGTCCTGCCGCACCCAGAGGATCGGCCGGGCCTGCGCGCCCGTCGCCGCGACGGCCCGCAGCGCCAGCGCCAGGGCGAAGCCGGTGGCGGCCGGCAGGTCGGCGCCATGGGCGGCCTGCACCTCGTGCAGCGCGCCCATGGCGAGGCTCGCGCCGTCCGCCTGCGGCCCGGCGGCGCCGAGGCCGAAGCTGGAAGCGGCGCCGGGCAGGCGCTCCGCCTCCAGCCCGGCGAGCATCTGCCTCAGCGCGTCGATATCGCGGATCGTGTCCATGAGAAGCACGCTCAAAATCGTTCCTGTTTTGTTCTATAAGACGACTCGTTCCGGCGCGCGAGTCAAGCCGCGTCTCGGGAACTCTCAGCCGCGCGCCCCGGGATTCGCGGCGGGGGCGGGCGCCGGGTCTCGCGAAACGTCCACAGGGCGTTGCCGGCATAGTGCCAGAGCACGAGCAGTCCGGTGACGAGGAGCTGGGCCGGCAGATAAGGCGCACCCAGCATCCCGGTCAGCAGCGCCATCAGCAGGGCGTTCATCGCCAGCCCGATGCCGGCGACCGCGAAGAAGCGCGCCAGCGCCTCGCGATGCGGCCGGCCGGAGCGGAAGACGAAGCGGCGGCCGAGCTGGTAGTTCACCAACCCGCCGACGAGGAAGCCGGCGGTCGACCCCGCCACCGGCCCGGCGGCGCCGGCCTGCACCAGGCCGATCAGCACGGTATAATGGGCGAGCGTGCCGACCCCGCCGAGAGCAGCGAAGAGCAGGACATGGCGCGCTCGCACGAGGAGCTGCGTCCTGAGCGCCGCGGCCCTTCCCTCCCGCCTCATCGACGCACCGCTCATGCGCCTTCCCTCACGGCTTCGCCTTGGCGACCTGCGGCCCGGCATCCTTCAGCGAGACCGCCGGGGGAGCGAGATCGAGCCCCTTATTGTCCTTGTCCGGCAACGGCGCCTCCACCGGCGGGTGCCGCAGGCGCTGGTCCATCACCGAGGCGAGGGCAATGCCCATCCGGCTCACCGTCGCATAGGGCAGGCCCGGCGCCTCGTCGCAGCCCACATTGCGGGCGGCGAGCAGGAAGTCGGCATCGTCCCAATCCTCGACCGCGCTGAAATTCGGGCCGAGATAGGTCAGGGCCTGAACGTCCTCGGCACAGACCGCGACCTTGTAGCGCCGGCCGGGCAGGTTCTCCCGTTCGGTGCCCTGCCGCAGCGCCAGCGCCGCCTCGCGCAGGCTCGTCGACCAGTAGTCGCCCTCGAAGCGTCCCCAGGCGCCGGCGGTGCCGCCGACGAGCTGGTTGTAGGCGACATACTCGTAAGGATGCAGGCGCAGGAAGGTGGAGACGTTGAACAGCAGCAGCGCCAGCGCGGCCACCGCAAAGCCGCCGCCCGCCAGAGGTGACCGGCGCCACAGCCCGCGCCACGCCGCCTGCAGCCCGAGCGCGGCCAGCACCGTCACCGGCGGCAGCACGAACAGGAAGTGCCGGATGCCGTTATAGAGCGGCGGGTCGGCGAGCAGGGTGAAGACCACCGGCACGGCGACCGCCAGCAGCAGCGGCAGGAAGCCGAGAATGCGGCGCGGATGAACGAGCGCCGCCGCCGCTACGCGGTGTTCGCGCACCAGCCGCAGCGCCGCCAGCAGGGCCGCCGCCAGCCCGGCGAGCAGGCCGAGCAGCGTCACCTCCGGCAGCTTGATGAGCAGGTATTCCGGCATGTAGGTCGAGGGGATGCTGTCGATCGGCAGGAGCTGGCCGTTGAACAGCGTCTCCAGCTCGAAGGTGAAGTTGCTGAACGCCCCCATCGCCTTGAACAGGTTGGTCGGCGGCAGCACCGACCAGGGCCAGGTCGCCGCCATGAGGGTGAGCGCCACGAGGCCCGCGACGACGAGGCGCGGCAGCAGGCGCAGCGGCAGGCGCAGCGGCAGGCCGATGTCGCGCAGCAGCACCGTCGCCGCGCCGAGGGTGAGCACGAGGTAGAACACCGCGAACACCCCGCCGACCCTGAGGCCGAGCGCGCAGCCGATGGCGAGCCCGAGCCCGAACGCGGTGCGCCAGCGCGGCAGGGCCGGCATTTCCACCGCGAACAGGGTCGTGAAATAGAGGCTCCACACCATCGCCGCCGCGAACGGCACGTCCTTGGTGTGGGTGAACATCGCCCCGCCATACATGCCGGTGAAGGCGAGCAAGCACGCGGCGAGAAGGCCCGCCTTCTCGCCGCCGAGCAGCTTGCCGAGGCGCCACGTCCCGATCAGGCCGAGGAAGCCGAAACCGGCGGAGAGCAGATGGCGCCACGCGTAGAGCGGCAGCGGCACATAGGGATCGAGGCCGGCGGCGATCAGGTCGAACAGCCCGCCATAAAGATAGAGGTTGATGTAGTGGAAGGCCCGGTCGTCGGCGAAGCCGCTCGCATACCAGGCGAGGAGGAGCTGGCCATAGGTGTGCTGCACCGGCTCGTCATTGCTGATGCCGTAATCGCGGAAGGTGAGGACGATCCACGCCGCCACGACGGCGAAGAAGGCGAGGCTTGCCAGTCGCGCAGGCGACACCGGGCGCCAGCCGCGCGCCAGCGGGGGAACCGGGCCGGCGGCGGTGAAATGCTCCGAACTCCGCAGGCTCACGAGGCGATCCCGTCCGGCACGAGCGCGGGGACATGCCGGTGGTCGGCACGCGATGAATCCGGGGATGACGGGAGATGCGGCGACAGGGGCGGCGCCGCCGTCGCGGCCGGCGCGGCGAAGCCGATCTCGTCGGCGACGAGATAGAGCGGGCGGCGCTTCACCTCGGTGAAGATCCGCCCGACATACTCGCCGATCACCCCGAGGCTGATGAGCTGGACGCCGGAGACGAACAGCATGCTCACCATGATGGTGGGAAAGCCCGGCGTGCGCACGCCGAACAGCAGCACCTCGCCGATGAGATAGAGCCCGTAGAGGCCGGACAGCCCGGCGAGCGCCACGCCGATCAGCGACCAGACGCGCAGCGGCACCATCGAGAAGGACGACAGCCCGTCGATGGCGTAGCGCAGCAGCCGCAACGTGCTGAAGGAGCTGACGCCGCCGGCCCGCTCGGCCACCTCGAACGCGACCTCCTCCTGCCGGAAGCCGACCCAGCTGGTCATGCCCTTCATGAAGCGGTTGCGCTCGGGCAGGGTGTTGATCGCGTCGACGACGCGGCGGTCGAACAGGCGGAAATCGCCGGCCCCTTCCGGAATCTCCACCTCGCACAGGGCGCGGAAGAAGCGGTAGAAGCCACGGGTGAACAGCCGCCGCCCGAGCCCGTCGGTCTGGCGCGAGCGGCGCACGGCGACGACCATCTGCGCGCCGTTGCGCCAGCTGCGGATCATGTCGGCTATGACCTCCGGCGGATGCTGCAGGTCGGCGTCCATCAGCACGACGACATCGCCCGTTGCGGCCCGCAGGCCGGCGGCCATCGCCGATTCCTTGCCGAAATTGCGCGCGAAGCGCAGCGCCTTCACCGCCGGATCGCGCCAGCCGAGCGTGGTCAGCAGCTCGAAGCTGCCGTCACCGCTGCCGTCATCGACAAAGATGAACTCGCGCCGCATGTCCGGATAGGCGTCGAGCACGGCGCATAGCCGCGCGTGCAGCGCCTCCAGGCAGCGCGCCTCGTTATAGACGGGCACGACGATCGAGATCAGGACGGGCGACGTAAGGTAAGTTTTCGCCATGGATGGAGGCTGTTTTTACTTGATACCTGCCGTGGCGGCAGGCGGCCATCAAATCTTCACTTCGCTTCCAGCCTTCGAGAAGCTTGCGATGACGTATGATCGGATTGTGATATTTGTTTGTTCGGGTGAGATCAGGAGATGATGACCTGAAAGCCATAGTAATCTGCGCCGACGACTACGGCCTGAGCGGCGGCGTGTGCGACGCCATCGAGACCTTGATCGAGCGCGGCCGGCTCTCGGCCACCGGCGCCATGACGGGGCTCGCCGCATGGAGGCGGCGGGCCGAGGGGCTGCGCGCGCTCACTCGCGCGCACCCCGCCGATATCGGCCTGCACCTCACCCTCACCGGGCAGCGGGCGCTCTCGCCGGCGCGCGGCCTGGCGCGGGACGGGCGGCTGCCGGAGATCGGCACGCTGGTCCTGCGCGCGCTCGCCGGCGCCCTGCCGCGCGCGGCGCTGCGCGACGAGCTGCGCGCGCAGCTCGATGCCTTCGAGGACGCATGGGGCGCCCCGCCCGATTTCCTCGACGGCCACCAGCACGCGCATGCGCTGCCCGGCATACGCGGCATCGTCATCGAGGAAATGGCGGCACGCTATCCCGGCCGGCCGCCCTGGCTGCGCAACTGCACCGAGCCCGCCGCCTGGGCGCGCCGGCGCGGGGTGGGCTTGCGCAAGGCGATGATCATCGGCCGGCTCGGCGCCGGCAGCGCGGCGGCGGCCGGCCGTGCCGGCATCGCCACGAATGACAGCTTTCGCGGCCTCTACGGCTTCACCCCGGACCCACCCTATCGCGCGGTGTTCCGGGCCAGCCTCGCCGGGCCGGGGGAGCGCATCCTCGTGCACTGCCATCCCGGCACCGTCGACGAGGAACTGCGCCGCCTCGACCCGCTGCTGGAGCCGCGCGAGCGGGAACTCGCCTATCTGGCCTCTAAGGCCTGCGGCGAGGACCTGCGCGCCGCGGGCCTGCACCCGGCGCGCTTTCGCGACACGGGGCCGGGATCCGGGGCGCCCGATCGGTCAGCCGGGCCGGACTGAGCCGGGGGCGTCGTCCGGCACGTCCGCGACGGCGGAGACGAGACGCCCCTCCTCGGCCTTGTAGTAGTACTGGCTGGCCACCAGCCAGCCCTTGAGCGGGCGCAGCGGCGGGATGCAGGTGAGCAGCATCACCGGCAGCGTGGTGACGAGGTGCACCCAATAGGGCGCCTGGAAGGCCACTTCCAGCCACAGCCCGAAGAGCACCGCCGGCACGCAGACGAAGCAGATGACGAAGAAGGCCGGGCCGTCCGCCGGATCGGCGAAGGAATAGTCGAGCCCGCAGGCCTCGCAGCGCGGCGCCAGCTTCAGGAAGCCGTCGAACAGCTTGCCCTGGCCGCAGCGCGGGCAGCAGCCGCGCATGCCGCATTCGAAGGGCGACAGGCGGGGATAGGTCCGGTCGGCGCTGGCCGGATCTGTGGGGGAACGGGCGAGCATGACGGCATCTCCTCTCCGCACCGGGACGCGTCGTCGCCGGCACGATACGATCAATAGCTAGTAATGACGGCATTCAATGTCAATACAATCATGTATTGACTGTATATTGACCGTATACCCTCCGATGACCCGCGCCGTTTCCGTCGGCGGCCGCACCACGGTAACGGGAGGGGGTCATTAACCAATTCAGGTCATCGTCACGAAAAGCACGCCAAGGCGATTCGCCCAACACGAGTCTCAGTCGCATGAGTAACGTAATACCGTTTCCTGTCCGCCTCGCCGAGCCCGAGTCAGAGCTCGACATCGACATCCTCACCGCCGTGGATGTCGCGATCCGCGATCTTCGCGATCTCGCCACGCGGCTGCACGGCGACACGACCGGCCAGGAGCAGGCGCAGGAGTGCCTGGACATGCTCACCCGCGCGCTGGAGAATTACCGCCTGCACGGCTGAACCCGCCGCGACCGGCGCGCCGGGGATCAGCCGAGAAGGCTCCTGAGCAGGAACAGGCCGGCCTTCACGAAGGCCCAGACCACGCCCGAGACGATGCCGAGCGACGCCACCGCGAGGGCCATGCCGACGACGACCCAGACGCCGTCGCGCTCGAGGATGCCCAGCGCCAGAATGCAGATGGCCAGCGCCGGCAGCATGTTGCCGAGCGGAATCGGCAGCACCAGCACCACCGCCAGCACGAAGCACATCAGCCCGACGATATTCTCCGCCGGCGGGTGCGCCAGCACGCCCAGGCGCGGGCGCAGCAGGCCCTCCGCCCTGGCGAGCCAGGGCGTCGCCTTGGCGACGAAGGCGGCGAAATCCTTGCGGGCGATCGACCGCCTCGAAATGATCGGCGGCAGCCAGGGCGAACGTCCGAGGGCGAGCTGCGCGGTGAGGAACACCAGCGGCGCGCCCAGCACGGAGGAGGTGCCCGGCGGCGTCGGCAGCGCGTTGGGCAGGGCGAAGATCAGCATCAGCGGCCCGAAGGCGCGCTCCTGCATCGCCTTCAGCAGGTCGCCGACCGCGATGCGCTCGCGCGTCGTGTCGCTGGCGATCCGGATCAGAACTTCGGACAGCCGCAACGTGTCGTCCAGCCGGTCAGCCGGGCCGGCATCGGCACTCTCGTCGGTCGGCGGTTGGGAAAGCACGGCGGGCGACACTCCTCCCGGGCAGCATCCGGCTGCGTGCCCCGCCGCAGGACGTGCCGCGAGAGCCGCCGCACCGGAACCTGCTTCAGATAGGGGCTGAGTGTGACAATGGCCAGAAGCGCGGCGCGTGTGCCGCCGCTCAGGTCCAGCTGAACAGGAAGGCGCCGACGGCCAGGAGCGTGATCACCACGACGGCGATCGAGTGCTTCATCGTCCAGTTATGCAAGGTCACGGCGCAATTCCTCTCTGCTTTACGCTCAAGCTGTGGCGCCTCCGGCACGCGCCGTCAACAGCATGTCAGTTGAACCTGCGACCTGAAGCCTTTAGGAAGGCGCCCCTTTCGGCGCGCGGTTCAGCGTTTCATCCGGTGCCTTTCCGGCGGGAGTTCGACATGGCGTTCTGCGGCCTCGATTTCGGCACCTCCAACACCACCTTCGCCCTCTGGCGTGGCGGCGGGCCGGTGCTGGCCGCGCTGGAGGACGGCAAGGTCACGGTGCCGAGCGCGGTGTTCTACGACCGGCACGGCACGCTCTCCATCGGCCGCGCGGCGATGGCGCGCTATGTCGACGGCGAGGACGGGCGGCTGATGCGCAGCCTCAAGGCGGTGCTCGGCAGCGCGCTGATCGACGAGAAGACGCAGATCGGCCGGCGCGCCATCGGCTTTCGCGAGGTTATCGCCGACTTTCTGCGCACGGTGAAAGCGCGTGCCGAGGAAGAGGCCGGCGCGGCACCGGCCCCGGCCGTGCTCGATCAGGTGGTGCTCGGCCGGCCGGTGTTCTTCGTCGACGACGACGAGGCCGCCAACCGCAAGGCCGAGGACGCGCTGCGCGCCATCGCCGCTAGCATCGGCTTCCGCGAGGTCTCCACCCAGTTCGAGCCGATCGCCGCCGCGCGCGACTACGAGCAGCAGGTCGGCGGCGAGGAGATCGCGCTGATCGCCGACATCGGCGGCGGCACCTCGGATTTCTCCATCGTCCGGCTCGGCCCGGCCCGCCGCGCCCGCGCCGACCGCGCCGGCGACATTCTCGCCAATGACGGCGTGCGCATCGGCGGCACCGATTTCGACCGTCATCTCAGCCTCGGCGCGCTGATGCCGCTGCTCGGTTTCCGCAGCCCGATGAAGCGGCCGGGGCGCGACGTGCCGAGCGGCTATTTCCACGAGCTGTCGACGTGGTCGAGCATCAACCGGCTCTACGGCGCCCGCACCGTGCGCGAACTGCACGAGGTGCGGCGCGAGGCGGCGCGCCCGGAGCTGGTCGAGCGGCTGATCCGGGTGATCGAGGAGCAGCGCGGCCACACGCTGGCCATGGAGGCGGAGGCCGCCAAGATCGCGCTCGCCGAGGCGGCGCGGGCCGAGGTCGATCTGGGCTGGCTGGAAGCCGGGCTGTCGGTCGGGCTGACCCCGGAGGAACTGGTCGCACACACCGCCGCCCTCGCCGAGCGCATCGCCCGGCGCGTGGCGATCTGCCTCGCCCAGGCGGGGCTGAAGACCGGCGACATCGACGCGCTGTTCCTCACCGGCGGCTCGACCCGGCTCGCCCATGTGCGCGCGGCGATCCTGGCGAGCGTGCCGCAGGCGCGCGTCGTCGAGGGCGATACGTTCGGCTCGGTCGGCACCGGCCTCGCCATCGAGGCCGCCCACCGCTACGGCATTCTCAGCCGTGGCGCAGATGGAAGGATTTCGGCCGCGTGAGCATCTCGAAGCCGATGCGCGAGAGCGAGGCGCCGCGCCCGGTATCCTTCACCCCTGTCCAGGCGAGGCCGGGATCGAGATAGTCGCAGCGGTTCATGAAGACGGTGCCGGTCTCGATCTCCTCCCCGAGCCGTTCGGCGGCGGCGAGATCGGCGGTCCAGATCGAGGCGGTGAGGCCATAGACGCTGTCGTTCATCAGCATCAGCGCCTCGTCATCGTCCTTCACCTTCATGATGCCGACCACGGGACCGAAGCTCTCGTCCCGCATCACCGACATGGAATGGTCGACGCCGGTGAGCACCTGCGGCGCGAGATAGGGCGTGCCCGCGCGATTGGCCGGGAAGGCGGCGGGGTCGATATGCGCCCGCGCGCCCTTGCCCACGGCCTCGGCGATCTGCCCGCGGATGAGATCGGCGAAGCGGCCCTGCGCCATCGGGCCGAGCGTCGTCGCCTCGTCCAGCGGATTGCCGAGCACATAGCGGGAGGTGAGAGCGACGAAGCCCTCGACGAAGCGGTCATAGAGGCTTTCGTGCACATAGAGGCGCTCGATGCCGCAGCAGCACTGGCCGGAATTGTAGAAGGCGCCGTCGACGAGATTCTCCACCGCGAAGTCGAGATCGGCGTCGGCCCGCACATAGGCCGGATCCTTGCCGCCGAGTTCCAGCCCCAGCGGCGTGAAGGTGCCGGCCGCCGCCCGCTCGATGGCGCGCCCGCCCTCCACCGAGCCGGTGAAGTTGACGAAGTCGACCGCACCGGAGCCGATGAGGCGCGAGGTCTGGTCATGGGTCAGGACAAGGTTGGTGAACAGCCCCTTGGGCAGTCCGGCACGGTCCATCGCCATCTGGAAGCGCTCGCCCACCAGAATGGTCTGCGCGGCGTGCTTGAGCAGCACCGCATTGCCGGCGATCAGCGCCGGGGCGATGGTGTTCACCGCCGTGAGATAGGGGTAGTTCCATGGCGCCACGACCAGCACGAGGCCGAGCGGGTCGCGCTTGACGTAGCGGGTGAATCCCGGACGCACGTCGTGGGGAATGACCGGCGCGAGCGCATCCTGCGCCATCTCGGCCACGTAGCGCACGCGCTCCTCGAAGCCGCCGAACTCGCCGCCATAGCGCACCGGCCGGCCCATCTGCTGGGCGAGTTCGGGCACGATCTCCTGGTTCATCGCCAGCATGGCGTCGAGAAAGCGCAGCACCTGGGCCGAGCGTTCGGCGATCGGCACCCGCCGCCAGTCGCGCTGCGCCGCGCGGGCATCCGTCACGGCCTGAACGAGCGCGACTTCCGAAGCCGCCGGGCGACGGGCGAGTTCGGAGCCGTCGATGGGAGAGATACAGACGATGTCACTCATGTCGCACCCGGATCGGCCCCTTGATGGATCGCGCAATTGATCCGCAGGTATAATACAATAGCAAGTCCGCGTCGGACGACCTGCGATCGGAACGCCCACGCCGCATTGCGGCGGCCACGAATCTCCCGTAAGTTATATCGGAATTCGGACTAAATGGTCCCATTCTACCTTGGTTTCGAGCCGCTGCAGACGCTGCCTTCTCCAGGTCGCGGTCAATTCCCGAAACAGCCAATCCGTTCATGAGCATGGTCGGTGTGCTCCGCGATGAAGCCGAATAAGTCGAGCGTGGTATCGCTGGAAGCCAGCACGGTCGACCTGCCGTCGGCCGACGAACATGTCGACATGTTCGAGCTGGCGCCGATTTCTCTCTGGCTGGAAGACTTCAGCGCCGTCAAGGAGCTGTTCGACCGCTGGCGCGCCGAGGGCGTCACCTCGCTGCGCGAGCATCTGCGCGGGCGTCCCGAGCGGGTCGCCGAGTGCTCGAAGCGCATCAGGGTGCTGAAGGTCAACCGGCGCACGCTGACCCTGTTCGAGGCGTCGAGCCTGCAGCATCTCGTCGGCAACCTCGACAAGGTGTTTCGCGGCGACATGCTGATGACGCATATCGAGGAGCTGTCCCAGCTCTGGGACGGCCACACCAGCTTCGCCAGCCAGGCGGTCAACTACACGCTGACCGGCCAGCGGCTCGACATCCAGCTCAAGGGCGTCGTCCTGCCGGGCCACGAAGAGACGCTCGACCGCGTGCTGCTCTCCGCCGAGGACGTCACCGAACGCGAAGCGGCGCGGCGCCAGGCCACCAGCGCGGGACGCTACGCGGAGGGACTGTTCGAGCATTCGCCGGTGTCGCTCTGGGTGGAGGATTTCTCCACCATCAAGCAGTTGATGGACGATATCCGCCTGCGCGGCATCGAGGACTTCCGGGTGTTCACCGACGTGCACCCGGAATTCGTCCAGCGCTGCATCAGCGAGATCCGCATCATCGACGTCAACCGGCACACGCTGGAGATGTTCGGCGCGGCGAACACGGCGGAGCTAGTGGCCAACGCCGCGCACGTCTTCCGCGAGGACATGCAGCGGCATTTCCGCGAGCAGCTCATCGACCTGTGGAACGGCAAGATCTTCCACACCCGCGAGGTGGTGAACTACACGCTGGGCGGCGACATGCTGCACGTTCACCTGCAGTTCTCCGTGCTGCCGGGGCATGAGGAGGACTGGGCGCTGGTGCAGGTCGCGCTGACCGACATCACCGCGCGCAAGAAGGCCGAGGCCTATCTCGAATATCTCGGCAAGCACGACGTGCTGACCAAGCTCTACAACCGCTCCTTCTATGTCGACGAATTGAACCGCCTTGAGCGCCGCGGGCCGTTCCCGGTCACCATCATCATGGTCGACCTGAACGACCTCAAGCAGGTCAACGACCAGCTCGGCCACGCCGCCGGCGACACGCTGCTGCGGCGGGCCGGCGAGATACTGGCCAAGGCGGTCGACCACCCCAATTGCGCCGCCCGCATCGGCGGCGACGAGTTCGCCGTGCTGCTCCCCGGCCTCGACGCGGAGGGCGGCCTCGCGGTGATGGAGAACATCCGCGAGCTGGTGGCGCTCAACAACCAGTTCTATTCCGCCAGCGTGCTCGGCCTGTCGATCGGCATGGCCACCAGCGCGCCCGGCGAGCGGCTGGAAGGCGTGGTCAAGCGGGCGGACGCGATGATGTACGAGGCCAAGCGGCAGAACGACGCGGGACGGTGACGGGAGCCGATCCTCAGCCCCCCGGCCGAACGGTCAGATCCTCCAGCTCGGCCAGGTGCACGAAGCACAGCTTGTTGCCTTCCGGATCGCGGCCATAGGCGCCGTAATAGTCCGGCGCGTAGCTCGGCCGCAGCCCCGGCGCCCCCTCGTCCCTGCCGCCATGCGCGACAAGCGCGCGCCAGGCTTCGTCGACCGCCGCCGGCGAGGGCGCGGCGAAACTCACCTGCGTGCCGTTGCCCCATGTCGCCGGCAGGCCGTTGAACGGCAATTGCACGAAGAATTGCGGCCAGCGGCGTCCCGGCATCACCCACATCGAGCCGGGCGGCCCGCCATCATCGGGCTCGTCGATGCGCAGGAGGCCGAGCGGCGCGAGCACCGCGTCGTAGAAGGCAGTCAGCCGCTCGAGATCGCGCGCGCCCAGAATGATGTGACTGAACATTGATCCTCCTCATGGTCGGATGGCCCCGACCGCGCATGTTCCATCGACACGCCCGAAACGCGCAAGCAAGGGTCGACAGCGACACAAATGCGCAGTAAACCGGGCGCCAAGAATTACATGCACTTCCAGTTTGTTTGGAAGTTTTCACATATACGGATTGTAAATGAGCAATCTCCACCACGAGCGCGTCCTTTCGGTGCACCACTGGACCGACAACCTGTTCACCTTCACCACGACGCGCGACCCGGCGCTGCGGTTCAAGAACGGCCAGTTCGTGATGATCGGCCTGCAGGTGGAGGGCAAGCCGCTGCTGCGCGCCTATTCCATCGCCAGCGCCAATTACGAGGAGACGCTGGAGTTCTTCTCGATCAAGGTGGCGAACGGCCCGCTGACCTCGCGCCTGCAGCACCTCAAGGTCGGCGACGAGGTGATCGTCGGGCGCAAGCCGACCGGCACGCTGCTGGTCGACTATCTGGTGCCCGGCCGCCGGCTCTATCTGCTCTCCACCGGCACCGGCCTCGCGCCCTTCATGAGCCTGATCAAGGACCCGGAGACCTACGAGGCTTACGAGAAGGTCATCCTCGTCCATGGCGTGCGCACCGTCGCCGAGCTCGCCTATCAGGACTTCATCACCGAGGAATTGCCGGATAACGAGTATTTCGGCGAGCTGGTGCGGGAGAAGCTGGTCTACTACCCCACCGTGACGCGCGAGCCCTACCGCAACCAGGGCCGCATCACCGACCTGATCACCTCGGGCAAGCTGTTCGCCGATCTCGGCCTGCCCCCCCTCGACAAGGAGGACGACCGCGTCATGCTGTGCGGCAGCCCGCAGCTGCTCGACGACATGCGCGTCATTCTCAGGGACAAGGGCTTCGAGGAAGGCTCCACCACGGAGCCGGGCGACTTCGTGATCGAGAAGGCCTTCGTCGAGAAGTGACGGCGGTGCCGGCGCCTCAGCGCAGGCGCCGGTCGGAATCCCAGCGCTCCTCCTCGGAGCGCGCCGCCTCTTCCGGCGTCAGCACGCGGTATTCCGCCTCGATGATGGTCGGGTCGCCGGCATTCCTGGCGCGCCTGGCGCCGCCGAACAGGCGGTAGGCGAGGCCGGCGATGACGATGATCGGAAAGACGACGAGGAACACGCTGGCCGCCACCAGCGCCAGCGCGGTGCCGAGCGCCAGAGCCACGGCGACGACGATCGCCACCTGCCACCAGCTCACCTTCCTGACGGTGAAACGCATTCGATCGAACGGATCGGTCGAGCTCATTCCTGGGTCTTTCCTCCTCGGCGGTCGCCCCGCTTTTATGGCATATGGGAGCGCGCCGCACACATTCCAGCGGCCGTGACGCAAATTCGAAGCGGGCGAAGGGACGCAGGCGCGGACCGCAATTACCCACCGGAGACCCAACGATGACCCTGCGTGAGGCGCACGAAGACGACCTTCCCGGCATTGTCGCCATCTATAACGATGCCGCGCTCAACACCACGGCGATCTGGAACGAAACCCCGGTCGATCTCGCCAACCGCCGCGCCTGGCTGAAGGATCGCCGCGACCGGGGCTTTCCCGTCCTCGTCGCCAGCGAGGGCGCCGAGGTGCTCGGCTATGCCAGCTTCGGCGACTTCCGCCCGTTCGAGGGTTATCGCATCAGCGTCGAGCACTCGGTCTATGTGGCGGAGGCGGCGCGCGGACGCGGGCTGGGCCGGCGCCTCGTGGAGGCGCTGTTCGCGCCGGCACGCGCGCTCGGCAAGCAGGTGATGATCGGCGGCATCACCGGCGGCAACACCGCTTCCATCGCCCTGCACCAGCGGCTCGGCTTCCAGGAGACCGGCCGCCTGCTCGGCATCGGCACCAAGTTCGGCCAGCGCCTCGACCTCGTCTTCATGCAGAAGGACCTCTGACATGAAAAAGGGGCGCCGCACGGCGCCCCTTTCCATGGATCGGCCGGAAACGGCGATCAGTAGCGGTAGTGTTCCGGCTTGAACGGGCCTTCCACCGGCACGCCGATATAGTCCGCCTGCTCGGGCCGCAGCTTGGTCAGCTTGACGCCGAGCTTGTCGAGATGCAGCGCCGCCACCTTCTCGTCGAGCACCTTCGGCAGGGTGTAGACCTTCTTGTCGTACTTGCCGGCATGCGCCCACAGCTCGATCTGGGCGAGCGTCTGGTTGGAGAAGGAGGACGACATCACGAAGGACGGGTGGCCCATGGCGTTGCCAAGGTTCACCAGCCGGCCTTCCGACAGCAGGATGATGCGGTTGCCCGACGGGAACTCGATCTCGTCGACCTGCGGCTTGATGTTGTTCCACTTGAAGTTCTTCAGGCCGGCGACCTGGATCTCGTTGTCGAAGTGGCCGATGTTGCAGACGATGGCGCGATCCTTCATCTGCCGCATGTGCTCGACGGTGATGATGTCGCGGTTGCCGGTGCAGGTGACATAGATGTCGGCGCGCGAGAACGCGTCCTCGATCGTGGCCACCTCATAGCCTTCCATCGACGCCTGCAGCGCGCAGATCGGATCGACTTCCGAGACGATGACGCGCGCGCCGGCCTGGCGCAGCGAGGCCGCCGAGCCCTTGCCGACATCGCCGAAGCCGGCGACGAAGGCGACCTTGCCGGCCAGCATCACGTCGGTGCCGCGACGGATGGCGTCGACCAGCGATTCACGGCAGCCATAGAGATTGTCGAACTTCGACTTCGTCACCGAGTCGTTGACGTTGATCGCCGGGAACAGCAGCTTGCCCTGCTCGGCGAGCTTGTAGAGGCGGTGCACGCCCGTGGTGGTCTCTTCCGAGACGCCCTTGATCGAGGCGGCCACCTCGGCGAACCAGCCCTTCGGCTTCTCGGCCAGCAGCTTCTTGATCAGGGCGAAGAAGATCTCCTCTTCCTCGGAGCCGGGGCTGTCGAGGAAGGCGGTATCGCCGTTCTCCGCCCGCAGGCCGTAATGCACCAGCATGGTGGCATCGCCGCCGTCGTCGAGGATCATGTTCGGCACGCCGCCGCCATGCCAGTCGAACAGCTTGGCGGTGAAGTCCCAGTACTCGGCCAGCGTCTCGCCCTTGAAGGCGAAGACCGGCGTGCCGCCGGCGGCGATGGCGGCCGCCGCGTGGTCCTGCGTCGAGAAGATGTTGCACGACACCCAGCGCACGTCGGCGCCGAGCGCCTTCAGCGTCTCGATCAGCACCGCGGTCTGGATGGTCATGTGCAGCGAGCCGGCGATGCGCGCGCCCTTGAGCGGCTGCGCGGGGCCGTATTCGGCGCGGATGGCCATGAGGCCCGGCATCTCGGTCTCGGCAAGGTCGATCTCCTTGCGGCCGAAATCGGCGAGGCTGACGTCCTTGACGATGTATTCGCTGGCAAAGGCCATGGTGCGGCTTCCCTTCTGCCTGACGCAAAGTGGCGCGGATGAGCTGGCCGGGTGATAGCAGCCATGCCCCGCAATTACAATAACGATATAAAGATGTCTTTATATGACAGGCACCGAGGCCGGCGGACGGCTCACTCGCCCTCGCCGAAGCGGTCCGACACCAGCGCGTCGAGCGCGTCGATGGCCGACTGCGCCTGCGGCCCGCTCGCCTCGACGAGGATGGTGGTCCCCGGCGCGGCGGCGAGCATCATCAGCCCCATGATGGAGGTGCCGCCGACCGTCTCGCCGGCGCGGGTGACGCGCACGTCGGCGTCGAAGCGCTCCACCGTCTGCACGAATTTGGCGGAGGCGCGGGCATGCAGGCCGCGCTTGTTGACGATGGCGAGCTCGCGCTGAAGGGCGACGGTCGTCACGCTCATTTCCCGGCCAGCACCCGGCTGGCGATGTTGATGTATTTGCGCCCGGCCTCCTGGGCCTGGGCCACGGCCTCGGCCATCGGCACTTCGCCGCGCACGGTGGCGAGCTTGACCAGCATCGGCAGGTTGATGCCGGCGACCACCTCGATGTCCGGCGAGGTCATCACCGAGATGGCGAGGTTGGAAGGCGTGCCGCCGAACATGTCGGTGAGGATCACCACGCCGCCGCCGCTGTTCACCACGCCGACCGCGTCCACGATGTCCTTGCGACGCTGCTCGATGTCGTCGTCCGGCCCGATCGTGATCGTCTCGATCTGCGATTGCGGCCCCATGACATGTTCGAGTGCAGCGCGGAATTCGCTGGCAAGGCGTCCGTGCGTTACGAGTACGAGACCAATCATCTTGCTCCGCCGCACGCCCGTTCGGCGCGACTGCAATGCTTCTGCCGGGGGCGTCCGAGATAGGGTAGGCCCGCCGTCCCCGTTGCGGGGCGCACATCATCGTTGCGCCGCACACGAATGGCAAGTACCGCTGGGGAAAATCGGCTGCCGGTCCTCCGGCACCACCCCGCGCGCCGCCGCCGGCGTTCAGTCCGGCATGGGCCGGGTCAGCAGCAGCGCCAGCACCTGCTGCACCACGTCGCCGCCGGCAAAAGCCGGCAGCCGCGCCATTTCGACCCCCTCGACCACGGTGCGCAGCGCCGCCGCGTCCGGCAGCCGCGCGGCATCGGTGGCCCCCAGATCGACCACCAGATCGAGGGCCGTCTCGGCGGCGAAGGGCAGGCACCGCGGCCCCACCCCGCGTATCTCGATGAGGCCGGCGAGATTGTGCGGCGCGGTGGCGAAAACCCGGTCTCCGCGCCGTGTCAGCCGCACCCGGTCATCCGCCACCAGCTCGGTCGGCGGCGCGACGCCGCCCCGTCCGGCCAGGATGAGCGCGAAGGCCAGATGCGACTTGCCGGCGCCCGAGGCACCGCGAATCAGCACGCCCTGCGCACCGACGCGGACGCAGGAGGCATGCACCGTGGCGCCGGGGGCATCGGGGGCATCGGCGGCGTCCTCGGCGCGCATGGTCAGCTCGCCGGCAGCCGGACGATGAACCGCGCCCCCGCCGGCTTGGCCGGGGAGACGGCCTCGCCGTCGGCGGCGGCGCTCCGGCTTTTCGAGCGGGGCGCCTTCGCCTTCTTCGGCGGTGCCTCGGAGGGGCGGTTCTCCGCCCAGATGCGCCCGCCATGCGCCTCGATGATCTGCCGCGAGATCGACAGGCCGAGGCCGGAATTCTGGCCGAAGCCCTGTTCTTCCGGGCGGTCGGTGTAGAAGCGCTCGAAGATGCGGCCGAGCGCGTGCGGGGGAATGCCCGGGCCGTCGTCGTCGACGATGATCTCGACCGCGTCCTTCGTCCGCCGGCAGGTGACGCGCACCTCGCCGCCCTTGGCGGAGAAGGAGCGCGCATTGTCGATGAGGTTGTTGATCACCTGGCCGAGGCGGGAATCGTGGCCGGGAACGATGAACGCGGCCGGCGCGCCCGGCGCCGGCTCGAAGGCGAGCGTCACGCTCACGCCGTCGCCGCGCACCACGTCATTGTGCACGCCGGTGACGGTGTTGAGCAGGCGCACCAGATCGACCGGCTCGGCCTCCTGGCGCTGCAGCTCGGCGTCGAGGCGGCTGGCGTCGGAGATGTCGGTGATGAGGCGATCCAGCCGCCTCACATCGTGCTGGATCACCTCCAGCAGGCGGCCGCGGGAATTGTCGGTCTTGGCGAGCGGCAGCGTCTCCACCGCCGAGCGCAGCGAGGTGAGCGGGTTCTTCAGCTCGTGCGAGACGTCGGCGGCGAAGCTCTCGATCGCCTCGATGCGCGAATAGAGCGCGTCGGTCATGTCGCGCAGCGCGCCCGAGAGATGGCCGATCTCGTCCGAGCGGCTGGTGAAGTCGGGAATCTCGACGCGCGAGCGGGTACGCCGGCGCACCCGCTCGGCGGCATCGGCGAGCTTGCGCACCGGGCCGGCGATGGTGCCCGCGAGCAGCAGCGACAGCACCACCATCACCGCCATGGCGACCAGGAAGACGCGCACGATCACCAGCCGTTCGGCCGCCACCGCCTCGTCGATCTCGCCGCCCTGGGTGGAGAGCAGCAGCGCGCCGAGAATGGCGCGGAAGCGCTGCACCGGCACGGCGACCGAAACGATGACCTGGCCGCGGTCATTGACCTGCACCGCGCTCGCCTTCTGCCCCTGCAGCGCGTCGACGACGGCCGTGTAGCCCTTGCCGTTATTGGGGCCCAGCTCCTTGTAGAGCGGCAGGTCGCCGCGCTCGAACCACATCTTCATGCTGTTCCAGCCACGCTCCATCCAGTTCGGCTTGGGCGTGTTGGGGGCGGGCATGTCGAAGCGCAGGATCTCGCCGCGCGAATAGAGCGAGCGCGAATCGAGGAGGAGCGCGCCGTCGCGGTCATAGATGCGGGCGCGCGTCCCGGTGGGCTCGACGAGGCGCTTGAGGACCGGGGCGACGCGCTCGGGATTGATCGGGAATTCGAGCGGCGCGAAGCCTTCCTCGCCCGGGCCATAGCTCTCGCCGGCCTGCAGTTCGAGCAGCCGCTCGGGATCGATGGTGATGGCGTTGGTCTCGACCTGCGCGTTGGCGGCGATGGCGCCGGCGATGATCTCGCCCTGCACCAGCAGGCTCTGCACGCGCGCGTCGATCAGCCCGGCGCGGAACTCGGAAAGGTACAGGATCCCCGACACCAGCACGCACATGCCGACGAGGTTGAGCAGGACGATGCGGCGGGTGAGGCTGGAGAAGCTCTTGAAGGCGACGAAGTTGCGCGCCCGGCGCAGCGACCCGAGCAGGCCGACGCCGCGCAGGCCGGCGCCGAACAGCCCGGCGCCTCGCGCGCCGCGCCGTTCCTCGCCCTCGCCCGTGCCGGATGCTTCCACCATCTCCTCGGCATCCGCCGCGGCCCCGTCGGCGTGCGCGGCCCGGATCGATTCGGGATCGAGCAAGGAGTCGCTACTCCTTGAAGCGGTAGCCGACGCCATAGAGCGTCTCGATCATCTCGAAATTGTCGTCCGTGACCTTGAACTTCTTGCGCAGCCGCTTGATGTGGCTGTCGATGGTGCGGTCGTCGACATAGACCTGGTCGTCATAGGCCGCGTCCATCAGCGCGTTGCGGCTCTTCACCACGCCGGGGCGGGTGGCCAGCGCCTGCAGGATGAGGAACTCGGTCACGGTGAGGGTGACGTTCTCGCCCTTCCAGGTGCAGGTGTGGCGCTCGGGGTCCATGCGCAGCAGGCCGCGCTCCAGCACCTTGGCGCTGTCGGTCTCGCGCGGCAGCGTGCCGTCCTTCGGCGCCACGCGGCGCAGCACCGCCTTGACGCGCTCGACGAGGAGACGCTGCGAGAACGGCTTCTTGATGAAGTCGTCGGCGCCCATCTTGAGGCCGAACAATTCGTCGATCTCGTCGTCCTTCGAGGTCAGGAAGATGACCGGCATGTCGCTCTTCTGCCGGAGGCGGCGCAGCAGTTCCATGCCGTCCATGCGCGGCATCTTGATGTCGAAGATGGCGAGGTCCGGCGGATTGGTCTTGAAGCCGTCCAGGGCCGTCGCGCCATCCGTATACGTCTGAATCCGATAGCCCTCTGATTCGAGGGCGATGGAGACAGAGGTGAGGATGTTGCGATCGTCGTCGACGAGAGCGATGGTCGGCATCTGCACACTTTCCTGTTCGGCGGCGGTACACGAAGCGGTGAACCGCGCCGACGTGGCCACAATGTGACACGCAAACTGATTCAACCGAAAATAGCGCGTTTCAAGACACATAGCCAATCAGACGGCGCGGTGCTTGACGACATGCGGGTTCGCGCGCACCTGTTCAGCATCAGGGTGGAGTGTCTTCCCATGTCACCGACCGCACAGAATCCCGATGAATTCGACGCCGCCGGCACCGTGCGCCGGCTCATCCGCGAGACCCAGACGGGGGCGCTGGCGACCCTCGACGAGGATGGCGGGCCCTATGCCTCGCTGGTGCAGCTCGCGACGCTGCCGGACGGCGCGCCCCTGCTCCTGCTCTCCGGGCTCGCGCGCCACACGCGCAACCTCGCCCGCGATCCGCGCGTGTCGCTGCTGGTCGACGAGCACCGCCACGGCGACGAACTGCAGGGCGCGCGCGCCGGGCTGAGGGGCCGCATCGCGGTGCTCACGGAGACGGACGCGATCGCCACCGCCCGCCATCGCTTCCTCGCCCGTCACCCGGACGCCGCCGGTTTCGCCGGCTTCACCGACTTCGCCTTCTACCGGATCGAGATCGAGAGCGCCCATCTGGTCGCCGGCTTCGGCCGCATCGTCGATGTCGACGGGGAAGCGTTGCGCACCCGGGTGGACGACGCCGCCGAGGTCCTCGCCACCGAGCAGGGCGCGGTCGAGCACATGAATGCCGACCATGGCGACGCCGTGCAGCTCTACGCCATGCATCTGCTGGGCACCGGCCCCGGCCACTGGAAGCTGGTCGGCCTCGACCCCGAGGGCTGCGAGCTGATGGATGCCGGCCATGTGCGCCGGCTCGGCTTCGGCCGGCGCGTCACCACCGCGCGCGAGATGCGCGAGGCGCTCGTCGAACTCGCCAACCGCGCCCGCGCCGCGGTGGTCTGAAGGCAGGGCAGGATCGACGCGCGCGAGATGCGCGAGGCGCTCGTCGAACTCGCCAACCGGGCCCGCGCCGCGGTGGTCTGAAAATACCTCAAGGGTGGGGGCAACCATCGCATCGGCCCGGTTTGGCCACAGAAACGGCCAGAAATCTCAGCCAAAAGGCCCGACTGCCCTCTCATGGTGCCGCCTCTTGTCATGCGTCAGGAGGAGCCGACCTTGAACCAGACCGGCACACGTAACGAGCAACACGGCGCCGAGGCGATCGGGCTTTCCGGCACCGGCCGGGTATTCTGGAATCTCGGCCCGGCCGCGCTTTACGAGCGTGTCGTCGCGCGCGGCGAGGCGCGGCTCTCCGACTCCGGCGCGCTCGTCGTGGCCACCGCCCCGCACACCGGCCTCAGCCTCGACGACCGTTACATCGTCCGCGACGACGCCGACGCCGACGATACCGGGCAGGAAAGCCCCGGCACGCTGTCGCGCGGGCAGTTCGAGGCGCTCAAGGCCGACCTCCTCGCCCATGCCGGCGGCCGTACCCTGTTCGCGCAGGACCTGCATGCCGGCGCCGGCGCGGCCGACCGCATCGGCGTGCGCGTCCTCGCCGAGCATGCCTGGCACGCCCTGTTCATGCGCAACATGCTGCGCGCGCCCGACGCCCCCGAACTCGCCGACTTCGTGCCCGCGCTGACCGTGCTCTGCGTCCCCGGCTTCAAGGCCGATCCCGAAAAGCACGGCGTGCGCACGCCGACCGCCATCGCCTGCGATCTCGCCAACGGCCTCGTTCTCATCGCCGGCACGCTGCATGCCGGCGAGATCAAGGAAGCGGTCTTCGGCCATCTCGCCCATGTGCTGCCCGCGCGCGGCGTGCTGCCGGTGAACGGCGCGGCGAATGTCGGGCCGGAGGGCGACGTCGCCCTGTTCCTCGGCGCCTCCGGCGCCGGCAAGACCACGCTCGCCGGCGACCCGGCGCGCGCGCGGCTCGGCGACGGCGCGCAGGGCTGGAGCGCCGACGGCCTCATCGCCTTCGAGGATGGTTGCTATCCCGGAACCCTCGGCCTGGCGCCGGAGGCCGCTCCCGCCATCCATGCCGCCGCCCGGCGCTTCGGCACCGTGCTGGAGAACGTCTTCATCGATCCCGACACGCGCGTGCCGGACTTCGGCGACGCCTCGCTCACCGACAATCCGCGCGCCGCCTATTCACCCGATGGCGTCGCCGACGGCCGCGTCGAGGCGAATAGCGGCGTGCCGAAGAACATCTTCCTGCTTGCCGCCGACGGCTTCGGCGTCCTGCCGCCGCTCGCCCGCCTCACGCCGGCGCAGGCGCTGTATCACTTCCTCTCCGGCTATTCGGCGCCGCCCGGCGACGGCGAGAGGCCGGCGCGCTTCTCCGCCGGCTTCGCCGCCGCCCCCCTGTCGCGCGCGCCTTCCGAGCATGGCGACCTGCTGCGCGATCTCATCGCCGGGAACGACACCCGGTGCTGGCTGGTCAACACCGGCTGGATCGGCGGGCGCGCCGGCGCCGGGCAGCGCGTTCCGCTGGCGACCACGCGGCGCCTCGTCGCGGCCGTGCTCGGCGGCGAACTCGAGGCCGCCAAATTCCGCACCGACCAGTATTTCGGCTTCGCCGTGCCGGTCGCCGTGGAAGGCGTCGATCCCAGGCTGCTCGACCCGGCCCGCGCCTGGCCGACGCGCATCGACCATGCGATGGCGGCACGCCGGCTGGTGGGCCTGTTCACGGCCAATTTCGCCCGCTTCGAGACGGCGGTCGACGACGAGGTGCGGCGTGCCCAGCCGGGCATGGCCATCGCGGCGGAATAGGGCGACACTCAGCCGTCTTCGCATCGAGCGGAGGGAGACATGACCCGTGCCGCGTATCGCCTGAATCGTGGCTGCGCCGCCCTCGTCCTCGGCGCGGCGCTCCTGCTGCCCGCCGCCGCGCAGGCCGCATCGAGCGTCACCTTCGTCGCGCCGCAGAACTACCGGGACGGCAACCTGTCCTGGGGGCCGGTCGAGCAGCGCCTGACGCTGGAAGGACTGGAACGCATCATCACGCGTCTGGCCGCCAAGCGGCTTCCGGCCGGCTACGAGATCGACGTCGCCGTGCTCGACCTCGATCTCGCCGGCAGGATCAACCCGCTGCGCGCGCGCAGCGGCGAGCTGCGCCTCATGCGGCAGGACACCTGGCCGTCGATGACGCTGCGCTACACGCTGCGCAGGGACGGCCGGGTGGTCGCGCGCGGCGAGGAGACGCTGCGCGCGATGAACTATCTGATGGACCCTGTCGCCGTGCGCTCACGCGAGGCGCTGCGTTTCGAGAAGGCCATGCTCGACCACTGGTTCCGCACCCGATTCGCCAGATTGCCGGCGAGCCGGCCTCTCGGCTGACGGCGGCGCGGCCGGCTCAGAGGAAATAGAGCCAGGTTAGCAGCGCGAAGCAGGGCAGCAGGAAGATGGCCGACCACGCCATGTAGCCGAAGAAGCTCGGCATGGCGACGCCGCGGCTCCGTGCGATAGCCAGCACCATGAAGTTGGGCGCGTTGCCGATATAGGTCAGCGCCCCCATGAACACCGCACCCGCCGAGATCGCCTCCAGCGTCACCGCATATTTCGTCATCAGCTCCTGCGCGTCGCCGCCGGCGAGGTTGAAGAAGACGAGATAGGTCGGCGCGTTGTCGAGGAAGCCGGAAAGCAGGCCGGTCATCCAGAAATAGCCGGCATTCACCGGGCCGCCCGCCTCGTCGGTCACCAGCGCGACCAGCGGCGCCAGCGCGCCGCTCGACCCCGCCTTGAGGATCGCGATCACCGGGATGATGGTGAGGAAGATGGCGGCGAAGAGCTTGGCCACCTCGCGGATCGGCTCCCAGTCGAAGCCGTTGCGCTCGCGGATGAAGGCGGGCGTGATCCAGACCGAGATGCCGGCGAGGACCAGCAGGCTGGCGTCGCGCACGAGCGAGGGCAGCGGCACATGGGTGCCGAGAATGTTGAACTCGATGCCCGGCTTCCACAGCGCGCTCATCAGGATGGCGGCGATGACGCCGGCCAGCAGCGGCAGGTTGCGCAGCCCGCGCAGGCCGAGCCTCTCGGTCTCCGGCGTCGGGTCGGCCTTGTGCGGCAGCGTCTCCTCGCGCGCATAGAAATAGCGGTCGAGCAGATAGAAGACCCCGAGCAGGATGGCCGCCACCACGGTGGTGTCGTGGAACAGGTGCTGCGTCGTCCAGAAGAAGTCGACGCCCTTCAGGAAGCCGAGGAAGAGCGGCGGGTCGCCGAGCGGGGTCAGCGAACCGCCGATGTTCGACACCAGGAAGATGAAGAACACCACGGTGTGGACGTTGTGGCGCCGCTCGTCATTGGCGCGCAGCAGCGGGCGGATCAGCACCATCGAGGCGCCGGTGGTGCCGATGACGCTCGCCAGCACCGTGCCGATCGCCAGCAGGCAGGTATTCACCCCCGGGCTGCCCTTCAGATTGCCGGTCAGCAGGATGCCGCCGGAAATGGTGAAGAGCGAGAACAGCAGGATGATGAAGGGGATGTATTCCAGCTGCGCCGCATGCGCGACCTCATAGACCGCCAGGCCCGGACCGAAGGTCGCGATGAAGGGCACGAGGAAGGCCAGCGCCCAGAACAGCGCCACCTTGCCGTAATGATGGTGCCAGAAGTTCCCCGCCAGCAGCGGGATGACGGCGATCGACAGCAGCATGCCGACGAAGGGGATGCCCCAGAGCAGCGGCAGGGAGGCGCCGTCGATTCCCATGCCCTCCGCCGCCTCGGCGGGCGAGCCGGACGACATCAGCAACAGGATCGTGAGGAACGCGGCGGCATGGGCGGCGGCTTTCGTCGTCGTCATCAGACTCCCCGGCAGTACATTCTTGGCGTGCCTCCGGGTTAGCAATGCCCTACCCCGGTGTCGAGCAAAACCGGGCCGCTCTTGCACCGATGTGACCGGCCACGCCCACCCGCCCCTTGGCGGGTGGTGCGCGCCTGCGCTAGACGAGACGCTGCCGGCCATGCCCGCCGCCGGCCATGAGGAAGCCATGTCCCGCGCCGTCGCCGGCCCCGAGATCGAACGCCTGATCCAGTTGCTCGCCCGTGTGCCGGGGCTCGGCCCGCGCTCGGCGCGCCGCGCCGCGCTGCATCTCATCAAGAAGCGCGAGCAGCTCATGAGCCCGCTCGCCAGCGCCTTCGAGGACGTGCTGGGCAAGATCTCGACCTGCCGGGTCTGCGGCAATATCGACGTGCGCGACCCCTGCTCGATCTGCGTCGACGAGACGCGCGATCCGGCGCTGCTGATCGTGGTGGCGGACGTCGCCGACCTGTGGGCGCTGGAGCGCGCCGGTGCGGTGAATGCGCGCTACCATGTGCTCGGCGGCACGCTCTCCCCGCTCGACGGGGTGGGGCCGGACGACATCAACCTGAAGTCGCTCATCGAACGCGCGCATGACGGCACGATCAAGGAGGTGCTGCTGGCGCTCGGGGCGACCGTCGACGGCCAGACCACCGCGCATTACATCACCGAGCTGCTGCGCGACGCGCAGGTGAAGGTCACCCGCCTCGCCCATGGCGTGCCGGTGGGCGGCGAGCTCGACTATCTCGACGAGGGCACGCTGGCAGCGGCGATCAGGGCGCGAACGTCGCTGTAGGACGCGCCGGCTACCGGGCGGCGCGCGCCAGCCCGTGCGCCACCAGCCGGTCGATGATCTCGGAATAGCTCACCCCGCTGGCCGCCATCGCCTTGGGGTACATGCTGATATTGGTGAAGCCGGGAATGGTGTTGAGCTCGTTGACGAGGATGCGCATGTCGTCGGTCACGAAGAAATCGGCACGCGCCATGCCGTCGCAGCCGAGCGCGCGGAAGGCGTCGGCCGCCATTTTCTGCAGCTGCGCCTCGACCTCCGCCGGCAGCTGCGCCGGCACGATGATCGCCGCGCCGTCGGCGTCGATATATTTGGCGTCGTAGCTGTAGAAGCCGTGGCTCTCCGCCGGGCGGATCTCGCCGGGACGGGAGACGAACAGGCCGCCCTCCGGGTCCTCCAGCACGCTGAGCTCGATCTCGCGGCCGCGGATGAACTCCTCGGCGAGCAGCTTGCGGTCGTGCCGGAAGCCCAGGGCGAGCGCCGCCGCGTAGTCCGCTTCCGTCGCGACCTTGCTCACCCCGACCGACGAGCCCTGCCGCGCCGGCTTGATGAACACCGGCAGGCCCAGCGCATCGGCGAGCGCCGCGAAGCTCGGCTCCGCGCCCGGGCGGATGGTGATGGCGTGGGCGGTCGGCAGGCCGGCCTGGACGCAGAGCCGCTTGGCGATGTCCTTGTCGAGCGCGGTGGCCGAGCCGAGGACGTCGCAGCCGACCAGCGCCACGCCCGCCACATCGGCAAGGCCCTGCACCGAGCCATCCTCGCCGGGCAGGCCGTGCAGCACCGGAAAGAGCAGGTCGATCGCCGGCAGCTCATGCGGCACGCCCTCCGCCGGAATCGCCATGAGCCGCCCCCTGCCGCCCGGAACGAGGCACAGTTCCGTGCCGCTTTCCGGCGTGTCGAGGACGCCGCCTTCGAAGCGGCTGGCAAGCCAGCGCCCGTCGCGGGTGACGAAGATCGGCACCGCGTCGTACTTCTCCGGGTCCAGTGCCCGCATCACATTGGTGCCGGACATGATCGAGACGTCGTGCTCGGCGGAGCGCCCGCCGAAGAGCACCACGATGCGCAGGCGGTTGGAGGAAGCGGTCACGGGAGGCTCCGATGGCAGGCGGAATGGAGACGTCGCAAGAGGACACCGAACCCGCATGGACGGATGGCCCTTTCGGGGCCGCAGATGCGGGTCCGGAGGAACGTTCGAGCCGCATCGGTTAACGCCGGATTAACGCGCCCGCCCGATCGCCAGGGGCGCTACGAGGCGGCCGGCGTCGCCAGCTGGCGGAAATGCCCGCGGGCCTGCAGATAGGCCAGCAGCGCGAGGCCCGGCAGCGCGGCGAAGGCGGTGACAGCGAAGAAGACGAACCATCCGGTCTCTTCCGCCACGAAGCCCGCGCCCGAGGCGAGGAAGGTGCGGCCCACCGCGGCAAGCGCGGTGAGCAGGGCATATTGCGTGGCGGTGTGGGCGCGGTTGCCGCACAGGGCGGAGATGTAGGCGACGAAGATCACCGTGCCGATGGCGCCGGTGAAGTTCTCTACGATGATGGTCAGCGTGAGCGCGCCGAGATCGACGCCCATCCAGGCCTGCCAGGAGAAGACCAGATTGGACGCCATCTGCAGCAGGCCGGCGATCCACAGACTGGTCACCAGCGGCAGCGCGCGGGCGATGAGGCCGCCGGCGAAGCCGCCGAGGATCGCCGCCGCGAAGCCGACGCCCTTGACGATGCCGGCATAGGCCGCCTTGTCGAAGCCGATATCGATGACGAAGGCGCCGGTCAGCACGCCGGCGAAGGCATCGCAGAACTTGAACAGCACGACGAAGCCGAGGATGGCGATGGCGCTGCGGCGCGAGAGGAATTCGCCGAAGGCGCCGACCGCCGTCTCGGCGATGCGCTTGAACACGCTCTCCTCGTGCTGGATCACCGGCTCGCCGGCCGGCTCCTTCGCCATCAGCGAGGCGAACAGCCCGACGCCGACCAGCAGCGCCGCGAAGACATAGCCCCAGCCCCACACCTGATCGCGCGGCACGCCGAGCACCTCGAACCAGGCGACGAGCAGCACCACGCCGGCGCCGGAGGCCAGCATGCCGACGCGATAGGCGGCGACATAGCCGGCCATGCCGGCGGCCTGCTCGCGCGTCTCCAGGCTCTCGACGCGGAAGGCGTCGACCACGATGTCCTGCGTCGCCGAGGCGCAGGCGACGAGGAAGGCGCCGAGCGCCACATGCCAGGGCGACAGCACCGGGTCCTGGAAGCCGAGCCAGACGATGGCGAGCGCCAGCAGGAGCTGCGTGAACACCAGCCAGCCGCGCCGCCGCCCGAGCCAGCGGCCGAGCAGCGGCACGTCGAGCGCGTCGACCAGCGGCGCCCAGACGAACTTGAAATTGTAGGGTACGCCGACCAGCGCGAAGAGGCCGATGGTGGCGAGGTTCACCTTGGCCTCGGCCATCCAGATGGTCAGCGTGGCGCCGGAAAGCGCCAGCGGCAGGCCGGAGGAGAAGCCCAAGAGGATGACGATGAGAACGCGCGGGCGCAGATAGACGGCGAGACTGGCGAGGAAGCCGTCATTGGCGTCGCGGGCATCCGGTCGACGGGCATCGGGGCGGGCGGCGTCGGTCATGTCGGTTGGCTCGGATCATCGCTCGGATCGTGGCGCGATTCGCGCCGGGCATGTCGCTATGTCTAGCCCGCGCGCGACCGCCTGTCGCGAGCGGCTACGCCTTCCTGCCTTCCGCCTCGGACCCGGGCGGGATGGGAATGACGTCGACCTCGACGTTCAGCTTCTGCTTGCCCGAGCCGAGCACCACGCCGCCGATCGGCGCCACGTCGGTGTAGTCGCGCCCCACCGCCAGCACGACATGGTCGGTGGCGACGATGAGCGCGTTGGTGGGATCGAGCCCCTGCCAGCCAATGTCCTCGCCGCACCATACCGCGACCCAGGCATGGGTGGCGTCGGCGCCCTGCAGGCGCTCCTTGCCCGGCGGCGGCTCGGTGCGCAGGAAGCCCGACACATAGGCCGCCGGCAGGCCCAGCCCGCGCAGCCCGGCGATCATGATATGCGCGAAGTCCTGGCAGACGCCGCGCCGCATCCCGAACGCCTCGATGGGCGGGGTCGAGACATCCGTGGCGCGCGGGTCGTAGGTGAACTCTTCGTACAGACGGTTCATCAGGTCGGTGCAGGCGGCCAGCATCGGCCGGTCCGGCGGGAAGCTCTCCGCCGTCCACTCGGTGATCGGCTCGCTCAGCGGCACGGCAGGGCTGGGAAAGAGGAAATGCGCCGGCGAGAGCGGCGACAGGTCGAGGCTCTCATCCGCCGCCTCGCGCACCTCCTCCCAGCTCGGCCCCGACATCGGCTCGACGGCCGGGGGCGCTTCCACCTCCACCCGCGCCCGGGTCTTCACGGTGAAGCTGGTGTGCGGCGTCTCGATGCGGATATGCACCACCTTGTTGCCGAAGAAGTCGCGCGTCTCGGTCCATTCCACCGGCTCAGGCTCGACGACGAAATGGCTGGCGACGACGCGCTGGTTCGGCCGGTCCACCGGCACCATGCGCACCACATGGCGCGCCACCGGCACCGGCGAGGCGTAGGAATAGGCCGTGGTCTGGTGAATGTCGTATTTCATTCCAGCAGATCCCAGGGCGTCTCCACCGGCTGGCGGTGGATGAAGTAACGCTCCGCCACGTCGTTGGAGAGCTCCATGAGCTCGGCTTCGATCTCGCGCAGCCGCGCATCGTCGAATTCGGCGGCGCCGAAAGCCTTCATCGAGGCGGACAGGCGGGCAGCGAGGCGCTCCTCCGGCGGCGGCAGGTCGTTGCCGAGATGGCCGGGAAGCACGTCGAGATGGCCGACGATGGCCTCGATCTGGAAGGCCAGCGAGCGCGGATTGACCGGATCGAGCAGCACGAGGTCGAGCACCGGGGCGCGGCTCTCCACCATCACATAGCGCGAGCGGTAGGTGATCTGGCTGTCGCACAGCTCCAGCAGCACGTCGAGCGTGCCGGCGGTCGGCGCCGCGCCGACCAGGGTGCGGGCGAAATGACAGACGGCGATGCCCCGCTCGATGCGCCGGCCGAGATCGAGGAAGCGCCAGCCGGCCAGCCGGTTCATGTTCTCCGAGGCGAGGCCCGAGAAGGCGGCGAGCGCGCGCAGGGCGCGGTCGGTGCGCTCATAGGCATCGGGCTCGGCGCTCGCCACCGGCACCGGCTCGGCCATCATCAAGGCGAGGTCGGCGAGCGTGCGCCAGGCGTCCGGCGACAGGCGGTCGCGAATGACCGAGGCGGTCTGGCGGGCGGATTCGATGAGATTGGGCAGCGCGCCCGGCAGGTCGCGGCGCGACAGCGCGGCGAGCACATGGCGCACCGGCCGGGCGCGGCTGACATCGTTCGGCGTCGCGCCCCAGGTCTGCAGCAGGTCGAGCAGCTTGGGCACCGAGACGCCGCCGCCGTCGGCGGTCGAGGACAGCCGGCCGGCGAGCGTCCGCAGGAGACGCAGCGTGCTCTCCGCCCGTTCGACATAGCGGCCGAGCCAGAAGAAATTGTCCGCCGCGCGACTCGGCAGCGGCCCCATCTGGCGCTTGATCTCCACCTTGTCGGGAGCGGGCAGCAGCGAGGTCTGATCGACCGGGCCCGCCTCCAGCACCCAGACATCGGCGGAGCGGCCGCCGCCCTGCATGGAGACGGCGCGCGCGTCGAGACTGTCGGAGACCCGGCAGAAGCCGCCGGGCATCACCGTCCAGCCGGATTCGGTCGCCGCCACGAAGATGCGCAGGATGAAGGGGCGCGGCTCCAGCCGCCCGTTGCGCCAGACCGGCATGGTCGACAGGCGCACCGCCTCCTGGCCGACGATGTCGACGCCGCGCGTGCGGATGGCGTTCTCGACTGCCGCGCGCCTGGCCGGGTTGAGATCGGCGCCGATCACCGGCCCCTCGTCCAGCAGGCCCGGCAGGGTGCGCCGGAAGGCCGGCGCGATCACCAGATCATCGAGATCGTCGAGCACGCGCTCGCGCTCGGCCGCCTGCCCGCACCACCAGGTGGCGATGTTGGGCAGGATCGGGCGTTCGCCCAGCACCTGCGCGCCGAGCCGCGGCAGGAAGCCCATCATGACCGGCGCCTCGGCCACGCCGGCGCCGAGCGCGTTCACCATCGCCACGCCGCCGGCACGCACGGACTGCATCAGGCCGGGAATGCCGAGCTGCGAGCCCGGGTTGAGCTCCAGCGGATCGGCATAATCGGCGTCGAGGCGACGCAGCAGCACGTCGACCCGCTTGAGGCCGGCCACGGTGCGCACATAGACGATGTTGTCGCGCACGGTGAGATCCTCGCCCTCGAGCAGCACGAAGCCGAGATAGCGGGCGAGATAGGCGTGCTCGAAATAGGTCTCGTTGAGCGGGCCGGGCGTGAGCAGCCCCACCCGCCCCTCGCCGGAACGGTCCAGCCTGGTGAGACCGGCGCGCAATCCCTGGAAATAGCCGGCCAGGCGCATGACGTTGAGCGAGCGGGCGAGATCCGGCAGGCCGCGGGCGATGGCGATGCGGTTCTCCAGCGCATAGCCGGCGCCGGACGGCGACTGCGTGCGGTCGGAGAGCACCCACCAGCGCCCGTCCGGGCCGCGCCCGATATCGGCGGCGTAGATCTTCAGGAAGCTGCCGCCATGCGGGTCCACCCCGACCATCGGCCGCAGGAAGTCCGGGTTCCCCGCCACCGCGGCCGCCGGCAGCGCGCCCGAGCGCACCAGCCGCGCCTCGCCATAGAGGTCGCCCAGCACCGCCTCCAGCATCTGGGCGCGCTGGATGAGGCCGCGCTCCAGCGCGTGCCATTCGGTGGCGTCGATGACCAGCGGCAGATGCGAGATCGGCCAGGGCCGCTCGCCGCCATTGGGGTCGTCATAGACGCGGTAGAACACGCCGGAGCGATAGAGATGGCGGTCGGCGGCGCGAAAGCGCCGGTTGACCTCGTCGACGCCCATCTCGGCGAGCGCCGCCAGCAGCGCGGTCCAATGCGCGCGCGGACGCCCCTCGGCATCCACAAGCTCGTCATGGACGCCGGGCAGCGGCTGATATTCCGCCAGTAGCGCCTCGACCGCCGCCGCCTGGAAGCGGCGCGTGCGGGCCTGCGGCTCACTGCGACCGGCCATGACTCCCTCTCTGCCTCGCCAAGGGCGGCAGATGCCCCGTGCCTGTCGGCCTCGCACGGCGCCCTGCGCGCCACATGGACGCGCGGGGCGCCGAAGCACCCGACATATCACGAAGATCGGTCATGCGCCGCGTCAGATCCGCGCCGGGCGCCGCAGATCGAGCGTGGCGGGGAATTCGACGGAGGTCTCCTCGGGTGGCACGAACATGTAGCCGGGCGTGTGGCCGTAGTCCTGGAAGCGCGCCAGGCGCCGGGCCTGCGCCTCGTAGGAGTTCACCGGAAACGTCTCGTAGTTCCGGCCGCCCGGATGCGCGACGTGATAGACGCAGCCGCCCAGCGAGCGGTTCGACCACTGGTCGACGATGTCGAAGGTGAGCGGGGCATGCACGGGAATGGTCGGGTGCAGGCCCGAGGCCGGCTGCCAGGCCTTGAAGCGCACGCCGGCGACGAACTCGCCGAAGCGCCCCGTCGGCAGCAGCGGCAGGCGCCGGCCGTTGCAACTGACGATGTGGCGGATCGGGTTCAGCCCCTCGACGCGCACCTGCAGGCGCTCCACCGAGGAATCGACGAAGCGCACGGTGCCGCCGACCGCCCCTTCCTCGCCCATCACATGCCAGGGTTCCAGCGCCTGACGCAGCTCCAGCGTCACCCCGCCGCGCTCGACCTGCCCGAAATAGGGGAAGCGGAACTCGCGCTGCGCCTCGAACCAGAGCGGATCGAAGCGGTAGCCCGCGCTTCCCAGATCGTGCAGCACGTCCATGAAGTCGGCCCAGACGAAGTGCGGCAGCATGAAGCGGTCGGCCAGCGCCGTGCCCCAGCGCGCCAGCGGGCCCTCCTGCGGCTCGCGCCAGAACCAGGCGATGAGCGCGCGCAGCAGCAATTGCTGGGCGAGCGACATGCGCCAGTCCGGCGGCATCTCGAAGGAACGGAACTCGATGAGGCCGAGCCGGCCGGTCGGCCCGTCCGGCGAGAACAGCTTGTCGATGCAGATCTCGGAACGGTGAGTGTTGCCGGTGACGTCGGTCAGCAGGTTGCGGAACAGCCGGTCGACCAGCCAGGGCGGCGGCGCCTGCCCGGTGCCCGGGGCCGGCACGTTCGCCATGGCGATTTCCAGCTCGTAGAGGCTGTCGTGGCGGGCCTCGTCGACCCGCGGCGCCTGGCTGGTCGGGCCGATGAACAGGCCCGAGAACAGGTAGGACAGCGAGGGGTGGCGCTGCCAGTAGGTGACGAGGCTCTTGAGCAGGTCGGGCCGGCGCAGGAAGGGGCTGTCGGCCGGCATGGCGCCGCCGACCACCACATGGTTGCCGCCGCCGGTGCCGGTGTGGCGCCCGTCGATCATGAACTTCTCGGTGCCCAGGCGCGACAGCCGCGCTTCCTCATAGAGGTCGCGGGTGATCTCGACGCAGGTCTTCCAGTTCGCGGCGGGATGGACGTTCACCTCGATGACGCCCGGATCGGGCGCGACGCGGATGACGTTGAGGCGCGGATCGACCGGCGGCGTATAGCCCTCGATATGCACCGGCAGCTTCAGCTCCGCCGCCGTCACCTCGATCGCCGCCAGCAGTTCCAGATAGTCCTCGAGCCGCTCCGTCGGCGGCATGAACACGCACAGACGCCCGCCGCGCGGCTCGACGGTGAGCGCGGTGCGCACCGAGCCGGTGCCGGTGAGCACCTGATCGACCTGCTCCTGCTGGCCCTCGTCGACCGAGGTGCGCCGGTAGAGCTGATGCAGCGCCTCGGCATCCGGCAGGTCGCCGGAGATGGTCATGGGATCGGCGGGATTCACATAGGGGTAGGCGGCGGGCGGCACCCAGGGCAGGCTCGCCAACGGAAGGCGGTAGCCCGCCGGCGAATCGCCCGGCACCAGGAACATCCGGCCGCGCCGGAAGCGCCACTTCTCGCTGACCCAGCCGCGCGAGGAGCGCGCCTGCCAGCGCTGCACCGGCAGCACATAGCCGCTCGGGCGGCCGAGGCCGCGCTCGAAGACGCGGGCCATGCGCGCCCGCGCCTCGGCATCCTCCAGCTTGGAATCGAACGGGTCGACATTCTCCGGCAGCTCGTTCTCCTTGAGAATCCAGTGCGCGGGATCCTCATAGGCCGGCTCGGCGAAACCGGCCCCGACGCCGAGGCGGTCGGCCAGCGTCTCGATGAAGGTGCGCGCCTCCTCCGTCGTCGCATTGGTGAGGTTCTCGGTCGCGACCAGCTCCGGGTCGCGCCAGATCGGCTTGCCGTCCTTGCGCCAGTAGAGCGAGAAGGTCCAGCGCGGCAGGCTCTCGCCCGGATACCACTTGCCCTGGCCGTAATGCATCATGCCGCCCGGCGCGAAGCGCCTGCGCAGCCGGCGGATGAGATCGTCCGCGCGCATGCGCTTGGTCGGGCCGACGGCGGCGGTGTTCCACTCCGCGCCCTGATAGTCGTCGATGGAGATGAAGGTCGGCTCGCCGCCCATGGTCAGGCGCACGTCCTGCGCGGCGAGATCGGCATCGACCCGGTCGCCCAGCGCGTCGAGCGCCGCCCAGGCCTCGTCGGAGAAGGGCAGCGTGACGCGCGGCTTCTCGGCGACCCGGGTCACGCGCATGTCGAAGTCGAACGTGGTCTGCGTGGCCTCCTCCGCCGCGAAGGAGCCGGTGATCGGCGAGGCGGAGGACGGGTTCGGCGTGGCGCAGAGCGGCAGATGGCTCTCGCCGCACAGCAGGCCCGAGGTCGGGTCGAGGCCGATCCAGCCGGCGCCGGGCAGATAGACCTCGCACCAGGCATGCAGGTCGGTGAAATCGACATCCGTGCCGGTCGGCCCATCCAGCGCCTTCACGTCCGGCTTGAGCTGGATGAGATAGCCGGAGACGAAGCGCGCGGCGAGGCCGAGCCGGCGAAGGATCTGCACCAGCAGCCAGCCGGAATCGCGGCAGGAGCCGGAGGCGAGGGAAAGCGTCTGATCGGGCGCCTGCACGCCCGGCTCCATGCGGATGAGATAGCCGACGCGCTGCTGGATCCGCTGGTTGAGGGCGACCAGATAGTCGACGGTCGGCGTTCCCTCGGGTGGGCGGACCTCCTCGACGAAGGCGTCGAGCAGCGGACCGCCCTCCTCCCGCTCGAGATAGGGGATCAGTTCCTTGGCGAGGTCCCGCGGATAGGCGAAGGGCAGCTTCTCCGCATACTCCTCGATGAAGAAGTCGAACGGATTGTAGACCGTCATGTCGGCGATCAGGTCGACCTCGACCCGGAACTCCGTCGCTTTCTCGGGGAAGACGAAGCGGGCCATCCAGTTGCCGAACGGGTCCTGCTGCCAGTTCACGAAGTGGTTCGAGGGGGTGACCTTGAGCGCGTAGCTCTTCACCGGTGTCCGGCAGTGCGGTGCCGGCCGCAGCCTGATGATCTGGGGGCCCAGCGCGACCGGACGGTCATATTTGTAGGCCGTGACGTGATGCAGGCTCGCGAGAATTGTCATAGGCACCAACTGGCAAACGAACAGCCCCCCGCGCGAGCCCGGGACGGGCGGGGCGGAGCGAAACTGCTGGGATGGACGCAGGAATCGTGCCGCGCTGCGATGGCGGATGCGCGGCGCCCGGACCCTGGCGTCGCCGCCCGGCCGCCGGCACACATTGTATCCAGTCTGCGGCGAGCGCCTAGAGAAACGTCACCCCGGTGCCGCGAATTGAGGCGATGGCTCCTCACGCGGGACGACGCGGTTCCGACGCCCGCCTCAGGACGCCGGATGGGCGGCGCCCTCGCCCGCATCCGGGCCGGGAGCGGAGCCGGAAGCCGGGCCGGGAGCCGACTTGTCGCGCGAGCGCCATTCCTCGAAGCGCTGCAGCACCGTGTAGAAGGACGGCACGAACAGCACCGCCAGGCAGGTCGAGGCGAGCATGCCGCTAAACACGGCGATGCCGATCGACTTGCGCGACGCCGCGCCCGCGCCGGTCGCCAGCACAAGCGGCAGAACGCCCAGGATGAAGGCGAAGGAGGTCATCAGGATCGGCCGGAAACGCAGCCGGGCGGCCTCGGTGGCGGCCTCGATGACTTCCATCCCCTCGGCCCGCTTCTCGCGCGCGAACTCGACGATGAGAATGGCGTTCTTCGCCGACAGGGCGATCAGCAGGATGAGGCCGATCTGGGTGTAGAGGTTGTTCGACACCCCGAGCCCGGTCAGCGCCGCGACGGTGCCGAGCAGCGCCAGCGGCACCGCGAGCAGCACCGCGAAGGGCAGGATCCAGCTCTCATACTGGCCGGCGAGCACGAAATAGACGAGCAGGATGGCGAGGCCGAAAACGAAGTAGACCTCGTTGCCGACCACGACCTCCTGATAGGACATCCCGCTCCATTCGTAGCCCATGCCGCTCGGCAGGGACGCCTCGGCGATCTGGTCCATGATGCCCAGCGCCTGGCCGGACGAGAAGCCGGCGGCCGGCGCGCCCTGAATGGTCGTGGCCGGGTAGAGGTTGAAGAGCGTGATCAGCGGCGGGCCGAAGGCGGGCGTCACCTCCGCCAGCGTGCCGAGCGGAACCATGATGCCGTCCGGCGTGCGGATCTTCAGGTTGAGGATTTCCTCCGGCGTGCGGCGGAAGCCGGACTCGGCCTGGATATAGGCCTGGAAGGTCTGGCCGAACTCGTTGAACTGGGTGACGTAGCTCGACCCCACATAGCCCTGCACGGTCTCGAACACCTGGCCGACCGTCACCCCGAGCGTTTCGGCCTTGACGCGGTCGATCTTCAGGTAGAGCTGGGGAACATTGGCGCGGAACGAGGTCGACAGGTGATCGAGCGCCGACTGCGTCGAGGCGTTCGCCATGATCTGCTGCGTCACCGCCTGCAGTTCGGGGAAGTCGAAGCTGCCGTCCTTCTGCTGCACCATCATGGTGAAGCCCGAGGCATTGCCCACGCCCTGGATCGACGGCGGCACCAGCACGAAGGTAAAGGCGCCCTCGACCTGCTGGAGTTCCTTGTTCAGCGTTTCATAGATCCAGCGCAGCCCCTGCCCCGCCTTGTCGCGTTGGTCCCACGGCTCGAGCATGACATAGGCGACGCCGCCATTGGGCAGGGTCGCGTTGTTGTCGAGCACCGAGACGCCGGAGATGGCGATGACGTCCTTCACCCCCGGCGTCTTGCCGGCGATCTCGGAGATCTGGCTCATCACGTCGATGGTGCGCTGCAGCGAGGCCGCGTCGGGAAGCTGCGCGCCGATCAGCACATAGCCCTGGTCCTCGGTCGGCAGGAAGCCGGTCGGCACGCGGGTGATGCCCCAGATGGCGATGCCGATCAGCACGAGGCCCACCGCGACGACGACATAGCTCGCCTTGACCATGTGGTGGATCAGGCCGGCATACCAGTGCTCCGCCCTGTTGTAGACGGCGTTGAAGCCCCGGTAGAAGAAATTGCGCTGATCCTCGGGCACCGGCTTGCGCAGCCAGAGCGCGCACTGGGTCGGCTTCAGCGTCATGGCGTTGATGGCGGAGATCAGCGCGGTGGCGGCGATCACCAGGGCGAACTGCTTGTACATCTGGCCGGTGAGGCCGGGCATGAACGCCGCCGGCACGAACACCGACATCAGCACGAGGGTGATGCCGATGATCGGCCCGAACAGCTCGTCCATCGCCTTTTCGGCGGCCTGGCGGCCCGGCAGCCCGCGCTCGATGTGGCGCGCCACGCCCTCGACGATGACGATGGCGTCGTCGACCACGATGCCGATCGCCAGCACGATGGCGAACAGGGTCGAGAGGTTGACCGTGAAGCCCATCGCCGCCATCGCGGCGAAGGTGCCGATGATGGTCACCGGCACGGTGGTCGCCGGCACCAGCGTCGCCCGCCAGTCCTGCAGGAAGACGAGGATGACGATGAGCACCAGGATGCCGGCCTCGAACAGGGTCTTGTAGACCTCCGTCACCGACGCGTTGACGAACACCGTCGTGTCGAACGGCACGGCATAGGCGAGGCCGGGCGGGAAGCTCTTGGCGAGCTGATCCATCTTGGCCCGCACCTCGGTCGCCACCTGCAGCGAGTTCGCCTCCGGCAGCTGGTAGATGGCGAGCGCCGCCGCCGGCTTGTTGTTGTAGGTGAAGACCTGGCTGTAGGTCTGCGCGCCGATCTCGACGCGCGCCACGTCGCGCAGGCGGGTGATGCGGCCGCCATCGGCGTTCGACACCTTGACGATGATGTTCTCGTAATCGGCGGCATCGTTCAGCCGCCCGTCCATCAGCAGGGTGAACTGGAAGTTCTGCCCCTTCGGCACGGGCGGCATGCCGACGACGCCGGACGCCACTTCCTGGCTCTGCTGCTGGATCGCGTTGATCACGTCCTGCGGGGTGAGCTGGCGGGCCTGCAGCTCGTCCGGATTGAGCCAGACGCGCATGGCGTACTGGCCGGCGCCGAAAACGCTGACATTGCCGATGCCGTCGAGGCGGGCGATCTCGTTCTCGAGGTTGATGACGCCGTAATTGGCCAGGAACAGGCTGTCATAGCGCCCGTCGGGCGAATAGAGGTTCACGAACTGCAGGATCGCCGTCGACTTGATCTGCGTGGTCACGCCCTGGACCTGGACCGCGTCCGGCAGCGAGGCCAGCGCGATGGCGACGCGGTTCTGCACCAGAACCTGCGCCATGTTCGGATCGGTGCCGATGGCGAAGGTCACGGTCAGCGTATAGGTGCCGTCGCTGGCACTGGTCGACTGCATGTAGAGCATGTCCTCGACGCCGTTGACCTGCTGCTCGATGGGCAGGGCGACCGTGTCGACGAGCGTGCGGGCGCTGGCGCCGGGATAGAGCGTGGTGACCTGGATGGTCGGCGGCACCACGTTGGGATATTGCGCGACAGGCAGATTGAACAACGCCACGCCGCCGATCAGCACGATGACCAGCGCCAGGACGTTGGCGAGAACCGGCCGTTCGATGAAGAAGCGTGAGATCATTGTGCGGGCCTTCGGTTCAAGCGGTCCGGGTCGGAAGTCGCGGGATCAGTTGCCGGTCTTCGCCGCAGGCTCGGCGGCGGGCTTCGCCTCGGGCGCGGCCGCGGGCGCCGTGCCAGCCGCCGCGGCCGGAACCGGAGCCGGAGCCGTACTCTCCACCGGTTTGACCTTGGAGCCCGGCGTCGCGCGCTGGATGCCGCCGACCACCACCTGGTCGTCGGCCGACAGCCCGGATTCGATCACGCGATAATTGCCGACCTGCTGGCCGACGGTAACGATCTTCTGCTCGACCTCGTTGTCCTTGTTGACGACGAGCAGGTACTTGCCCTGCTGCGCCGTCCCGATCGCCGTATCGTCGACGAGGAAGGCATCGGCGATCTTCTGGACCGGGATGCGCACGCGAACGAACAGACCCGGCAGGAGCGCCAGCTTCTGGTTCTCGAAGACGCCGCGCACCAGCAGCGTGCCGGTCGAGGGATCGACCTCGGGCGACACGTAGTCGAGCTTGCCCTTGTGCGGAAAGTCCGTCCCCTCGTTCTGCAGGCCGATGTCGATCTCGATCTGCTTGACCTCTTCGATCGTCCGGCCTTCCGCAGCCAGCGCGTCCTTGATGCGCAGGACCTGATTCTCGCTGATGTTGAAGTAGGCGTAGATCGGGTCCATCTGCACGATGGTCGCGAGCTTGGTCGGCTCGTTGTGCCCGACGAGCTGGCCGACATCGGCGAGGTGGCGCGTGACGATGCCGTCGAACGGCGCGATCACGCTGGTGTAGCCCAGATTGATGGTCGAGATCTCGATATTGGCCTTGGCCGCATCGACCGATGCCACGGCCTCCTCCATGGCGGCACGGGCCTTGTCGACCGTCGCCTGCGAGGAGAAGTCCTGCTGGCCGAGCGTCGCCTGACGCTGATATTCGGCCTGGTTGTTGGTGAGCTGGGCGTTGGCCGAGGCGAGCTGCGCCTTCGCCTGGTCGAGATCGGCCTGATAGGTGTCCTGCTGGATGAGGAAGAGGCGGTCGCCCTTCTTCATCACCGCGCCGTCCTTGTAGTCGATCGACATCAGGAAGCCTTCGACGCGGGCGACGAGGTCGACCGTGTTGATCGAGGCGGTGTTGCCGGTGAACTCAAGGTAGCGCGTCACCTCCTGCTGGACCGGCTTGGCGACCGTGACCTGGGGAGGCGGGGGAGGAACATAGGTGTTCTCTTCCGAGCACGCCGCAAGCAGCAGGGCCGCCATCCCGACGCCGAGCGAACCGGCTCCAAAACGACGTCGACCGGCCTGACACACGCTCGGACCCATTCCGTTCCCCCGTGGCACATATTTTCCGTACCCGGAATATACCGGCGGTGATCGACTTGTCTAGCTTGAGCGATTTCCATGTATTTCTGTACGTCACATTGTAAATATAACGAACAACTCGCCCATATGGATCATTTCACCACCCCCGTTTCGATTCCGGACCGTACCTATCTCCGCCCGGCCAGCGTCCGCCGCTAAGAGCTGCAACGCTATACCTCTCCCCTGCACGCCGCTCCGGAAGCAATACGCGCCTGGCGCGCCGGCAGAGCCGCCTTCCGACGAATGGGAGAGTCGATCACTTGCGGGTATTTGCCCTCCTTTGGCCGGCCGCCCCTCGGCCGTAGCGGAACGGCACACAGGCACCGACGCCGTCTCGACTTTTGTCGCGCATGCACTAGGCTACCGGGCACGGCGACCCGAACAGAGACGTCGCGGTCCGGACGCCGTAACGGACCGCGCGGGGCACTCCATGAACCACAAGGCTAACCGGGCATTCGCCCTGCTGGCGGCAATGTCGCTGACCTGCGCGACTGTCGGGGTGGCGACCGCCCAGCCCGCCGATTCCGGTCTCACGCTCACGCAGGGCGACATCTTCACCAACGATGTCGGCACGGTGATCGGCGTTTCCGTCACCAACCGCACCTCCGCGACGGTCGGCTCGGTCGGGGTCACCTGCGCCTTCACCGTCAAGGGCGCGCCGGCCGGCTCGGCCAGCACCACCATCTTCAACATCGTCGCCGGCGAGAAGGGGCAGGACCAGGTCCACCTGATGGGCCCGAAGGCCGATGCCGCGACCTGCTCGATCACCTCGACCGCCCCGCCGCCGCCCTGAGTCGCGCGTGTCGTCCGGCCGGATCCGGCAGAATTCGACGCCCGGCCCGCATGCGGTTCCCCGCCCCGGAAGCCCGCGCGCAGCGCGCCCCGCCGCCGGGCGGGCGCCGTCTTTTCCCCAGCTCCGGACGATCCGCGCGCCGTTCACGCGCGACCGCTTGCCAGAGTGGTGGTCTTCGCTATATTCCGCGCCTCTTCGACGGATCGGCGCCGGCAGGACCGGCACGCGACGTCGGGATCGCCGGGCTTCAGGGCTCGGGGAACGGAGGGGTGGCCGAGTGGTTGAAGGCGCACGCCTGGAAAGTGTGTATACGGGAAACCGTATCGCGGGTTCGAATCCCGCTCCCTCCGCCAGTTCAGTCCAAACCGGGCACGCCGAGCGTAGCCGTTCTCCCTTGTGAGGCGGCGGTCCGCTTTCGCAGCAGGTTTCCCTTCGATCCGACACCGCCTTCTTGCCCTCGATTGATTGCTCATCGGGCGCGCGGAGCACAAATGCCGGCCGGCGGGCGCCGGTCTCGCAACGAGTTATGTTCCCTCACGCGCTGATCATCGCCTTGCGCGTCGACGTAAAATCAAACGCCCCGCCCCTGCGACGGAAGCTTCACCGTCGCCTCGAACCCGGACACCCGGCCCCGGCGCGGCGACGACAGAACGAGCGAACTTCCGATGCGCTCCGCGATGGCGGCGACGATGGCGAGGCCGAGCCCGCTGCCGTCGGCGCCGGCGCGCTCGAAGCGGAGAGGCAGGCGTTTCAGCGTTTCGGACGGCAAGACAGGCGCCTCGTTCGCCACGGTGAAGGTGCCGTCCGCGTTCAACGCCACCTCGACGGGGGCGGTGTCGAGGCCGTAGCGCAGCGCGTTCTCGACGAGGTTCCGGCAAAGGATGCCGAAGGCGTCGGGGTCGAGGTCCGACATCACCGGCTCGTCCGGAAGCGTCAGCGCGATGCGGCCCGGCGCGCCGGTGCGCCCGATATCCTCGACCACCAGGCGCGCGACGGTCCGCAGATCGGCGGTGCGGTCCAGCCGAAGCCTCCCGCCCTCCGCGCGGGCAAGCTGCATGAGGCGCTCGGACAGGCGGGTGAGCCGCTTGAGCGTCGCCTCGATGTCGGTGGCCCGCGCCCGCGCCGCCGGGTCACCGGTCTCCGCGCGCAGACGTTGTGCCTGCGCGATGGCCCCGGCAAGCGGCGTCCGCAGCTCGTGCGCGGCATTGGCAGCGAAGCTGCGTTCGGCGTCGAAGGCTGCCTGCAGCCGCTGCAGAAGGCCGTTCAGCGTCCCGGCGAGGGGGCCGATCTCGGAGGGGAGGTCACCGCCGGGAACGGGCGACAGATCCCTTCCGTCGCGCGCCTGCAGTCTTTCCCGAAACCGGCGCAGCGGCGCCAGACTCGCACGCACCGCAAGGACGATCGCCAGAAGCGCGACCGGGATCACCACGAAAAGAGGCAGTCCAAGACCCATCTGGATCTCGCGGGCGATCGCCGCGCGATGATCCAGCGGCTCGGCCACGGTGATCCGGACGCTGCCCTGCAAGGCTTCGTCGCTGTAGAGCCTGTGGGTCGCGGTCTGGCGGAAGCCGGGTCCGTCATAGGCGGGGAAGATGGCGGGGTCGGCGGCGTGCGACTGCAGCAGGATGCGCCCCTGCGCGTCGCGGACGATGTAGGTGAAGAACTCGTCATGCCCGCGGAGCGCGCCGAGCCGCTGGGTGACGCCGTCATCCTCGCGCCCGACGATGTCCACCACGGCGAGCGGCAGCAGACGCTGCGCGGTTTCCTGCAGCGAGGAATCGAAGACCTCGTCCATCTCGTGCCGGAGGACCACCGCCGTCACGGCGGCGGCGGCGATCCACAGGACCGTCAGCAGGACGCCGATGGACAGCCCCAGCCGGGCCTGCAGGCTGCGCGGCCACCTCATGGTGCCCCCAGCCGGTAGCCGAGGCCACGCTCGGTCTCGATGACGTCGGTCCCGAGCTTCTTGCGCAGCCGGCTGATATGCACCTCGATCGTGTTGCTCTCTATCTCGGCGTTGAAGGCATAGAGCTTTTCTTCCAGCTGCGCCTTGGAGAGAAGCTGGCCGGGGCGCGCCAGAAACGCTTCGAACAGGGACCATTCGCGCGCCGTGAGCGGGATCGGCCTGCCGTCCCGGCGGACGCTGCGCGCCGCGAGATCGATGTCGAGCGCGCCGTGGGTGATGATCGGGTTCGGGTTGCCCGTGTAGCGCCGCCCGACCGAGCCGATCCGGGCCGACAGTTCCGCCAGGTCGAACGGCTTGACGAGGTAGTCGTCGGCGCCGGCGTTCAGCCCCTCGATCCTGTCGGAGACCTGATCGAGCGCGGTCAGGATGATCACCGGCGTCACGTCGCCCCGGGCCCGCAACGCCCTGAGAAATCCGATCCCCCGGCCATCCGGCAGCATGAGGTCGAGCAGGATCAGGTCATAGGTCGCGCTCGTCATCGCGTCGCCCGCCGCATCGAGGCGCGTGACCCAGTCCACCGAATGAGCGTCGCCGGCGATCTGGTCCCTCACGGCGGCACCCAGAACGGTATCGTCCTCGATCAGCAGAATGCGCATGGCTTTCCGTTCCCCCGGTCTTCATGCACGCTTTTGTTCGCTTGGGCTGACGCGAAGCTGACGGGTTGCGGGTCCCGCGCTTCAGGATCCCGTCAGCTTCATCGCGCATGGTTGGCTCAAGATGGCCGTTGCACGGAGTTTGGCCCATGCGGAAAATACTGACAATTCTGGCTTTTCTCACGGCGTTGCCGATGGGACCGGCCTTGGCCGACGACGACTGTTTCGTGCCCATGGCCGATTGGCAGCCGCGCGAGGCCGTGGCCCGGCTGGCCCAGGCGAATGGCTGGACCGTCCGCAGGATCAAGATCGACGATGGCTGCTACCAGATCGACGGCCGGGACGCCGAGGGGCGCCGGATCGAGGTGACCGTCCATCCCGCGACGCTTCAGGTGATCGAGATCGAGCACGAGGGCCGCGACAAGGACTGACATGTCGGCGACTGAAATGCCGGCCGCCCACCCTTTGCCCACCCTTCGCCCCGACAGAGCCCCGCCCGACCGGCGGGGCTTTTTCTTTCCTGACGGCAAGCTGAAGCGGAAATCCTCTCCCTGTCAGGCAGCCCTCAGCTGGCGGCTTCAGGGTGCTCTCCGCAGACAAGGAGATCCTGCCATGAGAAAGATCCTCGCCCTTCTCGTTGCCTCGACGTCCCTGGCAACCGTCTTCGGCCTTCCGGCATGGAGTGCCATGCGCAGCCCCGCGGGAGCCGACGACCGCCCGATCGCGACCGTCCTCGACGACGAACGGGCCGCGCTCCCGCTCATCCTCGCCCGTGACGACGACGATGACGACGATGCCGATCGCCGCCACCCCGGCAACGGCCGCGATGACGACGACGACGATGATGACGACGACGACGATGACGGCGCGGGTCGCGGCGCCGGCAATCCGGCTCCGGCCGGCACCGTCGCCCCGCCGCAGAACGGGCTGTTCGGAAACGGCGCGCCGCCGCAGGTCAAGGTGAACTGAACCCGGCCGCCCGCATCCCCGTTCCGGAAGAAGGTACTCCCGATGAAGTCCATCCTCGCAGCTCTCGCGCTGACCACCGCGCTCACGGTTCCCAGCCTCGCCATGGCGCGTCCCGTCACGCTGACCACGACGCTCACCAATTACGGTGGCAACGGCGCCTACCTCGCCTTCTACGTGACGGACGCGAAAGGCGCCTATGCCGGCAGTCTCTGGATGGCCGGCGGCAAGTCGAAGTACTACCAGCACCTCACCGACTGGTATCGCGCGACCGGGGGCGCCCCGGCCCAGATCAACGGCATCACCGGCGCCAGTGTCGGCGCCGGCCGGACGCTCAAGATCACGCTCGATCTCGCCGACGCCCTGTTCGACGCCGGCTACACGCTGCACGTCGACGCGGCCGCGGAGGACATGCGCGACAGCCCCAACGACGTGTCGGTGCCGCTGACGACGACCGGCGCGGGCAAGCCGGTGCGCGGCCGGCGCTATGTCGCCGACTTCAGCTACGGGCTGTGAGGAGGCCGGGGCCATGATCCGCGCTCTCCACCGCTGGCCGGGTCTGCTGGCTCTGGCGCTCGTCACCGTTCTGGCGCTCAGCGGCGCGGCTCTGTCGGTCTTCCCCGCGGCGGAGCGCCTTGCCGCGCCGCCCGCCGCGGACGGGCTCACCGTGGCCGCTCTCGCCGCCCGCATTCAGGCCGTCCATCCGGGCGTCGAGCAGATCCGGCGCGCGCCGTCGGGCCGGATCACCGCCTACTGGTTCGAAGGCGGCACGCCGGGCGCCGCCGTCATCGACCCCGCCACCGGGCAAGCGATCGCCTCGGCCGACCGCAACCCGGCCGAACGCTGGCTGACCAGCCTGCACCGGTCGCTTCTTCTGGACGATGCGGGCCGGATCGCGATGGCGGCGGGCGCGGCCGCGATGCTCGTCCTGTCGCTCTCCGGCGCGCTGCTGGTGGCGCGGCGGGTCGGCGGATGGCGGCGCTGGTTCGCTCAGCTGCGCGGTCCGCTTGCGGGACGGCTGCATGTCGAGATCGCCCGCGTCGCCGTCGCCGGCCTTGCCCTTTCCTCGGCGACGGCGCTGTGGATGACGGCTTCCACCTTCGACCTGCTGCCCCATGGCGCGGCACTGGCCGTTCCCACCGTGGTCAGCGGGAATAGCGGCATGCCGATCGCCGGGATGGAGCGGCTCGCCGCCACGCCGGTCGCGGAACTGCGCGAGCTGGCCTTTCCCTATCCCGGAGACGCCACCGACGTCTTCACCCTGAAGACCGACCGGGGCACCGGCTATCTCGACCAGGGAACCGGCGCGCTGCTCGCCTGGGCCGATCTGGGCATGTGGGAGCATGTCTCGGAAACGATCTACATGCTGCACACCGGCAAGGGCGCCGCCGTGCTGGGGCTCGTGCTGGGGCTCATGGCCCTGGGTGTGCCGGCGATGGGCGGCACCGGGCTCGCCCTGTGGTGGGCGGGCCGGCGCGGACGGCCGCGTATCCGGAACAATGCCGCTTCCGGCCGCGCCCGGACGATCGTTCTCGTCGGCAGCGAGGGCGGAAGCACCTGGGGCTTTGCCGCGACGCTGCACAAGGCGCTGTCGGAAGCCGGCCAGAGCGTCCATGTGGCGGCGATGTCGAGCTTCGATCCGGCGCGCTACGCCCGCGCCGAGCGCATTCTCATTCTCGCCGCGACCTATGGCGAGGGCGACGCGCCGGCGTCCGCGAAGGGGTTCCTCGACCGGCTGGCGCAGCTCGAAACCGCACCCGCCGCGCGTCTCGCGGTGCTCGGCTTCGGCGATCGCGGCTTCCCGGCCTTCTGCGCCTTCGCGCAGGCGGTGTCGGCGGCGGCGCGGGCGAAGGGCTGGCGGCAGCTTGTGCCCTTCGACACGGTGAATTGCCAGTCGCCGCAGGATTTTGCCCGCTGGGGGCGCGCGCTGGGCGCGGCGACGGGGATTTCGCTGGAGCTCTGCCACCAGCCGGTGCCGCCCGCCTCGCATGCGCTGACGCTGGTCTCGCGCCGCGATTACGGGGCACAGGTGCAGGCGCCGACCGCGATCCTGCGCTTCGCCCTGCCGAGGGTTCCCTTCTGGCGACGCCTGACCGGACGCGGCTTCGGCTCTTTCCGGGCGGGCGACCTGCTGGGCATCCTGCCGGCGGGCTCGGCGGTGCCGCGGTTCTATTCGCTCGCCTCGGGAAGCCGCGACGGCTTCGTCGAGATCGTGGTGAGGAAGCAGCCCGGCGGCCTGTGCTCCGGGCAGCTCGTGGAGCTCGAGCCGGGAGACGCCGTGACCGCCTTCCTGCGGCCGAATCCGGCGTTCCGGGTCGGTCCTGGCCGCACGCCGCTGATCCTGATCGGCGCCGGCACCGGGATCGGCCCGCTCGCCGGCTTCATCCGCGCCAACACGGCGCGGCGCCCCGTGCATCTGTTCTTCGGCATGCGCCATCCCGACAGCGATTTCCTCTATGGCGAGGAACTCCCGGCCTGGCGGAAAACCGGCCGCCTCGCGCGGCTCGTCACCGCGGTCTCGCGCGGGGCACGCCCCCATTACGTGCAGGACGCGCTGCGCACGGAGGGAGCGCAGGTCGCGCGGCTGATCCGGGGCGGGGCCCGCGTGATGGTCTGCGGCGGGCGCGACATGGCGGCCGGGGTGGCGGAGGCGCTGGCCGACATCCTCGCGCCGTCCGGGCTGACGCCGGCCACGCTGAAAGCCGAGGGACGCTATGTCGAAGATGTCTACTGATCGCCTGCGCCACGCCTTGAGCGGCCCCACCATGGGCACGCGCTGGTCGGCCCTGTTCCATGCCGCTCCGGGCCTCGACGTCGCTCCGGTCGAGGCCGCGCTTCAGGCGGCGACCGATGAAGTGGACGCGCAGATGTCCAGCTGGAAGCCGGACAGCGACCTGATGCGCCTCAACGCCGCGCCACCCGACCTCTGGATCGACGTGCCGCCGCGCCTCATGACGGTGCTGGAGAGCGCACTGGCGGTCGGGCGCGCCTCGGACGGGGCCTTCGACATCGGCGTCGGCGATGCCGTCAACGCCTGGGGCTTCGGCCGGACCGAGGCCAGTGCGGCCAGCATCCGCGCGGCCCTCGGCAGGCCGAGACGCCAGACCCATGATGCGCTGGAACTCGACCCGGCGAACGGCCGGGTACGCAAGCATGACCCGTTGACCCTCGACCTGTCGGGCATCGCCAAGGGCTATGGCGTGGACCGGCTGGCCGAGGTGGTGCGCGCATCGGGCATCGCGAGCGCCCTGGTGGCCATAGATGGCGAATTGCGCGCCAGCGGGCTTCAGCCCGACGGGGCCCCGTGGGCCGTGGCCATCGAGCGCCCGGACCACTTCGCACGCGCCCCTCATGCGATCCTCGCCCTGCACGACGCCGCCGTCGCCACCTCGGGCGACTACCGCCACTGGGTCGACGTCGGCGGCCGGCGCCTGTCGCACACCATGGACCCGGCGCGCGGCGGGCCGCTCGCCGCGTCGCCCGCCTCCGTCACCGTCGTCTGCGCGACCTGCATGATCGCCGACGCGTGGGCAACGGCACTGATGGTGCGCGGAAGCCGGGAGGGCGCGGAGCTGGCGCGCCGGCACAATCTCGATGCCCTGTTCATCGAGCGGGACGGCGAGCATCTTCGCGAAACGCCGGTCGGGCGTCTGTTCGAGACCCGCCTGGACCCGGCCCCCGCCCCAGGCCCAAGCCCAAGTCCAAGCCCAGGCCGCGCGGCGTGAGCGCGGGATGCGCGCCGATCGACCGCAGTGTTGCAGGCCGCCCGCCAAGGGCTTCATCAGGTGCCGACGCTCGACTTTTCCGAACGTAATTCTTTAAAAATACGACGATCTTGTAATATCTCCACTAGAGTCGCATATTAATGCAGTCGATAAACGGCAAGATGAACGCCTGTCTCGCGAATGCTTTTTCGGGTCATTTTGTTCTCTTTTCCTGAAAATGCGATTTCGACGGCCTGCGTTTTCGCAGGCAAGCCAGACTTTTAAGTACGAAAGGGTTTCCCATGACCACGGGAACCGTAAAATGGTTCAATGCCCAGAAGGGCTTTGGATTCATCGCCCCGGATGACGGCGGCAGTGACGCGTTCGTTCATATCAGTGCCGTGGAGCGTGCCGGCATGAGTGACCTGCGCGAAGGTCAGAGGGTGGGCTTCGAGCTCGTCACCGACCAGAGAAGCGGCAAGATGTCCGCCGACCGGCTGCAGGCACTGAGCTGACGGCATGATGTCGGCATCTCCGGATTGCGGAGTTTGCCGAGAGCGCATCGCCAGACCGGCCGACCACGGATGTACTGGCGGCCGGGACGGGCGGTGCCGAAGCGATCGGAGGCGCCCGGCGCCTGCCAGCCCCGCGCCTCCCCGAGGTTGCGGGGCTTTTCGTTCCGTCGACCGCAGTCCACGCGACATGGAGGAGACGATCATGGCCAAGAGCCCGCGACGCAGCAACCGGGAAGCGAAGAAGCCGAAGAAGGTCAAGGAGCCCGTGGCCGCCATTCCCACCCTTGGCAGGGGCCTGTCCACGCCGATCGAGCGGCCAGGCAAGAAGGGCTGAGGTGCCGTCATGCCCATCAGGACCCGCGAAACCACGGTCACCTTCAATCATCCGTTCAAACTGAGCGCGACAGACCACCCGCAGCCTGCGGGCACGTATCGCGTGGTGATCGACGAGGAAGAGATTTCGAACATCTCCTTCCTCGCCTATCGGCGCTGCGCGACGATGCTGCACACGCCGGCCATCGGCACGCCCGGCAGTTCCGGCCAGGTCTTCGAGGTCAGCGCCGACGAGCTGGCGAAGGCGCAGGAAGCCGGCCCTCGAACGTAACCCCTCGCCCGACAGGGAGACATCGGCCATGGACTATCTCGGCGGACTTCGCGGGACCGGCCTTCTCCTCTGCGGGAACGCCTCGGTCGCACCGACGCAGTATGATTTCGACGGCTATCTCTCGAACACCGGCCAGGTGACGAGCTGCGGCGAGATTCGCCTGCCGGCATCGACGCTGGAGAAAGTGTTCGGCCGCACGGATGTGCGTCTGCGCACGACGGATGGCCGGCTGCTGAGACTTCGCTTTTCCGAAAAGCGCCTGTCGCGGGAAGGCGATGCCGCGCATGTCGATGTCGACGGCGAGTTGCCGGCGGCGGCCGACTGGCGTCGCCGATCGGGATGGCGGGCGCCTCGGCCCACGGGAGCGGCGCGGTTCGCGGGCCGTCCGACCCATCAGAGCGTCGCGCGGGGATAGCCGGCACGCCGCGGCCGGACCGGCCTCCGGCTCCGAGCCATCGTCCGTTCATGCGCCTCGCGCCACTCCGGACCGGAAGCCCATATGAATCCGATCGCCGATCTCCACCGCCGCTGCGGGGCCAAGCTCTCCAAGCTCTCCTCGTACGGGCTCTCCTCGTGGAGGAACCGCGCGTGGCAGGGTTCCGTCTGGGACGACGCCTCGCCGATCCGCGAGGAGATGTTCGGCGCCGAGCGGCTGGAGCAGCACGCCCGGAGCCTGGCGACGGCCCAGTCGATCACCTTGCGGCCTCCCGCCGTCCCTTCGCTGCATGCCCGGCTCAAGAGCAATGCCGGCGTGCTGCTGGCGGCCTATCGGGCGACCGCCGCCGTCGCCGAAGCCGGGCGCCCCGTGGTGCCCGCCGCCGAATGGCTGCTCGACAATTATCATCTCATCGAGGAGCAGATCCGCGAGATCCGCGACGACCTGCCACCGGGCTACTATCGGCAATTGCCGAAGCTCGCCGGGGGGCCTTTCGCCGGCTATCCCAGGGTGCTGGGCCTCGCCTGGGCCTATGTCGCCCACACCGACAGCCATTTCGATCCCGAGATGCTGCGTCGCTTCATAGCGGCCTATCAGCAGGTCGAGCCGCTGACCATCGGCGAGCTGTGGGCCGTGGCGATCACGCTGCGCATCGTGCTGATCGAGAACCTTCGCCGGCTGGCCGACCAGATCACGGACGGGCGTCGCTCGCGCCAGGAGGCGGACCTGCTGGCCGACCGGCTCCTCGCCTCGGGCGAAGCCCGCGCCGCGCTCGACGCGGACATCCTGATCCGCTCGCCGGAAGCACTGGACGAGGTATTCGCCGCCCAGCTGGCCAAGCGGCTCCGGGACCAGGACCCGCGCGTCACGCCGGCGCTCGGATGGCTGGAAGTGCGGCTGGGCGCCCAGGGCGCCTCGGTCGACGGCGTGGTCCAGCACGCCCAGCAGCGGCTGGGCGCCTCCAATGTCACCGTGCGCAACGTCATCACCAGCATGCGGCTGATCTCCGACATCGACTGGGCCGAACTGTTCGAGAGCGTCAGCCTGGTCGATGACCGGCTGCGGGCGGGCAGCGCCTTCGCCGCGATGGATTTTCCCACCCGCAACCTCTACCGCAGCGCGATCGAGCAGCTCGCGCGCGGCTCCCGAACGTCCGAGCTCGACATCGCCGGGCTGGCGCTGCAGGCCGCGGCCGAGTCTGCCGCCGTGCGCGAGGCCGCGACCGAACCGGCCGCCGATCCCGGCTATTATCTCATCGGCAGCGGCCGGAGCGTGCTGGAGCGGACGATCCATTTCCGCCCGCCGGCCCGGCTCCGCTTCAGCCGCCTCAGCATCCGGCTGGGCATCGGCGGCTATATCGGCACCATCCTCGCCGTCACCCTCGGCCTCATCGCGCTGGCGCTCTGGGCCCTCGGTGCCGCCGGCCTTTCCAGCGGCTGGCTCGCCTTGTTCGCGCTGGCCGGCTTCCTTCCGGCGAGCGAGGTGGCGACCGCCCTGGTGAACCGGGGTGTGGCATGGATGTTCGGCGCCACCAGCCTGCCCGGCCTCGAGCTTGCCGGCGGCGTACCGGGCTCCCTGCGCACCCTCGTCGCCGTGCCGACGCTGCTCACCAGCGAAGCCGATCTTCAGGAACAGATCGAAAGGCTCGAGGTTCACTTCCTTTCCGGGGCGGGCGGCGATCTCACCTTCGCCCTCCTGTCGGACGGCATCGACGCCGATTGCGAGGTCCTGCCGGGCGATGCCGCGCTCTTGCAGTGCGCCGCGGAGGGGATCGAGCACCTGAACCGGCGCTACGGCCCCGGCCCGGCGGGCGCGCGCTTCCTCCTGCTGCACCGCCATCGACGGTTCAATCCGGGCGAGGGCAAATGGATGGGGTGGGAGCGCAAGCGCGGCAAGCTGCACGAGCTCAACCGGCTGCTGCGCGCGGCGGACGATACCTCCTTCATGGCGGTTGACGGGAGCCCTCCGCAGGTCCCGGCGGATGTGCGCTACGTCGTCACGCTCGATGCCGATACCCGCCTGCCGCGCGACGCCGCGCTGCGGCTGGTCGGCAAGATGGCGCATCCGCTGAACCGGCCGAAATTCAGCGCCGCCGAACAGCGCGTGGTCGGTGGCTACGGCATTCTCCAGCCCCGGGTCACGCCCTCGCTGCCGATCGGCCGCGAAGGCTCGTTCTACCAGCGGGTCATTTCCGGCGGAGGCGGTATGGACCCTTACGCCGCGGCGGTTTCCGACGTCTATCAGGACCTGTTCGGCGAAGGCTCCTACACCGGCAAGGGCATCTATGACGTCGACGCCTTCGAGGCCGCGCTGGCCGGGCGCATCCCGGACAACACGCTGCTCAGCCACGATCTTTTCGAGGGCGTGTTCGCCCGTGCCGGCCTCGCCTCGGATATCGAGGTCGTCGAGGAGTTCCCCTCGCGCTACGACGTCGTCGCCAGGCGGCAGCATCGCTGGATGCGCGGCGACTGGCAGCTGCTGCCGTGGATGTTCGGCGAGGGAACCGGACGGCGCGGGCTCACGCCGGTCGGTCGCGGCAAGATGTTCGACAATCTGCGCCGCTCCACGCTCGGCCCGCTCACCTTGCTGGCGCTGGGCCTCTCATGGCTGTTCCCGATGCCGGCGGCGCTGATCGCCACGCTGCTGATCAGCGCCACCATCGCGGTTCCCGCCTTCCTGCCGATCCTCTTCTGCCTGGTTCCCGGCCGCCCCGACATACGCCTGCGCAGCCACCTCGCCCGGCTGCGGGCCGATCTGCGGCTCGCCGCCGCACAGACTTTCCTGTCGCTCACCTTTCTCGCCGATCAGGCCTGGCGGGCCGCCGATGCCGCGATCCGCACCCTGCTGCGTCTGGTCCTGACACGCCGCCATCTGCTGGAATGGACGACGGCGGCGACGTCCTCGGCAGGGCCGCGACTGGGTCATCTCGGCTTCTATCGGCAGATGGCCGGCGGCACCGCGCTCGCCCTCGTGCTCGCGGTGGCCGCACTCGCCCTGGCGCCGTCCTCCTGGCCGCTCGTCCTGCCGTTCGCCCTGCTCTGGCTCGGCGCGCCGCTGATCGCGCAATGGGCGAGCCGTTCGCCCAAGGTCTCGGTGCGCCTTGCGGTCGGGGACGCGGAAGCGCGCGATCTGCGGCTGATCGCCCGGCGCACCTGGCGCTATTTCGAGACCTTCGTCACGCCGGCCGAGAACATGCTGCCGCCGGACAATTTCCAGGAAACGCCGAAGCCGGTCGTCGCGCATCGGACCTCGCCGACCAATATCGGCCTCTATCTGCTCTCGGCCGTCACCGCGCGCGACTTCGGCTGGGCCGGCACGATCGAGACCGTCGAACGGCTGGAGGCGACGTTCGAGACGCTGAAGAAGCTGCCCCGCTTCCACGGACACTTCTTCAACTGGTACGGCACGCAGGACCTCGCGCCGCTGCCGCCCGACTATGTCTCGTCGGTGGACAGCGGCAATCTCGCCGGCCACCTCATCACCCTGGCCAATGCCTGCGAGGAGTGGGCGGACGCTCCTGCCGGCACCAACATTCGCCAGGGCATGGCCGACACACTCGCCCTGGCGCGCGGCGCCATGGAGGAACTGCCCGCCATGGGCAGCCCGCAGGCCCGGGCTCTGGCCGACGCGCTGGACGAGATCGACGCCCAGATGAACGGCGTGCAGGCACTGGAGGCGACGGCGCCGGTGCTGAAGCGGCTGACCGACAAGGCCGGCAGGATCGCACAGGAGATCGTCCCGGCGACCGGCGACGACAGCTCCACCGACGTCACGTTCTGGATCGAGGCGCTCGGCCAGGCGGTGAGCGGACATGAGCGCGACCGCCTCCAGCTCCTGGGGACGCCGGCCGCCGTGACGGACCGGCTGACCGCGCTCGCCGGCACGGCGCGGTCCATGGCGATGGACATGGACTTCGCCTTCCTGATCGATCCCGAGCACAAGCTGCTCTCGATCGGCTTCTCGCTGCTCGACAACGGCCTTGATCCGAGCTGTTACGACCTGCTGGCCTCGGAGGCGCGGCTCGCCAGCCTGTTCGCCATCGCCAAGGGCGACGCGCCGACCCGCCACTGGTTCCGGCTCGGCCGGCTGGCGACGCCGCTCGGCAACGGCTCGGCGCTGATCTCCTGGTCGGGCTCGATGTTCGAATATCTCATGCCGTCGCTGGTGATGCGCGCGCCCGCCGGCAGCGTGCTCGAACAGACCACCCGCCTCGTGGTCGAGCGGCAACGCTCCTATGCCCGCTCGCTGGGCGTGCCGTGGGGCATGTCGGAATCCGCCTACAATGCGCGCGACATCGAATTCACCTACCAGTACGGCAATTTCGGCGTGCCCGGCCTCGGCCTGAAGCGCGGTCTCTCGGAGAACGTCGTGGTCGCCCCCTACGCGACCGGACTCGCCAGCATGGTGGACCCCGACCGCGCGCGGCAGAACTATGCCCGCCTCGCTGAACTAGGTGCGCTGGGGCGCTACGGTTTCTACGAGGCGCTCGACTTCACGCGCGCGCGGGTGCCGGAAGCCGACGACGTCGCGATCGTCCGCAGCTTCATGGCGCATCATCAGGGCATGACCATCGTTGCGATCGCCAACACGCTGCTGGGCGGCGAGATGCGCGCGAGATTCCATCGCGAGCCGATGATCCGGGCGAGCGAGCTGCTGCTGCAGGAACGTTCGCCACGCGACGTCGTCGTGGCGCGCCCGCGTGCCGAGGAGGTTCGCGCCGCCGCCGTCGACAGCCGCGGCGACGGGGCCACGGTGCGCCGCCTGGCGGCACCCACGGCCGGCGCGCCGATCACGCACCTGCTCTCCAATGGCAGCTATGCCGTCATGCTGACGGCGTCCGGCGGCGGCTACAGCCGCTGGCGCGACATCGCGGTGACGCGCTGGCGCGAGGACGCCACGCGCGACGGCTGGGGCTCCTTCATCTTCCTTCGCGACAAGCGCAGCGGCGGCGTCTGGTCCGCCACCACCCAGCCGATGCCCGCCAGCGCCGGCGAAAGCGACGTCGTGTTCGGCGAGGACTACGCCGAGTTCATCCGTCACGATGTCGGCCTGACGACGTCGATGGATGTGATCGTCTCGGGCGAGCACAATGGCGAGGTCCGGCGCGTTTCGCTGACCAATACCGGTCGGCGGACCCGCGAGATCGAGATCACCTCCTATGCCGAGCTCGTCCTCGCCGCGCCCGCTACCGACGATGCCCATCCGGCCTTCGCCAAGATGTTCGTCGAGACCGAGCATCTGCCGGAATTCGGCGCCCTCATCGCCACAAGGCGGCTTCGCGCGCCGGGCGAGCCGCAAATCTGGGCGGCGCATTTCGCGGTGGTGGAAGGCGAGATCGCCGCCGATCCGCAATACGAGACCGCCCGCGCCCACTTCATCGGCCGCGGACGCAGCATCGGCGCGGCGGAGGTCATGTCGGAGGGGCAGCCGCTGTCGAACACCGTGGGCACCGTGCTGGACCCCGTCTTTTCACTGCGCCGGAGCCTGCGCATCGCGCCTGGCAAGGTTGCCCGCGTCGCCTTCTGGACGATGGTCGCGTCGTCGCGGGACGAACTGCTCGACCTCATCGACACCCATCACGACCGCAACGCCTTCGACCGCGCCCGAACCCTGGCGTGGACGCAGGCACAGGTCCAGCTCCGGCACATCGACGTGGACCTGGAGGAGGCCGCCGATTTCCAGCGGCTCGCCGCCCCGCTGCTCTATGCCGACCGCCGTTTCCGGTCGTCCTCCGACATCATCCTGCGCGGCGCCGGCCCGCAATCGGGCCTCTGGCAGCATGCCATCTCCGGCGACCTGCCGATCGTGCTGCTGCGCATCGACGATATCGAGGACATCGCCCAGGTGCGTCAGTTGCTGCGCGCGCGCGAATATTGGCGGATGAAGCGCCTCGCCGTGGACCTCGTCATCATCAACGAGCGCGCCTCCTCCTATGTGCAGGACCTGCAGGTCGCCGTCGAGACGGCGGCGCGGACCAATGCGTCCCGCCCCCTGCACGGCGACGAGCCGGCGATGGGATCGGTCTATGTGCTGCGTGCCGACCTCATGAGCGTTGAGTCGCGGGCGCGGCTGCAGTCGGTCGCGCGCGTCGTGCTGCTGGCGCGCCGTGGATCGCTTGCCGACCAGCTCGCGCGCACCCGCCGCAAGCCGGAGCCTCCCGCAACGCGCCGCCCGATCCGCAGCCTGGCGGCGCTGCAGGCGCCTGCCAGGACGCACGAACCGCCGGTGCTGGAATTCTTCAACGGCCTCGGGGGCTTCGACCGGCATGGGCGTGAATATGTCACCATCCTCGGGCCGGGCCAGGCCACCCCGGCGCCCTGGATCAACGTCGTCGCCAATGCCGGCTTCGGCTTCCAGATATCCGCCGAGGGCTGCGGATACACCTGGGCGCAGAACAGCCGCGAGAACCAGCTCACCCAATGGTCGAACGATCCCGTCTCCGACCCCGTCGGCGAGGCGATCTATGTGCGGGACGAGGTGAGCGGCGATCTGTGGAGCCCGACCGCGCAGCCCATCCGCGACGGCGGCACCTATGTCGCCCGGCACGGCTTCGGCTACAGCCGCTTCGAGCATGAGGCCAACGGCATCGGCCTCGACCTGCTTCACTTCGTGCCGCTCGACGATCCGGTCAGGATCTCCCGCCTGAGGCTGACCAACCTGTCCGGCCGGCCCCGCCGGCTCTCCGTCACCAGCTATGCCGAATGGGTGCTCGGCACCGCGCGCGGCACCTCCGCGCCGTTCATCACCACCGAGATGGACGCGGAAACCGGCGCGCTGCTGGCCCGCAATCCCTGGAGTTCGTCCTTCGCCTCCCGCGTGGCCTTCGCCGATCTCGGCGGGCGGCAAAGCGCCTGGACGGCGGACCGCACCGAGTTCCTCGGCCGCAACGCAGGACCTGCCTCGCCCCTCGGCCTCGCCGGCGGGACGCCGCTCTCCGGCACCACCGGCGCGGGGCTCGACCCCTGCGCCGCCCTGCAGGCGGTGGTCGAACTCGGCATCGGCGAGAGCGTCGAGGTCGTCGCGCTCATGGGCCAGTGCGCCTCCGTCGAGGAAACCCGCGCGCTGATCGCCCGCTACCGGGCGGCCGACCTCGACACCGTTCTCGCCGCGGTGACGGCGCACTGGCAGACGGTGCTCGGCACGGTCCAGGTGAAGACGCCGGACCGGGCGATGGACATCCTGCTGAATGGCTGGCTGCTCTACCAGACGCTCGCCTGCCGCATCACCGCGCGCTCCGCCTTCTACCAGGCCAGCGGCGCCTATGGCTTCCGCGACCAGCTGCAGGACGGCATGGCACTGACGCTGGCGCTGCCGGCGCAGACGCGCGCGCATATAGTGCGCGCCGCCGGGCGGCAGTTCGTCGAGGGCGACGTCCAGCATTGGTGGCTGCCGCAATCGGGACAGGGCGTGCGCACCCGCATCTCCGACGATCCGGTGTGGCTGGCCTTCGCCACCGCGACCTATATCGACAGCTCGGGCGACGCGGCGATCCTCGACGAGATCGTGCCCTATCTGGACGGGCCGCCCTTGCAGCCCGGCGAGCACGACCATTTCTTCCAGCCGATGCCGGCGGACGAGACCGGGTCCCTGTTCGAGCACTGCGCCCGCGGCCTCGATCACACGGTTTCGCTCACCGGCGCGCGCGGCCTTCCGCTCATGGGCACCGGCGACTGGAACGACGGCATGAACCGCGTCGGCGAGGGCGGCAGGGGCGAGAGCGTCTGGCTCGGCTGGCTGCTCATCCGCACCATCGAGCTGTTCGCACCGTTCGCCGATGAACGCGACCCCGACCGCGCCCGCCGCTGGCGCGCCCATGCCGCCTCGGTGCGGCGCGCCATCGAGCGCTCGGCCTGGGACGGCGAGTGGTATCGCCGCGCGACCTTCGACGACGGCACCTGGCTCGGCTCGAAGGACAGCGGGGAATGCCGCATCGATTCGATCGCGCAGTCCTGGGCGGTGCTGTCGGGCGCCGCCGATACGCTGCGCGCCGCCACCGCCATGGCCTCGCTCGAACGCCATCTCATCCGCCCCGACCAGCAGATCGCCGTGCTGTTCACGCCCCCCTTCGACAAGACGCCGCTCGATCCCGGCTACATCAAGGGCTACCCGCCCGGCCTGCGCGAGAATGGCGGGCAATACAGCCACGCCGCCATGTGGGCGGTGCTCGCCTACGCGAATCTGGGCGACGGCGACAGGGCGCACGCCCTGTTCGCCCTGCTCAACCCGATCAACCATGCCCGCACGCCGGAAGACGCCGAGCGCTACAAGGTCGAGCCCTATGTCGTCGCCGCCGACGTCTATTCCGTCGCGCCCCATGCCGGGCGCGGCGGCTGGTCCTGGTACACCGGCTCGGCGGGCTGGATGCACCGGGCCGGGGTCGAGGGCATCCTCGGCATCCGCCGGCAGGGTGACGTCCTCATCGTCGAGCCCTGCCTGCCCCCGGCATGGCCCGGCTTCGAGGCGACGCTGACGCTGGGTGACGCGGTCTGGACGATCGAGGTGCGCGTGCTCGGCGAGGGCGAGGCGGGCGAGCCGCATTGGGTGCTTGACGGGATACGCTCCGCCTCGCCCGGGCGAGCCGCCCGCCTCCCCCTCGATGGCCGGAGCCATGATCTGCTGATGTTCAGCCGCCCGCCAGGGCCTGCTTCAACGGCATCGACGCCGATCGACAGGCCCGGAGCGTAGCTCGCAGCCATCGCCTGTCCGCCCAGGTGTCGGTCGGGGCGTTTTCAAGGCGTGAAGGCCGGTCGACCTTCGCGGAAAAGGTTCTAGGGCTGCCAGTCCGTCATCTGGAGAATGTTGCCGCCCAGCCGCTGGAAGGCCCGCTGGCGGCAGGAGAAGACGATGATCTGCTGGTCGCGCGACTGGCGGTGCAGCGCGTCGAACATCTTCTCGATGCGGTCGTCGTCGGAATAGACCAGCGCGTCGTCGAGGATGACCGGCGCCGGCCGCCCGTCGCGGGCGAGCAGCCGGGCGAAGGCCAGCCGCGTCAGCACCGAGAGCTGCTCGCGCATGCCCCCGCTCAGGCGCTCGACATCCTCCTCATGGCCGTTGCGGCGGATCGTCTGGGGCAGCAGCGTCCTGTCGTCGAAGGTGATCGCGACATCGTCGAACAGCAGGCCGAGCAGCGGGCGCAACTCCGCCATCACCGGCTTGAGATAGAGCTCGCGCGCCTGCGACCGGGCGGCCTCCAGCGCCGATGCCAGCCGCTGCAGCACGCGGACCTCGCCGGCGAAGGCCTCGACGCGGGAATTCGCCGCCGAAAGCGCCTCCCTGGTCTCGCCCAGCGCTTCCTCGACGGCCTCGTCGGAGCGGGCGCGGATCTCCGCATTCAGGCCGGCGACGGTCTCGCGCAGCGTCGCCGCTTCCTTCTCGACCGCGTCCTCGACCGAGCGGGCGCGCTTCAGCGCCGCCTCGGCCGATTCCAGATCGACCACCGCCGCGCGCAGCCGCAGCGCCTGCGCATCGGCCTCGGCGAATGTCCTCTCGACCTCGCCGAGACGGTCCGACAAGGCGCGCTCGCGTGCGCCGCGCGCCTCTTCCGGCCCGAGGATCGCCTCCAGCTGGGCCCGCTCGGCCTTCAGCGACGCCAGCATCGTCTCGGCCGCGACGAAGGCCTCGTCGGCACTCGCCCGCCGGGGCTCCACCGCGCGCAGCGACTGCCGGGCGAGCGTCCGCCGCTCTTCGGCCTGCGCGAGAGACGCACGGACCTGCGCCGGGTCTTCCTTCAGTTCGAGCCCCTCGGCACCGATCGCGTCCTGCGCCGCCACCGCCTCCCGGAGCTTGGGCAGTCCCTCCGGCGCCAGCAGGGTCAGCCGGCCGCGTAGCTCGCGCAGCTCGGCGTCGATCTGCTGCGCCCGCACCTGCCGCGCCCGCGCGGCGGCGAGATCGTCGACCCCCATCGCGGCGAGCAGCGCCCGGCGTTTGCCTTCCGCCTGTTCCAGGCGGTCGTCGCTCCGGGCCGGGCGGTTCGAGCGCAGCGTGATCGTGCCGATGCCGGGAATGACGAGCTGCGCCTGCCCGTCATAGCCGCGCTCCTCGCCCTCGCGCAGCGCGGCGGCGTCCATCGTCACGGCGACAGCCGCATCGGCCGCATAGGCGACCGCCACCGAAGGGCGCGCCGCCTCCTCGACCGCACGCCGCTTCACGATCTCGATGTCGAGCGCCTGGAGCTCGTCGATGGCGCCGGACGCTATCCTCTCGACCGCGAGCGTCGCCTCGCCGGCTTCGAGCGCCCGGCGGGTCGCTTCCGCCTGGGTCAGCCGCTCGTTCAGCGCGGCATGGCGCTCGCGGGCCTCGCGCGCCCTCATGGCGGCATCGAGGCGCGCCAGCAGGTCGCGCGTTTCCTGCTCCCCCGCCTCAGCAGCCACGACCTGCGCCTGCGCCTGCTCGATCGCCGCGATGGCCTCGCGGCGCTGGCCCACGGCCTCGTCCCGGCGCCGCTCGGCCTCCTGCAACGCGGCCCGCTGCGCGATCGATGCCGCCAGGGCGGCCCGGAACGCGATCAACTCCCTGTCGGCGGCCTCGCGCCGCTCGCGCGCCAGCTTCAGTTCCGATTCGGCGGCGCGCAGCGTCTCGCCCTGTGCCTTGGCGGCATCGAAGGCCGCCTGCGCCGCCTCGACCGCCTTGCGCCGCGCCTGCCGGTCCTCGGCCCTCTCAAGCTCGGCGAGGCGCTTCACCGCGACGGCGCGCCCGTCCAGCGCCTCGCGCAGGGTCCGAACGTCGCCCGCCAGCCGCTCTTCCTGCGCCGCCAGCCGGTCGCGCGCCTCGATGGCGGCGGCGTAGCGCCCGTTGGCCTTCGGCTTTCCGCCGGGGGTGACCAGTTCCGCCAGCGCCTCCTGCGCGGCGGCCATGATCTCGGCCATGCGGCGCCCGCCGGTGATCGCCTCGACCTCGCCCTGCACGGATTCGAGCAGGCTGGCGCGCACCTGCTTCTCGCTGTCCTCTTCCGACTTGCTGCGCTTCTCGATGCCGGTGATGCCCTGGCGGACCCAGAGCAGCCCGGCCGGCCCCGCCGTGCCGCCGCGGATGAGGCCGGCGATGAAGTTCTCCGCCTCGTCGGCCTGCGCCACCAACCGGCCGGTCGCGAGATCGGTCACCCGTGCCGAGCGGCCGCCATAATACTGCTTGGTGAGGCGGAAGCGGCCCCCGGCGGTGGCGATGTCGGCCTCCACCAGCGGGTTGCCGCCGCTATAGGGACGCAGCCGCTGCACATCGCCGGGCGTGCCGGAATGGGGCTGGAAGAACAGCGCGTGCAGCGCCTCGAAGCTCGTCGACTTGCCGAACTCGTTGACGGCGCACAGCACGTTGACGCCGTCGCCGATGCCCTCGATCGCCACCCCGCGACCGGCGAAACGCTTCACGTTGAACAGGCGCAGCGCCTCGATCTTCATGGCGCGATTGCCTGTGCGTAGGAATAAAGCCGCGCCAGCGCCGCACCCGCGACCTCGCGCTCGGCGGCCGAGCGGCTCGGGTCCTGCGCTTCGGCGAGCAGCGCGTTCGCGGCATCGCGCAGCGCCCCGCCGCGGTCGATCCGGTCGAGGTCGTCCGGTTCGCAGGCGGTGGCGAGGCCGGTCTCGTCGAGCGCGAGGTAGGCGAAATCCGGCGCCGCGGCGTCGATCGCGCCCGCCAGCGCCGCATGCCCCGCCAGCCGGCTGCGCCCGGAGGCGACCACGCGGGCGAGCGTCTGCCGGCGGTGCCTTGCCTCCGGCAGCAGCGCCTCCAGCGCCGGCACCGGGTCCTCGCCCTCCAGCAGATGCAGTTGCAGCGCGCGCCAGGCGAAGCTCGCCGTGGCCAGCGCCGTCACCTCCGGCAGGGCGGAGGGGCCGGCAAGGCTGACCAGCAGCGCCTCGCCGGGGCGCTCATGCTTGAAGCGGTCGGGCTCGGGCGCGCCGCTGTACCGGGTGCGCGGGTCGACCTCCATCGCGCCGTGCCAGTCGCCCAGCGCGAGATAGCCAAGGCCCGCCCGCCGCGCCCGGTCGGGGGCGATCACGTCGGCGGCGACGGCGTCCTCGGAGAAGCTGCGGATGGCGCCATGGGCGAGGCCGAGGCGCGCCGTGCCCTCGGGAGTTGCCTCGCCGTCCATCCATTCGGTCAGGTCGCGGCCGGGCCGCCGCGTGGTGCAGGGGGCGGGAAGCAGCACCACGTCCGGCGCCAGTTCCACCGGGCGGGCTTCCATGGCGAGGATGACGTTCTCCGGCGCCTCCGCTCTCAGCGTCGCCCAGAGCTGCGCCGCCTGAAGCGAATCATGGTTGCCGGGCAGGATCACCCAGCGCAGGGGCGCGTGATGGCGCATCTCGGCGAGTGCCTGCCGGCGCACATCCGGCGCCGGCGTCTCGGTGTCGAAGGTGTCGCCGGCGAGCAGGACGGTGCCCGCGCCCTGCTCGCGCGCGTGCTGCGCCAGCCGGGCGATCACGCCATGGCGCGCCTCGCGCAGCCGGCTCGGCAGGTCGCCGGAGAAATTGCCGAAGCGCTTGCCCAGATGCAGGTCGCTCGAATGGAGAAAGCGGAACATGGTCAGCCGGCGGCCTGATTCATTGCAGCGTGTTGGCGGGCTCTGGCGAGCGGGATATCGGCGATGGCCCGGCGGGCCGCCTCGCTGCCGGGAGAACGGCGGGCAAGGATGGCGGAATCCATCCGCTTCTTCCAGATGAATTTGCCGCTCATTTCCACCGTCCGGTCCAGGCCGTACAGGGCACCTCGACAGCCGCACGCGAAGGGCCATTCCCGATCGACCCGGAAGCCGGACGGATCGGCGATGCGACAGCCGCGATCATCGAAGCCTCCGGGCGAGCCGGCATCGCGCGCCGGCACGGCGACCGCGCCGGCAGCTTCGGTTTCTGTGCGTTATCGGAAGAACCGCGGCGACAGCCCGCCTAACCGTTGCGCTTCGAAAGGCGCGGGCGACGTTGAATGACGCAGACCTCACATGGGCGATTGCGGCGCTGTGGCAGATTTGGTCGCGTCGGCTTGTGCGCGGCACCGCGCATGGACTCGGGCCTCGCGTGAAAGAAACCCACGTCAGGGCGACCCGGCCTCGACCTCCCGGCCGCCGGCCCTTCATTCACAGGAGCAGACGATGAAGATCGATCTTTCAGGAAAGTCCGCCCTCGTCACCGGCTCGACCGAGGGCATCGGCTTCGCCATCGCGAAGGGGCTGCACGAGGCCGGCGCGCAGGTCGTCGTCAACGGGCGAACCCGGCCGAAGGTGGACGCGGCGGTTGCCCGTCTCGGCGGCGCCGCGCGCGGCCTCGCCGTCGATCTCGGCACGGCGGAAGGCGCCCGCGCGCTTGTCGCGGCGGAACCGGCCTTCGACATCGTCGTCAACAATCTCGGCATATTCGAGCCGTCCGACTTCTTCGAGACCGACGACGCGGTGTGGGAACGGCACTGGCAGATCAATGTCATGTCCGGGGTGCGCCTCGCCCGTGCCTATCTGCCGGGCATGGCGCAGCGCGGCTGGGGGCGGATGCTGTTCCTCGGCTCGGAATCCGCCTTCAACATTCCCGTCGACATGATCCATTACGGGGTGAGCAAGACGGCGGACGTCTCGCTTTCCCGCGGCCTTGCCAAGCGCATGGCCGGCACCGGCGTCACCGTCAATTCCATCCTGCCGGGACCGACCCTCTCCGAGGGCGTGGCGGCGATGCTGAAGGCCGAGGTCGCGGCGGGGAAGACGCTGGAACAGGCCGGCGCCGATTTCGTAAGGGCGCATCGGCCGACCTCCCTCATCGGGCGACCGGCCACGGTGGAAGAGGTCGCCAGCATGGCCGTCTACATCGCCTCGCCGCTCGCCTCCGCCACCACCGGCGCGGCCCTGCGCGTGGATGGCGGCGTCGTCGACTTCATCGTCTGACGCCTCATACATCGGAGTACGGCCATGAGCCCTCGCATCCTCGTCGTCGGCGGCTCGATCGGCGGCCTTTTCGCCGCCGTGCTGCTGCACCGCGCCGGCTTCGACGTCACGGTGACGGAGCGCTCGGTCCACGGGCTGGAGGGGCGCGGCGCGGGGCTCGTCGCCCAGCGCGAGGTCTTCGACATGCTGCGCGCGGTCGGCGTCGAGCATGTCGCCGATGTCGGCGTGATGGCGCGGGAACGGATCTATCTCGACCGCGAGGGCGGTATCATCCACCGCCAGCAATCGCCGCAGACGCAGCTGTCCTGGGATGTCCTGTTCCGGACCTTCCGGGAGTTGCTGCCGGATGCCCGCTACCAGGCCGGACGGCGCGCCGTCGCGGTGGTGAACGAGCCGGGCGGCGCCCGGGTGCGCTATGCCGATGGCGGCGAGGAAAGCGCCGATCTGGTGATCGGCGCCGACGGCATCGGCTCGGCGGTGCGCGCGGCCGTCTCGGGTCCGGCCTCCCTGCCAACCTATGTCGGCTACGCAACCTGGCGCGGCCTCGTTCCCGAGGAACGGCTCCCCCGCCCGGCCGCCGAGCAGCTCGTCGAGCGCTTCGCCTTCTTCGAGATGCCCGGATCGCACATCCTCGGCTATCTCGTCCCGGGGCCGGACGGCTCTACCGACAGCGGCCGGCGTCGCTACAACTGGGTCTGGTACCGCCGCTACGCGCCCGCGCAGCTCGACGCGGTGCTCACGGATGTCGACGGGGTGCGCCGCCCGTTCTCGCTGGCGCCGGGCCGCGTTCGGCCGGAGACGGTCGCGGCGCTGCGGGCCGACGCGGAAGACATCCTGCCCTCTTCCTTCGCGGCGGCGGTGGCGGCCGAGCCCCGGCCCTTCCTCCACGCCATCTTCGACTACGCGCCGGCCCACATGGTGGCGGGGCGGATCGCGCTGATGGGGGATGCCGCCTTCGTGGCGCGGCCGCACACGGCGATGGGGGTCGCCAAGGCCGCGGGCGACGCCTTTGCCCTGCGCAAGGCGCTGCGCGGCATCCCCGACCTCGATGCGGCGTTGGCCGCGTATGAGGCCGAGCGCGGGCCGGCGGACCGCGCCGTCGTCGCCTACGGACAGAGGCTCGGCCGGTCCCTGGGCTGATCCCGCCGGCGCCGAGGCGACGGACAAACGAAGGTACTACCGTCAACGGCCAGCGTATAATTTGACTGCGTGTCCGCGTGTCTATGCTCGGCGCCGACTTCCACGGGGCGAAGGGGCACGACGACGCGATGAATGCGGCATCCGATCTCCATCTCGGGGAAGGGCCGGGCCCGGGTGCCTGGCTGCGGGCGGCGCCGGAGCCGTTCGCCCCGCCGGTGCCGCCCGCGCTATCGGCTATGTGAAGCCGCGTTCGTTGCACCTTTTCGCGAGTTCCTACGTAGTGAATGGGATAAACCCGCCCGAACGGACCAATCTTGCCGGCGCGTGACATCGGCCTATCTGCTGGGTTTCAAGCCGCGGGAGCTGCATTTGAATCGTCGCGAAGTTCCGATCGATCCGCTTTCCGCCCTTTACGAGCCGATACTCCGGCACCGGCGGTCGCCCTTCGTCATGGCCCAGCTGGGTCAGTCGCTCGACGGGCGGATCGCCACGCCGACAGGCAAGTCACGGGACATAAACGGCTTTTCCGGCCTGGACCATCTGCACCGCCTGCGCGCGATGGCCGATGTGGTCGTCGTCGGCGTCGGCACCGTCCTTGCCGACGACCCCCGGCTCACCACGCGGCGCGTTCCCGGCCGCAGCCCGGCGCGGGCGGTGATCGACCGCACCGGCCGCTCGCCGCGCGGCTCGAAATGGCTGCTGGCGGATGGCTGCCGCCGCATCGTTTTCTCGGAAAACACGGCGGGATGGCCGGACGACGTCGAGCGCATCGGCACCGACCACGACCCCGACATCTTCGAGCCGACCCGGCTGATCGAGGCGCTGGCGGCGCGAGGCCACCGGACCATACTGATCGAGGGCGGGCCATCGACGATCTCGCGGTTCATCGACGCCGGGCTGGTCGACCGCCTGCATGTCTGCCTCGCCCCGATCATTCTGGGGTCGGGGCAGCCCGGCCTCAGCCTCAGGCCGATCGACGAACTCGATGACGCGCTGCGCCCGCAGGCCCACGCCTATCTTCTCGACGACGGCAATATCCTCTACGATTGCGACTTCCGCAGCGTCGCCCGGGGGGGCCCACATGTCGGACTCTGACGGCGGCGCGGCACCCGCCCGCTACGGCTTCACCGCCCGGCTGCTGCATTGGGTGATCGCCGCTTTCGTGGTGTGCATGATCCCCCTCGGGCTCTACATGGTCGCCCGCGGCGAGACGACGAATTTCGACGCCGTGACCGGGTCGCTCTACAGCCTGCACAAGCTGCTCGGTTTTCTCGTGCTTTGGCTGATCGTCCTGCGCGTACTGGTGCGCATTCGGCGGGGGGCGCCGCCGCCCGTCGCGACCCTCACCCCGTTCGAGCGCGTGGCCTCGCATGCGGTGCACGCGGCGCTCTACCTTCTCCTGCTCATCGTGCCGCTGCTCGGCTGGGCCGGCATCTCGGCCTATCCGGCCCTGAACGTGTTCGAGCTGTTCGATCTGCCGGCCATCCTGTCGCCCGACGAAGGGCTGGCGAAGCGCATCCTCGGCCTGCACGGGCTGCTGGCGCAGCTTCTCGGCCTTCTCGCCGCTCTGCACATCGCCGCCGCGCTGCGCCACCGCTTCATCAAGCGCGACGGCGTGATGCGGCGGATGTGGCCGCTGAACTGACGGGAACGCTCAGGCGAGAGCGAAGACGTCGCGATGCCCGATCGTGACCGCCTCCGCCTGCAGTTGGGCCGAAGCCCATGTCGCCAGCGCCTCGCGCCACGCCGGTTCGATCTCGCCGGCGGCCTGCGCGTAGCCGGCGGCAAGGGCGGCGACGAGACTTGGCTCCTTCGCGGTGAGCCGCCAGGGGCTCTCGCCCGACCAGGCCGAATAGCCCTGCTGCTGCAGGATCCGCATCAGGGCCTCGCCGGCGGCGGGGCCCAGCGCCGGGCCGAACCCCTTGTCGCCGCGCTGGTGACGGTTGAAGGCGGCGACGATCCGTTCGTCGAGCCGGTCGGCGGGGTGCCAGTGCGCCGCCCCGTCATAGTTCAGCACGGCATAGAGCGGCACATGCCGCGCGGCCAGGGACGCGACAAGGCGTTCCAGCCATGCCTGCGATACCAGGTCGAACAGCGCTGCGGCCGTCACCAGCTCGGCACCGATCCCGTCGAAGGCGAGGTCGCGAACGGTCAGGTCGGCGCATTCGAAGCTCACCTCGATCCGGCGGTGGTCCTTCTCGAGCCGCAGGCCGGTCGCGGTCGGGCTCGCACCGTCGGCCCAGTCGGCGAGGCACTGGCGCGCGCGCGTCAGCAATTCGGCATCGCCGTCGATCAGGTGCCAGTGCTGGCGCGGCGGCAGGGCAGGCGCGAGGGCGCGCAGATTCGAGCCCGTGCCGCAGCCGAGATCGACGATCGTGAGAGATGCGCGGCCGGCGAAATGGCCGTGGACCCGCGCCGCGATCTCGGCGTTTCGCGACACATGGTCGACAGGCTCGCGCAGCGCCAGCCACCCGGCATCGAACCCGCTCATCGGGGCATCGCCTCCAGCGTGGTCATGATGGCCGCCGCCGTCTGCTCCCAGCGCGGAAGGGACTGCGCGTGGCGCCACGCCCCGTCCGCCATCCGGCGCCGCCGGTCCGGCTCGTCCAGCAGCCGGCGGATGGACTCGGCGAGGCCGGCGGAATCGTCCGGCGCCACCAGAACGGAGGCCGCCGCCGGGACCGTGTCGGGAATGGCGCCGGCGCGGGTCGCCACGATGGGGAGCCCCCGGGCAAGCGCTTCGGTCAGGCCCATGCCGAACCCTTCGAACAGCGACGCCGTCACGAAGAGGTCGGCCGCGTCGAACTCCTGCGCCAGCGCCTCCTGCGTGATCGCGCCCGTCAGGCGGATACGTGTCTCCAGCCCATGCGCCGCGATGCGCTGCTGCACGGCGGCCGTCTCTCCCGCGTCGCGATCGGTGGCACCGACGATGTGGCAGGTCCAGTCGCGCGCGGACAGCGACGCCAGCGCGTCGACCAGTACGCCATGGGCCTTGCGCGGGATCACCGCGCCGACGCAGAGCAGGCGCGGAGGGTGCCCGGTGCCGCGGGCGCGGGGGCAGGGATCCGTGCCGGGCTGCGCCACGGCCAGCCGCCCGCCGGCGACCCCATATTCCTGCGCGAGAAGGCGCGCGGTCGCGGGGCTGGTGGCGATCACCGCCATGGCCTCCGCCAGTGCGGCCCGTTCGCCGGTCCGGAACTGCGCCCTTTGCCGGTCGTCCAGCCCCGTCTCCAGCGCCAGCGGATGATGGACGAGGACCGCCAGCGGGCGCCGCAATCCGCGCAGCAGGGGGGCGGGGAGCGCGCCGAAGGCGAGACCGTCGATCAGCACGGGCTCGCCGGGCGGAAGCGAGCCCAGCATCCGTGCGCTTTGCTCAAGCTCTTCCGACGAGGGAAAGGGAAAGCCAGCGGGCAATGCGAGATGGCCGACCGCGCACCCCGCGCGCCGGCACTCGGCGATCACCCGGCGGTCATAGGCATAGCCACCGGTGGCGAGGCCGATGTCGCCCGGGATGGCGAAGGTGAAGCCGGTCACGGCGCGCGCCTCAGCCGAGGCCGGCTTCGTAGCTGGCGCGGGCGAGATCGGTCTCGTGCAGGGTGACGCGGATCTTCGACAGGCCGTCCGCATCCTCGCCCAACGCGCCCGCGCGGGCGGCGGCGGCCATCGCATCGAAAATGTGCCGGGCGAGAAACTCGGTGGTGGTGAGCTGGCCCGCGAACACCGGCAGCGCGTCGAGATTCTGGTAGGCGAGCGGCTGCAGGGTCTTCTTGAGCACATCGAGCGCGGCGCCGATGTCCACCACGACGTTCACCGCCGTCAGCTCCTCGCGGTAGAAGGCGACGTCGACGACGAAGGTCGCGCCGTGCAGGCCCTGGGCCGGGCCGAAGAACGGGTCGGGCAGCGAATGGGCGATCATGATGCGATCGCGGACTTCGACACAGTACATGGCGTCCCTCATCGGTAGTCGAGCAGGATCGCCAGGGCGTCCTCCCCAGTGGTCAGAAGTGGCGGCAGCCGCAATGGCGCCTGTTCGAACGGCACGACATGCGTCACCAGCCGGTCGAAGCGCGCATCGTCCAGCAGCGCGAGGGCTTTTGCGAGCCGGCGCGCATGCGGCCAGCGCGGCCGCCTCGAAGGAGATACGGCGCCGACCTGCGAGCCGATCAATTGCAGGCGGCGGCTGTGGAAACTCTCGCCCAGAGGCACGGCGGGGGCGCGGTCGCCATACCAGCTCACCTCGACGATCCGTGCCTCGAAGCCGCCCGCCGCCAGCGCCGTCTTCAGCCCTGCGGCGCTGGCGCTGGCGTGAAACACGATGTCGGCATCGTCGCCCACGGCGTCCGGCAGGGCGAACCCCGCGCCGAAACTCTGCGCCAGGGCCTCCCGATCCGGGCGCACATCCACCAGCGTGACCTCCGCCCCCGGCAACGCCGCGGAAAGCGCGGTCAGCAGCAGGCCGACCACGCCGCCGCCGACGATGGTGATGCGGTCGCCGGGCCCGGCGCCGGAATCCCACAGGGCGTTGAGCGCGGTCTCCATGTTGGCCGCCAGCGTCGCGCGCTGCGCGGGAATGCCCTCGGGCACCGGCGTCACCGCCGACACGGGGAGCCGATACAGGTCCTGATGCGGATGGAGCGCGAAGACGGTGCGGCCGAGCCAATCCTCCGGACCGGCCTCGACGACCCCCACGCTCTGGTAGCCATGCTGGACGGGAAAGGGGAAGTCGCCGTTCTGGAACGGCGCGCGCATGCTCTGATGTTCGCTCGCGGGAACGCGGCCTTCGAGCACGAGCCGCTCCGTGCCGCGGCTGATGGCGGAAGCGAGCGCTCGCACCACCAGCGATCCGGCCTGTCCTTCATCGAGCGGCGCATCGCGCAGTTCGTAACGCCCCGGCGCCACGCACCAGAGCTGTCGCGCCGCGCTGCGAGACGGGTTTGCCATCGCCGATTGCGCTCCCCTTTGTCGCACCGCACGTCCATAGCAGGCGCGGGAGCATCCGAGATCCCCACTTCCACGTGAACCACGCCCGTTCGGCCGCGTACAAGCTAAGGTAGGACGTGGCGGAGCGCGTCCCGTCTGCGGATCAGAGTACAGGCATGAGTTTGGATGAAAAGACTGCGGAGGGCCTGATGCCCGCCGCCGAGGTCGCGGACGGGGCGACGCCGACCGGCGTGCAATCCCTGCGGCAGCTCTTCCGCCGGCGGGCGTTCGTGCTCGCGCTGAACGCGGCGACCTATGCCGGGCTCGTCGCGCTCTTCTCCCAGCTTCTGGCACATGACGGCTTCACGCTGCTGGACGGATTGCTGCTGCTGGCGTTCTGCCTCTCCACGCCGTGGACCATCCTCGGCTTCTGGAACGCGCTGATCGGCCTGTGGCTGCTGCACGGCCCCGGCGACGCGCGGCGGTCGGTCTATCCCTATGCCGGCCGGGCGGCCGACGATGCGCCCGTCACCGCGCGGGTGGCGATGGTGATGACGCTGCGCAATGAGGACCCCGCGCGCGCCTTTGCCCGCCTGCGGGCGATGCATTTGGAGCTTGAGCGTAGCGGCACCGGCGATCGCTTCGCCTGGTTCGTGCTGTCGGACACCACGGATGCCGCCATCGCCGCGGAGGAAGAAGCCGTCTTCGCGGCATGGCGCTCCTCGCTCGCCCCCGGGGCGCCGCTGCATTACCGCCGCCGCAGCCACAATGCGGGCTTCAAGGCCGGCAATGTCCGCGATTTCCTCGATCGCTGGGGCGGCTCCTACGACCTCATGCTGGTGCTCGACGCCGACAGCTTCCTCGGCGCGTCGAGCCTCCTGCGCATGGTGCGGATCATGCAGGCCAATCCGAGGCTCGGCATCCTGCAGAGCCTCGTGGTCGGGATGCCGTCGCCCTCGCCCTTCGCCCGCATCTTCCAGTTCGGCATGCGCCACGGCATGCGCTCCTACACGATGGGCGCGTCCTGGTGGGCGGGCGATTGCGGGCCGTATTGGGGGCACAACGCGGTGATCCGCGTCGCCCCCTTCAAGGCGCATTGCGCGCTCCCGGTGCTGCCCGGCACGGGCCCGCTCGCCGGGCACGTCCTCTCGCACGACCAGATCGAGGCGGTGCTGATGCGCCGCGCCGGCTACGAGGTGCGGGTGCTGCCGGAGGAGACGGACAGCTTCGAGGAGAACCCGCCGCACCTGACCGAGTTCACCCGCCGAGACCTGCGCTGGTGCCAGGGCAACATGCAGTACTGGCGCCTCATCGCCCTGCCGAGGCTCAAGCCGATGAGCCGTTTCCAGATCGCCTGGGCGATACTGATGTATGTCGGCGCCTTCGCCTGGATCGCCTTCATGATCCTCGCCGCGCTGAAGGTGTTCGACACCGAACGGTTCGACACGCCGTTTCCGGCCGAACTCGGGCTGACCCTGTTCGCCGTGACCTTCCTGATGAGCCTCGCGCCGAAGCTTGCCGGGCTCATCGACATCCTGCTGCGTCCGGGGGAGCGGCGGCGCTATGGCGGCAGCGGCAGGCTGCTCGGCGGCGCGTCCATCGAGTTTTTCTTCTCCGTGCTTCTCGGACCGGTCGTCGCCCTGCGCATCGCGATCTTCATGGTCGGCCTGGCCTTCGGCCGGACGGTGACATGGGAAGCCCAGTCGCGCGATGCCGAGCGCCTGTCCTGGCGCACCGCCATTGCCGGGCTGTGGCCGCAATTCGGGTTCGGGGCGCTGCTCGGCGGCCTGCTTTACGTCCACGCTCCCGCGGCGCTGATCTGGGCGCTGCCGGTGCTGGCCGGCCTGCTGGGCGCCGTGCCCTTCGCCGTGCTGACCTCCGAGCCCGTCCTGGGACGCTGGCTGGGCCGCGCGGGCCTGTGCGCGACGCCCGAAGAGCACGCGCCCACCTCTGGCCTGGCGTCGCTGAATGCCGAGCGGAAGCCGCAGTGAAGGCGCGAAGCCGCGCCGTCACCGTCGCCGCCGGTTCACGACAGGTCGATGAGGATCTTCAGCTCCTGCCCGGCTGGGCTGAGCAACTGCTCGAAGCCGTCCGCCACCACGTCGTCGAGCCGGATACGGCGGGTGACGACCTTCTCGGCCGGCAGGATGCCGGCGCCGATCATCGCGGCGACGCGCGGCCACATCAGCGTCGAGTAGCACCATGAGCCGCGCACATCGATGTCCTTGAAGGTCACGGCGAATCCGTCCACCCCCGGCTTGCCGACATGCAGGCCCACCTGCACCACCGTGCCCTGGCGGCGCACCGCCTCGATGCAGGTCGCCAGCGCCGCTTCCGCCCCCACGCATTCCAGCGCCACGTCGACGCCGACATGGCCCTCCGTCTGGTCGCGGATCGCCTCCACCACATTGTCCGATTTCGGGTTGAGGGTGATGAGGTCGGGCAGGATCTGCCGTGCCATGGCGAGGCGGTTGTCGTTGGTGTCGGAGAGGAAGATCCGGCTCGCCCCCGCCGCGCGGGCCGCCAGCACCTGCAACTGCCCGATCGGGCCGGCACCGGTGACGAGCACGGACGCGCCCGGCCGCACCCCGCCGCGCTCGGCGGCATAGACGACCACGGCGGTCGGCTCGATCAGCGCCGCCTGCTCGTCGCTGACGTTCTCCGGCATGCGGAACACATTGTAGTCGTTGACGACCGAATATTCCGCCATGCCGCCCCACGGCCACATCAGGCCGATGATGCCGAGCTTGTCGCTGAGCTGATAGAGGCCGCGCCGGCCGTAATAGTCGTCGCGCGGCGAGACGAGCGGCTGGATCGACACCTTGTCGCCGGGCGCCACATCGGTGACCTCGGCGCCGATGGCGACGACGGTGCCGCCATATTCATGGCCGAGCACCTGCGGGAGGCTCGCCCCGGTATAGGGATGCGGCTGGGTCGGAATGAAGATCGGGCCGGCGGCGTATTCGTGCAGATCGGTGCCGCAGACGCCGCAATAGCGGTTCTTCACCAGCACGTCGTGCGGACCGAGCCTTGCCGGGTCGGGCGCCGGCACATCCTCGACGCGCACGTCGCGCTTGCCGTGGAAACGGGCAGCTTTCATGGATGGTTCTCCCTGATCACGATTGGCCGGCGGCGAAGGCGTCGAACGCCTCCAGCGCGCGGCCGGCATAGACGGCGCTCGGCCCGCCACCCATCTCGATGGTGACGCCGAGCACCTCGGCCAGTTCCTCGCGGCTGGCGCCGTGGCTGCGTGCATTGGCGACGTGGAAGAGGATGCAGTCGGCGCAGCCCTGATGGACGGCGATGGCGACGGCGATCAGCTCCTTGAACTTAGCCGGCAACACGCCCGCCTTCGACGCCTCCATCATGAGGGAGCGGAAGGCCCCCATGGCCTGCGGCGCCGCCTTGGCCAGCGCGCCGAAGCGCTGGTTCATCTCTTTGAGCTGCTGCGGCAGGTTTTCCGACGATGCCATGGCGCTATCCCCTCAGATGAACACCATGCCGCCGTCGACGAGCAGCGACTGGCCGGTCATGAAGTCGGAATCGGCGCAGGCGAGGAAGCGCGCCACGCCCACGAGGTCGTCCGGCCGCGAGGCCCGCCCCAGCACCGCGCCGGCGGCGAAGGTGTCGAAGGCCTCGTTCTCCTTCTGGGTCAGCCCATTGTCGCGGAAACCCTTGTCGATGGTGTCCCACATCGGCGTGGCGACGACGCCGGGGCAGAAGGCGTTGGCGGTGATGCCGTCCTTGCCGAAGGCGCGGGCGGCGGCCTGGGTCATCGCCACCACGGCGAATTTCGAGGCGCAGTAATGGGCTAGCGGCTCATAGCCCTGCTTGGCGGCGATGGAGGCGGTGTTGACGATCTTGCCGCCGCCGCCCTGCTGCTTGAAGGTCTTGATCGCCTCCTGCATGCCGATCAGCACGCCGAGCGCGTTGACGTCGGTGACGAAGCGCCAGTCCGCCTCGGTGATGTCGAGAAACGGCTTGGTCTGGGCGACGCCGGCATTGTTGAACAGCACGTCGAGGCGGCCGAAGGCGGCGACCGCCTTGTCGATCATGGCGCGCACCTGCGCCCGCTCGCGCACGTCCACCGCCACGGCGATGGCCTTGCCGCCGGCGGCGGTGATCTGCGCGGCCACCTTGCCGGCGGCCTCCTGCGAGAGATCGGCGACGGTGATGGCGGCGCCGTCGGCGGCGAGCGCCGTGGCGATGGCCGCGCCGATGCCGCCGGCCGCGCCGGTGATGACGATGCTCTTATCCCTGAGATTGGGCATGGTTCCTCCTTCGCCGTCCGTGCGTGCGGCGGCGTTGATGTCGTTCGTTGCGGAAAGGCTCAGTCGCCGATGTGGCCGCGGACCAGTTCGTTCACCCGGTTCGCCTTCTCCATCTGCACCATGTGCCCGGCCTCGCCGATCACCTCGCTCGTCGCCCGCTCGCCGAGCGCGGCGGCATGCGCGGCGGGGATCACCCGGTCGCTCTCGCCCCACAGGACGAGCGTCGGCACGCTGGCCGATCTCAGCGCCCCGGCGAGAACCGCGCTCTGCCGACCGTCGGCGAAGAGCGCCTGCGAGATCGCCTGCAGCGCGGTGTCGACGCCGTCGAGCCGCTTGTATTTGAGCAGGTCGTCGACGAGTTGCCTTGTGACGGTGGCGGGGTCGTGGAAGAGCTGCTCCAGCACCGGCTTGAGGTCGCGGCGCGAGGCCGCGGCGACGAAGCCGTCGGTGTAGCCGCTGTTGATCTCCTCGCCGAGCCCCGCCGAGCCGATCAGCGTGATCGTGTCGACGCGGCCGGGATGGGCGAGCGCGGTCTGCGCCGCGATCGCGCCTCCCATGGAGTGGCCGACGAGATGGGCACGCGCGATGCCGAGCGCGTCCATGAAGCCGAGCAGGGCGGCGGACAGCCCCTCCAGGCTGGCGTCCTGCACCTGCTTGTCCGACTGGCCGTGCCCCGGCAGGTCGAGCGCATGGACGGTGCCGGCCTCGGCCAGCGCGTCGATGTTGAACAGCCAGTTGTCGAGATCGCCGCCGAAGCCGTGGATGAGCACGATGGCGCGCTCGCCCTCCCCCCGCCGGGCGTAGCGAAGCCGCCCGGCCGGCGTGTCGACGAACTCGTAGCGCGGGCCGGCCTCCGCCTCCCCGTCCTCCTCCGCCGCCTGGGTGGCGTATTCGGCGACATAGGCGTCGATCTCGGCGTCGGGCACGTCGTCATCGGCGATGACGCCGATCAGCGCCTTCACCGGGTAGATCGTGTCCGGCTCGCCCAGCACGCGGCGCAGCGTGCCCGCCTCGTTCGCCTCGACCACGCCGGCGATCTTGTCGGTCTCCACCTCGACGATCTCGTCGCCGACGGTGATCCTGGTGCCGGCGGGCTTGAGCCAGCCGGTCACCTTGCCCTCCGACATCGACAGACCCCATTTGGGCATGACGATCGGCTTGATGCGTTCGTTCATTCCGGTCTCCTTCGCGGCGTGTCGTCAGGCGGCCAGCGCGCGGGCGGTGGCCTTGCCGGCGGCGGCGGCGATGGCGTCGGCCGAGGGGATGTAGAGGTCTTCGAGCACCGGCGAGAACGGCACCGGGGTGTGCGGCGCCGTCACCATCTGCGGCGCCGCCTTCAGCGCCCCGAAGGCGTGCTGCGCCACATAGGCGGCGACGTCGCTGGCGATCGAGCAGCGCGGATTGGCCTCGTCGACCACGACCAGCCGGCCGGTATTCTCGACGCTCTCGATCACCGTGTCCCAGTCGATCGGCGAGAGCGTGCGCAGGTCGATCACCTCCGCCTGCACGCCGTTCCTGGCGAGCTTCTCGGCGGCATCGAGGGCGCGGTGGACGGTGAGGCCGTAGCTGACGATGGTGACGTCCTTGCCGTCGCGCACGATGTTCGCCTCGCCGAAGGGGATGGCGTAGCTCTCCTCCGGCACCTCGCACTCGGTGCCATAGAGCGCCTTGTGCTCGCAGAAGATCACCGGGTCGTCGTCGCGGATCGACTGGATCAGCAGACCCTTGGCGTCATAGGCGTTGGAGGGGCACACCACCTTCAGCCCGGGTACATGGGTGAACATCGGGGTGAGCATCTGCGAATGCTGGGCGGCGGCGCGGAAGCCGGCGCCGACCATGGCGCGGATGACCACCGGGGTCTTCGCCTTGCCGCCGAACATGTATTTGAACTTGGCTGCCTGGTTGAGGATCTGGTCGAAGCACACGCCCATGAAGTCGAGGAACATCAGTTCCGCCACCGGGCGCATGCCGCAGGCCGCCGCGCCGATGGCGGCGCCGATATAGGCGCTCTCCGACAGCGGCGTGTCCATCAGCCGGTTGCCGTGCTTGGCGTGCAGCCCCTTGGTGACGCCGAGCACGCCGCCCCAGGCGTCGATCTCGCCCGGCGCGCCGGCGCCGCCGACGATGTCCTCGCCGAGCACGATCACGGTGGGGTCGCGGCGCATTTCCAGATCGAGCGCCTCGTTGATCGCCTGCTTGTAGCTGATCTTGCGGGCCATGTTGTTTCCTCCGGTGTTGTTTTCTTGGCGGCTCAGTAGGAGACGTAGACGTCGGTGGTGAGTTCGCGCGGCGCGGGCAGCGGCGCGCCCTTGGCGGTCTCCACCGCCTCGTCGATGAGGCTGGCCACCTCGCGGTCGATCAGCGCGATCTCGGCCTCGCTCACCACGCCGGCGGCGCTGACGCGGCCGGCGAACAGCTTCAGGCAGTCGCGGTTGGCGCGGTTGAAGTCGTTCTCGCCCTTGGCCTTGTAGGTCTGGGCATCGCCCTCGAAATGGCCGAAGAAGCGGATGGTCTTGCATTCGAGCAGCGCCGGCCCGCCACCCTCGCGGGCGCGGCGGATGATCTCGCCGGCGGCCTCGTAGACGGCGAAGAAGTCGGTGCCGTCGACGGTGACGCCCGGCAGGCCGAACCCGGCCGCGCGGTCGACATAGGAATCCACCGCCGTGGCGTACTCGACCGAGGTCGATTCCGCGTAGCCGTTGTTCTCGACCACGAAGATCACCGGCAGGTTCCAGATGGCGGCGAGATTCATGCTCTCCAGCACGGTGCCCTGGTTGGAGGCGCCGTCGCCGAAGAAGGTGATGCCCACGCCGCCGTCGCCGCGGAACTTCGCCGCCAGCCCGGCGCCGCAGATGAGCGGCGCGCCAGCGCCGAGAATGCCGTTGGCGCCCATCATGCCCTTGGACAGGTCGGCGATGTGCATGGAGCCGCCCTTGCCGCAGCAGGCGCCGGTGGCCTTGCCGTAGATCTCCGCCATCATCGCGTGGACGTCGACGCCCTTGGCGATGCAGTGGCCATGGCCGCGATGGGTGGAGGCGATGCGGTCGGCATCGTTGAGGTGCATCATGATGCCGGTCGCGCAGGCTTCCTCGCCGGCATACAGATGCACGAAGCCGGGAATGTCGCCCTTGGCGAACTCCACATGCAGCCGCTCCTCGAAGTCGCGGATCGTGCGCATGGTGCGGTAGGCCGTGACGAGGTCGGCCTTCGAAAGGGGGAAGGGATTGTTGGTCATGGGCTGTGGTTCCTCCTTGGTTTTTATGGGCAGGCGTTGGTAGGGGCTGCCGTTCAGGCGTCGGCGGCGGCGTTGACGCGCGCCCGCGCGACCAGGAGCTTTTCGCTGGCGGCGAAGCGCATCACCCTGGCGACGTCGACGGTGCGGAAGGCGCGGTCGACGAGGCCGATCGCGACCTCCTGATGCGGGTCGAAGAACAGTTCGCGCTCGCCGTCGAGCGCGATCGCCCCCGCCGCGAGGGCCGGGGCGAACGACTGGCCCGCCGGCATGCGCCGCCACCGCTCGATCCCCACTTCCTCGACCAGGCCGGGCGCGATGGGCGCGCGCACCCGCAGCTGCGCCGTCGCCGCCGGGGCGAGGATGAGGGCGAGGCCGCCGGCTTCCGCGCGGCTCACCGGCTCGATCAGGCCGGCAATGGCCGCCATGCCGATCACCTCGGGATCGGCGAAGGTGACGTAGAGCTCGCGGAAGGTCTCGGTGCGCCACAGCGCGCGGGCGCCGACATAGCGGTCGGTCACGATGGCCACATCGACGAGGGCGATCTCCGGCGGCCCGCCGTCGATGCTGACCTCGATCTTCTTGTTGTCGGCGAAGGCGACGCCCGGCGGAACCAGCCCCATGGCCGCCAGGCCGGTGGCAAGGCCGGTGACGGTCGGCTCGCGATGCTCGGGGAAGGCGTTGTTGGTGCCGGTCGAGATGCCGGCGATCGGCACCTTGCCGCATTCGCTGACGACAGCGCGGTGGGTGCCGTCGCCGCCCAGCACGATGATGGCGGCGATGTCGCCGGCGGTGGCCATCATGCGGGCGGCGCGGCGGGTATCCTCCACCGTGCCGGTCACCGGCATGGGCAGGAAGCCGAGCCGGGGAAAGCGCGCCTCGCCGGCGGCCTCGCCCCTTCCCGCCCGCGAGCGCTCGATGCCGCGCAGGACATGCCCGCCAATGCCGCCGCGCTCCGGCATCATCACCACCTCCTCGACGCCGCAGGCGGACAGGGCGGCGAGGGTGCGCAGCACGATGTTGGCGCGGTCGGCGATCTGCACGCTGTTGGCGCTGGCGACGACGCGGCGTATGTCCCGCGCCGAAATCGGATTGGCGATTATGCCGACCTTCGGCGTCATCCGGCTTCCTTCCCTAAGCGAGGCCCGGGCGCGCTTGCGCGTCTCGATCGCGGGCCTTTCGTTTTGCCCATTTCCTCCGCAAGCACCGGGCCAATCGGGAAACACGGCCTAAGCCATTGATTTCGCTTATCGGAACAGTCAATGGCGGCCGCGCCTCACTGCGGCGCCCACGCCGCACCTGTGGCGGCGGCTGCAACAGGTGTGGCGTGGGTGCCGCATCGTGATGGGCGATGCCGGCCTACCGGCTTGCGGCCGCGCCGCTTCGGGATGACACTTCCCGAAAACGATAAAAACCGGGAGGACGCCGATGAGACGGGAACAGGCCGCTCATATCGACGAGCTCGTGCGTGCGGCGAATGGTCAGGCGACCAGGCGCGACGCCATCATTCACGAATCCTGGCGGCGCTGCGTGAGCGAGCACAACCTCAATCCCGAGGTGCTGCGCGATCCCTGCATCCTGACCCAGGCGCGCCTGCGCGAGCATCTCGACGCGATGGAGGAGTTCACCCACACCGCGCGCTTCGGGGTGGAGACGCTGTACCGGCAGGTCGCCGGCCTCGGCTATGTGCTGCTGCTCACCGATGCCAAGGGCATCACCGTCGACTTCATCGGCGACCCGACCTTCGACAACAACCTCATGCGTGCCGGCCTCTATCTCGGCGCCGACTGGAACGAGCAGCACGCCGGCACCTGCGCGGTCGGCACCTGCGTCGCCACCGGCGAGGCGCTGGTGGTGCACCAGACCGACCATTTCGACGCCACCCATATCCCGCTCACCTGCACCGCCGCCCCGGTCTACGACCCTTCCGGCGCGCTCGCCGCGGTGCTGGACATCTCCGCCCTGCGCTCGCCCGAGCCGAAGGAGAGCCAGCTGCTCGGGCTGCAGCTCGTCAAGGCGTTCGCCAACAAGATCGAAACGGCGAATCTGGTGAACCGCTTCCGGCGCGAATGGATCATCAAGCTCGCCGCCTCGCCGGAATTCGTCGATGTCGAGCCGAGCTTCGTGCTGGCGGTCGACGGTTCCGGCGGCATCCTCGGCTTCAACAACGCGGCGCGCCAGCTCCTGCTGCGCGAGAGCGAGCGTAGTCCCGTGCGGGCGGTCCGCCGGCCGCTGGTCGGGCGCCGGCTCTCCGAATTCTTCGATCTCGACATCGACGATCTGCCGCGCTTCGGCCATGCCCTGCCGGCGGCGCAGCGCATGGTACGCCTCGCCGTTTCCGGCACGCCACTCTTCGCCGAAACGCTGGCGCCGCCCAGCCGGCCGGGCCTGCCGGCCGCCGAACCGGCGGCGCCCGCCCTGCCGGCGCCGCTGCAGGCGCTGTTCCGCAACGATCCGGCGATGCGGCAGGTGGCGGGCCGCGCCGCCAAGCTCGTCAACACCCAGATGAGCCTGCTCATCTGCGGCGAGACCGGATCGGGCAAGGAATACCTCGCCAAGGCGATCCACGCCGCCAGCGCCCGCTCGGGCAAGCCTTTCGTGCCGGTCAACTGCGCGGCACTGCCGGAATCGCTCATCGAGGGCGAGCTGTTCGGCTATGAGCCCGGCGCCTTCACCGGTGCCGCCGCCAAGGGCAAGAAGGGCCTCGTCCTGGAGGCGGATGGCGGCACGCTGTTCCTCGACGAGATCGGCGACATGCCGCTCGCCCTGCAGACACGCCTGCTGCGCGTGCTCGCCGAGCGCGAGGTCACGCCGCTGGGCCGCTCGAAACCCATGCCGGTGAACATCCGCGTGATCGCCGCCACCCATTGCGACCTGATCACCGAGGTGAAGGCCGGGCGCTTCCGCGAGGACCTCTATTTCCGCCTCTCCGGCGCGGTGCTGACCCTGCCGCCGCTGCGCGAGCGGCGCGATCTCGACTGGCTGGTCGGACGGCTGATCGCCGGGCGGGCGCACGCCTCCGGCGTCCCGCTCAGCCTGTCGGAAGCGGTGATGCAGGCGCTCACCGCCCATGACTGGCCGGGCAATATACGCGAGCTCGCCAACGCGCTCGACTATGCCTGCGCGGTGGCCGACGACGGCGTCATAACCCTCGACGACCTGCCGGACCGGCTGCGCGGCGGCGGCGAGGCCACGCCCGTCCTTGCCCGCGAGGCCCGTTCGCCCAGGGGCGCCGACAGGTCCGGCGGCCGCGAGGAACTCGTCGCCATCCTCAACGCCCGGCAATGGAACGTCTCCGCCGCGGCCCGCGATCTCGGCCTCGACCGCACCACGGTGCACCGCCGCATGCGGCGCCTCAACATCACGCCACCCTGGCAGAGCCCGTCCGGCCTTACCGTGTGAAACTAGGCCTGCGGCCCCTTGGCGAACAGGAAGACGCAGCGCCCCCGCGCGCTCCAGCCGGCGGGCGGCACATGGAACTGCTCGGTCATGTAGCGGTAGACGGTCTGCGCCGCCGCCGGGGTCAGCGCCGGCTTCCAGCACCAGACGTCCGACGCCGCGTCGACGCCGTTCTCGCCGAACAGCGCGTGCGGCGCGTCCTCGGCGACGCCGATCCGCCAGTCCGCCGCGCGGCCGCCGAACTCCTTGATGTAGAGCAGCAATTCATACTTGATCTGCTGGACGCTGAGGATCATCGGCCTCACCCCGGAATCGGCATGAGCCGCGCATGGCGCGACACGTCGCGGGTGCGCATCCGCCAGCGCTCGACCTCGGCGGCGCCGCGGTGCTTGTCGGCGGACGACATCTGGCCGACGATCGCCTCCAGCGCGGCGAGCGCGGCGCCGATGCCGTGCTGGGCGGCGAGCGACAGCCAGAGATAGGCCTGGACGAGGTCCTTCTCGACGCCGACGCCATTGGCATAGAGGTAGCCGAGCCGCGCCTGCGAGGGGTAGTGGCCGGCCTCCGCCGCGCGGCGGTACCAGTGCGCCGCCGCCTGGTCGTCACGACCGACGCCCTCGCCCTTCGAATGGAGGGTGGCGAGGTTGTACTGGGCGTAGAGATCGCCCTGCTCCGCCGCGCGGGCGAGCCATTTCATCCCTTCGGCGACATCCCGCCCGATCCCCTGCCCCATCACGAGCATGGCGCCGACATTGGCCTGCGCCATCGGCATGCCGGCCTCGGCGCCGATGAGATACTGCGCGAAGGCCCTGGCGAGCGACGCCTCGACGCCTTCGCCATGGGCGTACAGCGCGCCGAGCCATGTCGCGGCCTCGGCGTCTCCGCCATCAGCGAGGTCCGAGAACAGGCCGAACGCCTCCTCGAACGCCCCGGCATTATAGGCGTCGATCGCCGCCGCGAGCGGCGAGGAACGGTCGGGCTCGATCTGGCACGACAGCATGGCGGTCAACTCCCGGGGTTCTGGTAGATGGGCTGGTCGATGGTGCCGCGCGGCAGGCGCGCCACCCGCGCGGCGACCTGCCGCTGGAGCCACAGGCCCTGCGGCACGGTCTGCAGCGGCGGCGCCAGGCCGATGGTCTCGGGGCGATGACCGGCGCCCCAGCGCGCGAAATTGGCGTGGTCGGCCGCCGCCCGTTCCGCGCGCGCGGTGATCTGCGCGCACCAGTGCGCCAGCCCGTCGCCCGCGTGGTCGCCATAGACGACGATCCGGCACAGCGTCCGGCCGAGCGCGGTGGGCTGAAGCACCACGACGCACCGCTCCTCGCCCGCGGCAAACAGCACGAGGTTCGGGAAGACGAGGGCCGACCGGGCGATCGTGCCGCCTTCGAGCACGACATCGGAGAGCTGCCAGTGGCCCGCCTCGTCCTCGTCGACCGGCACGCCGGCGGCGAGGCTCTGGCCGACCAGCTTCCAGTTCGCCGCAAATTCGAGCCAGCGTTCGGAGGAACGCGCCTCGCGCGCGCCGGTGAAGAAGCCGGCAGCGTGGTCGAGCGCGTAAAGGCTCGCCTCCGGGCCGGCCGGAAACATGTCGAGATTGACCAGGATCAGCGGTCCCCAGCTGCGCACATGCGCGCTGAGCAGGCGCTCGGGGCGCAGGCCGAGATATTGGTGCATCTCCGGCGTGTCGTTGCCGAGCGCGCTGGCCGGGATCGCCGGCCGGTCGCGGCTGTGACCGCAGGAGGTGAAGGAACAGCGGGTCTTGGCGCCGGTCTGGCACTGCAGCGGCACCAGCCGGCAGCCGCCGTGCTGCGCCTTGTTGAAGCGCGCGCGCAGCCCCTCCGCCGTGCGCTGCACATGGATGCCGTGGGTGCCGACGGTGAAGGGAAGCAGATCGCCGATCTCGGGAATGCAATCGGCGCTGCCGATGGCGACCCAGTCCCGCGTCCAGATCGCCTCGTCCTCGAGGCTGGAGAAGGCGAGCGAGCCATAGGCGGCCGGCGGCAGCACGCGCGCCTGGCCGGCCTCGCCAAGGGCGTCGGCGAAGAAGGCGGGGCTCGCGAGGTCGCTGTCCTCGTCGAAATAGCCGAGATCCGGTCGATTGAGCATCGTCGACACTCCTGACCCTGACGTGGGCGGTTTCTCTTGGGGTGAGCATGGGGAGGCGGTGCGCACGCCGCGTTGGGCGCGCGCACCGCGTTCGCAGGCGTCAGCTGCGCTGCGCGAGAGCGGGGGACTCGTAATCCGCGCGTCCGCGATGCCGGATCGCCTCCGCCGGCGGCGGCGGCAGGGGGCCGTCCGCCGAGAAGCGGTCCAGAACGTTCTTCACCAGCGTGGAGATGTTGTTCTGGCAGTTGTTCCACGGCAGCGAGCCGCAGAAGGCGATGGAGGAGAAGGAGAAGGCGGCGCCGCCATTGGGCGTCTCGTGATAGGCGATGTCGGCGCGCACGCGCGGATGCACCGTGCCGTCGAGGCCCTGCTGGTTGAAGCCGAAATCCTCCATCACCAGGAGATAGGCTTCCGTGTGCCGGCCGGCCGAGGTCGCAACCGCCAGCGTGTGCGGGGGCGAGCCGAGCATGGTGTCGACGATGTCGAGCTCCAGCCCCGCGGCGCCGCCGCCGACGAGGCCGAAATTGCCGAGCGGCTCGTCATAGGTGATGCCCTCGAACGCCCAGGAGACGCGCGGATCGAGGCTGTCCGGGGTACGGCTGAAGTAGCTGGAGATGTCGAAGCCCTCGGACGACATGCCGACGCCCGCCACCGAATGCAGGTAGCGGCCGCGGTAGCGCCACATGCCGCCGAGCTCGCCGGTGCCCTGGTGGTAGTACTCGCCGGGATCGGCGCGCCAGGTGCGGATGCCGGATTCGCAGCGGCGCATCTCGGTGACGACGCCGCGGCCGAGCCCGTCATAGGCCGGGTGGTAGGAATGCACCCAGTACCAGGCGTCGGCGCCCATATACATCAGGCGGCCGCCGCGCTGGGTGTAGTTGTGCAGCGCGTCGAGCTGCGGCCCCGAATTGTGCTCGGGATGCGAGCCGGTGATGATGACGTTGTAGTTCTCCAGCCGGGCGAGACCGTCATAGGTGACGTCCTCGTCGGTGATGACGTCGTATTCGTAGCCCATCGTCTCCAGCCAGTAGATGAGGTGGAGATCGGCCGGGTACTGCCACGGCGCCTGCGCCAGGAAGTGATCGTATTTCGGCCGGATCGACAGGATCGGGCGCAGCCGCGACGACAGGCAGATGCCCGAGCCGTCGGTGTGAGTGTCGTAGATCGAGCCGCCATATTCGCGGTGCTCGGCCAGGAACATGTTCTGCTGCTGCATGATCGGCACGCGGTAGACGAAGAGCTCGGCGCCGCCGGCATTGCAGGCGACATGCTCGTTGGCATAGGCCATGTAGCTGATGGTCGGCACCATAACGGCGATCTTCGACTGTTCCTTGCCGACGCGCGGCACGATCCAGAACGGGATATAGTCCTCGTCGCCCTCGGCGGTGGTGAGCTTGAGCGCGTAGAAGCGGCTCTTCAGCCCTTCCGCCGGCACGCTCCAGTCGATGTCGGCCTGCCAGCGGGCATCGTCGACGTCGTCGTCATGGAAATGGATCGCGCCATATTCCTTCCTGGCGTATTTCCAGTCGAAATTCTCGCCGGCCCAGTTGTAGCCGGTCAGCGCCCGCGTCGGGCAGTTCACCAGCCGGGCGTCGAAGCGATAGGGGCCGTTGTCCCTGGCGACAATGGTGTCGATGCCGTCCCAGAAATCCCAGGCGGCGACGATGGCCTCGGAGAGCGCGCCGGTCGGGCCGGAGTTGCGCCGCTCGGTCAGGCCGGGCTGGGCGCCGGCCTTCATCTGCTCGATCTCGAAGCGCGACAGCGCCTTGTTGCAGATGCGCGGGCTGTCGATCTTGCCATTGTACTTGCCGGTGAACCACACGCCGGCCGGCAGCGAGGACTTGGCGAGCGGGCTGTCGTCCATCTTCTCGACATAGGCCGCGAGGGCGACGGGGGCCGCGCTGTGCGCGATGGTCGTCGCGATCGTGGTCTTCACCGGCTCGATCACCGGATCGAGCGCATAGACCACCTGCGGCTCGTGATAGAGCACGACCTCGCCGGTCGCGGCATCGAAGCTGGCGGCGATGAAGTGCCAGGCGTGGTCGCGGATCGGCGCGCCGGTGGTGATCCTGTGCTCGTTGATGCGCAGCTCGATCTGGCCGTCCTCGTTGATGAAGAGGCCGTAGCCCTTGCCCTGCGACCATTTGGTGACGAGGCCCTGCGCGCCGTGCTTCCAGTAGCGCGGGTGGGTCTTCGGCGTGGTCGGCCAGATCCAGCACTGCAGCGTGAAGCTCTCGACATGGAACTGCGGCGCGTCCTCGACATAGCCGTAGGAGCCGCCATGGATGATCTGCTTGCGGCCCTTATAGGCGCCGTTGCAGCCGGCCTCGACGAACTTCTCGATGAAGCCGGGCCCGCGCGGGTTGGTGTCGCCGTTGATCATCTGGACGACTTCCGCCTTGAACTCGGCGGGACCGTCGCAATTGACGTAGAACTTGATCGTGTCGCCGGGATGGACGCTGAACTTGTCAGCGTAGCCCGTCAGCCTCATGGCGCACATAGCGTTCTCCAATACTTGCGCGGAGCAAGATTTGCGCAGGGCAAAATCTGCGCGGGGCACGATTTTCGTGGGGCAAGATCTTCGTTGGGCAAGATCTTCGTGGGGCAAGGATCCGCCATTCGCGTCTTCGCCCAAAGACGCGGCGGGCAATCATGTCGAGGAAACAGGATGAGAGGGCGCCGCCCCCTCACCCCGGAAGAGGTGCCGGGCTCAGGTCACCGGCCAGTTGTCGTCCCGGCGCTTCCAGCCTTCGCTGAAGTCCTCCGGCATGCCGGCGGTCTCCGGCAGTTCATCCAGCCGCATCAGGAAGATGTCGTGCTGGATCTCCTGCTCATCGTCATAGACCTTGTCGTTGACGAATTCCGGCGGCACGCCGCGAATGCCCGAGAGGCGGCCGATGCGCCATTCGGCGTCGACCTTGGTGCAGATGACCACGAGCTTGCCCTTCGGCGATTCACCGCGCATGCGCAGCAGAACGCGGCGCAGGACGGGGTCCTCGTGCACACCGCCGGTGACGACCGTGGTGTCGCCGGGCGTCTCGCATTTCAGCACGGAAAAGCCGGCGACCCCCTTCATGGAGTCGACGCATTCCCGATGCTCACGGATGAGCGCCTCACGCTCAGGCGTTCCCTTCTTTGGAATAGGGATCATGACGGCCTCGCTGATTTTGAAGAGACGCCCCTGCCTCGGGGCGCAACAAGCTGTTCGGCCAAAGCATAAAGGCCGACTGTCATCAGTATCGGCAGCTCGCTGCCTGAATTTTCACGTTTCAAATTCTACAGCAGAATGTTTATAAACGTCAACACGCAAGAATAAAATTTCACGCAGAAGAAACTATGCTTCGGCCTATATGGTCATATGTCTTTCGACCAGCTCGCCGGTCATCTCGGAAATGGCGCCGCGCGCGACGACGCGGCCATTGTCGACCATGAGGAAGGCGTCGCCGAGCTTGCGGGCGACCTTGATGTGCTGCTCGGTCAGGACAAGGCTGATGCCGAGCTCCTTGTTCAGCATCTGCAGGATCTCGCCGATCTCGTGGACGATGTTGGGCTGGATGCCCTCGGTCGGCTCGTCGAGCAGCAGCACCTGCGGCCCGACCGCGAGCGCGCGGGCAATGGCGAGCTGCTGCTTCTGGCCGCCGGAGAGAAGACCCGCCCGCCGGTCGAGGTTTTCGCGCAGATAGGGAAAGATGCGCAGACAGATCTCCGGAATCTCCTGCGCCTTGTCCTTGCGGGCGAAGGTGCCGAGCAGGATGTTCTCGCGCACCGTGAAGTCGGAGAGGATGCCGCGCCCCTGCGGGACATAGCCGATGCCGTAGCCGGCGCGCTGATAGGGCGCCTTGCCCTCGATCGCCTCGCCATTGATGCGGATCGCGCCGGTCGAGCGGTCGGTCAGCCCCATGATGGTGCGCATCAGCGTCGTCTTGCCGACGCCGTTGCGCCCGAGCACGCACAGGCACTGGCCCTTCTCCATCTCGAAGGAGAAGTCCCGCAGGATGCGGGTGGCGCCGTAATAGGAGGAAACATTGTCGAAGCTGAGCAGCATGGTCAGGCAGCCTCCTGCTCGCCGAGATAGACGTCGCGCACGCGCGGATCGGCCTCGATGTCCTGGATCGAGCCCTGCGCGAGGAGCGAGCCCATGTGCATGACGGTCACGACGTCGGCGATCTCGCGCACGAAGCCCATGTCGTGCTCGACGACGATGAGCGTCGTCGTCTTGCGCAGCTCCTTGAAGATGTGCGCGGTCTTCTCGATCTCGTTCTCGGTCATGCCGGCGATCGGCTCGTCCATCAGCATGAGGCGGGGCTCCTGCATGAGCACCATGCCGATCTCCAGCCACTGCGTCTCGCCATGCGAGAGGATGCCGGCCCGCTCGCCGAGGCGATGGGTGAGGCCGGCCAGCGTGGCGATCTCGTCGAGCTTGTGTTCGAGCCCGGGCGCGCGGAAGCGGAACAGGTTCCAGAACGGGTTGGTCTGCCGGCTATAGGCCACCGTCAGGTTCTGCCGCACCGTGAGGTCGCGCAGCACGGCCGGCACCTGGAACTTCCGCCCGATCCCGGCCCGCGCGATGACGTGCTCGGGCTGGGCGGTGATGTCCTGCCCGGCGAAGACGACACGGCCCGAGCTCGGCTTGAGGCGGCCGGTGATGAGATCCATCGTCGTGGTCTTGCCGGCACCGTTCGGCCCGACGAGGCAGCACAGCGTGCCCTCGATCACCTCGAGGCTGAAATCGTCGATCACCTTGATGGTGTCGAAGCTCTTGGAGAGGTGGTGGATTTCGAGCAGTCCCGCCATCGTCCTTACTCCGCTGGAACCGGCTCGACGCCGTTCGATTCCGACGACGATGCCGGCTTCTTCGTCGCGAACAGGCCGAGCCCCGCCTCGAGCAGGCTCGCCAGCCCGTTCGGCAGGAAGCGCACGATGACGATGAAGAAGCCGCCGAGGATGAGCAGCCAGGTGGAGAGGAAGGTGTCGCCGAGATAGCTCTGCGCGCCCTGGATGACGAAGGCGCCGACGATCGAGCCGATCAGCGAGAGCCGCCCGCCGATCGCCGCCCAGATGACCATCGACAGGCTGAAGCCGACATCGAGCTGGGCCGGCGACACATACTGCACCAGCATCACCCAGAGGCAGCCGGCGACCGCCGCGATCAGGCCGGCGATGGTGTAGATCATCGTCTCGTAGCCGGCGACGCTGTAGCCGAGGAAGCGCACGCGCTCGGCATCGTCGCGGATCGCCTGCGTCACCAGGCCGAAGGAGCTCTGCGTGATCAGCTTGGCGACGACGGTCGCCGCCATCAGCGCGAAGAACACCGACCAGTAGGCGAGCGGGCTGTAGGGGTCGATCTCCACGCCGGCGAACTGGAAGGGGGCCGGCGGGGTGATGCCGTTGACGCCCCCGGTATAGGGCTGCTGGTCGAGGATGATGGTGTAGAAGGCCGACAGCATCGCCAGCGTCATGATCGCGAAGAACGGGCCGGACACCCGGGCGCGGAACATGATCGTGCCGAACACGGCGCAGAACAGCGTGGGCACGGTGACCGCGAAGACGAGGCCGGCGGCGGTGTTCTGGAACGGCCACCACAGCATCGGCAGGTAGTCGAGGCCGTTATTGAGCATGATCGGCGGAATCGGGTTCGATTCCGTCTGTGTCTGCATCTGCATGGTCATCGCCATGCCGTAGGCGCCGAGGCCGAAGGCGATGCCCTGGCCGAGATTGAGGATGCCGCCGAACCCCCAGCACAGGCTGATCGACAGAGCGAGCAGGCCGTAGACGCCGTAGGTCGCCAGCTGGTTGAGCAGAAAGTCGTCGTCGATCTGCATCGGGATGATCGCCAGCGCCGCGAAGAACACCGCGTAGGCAATCCATTGCGCCGTCTTGTTGTGGTAGAGATTTCCCATGGTCGCCTCAGCGTGCGTCGTGCCCGGTGGTGATCGCTCTGGTCGCTTTCATCGCCGCGTGCCCGCCTTGGCGAAGAGCCCCTGCGGCCGGAACCTGAGAAAGGCGACGATCAGCACGAAGATGAGGAAGCGGGCGAAGGTGTCGTTGGTGAAGAAGGCGAACACCGACTGCATCTCGCCGGTCACGCCGCTGGCGACGACGCTGCCGGCCAGCGAGCCCCCGCCCACCACCACCATCAGGAAGGCCTGCACCACATAGCTCGCGCCCATGGTCGGCAGCACGATGTTGAGCACCCCGAACAGCGAGCCGGCGACACCCGCCAGCCCGGCGCCGAGCGCGAAGGTCAGCATGTAGACGCGGCTGGAATTGATGCCGAAGGAGGCCGCCATCTCCTTGTTCTGCATCACCGCGCGCACCTGGACGCCGAAGCGGGTCTTGTAGAACAGCGCCCAGATCGCCAGCACCAGCAGCGCGGTGACGGCGAGCACGACGACGCGGAAGGCCGAGATGGAGGCGAAGCCGAGCGAGATGTTGGACGAGAAGATCTCCGGCACGGCGAGATATTTCGGATCGGAACCGAAGATCAGCCGCACGCCCTGCATCAGCACCAGCGAGACGCCATAGGTGGCGAGCAGCGTGTCGAGCGGTCGATTGTACAGATACTGGATCAGCCCGCGCTCGAGGACGAGCCCGACCAGGGCGACGATGACGAACGAGGCGGGAATGCAGAGCAGGTACGGCACGCCGAAATAGAATTGCAGCATGTAGGAGCTGTAGGCGCCGAGCATGATCAGTTCGCCATGCGCCATGTTGATGACGCCGGCGGCCCCGTAGATGATCGTCAGCCCGAGCGCGGCGATCAGCCAGATGCTCGCAATGCTGACGCCCAGTATGAGTGCGTTCAGGATCGATCCGAAATCCATCGCCAGCCCTTCGTCGCGGCCCGTGCCGCCGGTATCGGCCGTCTCTCGCCCATGGGGGGCGCGGCGGCCGGCATGTTCCTCGTTGCGCAGCGCGCCGCCCCGCCGGTTCGAGCCGGCGGGGCGGGCCTTCGTCAGATCACGCTCTTGCGGATCTTGCCGTCGGCGGCCTTCAGGCCGTCCTTGGTGCAGACGCCGATATCGGGGTAGATCGAGTACGGGTCGGGCGCGACCTGGGTGTCCGCCGCCTTCACGATCTTGAAGGTGCCGTCGGCCTGGCACTGGCCGATCTTCGGCTTCAGCCAGGTGTTGAAGTTCTGCTCGTCGATCCAGATCAGGCCTTCCGGCGAGACCGCGTCCTCGACCCGGATGCCGCCGGAATGATCGCGGATGGCGCGCGGCGTGACGTTCTCGAAGCCGACGGCCGCCGCCGCCTTCTCGAAGCCCGACTTGAACACATAGGCGGAGAGGTAGGTCTCCTCCATGTTGTAATGGGTGGTGCCGTTCTTGCCGTAGGGGCTCTTGAGGAAGCCCTCGACGAATTTGTGGTTGGTCGGGTTGTCGAGGCTCTGGAAATAGGGCGCCGACAGGAAGTGGCCGGCACCGAACTCGGCGCCCATGGCGCGCGTCTCGATCTCGCCGGTGGTGAGCGAGGCGATCGGCATCTTGTCGACCTTGAAGCCTTCCTGCTTGAACTGCTTGTGGAAGGCGATGTCGGAGGCGCCGACCACGGTCGAGAAGATGAAGTCCGGCTTGGCTTCGCGGATCTTGTTCAGCACCGGGCCGAACTCGGAGCTGCCGAGCGGGATGTATTCCTCTCCGACCAGCTCGCCGCCGGCCTGCTCCAGCCAGATCTTGGCGTTCTTGTTCGATTCCTTCGGCCAGACATAGTTGGAGCCGACGAAGAAGACCTTCTTGCCGAAGTTCTGCACCATGAAGGGGATGAGGTCCTTCGAGTGCTGGTTGGCGAGCGGGCCGGTGCAGATGGTGTTCTGCGTGCACTCCGCGCCCTCGTAGCAGGTCGGGTAGTACAGCAGGTGGTCGCGCTGCATGATGGTCGGCAGGATCGCCTTGCGGCTCGCCGAGGTGTAGCAGCCGAAGATCGCGGTCACCTTGTCGCGAAGGATCAGTTCCTTCGTCTTCTCCGAATAGACGTTGAAGTCCGACTTGGCGTCGACGATCACCGGCTCGACCGGCACGCCGCCAACACCGCCGGCCTTGTTGATCTCGTCGAAGGCGTATTGGAGGACCAGCGTGGAATCCTCCTCCGGAACGGCGAGCGCACCGGTGAGCGAGAACAGGACGCCGACCTTGATCGGCGCGCCCTTCTTGAGCGTCGCGGCCCCGGCCTCGCCGGGAATCCAGACATGGGGAGCGGCCACCGCCACAGAGGCGAGGCCGGCGGTCTTAAGCAACTTCCGACGCGTGAAATCCATCGTTGCGGTCCCTTGGAAGTAGTGAAGCGGTGAAAGCGCGGCTAGCTGCCGGCCCCAGGCCAAGCGCTCCGAATGCCGTTCGCCACATTCTCACGGTACGCCCGGCCATTCCTGTATGTCAACAATATTTCCTCAGAGTGATGCGTAATTCTGGACAGATTCCGAGTCTTATCTAAATAATGGCTACGATTTATGCATGATGATTACAAAAGATGCGTCTTTTTATGCTCGATACTAAGTCTGATTAGATCAGATATAGGATTAATATCCTTGTCATTACCTATATTTCGGCCGAATGACTTCATATTGTGCACGATTGGCAGCGCGCGCCCGCCGCCATGCAGCGGCCGCACCGGGCGAATAATGATCCGCCGCCCTCCGGCGAGCGGCCGCCGGCATCCGTCCGCGCGGGCTGCGGCGCTCTATTTGCGGCGATGGGCAGGGGCAAAGCCGAGCATCCTTTCCACGGTGAGGGAGAACAGGGCCTCGACGGCGCGGACGATTCGCCCGCCATTGGCGGCGATCATGCGCACCGCGATGCCCGCGCCGCCCGGCGCCGCGCAGGCGGCACCCCGGCAGCCGGCCCGGTCGAGCGTCGCCTCGATCTGCGCCAGTCCGGGCAGGCGCGGCTCGGGGCCGAGCAGCAGCGCCGCGCCGAAGGCGCCGGCCTCCGGCCCGAGGACGCAAGCCGGCCCGACGACATCGGTGCCATCGATGGTGGAGCGGTCGGCGATCAGGAGATGCCCGTCCGGCCCGAACACCCGCGTCTGCGACGACAGCCGGCCGAAGGGCCGCCCGCCACCGGAAAAATCGTGCCAGGACACCCCTTCCGCGAAGATGGCGAGCGCGTCGCTGCCGAGATGGATGTCGGTGTGCGCGACCAGCTCGGCGCCGGGAAACAGGATCATCGGATCCAGCGTCAGCGCGCCGAAAGCACCGCTGCCGAGCGAGACCGTCATGTGCTGGCGCGCCGCCTGCCCGCCGGTGTCGTGCACCACCGTCGCCGCCTGGCTGGTGACATGCGCGAGCGCGCCCTCGCGCACGCTCAGATGCAGGCTCAGATCGTCGTCGCGGTACAGCCCGCCCGAGGCCGACTGCAGGTAGAGCGTGGCGAGATCCGGGCGCTCCATGTCGAGGGCGAAGGGGCGTGTGATGTGGAACGGATAGGGCGCGAGCTGGCGCACCAGCGCCGAGCGGCCGCCTCCCCTGGCGAAGACGAGTTCGGCCGCCCGCCGCCGGCCGGCCGCCTGCAGGCCCATTCCGCCGGAATAGGCCGCGGGCTTCATTGGCGGAACAGCACGGCGCGACAGATCATGTCGGCGACCGTGTCCACGCCCGCGCCCGAACGGGCATTGATGGCGACCACCGGGCGGGTGCCCCGCGCCGCCTGCGCCTGCGCCAGCATGCCGGGGAGATCGACCCCGACATACGGCGCGAGGTCGACCTTGTTGACGATCAGCAGATCGCATTTCAGGACGCCCGGCCCCTTCTTGCGGGGAATGTCGTCGCCGCCGGCGACGTCGATCACGAACATCCACCAGTCGACCAGATCGAGCGAGAAGGTGGAGGCGAGGTTGTCGCCGCCCGATTCGAAGATCACCAGCTCGAGGCCGGGAAAGCGCAGCTCCAGGTCGTCGCCCGCCGCCATGTTGAGCGTCGGGTCCTCGCGGATGACGGTATGCGGGCAGGCCCCCGCCTCCACCGCCGAGACGCGCTCGGGATCGATCAGCCCGGAACGGCGCAGCCGTTCGGCGTCCTCGCGGGTGACGAGATCGTTGGTGACGACGGCGAAATCCACGCCGCGCGCCTGAAGTTCCGGGATCAGGCGCTCGATCAGCGCGGTCTTGCCCGAGCCGACCGGGCCGCCAATGCCGATGCGCGCCGCCGAGGCGGTGCGCCCGATGCCATGTGCCTGCGTCTTCTCCAGCATGGCGTTCACCGCATCATGTAGCGTTGCGCGAGCGGCAGCGTGTGCGCCGGCTCGCAGGTGGCGAGTTCCCCGTCGACGAACACGTCGAAGGTCTGCGGATCGACGCGGATATTGGGGCAGGCGTCGTTGTGCAGCATGTCGGCCTTGCTCAGGCCGCGGGTGCCGCGGGCGGGCAGCAGCCGCTTGCTGAGGCCCAGCTCCCCGCCGAGCCCGCGCGCGATCGCCAGCGGATGGACGAAGCAGGCCGAGAGCGCCGGCGCGGCGCGGCCGAAGGCGCCCCATTGCGGGCGCAGCAGCACCGGCTCGCAGGTCATCAGCGAGGCCGCGCTGTCGCCCATCGCCCCCCAGGCGATGAAGCCGCCCTTGACGACCAGCTCCGGCTTGATGCCGAAGAAGGCCGGGCGCCAGACGACGATGTCGGCGATCTTGCCGCTCTCCAGCGATCCCACATGGTCGGCGATGCCGAAGGTGCGGGCGGCGTTGATGGTGTATTTGGCGATGTAGCGCTTGATGCGCTCATTGTCGCCGAAGCCCGGCTTCTCCTCCGGCAGGGCGCCGCGCTGGTCCTTCATCTTGGAGGCGAGCTGCCAGGTCCGGCAGATCACCTCGTGGATGCGGCCCATGCCCTGGCTGTCGGAGCCGAGCATCGAGATCGCGCCGATGTCGTGCAGCACGTCTTCCGCCGCGATGGTCTGGGCGCGGATGCGGCTCTCGGCGAAGGCCACATCCTCCGGCAATGCCGGGTTGAGATGATGGCAGGTCATCGTCATGTCGAGATGTTCGTCGAACGTGTTGACCGTGTAAGGGTTGGTCGGATTGGTCGACGACGGCAGGCAGTGCGCCACCCCGGCGACGCGGATGATGTCCGGCGCGTGGCCGCCGCCCGCCCCCTCCGTGTGGTACATGTGGATGGTGCGCCCGCCGATGGCGGCCAGCGTGTCTTCCAGGAAGCCGCTCTCGTTCAGCGTGTCGGTGTGGAGCTGCACCTGATAGTCCAGCGCGTCGGCCGAGCGCAGGCAGGAATCGATGGTCGCCGGCATGGCGCCCCAGTCCTCATGGATCTTGAGGCCGAGGCAGCCGGTCTCCAGCTGCTCTTTCAGCGAGCCGGGAATGTGGCTGTTGCCGCGCCCGAGGAAGCCGAAATTCATCGGCCAGGCCTCGGATGCCTGCAGCATCTTGCCGGTGTTGAACGGGCCGCCGGAATCGATGCCGACGGTGATCGGCCCGAGCGAACCGCCGATCATGGTGGTCAGGCCGCTCGCCAGCGCGTGCTCGACCAGCCCGGCCGAATCGAAATGCACATGCACGTCGATGCCGCCGGCGGTGGCGATCAGGCCCTCGCAGTCGCGCACCGTGGTGCCGGCGCCGACGACGAGGCGCGGATCGACCCCGTCCATCACCGCCGGATTGCCGGCCTTGCCGACGCCGACGATGAGGCCGTCCTTGATGCCGAGATCGCCCTTCACCACGCCGAGCACGGCGTCGATCAGCGTGACGTTGCACAGCAGGAAGTCGAGCGCGCCCTCGGCATTGGTGATGCCGGCGGCGAGCCCCATGCCGTCGCGCAGCGTCTTGCCGCCGCCGTGCAGGCACTCGTCGCCATAGACGGCATAGTCCTTCTCCACCACCGCGATGAGCGAGGTGTCGCCCAGGCGCACGCCGTCGCCGACCGTCGGGCCGTAGAGGGCGGCGTAGTCGCGTCGCTTGACGATCGCCATGATGCTCTCCCCTAGGCGCCGCGGAAGCCGGCCGCGCGCGCCTTGGCAAGCGCGGCGTCGCGGGCTTCCGCCGTGGTGGAATCGCCGTCCGACAGGCCGTTGAGCCCGCCGAGGAAACGCGTGCCGCCGAACGGCACCAGCGTCACCGGCTTCGACTGGCCGGGCTCGAAGCGCATCGCCGTGCCGGCGGGAATGTCGAGCCGCATGCCGAAGGCGCTCGCGCGGTCGAACTCCATCGCGCGGTTGACCTCGAAGAAATGGAAATGCGAGCCGATCTGGATCGGCCGGTCGCCGGTGTTCACCGCCTCCAGCGTCACCTTCGGCCGGCCGGCGTTCAGCTCGATCTCGCCGTCGAGCGGCAGGCTCTCGCCGGGGCGGATCTCCTCTTCCGGCGCGCCCTCGGCGGGGCGGATCGGCTCGTGCACCGTCACCAGCTTGGTGCCGTCGGGAAAGACGCCCTCGACCTGCAGGATGTCGATCATCGCCGGCACGCCCGGCATCACGTCGGCGCTGGTCAGGATGGTGGCGCCGTAGCCGATCAGCTCGGCGACCGAGCGGCCGTCGCGCGCGCCTTCGAGAATCTCGTCGGTGATCAGCGCCACCGCCTCGGGATGATTGAGCTTGCAGCCGCGCGCGCGGCGCTTGCGCGCCAATTCCGCGGCCGAGAAGATCGTCAGGCGCTCGAGTTCGGTGGGCGTCAGCAGCATGGTCGTTCGGAACTCAGTTGGAGAACAGGCGCAGTTCGCCGCGCGCATGGCGCATCGCGGCGATGTCGAGACGCGGCGAGAAGCTTTCGATGCAGGCCGGAACCGGCGTGTCGGCGAGCGCGCCCAGCAGCGGGAGCAGGCGCCGCACCACGCCCTGCGCGGTGACGGCGCCGACAAGGCCGAGACGGACCGCCGCCGTCGCGAAGCCGGACAGCACGACATAGCCGGAGGCGAGCACGGCGCCCGCCAGGTCGAGCCCGGCGCCGCGCCAGACGACACCCTGCGCGACGGGGAGATGCCCGTGCGCCCGCCCCTGCCGCACCCAGGCGAGGAAATCGGCGGCACAAGGCGTGCCGATGCGCGCATGCGCCGCGAGCAGCCCGGCGCCGTTGCGGCGCGAGCCCAGCCGGAACGGCTCCGCCAGCGTCGAGGCCTCGACCTCGCGGTCGACCGCGGCGACGGCTTCGAGATCGCCGCCCGCGCGATAGGCCTGCACGAGGGCGACGCGGTCGGCGCTCGCCCAGCGATGGCGGAGCGCGGCGGCGACGACGCTCTCCAGCTCCGCCTCGCCGATCGGCCCGGACTGCGCCGCAAGGCCCTCCAGCCCGTTCGAGAAGGCGAAGCCGCCGCTCGGAAAGGCGGCATCGGCCTGCCACATGGCGAGAAGGCGCTCGATCATGCCGCCATCTCCCCGGTCACGACGAGGCGGGGAATGGAGGAGACGCCGGGCAGCGCGTCGAGCCGCTCGTAGTAGCGCTCGATCGGCCCCTCCAGCGCCACCAGCAATCGTTCGCCGGCAAAGCGAACCCGCCAGTGCAGATTGCCGGCGTGGTAGCCAAGCTCCACGCCCTCGGCGATCGAGCGCGGCTGGAAGCTCAGCCACCGCTCCACCTCGGCCCGCACCACGATGGCGCGCTCCTCGTCGATCAGCAGCACCGCGCCGTCGAACAGCTTCTGGTCGCGCGGCAGCGCAATGGCGAGATCCTGGCCCTTCGCCGAGACGAGGCGCAGCCGCCGTCGCGGCATGTCCACGGTGGCGATGGTGACGACATCCACCGCATCCCGGTGTTCGAGGTGGTGAAGCCGCTCGTGGAACATCGGCTCGAGCCGGTTTCCGAGAATGCGTTCGATCATCAGCATGGCAAAAGCGGCTCACGAACGCAGATGTGCCGGCGCACAGCGCGGAAGGGTCGATGCATTCGAACGGCCCATGTCAGAAATGCCGACGGATTCGCGGGTCGAGCCGACGTCTGCGGACAGCATGCGCAAGTCTCCTGTGACGCCGTCTTGCGGCGCAGAGCGACAACGATTTGAAAAGGAGGGTCGTGGACAGGCAGAGTGACGTCAGGGCGCACCGACCGAAGTCATCGGTCGATCGATAAGACTTTCCGGAGCCAAATGGCGCGCGGCAGCCCGTGACAATGTCGAGAGCAGAGCGGGACGTCCCTGTCCCGCGCAAATAAAAAGCCCGCCAAATCCGCGTTCACGGGTTTGTCGGGCTACATCGCCTCTCCGGACAATCAGCCTCGATTGCCCAGCTCCGCCGACGGAAGTAAGCACTACTCCGTACGACGAACCAATCTAAACACCGTCGGGACGGAAATTCAAGAGCTCACTCGCATTAATGATCGCGACGGCCATTTCCTCCATCGAGATCCGCTTCGCCATCGCCTGCCGGCGGATCGACTGGTAGGCCTCGTCCTCGGAAATACCGTGGCTTCCCATCAGGATGGCCTTGGCCTTCTGGATCTGCTGCATGCTGGTGACCTTGCGCTCCAGCTTGCGGATGCGCCGGGCCTGCTCCTTCTGGTCGAGCCACAGGCTGCGCGCCAGGGTGATCTGGGTCAGCAGGCCGAAGGGCTTGATCGGACGCTCGATGACCGCCAGCGCGCCGCTTTCCAGCACGAGGGCGAGCGTCGAGGGGTTTTCATAGCCGACGATGGCGATGATCGTCGGCGCCCGCTCCGAATGCGACCGGGTGAGCTTGTGCAGCGTGTCGCGGTCTTCCTGGTCGACCGACAGCAGCACGAGGTCGGCATTCTCGGCATAGGCCGAGGGCGGCGGCCAGGTGGTCTCGACGACGCAGCCGATGCGCTTGAGATGGTCGACGAGCTGCTGGCCCTCCACGTCGTTGGCGTGGATGACCTGGACCCGCAATCCCCGGATGTCGCGCAGAATCTGGATCGACATGGCATCCGCCTTCAGAAGGGATCCGTCTGCTCGACGAAATCCGCCGACCAGTCGTCGAGGCTCTGCGAGATGCAATAGGGGTCCGGCTTCACCCGCACGCCGGGATTCCAGATGATCTGGAAGCGGCCCTTGGCGTCGAGGCGCGCCACGCGGGGCCACAGATAGGTGTGGTGGTTCTCCGCGTCGATGCGCACGCGCCCCTGCGGCGCGTCGAACTCGATCGCCTTGATCTCGGCGATGATGCGCTGCGGGTCGTCGGTGCCGGCGCGTGCCAGCGCCCGTGCCGCGAGGTGCATCTGGAAATAGGCGGCCTCGGCGGCGGAGGGCACCGGCGCATCCTCGCCGAAGCGCGCGCGGTAGGCGGCGACGAAGGCGCGCGCGGCGGGCGTCGCCAGCGTGTCGAAGAAGGTCGCCGCGGCGATGTGGCCCTCGGCGATGCCGGGCGCCATCTCGGCGATGTCGGCCTCGGAGGTGGCGACGCTGGCGATCGGCATGGTCGCCGGGTCCAGCCCTGCCTCGCGATAGGCCTCGTAGAACGGCGCCGTCGCCTGGCCGACGATGGTCGAGAAGATCACGTCCGGGCTGTGCTTCTTGATGCGCTTGATGGCGCGGCCGATCTCGTCGGCGCCGGCATTCAGCGCGATGTAGACCTCGTCGACCACCTTGCCGCGCACCTGGGTGACGAAGTCGCTCATGATCCGGTTGGATTCGTAGGGATAGCTGTAGTTGGAGGCGATGAAGAACACCCGCTGGCCATGCTTGGTGAGCACGTATTTTGCCAGCTGAAAGGCGTTCTGATTCGGCACCGCGCCGGTGAAGATCGCCTGCGGCGAATATTCGAAGCCCTCGTAGAAGGTCGGGTAGAACAGCGCCCCGCGATAGCCGTCGATCAGCGGCAGCACCGCCTTGCGCACGCTCGACATGTAGCAGCCGAACAGCAGCCGCACGCCCTCCCCGCCCAGCATGCGGGCGGCGATCTCGCGGAAACGTCGGGGATTGGAGCCGCCATCCACATGCAGGGGCTCGATGGGGCGCCCCAGAACACCGCCGGCTTCGTTGATTTCCTCGATGGCGAGAAGGGCCGCGTTCAACTGTGTCTGTTCGATATTCGCGGTTACCCCCGTCGTCGAATACAACAGACCGACCCGCCACACTCCACCAATCACAACCCCGAGCCTCCAGCCTGCATCCATCGCCGGCTGCATTCATGACCGCTCGCGCCGGCTTTGAACAGGCCAAATAATACGCGCGCCGCATAGCAATTGCCCACTCTTCCCAGCCGTTTGCAGCGGCAGGACGAGCATTCGCACAGGTTAGACGGGCACCCGACAATATCGGCCCCACCGGGCGGAGAGCAGTACTTCCGGCCGCGAATCCGGGGGCGCCGCGCCTCGGCTCCCGGCTCCGCCGCTCAGCCCTCGCGGCCGCCGGGTGCGGTCGCCTCCAGCGGCACCGCCGCGGCGCGGAACCCCTGCCACGGATCGCTCGCCAGACCGGCGAGCCGCGCGGGCGCGCTGTCGATGGTGAACTGCGCCGCGCCGGTCAGCCCGTCGAGTTCCTCCCAGGCGACCGGCATGGCGACCGCCGCGCCCGGCCGCGCCCGGGTGCCATAGGCCGTGATGGCGGTGGCGCCGCGCGCGTTGCGCAGATAGTCGATGAAGATGCGCCCCTTGCGCCGCGCCTTGGTCGCCACGGCGAGGTAGTGGCCGGGATCGTCGGCGGCGATCGCCCCGGCGACCGCCCTGGCGAAGTCCTTCACCGCCGCCCATCCGGCCTTCGGCTCGAGCGGCACGACGACGTGCAGCCCCTTGCCGCCCGAGGTCTTCACGAAGGCCGGCAGGCCGTGCGCCTGCAGCCGCGCCCTCACCTCGCGCGCGCCGGCGACGATGCCCGGCCAGCCGACGCCCTCGCCGGGATCGAGGTCGAAGATCATCATGTCCGACCGTTCGAGGTCGGCGAGCGGCGCGCCCCAGGGGTGGATTTCCAGCGCCCCCGCCTGTACCAGCGCGATCAGCCCGTCGAGATCGTCGATGACGAGCAGTTCCTCGCCATCCCTGTCCTTGTCGACCTTGATCGCCCTGTCGATGCCGCGCCAGGAATGCTTCTGGAAGAAGCAGGTCCCGGCGATGCCGTCCGGGCAGCGCAGCAGCGCCAGCGGGCGGGCGACGATGAAGGGGGCGATGAAGCCCCACACGCCGGCATAATAGTCGGCAAGGCCCTGCTTGGTGACGCCGTCCCCGGGCCAGTAGATCCGGTCCGGATGGGTGAGCCTGACGCGCGATGTCGGCGGCACGTTCTCCTCCCGCATGTGCGCCCCGGCCGCGCCGTCGCGGACGCGCCCGGGCGATCTGGTCGAGGCCGTCGCCCATCCTCGCCGAATCCGCGCGCTCGTCGAGGGGGTACGGCGCGCCGTCCGGCCTCAAGCATCACGCCGGCGACGCCCAGTATTTCCAAACGTCTCCAGCCGCGCTGAACGACTATTTTGTAGCCATTACAATGTTTGCGACGGCTCTTACTCTGCCTTACCCGCCGTGTTAGACCGGCCTTCTACACAGCTTTGTGATGCGGATGGCGGGTGCCTACCTCATGCAGCCAGACCTGTCGCTTGTCTTCAGCGCGTATGGCCCGGAACTCCGGCGGTATCTTCACCGCCGGCTCCAGGATCGCACCATGGCGAGCGATCTCGTGCAGGACACGTTCGTGAACGTGCTGGAGCGGCCGGAAATCCGCATCCAGGACTTTCGCGCCTATCTGTATTCGATCGCCCGCAATCTCCTGCTCAACCACAGGAAGCAGGAGGCCCGCCGGCGCACCGACCCCGTCGCGCCGGATGCGCTGCTCGACATCGCCGCCGACCAGCCCTCGCCGGAGGAGGCGGTCGATTCCCGCCTGCAGCTGGAGCGCATCTATGTGCTGGTGCAGGAGCTGCCGCCGCGCACCCAGCAGATCTTCGTCCTCAACCGCATCGACGGCCTGACGCATGCGCAGGTCGCCCGCCGCCTCGCCCTGTCCGAGAGCGCGGTGCAGAAGCACCTCGCTCTGGCGATCGCGCACATGACGCGCCGCCTGCGGGGCCGCGAGCGGTAGATTGCGAGCAGTAAATTTACCGTCTTGCCCCGCTCAGTTGTCTTATAGGAGCGGAGCGGTCGATTCATGGGACGGACGGTGCAGGACGGGGAACAACGCGCGGGGGAGATCGAGCTGCGCGCCGCCGAATGGGTGGCCCGGCTTGACGGCGCGCCGCTGAGCGAGACGGAGAAGCTGGCGCTGCGCGCCTGGCTGGCGCAGGACGACGACCATGCCGCCGCCTTCGAGGAAGCGAGCGCGACCTGGCGCGAGCTTGCCGCGCTGCGCCGCGAGCCGGGGCCGCTGCGGGCGGTGGTGCCCGCGCGCCGCGTCGGCACGAGGCGCCGGGCGGCCGGCATCGGCGCGCTGCTCGGCCTCCTCGTGCTCGGCGCCGCCATCGCCCGCTACCAGCTCGGCGATCCGTGGCTGCTGCTCGCCGCCGACTACCGCACCGCGCCGGGCGAGCTGCGCGCGGAAACGCTGGCGGATGGCAGCACGGTCGAGCTCGGCCCGTCCAGCGCCATCGCGGTCGACTTCACCGCCGGCGAACGCCGCGTGCGGCTGCTCGCTGGCGAGGCATTCTTCGCGGTCGCGCCGCGCACGGGCGAGGAGACCCGCCCCTTCGTCGCCGAGGCGGCGGGCGGCACGACCACCGCCCTCGGCACCCAGTTCGTGATCGAGCAGAACAGCGACGGCGCCGATGTGCTCGCCGTCGAGCACCAGGTCGAGGTGGCGCTTGAGGGCGGGGCAGGCCCGCCCGGCGAGGGACGCGGCGTCGTGCTGTCGCCGGGGCAGGAGGTCCGCTATGTGCGCGGCGTCGGCATCGGGCGCATCCGCACGCGCGACATCCCGACCGCCACCGCCTGGCGCCAGGGCCTGCTGGTGTTCGACGGCGCCTCGCTCGGCCATGTGGTGGAGACGCTGAACCGCTACCGCCACGGGCGCATCGTCATTCTCGACGGCGCGCTCGCCCGGCGCCGGGTCAGCGGGGTGTTCCCGACCCGCGACCTCAATGATGCCATCGAGACCATCACCTCCGAGCTCGGCATCGGCGCGCGCTCGATTTATCCATTGATCACAGTGCTCTACTGATTATCCGCATCGGCGCCCGAGAAATTTTTACGGTCTGCGCCGCCTGAGTTGTCTTCCCTTCTGCGACCCGGTCGAACCGGCCCACCCGCGGGCCCGCGATCTGTCAGGAAGGAACAACGATCCATGATGTCTGGGGTGAGTTTCGGCACGCGGCGCCTGCGTCTGCGGTATCTCGGCGGCACGGCGACCCATGCCGTCTGTCTCGGCCTGCTGGCGGCGGCGTCCGGCGCGATCCTGCCCGCGCCGGCCCAGGCTCAGGCCCAGACATCGCAGACGGCGGGCATCGCCGCCGCGCGGATCGCCTTCAGCATTCCGGCGCAGGACCTCAACGGCGCCGTGCTCGCCTTCGCCCAGAAGGCCGGGGTGCGGGTGTTCTTCGACACCGCGAAGTTCGGCGGCCGGCGCTCCTCGCCGGTATCGGGCACCCTGAGCGCGCCCGAGGCGATGGAGGCGCTGCTGCGCGGCACGGGGCTCACCTACCGCTTCACCGCGCCGAACCGCGTCACCATCATCGACCCGGCCGCCTCCGTGGCCGGCGGCGGCACGGCGGCCGGCATCGAGCTCGACGCCATCGACGTGCAGGGCGACGGCAGCGGCACGGTCGGCTATGTCGCCACGCGCAGCGATGTCGGCACCAAGACCGACACGCCGCTGATCGAGATCCCCCAGTCCATCTCCGTCGTCACGCGCGACGAGCTCAACGACCGCAACGTGCAGACGCTGACCGAGGCCGTGGCCTACACGCCGGGCGTGCGGACCGGACAGAGCGGCTTCGATCCGCGTTTCGATTCCTTCTCCATCCGCGGCTTCGACGTCACCTATAACGGCATCTACCGCGACGGGCTGCGCCTGCCGGGCGCCAACATGTCGATCTTCAAGGTCGAGCCCTATGGCGTCGACAGCGTCACCGTGCTGCGCGGCCCCAGCTCGGCGCTCTATGGCCTCGGCTCGCCCGGCGGCCTCGTCGACATCACCTCCAAGCGCCCCACCGAGGAAGCCTTCGGCGAGATCGAGCTGCAGGGCGGCAATTACGACTGGCTGCAAGGTCAGTTCGACCTTGGCGGCCCGCTCGACAAGGACGGCACGCTGCTCTACCGCCTGACCGGCCTGCTGCGCGACGCCGGCTCGCCCAACACGCTGGGCGGCGGCGTCAACGACATGACCTACATCGCCCCGGCCGTCACCTGGAAGCCGAACGACCAGACCCGCATCACCTTCCTCGGCGAGTATCAGGAATCCGAGACGCCCGCCTCCCTGCCCTATTTCGGCTGGACCGGCACCGGCACCAACTCGTTCAGCCGGAGCATCGGCGACTACAACAGCCAGGAGCAGGAGCAGTACCGGATCGGCTATCTCGCCGAGCACGAATTCAACGACATCTTCACCGTCCGGCAGAACCTGCGCTACGGCCACGCCGACACCAGCGTGCGCTACAACGGCATCTCGGCGTATGACTACGCGGCGGGCACCGCCAGCCGCTACACCGGCTATGTCGACGACAAGCTGGATTCCTTCGTCGTCGACAACCAGCTGCAGGCCGATTTCGCCACCGGGCCCGTCGTGCACAAGCTGCTGGTCGGCCTCGACTATTCCTATCTCGCCCTCGACGGCGGCATCGGCTACGGCGTGGCGTCCGACATCGACATCTGGACCGGACAACCGCTCGGTCCGACCTACGACCCGGAACTCAACTACGCCCGCTACCGCCAGAACCAGAGCCAGGTCGGCCTCTACGTCCAGGAACAGGCCACGTTCGACCGCTGGATCCTCACCATGACCGGCCGCTACGACTGGGTCGACACCAAGGACGAGGACCTGCTCGCCGACACCACCGAGAACATCGACGACAACGAGTTCACCGGCCGCGTCGGACTGACCTATCTCTTCGACAACGGCATCGCGCCCTATGTCAGCTACGCGACCTCGTTCGCGCCCAATCTCGGTGTCGACATCAACGGCAACGTCTTCGAACCCACCACCGCGCGGCAGATCGAGACCGGCGTGAAATACGCCCCGGCCGGCTTCGACGGCTACATCACCGCCTCGATCTTCCAGATCGACCAGGACAACGGCCTCGTCACCGACGACACCAACCCGCTCTACCAGGTGCAGATCGGCGAGGTCCGCGCGCGCGGCTTCGAGCTGGAGGCGGTCGCCAATCTCGGCAACGGCCTCAAGGTCCGCGGCGCCTACACCTATCTCGACCTCGTCAACGTCTCCGGCAACATCGACACGATCGGCCTGACGCCCTCGGGCCAGCCGGAGAATGCCTTCGCCATCTGGGCCGACTACCAGTTCCAGCCCGGCACCCGGCTCGCCGGCCTCGGGGTCGGCGTCGGCGTGCGCTATACCGGCGCCACCTGGGGCGACTCGCTCAACACCTTCGAGAACTCGGCCTACACGCTGGTCGACGCCAAGCTGAGCTACGACTTCGAGAATCTCGACCTCCGCCTCAAGGGCTGGAGCGCGCAGGTCAACGCGCAGAACCTGCTCAACGAGGAATACATCACCTGCGACGCCGGCTACTGCTACCAGGGCGCCCCGCGCACCGTGATCGCCGGGCTGAAGTATCGCTGGTGAGGCCGTTGATGCCGCTTTCCCGCCGGGCGCTGCTGCGCGGCGGGCTTTCCGTCGGCGCGCTCGCGCACCCGCTGCTGGCGGGCGCCGGGCACGCCGATGCGCCGGCTCGACCGCCGCTCAGGGTGGTCGCGATGGATTTCGGCCTGGCCGAAACCCTCATCGAGATGGGCCTGCCCCCCGTCGCTCTTCCCAACCCCACGGAATGGACGGAGTGGGTGGTCGAGCCGGCGCTGCCGCCCGGCATCGTCAATCTCGGCACCGACCGCGAGCCGAATCTGGAACTGCTCGCCGCGCTGAAGCCGGACCTCATCGTCACCACGCCCTATCTCGCCGGCATCCGCGCGCTGCTGCAAGGCGTCGCGCCGACGCGGGAATTCTCCGTCTACGCCCCGCCCGGCGGCCATCCCTACGCGCTGAGCGCGGCCGCCACCCGCGCCCTCGCCGCGATCCTCGGGCGGGAAGCCGAGGGCGAGGCGCTGATCGCCCGCGTGGAAGCCGCCACGGCGCAGGCGCGCCGGCATTTCGCGCAGGCCGGCCTCGCCGACCGGCCGATCCTGGTGGTGAACTTCCTCGATACCCGCCATGTCCGCGTCTACGGCCCCGGCAGCCTGTTCGGCGACGTGATGGCGCGCACCGGCCTCGCCAATGGCTGGACCCGGCCGAGCAATTACTGGGGCTTCAGCACGGTCGGCATCGAGGCGCTGGCCGAGAGCCCGGCGAGCCGGCTGGTCTATCTCGAGCCCATCGGCGCCGACACGCTCGGGCGGCTGGCCGCCAGCCCGCTCTGGAACAGCCTGCCCTTCGCGCGGGCGGGCCGCGTGCACCGCCTGCCCGCCGTGCTGATGTTCGGCATGCTGCCCTCGGCGATGCGCTTCGCCCGGCAGCTCGCGCTGGCCCTCGCGCCGGAGCGCGCCGATGGCTGAGCCCGCCGCGCCCACCGCCGGGACGCCCCTGCGCGCACCCTTGCACGCCGCCTTGCACACGACCTTGCCGGGTCGGCGCGCCGGCCCGGTCCTGCTGATCGGCCTGCTCGGCCTCGCCGCGCTGGCGCTGAGCCTCGGCAATCTCGCGCTCCGGCTGCCGGCCGGCGACTGGCTGGCGGCGCTGCTGGCGCCCGCTGTCGACCGGCCGGCGCAGATGCTCGTCGCCTATGCCTTCGCGCCGCGTCTCGCCGTCAGCCTGCTGGCCGGCGCCGGGCTGGGCCTTGCCGGCGCGCTGCTGCAGCAGGTGCTGCGCAACCCGATCGCCTCGCCGACGACGCTCGGCATCGAATCCGGCGCCAGTCTCGCCCTCGCCGCCGCGCTGGTGTGGACGCCGGGGCTGATCGGCCTGGGGCGGGAATGGGTGGCGCTCGGCGGCGGCCTCGCGGCGATCGGCATGGTGCTGCTGCTGTCGCGGCGCAGCGGCTTCGCCCCGCTGGTGGTGATCCTCGCCGGCTTGGTGACGGGCCTGTACGGCGCCGCGCTGGCCGCCCTGCTCACCCTGTTCAACAGCCATTACCTCGCCGGCCTGTTCCTCTGGGGCGCCGGCTCGCTGAGCCAGCAGGACTGGTCGCAGGCCGGCTTCCTCGCCCCGCGCCTGGCGCTGGCCGGCGGGTTGGCGCTGCTGCTGGCGCGCCCGCTGACCCTGCTCGGCCTCGACGATGCCAGCGCCCGCAGCCTCGGCCTGTCGCTCGCCGCCGCGCGGCTCGGCGCGCTGGTGGTGGCGGTGGCGCTCACCGCCTGCGTGGTGGCGGCGGTCGGCTGCATCGGCTTCGTCGGCCTCGCCGCCCCGGCGCTCGCCCGCATCAGCGGCGCGCGGCGCGTCGGCGGCCGGCTCCTCGCCTCGGCGCTGGTCGGCGCCACCCTGCTCTGGGCGACCGATCAGGCGGTGCAGCTGGCCGCCGGCGCCTATGGCGAGATGCTGCCGACCGGCGCGGTGACGGCGCTGTTCGGCGCGCCGCTGCTGCTCTGGATGATCCCGCGGCTGCGGCTGCCGCCCCATGTCGGCGCCGGCCTCTCCGCCCGCGGCGGGCTCGGCCTCGCCCGGCCCGCATTACTGTTCGTCGCGCTCGCCATGGCGCTGGCGCTGGCGGTCGCCGCCTCGGCGCTGATCGGCCCCGGCCTCGACGGCTGGTCTCTTCGCTGGCCGGGCGATCCGGCCACCCCCTGGGCGCTGCGCCTGCCGCGCGCGCTGGCGGCGCTCTCCGGCGGGGCGATGCTGGCGGTCGCCGGCGGCGTGCTGCAGCGCATGACCGGCAACCCCATGGCCAGCCCGGAAGTGCTCGGCATCAGCGCCGGCGCCGCCTGCGGGCTGACGCTCGCGCTCTTCCTGCTGGACGCGACCGGCCGCGTCGAGCAGACGCTTGCCGCCATGGCCGGCGCCGGCCTCGCGCTGGTCGCCATCCTGGCGCTCGCCCGCGCCTCGCGCGGCATGCCGGAGCGGGTGATCCTGGTCGGCATCGCCATCGGCGCGCTGCTCGACGCGCTGGTGAGCGTGCTGATGGCGAGCGGCGACCCGCGCGCCGTGCTGCTGTTCAACTGGATGACCGGCTCGACCTACGGTATCGCGGCGCAAACCGCCGGGGCCAGCCTGGCCGCCGCCCTGCTGTTCGTCGCGGCGCTGCCGCTGATCGCCCGCTGGCTCGACATCCTGCCCCTCGGCGCCCCGGCGACGCTCGCCCTCGGCGTGCCGCCGGGGCTGAGCCGGGGGCTGCTGCTCCTGCTCGCCGCCCTCGCCACCGCGCTGGCGACGCTGCTGGTCGGCCCGCTTTCCTTCGTCGGGCTGATCGCCCCGCATCTGGCGCGGCTGCTCGGCCTGCGCCGGCCGCTGGCCGAACTCGCCGGCGCCGCGCTGATCGGCGGCCTCGTCATGGTGGCGGCGGATTTCCTCGGGCGCACCATCGCCTTTCCCTGGCAATTGCCGGCCGGCCTCGTCGCCTCGACGATCGGCGCGCCGGTCTTCCTCTGGCTCCTGTCACGAAAGCAGACCGCCTCATGACCCCGGCACGCATTCCCGACACCCTGACCTTCGACATCGCGCCGGGCGATGGCGGCCCGCTTTGGCGCATCTTCCTCTACCGCCCGCCCGGCGAGGCGCCGGAAGGCGGCTGGCCGGTGCTGTATTATCTCGACGCCAACGCCGTGGCCGGCACCGCCGCCGACATCATGCGGGTGCAAGCCGCCTGGCCGCTCGGCACCGGCATCGGCTGGGGCGTCATGGTCGGCATCGGCTATCCCGTGGAGGGGGCCTATGACAGCGTGCGCCGCTCCTGGGACATGGGGCCGCCGCCCGGCAGGACCTACCCGCCGCACACGCCCGACGGGCCGGACGTGCGCACCGGCGGCGCCGACGGCTTCCTCGCCTTCATCGAGGACGAGCTGAAGCCGGAAATCGCCCGCCGCGTGCCGGTCGACCCGGCCCGGCAGGCGATCTTCGGCCATTCCTTCGGCGGGCTGTTCGTGCTGCACGCGCTGTTCCGCAAGCCGCAGGCCTTCGCGCGCTGGATCGCGGCGAGCCCGGCCATCTGGTGGGAGGGCGCCGGCATCGTCGACGCGGCGGGCGCCTTCCTCGCCGAAGGCGATGGCCGGGACGGCCGCGTGCTCATCCTCGCCGGCGAGTACGAGCAGGCGCTCGCCCCGTTCCAGATCGGCGCCGAGGACGCGGCGGGCCGCCTCGCCAGCTTCGAGGAGAGCCGCATCGTCGACCATGCGCGCGAGATGGCCGAGCGGCTCGCCGGGGCGCGCGGGCTGCGCTCCGACTTCGTCTTCCTGCCCGGCGAGACCCACATGTCGGTGCTGCCGGCCTGCCTCAACCACGCCATCCGCTTCGCCTTCGGCAAGGAGGCGTGATGCCGGCCGGGCCGACGCCGCTGTTCACGCTCGACGCCGTCCGCTTCGCGGTGGACGGCCGGGAGCTGCTGCACCCGACCAGCCTGAGCCTGCCTGCCGGCCGGCTCATCGGCCTGATCGGGCACAATGGCTCGGGCAAGTCGACGCTGGTCAAGCTGCTCGCCCGCCAGCAGCCGCCGAGCGGGGGCGCGCTGCGCTTCGCCGGCCGGCCGATCGCCGACTGGGGCGGCCGCGACTTCGCCCGCCGCGTCGCCTATCTGCCGCAGAACCCGCCGCCGGCCGGCGGGCTCACCGCGCGCGAGCTCGTCCGGCTCGGCCGCTATCCCTGGCACGGCGCTCTGGGGCGCTTCGGCGCGCTGGACCGGGTTAAGGTCGAGGAGGCGATGGAGCTCGCCCATGTCGCGCCGTTCGCCGACCGCCTCGTCGACACGCTCTCCGGCGGCGAGCGCCAGCGCGTCTGGCTGGCGATGCTGGTCGCGCAGGATCCCGACTGCCTGCTGCTCGACGAGCCGATCTCGGCGCTCGACGTCGCCCACCAGATCGAGGTGCTGGCGCTGGTGCGCCGGCTCGGCCATGCGCGGGGACTGACCGTCATGGTCGTGCTGCACGACGTCAACATGGCGGCGCGCTTCTGCGACGAGCTGCTGGCGCTGCATTCCGGCCGCCTCATCGCCCGCGGCACCCCGGCCGAGCTGATGACGCCGGAAACCCTGCGCGCGATCTACGGGATCGCCATGGAGGTCCTCACGCGCACGGATGCGCCCCCCGTCGCGCTGCCGCTCTAGGCCCCCCCGCGACCTCGCGACCTCGCGATGGCGCGGGGGGCCGCCCGCCGGCTCAGCCCGGCAGGACCGGGCCGATCGAGGCGTCGATCAGGCTGCTCTGCCGGTCGCGGCCGTCGACGACGCGGAAATAGATCAGCTTCACCGCGTCCATCACCACCGTCCAGGCGAGGCAATAGGCCCACACCACGCCGATCAGCAGCCAGGGCAGCGCCGGCATGAACCAGCCATAGGCGCACATGAAGACGGCGAAGATCTGCGTGCCGATCACCGCGCCGAGCACCGGCAGGCTCGGATAGGGCGGCTTGAACAGCGTGCCCTGCACCCGCGAGACGAAGAACAGCAGGTGGCCGCCGGCCGCCAGCTGCAGGAACAGCATGGTCTGCACATGCGGCAGGTCCATCGGCAGGATCGCCGTCAGCTCCGGGCTCTTCATCCAGAACATGCCGAGCATGACGATGCCGAAGCTCTGCACCAGCGCCATGATGCCCATGATGGTGGAGAAGGAGATGATCCGGTGCATGTCCCAGCGCACCGGCCGGTCCTGCACCTTCACATTGTCATAGGCGATGGTCATGATCGGGATGTCGTCGAGCAGCGCCATGACGACGATCATGATCGCGGTCAGCGGCATGAAGTCGTAGACGAGATAGGTCAGCACCACGACCAGCATGATGTTGAGCGTCATGGCGATGCGGTAATAGATGTAGCTGGTGATGCGCTCGAAGATCGCGCGCGCCTCCATGATCGCCGCGATGATGGTCGACAGGCCCGGCGCGGTGAGGATCAGCGCCGCCGCGCTGCGTGCCGCGTCGGTCGCCCCCGACACCGCCACGCCGCAATCGGCCTGCTTCAGCGCCGGGGCGTCGTTCACGCCGTCGCCGGTCATGGCGACGATGTGGCCGCGCTCCTGCAGCGCCTTGACGATCTGGAACTTGTGCTCGGGGAACACCCGGCCGAAGCCGTCCGCCACCTCGACCGCGCGGGCGGCGTCGATGGCGATGTGCTCGGGGCTGGAATCCTGGCCGAACACCTCGCTCGCCACCAGCAGATGGTCGCCGAGGCCGAGCTGGCGGGCGATCTCGCTGCCGATGGCGACGTCGTCGCCGGTCACCATCTTCACCGTGACGCCGAGTTCCTTGGCGCGGGCGATGGTGGCGGCGGCGTCCGGGCGCGGCGGGTCGAGCATCGGCAGCAGGCCGAGCAGCGTCCAATGTGTGCCGTCGTCCGAGCGGGCGACGCCGAGCGCGCGGGTGCCGTCGCGCGCCAGCCGGTCGACGGCGCCGAAATAGTCCTTCGCGCTGTCCTGCGACAGCCCGCACAGCGTGGCGATGACCTGCGGCGCGCCCTTGGCGTAGTGCACGGTCTTGCCGTCGGGGCCGGTGACTTCCGCCGCCGTCTTCTTGTTCACGGGATCGAAGGGGGTGAAGTCGACCTGATGGTACGGGTCGAGCACCTTCGGGTCCTTCAGCCCCGCCAGCACCGCCTTGTCGATGGCGTCGTCGCTCTGTCGCTGCGAGGCCAGCGCCGCGCCGAGGATCAGCTCGTCCGGCGCCGCCGATCCCCACGGAATCGGCGGCTGCAGGGTGAGCTGGTTGAGGGTCAGCGTGCCGGTCTTGTCCGAGCACAGCACGTCGACGCCGGCCAGTTCCTCGATGGCGGAGAGGCGCGAGACGATGGCCTGCTGCTTCGACAAAGCGAGCGCGCCGAGCGCCATGGTGACCGACATCACCGCCGGCGTCGCCACCGGCACCGAGGCGACCAGCAGCACCAGCACGAGCTGGACGATGGCGCCGGCATGCGACCATTCCCAGTGCCCGTCGGCGACGATGTCGCGGTGCACCTGCGCGACGATCAGCAGCAGGGCCAGCGCGGCGGACAGGATGATGAGGAAGTCGCCCATCTGGATGACCGCCTTCTCGGCGTGCGACTTGGAGCCGGCGGTGGCCACCAGCTTCGCGGTGCGGCCGAAGAAGGTGCTGTTGCCGGTGGCGGTGACGAGGCCGGTCATCGCCCCCTGCCGCACGATGGAGCCGGAATAGCCGCTGTCGCCGATCGACTTGGACACCGGCAGAGATTCGCCGGTCAGCGCGGCCTGGTCGACGGAGAGGTACTTGCCCTCGGTGAGCACGAGATCGGCCGGCAGCGTCTCGCCGCCGGACACGCTCACCACGTCGCCGGGCACCAGCTCGACGGTGTCGAGCGTGACCCAGTTGCCGTCGCGCAGCACGCGGGCCTTCAGCGCGAGCCCCTTCTTGAGCGCGGCAAGCGCGCTCGCCGCCTTGCTGTCCTGCCAGAAGCCGACGATGGCGTTGTAGACGAGCAGGCCCATCACCACGATGAAATCGGGCCAGTCGCGCCGGACCAGCGAGAGCAGCGCCGCCGCCTCGATCATCCACGGGATCGGCCCCCAGAAATAGCCGAACAGCTTGCGCCAGCGGCTCTCCTCATGGGCGGCGATGGCGTTCGGGCCGTATTTCGCGCGCAGCGTCGCCACCTGCGCGCTGGTCAGCCCCTGCGGCGAGGCGCCCAGCTCGGTGAATTTGGCGGCGAGGGCGGCGGCGTCGAGCCGTGCCGGGCTGCTCGACGAGCCGGTCGACGCTTTCGGCGGCGCGGCGGGCGGCGGCGTGGCGGCAATGACAGTGGCGGCTGTGGCGGCTGTGGCTGAGGCTGAGGGCTGCGGCATGGCTTCCTCCGTCGGGGCGCGGCTGCGGCGCCTCTTGCATCAGGCTATCATTATACTCCCGGACGCGGCTGCCATTGACTTGCAGCAAGGAGGTGCAGCCAGCGGGTGCAGCAAGGGGATGCAGCAGCCGGGCGCGGCCTGGAATGCAGCAGGCGTTTGCAGCAGCGCCGGCAGCCGATCCTGCAGCCACATCTGCAGGCGCGGGCGCGGCTCAGATCAGCACGATCCACACCGCCGCCATCGCCATGCAGGCGAGCGTGACTGGCACGCCGGCGCGCGCGAACTCGCCGAAGGAGATCCGGATCCCGCACGCCGCCGCCTGCTCCACCACGATGATGCCGGCGAGGCTGCCGAACACGATGAGGTTGCTGGAGAAGCCGGTTCCCAGCGCCAGCGCGGCACCGAGCGCGTCGGCCTCCGTCCCCGGAGTGAGGAACGGCACCAGCAGCATCACCGCCGGGTTGTTGCCGACGATGTTGCTGAGCGCCCCGCCCACCAGATACAGCGCCAGCGGCTCATCCAGGTTGATGCCGGCGGCGCGCATGTCGTTGAGAAGATTCTGCGGCAGGCCGGTGGCGGCCACCGCCGCATTGACCACGAACAGGCCCATGATGAGCAGCAGAAGGTTGCCGTCGACATGCTTGAGCATGTCGCTGGAGGCGATCTGCCGGTTGATCAGCAGCACGCCGGCCGCGCCGAGCGCGATCAGGTCGCGCGGCCAGTCGCTGACGATGAAGGCCAGCACCACCGCGCAGGTGACGGCGCCCGCCTTCAGCGTCTCGAGCCGGTCGAGCGTGACCGGCCCCGGCGCGGCAGCGGGCGCCGGGGGCGTGCCGTCGACGGCGGGGAGCGTCCAGCGGCCGCGATACATCAGCACGACGACGCCCCAGACGATCGGCAGCGACAGCAATGCCGGCAATGCCGCGACGGCGAGGAAGCCGTTGAAGGAAAGGCCGAGCTGCTGCGCCGCGATCATGTTCTGCGGGCTGCCGATCAGCGTGCCGGCCGATCCGGTGTTGGCGGCGAAGCAGAAGGCGAGCAGGAACGGCACCGGGTTGAGCCCGCGCGCCAATGTGAGCGAGACCAGCAGCGGCGTCATCGCCACCACCACCACGTCGTTGGTGAGCAGCGCCGAGAGCAGGCCGCCGACGGCGACCAGCACGGCGAGAAGCACCGGCGCGCTCACCGGCAGCAGTGCGACGCGCTGCGCCGTCCAGCCATAGAAGCCGGACACCACGAAGGCCGCCGACACCACCATCAGCCCGAACAGCATGCCGACGCTGCTGTAGTCGATGGCGTCCCACGCCGCCTTGGGGCTGATGCTGCCCGCGACCATCATCGCCAGGGCGCCGACGATGGCGGCGCCGGTGCGGTCGACCTTGAACCCCGGCAGCTTGCCGAAGCCCATCGCCACATAGACCAGAAGGAAGATCGCGAGGGTCAGGCCCATGGCTACGCCGTTCTCGAATGCCGCATCGGGGCCCGCAATACCACCCGGACCCGCGGCCCGCCTAGCCGCCTCGCGTCAGGCGCGGGGCGGCCTTGGCCGCGTGATGGTACTCCTTGCGGATCTTGTCGAGATCCACATTCGGCGCCGGCAGCTTCAGGTTCATCCCGTCGAGCGTCTCCTCGATGATGCGGGAGACGGCGAGGTTGCGGAACCATTTGTGGTTCGAGGGGATGACGTACCACGGCGCGTGCTTGGTGGAGCACTTCTCCAGCATGTCCTCATAGGCCGCGATGTACTTGTCCCAATAGGCGCGCTCCGTGTAGTCGGAATCGCTGATCTTCCACTGGCGGGCCGGGTCATCGAGGCGCTGGCGGAACCGCTCGAGCTGCTCCTCGGGGGTGATGTAGAGGAAGAACTTCAGGATGGTCACGCCGGATTCGACCAGCAGCTTCTCGAACGCGTTGATGGCCTCGTAGCGTGTCGACCAGACCTCCTTCGGCACCAGCTCATGCACCCGCACGACCAGCACGTCCTCGTAATGCGAGCGGTTGAACACCGCGACCTGGCCGAGGCCCGGCGTGTGCGGATGCACCCGCCAGAGGAAGTCGTGCAGGCGCTCCTCCTCGGTCGGCTGCTTGAAGCCCTGCACATAGGTGCCCTGCGGGTTCATCGCCGCCATGACGTGCCAGCAGGTGCCGTCCTTGCCGGCGGCGTCGATACCCTGCAGCACCACGAGAAGGGCGTGCTTCTTCTCGCCATAGAGCTTCTGCTGCAGCTCGGCGAGACGCGCCACGTTCTTCGCCAGATCCTCCTTGGCCTGCTCCGACGAGGCGTAGTCGCCGTGGAAGGCGGCGTCCACATCCTTCAGCCGAATCCGCGTGCCCGGCTCGACGATGAGCTTCTTGCGCAGAACCATTGCGTTCCTCCCTCCGGCTGCCCGCCTTTCCGCCCGGAGGTGGGCGCCGGCGGTCCTCGACCTTGTCGCGATCCATTATAGTAACCGCGCGCGCGGCCGGATTGATCCAGAATAAACCGCCCGCCGGGAAGAGGCCGTCAGCGGCAGACGGGCGGCGTCCCGGCGCTCCGCAGGCGGGAGTGCACGGCGGCGACGGCCGCCGGAATCAGCGACGGCCGAAGCAGCAGGCGCAGGCCGCGCCCGCTCATCAGCTTGCGGCCCGATTGCAGCGCGACCTGCAGCCGGGGCCGCAGCACCCGCCCCTCCAGCGCCCGCACCAACCCCCAATCCCCCACCAGCGGATTGGCGACGCCGAAATACGCGTCGAGGAGCGTGAAGAGGCGCCGCGCCGTCGGCTCCCACCCCGCCCGCGTGACGTGCTCGACCAGCACGGGCGGCACCTTTCCGCCGAAATTGGCATGGAGGCGCCCGACGAAGTCGAAGGCCTTGAACAGGGGAATGTCGCTGTCGTCATACCCGCTATGCCCGGTGCGGGTGCATTGCAGGAAGGAGCTGAGGGCGCCGAACAGCGCATCGAGCCGCCCGATGCGCGTGCCCTCCCAGTCCAGCCACTCGACGCCGAGGGCGGCTTCCGCGTTGGGGAGCACGGGCTGCTTGCTCGCCACCACGACGCTCCGATGCAGTTCCAGCCGCGCCATCTCCTCGGGATGGAAATAGGGAGGATAGTGCTGGTAGCCGGGGTCGAAATAATAGTCGTCCCCTCCCCCTTCGGGCGGGGCGTATCCAATCCGGACGAGCGCCTCCAGCGCCGCATGCTGGTCCGGCTCGGCCGGGATCCACAGGTCCAGATCGTTCATGACGCGACCGCTCGCCGGCCCGTCGGGCGCGATGAGCTGGAGCGCGCCCTTCAGCCAGATCGGCCGCACCCCCTGCGCATTGAGGGCGCGGGTGACCGACAGCATCTGCCGGCGCAGGCCTTCATTGCGTTCCGCGTTCCACGCCGCCACCGCCGCCAGCAGATCGGCGAGTTCGGCATCGAGCCGGTCGGCGAGGTCGTGGCGCTCGACCGCCACCGCCAGCGTCGTGATCAGCCGGTGCCGGTCCGCCCCGGCGACGATGGCCGGCCACAGTTCCGGTCGCGGCCAGCGCGCGAGGATCGCCTCGCGCGTGGTCGCGGGCGAAAGGGCGCGGCAGAGCCACCGCGTACCTTCCACCTGAAGACGGCGCTCCCGCATTGTCGCCATCATGCCCACCGGTCCGCCCTCCGATGACGGCGCATCGCGCCGCCTGCGGCGGACGGTAACGACCGGCCGACGAACCGACAAGCGGATCGCGATGTCCCGGCACGGCGGTCCCGCTGGACAGGCGCCGCTGTCGGTATAATTATAACGATCCGCTTCGTGCCGAACGAGGCTTCGTCAGGCGCGACGCATGCGTCGCGCCGGTTTCAGCCAGGGTGCCCGATGTCTGCCGATAGCAAAGTCTCGAAGCCCGAGAAAGACGCGCCGGAAGCGACCGATCTGCGCCGTCGCGCGGCGCTGGCCAAGCTGGGCCGGACCACGGTCTACGCCGTGCCGTTCACCGTCAGCATGGTGGCAATGATGCGGTCCGCCCGGGCGAGCTGATCTTGCGCCCGTGCTTCCCCGCGAGCGACGCCTATCGGAGGGAGATGCCCGATGTCTGCCGATAACGAAGCCTCGAAACCCGAGAAGGCCGCGCCGGAAGCCGCCGATCTGCGCCGTCGCGCGGCGCTGGCCAAGCTGGGCCGGACCACCGTCTACGCCGTACCGGTGACCGTCAGCATGATGGCGATGATCCGATCCGCGAAGGCCTGCTGATCTCGCACCCGTCGACGCGGGCGGACGAAATGTATGAACGACGTATCGAACAGGAATGCCCGATGTCTGGCGATGACGAAGCGGCGAGACCAAGGACGGAAGAGCCCGGAGCCACCGATGCGCAACGCCGCGCCGCGCTGCGCAAGCTGGGCCGGTCCGCCGCCTTTGCCGTGCCGGTGACGCTGAGCCTCTTGTCGATCAAGCGCGCCGCAGCCGCCAGTTGAGGCGGGCGGCGGCGCCGCGATCGCCCCATCGACGCGGCCTCGTCCCGTCTGCAACGCAGCACGGGGGGATATGATGCGGCCACCATCGGACGCCTCTGGCCTGCCCCTTTCCGGACCATCCGGGAATGAGGCCGGCGGACCGGCAGGCGAGCGCTTCTATTTCCGGGTCGTGGAAGACACGCTGTTCGTCTTCGACGGCGCGATGGATGTTGCGCGGGTTCTGAATGCCGCGGCCGCGAGGCTGTTCCTCTGCCTTCCCGATGCGTTTGCCGAACCCGCTCTCGTCGCCCGCGAGGCGGAACTCGAAGCCGAGGCCGACTGGCGCGGCTGCCTCGCGCAATGGGCCGAGCTCGGCTGGGTGGAGACCGACGCGGCGGGCCGGGTCCGGCTGGCGCGGCGGGTGGCTCCGGCCGGCGCCGGCGGGCCCGCGGCCGTGCCAGCGCCGTCAACAGAGGGGCGCCCGATCGGGCAGTGCCGGTTTCGCCTGGGCGGCCGCACGCTCGAGGTCCGCCTGTTTGCCGACGGCGACTGGCGCTCGCCTCCCGAGGGCGTTCCGGACGTCGAGAACTACCGGGCACAGCTTGCCGGCGCCGAGCGTCTGCTCGGCTTTCTGGACGGTCTCACGGATCCGGCGGCCGGGCGCGACGCGCCGGAGGCGACGATCAAACTCGGCCTGGCACCGGACGGCTTCACGCTGCGCTGCGGCGAGAGGCTGCTGCGCACCCCGCACGAGCCGGTCGCGCAGGGCAAGCTGCGGCTCTGGCTGCTCGCCCTCGCCTATCGGGACGTGCCGCCCGCCATCCTCATCCATGGCGCGGCGCTGGCCGCGCCTGTGGGATCGATCATCCTCGCCGGCGTGTCGGGAGCGGGGAAGAGCACGCTTTCCGCCTATCTCGCCGGCCGTGGCTGGCGCTACGGCACCGACGATTCGCTTGCCATCGGCTTCGAGGCCGGACGGGCGGTGGTGCTGCCCTTTCCCGGCGCGATCAGCCTCAAGCCCGGCAGCCTCGCCCCGCTCGCCGGCCTGTATCCCGCTTTGCGCGAACGCCCGCTGGTGGGCGCCGGGCTGAAGCTCGGGCGCTATCTGCCGGTGCCGACGGAGCAGCACCTGCCGGCGCGGGGCGACTCGAACCGGGTGCGCTGCTTCGTCTTCCCCCGGTTCGAGGCGGGATCGCCGACGCGTGTCACCGTGATCTCCGCCGCCGAGGCCCTGCTCGCGCTGATGACCGCCGAATTCGACATCGGCGAGGCCGCCGGCGAGAGGGAATTCGACGCGTTCTTCGATGCGATCGAGACGCTGCCGCGCTACGCCGTCACCTATGGCGACCTCGCGGAGATGGAAGCCACGCTCGGGCGGCTGGTCGCCGGGGATCCGGGCCGGGAAGACGGCACGGATCCCCGCTAGCACGCTTCAGAGGAAGCCGATGCTGATCCACGGCACCGCCGCGATGACCAGGATCGCGACGAACAGCGCGGCGAGATACGGGATCATGTTCCGCATCACCTCGTCCGGCGACACCTTGGTGATGGCGCAGGCCGTGTAATAGCCGTAGCCGAACGGCGGCGAGAACAGCCCCAGCCCCATGGAGAGCAGGACCACCATCGCATACTGCACCGGATGGACGCCGAGCGACTGCGCCACCGGCACCAGCAGCGGGCCGAACAGCACGATGGCCGGAATCCCTTCCAGGATGCTGCCGAAGACGATGAAGGCGAGGATCGACACCAGCAGGAAGGAGAACCTGCCGCCCGGCAGATCCTTCATGAAGGCCACCAGCGTCTCGGCGAAGCCCGACTGGGTGAGCGCCCAGGACATGGCGCCGGCAAGCGCGATGATGATCATGATGGTGCCCGAGACCGCGATGGTCTCGACCAGGATCTCGCCCATCCGGCGGAAGGAGACGCCCCGCATCATGATGGCGCCGACCACGAACACATAGGCGATGCCGATCACCGCGACCTCCGTCGCCGTGGCGATGCCTTCCAGCACGGCGGCGCGGATGATGAGCGGCAGCGCCAGCGCCGGGAGCGCCGCGATGAAGGTTCGCCGGATCTGCCCGAGGTCGCGCTTGCCCTCGCCGCGCCGCTCGCCGCGGGAGCGGCAATACACCGCCACCGACAGCGCGATCATGCACACTACAGCCGGCATGAGGCCACCCATGAACAGCGCGGCGATGGAGATGCCGGTCACCGAGCCGATGATGATCAGAACGAGGCTGGGCGGGATGGTCTCGGCCGCCGCCGCGGAGACGGCGAGCAGCGCCGCGATGTCGCCCTGGCGCATGCCGCGTTCCTTCATCGCCGGCGCCAGGATCGGCCCGATCGCCGCCATGTCGGCCGCCTTGGCGCCCGATATGCCGGAGACGAGATACATCGCGCAGAGCATCACATAGCTCAGCCCGCCGCGCGCCGTGCCGATCAGCGAGACGACGAAGTCGATCATCGCCCGCGCCATGCCGGTGTACTGGATCTGGATGCCGAGGAAGATGAAGAGCGGAATGGTCAGCAGGATGAAGTGCGACATTCCCTCATTGATGCGCCCGACGATGACGGTCAGCGGCAGGTCGGTGGTCAGCAGGAAATAGCCGACGGTCGCCGTGCCGAAGGAGAAGGCGATCGGCACGCCGATGATGATCAGCACCATCACGCCGACGCCGAAGAACAGCAGCAGGTTGATGTTGCCGAGTTCCATCAGCACCGGCGGCGCCGATTCGAGGCCGACCGCCACCGCGCCCGCCGCCGCCAGCTGGAGGGCGAAGACGCCGGTCGAGGCGGCCCGCCACATCTGGATCAGCAGGAACACGATCATCAGGCCGACGCTGACCAGCGTCGCCAGCACCGGCACCGAGCCCGGCACGCCCAGATTGGGCGAGGTGACGATGTGGTTGAGCTCGATCAGTTCGAGCGTTGGCATGATGAGTTTGAAGAGGAAGATCAGCAGCACGACATGCGCCACCGCCTCCACCCGGCGTCGCGTCGCGGCGCCGAGATGCGACAGGACGAAGGTCAGGCGCAGATGGATGCCGCGCCGGAGCGCGCTCGCCACCCCCAGCATGCCGAACCACAGGAAGACCAGCATCGCTAGCTCCTCCACCCAGGTCACGGGCACATGGAGGAGGTAGCGCGCCGTCACCGCCCAGGCCAGCAGCAGGATGTCGACCAGCAGCAGGGAGGCGGCGACGACGTCGACGACCGTGCCGAGAAGGGCTTCGACACGGTCGAGGACACGGGTGAGCGGGGCGCGACCGGAGCCGGCGGCCGTTCCCCGCACCGACAGATCGGGCGCGTCCATCGCCGTCACCCGAGCGGGCCGGTATAGATTTCGAGCGTGCTCCAGGCCTTCGCGCCGAACTTCTCCTTCCAGTCCTTGTAGAAGGTCGAAGCGGCGAGCGCCTTGCGGAAGGCTTCGCGATCGGGATCGACGAAGGTCATGCCGGACGCGGCAAGCTTGCCCTTCAGGCTCTCATTGAGCTTCACCACGTCGGCGCGCTCGGCCATGGTCGCCGCGTGGAGGTTCTTCGAGACGATGTCCTGCACGTCCTTGGGCTGGCGCTTCCAGAACGGCCCATTGGCGAGCACCCAGAAGCCGTCCCACATGTGATTGGTCATGCTGACATATTTCTGGACCTCGTAGAATTTGCCGCTCTCGATCAGCGGCAGCGGGTTCTCCTGCCCGTCGACCAGCTTGGTCTGCAGCGCGGTATAGACCTCGCCGAAGCTGATCGACTGCGGCGCCGCGCCGAAGGCCTTGAACAGCGACGTCGACAGCGGGCTCGGCGGGACGCGGATGTGCACGCCGGCGAGATCGCCGGGCTTCTCGATCGGCCTGGAGCTGGTGGTGATCTGCCGGAAGCCGTTGTCGAACATGCGCTCGAACACGTAGAGCCCGGTATCCATCAGCGCCGAGCGGACGAGAGCGCCGACCTCGCCGTCCATCGCCTTCCAGACCTGGTCCATGTCGTTGAACGCGAAACCGACGCCGTTCAGCGAGGAGACGGCGGCGAGGTTGGAGAGCTGCGCGCCGGCCAGCGGATAGAACTGGATCGCGCCCTGCCGGAGCTGCGACAGCACTTCGAGGTCGCCGCCGAGCTGGCTGTTGGGGAAGATGCGGATGTCGAACTCGCCATTGGTCTCGGCCTTGATGTTGCGCGCCGCCTCCTCCAGGCGCGTCAGCATCGGATGGCCGGCCGGCAGGTTGGTCGCCAGCTTGTAGGTCGCGGCAAGGGCCGGTCGTATGATCGCGAAGGTCGTGGCAGCGGCGGCGGCCGATGCGACGAAGGTCCGGCGAGAGAGCTTCATGGGATTTCCTCCGGTACGTTTTGGTTCGGCGCCGCTTGCGGGCGCTTTGTTTCAGGCGAGGATCAGGCCGCCGGACACGTCGAGGATCGCGCCCGTCATGTAGCGGGACGCGTCCGAGGCCATGAACAGCACGACGTCGACGATGTCGGACGGCTCGGCGAGCCGCCCGATGGGGATCTGGCCGTTGAGGGCGGTGCCTTCCTCCTCGTTGCGCAGCAGGCCGCTGACGCGTTCGCCGACCACGGGTCCCGGCGCGATGGTGTTCACCAGAATGCCGTGCCGGGCATATTCGCGCGACAGATGCCGGGTCATGCCGATCACCGCCGTCTTGGCCGCGGTGTAGGAGCAGCCGAGCAGCGGGCTGACCGAGCGGCCGGCATTGGAGGCGAAATTGATGATGCGGCCGCCGCCGGCCGCGATCATGTGCGGCAGCACCGCCTTGGCGCACAGGAAGCTGCCGCGCACATTGGAGGCGAAGACGGCGTCCCACTCGTCGACCGGCGTCTCGTGCGTGACGCGATAGGCCGCGCCATAGCTGCCGGCGGTGTTGACGAGGACGTCGATCCGGCCCCATTGCGCGAGAACCTCGGCGACGGCCCGCGTCACCTCGGCCTCGTTGGAGACGTCGGCGACCAGCGCGATGGCGGTGCCCTGCGCGTCGGTGATCAGCCGCGCGGTCTCCTGCGCGCGCTCGGCGACGATGTCGCACAACGCCACCTTGGCGCCGAGGTCGGCCAGCCGCAGCGCCAGCAGCCGGCCGATGCCGCGCCCCGCCCCGGTGACGAGGAAGACCTGGTCGGTGAAGATGCCGGGGGCGAATGCCTCGCGGGCGGCCTTGGGATCAATCTGCTTCATGGTGCGAGCATTCCGGCATCGAGGCCGCGGGGTTTGACCGAGTCCGGCAGCGGCAGCGGCGGATTGGCGCTTTCGAGATGTTCGACCGTCACGAAGAGGAGCGGCGTGTCGCCGACATTGTGCAGGTCGTGGAGCATGTACTCGCCGGGACCGAAGCTGAGGTGGCGGGTCTGGCCGGCGTGGTACTGCGCCTCCGTCGGCGGACCACCATTGATGTGCGAGACGGCGCGGCCGGCGGTCAGAGCTGTCCAGAAATAGTCGAGCACATGGCGGTGGAAGCCGATGCGCTCGCCCGGCTCCAGCCGGATGAACCAGACGCGGGCGCGCGCGTTCTGCGAGAGCAGGAGCGTGCCGACGCAGGGATTGAAGGCGTTGCGCGCGAACTCCGCGCCCAGCGCCTCGTCGAGGGTGAAATCGCTTGCCTCTGTCATTGCTCAGTCTTTCGGAATGAAGCTGCGGCCGTCGAGGATCGCCTTGCGCCAGCGCGTGGCGACGAAGCCGGAGAAGACCCCCTCCTTCATGAAGGGGTCGTTGGCGACGAAGCTCTCCGCCTCGGCGCGGCTATCGGTGTCGATGAGATAGAGGCTGCCGAGGGCGGTGACGCCGTCATCGGCGAGCATCGCGCCCGCCCCGATCAGAGTGTCGAGATGGGATTCGAGATAGGCGATGTGGGCGGGGCGCACCCTGGCCCGGAGGGCGGCGCTGTCGGCTCTGTCATCGGCAACGACCATGTAGGGCATGGGTGCTCTCCGCGGCGTCAGGGAACGATCCGGTCGCGCTGCAGGGCGCGGAACTGGTCGAGGAACATCTCTTCGCTGTCGATGAATTCGAGGAAGCCGTAGCGCCGGCACTTGGTGGTGTCCGACATCACGTCCCAGTCGTTGGAGAAGGCGTAGTTGGCGAAGTTCCAGTTCACCAGCATGGACAGCGGGTGCTTCTGCAGGCCCTCGCGGGCGACGATCGCGTCCCACAGCGCCTCCTTGCCCTCCATCTTCCGGGTGAGGTCCACCGTCTCGACTCCGCCCGGCGCGAGGCCGAAATGGCGGGCGAAGACCGGCCAGAGATTCTGGTAGCGGAAGAAATCGCCATTGGTGACGTTGAAGGCCTGGCCGGCGCAGGCCGGATTGGTCGACATCCACACCATGGCGCGCGCCAGCAGCCCGGCATCGGTCGCCTGATAGACCGAGGTGAACGCGCCGGGCTTGCCGGGGAAGGTGAAGGGCTCGCCCATTTCCTTCAGGAGCGTGGCGTAGCTGGCGATGGTGGTGATGATGTTGAGCGGGTTGCCGAGGGCGAAGCCGCAGATCACATGCGGACGCGCCGCCGACCACGACCAGCTCTTGCCTTCGCTCGCGGCCATCACGAGGTCCTGCTGGTCATAGTAGAAGTGCGGCACGTCGATGCGCGGATCGGTTTCCTTCGCCGGGGTTTTGAAGGGGCCGAGATACTGGCCGTAATATTTGGTGCCCTGCAGCAGGCAGACATGCCGGAGATTGGGCGCCGCCTGCTCGATCACCGGCAGCACGTTGGCGAACATGGCCGCGTTCGGCGCGCGGGTCTCGGCGATCACCTTGTTGTCGAGATAGGCAGTGTAGAAAACGTGCGTGACCTCGCTGAGCCCGCCGAGATTGTCGCGGCAGCTCTGCGGATCCATCAGGTCGGCGTGCACGAAGCGCGCCTTGGTCGGGAAATAGGGCGGCTTGCGCGAGACGCCGATGACGTTCCAGTCGTCCTGCCGATCGAAGTGATCGATCAGGGCCCGGCCCGAAACGCCGGTGGCCCCTAAGACGAGGGCGGTTTTCTGCATCAGGACTGTCCTTCCTTGATCCCAAAGGCGGGCGGCGGCGGCATCGCCACCACATGTTCCGTCAGGAGCGCGTCTTCCCGGCGTCCGACGTCGTCGCCGAGGCTGTCGATCCGCCACGCCTCCAGCCGGGCGCGGCCGGCATCGGCCTGCGCGCGGGTGGCGAACCACAGTTCGACGAGCGCGTCATAGGGGGCCTCGCCGGCCACCAGCGTCAGCGCGCCCTCGACCTTCGAATTGAGCAGGAGCCCGGCCTCGTCGAGGCTCAGACGGGCCTGGGCGGCGCCCGTCGCGGCGCACAGCCCGGCCCGCGCCGTGGCGCGCAGACGGTCGAGAAAGGCGCCGCGCGTCAGCCCTGCGGCCCGCTTGACGCACAGCACGACCTTGAACGGCGTGTCGCTGAGCGGGCCGGCCCGCTTCAGCCATTCCTCGGAGGCGAGCAGATGCTCGCGCCGCGCCAGCCAGCGGGACGCGTCGGCCGAGCCGCGGCGTCCGATGTCCGAGGCATAGGACGCCTGACACGCCGCGCGGCTGTCGAACCAGAGCTGCGCGATGCCGTCCGCCAGCGGCTCGCCCGCGTCGAGCGAGAAACCCAGCATGTAGCCGCGAAGGCCGGGGAAGGCCGCGGCGATGGGGCCGTGGATCGTGCGCCAGCGCTCCTCGAAGCCGAGCCGGTCGAGGCTTGGCAGGCGCTTCTGGAACGTCACGAGCTTGATCATGGCCGGCCTCCCGGTCCGAGCGGACCGGTGGCGCCTGTGCGCACGAACATGTTTCCTCCCTCGCCGGCCGTCTTCGTTCGGAACGCGCAGCCTAGCTTATGGACGTCAGGCTAAGCGCAGGAGGGCTTGGCATGGAACTGCCGTTGGGTGACACATACTGTTGAATCTGGATCAACAATGGAGGCGGCCATGGGCAGCGACAGCGATTTTCAGGTGTTCTCCTGCGTCGTCGACAATGGCAGCTTCGCGGCCGCCGCCAAGGCGCTCAACGTGACGCGCTCCGCGGTCTGCCGGCGTATCGACCGGCTCGAGCAGCGGCTCGGCGTCCGGCTGCTCGACCGCACCACGCGTCGCCTTTCGCTCACCGAAGCCGGCGAAACACTGCACCAGCGCGCCGTGCGTATCCTGACCGAAATCGCCGAGGCCGAACTGGTCGTCAGCGAGTATGGCGGCGAGCCGCGCGGCACGCTGCGCATCACCAGCCCCATCATGATCGGGCTGCACAAGCTGATCCCGGTGCTGCCGGAGTTCCTGAGACGCTATCCGCAGATCAAGGTCCATCTCGACCTGTCCGACGACCTCACCGACCCGGCGCTCGCCGACCACGATCTCGGCCTGCGCTGGGGCGAGCAGCAGAGTTCGGCGACGATCATCACGCGTGTCGCCGAGAGCCGGCAAATCATCTGCGCCGCGCCGAGCTATCTGGACGGCTATGGCGTGCCCGAGGCGCCGCAGGACCTGCTCAGGCACAATTGCGTGCTGATGAGCCGGCTCGGCCTCAGCAGCAATGACTGGTCGTTCGTCATCGACGGCCGGCCGGTGAAGCTCAAGGTCCAGGGCAATTACGTGGTCAATGGCGGCCACGGCAATTACGAGGCGGTCATCGCCGGCCTGGGCATCGGCCGCCTCACCGATCTGCGCGTGCTCGAAGACATCCGCAACGGGCGGCTGCGGCCGATCCTGCAGGCCTTCGAGCCCGAGGAGGCGATGCCGATCTACGCCGCCTACAAGGCCGGCGCGCTGGTTCCGCCGAAAGTGCGCATCTTCATCGACTTCCTGCGCAAGCGCATGCGCCCGCGCCATCCCGACGCCGGATAGGACCCGCGCCAGGTAAATCCGCCCCGCCATCGCGGGCGTCGCGCCGCGCCGGCACGGCCGAAGACGGCGCTAGTCCTTCGGCTGCACCACCACGGTCGCCGAGAGGCCGGCGACCAGCCGCACGCCGGGCGGCAGCGGGCCGAGCTTGATGCGCACGGGAATGCGCTGGGCGAGGCGGATCCAGTCGAAATTCGGGTCCACCTGCGCCAGCAGTCCCGCGCCGGGAATGGCGATGGCGCGGCTGAGGCCCTCCACCACGCCGTCGACCACCACGCCGCCGGCCATCAGCTCCACGCGCGCGGGATCGCCGTCATGGATCGCCGGCAGCTTGGTCTCCATGAAATAGGCGTAGACATAGAAGGAATGGCTGTCGACCAGCGCCAGCATGCCCTCGCCGACCCGGGCGTAGTCGCCGACATCGACATTGAAATTGGTGATGAAGCCATCGGTGGGCGCGCGCACCGTGGAGCGTTCGAGGTTGATCTGCGCGGTGGCGAGAGCGGCCTGTGCCGCCTGCAGCTCGGCCTCGGCCTCGGCGGCGCTGACGGAGCTGCGCTCGGCCGTCTGGACGGAGATCGCGGCGCTGTCGTCACGCGAGAGATTGGCGTCGCGGGCGGCCGTGTCGCGGGCGTAGCGCAGCGCTTGCGTCTTCATCTCGACCTCGGCCTGCGCCTGCTGCAGCGCGACGTTGAAACGCTTCTGGTCGATGACGAACAGCACGTCGCCCTTGTTGACGAACTGGTTGTCGGCGACGTTGACCGCGCTGACGAGCCCCGACACGTCGGGCGCGATCTCCACCACCTGGGCCAGCACCCGCGCGTCGCGCGTCCAGGGCGACACGGTGTAGTAGAGCCAGAGCTTCCAGCCGACGAAGAGGGCGATCGCCGTGGTCAGGAGCGTCACGCCCACGCGCAGCGCCGTGCCGACGTAAGCCATCATAACCCTCCCTTAAGCGCCGGCAGGACGAAGATCATCGTGCCGAACAAGATCACGTAAAGCGCCGCGTCGAACAGCGGCCGGTGCCAGACGAGGCGGTAGAAGCCCGCCCGCGCCAGCCCCCAGCGCAGCATCAGGAACGGCGCCAGCGTCAGTACCGCCCATAGCATGACGGGCGGCAGATAGATGCCGAAGGCTTCCGGCGTGTAGAAGGCGAGCTGGCCGTCGAAGCTCATCTCATGCCTCATCGAAGGAGCGGACGAGAAACGCCCGGTCGATGTCGAAACGGTCGACGATGAAACGTAGCGAAGCCCCGGCGCGCAGGTTCAATGCCGCGTCCGGCGAACCGGGCACAGCGGGCAGGGCGGCGAGCGCCGCGCTCGCCACACCGACCACCGCCTCTGCCTGAGCGACGCGCTCGGGAAGCGCGCGTCCAGCCCGGGGGAAGCTCTCCAGCGCCGCGGCGAAGCGGTCGAGAAAGCCGGCGACGATCGCCCGCGTGGCCTCCGGCAGGCCGGGGGCGGCGAGCAGCCGGTGAAGCCGGCCGAGCTCCAGGCTGGTGGAAGCCGAGCCCAGCGTGCCGCGCAGGAAATCCTCCTCGCCCGGTCGGTCGAGCGACAGGCGTGGCAGCAGCGCGGCCAGCATGGAGACGATCTCCGCGAGGATGACCCGCTCGTGCCGCTGCCCGCGCGCGGCCTCCGGCAGCAGGCGCCCGAGCGTGACCACCCACACCCGCCCGCGCGTCGCCAGCGAGTTCACCGGGAACAGATTGAGCACCACGAGGCAGATCGCCATGCCGAGCAGCATCGAGAGGGCGGCGTTGAAGAAGGCCAGCTCGTCGGGCTGGAAGATATTGCCGGTGCCGATCTCGGCGGCGAGGAAGCCGCCGAAGGCGATGCCCGGCCAGGCATATTGCGGCGTCCCGGCCATCAGCCCGGCCGGGAACAGGGCAAGGATCAGGAACAGCGCCAGCACCTCGAACCCCTCGATGCGCGGCAGCACGAACACCATGGCGAGATAGGCGACGGCGATGCCGATGGCGGTCCAGAGCAGGAAGGAGAAGCCGGGCCTGCCGGGCCGGTCCTGATTGACCGCGAAGAACAGGATGACCGCGAGGCCAGAGGCGGCGTTGAAGCCGTCCGTCCATTCGCTCGCCGCCCAGAAGCCGCACATCACGATCAGCGCGACGGCGGCGCGCAGGGCCGTCAGCACGGCCTCGGCGCGACCGGCGACGGGTGGCACGGCCTTGCGGGTACGGGCGGCGGAGCTCGGCGCCGTCCGCGAGGCCGTGCGCAGGCTGGCCGCCTCGCTCACCATCACCATGGAGAGGCCGTGCAGCAGGTCCCCCGCCCGGCGCAGGATCAGCACCCCGTCGGCCAGCGGCGTGAACGGCACGGTACCGGCCATCGCCTCGAGGTCGGCGCTCGCGGCGTTGAGCTGGACGCGGGCGGCAAGCAGCTCCGAGCGCACCCGATGGGTGTCGGCGAAGGCGCGCGGATCGCCCGCGAGCCCTTCGAGCAGCGCCGACACCGCCGCCATTACGGGCCTCAGCCGGTCGGCGACCGGGCCGGCGCCCTCGACCTGGAAATCCTCGATGCGGACGTGCAGGCCGCGCGCCACGGCGAGCACGCGGAGGAACTCGCGGGTCGTGCGGCGCAGCCCGGCATCGTCCGCCCGCATCTCCGGCGCCTCGAACACCGTGTAGGAGCGCAGCGCGTCGAACTTCACCACCGCCTCGATCATCGCCCGGCGCAGCGCCGCGAAGGTCGATGGCGGCGTCCGGGGCTGGAGTGCGACGGAACCGTAATGGCACAGCTGGCCGAACAGCGCGCCAAGCTGCTCGCGCAGCACGACGCCGGCATAGCGCGGGAAGACCAGCACGCTGACCGCCGTGATGCAGGCGATGCCGATGATGATCTCCGCCGTGCGGTCGAAGGCGAGGTGCCAGGCATATGCCGGCGCGAACGCGCCCTCGAGCGCCACCAGCAGCGCGGTGTAGCCGGCGAGCATGAAGCTGTAGGCGGCATAGTTGCGCATCCGCGCGCCGATGTAGAAGCACAGCGCCAGCCAGAGCGCGAGCGCGCCGACGAGCGGCGCCGGCGCCTGCGAAAAGGCGGCTAGGATGGCAAGGCCGGCGGCCGCGCCGAGCACCGTGCCGACGATCCGGTAGGCGCCCTTGGCGACCGCCGCGCCGGCCGTCGGCTGCGCCAGCAGGTAGACGGTGAGCACCGCCCATTGCGGGTCCTGCAGTTCCAGCCAATAGGCCATGGCGAGGGCCGCCACGGCCGCCACGGCGGTGCGCAGCGAAAAGACGAGGTTGCGCCAGCCCAGATCGACGGGGACCGCCTGCCGAACACTCTTCCAGAGGCCCGGGAGGGCGAGACCGGCCGAGTTCATGACGCTCCCGTGGCTCAGGGCAAGCAACCGTCGGAGCACGCCCGGCGATGGACCCGCTCATTATCAACAGCCCGCCCCGGCGCGCAACGCCGCGCACGCCGTATCACCAGACCAGCGTCGGCGTCATCACCGGCGCGCACCACAGCGCGAATTCCTCCGGCGTCAGCAGGGCGAGCGTGATCGACAGCCCCGCCATGTCGAGCGAGGTGACGAAGGTGCCGACCAGCGCCCGCGCCGGCACGACGCCGTTCTCCCGTAGGAAGGCGCGGGCGAGGCCGTGGGCGAGGTGCAGCTCGATCGGCGGCGTGCCGCCGAAGCCGTTGACGATCAGCAGCGGCCGGGCATCGGGGACCGGGGCGAGCTGCGCCAGGACCGGCTCGCACAGCAGACGCACGATCTCGTCGGCGCCGGCGAGGCCGGTGCGGTAGAGCCCGGGCTCGCCATGGATGCCGACGCCGATCTCCATCTCGTCCGGGCCGAGGGCGAAGGTCTCACGGGCATTGTCGGGCACGGTGACGCCGCGCAAGGCGACGCCCATGCTGCGCAGCCGCCCCGACAGGCCCTCGCCGAGCGCCTTGAGCCGGGAGAGATCGTCGCCGCGCTCGGCCGCCGCGCCGAGGAGCTTTTCCACCACCACCGTGCCGGCGACGCCGCGTCGTCCCCGGCTGCGCACCGAAGGTCCATAGGCGGCATCGTCCTCGACGATCACCATCTCGATGCGGTGGCGCCCAGCGGCCATTTCAGCCGCCATCTCGAAATTCATGACGTCGCCGTCATAGTTCTTCACCACCAGCAGGCAGCCGGCGCCGGTATCGGTCTCGTCCATCGCCGCGACGATCTGGTCGGGCGTCGGCGAGGTGAAGACATGACCGGTGCAGGCGGCATCCAGCATGCCGGCGCCGATGAAGCCGCAATGCAGCGGCTCATGCCCCGCCCCGCCGCCGGAGATCACCGCCACCTTGCCGGGGCTCAGCGTCCGGCGGCGTACGAACTTGCCCTCGCGACCGAAGGCGACGAGATCCTCATGCGCGGCGACGAAACCGGCGAGACTCTCCGCCACCAGCGTCTCGGCCGCGTTGATGATCCGCTTCATCCGACCATCGCCCCGTCCCGCACCGCCTCAGCCGCGCTGGCCGAGAAGGAAGCAGCGTACCTGTATCGCGCGCATCATTCGCCTCCGTTCACCAGCGCCGCCATCTTCGCCACGAAGTCGGAGACGGCATCGTCGAAGCTGCGGTTCTTCTTCTCGTCGCCGAAATCCGGCACCATCATCGAGAGCGTGCGCATCTTTTCCGCCCCGCCGACTTCCGTCAGCCGGCCCGGATGCGCCGCCTGATAGGCTGCCAGGAACCGTTCCTGCTCGGCCGGGCTGAAATGACAGACCCGCAGGATGGTCGGCAGATGGCGGGCCGGCAACGGCGTATCGTAACCCGGGCTGGTGACCTGCGTCACGAAGCTGCGATGCTTGCCCAGCGCCGCCGCCAGGCGCTGGCGCGTGCCGGATGGCCGGTTGTCGAGAATGCCGGCGAGGATCGTCTTGTAGGCGATGACCGCCTCGTCGCTGGTTTCGCGCGCCATGCCTAGCCTTCCGCTTCCCGGCAGGCACTGGACGCGATCGCCGCGCGCACCGCTTCCAGACGCGACGGCGCCACCGACAGGCTGCCAAAGCCGAGGGCGAGGAGACGGCCGGCCGCCTGCGGCTCGGCGGCGAGGTCGCCGCACACCGACACCGGCCGATCCATGACTCGGCCCATCGCGCAGATGTGGTCCAGCAACCGGAACATCGCCGTCTCCGCCCCCGCATAGAGATGCGCCACCGCCGGATTGTCGCGCGCCGCCGCTGCGAGATACTGCATCAGGTCGTTGGTGCCCACGGAAAAGAAGGCCGCCTCGGCGAAGAGGTCGAGCGTGAAAGCGGCCGCCGGCACCTCCACCATGAGGCCGAGCGGCGGGCGTGTCCCGGCCACGCCCTGGCGCTGGAGCCGGGCCGCCTCCTCGTCGAAGAGCTGCGCCATCGCCGCCAGTTCGGAGGGCAGCGTCACCATCGGCAGCAGCACGCTGACCGGGCCGAGCGCCGCCGCGCGGATGAGCGCGCGGGCCTGGATGCGGGCGAGATCGGGATGGGCGAGCAGGAAGCGCACCCCGCGCTCGCCGAGCACGCAGGCCGGATCGCCCTCGACAAGACCGGGCAGCGCCTTGTCGCCACCGAGATCGAGCATGCGCACCGTCACCGGCTTGCCGGCGAGATGCGCGAGGATGCGACGGTAGCAGAAAAGATGGCGTTCCTCGCTCAGAACCTCGGCCGCAGTAGCCAGCAGGAACTCCGTGCGCACCAGCCCGACGCCGTCCACGCGCGCCGGATCGAGCGCGTCGAGATCGGCCAGCGTGTCGAGATTGGCGAACAGCCGGACCGGGCCGGCCGTGCCAGCCGGAGCCGGTCCCGCCGGGAGCGCACCGGATGCCCCGGTCGGCGCCGTGGCGGGGGGCGGGGCGGACAGGCGCTCTTCGGGCAGGCACTCTTCGGGATGGAGGCGGACGGTTCCCTCCGTGCCGTCGACCAGCAGCGGCTCGCCCGGCTCGCCCGGCGGCACACCGAGGCCAACGACCATCGGCACGCCGCGCGAGCGCGCCAGCATGGCGACATGACTGGCGGCGCTGCCGGCACCGAGGGCGATGGCGCCGCCCTTCGACCAGTCATGGGCGAGGAAGACGCTGGGCGGCATGTCGCGCCCGACATAGACCGCGCCCTGCGGGAAATCGGCGCGCCTACGGCCGGCGACGGCGTCGAGCACGCGGTGCTGCAGATCGGCCAGATCGATGGCCCGCAGCGCGAAGGCGTCGCCATCGGCAGCGAGCGCGTCGATATGGTCGTTCATCGCCGCCGCCCAGGCGAGCGCGGCGCCCTCCCCCTTGGCGATGCGCTCCAGCGCCGGGGCGAGCAGTTCGCCGTCGAGCAGCAGCTCGATCTGGAAATCGAGGATCCCGGCGCTCTCGGCGTCCGATCGTTCCGACAGCTCGCGCAGTTCGACGACCGCCCGCGCCACCGCCGCCTCGAGCGCGGCACGGGCGTCACCCTCGCCTGGCGCGCCGCCGGATGGCGCCGGCAGCTCGCGGGCCCGATGGACGGGTCCCGCCGCCCGGCCGGGCGAGGCGGGGCGGCCGCGAAAATCACGCGGAGCGGCCATCGGCACGCCCATCGGAACGGCCCGCCTTGCGGTCCTCGTCGAAATTCCGGCGCACCAGCTCGCTCAGCGCGGCGATCGCCTCCTCCGCCCGCGCGCCCTCCGCCCGGATCCTCAGCCTCGTGCCGCGCCGGATGCGGGCGCCGATGATCTTCACGATGCTCTTGCCGTTGAGCCAGTCGCCCGACCCGTCCACCGCCACCTCGATGGTGCAGGGGAAGGTCTTGGCGAGGCGGGTGAAGGCGACCGAGGGGCGGGCATGCAGCCCGACGCCATGGGTGACCTCCACCTCGGTCTGCCAGCGATGGGCGGAAGGCCGCCCGATGACGGGAACGATCTCGGCCATCACGCGGACAACTCTTCCGCCGTCGCCACCACGCGGGCCAGCGTCGAGCCGCCCGAGGCCTCGGCCGCCGCCACCACCGCGCCTTCGACCAGCGGCGCATTGCAGATGGCGACCTTGGCCGCGCGGGCCGGGCCGAGCAGTTCCACCGCCGCCTCGCTATTGGTCTCCGCGCCGCCGAGATCGACGAAGACGGCGACGCCGGCCTCCGACCACGCCGCCTCGATCGCCGCCCGGATGCCGGCGACATTGGTTCCCAGCCCACCCTCGACATTGCCGCCGGTCCAGGCGAGCGGCACGCAGTCGCCGACCATCTGGCGCACCATGTCGGCGGCGCCCTGCGCCACCAGCGGCGAGTGCGACACGATCACGATCCCCACATTGGCGAGGCGTGCGGTCATGATGGCGCGTGCTCCTTGAGAAAACGGCAGATGGTGACGGTGAGCAGGGCGCAGCTCGACGCGCCGGGGTCCTCGTGACCGACCGAGCGCTCGCCGAGATAGGACGCCCGGCCGCGCCGCGCCAGCATCATTTCGGTGGCCCGCGCCGCGACGCTGGCGCATTCGGCGATGCGCGCGGGGGCGGCGTGGCTGGCGACCTCGGCCTGCACCGGATAGAGCACGTCGAGCAGCGTCTTGTCGCCCGGCCCGGATCGCCCGCGCCGCGCCACCGCCGCGACCGCCTGGGCGAGGGTGGCGGCGAAGTCGGCCTCGTCCTCGCGGGGAGCGAGACCGCGCCCCAGCTCCATCAGCAGCGTGCCGTAAAGCGGGCCGGCGGCGCCGCCGATGCTCATCACCAGCACCAGCCCGATGCGCTCCAGCGCCGCCGGCAGCGGCAGGACGGCGATGTCGGCCCGCTCGCGATACACCGCCTCCAGCCCGCGCCGCATATTGGCGCCGTGGTCGCCGTCGCCGATGGCGCTGTCGAGCCGGGTGAGGTGATCGCAATGCCGGTCGATCTCGGCGCGGCAGAGCCCGATGAGTTCGGTGAGAGCGGCGGCGTCGAGCTGCATCGGCCTCATCCCCTGTCGCCCGCCCCCGTCTCAGCCGCGCGCGGCCAGCGCCTCGAACACCCGCGCCACCGCCACCGCGCCGGGATCGGGCGAGCCTTCCAGATCGCGCGTCCCGACATAAGCGGCACGACCGGCACGCGCGCGCGCCATCCTCCGCGTCGCCTCCGCCCCCGCCGAGGCGGCGGCCGCCGCTTGCGTGAGATTGCCGGCGGCGAGCGCCCTCAGCGCGGGATCGAGCGCGTCGATCATGGTCCGGTCGCCGGGCGCCGCGCCGCCATAGAACACCACACGGTCGAGCCCGGCGAGAAGGGCGGCGGGCATCGCCGCGCCTTCCGCCAGTGCCTTCGCGGCGGCGGTGAAGAAGATGGAGAGCAGGACGCCGCTCGACCCACCCATGGCGGTGCCGAGTTCGCCGCCGATCGCCTTGAACGTGGCGGCGGTGTCGGCCAGCGGCAGCCCCGGCAACCGCGCTTCCACGGCGCGGGCGCCGGTGGCGACGGTGGAGCCGGTGTCGCCGTCGCCGGCCCGCGCATCGAGCCGGTTGAGCTCGTCCTCAAGGCTGACCAGCGTGGCGCAGACCGCGCGGATGAGCGCCTCGCTTGCGCCGTCCGTGCTGGCGGGGGAGATTTCGCCGCGCGGCGCGGCGGGGGCCGGCCGCACCTCAACCGTTCCGGGCGCGACCGCCGGGCGCCAGGCGAGCGGTTCGGCCGGGGAGGCCAGCGCTGCCGCGCGGGCGGCATCGAGGCGCAGATAGGAGAGCGAGAAGCCGTTCATGTTCAGCGCCGTCATCAACGCCGCCGGGCCGATGACCAGCTTCACCCCGCGCCCGAGCTTTGACGCCAGCAGCGCCTCGGCGATCAGGCTCATTTCCAGCGGCGGCACGGCGCCGAGATTATTGATCAGCAGCGCGTAGTCGGCGGCCGGATCGAGGCGCGCGCCGAGGCGCTCGCTCATCAGCGCGACGATGTCGCCGGCCGGCTGCAGCGGGATGCGCTCCACGCCGGGCTCGCCATGGATGCCGAGGCCGAGCTCGCCCTCGTCGGCGCCGAGCCGTGCCTCGAAGGGCTGGCCGGGGATCGAGCAGGAGGATAGCGACACGCCGAGCGAGGCGATATCGCCCGCTGCCGCCCGCGCCGCCTGCGCCACCGTGGCGAGGTCGGCGCCCGTCTCGGCGAGGTGGCCGGCGATCTTGTGCACGAACAGCGTGCCGGCGACGCCGCGCGGCTGGGGAATGTCCGGCAGGGCGATGTCGTCGGCGACGATCGCCATCTCGACCTTGAAGCCCTCGGCGCGGGCGCGCTCGGCGGCGAGGCCGAAATTCAGCCTGTCGCCTGTGTAGTTCTTCACCACCAGCAGGCAGCCCGGCTCACCGGTCACGGCGCGGATGGCGGTGAGCACCGCCTCGACGCTGGGCGAGGCGAAGATCTCGCCGGAGACGGCGGCGGTGAGCAGGCCGCGGCCGACGAAGCCGGCATGGGAGGGCTCGTGCCCGGCGCCGCCGCCGGAGACCACGGCGACCTTCGATCTGTCCCAGTCGGCGCGCAGCACGACCTTGATGTCCGGATAGGTGTCGAGCCGGGCCAGCCGGCCGGGCGGCGTCGTGCGCAGGAGCCCGTCCAGCGCCTCGGTGACGATGCTGTCGCGGCGGTTGAAGAAATGTTTCATGGCTGCCTTCCCATCCGTTCGACGCGACATCCGGCGCGGGCGCCGTCCGTCCTAACGCACGTCGCCTGCTATACGAGCCGCTGGCCGTCCTGGCCGAAATAGAGCGGGTTCTTCAAAGACACGCTGATCCGGTCGCCGGGATGCACCGCCAGATCAGGATCGGCGAGCGTCACCAGCTTCTGCTCGCCGACCTTGATGTGCAGGTGGTTCTGGTCGCCCAGATGCTCGATCCAGTCGACCCGCGCATTGCCCTCGTCGGTCCGCGCGATGGCGATGTGCTCGGTGCGGGCGCCGACCGTCCGGGTACCCGGCGGGACCGGCACGCCGGGGAGCAGGTCGGCCGGCAGGAGATTGATGTGCGGCTGGCCGAGCCGGGCGGCGACGTGGAGATTGGCCGGATCGGCGTAGATCTCGCGCGGCGTGCCGATCTGCACCAGCCGGCCCTCCGCGAGGATACCGATGCGGTCGGCCATGGTCATCGCCTCGATCTGGTCGTGGGTGACGTAGAGCAGCGTCGCGCCGAGATCCTTCTGGATGCGCTTGAGCTCCAGCCGCAATTCGCCGCGCAGCTTGGCGTCGAGCGAGGAGAGCGGCTCGTCCATGAGATAGATGGACGGACGGCGCACCAGCGCCCGGCCGATGGCGACGCGCTGCATCTCGCCGCCGGAAAGCCGGGTGGAGCGGTTCTCCAGCTTGTGGTCGATGCGCACCATCTTCGCCACCTCGCGCACCCGCGCGTCGATGGTGGCGCCATCCATCCGCCGCGCCGGCGAGCGCAGCGGGAAGGCGAGGTTCTCGTAGACCGTCAGGTGCGGGTAGAGCGAATATTGCTGGAAGACGAAGGCGACGTCGCGGCTCGCCGGCGCGAGCCCCGCCATAGGCCGCCCGCCGATGCTCACCGTACCGGCATCCGGCGTCTCGATGCCGGCGATGAGGCGCAGCGTCGTGGTCTTGCCGGCGCCCGTCGGGCCGAGCAGCACCACGAACTCGCCATCGGCGATATGAAGGTCGATGGCGTCGACGGCTCGCTTGTCGCCGAATCTCTTGGTGACGCCCTTGAGAACAACCTCAGCCATGGCGGGCCTCCCGATGCAGTGCACCTTCGTGCAGGGATGAGGGAATGACGCGGCCGGAGCGGGCGTCGAACAGCGACAGCCGCTCGCTCTTGAAGGTGAGGCCGACGGGCTCGCCGATGCGGTAGCTGTGCTCGGCCGGCAGGCGCGCCCGCACCAGCCCGCCCTGCGTCTCGACCGTGACGATCTGGTTGGTGCCGAGATATTCGCTGCCATAGATCGCCCCGCGCAAAGGCGAGGCATCCGAGAAGCGCACATGCTCGGGCCGCACGCCGAGCGCCAGTTCGCCCGGTTCGACGTCCTGGCGGATCTCCGGCATCGCGACCTCCGCCGTGCCGATGCGCGCCGCCCGCGCGCCCTTTTGCAGCGCGCCGTTGAAGCGGATGAAGTTCATCGGCGGCGAGCCGATGAAGTCGGCGACATACATGGAGGCCGGACGGTCGTAGATTTCCTGCGGCGTGCCGAACTGCTCGATGATGCCGTGATTCATCACCGCGATCTTGTCGGCCATCGCCATGGCCTCGATCTGGTCGTGGGTGACGTAGACCGTGGTGGCGTGGATGCGGTTGTGCAGCTCGCGCAGCTCGCGGACCATCACCTCGCGGAACTCGGCGTCGAGCGTGCCGAGCGGCTCGTCCATCAGGAAGCACATCGGCCGCCGCACGATGGCCCGGCCGAGCGCCACGCGCTGGCGGTCGCCGCCGGCGAGGCCGGAGACCGGCCGGTCGAGGATGTGGTCAATCTGAAGGAGACGGGCAGTCTCCTCCACGCGCGCCTTGATCTCCGCCTTCGCCACGCCCTGCGCGAGCAGCGGGAAGCCGATGTTCTTGCGCACATTCATGTGCGGGTAGAGCGCGAAGAGCTGGAACACGAAGGCGATGTCGCGCTCGCTGGCGCGCCTGTAGGTCACGTCCTCGCCGCCGAGCCGGATGGTGCCTCCGGTCGGCAGCTCCAGCCCGGCGATCATGCGCAGCGTCGTGGTCTTGCCGCAGCCCGAAGGGCCGAGCAGGGCGAGGAATTCGCCGTTCTCCACCGTGAAGCTGGAATCCTGCACGGCGACGAATTCGCCGAACGCCTTGCGCAGATGCTCGACCCTGATCTCGGCCATGCGCCTACTCCGGGAACTTGGACACGATCATGAACATGAACGTGCCGGCGAGAAGGGTGACGAGGGAATAGGTGTAGAGCACCAGTGCGAAGGGCTGGAACAGCATGAGGAAGCCGAGCGCGATCACCGTGACGGCGACCGCTTCCATCGGCCCGCGCCGCAGGAAGAAGGGACGGCGCTTGGGGAGTGCGGAGCTTGGCGGGGTGAAGATGGGATCGTTCATTTGCGCACCGCCCCGAAGGTGATGCCGCGCAAGAGCTGTTTGCGCAGCAGGATGGTGAAGACGAGGATCGGCACCAGGAAGATCGTCGTGCCCGCCGCCACCGCCGGCCAGTCCTGCCCGCCCTCCCCGATGATGGTGGGGATGAAGGGCGGCGCCGTCTGGGCACTGCCGGAGGTGAGCAGCGAGGCGAAGGCGTATTCGTTCCAGGCAAAGATCAGGCAGAAGATCGCGGTGGCGGCGATGCCGGTGGTGGCCTGCGGCAGCACCACCTTGCGGAACGCCTGCAGCCGCGAATAGCCGTCGATCATCGCCGCCTCCTCATATTCGCGCGGGATCTCGTCGATGAAGCCCTTGAGCAGCCAGACCGCCAGCGAGACGTTGACCGCGGTGTAGAGCAGCATCATGCCCAGCGCGGTGTCGGAGAGGCCGAGCTGCCGGTACATGAGGTAGATCGGGATGGCGACGGCGATGGGCGGCATCATCCGGGTCGACAGGATGAAGAACAGCAGGTCGTCGGCCAGCGGCACCTTGAAGCGCGAGAAGCCATAGGCCGCCAGCGTGCCGAGCCCCACCGCCAGAAAGGTCGAGCCGAAGGCGATGATCAGCGAATTGGCGAAGCGCGGCAGGAAGTTGGACGAGCCGGCGATCACCATGTTGCGCTTGCGGGTGACGGCGTCGCACACCCCGTCCGGTTCGGGCAGCGAGGCGATGTATTCCGGCGTCTGCCGCGTGCGGGTGGTGAAGAGGTTGCAGTAGCCCTCGAGCGAGGGAGTGAAGAGGATCTTCGGCGGATAGGAGATCGAATCCGGCGGCGACTTGATCGAGGTGAGGAAGATCCACACCAGCGGGATCATGGTGATGAGCGCGTAGACGATCACCAGCGCCGCGGCGATGCGCTTGGAGCGGGAGCTGGGCTCGACGACCGAATGGGCGGCGGTCCCTGAGGCTGTCTTGGCCGAGCTCATCGCTGCTTCACCCTGTTGAGCGCCTTGACGTAGATGTTGGCGAGGCCGAACACCGCGACGAACAGCACGATGGCGAAGGCCGAGGAACGCCCCGTCGCCCAGGCCTCGAAGGCGTCGCGCTTGAGCGCGATCGAGGCGACCTCCGTGGTCGAGCCGGGCCCGCCGCCGGTGAGCAGGTTCACCATGTCGAACATCTTGAAGTTCTCGATGCCGCGGAACAGCACCGCCAGCATGATGAAGGGCAGCGCCATCGGTACGGTGATCGACCAGAACTGCCGCCAGTTCGAGGCGCGGTCGACCTCGGCCGCCTCGTAGATGTAGTCGGGAATGGAGCGCAGCCCGGCGAGGCAGATCAGCATCACATAGGGCGCCCACATCCAGGTATCGACGATGATGATGGCCCAGGGCGCCAGATGCACGCTGCCGAGCATCTGGATCTCGGAGGTGGGAATGCCGCTGACGAAGGACACCGCATAGGCGAACAGGCCGATCTGCGGCTCGTAGAGGAAGCGCCAGAAATTGCCGACCACGGCCGGCGACAGCATCATCGGAATGAGGATGAGCGTCGTCCAGAAGGCGTGGCCACGGAACTTGCGGTCGATGAGATAGGCGAGGCCGAAGCCGATCACCGTCTGCAGCACAATCGTCCAGAAGACGAAATGCGCCGTGGTCTGCATCGACGCCCAGATGTCGGGGTCGTTGAGCACGCGCGAGTAATTGCCGAGCCCGACATGCTTGACCTCTGCATTGGGCCGGTTGGCGCGGTAATTGGTGAAGGACAGGTAGATCGCCCAGAACAGCGGGAAGATGTTGATCGCCAGCAGAAGGGCGATGGTCGGCGCGATGAAGAGCCAGGCGATCGCCCGGTCCGACAGCGCGCGCATCCTCACCACGATCGGCTCGGGCGTCGCCCGCACGGCCGCCTCGGCGGCCTTGTCGGCGAAGGTGTCATGAGATGTTGTCACGCTCATACTCGCTGGCGTCGGCGGTTCGACGGGGGCGGGCCGGGGTCAGGTTTCGGGTGGAACCCGGGCCGCCATCGGAGATGGTGATCCTGCGTGTCAGGAGGATCTCGGCGGGCAGGTCGTGCGTCCTTCGAGGCCCGGCTAAGCCGGGCACCTCAGGATGACGAAGCCGTACAGGGACAAAACCCTCGTCATGCTGAGGAGCGGGGCGACGCCCCGCATCTCGAAGCACGCACACCGTTGCCGGCATACTCTCGTCAGATCTTGCCGTCTTCCTTGAAAATCTCCGTCCAGTCCTTCTCGAGACCGTCGAGAGCTTCCTTCGCCGTGCCCTTGCCGGCGATGACGTAGTCATGCACCCGCTTCTGCATCGCCTGCAGCAGCTCGGCATAGGACGGCTCGGCCCAGAAATCCTTCACGATCGCCATGGATTCGAGGAAGGCGGGCGCATAGGGCTGGCTGGTCTTGAAGTCGGGCGCGTCGACCACCGCCTTCAGGCAGGAATAGCCGCCGAGCTGCCACCACTTGGCCTGCACCTCGGGCTGGGCGAACCACTTGATGTATTGCAGCGCCGCGTCGCGCTTGTCGGAATAGGACACGACCGAGATGCCCTGCCCGCCGAGCTGGGCGAAATGATACTTCTCCGCCGGGTTGGGGAAGAAGCCGATGCGGTCGCCGCCGACCTTCTCGTCCTTGTAGAGGCCGGGCCAGGTGAAGGCGAAGTTCATCTGCATCGCCACCTGGCCGGATTTGAAGGCGTCGGCCGATTCCACCATGTAGACGTTGGAGGCGCCCGGCGGGGTGCAGCAATCATAGAGGGCCTTGTAGAATTCGAGGCCCTTCACCGCGTCCGGCGAATTGACGTAGCCCTGCATGTCGTAGGGCTTCTTGGGGTTGTCATACATGAAACCCCAGTCGTAGAGGACGTTGGTCACGCCCATGGTGATGCCTTCCGAGCCGCGCTCGGTGTAGATCGAGGCGCCATAGACGGTCTTGCCGTCGATCTCGCGCTTCTGGAAGAACTCGGCGATCTGCTTGAGCTGGTCGTAGGTCTTGGGCGCGGCGAGGTCCCAGCCATACTTGGCCTTGAACGCCTTCTGGATCTCCGGACGCTCGAACCAGTCCTTGCGGTAGGTCCAGCCGACCACGTCGCCCATCGCCGGCAGCGCCCAGTAGTTCGGCGTGTTCTTCGGCCATTCGGAATAGCCGACGACCGTCGCCGGAACGAAGTCATCCATCTTGATGCCTTCCTTCTCGAAGAAGTCGTTCAGCTTGACGTAGTGGCCGTTCTCGGCGGCGCCGCCGACCCATTGGCTGTCGCCGATGATGAGGTCGCACAGCTTGCCGCGCGAGTTGAGCTCGTTGAGGAAGCGGTCGGCATAGCTCGTCCACGGGACGAACTCGAACTTCATGTCGATGCCGGACTTGGCGGTGAAATCCTTGGACAGTTCGACCAGCGCGTTGGCCGGGTCCCAGGCCGCCCAGCACAGCGTGAGCTGCTCGGCCTTCGCCGCCTGCGGCGCGGACATGAACGCGCAGACGGCCGTCGCCCCGAGAAGGGGTATCCACTGCTTCAGCATGCTCTCCTCCCAGAGAACGAGGGGCTTTCTGCCCCCTCCATTGCCTCAAGCCGACGCGGCCTGCGCCGGTTCGATTTAGCTTTATGTTTAGTTATGTCTCATTTGCTCAACATGACAAGAGCAATTCGTTGCTGCATCGCAACGCGCGCCGGCGAGGTAACTCAACAAGCGCCGGCGGTCATCTGAGCCGGCAAATCAATCCTCCTCCGCGAGGGGCGCCCGCCGGCGACGCGGCATCACCCGACCGTGGCGGCCCGCTCGCTTTCCGCAAGCATGGAAGGGACTTCGCTTGCCGGGACAGGTACGGCCGTGTCCTTCGGCGCGACGGCCCGCGCCCGTCCCTGCCGGTCGCGGACGGACCCGGCTGCAGACCGCTTCACGAAGGTTGCCCGCTCCTCCGCCACATACGAAAATCCGGTTGCCCTGGCATGCCAGAGAAAACCTTCCGATTGCTGCGCCGCACCTAAACGAAAGTTCGATTCTTTCGAATCTACGGTGGTTGCCGTCGATATGAGTTTCATATAGCGTCAATACGAACATAAAAACGAAAGCGCCCCAACGTAAGGGAACGCTGCCTGGGAGGCCTGATTTGGACGCTCGCACGCGGGACGAGATTTACGACCTTGCGATCATCGGCGGGGGCGTGAACGGCTGCGGCATCGCCCGCGACGCGGCGGGCCGGGGCGTTTCGGTCGTGCTGCTCGAACAGGGCGACTTTGCCGGCGCGACATCCTCGGCCTCGACCAAGCTGATCCATGGCGGCCTGCGCTATCTCGAGCAGTACGAGTTCCGTCTCGTGCACGAGGCGCTCGCCGAGCGCGAGGTGCTGTGGGCGATCGCCCCGCACATCATCCGCCCGCTGCGCTTCGTGCTGCCGCACCATGCCGGGCTGCGGCCGGCTTGGCTGCTGCGTCTCGGCCTGTTCCTCTACGACCATCTGGGCGGGCGCAAGCGGCTGCCCGCGACCCGCTCGCTGGACCTGACGCGTGACCCCGCCGGACGGCCGCTGCGCGAGGGCTACCGCCGCGCCTTCGAATATTCCGACTGCTGGGTGGAGGACAGCCGCCTCGTGGTGCTGAACGCGCTCGATGCCGCCGAGCGTGGCGCCGACATCCGCCGCGGCACGCGCGTCGTCTCGGCGAGCCGCGAGCCGGAATTCTGGCGCATCGAGTTCGAGGAGGATGGCGCGCGCCGCGTCGTCAATGCCCGCGTGCTGGTCAATGCCGCCGGCCCGTGGGTGCACGAGGTGCTGGCACAGGTGGTGCGGGCCAACTCGCCGGCCAATGTCCGCCTCGTGCAGGGCAGCCACATCGTCGTGCCCCGGCTCTACGAGCACGACCGCGCCTACATTTTCCAGAACGCCGACGGGCGCATCATCTTCGCCATCCCCTACGAGCACGACTTCACGCTGATCGGCACCACCGACCGCGATTTCGGCCGCACGCCGACCAAGCCGGTCGCGAGCGAGGAGGAAATCGCCTATCTCTGCGCGGCAGCGAGCGAGTATTTCCGCCAGCCGGTGACGCCCGGCGACGTGGTGTGGACCTATTCCGGCGTGCGCCCGCTCTATGACGACGGCGCCTCCAAGGCCCAGGAAGCCACGCGCGACTACGTGCTGGAGCTCGACGACGCGGATGGCCGGGTGCCGGTACTCTCGGTCTTCGGCGGCAAGATCACCACCTATCGCCGCCTCGCCGAGCACGCCATGCAGAAGCTCACGCCCTTCCTGCCCGCCGCCTCGAAGGCATCCTGGACCGGCTCCTCGCCGCTGCCGGGCGGCGACTTCGCGGTGACCGACCAGCCGCGCGTCGTCGCGCAGCTGCTGCGCGCGCATCCCTGGCTCGACGAGCGGCTCGCCCGGCGCCTCGTCGTCGCCTATGGCACGCGGGCGATGCGCATCCTCGACGGCGCCCGCTCGGCGCATGATCTCGGCCGCATTTTCGGCGCCGACCTCACCGAGGCCGAGGTGCGCTATCTGATGCGTGAGGAATGGGCGCGCACCGCCGAGGACGTGCTGTGGCGCCGCTCCAAACTCGGCCTGCGCTTCTCGCCGGAGGAAACCGCGGCGCTCGACGCCTTCATGGTGGAGAATGCGCTGCCGCGATCGGCGCCGGCCTCGCTGCAGGGAGCCGCGCGATGACTCTGGAACTCGAACATGTCAGCCGCAGCGTGCACGGCGTGCCCCACATAAGGGACGTCTCGCTGCGCCTGGAGCGCGGCAGCATCAACGTGCTGCTCGGTGCCACCCTTGCCGGCAAGACCAGCCTGATGCGGCTGATGGCCGGCCTCGACGCGCCGACCTCCGGCCGCATCCTCATCGAGGGGCGCGACGTCACAGGGCTGCCGGTGAAGAAGCGCAGCGTCGCCATGGTCTACCAGCAGTTCATCAACTACCCCTCGCTGACGGTCTACGAGAACATCGCCTCGCCGCTGCGGGTGCAGGGGCTGGCAAGGGCCGAGATCGCGGCGCGCGTCGCCGAGGCGGCAAGGCTGCTGAAGCTCGAACCCTATCTGCAGCGCCTGCCGCTCGCGCTCTCCGGCGGCCAGCAGCAGCGTACGGCGATTGCCCGCGCGCTGGTGAAGCGCGCCGACCTCGTGCTGCTCGACGAGCCGCTGGCCAATCTCGACTACAAGCTGCGCGAGGAACTGCGCGAGGAGCTGCCGCGCATCTTCGCCTCGACCGGCGCGGTGTTCGTCTACGCCACCACCGAGCCGACCGAGGCGCTGCTGCTCGGCGGCAATACCGCCGCTCTCATGGAGGGCACGCTGACGCAGTTCGGCCCGACCGCCGAGGTCTATCGCCGGCCGGACGACCTCGCCACCGCACGCGTGTTCTCCGATCCCCCGCTCAACGCGTTGCGCGCCGCCAAGTCGGGCCACACCGTGCTGCTCGAAAGCGGCACCGTGCTGCCGGCGACGGGCGCGTTCGCCAGCGTGCCGGACGGCGCCTACACGATGGGCGTGCGCGCGCATCATCTGGAGGTCGAGGACGTCGCCACGGCCGAGCGCACGGTCCATGCCGACGGGCTGATCCGCCTCGGCGCCGTCATCGCGGTGACCGAGGTCACCGGTTCGGAGAGCTTCCTGCACATGGACATGGGCGATGAGCGGCTGACGGCGCTGGTTCTGGGCGTGCGGCGGCTGGAGCCGGGCGCGCCGGTGGAGGTGCTGATCGACCCCCGCCATATCCTGCTGTTCGACGCCGAGGGCCGCCGCGTGGCGCCCGTCCTCGACGCCGCGGCGGCCTGAGGGAGGGGAAGATGGCCAGCATCACGCTTGACGGTCTCGCCCATGCCTACCGGCCCGATCCGCGCGGCCCGCAGGACTATGCGCTCAAGGAGATCAACCATGTCTGGCGGCAGGGCGGCGCCTATGCGCTGCTCGGCCCCTCCGGCTGCGGCAAGACCACGCTGCTCAACATCATTTCCGGCCTCGTCATCCCGACGCGCGGACGTATCCTGTTCGACGGGCGCGACGTCACCCAGCTGCCCACCGAGGCGCGCAACATCGCCCAGGTGTTCCAGTTCCCGGTGGTCTACGACACGATGACCGTGCGCGAGAACCTGGCCTTCCCGCTGAAGAACCGGAAAGTGCCGCGCGAGGCCATCGCCCGGCGCGTGCAAGAGATCGCCGACCGCCTCGACCTGACGTCGGTTCTGGACCGGAAGGCCTCGAACCTGACCGCCGACGCCAAGCAGAAGATCTCGCTGGGCCGCGGGCTGGTGCGCGAGGACGTCGCCGCCATCCTGTTCGACGAGCCGCTGACCGTCATCGACCCTCACCTGAAATGGCAGTTGCGCTCGTCGCTGAAGGAACTGCACCGCGCGCTCGACCTCACCATGATCTACGTCACCCACGACCAGACCGAGGCGCTGACCTTCGCCGACACGGTGGTGGTGATGCATGACGGCGCGGTGGTGCAGACCGGCACGCCGGAGGAGCTGTTCGAGCGCCCCGCCCACACCTTCGTCGGCCATTTCATCGGCTCGCCGGGCATGAACGTGCTGCCGGCCAGGGTCGAGGGCCGCACGGCGCGCGTGGGCGACGTCGCCATCGCGCTGGCGCAGGCCTATACCGCGCTGCCGGCCGGCGAGCGCATCGAGCTCGGCGTGCGTCCGGAATTCGCCACCCTCGCCGCTCCCGGCACCGGCCTGCCGGTGAAGGTGACGCGGATCGAGGATATCGGGCGCGCCCGCATCGCCCGCATCGAGATTTCCGGCCATCCCGCCGCCGCCATGATGCCCGAGGCGCTGTCGCTCAACGGCGACGAGGCCGGGCTGCGGCTCGATCCCCGGCACATCCACATCTATGCCGGCGGCGTGCTCGTCGCGGGCGAGGGAGCGGCGTGATGGACAAGCCCGTCAACAACCGCGCCTGGCTGCTGGTCGCCCCGGTCTTCCTGATCGTCGCCTTCTCGGCGATCGTGCCGATCATGACGGTGGTGAACTATTCGGTTCAGGACACCTTCGGCAACAACCAGTTCTTCTGGAACGGGCTCGGCTGGTTCCAGGAACTGCTCGATCCCTCTACCGAACTCGGCGGGCGCTTCTTCGACGCGCTGTGGCGCAACCTGCTGTTCTCCGCGATCATCCTCGCCATCGAGGTGCCGCTCGGCATCCTGGTCGCGCTGTCCATGCCGCGCGAGGGCTGGAAGGTCGCCGCCACGCTGGTGATCATGGCGCTGCCGCTGCTGATCCCGTGGAACGTCGTCGGCACCATCTGGCAGGTCTTCGCGCGCGCCGACATCGGTCTGCTCGGCTGGGGCCTGAACGCGCTGGGCATCCCCTATAATTACACCGGCGACCTGCTCGCCGCCTGGATCACCATCGTGGTGATGGATGTCTGGCACTGGACCAGCCTGGTCGCGCTGCTGTGCTATGCCGGCCTCAAGTCGATCCCCGATGCCTATTACCAGGCCGCGCGCATCGACGGCGCGTCGCGCTGGGCGATCTTCACCACCATCCAGCTGCCGAAGATGAAGCGGGTGCTGCTGATCGCGGTGCTGCTGCGCTTCATGGACAGTTTCATGATCTACACCGAGCCCTTCGTCCTCACCGGCGGCGGCCCCGGCAACGCGACGACCTTCCTCTCGATCGACCTCGTCAAGCTCGCGCTCGGCCAGTTCGACCTCGGCAAGGCGGCGGCGATGTCGCTGGTCTACAACCTCATCGTGCTGGCGCTGTGCTGGGTCTTCTACACCGTGATGACCAATACCGGCACCGAGCGCGTCAGGGAGGAGACACCGGCATGAACCGCTCCTCGCGCTCCGGCACCGTCGTGATGGTGCTCTATCTGGTGTTCCTGATCCTGCCGATCTACTGGCTCGTCAACATGAGCCTGAAGACCAATTTCGAGATCAACTCGTCGGTCACGCTGTGGCCGCGCGAGATAACCTTCGAGCACTACATCAAGATCTTCACCGATTCGAGCTGGTACTCGGGCTACATCAACTCGCTCAGCTATGTGGTGCTGAACACCATCATCTCGATCTCACTGGCGCTCCCGGCGGCCTATGCCTTCTCGCGCTACAGCTTCGTGGGCGAGAAGCACCTGTTCTTCTGGCTGCTGTCGAACCGCATGGCCCCGCCGGCGGTGTTCGCCCTGCCCTTCTTCAATCTCTATTCCGCCATCGGCCTGTTCGACACGCCCTGGGCGGTGGCGCTCGCCCACTGCCTGTTCAACGTGCCGCTGGCGGTATGGATCCTCGAAGGTTTCATGTCCGGCGTGCCGCGCGAGATCGACGAGACGGCGGCGATCGACGGCTATTCCTTCCCGCGCTTCTTCGTGAAGATCTTCATGCCGCTGATCGCCAGCGGCATCGGCGTCGCCGCCTTCTTCTGCTTCATGTTCTCCTGGGTCGAGCTGCTGCTGGCGCGGACGCTCACCGCCACCAATGCCAAGCCGATCGCGGTGACGATGACCCGCACCGTCTCGGCCTCCGGCATGGACTGGGGCCTGCTCGCCGCCGCCGGCGTGCTGACCATCATCCCCGGAGCGCTGGTGATCTGGTTCGTGCGCAACTACATCGCCAAGGGCTTCGCCCTCGGGCGGGTGTGACGGGAGGATGTGATGGAAGACACCGCCACGCGCCTCTCCGAGAACTTCGCCTGGATGGCCTGGACCTGGCCGACCGCGCTGTTCTTCGCCGTCATCGCCAGCCTCCTCGCGGTCTTCACCGTGCTCGCCCTGCGCCGGCCCGAGCGGGCCCGCGTCGGCGTGCTCGGCATCCCCACGACGCGCGGCGACCGGCTGTTCATCACGCTGCTCGGCAGCGCCTTCATCACTCTCGCCTGGCTCGGCCTGGTGGGACCCAATCTCGGCTGGGCGCTCGCGCTCTGCCTTGTCTACGCACTGGCGGTGTTCCGCCTCGTGTGAATTCGCCTAAGCGGTGGAAAGCCGCGGAATTCTGGGAAGAAACGGGAGGAAAGACCCATGTTGCCGTCAAAGAGCCGAGGCCGGCTTCTGCTGGCCGCCAGCGCCATGGCGCTGATCGCTTTCGCCGCCCCCGTGCGGGCCGACGAGGCCGCCGCCAAGAAATGGATCGACAGCGAATTCCAGCCTTCCACGCTCTCCAAGGACGAGCAGATGAAGGAGATGGAATGGTTCATCAAGGCCGCAGAACCCTTCAAGGGCATGGAGATCAACGTCGTCTCCGAGACCATCACCACGCATGAATACGAGGCCAAGGTCCTCGCCAAGGCGTTCTCCGAGATCACCGGGATCAAGCTCACCCACGACCTCATCCAGGAAGGCGACGTGGTCGAGAAGATCCAGACCCAGATGCAGTCGGGCAAGAACATCTACGATGCGTGGGTGAACGATTCCGACCTCATCGGCACGCATTTCCGCTACAAGCAGGCGGTGCCGCTGACCGACTGGATGGCCGGCGACGGCAAGGACGTGACCTCGCCGACGCTCGATCTCGGCGACTTCATCGGCATCGCCTTCACCACCGCGCCGGACGGCAAGGTCTACCAGCTTCCCGACCAGCAGTTCGCCAACCTCTACTGGTTCCGCTACGACTGGTTCACCAACCCGGACATCAAGGCCAAGTTCAAGGCCAAGTACGGCTACGAGCTCGGCGTGCCGGTGAACTGGTCGGCCTATGAGGACATCGCCGACTTCTTCACCAACGACGTCAAGGAGATCGACGGCGTCAAGGTCTATGGCAACATGGACTACGGCAAGAAGGACCCCTCGCTCGGCTGGCGCTTCACCGATGCCTGGCTCTCCATGGCCGGCAATGGCGACCGCGGCCTGCCCAACGGCAAGCCGGTCGACGAATGGGGCATCCGCATGGAAGGCTGCCGCCCGACCGGCTCCTCGGTCGAGCGCGGCGGCGACACCAACGGCCCGGCGGCCGTCTACTCGATCACCAAGTACATCGAGTGGCTGAAGAAATACACGCCGGCCGCCGCCAACGGCATGACCTTCTCCGAGGCCGGCCCGGTCCCGGCGCAGGGCAACATCGCCCAGCAGATGTTCTGGTACACCGCCTTCACCGCCGACATGGTGAAGCCCGGCCTGCCGGTGATGAACGCCGACGGCACGCCGAAATGGCGCATGGCTCCCTCGCCGAAGGGCGCCTACTGGAAGGAGGGCATGAAGCTCGGCTACCAGGACGTCGGTTCCTGGACCTTGCTGAAGTCCACCCCGGTCGACCGGCGCAAGGCGGCCTGGCTCTACGCCCAGTTCGTCACCTCCAAGACCGTCTCGCTGAAGAAGAGCCATGTCGGCCTCACCTTCATCCGCGAGAGCGACATCTGGGACAAGAGCTTCACCGAGCGCGCGCCCAAGCTCGGCGGCCTGATCGAGTTCTACCGCTCGCCGGCCCGCGTGCAGTGGTCGCCCACCGGCGCCAACATTCCGGACTATCCCAAGCTGGCGCAGCTCTGGTGGCAGAACATCGGCGACGCCTCCTCCGGCGCCAAGACCCCGCAGGCGGCGATGGACAGCCTCGCGGCGGCGCAGGATTCGGTGCTCGAGCGCCTCGAGCGCTCCGGCGTGCAGGGCGACTGCGGCCCGAAGCTGAACGCCAAGCACCCGATGGAATACTGGGTGAAGCTCGCCAAGGAGTCCGACAACCTCGCCCCCCAGCCCAAGCTCGCCAACGAGAAGCCGCAGGGCGAGACCGTCGACTACGACACGCTGATCGGCTCCTGGCCCGCAACCCCGCCGAAGAAGACGGCAAACTGAGGCCCGCCGCGATCTCCACACCGGGGCTCGCAGACCGGCCCCGGCCCCTCGTCCCGGGCGCGCGACGCGCGCCGCCCGGGGCGATCTTCTCCCGCCGGGCGCCGACCCGGCCGGCCGTCGCCGCTTGATACGGACCGTCATCCCGGACAGGTGTAAAAGCCGTTCCGGGATGACGCCTTTTCGCGGAGTGCAACGTGACCACCTATCTTCTCGCGATCGACCAGGGCACCACCTCCTCGCGGGCGATCCTGTTCCGCCCCGACACCTCCATCGCGGCGCAGGCGCAACAGGAATTCCCGCAGCACTTCCCCGCCTCCGGCTGGGTCGAGCACGAGGCGGAGGATCTCTGGCGCACCACGCTCGCCACCTGCCGCGCGGTGATGGAGCAGGCCGGCGCGCGCGCCGCCGACATCGCCGCCATCGGCATCACCAACCAGCGCGAGACCACCGTGGTGTGGGACCGCAAGACCGGCGCCGCCATCCACCGCGCCATCGTCTGGCAGGACCGGCGGACCGCGGAGCTGTGCGCCCGGCTGCGCGCCGAGGGGCACGAGGCGCTGGTCAGCGAGCGGACCGGGCTCATCCTCGACCCCTATTTCTCCGGCACCAAGATCGGCTGGATCCTTGACCATGTGCCCGGCGCCCGCGCCCGCGCCGAGCGCGGCGAGCTCGCCTTCGGCACGGTCGACAGCTGGCTGCTGTGGCAGCTCACCGGCGGCACCGTGCATGCTACCGACGCCACCAACGCCGCGCGCACGCTGCTGTTCAACATCCACACCGGCGCCTGGGATGACGACCTGCTGGCACTGCTGCGCGTGCCACGCTCCATGCTGCCCGAGGTGAAGGACTGCGCCGCCGCTTTCGGCACGACGCGCGCAGAGCTGTTCGGCGGCGCCATCGCCATTGGCGGCATCGCCGGCGACCAGCAGGCCGCCACCGTCGGCCAGGCCTGCTTCCAGCCGGGGATGATCAAGTCGACCTACGGCACCGGCTGCTTCGCCCTCTTGAACACCGGCCCCACCGCCGTCGTTTCGCAGAACCGCCTGCTCACCACCATCGCCTACCAGCTCGCCGGCCGGCGCACCTACGCGCTGGAAGGCTCGATCTTCGTCGCGGGCGCGGCGGTGCAGTGGCTGCGCGACGGGCTTGGCATCCTGAAAACCTCGGCCGAGAGCGAGGCCCTCGCGGAAGCGGCCGATCCGGCCCAGCAGGTCTATCTGGTGCCGGCCTTCGTCGGGCTCGGCGCGCCGCACTGGAACCCCGACGTGCGCGGCGCGATGTTCGGCCTCACCCGCAATTCCGGCCCGGCCGAGTTCGCCCTCGCGGCGCTGGAGAGCGTCTGCTACCAGACCGCCGACCTGATCGAGGCGATGAACGCCGACTGGGCGCGCTCCGGCGCGACGCATAGCACCCCCGTGCTGCGCGTGGACGGCGGCATGGCGGCCTCGAACTTCGCCATGCAGCGCCTCGCCGACCTGCTCGCCGCCCCGGTCGACCGGCCGGTGATCCGCGAGACCACGGCGCTGGGCGCCGCCTATCTCGCCGGCCACCACGCCGGCATCATGCCGGCGCCGGGGCGCTTCGCCGATTCCTGGCGGCTCGACCACCGCTTCGATCCGTCCATGCCGGCCGAGACCCGCGAGGCCAAGCTCGCCGGCTGGCGCGACGCCGTCCGCCGCCTGACCATGCCGTAAGCGCCGCGCCTCCGGCTGCCTGGAGGCGCGGGCGCCCAGCCCGCCGGCGGGCGGCTTGAGTCTCGGCGCGGTTGCCACCATTCTGCGCCGGTGCTCAAGCCGGAAAACCGGAAGCAAGGGTGGGAAACGTCTTACGCATTCGCTGCGCGCGGCTTCTGTGCGCCATGGCTTTCTGCGCCGTCGCGCTGACGGCCGGTGCGCAGGCGCGCCCGCTGCGCATCGTCACCTCGTTTCCGCCCTCGATGATCGAGGTCTATCGGCAGGCCTTCCGCGCGGCGCGGCCGGACATCGATCTGGAATTCGTGCAGCGCAAGACCACGGCGGCGGTCGCGCAGCTCGCCGCCGGCGACCGCCTCGACGCCGACCTGTTCTGGGCGTCGGCGCCGGACGCCTTCGAGCTTCTGAAGCAGGAGAACCAGCTCTCGCCGCTGACGCCGCGCGACACCGGGGCGCCGGCGCTGGTCGGCGGCTATCCGGTGAACGACCCGGACGGCTTCTATCTCGGCTTCGCCCTCTCGGCCTATGGGCTGGTGCTGAACGAGAGCTATCTCGCGGCGCACGGCCTGCCGATGCCGCACCATTGGCACGACCTCACCGCGCCGATCTATCGCGGCCATATCGGCATCTCCTCGCCCTCGCGCTCGGGCACCACCCACCTCGTGGTCGAGGCGCTGCTGCAGTCGCAGGGCTGGGCGCGGGGCTGGCAGACCTGGCGGCAGATCGGCGGCAACCTCGCCACCGTCACCGCCCGCAGCTTCGGCGTCTCGGCCGGGGTGGCGCGCGGGCGCTTCGGCATCGGCATCACCATCGACTTCCTCGCTCAGCCCGCCGGGCTCGACGCCGTGCCGGTGCGCTTCAGCCCGCCCGAGGAGCAGGTCTTCGCCCCGGCGAGCATCGCGCTGCTGCGCCGCGCGAAGAATCCGGAGGCGGCAGAAGCCTTCATCGACTTCCTCCTGTCGGTGCCGGGCCAGCGCCTGCTGCTCGATCCGGCGGTGGGCCGGCAGCCGGTGCGCCCCGAATTCCACGCCGAGGGCGACACGCAGGGCCCGAACCCCTTCCAGCCCAGCGACGCCGCCGGCTGGCGCTTCGACGCCGGACGCTCGGCGGCGCGCTACGAGCTGGTGAATCTCATCTTCGATGAGCTCGTCACCTTCCGCCTCGCCGAGGCCTCCGCCGTCTGGCGCGCGGTTCACGAGGTCGAGGCAAGCCTTGCCGCCGCGCCGGACGATGTCGCCGCGCGGGCCGCGACACGCGCCCGCACCCTGCTCGGCGCCGTGCCGTTCACGCAGGAGGAGGCCGCCGGCATCGTCGGGGAGGTGAAGCTGGTGCGCGTGCCGCGCGGGCTGCAGGCGCCGGAAGAGCAGGCCCGGCTCGCCGCCCGGCTGCGCGACTGGGCGAGCGACAACCTCGCCGCCGCCCGGACCGCCGCCGAGGCGGCGCGGACGCGCCTGGTGGATCTCGGCCGGCTGTCCGGCGCCACGCCGGGGAGCGCCTCGCAATGAGCCCGGCCCGATGAACGCGCCCTTTACGGGCGGCAACCCGGGCCGCGATCTGGCGGGCGAGCTGGGCGGCGATCTGTCCGAGCGCCGCAAGCCGCCGCTGCGCTTCGGCATTGGCGGCCGGCTGCTGTTCGCCTTTGTCGGCGTCGGCGCGCTGGCGGTGGGCGCCTGCATCGTCGGCTGGCTCTCCTACGCCCAGCTCAGCGCCGAGCTCGATTCCACCGCGCGCGGCCATGTGCCGGCACTGGTGTTCGCCGCGCGCCTGTCGGAAGCCGGCGGCCGCCTCACCGCCGCCGCGGCCGAGCTCGCCACCGCCGAGCGGCGCGAGGCGCATGAGGGAGCGATGGCGCGCGCCCGCGCCCGGCTCGACGAACTGCACAACCTGCTCGACACCGCCCCCGCGGCCGGCGCGGCGACCGGGTTCGGCGCTCTGCGCCGGCAGGCGGAGGCGCTCGCCGCCAATCTCGACGCGGTGGAGCGCGCCGCCGGGCGCCGTTTCGACATCGAGGCGCGCACCCGCACCATCGTCGACGAACTGCGCTGGCTGCAGGCCGACCTCGTCGACGAGGTCGAGCCGCTGGTGGACGATGCCCGCTTCAACATCCACGCCGCGCTGGAGCAGGTCGGCAAGCCCGATGCCGCCGCCGACGCGCAGAAGGTGCTGCGCGACGAGAACGCCAAAACCGAGGCGATCCTCGCCCTCAACGCGCAGGCCCAGCTCACCGTCGGCCTGCTCGGCCGCATCGCCACCGTGCGCACCGCCGACGACCTGAGCCAGACCGGGCACTTTCTCGGCGAGGCGGCGGACGAGCTGGCGGTGGAGGGCAAGCGGCTGGAAATCTGGCCCGACAGCATCACCGTGCGCCAGATCGTCGACCGCCTGGTCGCGCTGGCCAATGTCGAGGCCGGCCTGCCGGGCTTGCGCGCCGCCGAGATCACCGCCGCAGAGGACGGCCAGCGCCTGCTGGCGGAAAACCGCGCCCTGGTGGGCGAGGTCGGCACCACCATCAACGAGGTGGCGCGGCGCATCGAGGGCGAGGCGCGCGACGCCGCCGCCCGCGCCGCCGAGGCGATCGAGATCGGCCGCGGCCTGCTGCTCGCCATCGCGCTGGTCTCGCTCGTCGTCGCCGTGCTGGTCGGCTGGTTCTATGTCCGCCGCAGCCTGATCGCCCGCCTCGAACGGCTCACCCTCGCCGCCGGCGCCATCGCCGGGGGCGGCCCGGTCGACTTGCCGCCGGCGACGCCTGCCGACCGCTTCGGCCGCGACGAACTCGACGAGCTGTCGCACGCGCTGTCGGTGTTCCGGCAGACCCGCGACGAACTCGTCCAGACCGCCAAGCTCGCCGCGCTCGGCCAGATGGCCGCCGGCATCGGCCATGAGCTGAACCAGCCGCTCGCCGCCATACGCTCGCACAGCCACAACGGCGCCGTGCTGCTCTCCCGCGCGCGCCATGACGAGGCGGCGGAGAGCTTCGCGCGCATCGAGGCGTTGACGGCGCGCATGGCGCAGAGCATCACCCATCTCAAGCGCTTCGCCCGGCGGCCGGCGCCGGCCATCGGCCCGGTCGACCTCGACGCGGCGGTGGAGGGCGCGCTTTCGCTGTTCACCCGCCGCATCGCCGAAGGGCGGATCGAGATCGTGCAGGAGGTCCCTCCCGGCCTGAAAGTGCTCGCGGAGGAGGTTCGTCTGGAACAAGTGCTGGTCAATCTCATCTCCAACGCCATGGACGCGCTCGACGACGCCGAGCGGCGGCGCATCGTCCTCGGCGCCCGGCGCGAGGGCGCGCATGTGCGGGTCGAGGTGCGCGACACCGGGATCGGCGTGGGCGACGCGATGCGCGCCCACATGTTCGATCCGTTCGTCACCAGCAAGCCGCCCGGCGCGGGCCTCGGCCTCGGCCTGTCGCTCTCCTTCAACATCGTGCGCGACTTCGGCGGACGGCTGGTGCTGGTGGACAGCTCGCCCGGCGGCAGCACCTTCGCCATCGAACTGAAGGAGGCGGCATGAGCGCGCCGAATCCAGCCCCCCTCCCGGACGTGCTGCTCGTCGACGACGACGAGAGCGTGCGCCTCGCCTATGCCCAGACGCTCCAGCTCGACGGGTTGGAGACCAGCGCCTTCGCGTCGTCCGCCGAGGCACTGCGCCGCGTCGGCGCGGAGTTCGCCGGCGTGCTGGTCACCGATGTGCGCATGCCCGGCATGGACGGCTTCGCTTTCCTGGAGGCGGTGGGCCGCGTCGACCGCGAGCTTCCCGTCGTCCTCGTCACCGGCCATGGCGACGTGCCGATGGCGCTCAAGGCCATGCGCGCGGGAGCGTGGGATTTCGTCGAGAAGCCGGCCGATCCGGTATTGCTGGTGGAGACCGTGCGCCGGGCCCTGCAGCACCGCCGGCTGGTGCTGGAGAACCGTGCCCTGCGCGCGCCGGCGGCGGCCGCCGAGGATGTGTGGGCGGCGCGCCTCATCGGCCGCTCGGAGGCGATGCAGCGGGTGCGCCGCACGCTCGCCGTGCTCGCCGACGCGCCGACCGACGTGCTGTTGTTCGGCGAGACCGGCGCCGGCAAGGAGCTCGCCGCCCGCGCGCTGCACGATGTCGGCCGACGGCGGGCGGCGCGCTTCGTCGCCGTAAACTGCGCCGCGCTGCCGGAGAACATGATCGAGAGCGAACTCTTCGGCCACGAGGCGGGCGCCTTCACCGGCGCGCGCGAGCGCCGCATCGGCAAGATCGAGCATGCCAGCCGCGGCACGCTGTTCCTCGACGAGATCGAATCCATGCCGCTCGGCGCGCAGACGCGGCTGCTGCGCGCGCTTCAGGAACGCTCCATCGAGCGGCTCGGCTCGAATGTCGAGATTCCGGTCGACATCCGCGTCGTCGCCGCCACCAAGGTCGATCTGGTCGCGCTCGCCCGCGAGGGGCGGTTCCGCGAGGATCTCGTCTACCGGCTCAACACGGTGACGGTGCGCCTGCCGCCGCTGCGCGACCGGCGCGAGGACGTGCCGGCTCTGTTCCGCCATTTCGTCACCCGCCTCGCCGAGCGGCACGGGGTCGAGCCGGAGCCGCCCGCGCCGGCCATGCTGGCGGCGCTGATGGAGCGGCCCTGGCCGGGCAATGTGCGCGAGCTGCGCAACGAGGCGGAACGCTTCGTGCTCGGCCTCGACCAGTTGCAGGCGTCGGGCGCCGAGGGCCCCGCCGACCTCGCCCCGCTGGAGGCGGCGGTGGATGCCGCCGAGCGGCAGGCCATCCTCGCCGCGCTGGCAAGGCATGGCGGCCGGGTCGGCCAGAGCGCCGACGCGCTCGGCGTCTCGCGCAAGACGCTCTACCTCAAGATGCGCAAGCACGGGCTGGAGCGGGCGGCGGTCGAGGACTGATGTTACCGGATTGACCCATGCGGCCGTCTCCAACGTTACCCAAACGACCCGGAATGGCGACGCGGTGACGACACGACGTCCAGTCAAGTCATTTTAAAATCTAGGAAATCTGACGTTTCTTCACCCTGGCACGGCCATTGCCATGAGGGTAGCAGCAGCCCTCGGGCCGCCAAGAACCCTATGTGGAGGAACACCCATGATCCGCTCCGCCGCCCTCGCGGCCACCCTTGCGCTCGCCTCCGTTTTCTCGACCATCGCCTTCGCCGACGGCAAGGTCACGGTCGTCACCTCCTTCTCCAAGGACGTGACCGACCCGATCAAGAGCGCCTTCGAGAAGGCCAATCCCGGCATCACCCTCGACGTCCAGAACCGCAACACCAATGCGGGCGTGAAATATCTCGACGAGACCAAGTCCAACCCGCAGGCCGACCTGTTCTGGGCCTCGGCGCCGGACGCCTTCGAGGTGCTGAAGTCGAAGGGCCTGCTGCAGAAATACACGCCGACCGCCGAGGGCATCCCGGCCAAGATCGGCGCCTACCCGATCAACGATCCGGACGGCTACTATTTCGGCTTCGCCGCCTCCGGCTACGGCATCATGTGGAACACCCGCTACCAGCAGGCCAACGAGCTGCCGGAGCCGAAGGAATGGGGCGATCTCGCCACCGCGCCCTATTACGACCACGTCGCCATCGCCTCGCCGGCCCGCTCGGGCACCACGCACCTGACCATCGAGACGATCCTGCAGGGCGAGGGCTGGGACAAGGGCTGGCGCACCATCAAGGACATGGCCGGCAACTTCCAGACCATCACCGAGCGTTCCTTCGGCGTGCCGGAGGCGGTGAATTCCGGCCAGGTCGGCTACGGCATCGTGATCGACTTCTTCGCCTTCTCGGCGCAGGGCTCGGGCTTCCCGGTGAAGTTCGTCTATCCCACCGTCACCACCGTGGTGCCGGCCAATGTGGCCATCGTCGCCAATGCGCCGAACGCCAAGAACGCGCAGGCCTTCGTCGACTTCCTGCTGTCGCCCGCCGGCCAGGAAGTGCTGCTTGAGCCGGCGATCCGCCGCCTGCCGGTCAACCCGGCCGTCTATGCCAAGGCGCCGGAGGGCTACCCCAACCCGTTCACCGATCCGCGCTTCGCCTCGATGACGCTGTTCGACGTCGACAAGTCCGGCAAGCGCACAGCGGTGGTCGACACGCTGTTCGACCAGCTCATCTCCTTCCAGCTCGACGACCTGAAGTCCGTCACCAAGTCGATCCATGCGGTCGAGGCCAAGCTGGCCGCCAAGGACAACCCGCAGGCCCGCGCGCTGGTCAAGGAGGCCCGCGACCTGATCGCCGCCATGCCGGTCTCAGAGGCCGACGCGTCGGGCGAGGCGATCCGCGGCTCGTTCTCCGGCTCCAAGGAGAAGGGCGCGCGCCAGGCCGAGCTCGAGCAGAAGTGGGCGAGCTTCGCCAAGGAGCACTACGCCAAGGCCAAGGCCAAGGTGGACGAGGCGGCCAAGCTCGCCAACTGACGTCCGCCGGTGCCGGCGAGGGCGCGGCCGCCGCGAGGCCGCGCCCTCCTTTCATCGCCTTCCTTTTCCCGCATCCACTGGAGCGCGTTCCATGTCGCTCGCCCTCTCCGGGGTCCCCTCGAAGCCCGCCAAGCCCTGGCGCCTGCCCGGCACGCCGGGCCAGATCGCGCTGGCGCTCGGCATCGCCGGCTTCCTGCTCGCCTTCCTTCTCATCCCGGTCGGCTCGGTGATCTATGTCGCCTTCACCGAGAAGGGCAGCGGCAGCTTCACGCTGGTGAACTTCGCCGACTTCTTCCGCACCGACCTGTTCCTGCGCTCGACATGGAACTCGTTCTACGTGTCGGCGGCGACGGTCGTGCTCGCCTCGGTCTTCGCCCTGCCGCTGGCCTACATCACCACGCGCTTCGATTTCCGCGGCGCGGTGATCGTACAGACGCTCGGCTTCCTGCCGCTGATCATGCCGCCCTTCGTCGGCGCGGTGTCGATGCAGCTGCTGTTCGGCCGCAACGGCACGATCAACCTGCTGCTGATGGACTGGTTCGGCCTGCGCATCCCCTTCATGGAGGGGCTGAACGGCGTCATCTTCGTGCAGGCCATCCACTATTTCCCCTTCATCCTGATCAACCTGTCGGCGGCGCTGCGCAACATCGACCGCGCGATGGAGGAGGCGGCGCAGAATCTCGGCTCGTCGGGCATGCGGCTGTTCCGCCGCATCGTGCTGCCGCTCGCCATGCCCGGCTATGTCGCCGGCGCCTCGCTGGTCTTCGTGAAGGTGTTCGACGACCTCGCCACGCCGCTGCTGCTCAATGTGAAGGACATGCTGGCGCCGCAGGCCTATCTGCGCGTCACCTCGATCGGCATCACCGATCCGATGGGCTACGTCATCGCGGTGGTGCTGATCGTCGTCTCGGTGCTGGCCATGTGGGTGTCGGCGCTGGCGCTGAAGGGCCGCGACTACGCCACCACGCAGCGCGGCGGCGGCGGGCTTGCCCGGCGCCGGATGCGGCCCTGGGAAAGCGCGGTCGCCTACGGCGTCGTCGGGCTGATCCTGCTGCTGGTGCTGGCGCCGCATATCGGCCTGCTGCTGCTGTCCTTCGCCACCATCTGGTCCTACAGCCCGCTGCCGGACAGCTTCACCACGGCGCATTACGCGCGCGTGTTCGGCGAGAGATCGGTCTACATCAAGAACACGCTGATCTACGCCTCGCTGGCCGGCGGCATCGACGTCGTACTCGGCACCGCCATCGCCTATCTCGTGCTGCGCACCAAGCTGGTCGGCCGGCAATGGCTCGACTGGGTGGCGATGGCTGCGCTCGCCGTGCCCGGCGTGATGCTCGGCATCGGCTATCTGCGCACCTTCTTCGACGTGCGCATGCCCGACGGCACGCCGCTCGCCACGCTGTGGATCGTCATCGTGCTGGCGCTGGCGATCCGCCGCCTGCCCTATGCGCTGCGCGCCTGCTACGCCGCGCTCCAGCAGATCTCGGAATCGCTGGAGGAGGCGGCGGAGAATCTCGGCGCCACCAAGGCGCGCACGGTGCGGCGCATCGTGGTGCCGCTGATGACCGGCGGCATCCTCGCCGGCTTCGTCACCAGCTTCGCCACGGCGGCGGTCGAGCTTTCCGCCACCCTGATGCTGGTGCAGTCGAACGCCGACGCGCCGCTCGCCTACGGGCTCTACGTCTTCATGCAGTCCGCCGCGGGCCGCGGGCCCGGCGCGGCGCTCGGCGTGATCGCCGTGCTGCTCGTCGCCGCCTGCACGCTGCTATCGCAGTACATCCTCGACCGTAACCAGAAGAACCGGGGAGCCGTCCGATGACCGCCACCGCCCTTGCCGACGGCCTTGCCGCCGATCTCGAAACGACGCTCAGGACCGAGGCGCTCGACGTGCGCATCGAGGGGGTGAACCTGTCCTATGGCAGCAACCATGTGCTCAAGGACATCAACCTGGCGATCGAGCCGGGCGAGTTCTTCGCCTTCCTCGGCCCGTCGGGTTGCGGCAAGACCACGCTGCTGCGGCTGATCGCCGGTTTCAACAATGCCGACACCGGACAGGTGAGCGTCGGCGGACGCGACATCGGCTCCCTGCCGCCGTGGAAGCGCGATGTCGGCCTCGTGTTCCAGAGCTACGCGCTCTGGCCGCACATGACGGTCGCGCAGAACGTCGCCTTCGGGCTGGAGGAGCGCGGCGTGGCGCGCGCCGAGGTCAAGCGGCGGGTGGCGGCGGCGCTCACCATCGTCGGGCTCGGCCATCTCGGCGACCGCCGGCCCTCGCAGCTTTCCGGCGGCCAGCAGCAGCGCGTGGCCCTCGCCCGCACCGTGGTGGTCGAGCCCAAGGTGCTGCTGCTCGACGAGCCGCTGTCCAATCTCGACGCCAAGATGCGCGTGCAGGTGCGCCGCGAGCTGCGCGACCTGCAGCAGCGGCTCGGCCTCACCACCATCTTCGTCACCCACGACCAGGAGGAGGCCAACACGGTCTGCGACCGCATCGCGGTGATGAATGACGGCATCGTGCAGCAGGTCGGCACGCCGATGGAGCTGTATGAGAAGCCGGCGAACCTCTTCGTCGCCAATTTCCTCGGCACCGCCAACGTGCTGGAGGGCGCGGTCTCGGGTTCCGGCGCGGGCCGGGTCTTCGAGACCACCGGCGGCTGGCGCGTGCCGGTGCCGGCCGGAGTCGAGGTGGCCCGCGACGCGCGCCTCGTCTTCCGCCCGCAGGTGGCGCGGATCGTCGGAACCGACGGCGGTGTGCTGCCGACGCTGGCCGGCGCGGTCATGCGCCGCGAATTCCTCGGCAGCATCATCCGCTACGGCATCGCCTCCGGCGAGCAGGAAGTGACCGTGGACGAGGCGTTCCAGCCCGGACAGACGCATTACGAGGTCGGCGAGACTGTGCGGGTCGAGGTCACGCCCGGCGCGGTGTTCTGGCTCGCCTGAGCCTGCGAACGAGAAGCGCTGGCGCGGTCGCGCGTGCGATCGCGCCGGTGAAGACCCGCCAGCCCTCAGGCCACGTCTTTCAGCACCTCCGCCAGACGGTCGAGGAAGATGTCGGCGTGCTCGCGGGTGAACACCAGGGGCGGGCGGATCTTGAGGATGTTGGCACCCGGCCCGGTGGCGCTGATCAGCACGCGGCGCTCGCGCAGGCCGTTGACGATGCGGGTGGTCAGCGCCGCCGCCGGCACCGTGCTCGCGCGGTCCTCCACCAGTTCGAGGCCGGTGAACTGGCCGGCGCCGCGCACGTCGCCAATCGCCTCGTAGCGCCCGGCGAGATCGCGCAGGCCGGCGCGCAGATGGTCGCCCACCACCCGCGCGCGCTCCGGCAGTCCCTCCCCCTCGATCACGTCGAGCACCGCGAGCCCGGTCGCGCAGGCCACCGGATTTCCACCGAACGTGTTGAAATAGCGCGCCTTTCTGCCGAAATCCTCGACCAGATGCGGCTTCATGAACACCCCGGCGACGGGAAAGCCATTGCCCATCGGCTTGCCGACCGTGACCATGTCCGGCACCAGCCCGTGGCGGGCGAAGCCCCAGAAGTCCGGGCCGACCCGGCCGAAGCCCGGCTGCACCTCGTCGGCGATGAACAGGCCGCCCGCCGCCCGGATGACGTCCACCGCCTCGGCGAGGAAGCCGGGCGGATCGGCGAAGACACCGTCCGAGGAGAAGATGGTATCGACCAGCAGCGCCGCTGGCTCGATGCCGTTGGCGCGCATGTCGGCGATCGCCGCGCGCACGCCGTCGGCGAAGGTTCGGCCGACGTCGCCGGCGCCGCGGTAGCCGTCGGGCGGCGCCACGAGCCGGACATGCTCGCCGCGCGGCACATAGTCGCCGAGCGAGGGCGACAGCTCGGACACGGCGCAGGTCAGGCCGTGATAGGCCAGCCGGGTGACGATGATGCCCTGCCGGCCGGTATAGGCGCGGGTGATGCGCAGCGCGAGGTCGTTCGCCTCCGAGCCGGTGCAGGTGAACATGATGTGCCCGAGCGCGTCCGGCACCTTGGCCAGCAGGCGCTCGGCGTAGGTCAGGATCGCCTCGTGCAGATAGCGCGTATGGGTGTTGAGCGTCGACGCCTGCCGGGTGAGCGCCTCCACCACCTTCGGGTTGCAGTGCCCGACCGAGGCGACGTTGTTGTAGACGTCGAGATAGGCATTGCCGGCGGGATCGTAGAGCCACACGCCCTCGCCGCGCACGAGGTGGACCGGCTTCTCGTAGAACAGCCGGTAGGCCGGCCCGAGCAGCTTCTCCCGGCGTCGGACCAGCTCCCGCTCCTGCGGCGACAGGCCGGTATCGGCATCGGGATCGAAGGCGTTGACCATGGACATCGGGTCAGTTCCCCAGGCAGGCGGCAACGAGGCGATCCCGGGCGTGGCCGGGGTCGAGCGTGGCGAAGCGCTCCAGCCCGCTCCACGCGGAGGGGCTGTTGCGCAGGATGTAATGACGGTTTTCCGGGTAGCGCACGGCGCGCCAGCTGGTGATCGCCACCGTGGTGAGCAGGCGCGCGGCGGTGAGGTCGAACAGCAGTTCGGCCTCGCTCTTCTCCAGCGGGCGCACCGCGCTGTAGGCGGAGGCGAACTCGACCACACCGTCGAGCGGGTCGCCGTCCGGAGCGATCTGGTAGCTCGCCGCCACAGCTACGTCGTTCACCAGCGCAGTCTCGACGAGGTCGCCGAAGTCGAAGATGCCGGTGACGCGGTCGTGGTCGTCTTCCGCCACCAGCACGTTGTAGGGGTTCAGATCATTATGGACGATCTGGCGGCGCAGCCCCGGCAGGACCGGCGCCACCTCGGCGTCGAAGCGATCGAGAAAGAAGGTCGCCAGCGCGCGCCGTCCCGGATCCTCGATATGCGCCAGCAGCGGACGCAGGCCGGCGGCGTTCTTGATGTCCCATTGCAGAAAATGGTCGGCCGCCGGGTGGCGGAAATCGGCGAGGGCGAGGCCGAGCCGGGCGAGCTGGACGCCGAGCGCCCGCCGCTGCGCGCCTGTGCGCTCCACCTGATGCAGCGGCACGCCGTCGAGCCAGGTCAGCAGCCGCACCACCATGGAGAGCCCGTCCGTCTCCAGCACGAAGGCCGGCGCGCCGGAGAGCGTGCGGCGGATGCACGGCACGGGAAGCGCCGCGTCGCGCGCCTCGATGTGCAGCATCGCCCTGGTCTGGAAGTCGGTCACCAGCCGGTCCTCGGCCGGATTGCTCACCTTGACCACGAAGGCCTCGCCCGCCGGCGTGGCGAAACGGAAGTTCTGGTCGCGCTCGGAGGTGAGCAGGCGCGCCTCGCCGGTGAGCCCGTACTGGTCGCGGGCGATGCGCTCCACCTCGGCGGCGGTGAGCGAGGGGGAAGGCGTCGCCAGCGAGCCCGCCGTCGGGACAGCGTTCGTCGGGACGGCGTTCGTCAGGACATGGGACATGGAAGACACTCGCAACATGCACCGTTCGGTCAGGGGGCGGAATTGGCGCCGCCTGCCAGGCATTCGCCGCCGTCGATCACCAGCGCGTGGCCGGTGATGTAGGAGGAGCGGTCGGAAACGAGGAAGACCGCCGCCTCGGCGACCTCCTCCGGCTGGCCGAACCGGCCCATGGGCACCATGCCCGAGACCACCTTCTCCAGCGCCCCGCGCCCGCCGAGCTGGGCGGTGTAGGGATTGTTGAAAGCGGTGTCGACCCAGCCGGGGCAGATGGCGTTCACCCGGATGCCGAAGCGGGCATAGTCGAGCGCGATCTGCTTGGTCATGGTGATCACCGCCGACTTGGTGGTGATGTAGGCGAGCATGCCCTTGTCGAGGAACACGCCGGCATTGGAGGCGGTGTTCAGGATCACACCCTTGCCCTGCGCCTTCATGATCGGCATCACCGCCCGGCAGGCGGCAAACTGGGCGTGGACGTTGATCGCCCAGGAACGGTCAAGCTGGCCGCCGTCGATCTCCTCCAGCGACCCCGCGACCTGAAGGCCGGCATGGTTGTGCAGGATGTCGATGCGGCCATATTTCTCCCGCGTCCCGGCGATCAGCGCGGCGATGGCGGCCTCGTCCGCCACGTCGAGCGTCGCCGGCACGGCCTTGCCGCCGGCGATCCGCGCGCTTTCGGCGGCGGCCGCTCCGTCGCGGTCGGTGACGACGACATGCGCGCCCTCGCGCGCCATCGCGATGGCCACCGCCCGGCCGATGCCGGAGCCGGCGGCGGTAACGAGGGCGATGCGATCCGTCAGCAATCCGGCACCCGTCATGGCCGCAGGCTCCGCTCGCTCGCCGGGTCGAAGAGGTGGATCTGGTCGAGCGCGACCTCGAAGCGCGCCGGCGCGCCCAGCGGCGGCACGCGGCCGGGGACGCAGCGGGCAGTGACTTCCTGTCCGCCGACCTCGCCGATCACATAGACTTCGGCGCCGCAGGGCTCGATGACGTTCACCTGCACGTCGAGCGCATAGCCGGCGCCCTCGGGCGCGTAGGCCAGCGCCTCCGGCCGCAGGCCGAGCAGGACCGGCACGGAGGGCGCCGCCTTCAGCGCCTCCCAGCCGGCCGGCAGCGACAGGGGAGCGGCGGCACCCTCCAGTGCAACGCCTCCGTGCGCGAGCGCGCCGCGCAGGAGGCTCATCGCCGGCGAGCCGATGAAGGAGGCGACGAAGACCGAGGCCGGCCGGTTGTAGAGCTCGTCCGGCGTGCCGATCTGCTGGATCTCGCCCTTGTTCATGGCGACGATCCGGTCGGCCAGCGTCAGCGCCTCGATCTGATCGTGGGTGACGTAGACCACGGTCTTCTTCTCGGCCAGGTGCATGCGCTTGATCTCGGTGCGCATGCTGGTGCGCAGCTGTGCGTCGAGGTTCGAGAGCGGCTCGTCGAACAGATAGAGCGCGGGATGGCGCACGATGGCGCGGCCCATGGCGACGCGCTGGCGCTGGCCACCGGACAGCTCGCGCGGCTTGCGCCCCAGAAGATGCTCGATCTTCAGCATGCGCGCCGCCTCGGCGACACGGCTCTCGATCTCGGGCTTCGGCGTCTTGCTGAGCTTGAGGCCGAAGGACATGTTCTCGGCCGCCGACATGTGCGGGTAAAGCGCGTAGGACTGGAACACCATGGCGATGTCGCGGTCCTTCGGCGCGACCCAGGTCACGTCGCGCTCGCCGATCAGGATCTGTCCGCCGGACACCGCCTCAAGTCCCGCGATCATGCGCAACAGCGTGGTCTTGCCGCAGCCCGAGGGACCGACAAGCACGACGAACTCGCCGTCATTGATGTCGAGGTCCAGCCCGTCGAGCACCCGGACGGGTCCGAAGTGCTTGGCGACCTGTCGTATCGTTACGCCTGCCAAGGCCAGTGCTCCCTGCTCAATAGCGCTTCACGAACAGGCCGCGGCGCGTATAGACGTCCGCGGCCTCCTCGATCAGGGCGGCGACGCGTTCCGCGCCGTAGTCGCGGCGCAGCTGCGCCGCCCGTTCGAGAAGCTGCTGCGCGTCGCGCGCGCGGCCCGGCCGCAACAGCTCGTAAGTGTCGAGGATGACCTCCTGCGGCACGCGCACGAGGTCGGCGGCGCGCTCGAAATTCTCCGCCAGCGTCACGCGTCCGGCGGCGCGGGCGATCCGCGCCTGCAGCAGCAGCGCCTCGGGCGTGATCGCCACGTCCTCCGCCCCGATCTCGCCGGAAAGCACCGCCTCCAGCGTCAGCGCCGAGAGCGGCTTGCCGGTAGGGGTCTTCACCCGCTCGGGTGCCTTCTCGGCGACGGGGTAGAGATCGAGATCGCTCGTGACCTTCTCACTCATGGGGCGAGCCTTTCGCGGGGCGGTAGTCGAGCTCAACGGGATCGGCGGCCGGATCGGTCAGCGCGGTCTCGATGGCGTAGAGCAACGCGACGCGCACGTGGAAGCGGGCGCCCAGCGCCTCGCCCTGGGTCGGGACGACGACCGGCTCGGGCGCCTCGCCGTAAGTGTGCCGGGCGGCGTTGCGGCCGAGCGCGCGGTAATGGTCGAGGCCGGCGAGCGGCGCGTTGGAGAACAGCTCGATGTTGAGATGCGGCATGCGGTCGGCCTGGTGCAGCACCGTCGTGCCCTTGGCCTGGATGCCGATGCCGTAGCCCGAGCCCGACAGCCGCGCGGCGGCGAGGCCGAGGAAGGACGTGTCGGCGGTGTGCAGCATGCGCACGAGGCGCGCCGTGCCGCCACCCGCCGCGATGCCCTCGACGAGGGCGGCGACGACGTCTTCCAGCCGGTGGCCGGCAGTGGTGCGGTGAAGCTGGCGGGCGAAGCCCGGGCTGACGCCGATCACCACCTCATGGGCTGCCGCGCCCTTCACGGCAACGCCGCGCGGCACCAGCCAGTCGGCCTCCCCGGCGCCGCGCACATCCTCCGCCGCCAGCACGCGCTCGCGGGTGAGCACGTTGCGTATGCCCTGCACCGCCTGCCAGCGCGGCTCCGACATGCGGTATCCCGTTCCGGGTCCGCGATAGTCGTTGGGGTCATTGACGGCGCTGACGACGCGGCCGTCGCGCACCATGGCGGAGGTCTGGAGATAGTCGCCGGAGATGCGCTGGCGCAGCATGAGGAGCAGGTTCTCCGCTTCCTCCGTGAAGCCGCGCCGGCCGAGCGCGCGCACCACGTCGATCGCGGTGATGCCGCGCGCCTTGATGGCGGTGCTGATCGGCGTCACCTCGCCGGCGGTGTAGCTCTGCGTCTCCTGCGAGCCGGAGGCGAAGACCACCGACATCATGCGCTCGCGCGGCACCTTGCCGAGGCCGAGTTCGTCCATCACCGCAGCGAAGGCCTCGACCGCGCGCACGCGCAGGCCCAAAACCTGATCCTCGTCGACCGGGGTGAGGCCGCCATCGGTCTGGAAATCGCGCTGGAGGACGAGATAGTCCTCGATCTCCTCGCCGTTGAAGAGCGAGGGATTGAAGGAGTTGTCGTATTTCTTGATCGAGCCGAAGCCCGAGCAGACGAGGTCGGAACCGGCCAGCAGATAGGGCGTGATCTTGGCGCCGACGCGAATCTCGGACTCGCTGGTGCGCGTGTCGTTGCCCGAGGCGCATTCGAGACCGAGCCAGACGGCGACGAGGTTCTCCGCCATCAGCTCGCGCACGCCGCCGGCCATGGAGGCGGTGAGCGGGGCGCCGTCGATGCCGCCATTCTGCGTGCCCTGCACGCCCATGGCCCGCTGCAGGCACAGGCAGCGGGCTTCCAGATAGAGCAGCGAGCGCTGCTCGTGGAAGCCCATCAGCAGCTCGGAGGCCGCACCCGAGGTGCAGCGCGCTTTGATGCCGCGCGAGGCATAGGCGGCGGTGAGCAGCGCCTTCGACCAGGGCGTGTCGTCGCCGTCGATGAAGGCACGCTCGGTGCCGTAGACCGACACCGTTTCGGCATAGGAGGCGAGGCCCGCCAGGCCGATCTGCAGTTCCTCCGCCTCCTCGATGGAGCACTGGAACAGCACGCCGCCCCGGCCGACAGCCGCGCCCACCGTGCAGGCCAGCGCGTTCGCCCAGCCATTGGAGGCGACGCGCATGGTGGTTTCGATCTCGTCGAAGCCGAGCGCCACGGCGGTCGCCGAATCGGCGGCGAGCTGCAGCGGGTCGTCCTTGGCGTTGGTGACGTGGGCCTGGTTGCCGGGGGTCTGGCGCTGGCGCATCTTCGAATAGGCGAAGGCGATCTCCAGCGCCGACAGTCGGCCCACGACCTCGGCGAGGCGGGCCGGCGTCAGTCCGCGGGCCAGCGCCTCGAGTTCCTGCCGGGGCACGTTGATGTCGACCAGCTTGCGGGCGATCTCGCCCGGGTCCATCGCCATGGCGATCTCGGCCATGGCGGGGTCGATGTGGTGCGCGGCGATGAAGGCGTCGATGATGTCGAAGTCGCCCGCCGCCTTGCCGTCCATCGCCGTCACCCGGCCGCCCTCGATGGCGAGCGCGGGGGCGGGATCATAGGGGCTGTGGAACACCGAGAAGCCGGCTTCCGGGTTCTCGGCGGCGAACAGGTCCTGGCGCAGCGGACGGGCGTCCCACTCGCCGAAGCGGCGCCAGCGGTTGGAACTGTTGGGTGCGTCGCTCATGTTCAGGCCTCCCGCATGGTCCGCAGGAGGACCAGCGTCAGGATGGTGACGACGATCAGCAGGATAAACGAGACGGCGGCGGCTTGGCCGATGTCGAGAAAGCGGAAGCCAAGCCGGTAGGCATAGAAGGAAATGGTCTCGGTCGCCTTGCCCGGCCCGCCCTGGGTCAGCATGTAGATCAGGTCGTAGCTCTTGAGCGCCGCGATCATGCGGATCAGCAGCGTCACCATGATCACCGGCTTCATCAGCGGCCAGGTGACGTAGAGCAGGATCTGCAGACGGCTGGCGCCGTCGATGCGCGCCGCCTCGACCGGCTCGCTCGGCATGGCCTTGAGGCCGGCATAGAGCATGAGCAGCATCAGCGACGTCTCGTGCCAGACGTCGACGAAGACGACGGTGGCGAGGGCGAGGTTGGGGTCGCCGAACCAGCCCTGCGGCGGGATGCCGACCAGACCGATCAGCCAGTTCACGATACCCAGGCTGGGGTTGAACATCAGCCGGAACATCAGCGCGACGGCGACCGGCGTCATCAGCACCGGGATCATCAGCACGATGAGATAGAAGGAACGCCCCGGCAGATACGCCTGGTTGAGCAGCAGAGCGAGGCCGAAGGCGACGATGAGCTCGATGACGACGCACGCCGCGGTGAGCTTCAGCGTCACCCAGGAGACGCTGGCGAAATCGTCGGAGAGGACGGCGACGTAGTTGCCGAAGCCGGCGAAATCGCCCATCCCGTAGGTGATGATGTATTCCTGAAAGCTCAGATAGATCGAGTAGATCAGGGGCGCGGCCACGACCAGCGCCAGGACGATCACCGTCGGCGCCACGAAGATGTACTGCGCGAGATTGCGGAACCGACGGGGATGTCCGGCGGTCGCGGTGGCGAAAGTCATGGATCGCGCCCCTGGCAGAGAGAATACGGGTCGGCTCACTTGAGCAGCGGGTCGCCCTTCACGAGGCGGCCGAACTTGTCCTGCGACTCTTCCAGCGCGGTCGCCGGGGCGACGTTGTTGGCCAGCACCGCGCCCATGACCTCGGCGAAGGTCTCCACGAGCTGGGTCGAGCGGGACATGATCGGCAGCCCCTTGGAGTGCGCGAGGGCGTTGCCGACCTGCGACATGGCCGGCCACTTCTTGATGAAGGCGGGATCCTCATAGATCCACATCTGGGTCGGCTGGCCGCCGGCGAGGGCGCGCTTGTAGGCGATGTCCTTCGACTCGACCCATTTCAGGAACTCCCAGGAGCAGTCGGGGTTCTTGGCGTTGGTCGGCACTGCCCAGCCCCAGGCGCCGAGGAAGCTGTCCTTGCCCGGCACGGGGGCGAAGCCCATCTTGCCGACCACGGTCGAATCCTTGGGGTCCTCCAGCGTCGGGAACAGGAACAGGTAGCTGATCGCGAAGATCGCCTTGCCCTGCTTCAGCGTGTTGGCGACGTCGTCGAAATTGGCGCCGAGCGCGCCCGGCTGCGCCGCCGAGTTGATGAGGTCGGCATAGATCGTCACCGCCTTGGCTGCCTCGGGGCTGTCCATGGTCGGCTTCCAGGTGGTGCGGTCGTAGAAGTCGCCGCCCTCGGCGAAGAGGTAGTTGGTCGCCTCCATCACCACCGGGTCGGCGCGCTGGGCGGCCATGGCGATGCCGTACATGTCCTTGTACTTGCCGGCCCACTTCACCACCGCGGCGAATTCCTCCAGCGTGGTCGGGATACGCCAGTCGCGCTTGAACTCGGCCTTGTAGGCGGCCTGGAAGGCGGGATCGTCGACGATGTCCTTCCGGTACAGGATGCCCATGGCGTACTGCCAGAAGGGCAGCATGTAGGTCTTGCCCTGCACGGTGCCGTTCAGCGCCATCAGCGCCGGGAAGTAGAGGCTGGTATCGACCTTGTCGCGGGCGATCAGCGCGTCGAGATCCTTGATCCAGCCGGCGGTCTTGAACTCGCCGACCCAGTAGCTGTCGACGACCAGCACGTCGTAGCTCGACGTCGGCGCCGTGAGGCTCGGCACCAGCTTCTCGTGCATGAGCGAGTAGTTGACCGCCTCGATGTTGACCTTGGCGCCGTACTCCTTCTCGAACTCGCCCTTCAGGCCCGCCAGCGCCTCGGTATCGGGCACGGTCTCCATCAGGATGTTGATGTCGGAGCCCTTGCAGACGTCGCTGGCGGCGAGCGCCGGGCCCGCGCCGAGGACGAGGGCGATAGCGGCGGCACACCCACCGAATTTCACGCGTGTCATGACAGTTCCCTTTTCTGGATGCTTGGACTGCGAGCGCTTCTTTGCTTCGGCTTGTTGCTCAGCCCTTCACCGCGCCGAGGCTGAGACCGGCGACCAACAATTTGCGGATGGCGAAATAGACGAGGACCATCGGCGCGATGGCCAGCATGGTCGAGGCGCAGACGGCGCCGATGGCGGTGCCCTGCTGGGTGACGAGGCTGGAGATGGCGACCGGCAGCGTCTTGGTCTGCTGGCCGGTGAGCATCAGCGCGAACAGGAACTCGTTCCAGCACAGCACGAAGGAGAGCACGCCTGCGGCGCCGATGCCGGGCAGCGCCGCCGGCAGAACGATGCGCCAGAACACCTGGAACGGCCCCGCCCCGTCGATCAGCGCCGCCTCGTCGAGCTCGCGCGGCACGCGCTTGAAGAAGCTCATCAGCAGCCACACCACATAGGGCAGGTTGAAGGTCAGGTAGGTGACGACGAGGCCGGCATGGGTGTCGGCCAGACCGACCTGCTTGAAGATCAGGAAGAACGGGATCACCAGCACGATCGGCGGCATCATCTGCGTCGCCAGGATCGCCAGCGGCATCACCGGCCCGCCGGTTCGGAACCGGTCGATGGCATAGGCCGAGAGCGCGCCGAGCAGCAGCGCGATCAGCGTCGTCGTCAGGGCGACGATCAGGCTGTTGAGGAAGAAGCTGCCGAAATCGAAGCGCAGCAGCACGTCGCGGTAATTGTCCAGCGTCGGCGTGAAGAACAGCTCCGGCGGGATTTGGTAGGCCACCACCTTGTCGGCGAAGGACGTGCGCAGCACCCAGAGCAGCGGCAGCAGGATCACCGCCGACGCCGTGCCGAGAATGAGATGGGATGCCCACTGCACCCAGCGTGACTCGCCGACCACCGCCCGCCTCCGCTGCGTCACTTGTTATATGTTATAACACTATGAGCCGTATTTCAGGCTGGCAAGCGAAATTTCGCGACTCGCCGCCTCGCTCCGTCAGACGGCTTCGGCCACCGGCACGTTCTGCTCCTCGTCGCCGAGGAACCGGGTCAGGAGCCGTGCGGCCTCGAGAATATCGCGCTGCACGGCCTCCCGCACGCCATCGGCGTCGCCGGCGGAAGCAAGCGTGATGATCTCGTCATGCACCGTGTTGGCGATGGCGTGGAAGCGGCCCTCGCTGGCCAGCGCGTTCAGCCACGGACCGGTCTGCAACCAGCACAAGTCGATCAGTTCCCACAGGAATTCCATGCCGGACGCCCCGTAGATCAGGAAGTGGAAGCGTTCATTATGGGTGAGATAGTCGGTGAAGCGCTTCTCCGCGATGTCGGCGGTCATGGCGGAGGAAAGCGATTCCAGCTCGGCGATGTCGCGGCTCGTCAGCTTCGGCGTTGCCTCCTGGGCCGCGAGGCCTTCGAGCCGCACGCGGACCTTGGTGATCTCCTGGAAACGGCTGCGCGTCAGCACCGGCACGATGATGGTGCGGTTGGGCTGCAGCCGCAGCGCCTGCGCCGCGATCAGGCGCTGCAGCGCCTCGCGCACCGGCGTCGCGGAGATGCCGAGATCCTTGCCGAGGCCACGTATCGTCATGGCCTGTCCGGGCTTGAAACGCCCGGAACGCAAGGCACTGCGCAGGGCCTCATAGGCCCGCTCGTGCAACGGCTCCTGCGCGAGTTGTTCCAGCCTCATGCGGCACTGCCCCCGGAGCCAGCCCGGCTGCCGGATAGCAGCCTCTCCCATGTAATATGTTATAACGCCGAAACTGTCCATATTTGGACATGACCCACCGCCCGGCACCGCGGTTACCGGTCATGGTGGCGCGAGTCGCGGCCGATACCAAGCGGCCGGGACGATAGGGGAACGGGAGTCCGGCCGGCGGCTAGCGCCGGCGCTCCAGCGTGGCGAAGAACAGCACGGTCAGGCCCAGCACGATCAGCAGCAGCACGAAGGCGGCGGCGGCGCCCTCGTTGAGCGACAGGCCGAGAAAGGCGCGGCGATAGGCGAAGAAGCTCAGCACCTCGGTGGAATTGCCGGGCCCGCCCTTGGTGAGGATGTAGGGCAGGTCGTAGGTGCGGAACTCGTTGATGAGCTGGATGATCACCGCGATCGCCGCCACCGGGCGCAGCATCGGCAGGGTGATGTACCAGAACTGCTGCAGCGGCGTCGCACCATCCACCTCGGCCGCCTCATAGGGGTCGCGCGGCAGCGAGGCGAGGCCGGCGGCGAGGATCAGCACGACGAAGGAGGTCTGCTGCCAGATGTCGATCGCCGCCATGGTCCACAGCGCGAGGTCGGCATTGCCGAGCCAGTCGACGCGCGGCAGGCCGAGGCTTTCCAAGAGCTGGTTGGCGATGCCCAGATTGGGCTGCAGCAGCATGCGCCAGATCAGCGCCACGCTGACCGGCGACATCGCCATGGGAATGGTCAGCACGGCGAAATAGACCGGCTTCATGGTCACGGTGCGGTTCAGCATCAGCGCGACGCCGAGGCCGATGACGAACTCGCCGACAACGGTGACGAGGGAATATTTGATGGTCAGCCACAGCGCGTCCCAGAACAGCGGGTCGCCCATCACCGTGGCGAAGTTCCTGAAGCCGACGAAGGGCTGCAGCATCGGCTTGAGCAGCGTCAGCGAGGAGAGCGAGATCAGCCCCGCATAGACCAGCGGGAAACCCATAACGATGGCGAGGGTGAGAAGGCCCGGTGCCGCGAAGGCCCAGCCGGTCCGCCAGTCCCGATCCGCGAGTGCCGCAAAGCGCATGCGCGTCGTCCGTTCCGTCTTCCGAGCAAAGAGAACCGGCGCGCCAGCCGAAGAGGGGGGTGGCGGGCGCGCCGGATGGCCGGGACTATCCGGGGCTCGTCGGAGAGCGCCCGGCCAATGGCATCACTTGTTGAGAAGCTGGGTCAGGCCGTCGGCGGCCGCCTTCAGCGCCTCCTCGGGCTTGGCCTGGCCGCCCGCCGCCAGCGAGAGCTGGGCGCCGAGCACGTCCTCGTACTGCGCCGAATAGGCGAAGATCGGGAAGGACTTGCCGGAGGCGACGACATCGAGGCCGGTCTTGTAGAAGGGGTACTTCTTCAGCACGGCGGCGTCGTCGAACACGTCCGAGCGCACCGGCGCGTGCCCTTCGAGTGCACGGGCGACCGAGACCTTCTTGCTCTGCACCCACTCGATGAACTTCCAGGCCGCGGCCTTGGACTCGTCCGACGTGTTCTTCGGAATGCCCCAGCCCCAGCCGCCGCTCTCGCCATGGCCGCCGGGCATGACGGCGAGCGCCAGCTTGCCGGCCACCGCCGGGCACTTCTCGGCATTGTCGAGCTGCGGCAGCATCCACCAATAGGTGACCATGCTGAACGCCTGGCCGGCGCACATCAGACGCATCGTGTCGTCGAGCGTCGCCGACAGGGCACCCTGCTGCGCGCCGTTCTGCACGTTGTCGGCATAGAGCTTCAGCGCGGTCAGGCCCTCGGGGCTGTTCAGCGCCACCTTGCGGCCGGCGTCGAGATAGGCGCCGCCGGCGGAGAACAGATAGTTGGAGAACTCCATGGCGTTCGGGTCGCCGCGCTGGCCCTGCATGGCGGCGCCGACCACGCCGGTATTCGCCTTGAAGAACTTGGACAGCACGACATAGTCGGCGAGGCTCGACGGCAGGGCGAGTTCCTTGCCGGTCTTGGCCTTGAAGTCGGCCTGGATCTTGGGGTCGTTCAGCAGGTCGGTGCGGTAGATCAGGCCCATCGAGTAATTGTACATGGGCAGGATCGGCGTCGCGTCCTTGGTCTGGCCGAGCAGGTCCAGCATGGACGGGATGAAGGGCTTCAGGTCGAAGCCGGACTTGGCGATATAGGGGTTGAGGTCTTCCAGCCAGCCGGCGGCGGGGAACTCGCCGGCCCACAGGAAGTCGACCTCGAGCAGATTGTAGTAGCTCTCCGGCGAGACGAGCTGGGCGACCAGCTTGTCGTGCATGTCGCCATAGCCGATCTTCTCGAACTCGACCTTGATGCCGGTCTCCTTCTCGAAGTCCGGCAGCAGCTTCTCGATGATCTGGGTCTCCGGCACGTCCTCCATGAGGGCGCGCAGGGTGACGTTCTGGGCGAAGGCCGGGCCGGCCGCCGCTAGCAATGTGGCGCCGAGCAGGGCCGCCTTGAGGCTACGCTTCAACTGCATCTCGTTCTCCTGTTCCTCTGGTGCGGGCTTTGCCCGCCTTGTTGGCGCACGCCCGGGCGGGCGCGGCAGAAAGAACCGTCACTTCACGCTGCCGAAGGTCAGCCCCTGGACGATGAAGCGCTGGATGAAGCGGGAGGCGATCACCAGCGGCAGCACGGCCAGCACCACGCCGGCCGAGACCTTGGCGATCTGCACGCCGTTCGACGTCTGGAGCGCGGCCAGCGCCACCGGCACGGTCGCGGTCTGCGGACCGCTCAGCACCAGCGCGAACAGGAACTCGTTCCAGGTGAGGATGAAGCCGAGCACGCCGGCCGCGGCGATGCCGGGCAGCGAGACCGGCAGCACGATGCGCCAGAAGGCGCCCCAGGCGGTGGCCCCGTCGGTCTGCGCCGCCCATTCCAGATCGACCGGGATGCCCTCGAAGAAGCCCATCAGGATCCAGATCAGGAAGGGCAGGTTCACCGCCGCGTAGACGATGATGAGGCCGGTCAGCGAATTGGTGAGCCCCACCGTGCGCAGCAGCGCGAAGGCTGGCAGCACGATCGCCACCGGCGGCAGCATCTGCGTGGCCAGCACGGCGAAGCGCCCGCCGCGCCCGCCGGTCTTGAAGCGGGCGAAGGCGTAGCCGGTCATCGCCGCGAAGGGCAGCGCCACGACGACCGAGCCGAAGGCGACGATCAGGCTGTTGAGATAGGACTGGCCGTAGCGGGTGGAGGTGAACAGCGCGACATAGTTGTCGAGCGTCACGGCCGGCATCAGCTCCGGGGAGTAGGACAGGTGTTCCGGCAGCAGGCTGGTGCGCACCACCCAGAACAGGGGCAGGAGGATGACGGCGCAGGTCAGCACGAGACCCAGGTGAAGTGCGACGCGCCGCATGGCCGACCCTCCGCTCCGTTCAGGATTTGACGAAGCGGAGGGTGGGACGCGGAAAGGCCCGCGTCGTCTCCGGATCGAACAGGTGCATGGGGCGCGGGTCGAGATAGAGCGGCACGCTCGCTCCTACCGGCGCGGTGAAATGGCGCGACAGGCGGGCGGCGATCTCCACCGGCTTCGTGTCCCCTTTGGCGCTGCCCTGCGCGTCGGCGAGCTGGCCGACGAGGATGTTCTCGACCCCCAGCGCCTCCATCGCCACGACGGTGACGTCGATGCGCACGAAGCCCGGCTGCGGCGCCTCGTGCAGATCCTCCGGGCGCAGGCCGAAGATGACGTCGCGTCCGTTGACCGGCGCATAGGCGGCGCGGTGCATGTCGGGAACCGGAACGCGGAAGCCATCGCCGATCACCAGGAGGCCGTCGCCCTTCACTTCCAGCCGGGCCGGCACGAGGTTCATCGGCGGCGTGGCGAGGAAGCGGGCGACGAAGGTGTCGACCGGGTCGGCATAGACGTCCAGCGGCTTGCCGACCTGGATCATGCGGCCGTCGCGCATGATGCAGATGCGGTCGCCCATGGTCATCGCCTCGACCTGGTCATGCGTGACATGGACGATGGTGCGCCCCAGCCGACGGTGCAGCTTCACCAGTTCGAGCCGCATCTCCGCGCGCAGCTGCGCGTCGAGATTGGACAGCGGCTCGTCGAGCAGGAAGGCGACCGGATCGCGCACGATGGCGCGCCCCAGCGCGACGCGCTGGCGCTGGCCTCCCGACAGCGCGGCGGGCTTGCGGTCGAGATAGGGGGCGAGGCCGAGAAGGCCGGCGGCATCGCGGATCTTCTCCTCGATGACCGACCTGGCCACGCCGCGCATCTTCAGGCCGAAGCCCATATTGTCGCGCACGCTCATATGCGGGTAGAGCGCGTAGGACTGGAAGACGACGGCGATGTTGCGGTCGCGCGGGGCGACGTTGTTGACGCTGCGCCCGCCGATGCGCAGATCGCCGGAGGAGATGCTCTCCAACCCCGCGATCATGCGCAGCGTCGTCGATTTCCCGCAGCCCGAGGGGCCGAGGAAGATCACGAACTCGCCTTCTCCGATGGTGAGGTCGACGTCACGCACGCCATAGGCGCCGTTGGCGTAGAGCTTGGAGACATGATCGAGCTCGATCGACGACATCAGAAATCCTCTGCGCGGGACCGGAGTGTCCCGTCGCGCGGGGCATGGCGGAGAGCGTGCGCCCCACCGGCCTGCCGACAGCGTGCGGATAGTAGTGGAACAAATTCGAACATCGCAAGCACTAAATCGAACGAACCATTTCTCGAACCGGTCACGTTCGCACAGACCCTCATCGTCAGGTCGTGTAGACGCCGCCCGTCACATTGATGCCCTGCCCGGTCATGAAGCGCGCCTGCTCCGAACACAGGAAGACGACCACGTCGGCAACGTCCTCCGGCCCTTCCAGCCGCCCGAGCGGGGTCTGCGCGATATAGTCGGCGACCACCTGCTCCGGGCTGACCTGGCGCAGCGTGGCTTCCCACTGCACCTCGCGCGACTGCATGCCCGTCGCGACGAAGCCGGGGCAGACGGCATTGACGCGGATGCCCCGGGGCGCCAGCTCGCGGGCGAGCGCCTGGGTCCAGCCGAGCACGGCGAATTTCGAGGCCGAGTAATGCGCCAGGAACGGCGCCCCGACCTTGGCGGCCAGCGAGGCGGTGTTGACGATGCAGCCCTTGCCCTGCGCCACGAAGTGCCGGGCGACGATCTGGTTGGTCAGGAACACGCCGCGGGTGTTGACGTCGAAGTTGAAGTCCCACTCCTCGTCGGTCAGTTCCAGTGCCGCCTGCATGGTGGACACGCCCGCATTGGCGACGAGGAGGTCACAGCCGCCGAGCCCGTCGAGCACCTGTGCGAAGGCGGCCTCGACCGAGGCGCGCTTGCGCACATCCACCGTCACCGCGATGGCGCCGCCGCCGATCGCGGTGGCCGCGTCCCCGGCCGCCGCCGGGTTGATGTCGCCGATCGCGACCCGCACGCCCTGCCGCGTCAATGCGGTGGCGATGGCCCGCCCGATGCCGGTCGCCGCGCCGGTGACGAAGGCCAGGCGGCCGGCGAGTTCGGGATAAACGGGCGTAGGGGCATGGGTCGGAATCATGCGCGGCTCCTCATGTTCATGCCGCAGCTTATCCAAACATGATCGCACATAAAGACAAATCTGATGTTTGATCTTGTTCGTTTGATGCGCTAGACAGGAGTCGCCGACCGGCCGCGAATCCGTTCATCTCCGAGGGATCCGCGATCAGGCAGGGTGGAACGATGGTCGACGACGTGTCTTTCCGGGAAAAATCCGTGGCCGAGCCGGCATCCGGCGAGGACCGCCAGCGCATGCTCTCGCATGTGCGCCATGCCCGCATCCTCGACCAGCTCAACCTGTCGGGCTCGATCGGCGTGACCGCCATCGCCGCCGAGCTCGGCGTGTCCGACATGACCATCCGCCGCGATCTACTCGAACTCGAGCGCGAAGGCCGGCTGGTGCGCGTGCATGGCGGCGCCGTGCTGGCCGACGCCCCGGCCAGCGTCGCGATGGACAGCGAGGAGCCGCGCTTCGATGCGCGCCTGCGTCGCGGCAGCGACGCCAAGGGCGCCATCGCCGCCCATGCCGCCAGCCTGATCGCGGGCTACCGCACCGTCGCCGTCGATGTCGGCACCACCACCTATCTGATGGCCGGCCATCTGCGCGATGCCGACCACGTCAAGGTCTTCACCAACAGCCTGCGCGTCTCCGCCCTGCTCGATGGCGGCGCGCCCGAGGTCTACGTGGCTGGCGGGCGCGTGCGCCCGGAGGAAATGTCCGTGTGGGGGCCGACCGCCATCGCCCAGTTCGAGAAGCTGTGGTTCGACGTCGCGGTGCTCGGCACCTCCGGCATCACCGCCGAGGGCTTCTTCGACTATTCCTTCGAGGACACCGACATGAAGCGCGTCTATCTGCGCCGGTCGGGCCTGCGCATCCTGCTGTGCGACAGTGCCAAGTTCCAGCGCATGTCGCTCGTCCAGGTCGGCACGCTCGCCGACATCAACATGCTGATCACCGACGCCGAGCCGCCGCCGCGCATCGCCGCGGCGCTCGCCGCCGCGCGCGTCGATGTGCGCATCGCGCCCCCGGCCGCCGGACATTGACGCGCCCCCGGGCCCCGTCCCTCAAGGAGTAGTTGGAATGGTATTCGAGTGTTTCGGCGACAAGAAGAAGGTCGTCATCGCTATGGCCCATATCGGGGCCCTCCCGGGCGCACCGCTCTATGACGCCGATGGCGGGCTCGACAAGCTGATCGAGGGCGTGCTGGCCGATGTGGAGAAGCTGCAGGCCGGCGGCGTCGACGCCATCATGTTCGGCAACGAGAACGACCGTCCGTATGTCTTCAAGGGCTCGCCCGCCAGCGTCGCCGCCATGTCGGCCATTGTGCAGGCGGTGAAGCCGCAGCTGAAGGTGCCGTTCGGCGTGAACTATCTGTGGGACCCGGCGGCCAGCGTCTCCATCGGCGCCGTCTCCGGCGCCTCCTTCGTGCGCGAGATCTTCACCGGCCTGTTCGCCTCCGACATGGGATTGTGGGAGCCGAACGCCGCCGAGGCGGCGCGCCTGCGCCACGACCTGCGGCGCGACGACATGAAGCTGCTGTTCAACATCAACGCCGAGTTCGCCCATTCGCTGGACCAGCGCCCGATCGAGCTGCGCGCCAAGAGCGCCGTCTTCTCCTCGCTCGCCGACGCCATCCTCGTCTCCGGCCCGCTCACCGGCCAGCCGGCCGACCAGTCGCATCTGCGCAGCGTCGCCGAGACGGTCCGCGACGTGCCGGTGTTCGCCAATACCGGCGTCAACATCGACAATATCCGCGACATCTTCTCGATCGCCTCGGGCGTCGTCATCGGCACCCATTTCAAGGTCGGCGGCAACACCTGGAACCCTGTCGAGGCGGCGCGCGTGTCGCGCTTCATGGACGTCGTGAATTCCATCCGCTGACCGCTCGCCGTCATCCCGGACCGGCCCCAGGCCGGAGCCGGGATCGCGGCCCGCTTAAAGTTCGGTACACGATCCCGGCTCGGCGGCTTCGCCGCCGTCCGGGATGACGACTTTCTCTGCTTACACTTGCCCATCGCCCCCAAGAGGCTCCCCACGATGAGCTGCGTTCTCGGCCTCGACATCGGCACCACCTCGACCATCGGCCTGCTGCTGCGGCTGCCGGGGGAGATTCTCGGCGTCGTCTCGCGGCCGGTGACGCTGGTCTCCAGGCATGCCGGCTGGGCGGAGGAGGACCCCGCGGAATGGTGGACGAACGTGTGCGCCATCACCCGCGAGCTGATCGACACGGCCGGCATCGACCCGGCCGAGATCGCCGGCGTCGGCGTCACCGGCATGCTGCCGGCCGTCGTGCTGCTGGACGAAGAGGGCCGGCTCCTGCGCCCCTCCATCCAGCAGAGCGACGGGCGCTGCGGCGCGGAAGTCGCCGAACTGCGCGACGAGCGCGACGAGGCGGCCTTCATCGCCAAGGCCGGCAACGGCATCAACCAGCAGCTGGTTACCGCCAAGCTGCGCTGGATCGCCCGCCATGAGCCGGACGTGTTCGCCCGCATCGCGACGGTGTTCGGCTCCTATGACTATGTGAACTGGCGGCTCACCGGCGAACGCGCGGTCGAGCAGAACTGGGCGCTGGAGGCCGGCTTCGTCGACGTGGCAAGCCACGCCATCGACGACGACCTCGTGGCCTGGGCGCGCATTCCGCGCGACGCCGTCCCGCGCAAGACGGCCTCCCACGAGGTGATGGGCCATGTCTCGGCCGAGGGCGCGGCGCAGAGCGGCCTGGCCGTCGGCACGCCGGTGATCGGCGGCGCGGCCGACATGATCGCCTCGGCGCTCGGCGCCGGCGTGACCCAGCGCGGCGACATCCTGCTGAAATTCGGCGGCGCCATCGACATTCTCGTCGCCACCGACCAGGTGAAGCCCGACCCGCGGCTTTATCTCGACTACCACCTCATTCCCGGCCTCTACATGCCCAATGGCTGCATGGCGACCGGCGGCTCCGGCCTCAACTGGTTCGTGCGCAACTTCGCCGGCGGCGAGGCGGCGGCTGCCGAGAAGGCCGGGCTCAGCCTGCACCAGCACCTCGACCGGCTGGCGGCCGAGCGCCCGGCCGGCGCCGACGGGCTGACCGTGCTCCCCTATTTCCTCGGCGAGAAGACGCCGATCCACGACCCCGCCGCGCGCGGCGTGGTCGACGGGCTCACCCTGTCGCACGACATCGGCCATGTCTGGCGGGCGCTGCTGGAAGGCTATGCCTATGCCTGCGCCCACCATGTCGAGGTGCTGCGCGACATGGGCCATGAAGCCAGCCGCGTCATGGTGTCGGATGGCGGCTCGAATTCGCGCGTGTGGATGCAGATCATCGCCGACGTGCTGCAGCAGCCGGTGCACCGGCTGAAGGGCCATCCCGGCTCCTCGCTCGGCGCGGCCTGGACGGCGGCGGTCGGCATCGGCGCCGCCGAATGGGCTGGCATCTCCCGCTTCGTCCGGCAGGACGAGACGCTGCGGCCCGAACCCGCCCATGCCGCGACCTACGCAGCCGGCTACCGACGCTACCGCGACCTCTACCGCCGCCTCGCCGGAAGGGGCGCGGCGTGAGCGCCACCCGGCTGCGCGCCGTCGCCTGGGACATCGACGGCACGCTGATCGACAGCGAGCCGCTGCATCATCGGGCGCTGCTCGCCGCCTGCCGATCGCTCGGCGCCGACCTTTCCGACCTGCCGGACCAGGCTTTCCGCGGCATTCATATGGGCGATGTGTGGAAGCAGGTCTCGCCCCGCCTGCCGGCCGAGGTCGCCGAGGCGGAATGGGTGGCGCGCATAAATGCGCATTACGTCGACAACCGCGACAGCCTGATCGCCCTGCCCGGCGCGGTCGCCACCATCCATGCGCTGGCGAAGCGCGGCGTGCCGCAGGTCTGCGTCTCCAATTCGAACCGCAGCGTGGTGGACGCCAACATCGCCGCGCTCGGCATCGCCGACGTCCTCGCCTTCTCGCTCAGCCTCGACGATGTCGATTGCGGCAAGCCCGATCCCGAACCCTATCGCCGCGCCTATACGCGGCTCGGCCTTCCCCCCGAAACGGTCGCCGCCGTCGAGGACAGCCGCTCGGGCGCGCTGTCGGCCCGCGCCGCCGGCCTCTATGTCGTCGGCTATACGCCGAGCGGCGGCGGCTTCGGAAATGTCGACCTCGAGATCGACCACCTCGAAAACCTGCTGACGCTGTTTTCCTGAAGGACGACCTATTTCGGCCGGCGGCGGGTGGCGAGCACGTTGCGGATCGAAAAGCTGGAGTGGATGCGCAGCACGCCCGGCAGCGTCGAGAGAATTTCCGTGTGGATGCGTTCGAACTCGGCGGCGTTTTCCACTTCGACCCGCAGCAGGTAATCCGAGCCGCCGGTCATCAGATAGCACTCCTGTATCTCCGGGTGCCGGCGCACCGCATTCTCGAAGCGGGTGAGATAATCCTCGGTCTGCCGCTCCAGCGTGATGTTGATGATCACCGCCATCGCCGCCTCGCGGGCGGAGTGGTCCACCAGGGCCGTGTAGCCGCGAATGACGCCGCCATGCTCCATCAGCTTGATGCGGCGCAGACAGGTCGAGGCGGACAGTCCGACCTCCTCGGCGATCCGGGCGGTGGGCATGCGCGCGTCGAGACGCAGCAGGCGCAGGATATTGCGGTCGATGGGGTCGAGCGCGCTCATGATCGTTCCTTCGAAAACTTCGACGATCCTCGCATGAAAAGGTATTCATTGAAAATCTTGCGCACGAATCGCCCACCAAATGCATGATCACTGCATTATGATTCACAACCGTTCGGCAAGCCGCGAGGACGGGTGATGTTCGGCGAGATTTCGGAACGGCAGCAGCAGGTGATCGACACGGCGCCCGGCGTCCTGACCGTTGATCTTTCCGCCCTCGCTGCCAATTACCGGCTGCTGTGCCAGCGCGCCGGAGCGGCGCGGGTGGCGGGCGTGGTCAAGGCGGACGCCTACGGCCTCGGCGCCATGCGCGTGGCACCCGCACTTCACGCCGCCGGATGCCGGAATTTCTTCGTCGCCCAATTCGCCGAGGCGCTGGCCCTGAAGCCGGCTCTCGGCGCCGACGCGCAGCTCTATGTGCTGAACGGCCTGCAGCCGGGAGCCGAGCGCCTGTGCGCCGATGCCGGCATCGTCCCGGTGCTCAACAGCCTCGAACAGATCGACAACTGGTCGCGTGTCGCCCGGGCCTGCGCCGTCGCGCTCCCCGCCCTGCTGCAGTTCGACACCGGCATGTCGCGCCTTGGCCTGTCGCCGGAGGATGAAGCGGCGCTGGCGGCGGCACCGGAGCGGCTGGCCGGCGTGCGTGTGCTCGGGGTGATGAGCCACCTCGCCTGCGCCGACGATCCCTTGAACGCACAGAACGCCGACCAGCTCGCCGCGATGCGACGCGTCGCGCAGGGCTTTCCGGGGGCCGCACTGAGCTTCGCCAATTCCGGCGGCATCTTTCTCGGGCCGGACTATCAGGGCGCGCTGGTGCGCCCCGGCATCGCGCTCTATGGCGGTGCGCCGACCGGCAACGTCGCCAATCCGATGGCGCCGGTGGTGCGGCTCGACGTGCGGGTGATCCAGACCCGCACCGTGCCGGCAGGCACCCGCATCGGCTATGGCGGGGTACATGTGACAAACGCCGAGCGCCGGCTCGCCACCCTTGCCGCCGGCTATGCCGACGGGCTGCCGCGCAGCCTGAGCGATCGCGGCGCCGCCTATGCCGGCGCGATCCGCCTGCCCATTGTCGGCCGCGTCTCCATGGACAGCCTCACCATCGACATCACGGCGCTGCCGCCGGGCGCGCTCGGCCTCGGCAGCCTGGTCGAGCTCATCGGCCCGCACCAGACGCTGGATGCGCTTGCCAGCGATGCCGGCACCATCTCCTATGAAATACTCACCGGCCTCGGGACGCGCTTCCATCGCGTCTATCGCTGACCGGAACGACAGGACAACACGCATGAAGATCGTCGTTCTCGGCGCCGGGGTGATCGGCGTCACCTCGGCCTATTATCTTGCCAAAGCCGGTCATGACGTGACGGTGCTGGACCGCCAGCCCGGCCCGGCACTGGAAACCAGCCATGCCAATGCCGGTGAGGTCTCGCCTGGCTATTCCTCGCCCTGGGCGGCGCCGGGCATCCCGCTCAAGGCGCTGAAATGGCTGTTCATGAAACGCGCCCCGCTGGTCATCCGGCCGATGGCGGACCTCGCCACCTGGCGCTGGATGGTCGCCATGCTCGGCAACTGTACCGAGGCCCGCTACACGCTGAACAAGGGCCGGATGGTGCGGATCGCCGAATACAGCCGCGACTGCCTGATCAAGCTGCGCGCCGAAACCGGCATTTCCTATGACGAGCGCATGCAGGGCACGCTGCAGGTGTTCCGCACGCAGAAGCAGCTCGACGGCATCGGCAAGGATATCGAGGTGCTTGCCGCCGACGGCGTGCCCTTCGAGGTGCTCGACCGCGCCGGCTGCGTCGCCGCCGAGCCCGGCCTCGCCGCCTCGGCGCATAGGATCGTCGGCGGGCTGCGCCTGCCGACCGACGAGACCGGCGACTGCTTCAAGTTCACCAACGCGCTGGCGACGCTCTGCGAAGGGCTGGGCGTGCGCTTCCGCTACGGCGTCGACATACGCGGCCTCAAGCTCTCCGGCGGGCGGATCGAGGCCGTCGCGACGGCTGGCGGCGACGTCGCCGCCGATATCTTCGTCGCCGCGCTCGGCAGCTACGCCCCGGCGCTGCTCGCCCCGCTCGGACTCCGGCTGCCGATCTACCCGGTGAAGGGCTATTCGCTGACCGTGCCGATCGTCGATGAGGCCCGCGCGCCGGTCTCCACGGTGATGGACGAGACCTACAAGGTCGCCATCACCCGGCTGGGGGACCGCATCCGCATCGGCGGCCTGGCGGAGATCGCCGGCTTCAACCTCGACCTGCCGCCCGCCCGCCGCGCGACACTGGAACATTCGGTCGAGGAGCTGTTCGGCGGTGCCGGCGACCAGAGCCGGGCCAGCTTCTGGACCGGGCTGCGGCCGATGACGCCGGATGGCACGCCGATCATCGGGCCGACGCGCTACGCCAATCTGTTCCTCAATGGCGGGCACGGCACGCTCGGCTGGACCATGTCCTGCGGTTCGGGACGCGTGCTCGCCGATCTGGTCAGCGGGCGTACGCCCGATATCGAGGCCGCCGACCTCGCGCTCGCGCGCTACCGGTGACGCCTGTGCCGCGTGCATCCGCAACGATGCGCGCGGCTGACCACAGAACTTTGTCCCGCGCCCCTTGATCGCGCCGCGCCGGCTCTACACAAGTCGACGGCGAGGATTAAACTCGCTGCCGAGACGACAGCGTCTCGTCTGGAACGACGGCGCCATGATCTTGACCGAAGACTTCTCACCTCGCCGCGGCGACGTCCTGCTCGTGGTCGACATCCAGAACGACTTCTGTCCCGGTGGCCGGCTCGCCGTGCCGCACGGCGGCGAGATCGTGCCGGTGATCAACGCGCTCGCCCGGCGCTTCGCGCATGTGGTGCTGACGCAGGACTGGCACCCGCCCGACCACCTGTCCTTCGTCTCCTCCCACGCCGATGCCCGGCCGTTCGAGACGATCGACGTCGATTACGGGGCGCAGATCCTGTGGCCCGACCATTGCGTGCAGGGCACGCACGGCGCCGCCTTCCACGACGATCTCGACATCCCGCATGCCGAGCTGGTGCTGCGCAAGGGCTACCACCCCGCCATCGATTCCTACTCGGCCTTCTACGAGAACGACCGCCGCACACCGACCGGCCTCGCCAGCTATCTGCGCGAGCGCGCCATGCGCCGGGTGTTCCTCGCCGGCCTCGCCTTCGATTTCTGCGTCCGCTATTCGGCCGAGGATGCCCGGCGGGTCGGCTTCGAGGTGGTGGTGATCGAGGACGCCTGCCGCAGCATCGATGTCGAAGGCTCGGCCGAGACGGCGCGCGCGCAGTTCCGCAAGCTCGGCATCGCCTGCGTGCCGGCCGACGCCATCGGTGGCCCGTAGCCGCCGCGCGGCGAATTCCTGGGAGAAGGCGTCGCCTCATGGCACATGTGCTGGTCGTCGGCAGCGTCAATCTCGACCGTGTCTGGCGGCTCGACGCTCCGCTGCGCGCCGGCGCGCGGCTGACCCATGAAGGAATGACGCCGCGCTGCGGCGGCGGCGGTTTCAACACCGGGGCGACGCTTCTGGCGCTCGGCCACCGCGTGAGCCTGGCCGCGACGCTGTCGACCGATGCCGCCGGCCGCGCCTGCCTCGACCGGCTCGAAGCCATGGGTTTCGACCTGCGGCATGTGCGCTTCAGCGAGGCGCCGACCGCACCGCTGGAGATTCTCGTCGACCCGACCGGCGAACGGACGATCATCGCGCCGGTCGCCACCGAGCTGCGCACCGTCACCGCCTTGCCGCCGATCGCCGTCGACATCGCCTATGTCAACGTCCGGCGGGCGCAGACGGACCTGCTCGCCGAGCTGGCGGGCCGCACCCGCGTCGTGGCGCAGCTGCCGCTCGAGAAAAGCGAGCGGCGCCCGGCCGAGGTGCTGATCGCCTCCGTGTCGGACCATGCACTTTTCGCCGGCGCCGACGCCTTCGCGCAGGCGCGGGAGATCGGTGGGGCCGCGCTGGCGGCCCTGGTGATGACGGACGGCGCGAATCCCGTGCAGCTCATCGACGCGGGCGGCCGGACCGGCGTGCCCGTCGTGCCGCTGGCGGCACCGGGCGACACGAAAGAGATTGGCGACACGAAAGAGGGTGGCGACACGACGGGGGCGGGCGACGCCTTCGCCGCCGGCTTCATCGATGGTTGCCTGCGCGGCACCTCGGTGACGGCAGCGGCACGGCGCGGCACGGAGATCGCCGGGCGCTTCCTCGCCGATCGCGGCGCGCTCTGGGCCAATCCGCCGCTGCGCCTGTCGTCGGAGCTGCGGACCGAAGGCGGCTGACCTTCGTCAAGGGCGGCGGCGCAAGCTCTGCTATGATGGTCTCTGTGCGCGTCAGGCCGTTGCGGCCGGACGCGGCCCGCTGCGGAGCATGGCCATGCCTTACGCCAGCAATGCGGATCTGCCCCCGCCGGTACGGGCGCATCTGCCCGGCCATGCGCAGGACATCTATCGTGAGGCGTTCAACCACGCTTTCGCCACCCATACCGGCGAGAGCGACCGTGAGGAGCGGGCCCACCGCATCGCCTGGGCGGCAGTGAAGCGCTCCTACGTTAGGGATGGCGAACACTGGGTTCCACGCTGAACCCGCCCGCAGGGAGGATGCCGATGCCCCACGCCGCGCCCCAACCCGATCCTGACCCGCTCGTCGGCCTGCGCGCATCGCAACGCGCCGCCATTGAGCAATGGCGCGGCCTGCAGGCGCGCGCGCTCGACCTGTTCGGCTATGGCGTCCATGAATGCGCTTATGACGTGGTGGCCTGCGGCCCGCGCTGGCGGCTGCGGCGCTACCGGGGCGAGGCGACGGGCGCGCCGCTGCTGATGGTCCCGGCGCCGATCAAGCGGGCCTATATCTGGGACCTGACACCGGCCGTCAGCGCGGTCCGCTTCTGCCTCGACCGCCGGCTGGACGTCCATCTGCTCGAATGGCTGCCACCGCCGGACGGGCATGACGGAATCGAGGCGCATGCACAGGCCATACTGACAGCCGGCGCGGCGATCGCGACCGAGACCGCCGGCGGCCCGCCGGTCGTGCTCGGCCATTCGCTCGGCGGCCCGCTCGCCGCCATCGCCTGCGCGCTGGAGCCCACATTCGCCCGCGGACTGGTGCTGCTGGCGGCGCCGCTGAGCTTCGAGCCGGGATCCAGCCCGTTTCGCGACATCGTCGTCGCGCAGCCGGACCGGGTGTCGCAGGACGACACCGTTCCCGGCGCGCAGTTCTCGCAATCCTGCGCCATGCTCTCGCCCGGCACCTTCCTGTGGTCGCGCTGGGCCGACGGCGCGCTCAGCCTCGCCGATCCGGCGGCACTCGGGCTGCATATGCGCATCGAGCGCTGGGCGCTGGACGAGATGCCGCTGCCCGGCCGGCTGGTGCACGAGATCGTCGAATGGCTGTACCGGGAGAACCGATTCGCGCGCGGCACGCTCGCCCTCCGTGGCCGCGCGCTCGGGCCGCAGGACCTTCGCGTTCCCACCCTCGCCGTGGTGAACGCCGCCGACGAGATCGGACCGCGCGCGGCGGTCGAACCCTTCCTCGCGCGGATGGCCGGCTCCACCGGCATCATCGAGAACCCGGTGGAGATCGGCGTCGGGCTCCAGCACCTCGCCATCCTCGCCGGCCGCCAGGCCCATGCGCAGACCTGGCCGAGGATCGCCGACTGGATCGCCGCCCGCGCCTGAACGCCTCGATGGGGGGCGGGATCAGGAGCGCGGCTTGAGACCGCAGGCGATGAGCCGCGCCCAGATATCCTCGGCGGTATCGGCGAACTGGAACAGCTCGCATTCCTGCGCGCTGACCATGCCGTTCTCGACCAGCGCCGGGAAATTGATCACCGAACGCCAATAGGCCTCATCGAACAGCACGATGCCGACCGGCGGCGCCTTGCCTGTGACACGCAGGTTGAGGATCTCGAACAGCTCGTCCAGCGTGCCGAAGCCGCCGGGGAACACCACCAGCGCGTTCGCCCGCATGGCCAGATGCATCTTGCGCATCGCGAAATAGTGGAAGCGGAAGGTGAGCTGCGGCGTGGTGTAGGGATTGGGCTCCTGCTCGTGCGGCAGGCTGACGTTGAAGCCGATGCTCGGTGCCGCCGCCTCGAACGCCCCGCGATTGGCGGCCTCCATCAGGCCGGGCCCGCCGCCGGTGGCGATCACATTGTCCCGGTAGCCGCCATCGGCGACCTCGAGCGCGCCGCCGCGCTCGGAGGCGATGCGGCCGAAGGTGCGGGCCTGCTCATAGAGGAAGGGCTGGCGGCCGGGGCCGTTGGCGCGCACCCGCGCCGAGCCGAACACCACGATGGTCGAGCGGATGCGCCAGCGCCGGAGCTCCTCCTCCGGCTTGGCGTATTCGAGCATGAAGCGCACCCCGCGCATCGAATCGCCGAGGATGAAATCCTCGTCGCGCGCGGCCAGCCGGTAGCTCGGATGCGCCAGCCTGCCGTTTTCCGGCCCGTCCTTTTCCACGTCGCTGCTTCTCCCGTTCGCGCCGATCCCGCACGGGCTGGTTCACGCCCCGCGAGGCACATGTCAAGCGGCGGCGGGCGGAAGCCGCCGGGTCAAGCTTCCGGCGGCCATCCGGCCTCGAGTTCGTCGAGCCAGACTCCCGCCGCAGCGTCGGAGGGCGCGCGCCAGTCGCCGCGCGGCGACAGCGAGCCGCCGGAGGAGATCTTCGGCCCGTTGGGCAGCGCCGAGCGCTTGAACTGGTTGGCGAAGAATCGTTTGAGGAACAGACGCAGCCAGTGGCGGATCTCGTCCCGCGAATAGGCCCGCCGGTCCTCGGCCGGCGTGTTGGCCGGCCAGCTGCCGCGCGCCGTGTCGCCCCACGCCTGCTCGGCGAGATAGGCGATGCGCGAGGGCCGGTAGCCGTACCGGGTCAGGTAGAACAGGTTGAAATCCTGCAGCGCGTAGGGACCGACCACCTGCTGGGTCGACTGGATGGTCGCACCCGCATCGGCCGGCACCAGCTCGGGCGAGATCTCGGTCGCCAGCACGGCGTCAAGCACTGCGGCGGTGTCCGCCGACACGTCGCCCGAGGCGGCGACAAAGCGGATGAGATGCTGGACCAGCGTCTTCGGCACCGAGGCGTTGACGTTGTAGTGGGACATGTGGTCGCCCACGCCATAGGTGCACCAGCCGAGGCCGAGCTCGGACAGGTCGCCGGTGCCGACCACCAGCCCGCCGCGCTGGTTGGCGAGACGGAACAGGTAGTCGGTGCGCAGCCCGGCCTGCACATTCTCGAAGGTGACGTCGTAGACCGGTTCGCCCTTGGCGAAGGGGTGGCCGAGATCGGCCAGCATCTGCCGCGCCGCCGGGCGGATGTCGATCTCCGCGCCGGTGACGCCCAGCGCACGGATCAGCGCCTGCGCGTTGGCCCGCGTCGCGTCGGAGGTGGCAAAGCCCGGCAGGGTGAAGGCGAGCACGTCGGTGCGGGGCCGGCCGAGCCGATCCATCGCCCGCGCCGCGACGATGAGCGCCTGCGTCGAATCGAGGCCGCCGGAGACGCCGATCACCGCATGCCGCACGCCGGAGGCGGCGAGCCGCTGCGCCAGCCCCTGAACCTGGATGTTGTAGGCCTCGTAGCATTCCTCGGCGAGGCGGGAGGCGTCCACCGGCACATAGGGAAAGCGCTCGACGATCCGCTCCAGCGCGACCGCCGCCGCCGGCCGGTCGAGAGTGAAGCCAACGCTGCGGAATCCCACCGCTCCCCCGGCCCGCACGCAGTCGCCGAAGGTGTTGGTGCGCATGCGCTCCTGGCGCAGCCGGTCAAGGTCGACATCCGCGCACAGCAGGGTCGGCCCGTCGGGAAAACGCTCGCTCTCGCCGAGCGTGTCGCCATTCTCGAAGATCGCCGCCTGGCCGTCCCAGGCGAGGTCGGTGGTCGATTCGCCCGGCCCCGCCGCGGCATAGGCATAGGCGGCGATGCAGCGGGCGGAATGGCTGGCGCAGAGCAGCCGGCGATGGCGCGCCTTGCCGATGGTGATGTTGCTGGCCGACAGGTTCAGCAGCAGCTCGGCGCCCACCATCGCCCCCCGCGTCGAGGGCGGCAGCGGCACCCAGAGATCCTCGCAGATCTCGACATGGAAGGTGACGCCGACCTCGCCGCCCGAGCGGAACAGCAGGTCGTCGCCGAACGGCGCCTCGCGGCCGGCGACGGCGATCGTTCCGCCCGTGCCGATGCCCGGCGCGAAATGCCGGCGCTCGTAGAACTCGCGGTAATTGGGCAGATAGCTCTTGGGCACCACGCCGAGCAGCGCGCCGCGATGAATCACCACCGCCGTGTTGAAGAGCTGGCCCTCGCGCCGCAGCGGCGCGCCGACGACGAGCACCGGGTGGAGATCGCGCGAGGCCGCGACGATCGCGCCGATCGACGCCTCGACGCGGTCCAGCAGGGCGTCCTGAAACAGCAGGTCGTCAATGGCGTAGGAGGAAAGGCCGAGCTCGGGGAACAGCAGCACAGCGGCGCCGCGCCGGTCACCCTCCCGCGCCAGCGCCAGATGTTCATCGACCGCGAACGCCGGATCGGCGACGCGCCCGCGCGGCACGCAGGCGCCAACGCGCAGGAAGCCGTGGCTGTACAGGCAGGTCGAACGGGCCATGCATACCTCGTAGCCGCGAGGGCGGCCGGCTCTCATCGCCCGGCCCCATCGCCGCCGATCTTTACCCGCCTGAACGCCGACGGCCAGATGAAAGACACGCACCGGCGTCGATGATGCCGATCGCCGTTCCGTTCACCCGATCCGCCCGTTACTATCGGTCCCGCGATCACCGCAAGGGGTGGCGGCCGGGGTTTCCGGTTCGGGGGAAGAGGCATGAGGAGCGCGGTGGCCGGCATGGCCGGGATCGGGATCGCCGCCGCGCTGGGGGCGCTGCCGCCGGCGGCACTCGCGGCCGATCCGGCGACCGCCCGCTATGTCCTCCAATGCAAGGCCGAAGGACCGGGCTTCTATTACGTGCCGGGCTCGGACACCTGCCTGCGGGTCGGCGGCTATCTCTGGGCCGAGACCTATTACAATACCTTCACCGACTACCCGCGCGAGAACGCCAGCACCTACTGGGTTTCGACCTTCGGCCTGCAGATCGACGCGCGCAACGCCACCGATTACGGCCCGCTGCGCTCCTATACGGACATGCGGATCATCTGGCGGACCGCCGAGCCCTGGGGGGAGGCGCCGGAAAACCAGGCGGAGTTCCAGCCCTGGGACATGCATATCGAATTCGCCGGCCTCACCGCCGGCTATCTGCAGTCCTTCTTCGACTTCTATGCCAACGCCAATGTGATGGGCACGGACCCGCTGACCATCGGCGACCAGACCCAGCTCCCGGTCCTGGGTTACACATGGAAGCTGCCGAACGGGTTTTCCGCCCAGCTCGCGCTGGAGGGATCGAGCGCCCGCGACGCAGGCATCCTGCCAGCCGTGTCCGCCGGCGCGGGCTCCGACCCGGACGAGGCGGCCGGGACGGCGACGCGCTGGCCCGAGATCGTCGCCACCTTCGGCCAGAACGGAAGCTGGGGCGACTTCCTGCTGTCGGGCGCGCTGCATCAGATCGCGCAGGCCGAGACGGCCGGCACGATCGGCGCCTCGACCGACGAATGGGGCTATGCGCTGCAGGCCGGCGTGATGTTCAACCTGCCCTTCATCGCCTCGGGCGACACGCTCTATCTCCAGGCCGCCTATGCCGACGGGGCGGTGTCCTATCTCGGCCTCGTCGATGCGAGCGGCGACTTCACGGCACCCGACGCCTTCATGCGCGCGGATGGCAGCCTCTCGAAGGTGCGCGGCTGGAGCGTGGTCGGCCAGTTTCTGCACAACTGGAACGACACGTGGAACTCGGCGCTCTACGGCGGCTATGGCCGCTTCGATATCGAAGATGTGCTCGCGCGGTTCACCTATGGCGCCAGCGGCGTCGGCAACTGGAATCTCGGCGCCAACATCACCTGGACGCCGGTCGGGCCGTTCGCGGTCACGCTGCAATATGACTACAATCTCTACAGCGCCGACGATTTCCGTCCCGCCTCCAAGGGCCTGCCGATCGCCTCGCAGGCCGCGCACGAGGTGCTGCTGATGTTCGCGGCGACCTTCTGAACGAGGCCTCCCCGCGCAGCGCCGCGCGTGGAGCAATCGGTACCGCGCCGGAGCGGAAGGGGGCTCAGGCCGTGCCCATCTCGTTGAGCGCCATCAGCGATTCGGGCAGGACCTGCCCGCCATCAATGGACAGCCCCTGCCCGGTGACATAGGCCGCCTCCTCCGTCGCGAAGAACAGCGCCGCATTGGCGATGTCGAACGGGGTGCCGAGCCGCTTCATCGGAACCGAGGCCTCCATCGAGGCGATGTAGTCGGGGCCGTTGCCCTCCAGCCCCTCGGTGAAGATGTTGCCCGGCATCACCGCGTTGACCGTGATGTTCCACGGCGCCAGCTCGATCGCCGCCGTGCGCATGAAGCCGAGCTGCCCGGCCTTCGAGGCGCCGTAATGCGACCAGCCGGGATAGCCGGTGATCGGCCCGGTGATCGACGAGGTGATGACGATGCGGCCCTTCTTCTGCGCCTTCATAGCCGGCAGCACGGCGGAGACCGAGAGGAAGGTGCCCTTCAGATTGGTGTCGATCACATGGTCGAAATCGGCCGCCGTCATCTCGCCGAGCTTGGCGGCGGGGAAGATGCCGGCATTGGCGCAGAGCACGTCGATCGCGCCGTAGCGCTCGAGCGCCGCCTTGGCCATCGCCTCGGTGTCCTGCGGGCGGGTCACGTCGGCGGCAAGACCCGAGGCGTTGGGGCCGATCTCGCCGGCCACCTTCTCAGCCTCGGCGAGGTTGCGGCTGACGACCAGCACGTTCAACCCGGCCTGGCCGAAGCGCAGCGCGATGCCGCGCCCGATTCCCTTGCTGGCGCCGGTGACGATGACGGTCTTGCCTGCGAGCGACGTGAACATGGTGAGGCCATTCCCCGATCTTGATGCCTGGACAGTGTTTTTCGGGACGGCTCCGCCCGCGGCACCACATAGTGCCGTCCGATTGGGCTGCCTTCCTTTTCATCACGTTGCGCTGTCAAATTAGTGTTGTAAAGCCCAAATCCAAATGTTTAGGATCACACACAGTCCAACATAAAAACCACATCCGCATCGCCCGGATGTCGACCGAACGCGCGGCCGAGACCGTTCCGCGCCAACAATCCAGAGGGACTTCGAAATGGCAGGAATTTCGAGAAGGTCAGTGCTTCAGGGAATCGGGACGGGCCTCGGCGCGCTCGCCGCCGCCGGCCCGCTGATGAACGCGAACAAGGCCTGGGCCGCGCGCGAAAAGGAACTGAATATCCTGTGCTGGGAGGGCTACAACTCCGCCCAGGTGCTCGATCCGTTCCGCTCCAAGACCGGCGCCACGGTGAAGGCCGAGAGCCTCACCAACGATCCCACCATGATCAACCGGCTGCGCGCCGGCGAGATCAACACCTGGGATCTGATCAACGTCAACAATCCCTGGGCGCGCAAGGTGATGCTGCCCGAGAAGCTGATCAAGCCGCTGCCGAAGGCGGAGTTCGAGCCGTTCTTCGACAAGATGCTGCCGATGTTCAAGCCGCCCTACAAATGGGCGATGAGCGATGACGGCAAGGATCTGCTCGGCATGGCCCAGCGCTTCGGGCCCTACAGCTACGTCGTCAACACCGACAAGGTGAGCCGCAAGACCGCCGAGGAGGTGGGCTGGGACCTGTTCAACGATCCCGCCCTGGCCGGCAAATACGGCATCCTCGAATCCGACGACTGGAACGTCTTCAACATCTTCATCATCGCCGGCATCGACCCGTTCAAGGTCCACACGCCGGACGAGTTGGCCAAGTTCGAGGAGACCGCCAAGCGCGTCTTCAAGGGCGCCAAGCTGATCGGCGACATCGCCTCGATGAACCAGGCGCTGATTTCCGGCGAGATCGACCTGCACATGACCGGCGGCACCTATTCGGTCTCCCCGGCCCGCGCCGACGGCCACCCGAACCTGCGCGGCATCACCCCGCTCAAGGGCCCGCTGCCGGGCGGCAAGGGCGGCATCGCCTGGATCGAGATCACCTCGACGGTGAACAATCCGAACCTCTCGCCGCTGGCGCTCGACTTCCTGAAATATGTGCAGGCGCCGGACGTCGCGCACACCGTCGCCTTCGCCGAGGGCACCTTCAACCCGGTCTCGCAGATGGGCAACAAGGCCTGCTTCGACCTGTTCACCAAGGACGAGCTCGATGCCATCCAGTGGGACAGCCTGCAGGAGGAGATGGACCGGTCGGCCGAGTACGACATCGTGCCCGACTACGACAAGGCACTCGACCTGATGAACGCCGCCAAGCGGCTGCGGGGATGAACGGGTCGCCCTCGCCTCCCTCTCCCCGCCGGGGAGAGGGGTAGGGTGAGGGGTCTTCGACGCTCCTCGACCGCGTCTCCCCTCACCGACCCGCTTCGCGGGCCACCTCTCCCCAATGGGGAGAGGATTGGAGAGGCCGCCCCCCCGCATCAACACCCCCCCGGCGGCGGCCCCGCCGCTGCCGGGCGCAGAACGGAAGACGACATGCTCCAGACCCTGCCGGCCGCCACTCCCGACGCCGAGCTGCCGCCCAAGCCGATCCTTCAGCTCGTCGGCGTGCGCAAGACCTTCGGCGCCTTCACCGCCGTCCAGGGCATCGACCTCGACGTACGCGAGGGCGAGTTCCTCACCATCGTCGGCCCCTCCGGCTCGGGCAAGACCACGCTGCTGCGCATGCTGGCGGGCATGGACACCCCGACCGAGGGCAACATCACGCTGCATGGCGAGCTGATCAACGACGTCCCGCCCAACAAGCGCCCGACCTGCCTGGTGTTCCAGTCGCTGGCGCTGTTCCCGCACAAGAGCGTGGGCGAGAACATCGCCTTCCCGCTCAAGGTGAAGGGCGTCGACGCCGCCGCGCGCAAGGCGCGCGCGCTGGAACTGATGAAGGTCGTCCGCCTGCCCGAGACCTACCACGACAAGAATGTGATGAAGTGCTCGGGCGGCGAGCGCCAGCGCGTCGCGCTCGCCCGCGCGCTGGCCTACGACCCCGAGGTGCTGTTCTTCGACGAACCGCTCTCGGCCATCGACTACAAGCTGAAGAAGACACTGGAGAAGGAGCTGAAGGACCTGCACCGGGAGACCGGCAAGACCTTCATCTACATCACCCATTCGCTGGAGGAGGCGATGGTGATGTCCGACCGCATCGGCGTGATGCGCGCCGGCCGGATCGTGCAGATCGGCACGCCCGAGGAGATCTACGGCGCCCCGGTCGACCGCTTCGTCTGCGAGTTCGTCGGCGAGGTGAACACCATAAGGGTGCGGCGCGGCGCGGACGGCGTCTGGTCGGGCATCGACGTGCCCGGCACCTTCGCCGTGCGCCCGCCGCAGGCAGACCCGGCCCACCCGGGGGCCGCCCTCGACGAAGCCTATGTGGTGGTGCGGCCCGAATTCATGCGCTTCCTCGACCCCGGCGAAAGCGCCGACAACCGGCTCGAAGGCACCGTCTACAACGAATATTCGCTCGGCTCGCGCATCCAGTACCAGGTGCGCACCGGCGGCAAGGACATGCCTGAGAAGGTGATGCTCGTCGAACTCTCGCGCGGGCGGGCGCTGCCGCCCGGCGCTGACCGGCACGTCACGCTCGGCTGGGACGCCGCCGACGCCTTCACGCTGGGGAGCTGAGAGATGGCCGACATCGCCATCGCCCACAGCCCCGAGACGACGGTGCAGCTCCGGCAGGGCCGCAGGCTCTCGCTCGGCGCGCGCTGCGCGCTGCCGGTCGCGATCCTGCTCGGTATCGGCTTCCTGGCGCCGCTCGTCGCCATCTTCGGCTACGCCTTCGCCACGCCGCGCAGCTTCGACGTGTTCTCCAGCTTCACGCTGGAGAATTTCGCGATCCTGTTCGACACCTCGAACACGGTGTGGCTGTCCTTCGCCTGGTCCTGCGGCTTCGCCCTGTTCACCGTCGCCATATTGGCGGTGGTCGCCTATCCCATCGCCTATGGGCTGAACCTCGTCTTTGGGCGCTGGTCGGCGCTCATCAGCGTGCTGTTCGTCTTCCCGCTCTTCGTGTCGGAGAATGTCCGGCTCTATGGCTGGGTGCTGTTCTACATCAAGAACGGCGTGCTCGACGGCACGCTGAAGTGGCTGGGCCTGCCCGGCGGGCCGGAGGTGCTGTACACGCCCGGCATCACCCTGTTCGGCATGGTCTACACCTACCTGCCCTTCATGCTGTTCCCGATGACGCTCGGCCTCGCCCTCGTGCCGCGCGACCTCGTCGACGCGGCGCGCGATCTGGGCGCCGGCCGCCTGTTCATCTGGCGCGAGATCGAGCTGCCGCTCGCCATGCCGGGCATCCTCATCGGCATGCTGCTGACCTTCGTGCTCGCCATCGGCGCGACGGCGGAGGCCAAGATCCTCGGCGGCCAGTCGATCATCGTCATCTCGCACGACATCGAGATCGCCTTCACCTATTCGCAGAACTGGCCGCTCGGCTCGGCCCTCGCCGTCGTCGTCACCTTCTTCATCGGCGCGCTCACCCTGTTCGCCCTGTCGAAGCTCGACCTCGACCGCATGCTGGGGAGGCGCTGAGATGGCGGGCGGAAATCTGGCGGGTGGAAATCTGGCCCGCGCGCGCCGGCGCACCAATGCGCTGATCTGGGCGTGGACGCTGTTCGTCCTCGTCGTGATCTATCTGCCGATCCTGTGCGGCGCGCTGGCGAGCTTCAACAAGAGCCGCTATTTCGGCTTCCCCATCAAGACCTACTCGACCGACTGGTGGGCCAAGACGACCGATTCGATCGAGATCGGCATGATCGTGAAGACCTCGATCTCGGTGGCGCTGCTGGTGACGATGTTCGCCGTCGTCATCGCCACCTTCGGCGCGCTGGCCTTCGCCCGCTACGACTGGAAGGGGCGGCGGCTCTACCAGAAGCTCATCCTGCTGCCGATCTTCTTCCCCCAGCCGGTGCTCGGCCTCGCCATGCTGCTCGGCTTCAACGCGGTCGGCATCCAGACAAGCTGGATGACGGCGGTGTTCGCCCACATGGTGTGGATCGTACCGGTGGTGACGCTGGTCATCGCCATCCAGGTCTACGGCTTCGACCCTTCGCTGGAAGAGGCCGCCTTCGATCTGGGCTGCTCGCGCTTCCAAGTCTTCCGGGAGGTGACGCTGCCGCTGCTGTGGCCGGGAATCTGGTCCGGCATGCTGTTCGCCTTCCTGCTCTCCTGGAGCAATTTCCCGCTCTCGCTCTATACGACCGGCGCCGACTCGACGATCCCCGAATGGCTCTACGCCAAGATGGTCGCCGGCTACACGCCGATGGTGCCGGCGCTCGGCACCATGGCGACGCTCGGCGCGGCGGCGCTGCTGCTCACCGGCGGGCTGGTCGGCATCCTCGTCCGGCGGCGGACCGCGGCATGAGCACCGGCGACACAGCGGACCGGCGACGCCCGCGCCTCGACAAGGCGGCGCGGCAGGACCGCATCCTCGCCGAGATGATGGCTTCCGCCACGCTGCGCGTCGGCGATCTCGCCACCGAGCTCAGCGTCTCGACCGAAACCATCCGCCGCGACCTGTTCGAGCTGCAGGAAAAGGGCCTGATCAACCGCACCTATGGCGGCGCGGTCCGGCCTTTCGCCTCCGAGCCCTCGGTCACCGAACGCCATGGGCTGATGGTGGCCGAGCGCGAAGCCATCGCCGCGGCGACGGTGAAGCTCATCGAGCCGAAGGAGGTGATCGCCATCGGTGCCGGCGCCACCACCACCCATGTCGCCCGCCGCATGGCCGCCGAGTGCCGCGACCTCACTGTCATCACCCATTCCTTCTCGGTGGCGACGGTAGTGTCGGCCAACCCGACCATCGACGTGATCATGTGCCCGGGCCGCTACAACGCCCGCGAGGGCATGATGGTCGGGGTCGAGACCGGCGAGTTCCTGCAGAACTACAACGTCAACCGCGCCATTCTCGGCATTTCCGGCATCACCACCGACGGGCTGGCCGATGCCGAGGCCCCGGCCGCCTGGGTCTACCGGGCGATGATGAACCGCGCCGCCGAGACCATCATCGTTTCCGACCACAAGAAGTTCGACGTCCCCTCGCTCGCCATCTGGGCGCGCATCCCCGACATCCAGCGCCTCGTCACCGATCGCGCTCCGACGGGTACGATGTCGCGCGCCCTGGCGCGGGCGCGGGTGGCGATCACCATTGCCGACGCCTAGGACATGCCATGACGCAGCCCATGTATGACGACGCCTTTCTGGCACGGCTCGAAGGAGGCCTGCGCGCCGCCCTGCCGCGCTGGGGGCTGTCGCAGGCCACGCAGCTGCGGCTGCTCACCATTTCCGAGAACGCCACCTTCCGCGCGCATGATCCGGCAAGCGCCCGCGACGTGGTGTTCCGCGTGCACCGTCCGGGCTATCACAGCCGCGCGGAGATCGAATCCGAGCTGGCCTGGCTGACCGCACTCGGCCGCGAGAACATCGTGCCGACCCTCACCCCGGTGGCGCAGACCGACGGCAGCCTCATCGCCGAGATCGACGACGGCGGCACCATCCGCCACGCCGTCGCCTTCGGTCTGCTGCAGGGCAAGGAACCAGCGGGGGACGACGATCTCGCCCGCTGGTACCGCGAGCTCGGCATCATCAATGCGCGGCTGCACGGCCATGCGCGCGGCTGGCAGCGGCCCGAGGGCTTCGTGCGCAAGGTGTGGGACTACGACGCCATGCTCGGCGACGTGCAGCTCTGGGGCGACTGGCGCGCCGGCCCCGGCCTCGACGCCGAGGGGCTCCGGGTGCTGGAGCGCACCGCGCAGGTGCTGCGCGAGCGGCTCGACGCCTATGGCAAGGGGGAGGACCGTTTCGGCCTCGTCCATGCCGACATGCGCGTCGCCAACCTGCTGGTTGACGGCGACACGCTCTCGGTGATCGATTTCGACGATTGCGGCTTCAGCTGGTACCTCTACGACTTCGCCTCCGCGGTCAGCTTCAGCGAGCACGAGCCCTACATTCCCGAGCTGCAGGCGGCGTGGATCGAGGGCTACCGCACGGTGGCGCCGCTGTCCGACGAGGACTGCGCGCTCCTGCCCGTCTTCATCATGCTCCGGCGCATGCTGCTCACCGCCTGGGTCGCCTCCCATTCGGAGACGCCGACGGCGCAGGAGCTCGGCGACGCCTACACGCACGGCACGGTCGCGCTCGCCCGCGACTTCCTCGCCAGATACGATACCGACGGCAGCGCCGCCGAAACCCGGAGGGCGGCCTCGTGAAAAGCCAGGAACTGCAGATCCTCTCGCTCAACGCCTTCTCCGGCGGCTCCGGCGAGATGGCGCCCGACATCGCGGCGCTGGTCGAACGGCGCCGCAAGAGCTTCGGTGCCGGCTCGGTGCTGTTCTACGACGAGCCGCTGAAGATCGTGCGCGCCGAGGGCGCCTATCTCCACGCCTCGGACGGGCGGGCCTATCTCGACTTCTACAACAACGTGCCGACCGTCGGGCACTGCCACCCGAAGGTGGTCGAGGCGGTGCGCCGGCAGGTCGGCGAGTTCAACATCCACTCGCGCTATCTGTTCGATGTCGCTCACGACTACGCCGAGAAGCTGCTCGCCACCTTCCCGGCGGCGCTCAGCAATGTCGTGCTCACCTGCACCGGCAGCGAGAGCAACGATCTCGCGCTGCGTCTCGCCCGCAAGGCGAGCGGCGGCGAGGGCGTCGTCGTGACGCAAACCGCCTATCACGGCAACACCGCCATCGTGACCGAAGTCTCGCCCTCCTCCTACAGGAACGGCGCGCCGCCGCGCCATGTGCGCCTGGTGCCGCCGCCGGACCCGGCGATCTTCGGCAACGACGTGGCACAGGGCTTCGCCGACGCGGTGAGCGCGGCGATCGCCGACATGGAGGCGGACGGCATCCGCTTCGCCGGCCTGCTGGTCGATTCGATCTTCTCCTCGGACGGCGTCTATGCCGACCCGGCCGGCTTCCTCAAACCCGCGGTCGAGGCGGCGCACGCGGCGGGCGGGCTGTTCATCGCCGACGAGGTGCAGCCGGGCTTCGGGCGCACCGGCGAGGGCATGTGGGGCTTTGCCCGCCACGGCGTGGTGCCGGACATCGTCACCATGGGCAAGCCGATGGGCAATGGCTACCCGATCGCCGGCGTCGTCACCCGGCCCGAGATCCTCAGCGCCTTCTGCGCCGATTTCGGCTACTTCAACACCTTCGCCGGCAGCCCGGTGGCCTGCGCCGCCGCGCTCGCGGTGCTGGAGGCGATCGAGGAAGACGATTTGATCGCCAACGCCGCCCGCGTCGGCCGCCACCTGATCGGACGGCTGAAGCGCCTGCAGGCGCGCGCGCCGATCACCGCGGTGCGCGGCGTCGGGCTTTATGTCGGCGTCGAGTTCGGCACCGCGAAGGGGCCGGCGCCGGAGATCGCCCGGGGGTTGATCAACGGCCTGCGCCAGCACGGCATCCTCATCGGCGCCGCCGGACGCTTCGGCAACGTGCTGAAGATCCGTCCGCCGCTGTGCGTCACCACCGCCCATGCCGACGCGCTCGTCGACGCCATGGAGCACCTGCTCGACTGAACGCGGCGCGCCGCCGGCTCAGCCGATGGCGGCGAGCAGCGAGTTCTTGCCGTTGAGGATCACGTCGCGCATGGAGAGCGCCGCCGCCTCGCCGTCGCCGCGGTTGATCGCGTCGAACACCACGCGGTGCTGGCGCACATCGTCCTCGATGCGGTTGTCGCGCTCGTTCAGCGCCTCTTGCTGGATCGAGAAGCTGAGCTGCAGGAAGTCGGCGACGAGATGGGCGAAGGAGGCGAGCAGCGCGTTATGCGCGGCGGTGAACACCGCCATGTGGAAGGCGACGTCGGCGCGGGCATAGGCAGCGAGGTCGCCGACCGCCGCCTCCATGGCATTCAGCGCGGTGCGCAACTGCCGCAAATCCTCCATGGAGGCCCGCCCGGCGGCGAGGCGCGCGGCGGAGGGCTCGATCATCTGGCGCAGCTCGATAAGGTCGCGCAGCATGCCGTCGCGCTGGGCGGCGGGGGCCGTGCGGTCGCCGAAATGCCAGGCCAGCACATCGCTGTCGAACATGTTCCACAGGTCGCACGGGCGCACCCGCGTGCCGACCTTCTGGCGCATCTCGATCAGCCCCTTGGCCGCCAGGACCTTCAGCGCCTCGCGCAGCGAGGGACGGCTGGCGGAGAACTCGGCCATCAGATCCGGCTCGCGCGGCAGCAGTTCGCCCGGCGCGAAGCGGCCGGACACGATGGCCCGGCCCAGCTCGGTGATGACGCGGCCCTGCAGGCCGCTGATGCGGTAGCCGGAACGGCGCGGGCCGCGCTCGACCCGCTCCTCGCCCGCCTCCTCGGCCGGATCGGTCGGCTCAGAACGCCGGCGTGGCGTAGAGTATCTTTCCACCGACCTTGATCTCCGTCTCCACGAGGTAGCGCCGCACGGCCGGCGCGTCGATCTCTATGCCGAGCCCCGGCGTATCTGGAAGTATGATCTCACCATTCGCATCCGGGCGGAGATGATTGGCGGTCATCTCCACGCAAAGCGCTCGCGGCGCGGCGGGATACTCGCAGATGCGGTGCTCCTCAAGCCCGGCATAAGGCTGCAGCGAGGCGGACAGCGCGAGATGCGAGGTGAAGGTGTGGTTCACATAGGTCACGCCGCGCGGCACCGCATAGTCGGCCACCCGCTTGGCCGGGCCTATGCCGCCGATGCGCCCGCAGTCGATCTGCACATAGCCGACGCCGCCATAATCGATGAGGTGGCGGGCCATGTGAAAATTATGCGCGCCCTCGCCGCCGGCGAGCCGCACCTTGCTGCTGCGCTTCGCCAATGCGCCATAGGCCTCCAGTGCGCTGGCGAGGAAGGGCTCCTCCAGCCATTCGACGCCGAAACGCTCGAGGGCGGGCAGGCGCAGCGCCGCCCGCTCGACGTCCTCCACCCAGATCTGGCCGACATCGACGAGCAGCATCCCTTCCGGGCCGAGCCCCTCGCGTGCCGCCGCGAGATGGTCGACGTCGCCGGCCAGTTCGCCGGCGCCGAAATCCGCCCAGCCGAACTTGGCGGCGCGGAAGCCACGGGCGATCGCGTCGCGCGCGCGCTCCAGCGTCTCCTGCGGCTCGTGGCCGAACAGGAGCGAGGCATAAGGCGTCTTGGGGCAGGCGCGCTCATAGCCGAGCAGGCGCCAGACCGGCTCGCCGCGCACCTTGCCGAGCAAATCCCACAGCGCCATCTCGACGCCCGACCAGGTGTGGGCGGCCTGCAGCAGGTCCATGCTGTCGCGCTCGACCAGCGCGGCGATGCGGGCGATGTCCTGCGGCCCGTCGACCGTCTGGCCGAGCACCGAGGCGCCGACCGGCCGGCAGATGCCGTGCGACATCGGCGTGACGAAGGCGGCGATGGACGTCACCGGCGAGGCCTCGCATTCGCCATAGCCTTCCAGGCCACCCGCCCGGACGCGCACGAGCAGCGCATCCTGGCTGCCATCGGCATCCGTGGTGATCTCCGGCATCGCCAGATAGAAGAAATCAACCGCTTCGATACGCATCACGCCGATCCTCGCTGGCGCGGCGTCGACCGCCGCCTGCCCGTCACCTTGATTTTACGATAAATCATATTTTTTGACGTTAAAGCCCCTAGAGAGCTGAATCTGTCTGGACAGCAAACTTTCAAGAAGTCATATTTTTGGCAAGACAGAGTCGGCGACAAGCCGGCCGTTCCAGAAAGAGGAGAGAGCAATGCTGAAGTCCGTCTTGGCGGCACTGTTCGTGGCCGTCGTGAGCACCGGCGCGCTCGCGCAGGAGTTCCAGTTCGAAGCCCCGCCGCTGTTCGACAATTGTGGCGACCCCTCGCTTGCCCGTGCCAAGGCCGAGGGCGTCACTCTCGGTTTCTCGCCCTCGCCGCCCTATTCCTCGCTCGATCCGGCGACCAAGAAGGCCGACGGCCTCGACATCGAGCTGGTCGAGGCGGCGCTGAAATGGGCCGGCGTCACCACGTTCAAATATGAGGTGATGCCCTTCGGCCAGCTCATCCCGGCCCTGCTCGCCAAGCGCATCGACATCGTCACCGCCAACATCCACGTCACGCCGGACCGCCTGAAGGCGGTGTCCTTCTCCGGCCCGGCCTGGTGGTATGGCCCGGCCATCGTCGTCGCCAAGGGCAACCCGGCCGGCATCACCTCCTTCGACGGCCTTAAGGGCAAGAAGGTCGGCGCCATCGCCGGCTCGGCGGCGGATGAATATCTGCGCAAGATCGGCGTCGCCGTCACCGCCTTCCAGACCGACGCCGAGGAGTTCGCCGCCATCTCGACCGGCCGCGTCGACGCCATCCTCGACGACGACGTGAAGATCATCGAGTTCATGAAGGCCAATGGCGCGGCGCCGATCGAGATCGTCGCCAATGTCGCCATCCCCGACGAACTGATCTTCAAATATGGCTACGGCTATGCGCGCTACGCCCTGCGCAAGGAAGACTGCTCGCTGCGCAGCGCCTTCACCCAGGGCCTCGCCGAAGTGCGCGGCAACGGGCAGGCCACCGCCATCCTGAAGAAATACGGCCTGACCAACCGCAACCTGTTCTTCTTCCCGCTCTGACGGCGCGAAAACGCCGGGAGAGCCTTCCCATCGAAGGCTATAGTCGGCCTTCCCCCAGGCTCTCCCGGCGCGTCATCCCATGAACCTGTTCGATTTCTCCGTCGTCACCGACTACAGCTCTGTCTTCCTGCAGGGCCTCGCCGTGACGACTTTCCTGACTGTGGTCGTCATCCTGCTGGCCGGCGTGCTGGCGATCCCGATCGCCCTCGCCCGCCTGTCGCCCACGCGCTGGATCCGCTGGCCGGCCGACTTCTATGTCGAGTTCATCCGCGCCACGCCGCTGATCCTGCAACTGATCTACATCTATTACGTGCTGCCCAGCGCCGGCATCCGGCTGGAGCCCCTGACGGCGGCCATCATCGGCCTGACGGTGAACTATTCCGCCTTCATGAGCGAAGTGTACCGCTCCGGCATCCAGTCGATACCCCGCAGCCAGTACGAGGCCGCGCAGAGCCTCGGCCTCAAGCCGACCGTCGTCTTCGTGAAGATCATTTTCCCGCAGGCGTTCCGCGTCGTGCTGCCGGCGCTCGGCAACTACCTGATCGCGCTGTTCAAGGACACCGCGCTCGCCTCCGTCGTGACGGTGCAGGAACTGATGTTCTCCGGCCAGATCATCGCCGCGCGCAACTACCAGTACTTCACCGTCTACACCGTCACCGCCATTCTCTACTTCTCGGTCGGCTATCCCGCCGCCCTCTTCGTCCGGCGCCTCGAGCGCTGGTCGCAGCGCGGCTGGGCGGCGGCGGGCCGCAAGAACTGAGCCGAGGTTCCCGTGCCCCCTTCTGCCATCTCCACCGTCGCGCTGCCCAGGCTCGCCATCCGCTCCATCACCGTCGCGCCGCTGTTCGGCGAGAGCCCCAAGGGCGGCTGGTCGGCGGAGATACGGCCGGAGGATTCGGTGCACGCGCTCATCGCCGTGCACACGCAGGAAGGCATTACCGGCCTCGGCAGCGTGTTCACCGACGGCCGGCTGGTGAAGGCGGCGGTCGACGTGCTGGAGCCGCTCTGGCGCGGCGAGAACGCGCTGGAACCCGAGCGCGTCACCGAGAAGCTCCACCAGAACACCTTCTGGATGGGCCGCGGCGGCAGCCTCACCCATGCCATCAGCGGCATCGACATCGCGCTGTGGGACATTCTCGGCAAGGCGCTCGGCCAGCCCGTCGGTCGGCTGCTGGGCGGCACCTACCGCGACCGGGTGAAGCCCTATTGCTCGCTGCTGATGGAGGAACCCGGGCGCATGGCCGAGGTGATCGGCCCGCACCGCGCACGCGGCTTCCGCGCCTTCAAGATCGGCTGGGGCCCCTTCGGGCGCCGCGACGACGCGCGGCTCGACGAGGCCATCGTGCGGGCGGCGCGCGAGGCGGCGGGAGAGGACGCGCAGCTCTTCGTCGATGCCGGAGCCTCCGACGCGCATTGGCCGCAGGGGCTGAAATGGGCGCTCAACACCGCCCAGATGCTGAAGGACTACAATGTCGGCTGGTTCGAGGAGGCGCTGCACCCCGACGCGCTGGAGGAGTTCTGCACGCTGCGCCGCGCCAGCCCGGTGCCGATCGCCGGCGGCGAGGTGCTGACCCGCCGGCAGAGCTTCCTGCCCTGGCTGGCGAAAGGCGCGCTCGACATCGTGCAGCCCGACGTCACCAAGGTCGGCGGCATCAGCGAGCAGCGCCGCATCGCCTGGCTGGCCGACGATTTCGGCGTCGGATATGTCGGCCATGGCTGGAACACCGCGCTGGGCCTCGCCGCCGACCTGCAGCTTGCGAGCGCCATGCCGCACTGCGACCTCGTCGAGTTCATCGGCGGCAGCCCCTATCTCGACGGCATCGTCGCCGAGCCGTTCACGGTCGACGCGGAAGGCTATCTGCACATTCCCGCCCGGCCCGGCCTTGGCGTGGCGCTCGATCCCGATGCGGTCGCGCGCTACACGGCCGACCCGGCGGCGCTGTTCGCGCCGGCCTGAACCGGACGCGGGCGGGCGTCGGCCGACGCCCTCGACGGCCCCCGGCTTTGCAGCTAGGGCTGGGTATCGACAAGGCCGCCCGAGAAGCGGCGGCATGGTTCAGGAGGTACGTTCGATGAAGCTCGTCCGCTATGGTTCCGCCGGTCGCGAGAAGCCCGGGCTGCTTGATGACGGGGGCGTTCTGCGCGACCTGTCCGCGCTGGTGTCCGACATCGCCGGCGACGCGCTGCTGCCGGAGAGCCTGGCGCGCATCCGTGCCGCCGATCCCGCCGCGCTGCCGGCGGTGGCGGGCGCCCCGCGCATCGGCGCCTGCGTCGGCAAGGTCGGCAAGTTCATCTGCGTCGGCCTCAACTACACCGACCACGCGGCGGAAGCCGGCATGGCCATTCCCGACGAGCCGGTGCTGTTCATGAAGCCGCCGAACTGCATCGTCGGCCCCTATGACAATGTCGAGATCCCCCGCGGCTCCACCAAGACCGACTGGGAGGTCGAGCTCGGCATCGTCATCGGCAAGCCGGCTAAATATGTCTCGGTGGAAGACGCCTATGACCACGTCGCCGGCTATTGCGTCATCAACGACGTCTCCGAGCGGGCCTTCCAGCTCGAGCGCGGCGGGCAGTGGGACAAGGGCAAGGGCTGCGACACCTTCGGCCCGATCGGCCCCTGGCTGGTGACCACCGACGAGATCCCCGACCCGCAGGTGCTCGACATGTGGCTGGAGGTCGACGGCAGGCGCTACCAGAACGGCTCGACCCGCACGATGATCTTCGACGTGCCGACCATCGTCTCCTACATCAGCCAGTTCATGAGCCTGCAGCCGGGCGACGTCATCTCCACCGGCACCCCGCCGGGCGTCGGCCTGGGGCAGAAGCCGCCGGTCTATCTCACGGCCGGCCAGACCATGCGGCTGTCGATCGCGGGCCTGGGCGAACAGCAGCAGACGACCGTCCCGGCGGCCTGAGGGGAAGACAGCTCATGAACGTTCTCGACCTCAACGGACGCGTCGCCATCATCACCGGCGGCGCCCGCGGCATCGGCTACGCCACCGCCGCGCGCTTCCTCAAATCCGGCGCCGCGGTGGCGCTGTGGGACATCGACGCCGCCCGCCTCGACGAGGCGGCGGGCCAGCTGGGAACCGCCGGCGAGGTCTCGACCCATGTGGTCGAACTGACCGACGAGGCCTCGGTGCGGGCGGCGACCGCCGCCGTCGTCGCCGCCCATGGCAAGATCGACATCCTCGTCAACAATGCCGGCATCACCGGCGGCAACGGCAAGCTGTGGGAGCTCGACACCGACACCTGGCGCCGCGTGGTCGACGTCAACCTGGTCGGGCCGTTCCTCACCTGCAAGGCGGTGGTGCCGGAGCTGTTGAAGAATGGCTGGGGCCGTATCGTCAACGTCGCCTCGATCGCCGGCAAGGAGGGCAACCCCAACGCCTCGCATTATTCGGCCTCGAAGGCGGGGCTGATCGGGCTGACCAAGTCGCTGGCCAAGGAACTGGCGACCTCCAACGTGCTGGTCAACGCCATCACCCCGGCGGCGGCCAAGACCGAGATCTTCAACCAGATGCGCCAGGAACACATCGACTTCATGCTGTCGAAGATCCCGATGAACCGCTTCCTCGCCGTCGAGGAAGCCGCCGCGCTGATCGCCTGGCTCGCCTCCGAGGACTGCGCCTTCTCCACCGGAGCCGTCTTCGACATCTCCGGTGGAAGAGCCGTCTACTGAAGAGGTGCGCAGACCTGCCCCGCGGCCGTTCCCTCAGGCGCCCCCGGCTTGCGGCAGATCAATGCGCCACGGTGCAATTGGGCGTTGCATCAATATCGATAGCCGTTCCGTCATCGGCCAGCCTGGGGAGGATGCGATGCAGGACACCGAGCTTTACCAGCGTCTGCGTGAGGCGATCGAGCACGATGGCGACGGCGCGGACGTCGACATCGGCCTGTCCGCCGACAAGCGGATCATCACCCTGACCGGACGCGTGCACTCGCGCGGCGCGCAGATCGGCATAGAAGACGCGGTCGAGCGCCTCGCCGGGGATTTCACCATCGTCAACCTCGTCAAGGTCGATCCCCGGCTCGGGCGCCTGTCGGTCGTGCTGCACTGAGAGTGACCCTTACCGGACACCCTCGGCTCAGCGGTCGACCAGCCGCAATTGCTCGTCCGTGTAGCGCGCGCCCTGGATGGCGAGCGTGGCCAGCGCGCCGTCGATGTCGCGCAATTCGTCGGGCGTGAGCACGAGCGCCGTGGCGCCGATATTCTCGTCCAGCCGCTCAAGCCGGGTCGTTCCGGGAATCGGCACGATCCACGGCTTGCGCGCGAGCAGCCAGGCCAGCGCGATCTGCGCCGGCGTCGCGCCCGTGCCGGCCGTCGCCTTCCCCGCCGCAACCCGGCGCAGCACCTCGACCAGCGCCTGGTTGGCGGCAAGCGCCTCCGCCGAGAAGCGCGGCTGGGTGGCGCGCATGTCGGTGCTGGCGAAAGTGGTCGTCGCGCTCATCGCGCCGGTGAGGAAGCCACGGCCCAGCGGGCTGAACGGCACGAAGCCGATGCCCAGCTCCTCCAGCGCCGGCAGGATCTCCTCCTCCGGCTCGCGCCACCACAGCGAATACTCGCTCTGCAGCGCCGTCACCGGCTGCACCGCATGGGCGCGGCGGATCGTGCGCACACCGGCTTCCGACAGGCCGAAATGCCGGACCTTGCCCTCGCGGATAAGATCGGCCACCGTCCCGGCGACCTCCTCTATCGGCACGTCGGGATCGACCCGGTGCTGATAGAGCAGGTCGATATGGTCGGTCCGCAGGCGCCTGAGCGAGGCTTCCGTCACCTCGCGTATATGGGCAGGCCGGCTGTCGACGCCGATTCGTCGGTGCGTCCCAGGCTCCATCTTGAAGCCGAACTTGGTGGCAATCACTACCTTGTCGCGGACCGGCGCCAAGGCCTCGCCGACCAGTTCCTCATTGATGAAGGGACCGTAGAACTCGGCGGTGTCGAACAGGGTGATGCCGCGCTCGACCGCGCCGCGGATCAGCGCGATGCCGGTCGCCCTGTCCGGCGCCGTTCCATAGGCGGAGGTCAGGCCCATGCAGCCGAGCCCGAGCGCGGAGACTTCCAGACCGCTCTTTCCAAGTTCACGCGTGCGCATCATGGTTCATCCCTTCGCAATCGCCGCGACCGATGCCGGCGCGAGGCCCCTATTGGTAACGGATCGAACGCCGGCCGGCATTCAACTGTCGAGTAATGCCGCTGCGCAAGCGATCAGGCGACCCAAGCGCGATGCGCAACGTGGCGGACACGCCTATATACTCGGCGAAACAGGCATGTGCCCGGGGCGAACGCGACGGGCGACGGGAATTCGGCCCATGAGCCCCATCCTCGCGCTGCAGGGCGCCCAGCGACCGGCGATCCAGCTCGCCCTTGCCGCGTTCGGCGACCGGCGCCGGGCGGAAGGCTGGCGGGTGGCCGGGCTGGTGGAAACCACCAGCGAGCCGGGCGGCTCTGGCTGCGCCGGCCACGCGCTGAGCGATCTCAGGAGCGGGGCGCGCTACCCCATCGCACAGAATCTCGGGCGCCTCTCCGATGCCTGCCATCTGGACGGCGGCGGCGTCGCACAGGCCTGCCAGAGCGTGCTCGATGACCTTGCGGAGGGCTGCGACGTGCTCATCCTCGCCAAGTTCGGCAAGCTGGAAGCGGCGCGCGGCGGGCTGGTGGACGCCTTCGGCCAGGCGATCGCCCGTGACATCCCCATCCTCACCTCCGTGGCGCCGGGCCTTGCGGCCGGCTGGGCCGCGTTCGCGGGAGAGCTCGCCCGGGTGGCACCGCCGGACACCGCGCTGATCGAGGAATGGTGGCGTAGCGTGCGGCCGGGCCGTCACCCATGGCAACAGCCCGGAGGACAATAGCGACGCACCCAAGGGGCCCGGGGCTTGCGAGCCAACCTATATTCGTATGAATATAACGTGATGGAGCGACGATGATGCGGATGGTTGGCAGATACTGGCCCGAAAGGCGGCGCTCTGCCGTCGCCATCCGCCATGTCGCCTTCGAGGATCTCGGCCGCCTCGCAGGTCCGCTCGACGAGCATGGCTGGAACGTCGCCTATTGCGAGGCCAGCACCGACCAGCTCTCGCACTATTCGATCCGCGACGCCGATCTCGTCATCGTGCTCGGAGGGCCTATCAGCGTCACCGATATGAGCGCATACCGCTTCCTCTCGCGCGAGATGCACCTGATCGAGCGCCGTCTCGGACGCGGCCAGCCCGTGCTCGGCATCGGCCTCGGCGCGGAACTCATGGCCGGGGCGCTCGGCGCCCGGGTTTTCGCCGGCCCGGCCAGGGAGATCGGCTGGGGCCCGGTGGCTCTGACGCCCGACGGCCTGTGCTCGCCGCTCGCCCCGCTCGCCCGACCCGATACCAAGGTGCTGCACTGGCATGGCGACACCTTCGACCTTCCGCCCGGCGCGCGGCGGCTCGCCTCCAACGAGATTTACGAGAACCAGGCCTTCAGCCATGGCACGGCCGGCCTCGGCCTGCAGTTCCATGTCGAGGCCGACGCCCGCAGCCTCGAGGAATGGTATGTCGGACACGCGGTAGCGCTCGCTGGCGCCGGCATCGACCTCCGGCAGCTGCGGCGCGACGGCCGAAGCGAAGCGCCTCGTACCGCCCTGCTTGCCGTGGAGATGTTCGAAAACTGGCTCGAAAGCCTCTTTCACGACGAGACGCCGGAGCTTTCGTCCGGACAACCGGATTCCGTGGCGCCGATGCACATGCCTCTCATTGCCAGCGGCCATTCCTGAATGATCGCCTGACCTGCGGTGCGAGAGGTTGAGGCCCCTTATTCGGCCGGCTAACATTTTTGCTTCGCTCGTCTGATTCCCATTCGACGGCCTGTTGCGTGTGCACCCGCGAGGATCCCGTGACGTCCCCACAGCCCCTGCCCTCCACGCGAACCCGCCTTGGCATGCTCACGCCCTCGTCCAACACCGCGCTGGAGCCGCTCACCGCGCGGATGCTGGCGGAGCACGCGGACATCAGCGCGCATTTCTCGCGCTTCCGTGTGACCGAGATCGCGCTGTCGGAAGGCGCGCTGAGCCAGTTCGACGTCGGCTCCATCCTGCCCGCCGCCGAACTGCTGGCCGATGCGAAGGTGGACGTCATCGGCTGGAACGGCACCTCCGCCGCCTGGCTCGGCTTCGATCGCGACGAGGCGCTGTGCGCGGCGATCACCGGGCACACCGGCATCGCCGCCTGCACGGCGGTGCTGGCCTTCCGCGAGCTTTTCCAGCGCCACGGCTTTCGCCGCATCGGCCTCGTCACGCCCTACCGGGCGGAGGTGCAGCAACGCATCCGCGCCAACTGGAGCGCGGCGGGCTTCGACTGCACGGCCGAGCGCCATCTCGGGCTGCAGGACAATTTCTCCTTCGCCGCCGCCGACGCGCCGACCATCGCCGGCATGGTCCGCCATGTCGCCGAGGAGGGATGCGACGCCGTCGCCATCGTCTGTACCAACATGAAGGGCACCGCCCTCGCCCCGGAGATGGAGCGCGCGCTCGGCATCCCGGTGCTCGATTCCATCGCGGTAACGCTGTGGAAGTGCCTCGCCCTCGCCGGGCGCGATCCGTCCGAGCTGCGCCGCTGGGGTGGCCCCTTCGTCCTGTCCTGACAGAAAAAGGGCGCCCATGGGCGCCCTTTCCGTCACGCTCCGCGGCCGGGCGGGATCAGATCCGCGCCGAACCGGCATAGAACGGCGTCGGCTCCGCCTCCGGAAGATAGCCCTCATAGAACTTCTTCACATGCGGGAACACGGCGAGGCCCAACTCGCGGCGGGCGACTTCTTCGGCGCTGCGCGGCTTGCCGAGCGTGTCGGCGATCTCCGCCAGCACCGCCTCGCGGTCGATTTTGGTGAAGCGGCCATCCTGATAGACCACCTCGCCATTGATAAAGACCGCGTCGACCGCCCCGGTCTTGGCGCGCTGCACCAGCGCGTCGAGCATCGGGATGTCCGGGTCCTGATAGGGATAGGTCGCCTTGGTCCAGTTGATCAGCACCGCGTCGAAGAAGCGGCCCGCGTCGAGCCGGCCGATGGAGGCACCGAAGGCGGTGGTCAGGGCGCCGGCCTCGGTCGCCATCTTCACCACCTGCGGGCAGGTCGGCACGTCGGCCTCGTCCATGCCCGGCTCACGATGGACGCGCAGCGCGAGGCGAAGCTCGGAGAGCATGTCGCGGTCGTCGTTTATGCCGGCCTCGTCGAGGCCCATGCCAACATTGATGCCCTTGGCCTCCCAGCGGTTGAGCGGGGCGAGACCGGAGCGCAGGCGGAAATTGGACGAGCAATTGTGGCAGATGCAGGTGCCGGTGTCGGCGACGATGTCGATATCCTCCCCGTTCAGCCACACGCCATGGCCGAGCGTCATGTGCGGGCCGAGCACGCCCAGATCATGGAGGTGGCGCAGCGCCGTCTTGCCGGTGCGACGGCGGGCATATTCCTTCTGGTAGATTGTCTCCAAGAGGTGCATGTGCATCGGCACGCCGGCGGCCTTCGACTTGGCGTCGAGCGCCTGCAGCCCCTCGTCCGTGCACCAGTGCAGATTGGCCGGGGCGAGCTGGATGCGGGTGAGGCCCTGGCCTTCATTCTCGGCGGTGAGCTGGTCGAACAGCGTGAGGAAGTCGTCGAAGGGCATGGCCTGGGACTTGAGGTGCTTGCCCAGCGTCGCGCCGAGATCGGCCGGCAGCCGGGCGCAGAAGGCCTCGTCCGCCTCGTAGACCAGCCGGTTCTGCTCGCGCACGGCGTAGCAATAGGAGGCGCGCATGCCGAGCGAGCGATAGGCGCCCAGCACCTTGCTGGCGGCGCCGTGGATCGCGTCGTAGCCGCCGGGCATCCAGCCATGGATGTGCTGCACCGTGGTGATGCCGGAAGCGATCATCTCGAAGGCCGAATAGAGCGTGTCGAGCGTCAGGTCGAGCCGGCGCGCCGGCATGCGGCTGGCGAACCACAGCTCCAGCGCATGGTCCGGCGAGCCGAGCTGCAGCGGCGTCATGCCGACGTGATGGTGGCTGTTGACGAAGCCGGGCAGCATGGCGTGGTCGGGATATCTGCGCAGCTCCGCCGTGGGGGCAAGCTGCTGCATAGCCTCCAGCGTGCCGGTGGCGACGATGACGCCGTCGCGCGCGAGCACCGCACCCTGCTCGATCACGTCGGGGGTGAAGCGGTCCTTGATGCCGGTGACGACCCAGCGGGCCTGGACGATGAGTTCAGCCATGATGCTTCCTTGGACTGTAAGGGCAGGCGCAGGCGCCGTGCCGTGGCATTGTTCTCCCGGGCGTAGGCGAGGCGCCCGGGGTCGATGGAGACGAGAAGCGGACGACAGCCGCCGCGCGGCGCGCGGGCGAGGAGATCGCCGTCCGGGCCAAAGGCCAGTGTGGCGCCGTCGTGCCGCACGGGCCGGCCGGCGACGGTCTCGGTGCCGTAGCGCGCGGCGGCGACCGCATAGACGGCGTTGGCGCGGGCGCTCGCCTGCAGTTCAGCGGCGAACAGCCCGTCCGGATCGGATGGCGCCGGGCCGCCGACCAGCACGGCGACGAGATCGGCACCCGATGCGGCGGCGGCGCGCCAGCATTCGGGGAACCGGCGGTCGTAGCAGATGAGCACCGCCAGGCGGATCGGCCCGACCGCCACCGCCGCGACCTCGGCCGGGCCGGGCGCGAAGTGATCGGCTTCGCCGAAAGCGTCGCCCGAGCCGGCGGGCGGCAGATGGATCTTCACCGCGACCGTCTCGACGCGCCCGTCGGGATGGGCCAGCAGCGCCGCGTTGAAGGGCGGGCCGTCGTCGCGGCGCAGCGACAGGCCGAACAGCACCGCGATGGCATGGGTCGCCGCCACGAAGCGCATGCGCGAGGCGGTGGGGCCGTCCGCCGGCTCGGCGAGCTCCGTCCAGCCGGACGGATTCTCGCCGGCGACATAGGGCTGCGCGAACAGCTCGGGCAGGATGGCCAGCCGGGCGCCGGCGCTGGCCGCCGCGGCGATGCCGGCTTCCGCCTCTCGCCATTGCGGCGCCGGATCGCGCCCCGCCGGCCCGACCGCCACGGCGGCGACGGGGAACACGCGGTTCATGGCGCCCTACACCGCTTCCTGCTCGGCGAAGGCCCGGTCGACCTCGTCCGCCAGCAACTCGGTGAACAGGTCGCGATAGGCGTGGTAGCGCGGATCGCGGCTCTCGCGCGGGCGCGGCAGGTCGATCGGCACGATGGTCTTCACCTGCCCGGGCCGGGCCGTGAACACCACCACGCGGTCGGCCAGCGAGATCGCCTCGTCGATGGAATGGGTGACCAGCAGGATCGAGGCGCCGCTGTCGCGCCATATCTGCAGCAGGAAGTCCTGCATGCGCGCGCGCGTCTGCACGTCGAGCGCCGCGAAGGGCTCGTCCATCATCAGCACCTTCGGCCGCATGGCGAGCGCGCGGGCGCAGGCGGCGCGCTGGCGCATGCCGCCGGAAAGCTCGTCCGGCTTCTTGTCCAGCATGTCGCCGAGGCCCACCCGCTTGAGCATCTCGATCGCGATCTCGCGGCGCCGGACCGGCTGCACATGCTGAACGGCGAGACCGAAGGCGACGTTGTCGGCGATGGTCAGCCAGGGAAACAGCGAGGCTTCCTGGAAGATCAGCCCGCGCTCGGCGGAAGGTTCGGTGACCGGCTCGCCATCACAGGCGATGGTGCCGCCCGAGACCTCCTCCAGCCCGGCGATCATGTAGAGCAGGGTGGACTTGCCGCAGCCGGACGGCCCGAGCAGCACGATGAACTCGCCCGGCTCGACATCGAAGGTGAGGTCGCTCAGCGCCTGCACCGGCGCCCGGCCCTCGGGCGTCCAGCGCTTGGAGACCGACTGGATCGAAACGGCGGGGCGGCTCATCGCGTGCCTCCCTGGTTGGGGGCGATCCACCACAGCATCTTGTGCTGGACCTGGCGCAGCGCGAAGTCCGAGAGGAAGCCGAGCAGGCCGATGATCGCCATGGTGAAGAAGACCAGCTTGGCGTTGAAGGTGGAGCGCGCCATCGAGGTGATCTGACCGAGCCCCGTGCCGACGCCGACCGTCTCGGCGATCAGCACCACCATCCAGGCCGCGAAGAGATTGAGCCGCAGCGTCATGAACAGGCTCGGCAGGATGGAGGGCAGTATCACCTTCCAGAAGGTCTGCCGCTGGCTGGCGCCCATGATGCGGGCGACATGGATGTAGTTCTTCGGCACGCTCTCGATCTGCGCCCCGGTGGAGAGCACGATGGCGAAGAACACGGTGATGAAGACGAGGAAGATCGCCGGCACGTCGCCGATGCCGAAGACGAAGATCGCCACCGGCAGCCACGCCACCGGCGAGATCGGCGCCAGCAGCAGGATGGTGGGCAGCAGAAGATTGCGCAGCAGCTTCACGTAGTGGATCGCCGCGCCGACCGCGACGCCGCAGGCAAAGCCGAGCGAGAGGCCGACCACGACCCGCATCAGGGTCCAGCCCATGGTGGTGAGCAGCGCACCCAGCCCACCGCCCGTCGCGACCGAGCCGATGCGGTTCGAGCGGTCGAAATACTGCAGCGTTCCGGGAATGTCGGAGAGGAAGAGATGCGGCGGCGGCAGCAGCAGCGGGTTGAGCATGCCGAGCGCCCAGAACCCCTCCCAGACACCGGCGAACAGGGCGACCGACACCACGCCCCATCCCATGGCGCCGAGGCGACGGCGCCAGGCCGGCGACAGCAGGGGCCGAACAGGCGGCGGGACCGAACGCGCGGGCCCGGTGCCGCCGAGGCCGGTATGGCCGGCATCTGCGCTCATCGTCATGGCGTCCTTCCAGAAATCACAGCGAAGGGACGCCCGGCCATGCGGGGGACACGGCCGGGCGGCGACAGTCGTGCTCAGGCCGACTTCAGCTTGAGGCCGTCATAGAGCGGCTTGTTCTCGGCGATCACCGCGTCAAGCAGGCTCCAGTCGAACGCGCCCTGGTCCGGCAGCTTCTTGACGTAGCCGAGCTCCATCATCGACTTGCCGCGGTCGATGATGAACTGCGTCTGGTTGCGCTGGTCGACGACGATCGGCTGCTTGGTCGAGGCGTCGATCGCCGCTTCCATGCTGGTCTTGTAGTACTTGCCGACGGTGTCCTTGAGGGCGGCAGTCTTGTCGACCTCGGCCTGCGACTGGGCGACCATCAGCGCCTTGATCACCGCCTTCACGGCGGCGGGGTTGCTCTCCAGCAGCGGCGTGCGCACCGCCAGCACGCAGTCCGAATAGCCCTTGCCATAGACGTCGGTGCCGTCGGAAAGCACCGTCGCGCCCTTGCGGCCGATCACGCATTGCGAGGCGTAGGGCTCAATGTGGCAGATGGCGTCGATGGCGCCGACCATGAAGGCCTGGGCGAGTTCCGGCGAGGTGTCGAGATACTTGATCTCGACATCCCCAAAGGAAAGGCCGGCCTTCTTCAGGTAATCATAGGGCAGCACCTCGAGCGTATCCGCCTGGAAGGTGCCGAAGGTCTTGCCTTTGAGGTCCTGGGCGGAGGTGATGCCCTCCTTGGCGACGATGATGCAGCCCTCGACGCCGCCGCCGGCGACGATCTTCACCGGCGCGCCGGCATCGTAGAGCGTCATGAAGTTCGAATAGGGGATCATCGACATGTCGACGAGGCCCGCGCCGAACATGGTGGTGATCTCGGTGTTGGACGGAGTGACCACGAATTCGAGATCGACGCCGTCCGCCTGGGTCAGCTCCCGCTCCTTGGCGAGGAAGATGCCCATGTTGCAGAAGCCGGAGCCGTGCGTGGCCTTGATGGTGGTGCCCGCCGCGCGGGCCGCGTTCGGCGCCAGCAGGCTGGCGAGCGAGGTCGGCAGCGCGATGGTCGCCGCAGCACCCGCCACGGACGATTTCAGGAAGCCGCGGCGCGAGAAGTTACGAAAGAAGGTGCCGTCACGATCACACATGATCCCCTCCGGATCTTGAGAACCGATACGACCCCGCCCTGACAGCCCGTTCGTTGGCGAACTGCCGGACCACGCCGCAACGGCCACATGCCGCAACAGCGGGATCCGCAGACGGGATCACGATGATGGGCACGCCAACCCGAAAGAGCATTTTCGCCCTGCGCTACACCACAGGTGCGGCGAAAACATCCGCACTATACTTGGCAAATACACGAGACAAAGCGCAAATTAACGTCAGATAAACCGCATTTTGACTAAAAATAAGCCAGACTCAACGCCGCGTACTGTGCCTCTTCTGATGCGGCAATCATCCGACCGCCGAACCGCGCTCCCACCAGACTACGGCGCAAAAGCCCCTTACCCGACCAGGAACAGATCCGCAGGCCAACCCTCCGCACTCTCCGGAACGGCGCCCGGCCAGCTGCATCATCGCAGTAAATGGCGCCGCGGAAGGTTACGCAACAATTTTCTGTATGTTGAATACAATTTACTCCAACAGTCTATGAACAAGGCATAATGTGATTATAATTGCAGCGTCTCGCGGACTGATTGCAGCCCACGGGTTGTGCTAGGATCGGATCGTGGCGGAACAGTTGGACATCCCGAGGAAGAGAGGGCGACCGCGCAAGATCCGTCCGGCGGAAGGCGGCGGCGCGGAGCGCCTGGCGCGCGCCGGCCTGCATGAGCACGCGGCCCGCCAACTCCGCGGCATGATCGTCACCGGCAAGCTTCGGCCGGGGGCGCCCATAGTAGAAACGGAGCTTTGCGAGGAACTCGGCATTTCCCGCACGCCGTTGCGCGAAGCGGTGAAGATGCTGGCGGCGCAAGGACTGGTGGAACTGCGCCCCAACCGCAGCAGCCGCATCGCGCCGATGGACGCCACGCACATCACCGAGCTTTTCGAGGCGCTGAGCAATGTCGAGCGGATCGCCGCCGAATATGCCGCCCGGCGCTTGACCACGCCCGAGCTCGCCGCGCTGCGCGGCATGCAGGAGACGATGGAAGGGCATTACCGCGGGGGCGATCTCGCCGCCTATTTCGCGGTCAACCAGGCCATTCACAGCGCGATCCTCGCCGGCGCGCACAATGCGACGCTGGTCGAGATGCACCGCTGGCTGTTCGCCCGGGCCGAACGCGCGCGCTATTTCGCGCTCGGCACGCAGTCGCGCTGGGTCGAATCGATCCAGGAACACCGGGACATTCTCGTCGCGCTTGAAGCGCGCGATCCCGACACCGCCGGGCGGCTTCTCGCCGCCCACGTCATGCATACGGGAACCGGCGTGCTGGCGCTGCTCGCCACCAGCGACATAGCCGGCGACGCCGCCTGAGGGGACCACCTTGCGCATTCTGGTGCTCAATCCGAACACGACCGAAGCCGTCACGCAGATGCTGCTCGCCGCCGCGCGTCCGGCGGTGGCGGCCGGCACCGAGCTGGTCGGGCTCACCGCGCCGCGCGGCGTGCCCTATATCGCCTCGCGCTCCGAGGCCCAGCTCGGCGGCGCCATCGCCATCGAGATGCTGGCGGAACACCATTCGGACTACGACGCGGCGATCATTGCCGCCTTCGGCGATCCGGGCCTGCTGCCGGCGCGCGAGCTGTTCGACATTCCGGTGGTCGGCATGGCCGAGGCGGCGATGCTCACCGCCTGCACGCTCGGCCAGAAATTCGGCATCGTCACCTTCACCACGACCATGGCCAACTGGTACCAAGACACGGTCGACATTTATCGCCTCGGCGCCCGCTGCGCCGGCATCCGGGCGCGCAGCCTCAGCTTTTCGGCCATCGAGAACGTGCAGGCCGAAAAGGAGCAGGCGATCGCCGAGCTGTCGCGCGAGGCGGTGGAGGAGGACGGCGCCGACGTGGTGATCCTCGGCGGCGCGCCACTCGCCGGCCTGGCGCCGCGCCTGCGCGCGCAGGTGCCGGTGCCGCTGGTCGACCCGATCGTGGCAGCGGTGAAGATGGCGGAGGCACTGGTCACCCTCGCGCCACGCAAGGCCGCCACCGGCACGTTCAGCCGCCCGCCGGCCAAGCCGACGACCGGCCTCGCCCCGGCGCTGGCGGCGCGCATCGAGCATCGCGACATGCTCGCCACCGCCGCGCCGTGACCGGGCCGGGCGGCGTGCGGGCATGGCGCCTCACCCCCTTCGGATGAGGAGGGGCGGGATGACGATCTCCTCGCAATCGCCCGCCGTGCCGTCCTGCCAGGACTGCACGAAGAACTGGCCCGGACGGGAGAGCCCGATGATCGGGCTGTGCCAGACGCCGCGCCCATAGACGACGCCACAGCCCGGCGGGCAGTTGAACGCCCGCAGCGTGCCGACGTCGGGCCGCCCGGCCCCGTCGTCGCGGGCGACCACGCAGGCGAACGCGGACATGCCCATGCAGATGATGGCCTGCTCCGAATGGGGGTGCCGCTCCACGAGCCGCACGATGAGCGGCAGGGCCTGCGGCTCGGTCTCGAAGACCGAGAGCACGAGCCGGCTAGCCGGCCGCGAATCGCCACCCAGCCGCAGGATGTCATGGCGGAGCGCCGTACCGGCATTGGCGGGCACCGAGCGTGTGTCGCCCGGCGCGACGACATGGCCATAGGGCGCGAAGGACGCGCGGGTGAGGGGTTGCAGGGCAAGCTCGGTGAACCTCTCCGTGTCGGTCGACCTGCTCACGCCGACCTCGCGACGGCGTGCCAGCCCAAATCCGAACTGGTCAGACCATTCGCGCCTATGCCATCCTGACATCGCGGAGTTGGTTCTACCGGCTGGAATTCGGGCAGATGCACGGGGGCAGGAGTGACGAGGGCGAGACGGCCGGCCCGACCGGGGCATCCGCGCGCCAACGGACCCAGCCTGCCCCGACGGCGACCCAGCTCGCCGTCGCCACGCTGCAGCAGATGATCGCCGACGGGCGGCTGGCGCCGGGAGCCCCGCTGCCGCCGCAGCGCGCGCTGGCCGGCACGCTCGCCATCAGCCGCGCCGCGCTGCGGGAGGCGCTTTCCGTCCTCGCCACTCTTGGCCTCGTCTCGATCGAACCGGGGCGCGGCACCTTCGTGCGTACCGGGCAGGCGGAGGACGCGGCGGCGCGTGCGCCCTCCTGGCGCTTCGCCGCGCGCTATTCGCCGGCCGAGGTCTACCAGTTCCGCTACATCGCCGAGAGCCACGCCGCCCAGCTCGCCGCGATGAGCCACACGCAGGCCGAAATCGAGGCGCTGAAGGAAAATCTCGAATCCTTCCGCGAGGCGGCGCGGACGCAGGATTTCGCCGCCTTCGCGCAGATCGACTTCGCTTTCCACAAGCTGATCATGCGCTTCTCGCGCAACCGCCTGCTGGCCGACATGCATGACAGCTTCGGCCGGGTGCTGCTGGAGAGCTCGCGCCTGCCGGTGCGGCGCGACAAGCTGTGGGACCCGGTGATGGAGCATGAGCGCGTCGTCGAGGCGCTGACCATGGGCGACCCGCAAGGCGCCGGCTACTACATGCGGCGCCATCTGAGCCGCACGGCGGACCGCGCGGGCATCGTCCTCACCGAACTGGTGTGAAGCCGCCGGCGTCACGGCTCACACCGCGCCGGCCGGCACGGCATAAGGCGACAGGCCGCGCTTGAGAAAGCCGCCATCGCCGGGCTCGCCGACGATGCGGCCGTCTTCCGCCATCACCTTGCCGCGCAGCAGCGTCATCACCGGCCAGCCGGTGACGGCGAGCCCCTCATAGGGCGTGTAGTCGGCGCCGTGGTGCATCAGTTCCTGGCGGATGGTCTCCTTGCGGTTCGGATCCCACAGCACGAGATCGGCATCGAAACCGGGGGCGATGGAGCCCTTCCTCGGGTAGAGGCCATACATCTTGGCGTGGTTGGTCGAGGTCAGCGCGACGAACTCGTTGAGCGTAATCCGCCCTTCCACCACCCCCTTGGAGAACAGGATCGGCAGCCGCGTCTCGACGCCGGGAATACCGTTCGGCACCCAGCGGAAGGAGGTGCGGCCCTTGGGCACGAGCTTGCCCTTCGCGCTGTCGTAGAAGAACGGGCAGTGATCCGACGAGAAGGTCTGGAACACGCCGGTGCGGATGCCTTCCCAGATCGCGTCCCAGTCCGCGCGCTCGCGCGGCGGCGGCGAGCAGACATATTTGCCGCCGCTTTCGTCCATGTTGAGACCCTTCATGTCGTCCGCGGTGAGCGCGACATATTGCGGGCAGGTCTCGCCATAGACCTTGAGGCCGCGCTGCTGCGCCCAGCGGATCTGCTCCATCGGCTCGCGGCCGGAGACATGCACCACCATGATCGGCACGTCGGTCAGCTCGGCATGGCTGATGGCCCGATGCGTCGCCTCGCGCTCCACCGATTGCGGCCGCGAGGCGCCGTGATAATAGGGCGCCGTCCTGCCGGCCCGCTCCAGCCTCTCGGTCATGAAGCGGATGGCGTCGTAGCCCTCGCAATGGACCATGACGAGCGCGCCGCAGCCGCGCGCGCAGTCGAACACCTCGAGCAGCTGGCGGTCGTTCAGCACCAGGTCGTCATAGGTCATGAAGACCTTGAAGGAGCTGTAGCCGTCGCCGACCAGCGCCGGCAGTTCCTGCCCGAGGACGCTGGCCGTGGGATCGGAGATGATGAGGTGGAAGCCGTAGTCGCAATAGGACTTGCCCTCGGCCTCGCGGTGATAGTCGGTCACGCTCTGGCGCAGGCTGGCGCCGCGCGGCTGCAGGGCGAAGGGGATCACCGTCGTGTTGCCGCCGGCGATCGCCGAGCGCGTGCCGCTCTCGAAGCCGTCGGCCATCACCGCCTCGCCGGAGGGCTGGGCGAGATGGACATGGCTGTCGATGCCGCCCGGCATGACGAGGAGGCCTGACGCGTCGATCACCCGCGCACCGCCGTCGAGGCGTTCCGCCACCGCCACGATGCGCCCGTCGCGAATGCCGATATCGGCCCGTACCGTGTCCGCGGCGGTGACGACCGTGCCGCCGCGTATGACCGTGTCCAACTCGCTCATGGACGCCCCGCACGATGAGGATGCCGGCTTATCCGGTCTGACCTCTTCCGAGGATCACGCGCGCACCCGTGACTGACAACTCCAAATTCTGATCGGCACGGCGCACAGGGAATAGGCAGGGCCTCCCCGTCGAATGATAATCCGGGAAAGGTTTTGGAGCGCCCGGCGGCGAGAGGGGGGGGCGGAAACGGACCGAGCCGATGCGCTTATTGGTCAGACCGGTTCGCCGGTGCCCGAGGGCCGTCCCGACCCATAGCGGCGCGGCTCACATCTGCGAGTCGTCGAACAGCCCGAGGCGCCGCAGCAGCGCCTTCTCCAGCTCCAGCACGATCATCAGCGCCACGCCGACGCCGACGATCATCATGCCGTCGAGCAGGGCGACGGGGCGGGTGTCGAAGATCGCCTGCATCACCGGCAGATAGGTGAAGGCGAACTGGCCGGCGACCACCGCGGCCAACGCCAGCAGCACCGCCCGCGTGCCCAGCACGCCGCGCCAGGTGATCGACGTCATGTGCAGGAAGCGCACATTGAACAGATAGAAGATCTCCATCACCACGATGGTGTTGACCACGATGGTGCGGGCCATCTCCATGCCCTGCCCGCGCCAGATCGACAGCCCGTACATGGCGAAGGTCACCAGCGAGAACAGCAGCGACACCAGCACGACGCGCCACAGCATGAAACGCGTCAACAGCCCGGAGTGGGCAGGGCGCGGCGGCCGCTTCATGATGCCCGGCTCGGTCGGCTCGAAGGCGAGGGCGAGGCCGAGCGTGGCGCTGGTCGCGAGATTGATCCAGAGGATGTGCGCTGCCGACATCGGCATGGCGACACCGAAGAGGATGGCGCCGATCACCGAGAGCACCTCGCCGCCATTGGTCGGCAGGGTCCAGGCGATCATCTTGCGGATATTGTCGTAGACGGTGCGCCCCTCCTTCACCGCCGCGACGATGGAGGCGAAATTGTCGTCGAGCAGCACCACTTCCGCCGCCTGCTTGGCGGCTTCCGTGCCCTTGCGTCCCATGGCGATGCCGACATCGGCCTGCTTGAGCGAGGGCGCGTCGTTGACCCCGTCACCGGTCATCGCCACCACCGCGCCGGTGGACTGCAACGCCCGCACGATGCGCAGCTTGTTCTCCGGGCTGGTGCGGGCGAACACCGCGGTACGGGCGGCGACGCCCACCAGATCCTCATCGGAGGCCGCGTCCACCTCGGCGCCGGTGACGACGACGGGATCCCCGGCGAGGCCGAGCTGGCGGGCGATGGCGCCGGCGGTGGCGCCGTGGTCGCCGGTGATCATCTTCACGCCGATGCCCGCGCTGCGGCATTCGGCGATGGCGGCCACCGCCTCGGGGCGTGGTGGATCGATGAAGCCGATCAGGCCGAGGAAATCGAAGCCGTCGCGGACATCCTCGAAGCCGATCCGGGTGGGCGCCCCGTCGATGCGCTTCGTGGCGAAGCCCAGCACCCGTTCGCCGTCCGCCGCCGCCCGCGCGATGGCCGCCTCCCAAAGGGCGCCGTCCGGCGTACCGCACAGCGCGAGCACCTCCTCCGGCGCGCCCTTGACGAAGATCGCCGCCTCGCCCTGCGGTCCGCGGTGCAGGCTGGCCATGAAGCGGTAGGCGGCATCGAAGGGAATCTCGTCCTGCCGTGCCCAGGCGCCGCGCTCGAGCGCCGGGCTCATCCCGGCCTTCACCGCCAGCGACACCAGCGCGCCTTCCATCGGGTCGCCCTCGGCCCGCCAGGCGCCGTGCTCGGCATGAAGATGCGCGTCGTTGCAGAGCAGGCCGCAGCGCAGCAGGCGGTCCGCCGCTCCGGATGGGTCGCTGGGTGACGACCAGCTCAGCGCGCCTTCCGGCGCATAGCCGATGCCGGAGACCTCGATCTCGGCGCAGGCGCCGTCACGGGCGATGATCAGCCGGCGGGCGGTCATCTCGTTGCGGGTGAGCGTACCGGTCTTGTCGGAGCAGATGACGGAGGTCGCCCCCAGCGTCTCGACCGCCGGCAGGCGGCGTATGACGGCATTGCGGGCCGCCATCCGCCGCACCCCGATCGCCAGCGTGATGGTGATGACGGCGGGCAGTCCTTCCGGCACCACGCCGACGGCCAGCGCCACCACCGCGATCAGCGCATCGGTCCAGCCATAGTCGCGCACCACGACGGCGAAGAGGAACAGCGCCGCCGCGCCGCCGATCGCCAGCCAGGTGAAGCGGCGGGCGAAGGCGTCGACCTGCCTCAGCAGCGGCGTCGCCAGCGGCTCGACCTCGGCGATCAGCCGGCCGATACGGCCGATCTGGGTCTGCGGTCCGGTCGAGACCACGATGCCGGCGCCCTGCCCCGCCGCCACGGTGGTGCCGGAGAACGCCATGGAATGCCGGTCGCCGAGCGCGGCTTCCGGCGGGGCGGGATCCTCGTTCTTGGCGGCGGCGACGGATTCGCCGGTGAGGATGGCCTCGTCGATGAGCATGCCGCGGGCGCGGGTGAGCCGGGTGTCGGCCGGTACCCGGTCGCCGGCCTCCAGCAGCACGAGGTCGCCCGGCACCAGGTCGCGCGCATGGATGCTCACGCGCTGGTTGCCGCGCAGCACGTTGGCATGCGGCGAGATCATGCTGCGGATGGCACGCAGCGCCTGCTCGGCCTTGCCCTCCTGCACGAAGCCGACGATCGCGTTGATCAGCACCACGGCGACGATGACGCCAGCATCTATATGATGGTCGAGCGCCAGCGCCGCCGCCGCGCCGGCCAGCAGGAAATAGATCAGCGCACTGTTGAACTGGGCGAGGAAACGCACCAGCGGATGGCGGCCGGGCGGGTCGGGCAGCGCGTTCGGGCCGTGCTGCGCGAGGCGGCTGCGCACCTCCTCGGGCGTCAGGCCGCCCGCCGACACTCGCAGGCGTTCGGCCACGTCCTCGTGGGCAAGCGCATGCCAGTCGTAACTGGCGGCGGGATCAGGTCGGCCGGAGAGGGCGGCGGGCGGGACGTTCGATGAAACGGCATCGGCAGTCATCGGTTCGGGCGCGCTCCGGTGACGTCGGGTTACGCCAATACCCTAAGGCCGCGACCGCCGCGCGCCTACCGGACTTTTCCCTATTGCGCACCGACCGCCCGGTGCCGCGCCGGCGCTCGACGCGGCACGCATCTTCAGCGCGGCGCGCGCTTGGCGAGGATGCGCTGGAGCGTGCGGCGGTGCATGGACAGCCGGCGCGCGGTTTCCGACACGTTGCGTCCGCACAGTTCGTAGACGCGCTGTATATGCTCCCAGCGCACCCGGTCGGCCGACATGGGATTCTCGGGAAGCTGGGGCTTGTAGTCGCCCTGCGCGTTCAGCGCGGCGCAGATATCGTCGGCGTCGGCCGGCTTGGCGAGGTAGTCGACGGCGCCGATCTTCACCGCGTTCACGGCGGTGGCGATGTTGCCATAGCCGGTGAGGATGATGCCGCGCGCCTCCGGGCGGCGGCGCTTGAGCGCCGAGATCACGTCGAGCCCGTTGCCGTCGCCCAGACGCATGTCCACCACGGCATAGGCCGGCGCGTTGCCCTCGAGACTGGCGAGCCCGTCCGCCACGGTTTCCGCCGTGGTGACGGTGAAGCCGCGCGTCTCCATGGCACGGGCGAGTCGCTGCAGGAACGGCCGGTCGTCATCGACGATCAGCAGTGTGCGATCCTGAGGGTCCGTGGTGGTATCGAGCATTTCGAGCTTTCCCAGATGCCGGTCGCGTCCCGCCCGGTAGCGGTTATGACCGCTGCCGGCCGGCGCGCCGCCTATTCGACTTTTCGCTCAGTTTATACGTGCCGGGCCACGAGCGCAAAATTGTCGCAGCGTCGGCCCTCACGCCTTCGCGGCCGCGTGCCCTTCCGTCTCGCGCTCGCCGGAAATGTCGATCGCCCGGCGCAGCCAGCGCACGCTCACCGACGCGCCATGCGCGGGCGGCGGGCGGTTGACGAAGGCGAGCTCGGCTCCGGAACGCTCCAGCAGCGTCTTGGCGATGAACACGCCGAGCCCGAGACCCTGCTGGCCCTCCTCGCCGTCAGGCTCGGCCTCGCGCCGCCAGCGGTTGCGGCCGCGGCTCGTCACATAGGGCGCGCCGATACTGTCGATCAGCTCGGGCGGAAAGCCGGGACCGTCGTCGGTGACGGTGATGACGACGTCATCCTCCGTCCAGTTGGCGACGATATTGACCCGCCCCTGGGCGAAATCGACCGCGTTCTCGACGATGTTGCCGAGGCCGTAGAGCAGGCCGGGATTGCGGGCGATGATCGGCTCGTCATTGGCGCGGGTCGGCAGCGTCACCGCAATGGCGATGCCGAAATTGCGGTGCGGCGCGACGACATCCTCCAGAAGATGCGAGATCGGCATGCGGTCGAACGGCGCCTCGCCCGCATCGAGCGTGGTGAGCGTGCGCAGGATGGCGCGGCAGCGCTCGGCCTGCTCGCTCACCAGGCGGATATCGTCGCTGATCGGACTATCGGCCGGCAGCGAACGGGCAAGCTCCTTGGCCACCACGGTAATGGTGGCGAGCGGCGTGCCCAGCTCATGCGCGGCGGCGGCGGCGAGGCCGTCCAGCGCCGAGAGGTGCTGCTCGCGGGCCAGGACCAGCTCGGTCGCCGCCAGCGCCTCCGACAGCTCGCGCGTCTCTTCCGCCACCCGCCAGGCATGCACGCCGATGAAGGCGATGGCGATGGCCAGCGCCAGCCAGATGGCGACGAGGTAGAGCGGCGGCAGCTCCGGCGGGTTGCCCAGCGCGCCGTCGGCGGCCCAGGGCAGCGGCATCTGCCACAGCCCGACCAGCGCTGCGCAGACCGCCGCCAGCACGCCCAGCAGCACCGTCGTGCGCGGGGAAAGCGCCGTCGCCGAGATCAGCACCGGGGCGAGAAAGAGCAGCGCGAAGGGATTGGAGAGCCCGCCGGTGAGGAACAGCAGCGCGCCGAGCTGCAGGATGTCGTAGGCTAGCAGCCACGCCGCCTCGACGTCAGTCAGGCGACGCGCCCCGGGATTGCGCAGCCGCAGCGCCAGGTTCAGCCAGGCCGACAGTGCGACGACGGCCAGGCTGGCGCCGATCGGCAGGGTGAAGCCCAGCAGCCACTGCACCACCACGATGGCCAGCGTCTGGCCGGAAATCGCGAGCCAGCGCAGGCGGATAAGCGTGTCGAGCCGGAGACCGAAGAAACGTTCGCCAATCGGATGATCGAGCGAGAGCGACATGGCATTGCCCCGTCCGCGGCGCCTCCCAGGCGCCTGAATGCCCTCTATAGCCGCAGATGCGACCCGAGGGCGAGGGTGCGTCTTCGTTGACGGCGCCGCGAAAGAGCCTATCTATGCTGCAGCGCACAAGAAGGACCCGGCCCCCTGGGCGGATCCATCGACGGAGGCTTTCATGGCGATCGGTGTTTTCGGAGACGTGCCCGACGCGGCCGAGGCGGCAACGGCACCTGAGGCAACGATCGAGACCGCTTCGGCACTGTCGCGTCCGCTCTACTGGATGTTCGAGATGGGCCATGCGGCGCTCGACCCGTTGCGGGTGATGGCCGATGCCGGGCGGCTCTACTACCGCAACCCGACCAATCCGCTTTCCCATACCGGCTTCGGCAAGTCGATGTCGGCGGCGTGCGAGATGTTCGAGCGCACCACGCGACGCTACGGCAAGCCGGACTGGGGCATCACCGAGACGACGGTCGGCGCCACCCATGTGCCGGTCGAGATCGAGACCGTATGGGAGCGTCCCTTCTGCCGGCTGCTGCATTTCCGGCGGGACTTCGCCCACGAGCCGCGCCGGCCGCAGCCGCGCATGGTGATCGTCGCGCCGCTCTCCGGCCACTACGCCACGCTGCTGCGCGGCACGGTGCAGACGCTGCTGCCCAATCACGACCTCTACATCACCGACTGGGTGGACGCGCGCGACGTGCCGATGGCCGAGGGACGCTTCGGGCTCGACGACTATATCGACTACCTCATCGAGATCTTCCGCCACCTCGGCGGGGGCGTGCACGTGCTCGCCGTCTGCCAGCCGGCAGTGCCGGTGCTGGCCGCCGTGGCGCGCATGGAGGAGATGGGCGATCCCAACGTGCCCGCCTCCATGGTGCTGATGGGCGGGCCGATCGACACGCGCGAGAGCCCGACCGCGGTGAACCGCTTCGCCGAGGAACGCGGGCTCGACTGGTTCCGCCGCAACGTCATCACCACCGTTCCGTGGCCGCATCCCGGCGTGATGCGTCAGGTCTATCCCGGCTTCCTGCAGCTGCACGGCTTCGTCAGCATGAATCTGCAGCGCCATCTGCAGGCGCACACCGAGATGTTCGGCCATCTCGTCAAGGGCGACGGCGATTCCGCCGCCAAGCACCGCGAATTCTACGACGAGTACCTGTCGGTGATGGACCTGCCGGCGGACTACTATCTGCAGACGCTGCAGACCGTCTTCATCGACCACGCCCTGCCGAAGGGCGAGATGACCCATCACGGCGAGAGGGTGGACACGTCGAAGATCCGCAACGTCGCGCTGCTGACCGTCGAGGGCGAGAACGACGACATTTCCGGCGTCGGCCAGACCCGGGCGGCGCACAAGCTGTGCTCGAACCTGCCCGACGACATGAAGGCGCACTACCTGCAGCCGACGGTCGGCCATTACGGCGTGTTCAACGGCTCGCGCTTCCGTGCCGAGATCGCCCCGCGCATCTCCGACTTCGTGCTCTCGCACAACTGGCCGAAGAAGGGCCACAACCAGCCGGAGTAAGACGGGCGCCCCGTCTTGCTCTCCGTGCCGTGTCAATCGGCGGAGGCACCCTTCTGGGTTCCGATTTCCCAATAGGGCGGATCGCCGAAGGCCGCGCGCAGGCAATCAGCCAATGCGCGCAGCTTGGCCGAGGGGCGGCGCCCTTCGGGATGCGCGACATAGATGAACTCCGGCTCGGCGACGGCGCCGACGTCCACGACGTCGAGGCTGCCGGCCCTGATCGCCGCGCCGGCAAGGAACATCGGCAGCAACGCGATGCCAAGGCCGGCAATGGCGGCGTCGCGCATCACCTCGCCATTATTCACCCGCAGGCCGACCTGGGCGCGCACCTGCACCGTGCGGTCCGGCATCACGAAACGCCAGTCGGCGATGCCGCGATGTGTGTAGAAGATGCCGCGATGCCCATCGAGCGCGGAGAGGCTGCCCGGAGAGCCATGTCGTGCCAGATAGTCCGGCGCCGCCACCAGTTGGCGGCGGCTGCGCGCGAGGCGCCAGGCAACGAGCCGGCTGTCGTGCATCGGCCCGTGCCGGATCACCCCGTCATAGCTTTCCGCCTGCGCGTCGATGCGGCGGTCGTCGAGGTCGAGCGTCAGCTCGATGCCGGGATGGGCGCGCAGGAACGGATAGAGCGCCGGCCCCAGATGCAGGCGGGTGAAGCTGACCGGCGCGGAGAGCCGCAGCGGACCAGCGAGCGTCCCCCGCCGCTCGGCAAGGTCGGCGGCCGCGGAATCCAGCTCGCGCAGCGCAGGCGCGGCGCGCTCCAGGAAGGCCGCGCCGTCCTCGGTGAGCGAGAGCTTGCGGGTCGAGCGGTGAATGAGGCTGGCGCCAAGGCTGCGCTCCAGCTCGGCCAGGCGGTCGCTCACCACGGATTTCGACACGCGCAGCCGGCGGGCGGCCTCGCTGATCGAGCCGGCTCCCGCGATGGCGACGAAAACCGCGATGCCGTCGAGTTTCATCGTTCGGATTTTCCGGACACGAAGTTCACCATCGGCATACTAATCCGAACGGGAGACACGGGCCATACTCTGTGACGAAAACGGGCCGGCGCGGATCGGCCGGCGACATCGATCACGGGGAAATCTCATGCAACGTCTCAACGCGAAGGTGGCTATCGTCACAGGTGCCAGCTCCGGCATCGGTCGCGCAACGGCGCTTCTGTTCGCCGCCGAGGGCGCGAAGGTTGTGGTCGGAGCCCGCCGCAAGGATGAACTCGACACGCTGGTCGCCGAGATTGCTGCTGCCGGCGGCGAAGCGACGGCGCTGGCTGGCGACGTGCGCTCGCAGGACTATGCCAAGGCGCTGGTAGCGTTGGCGACCGAGCGCTACGGTCGGCTCGACATTGCGTTCAACAATGCCGGCACGCTCGGTGAAGGCGGCGACAGTGTCGATGTCTCGGCGGCCGGTTGGAACGATGCGCTGGCGATCAACCTGACCGGCGCCTTCTACGGCGCCCAGCAGCAGATCGCGCAGATGCTCAGGAATGGCGGTGGCTCGGTGATCTTCACCTCCACCTTCGTCGGCTACACCGTCGCCTTCCCCGGCACCGCCGCCTATGCCGCGTCGAAATCCGGCCTGATCGGCCTGACGCAGGCGCTCGCCGCCGAATACGGGCCGCAGGGCGTGCGGGTGAACGCGATCCTTCCGGGCGCGGTCGACACGCCGATGTTCCGCGAACGCAATCCCGACGCGGCCGGACAGGCCTTCCTCGTCGGACTGCACGCGCTGAAGCGTGTCAGCCAGCCCGAGGAGATCGCCCGCTCAGTGCTTTATCTCGCCTCGGACGATGCGTCCTTCGTGTCCGGCACGGCGCATCTGGTCGATGGCGGATTGTCGATCACCCGTACCTGAGCCGTGACGGACGGCGCCCGGGCGGTACGCTCTGCAGCCAGGTCGCGCGGCAATGCCGCGCGAGGAAATAACCGCCCGATTTGCGGCGGCACACCATCCGGGCGATGCTAGATTTTGCCCATGCTGTTCGATCTGCCCGATCACGAGACGCTCTACCGCGCCCTTCTCGACCGCGACGAAGGCTATGAGGGCCGCGCTTATGTCTGCGTCGCCTCCACCGGCATCTTCTGCCGGATGACCTGCCCCGCGCGCAAGCCGAGGCCGGAGAACTGCACCTTCGTCGCGACGGTCGGCGAGTGCATCGAGGCCGGCTTCCGCCCCTGCCGGCGCTGCCATCCGCTGCAGCCCGCGGCGAGCGCCGACCCGGCGATCGGGGCACTGCTCGCCGCGCTCGATGAGCATCCCGCGCGCCGCTGGAGCGAGGACCATGTCGCACGGATGGGGTTCGACCTGTCGACGGTGCGACGCAGCTTCAAGCGGCAATTCGGCATGACCTTCCTCGAAATGGCGCGGCACCGGCGGCTGAGAGAGGGCTTCGAGACGCTCTCGGACGGCGGCAAGGTCATCACCGCGCAGCACGACGCCGGCTTCCAGTCGGCGAGCGCCTTCCGCGCCGCCTTCGCCCGGCTCATGGGCTGCGCGCCGGGCGACATCGCCGGGCATGGCACGCTGCTGGCCGACTGGATCAGCACGCCGCTTGGCGACATGATCGCCATCTGCAGCGCCTCCCATCTGCACCTGCTGGAATTCATCGAGCGCAAGGGTTTGCCGGCCGAGATCGCGCGGCTGCGGAAGCGGGCGCGCGGCGATCTCGGAATCGGCGGTTACGCCCCCACCGAGCAGATCCGCGCCGAGCTCGCCGACTTCTTCGCCGGTACGTCGGCCGCCTTCCGGACGCCGCTGGCACTCGACGGCAGCGCGTTCACGCGCGCCGTCTGGTCCGAGCTGCGGCAGATTCCACCCGGCGCGACGGTGAGCTATTCGGAAATCGCCCGCCGGATGGGGCAGCCCTCGGCGATCCGCGCCGTCGCCCGGGCGAACGGCGCCAACCAGATCGCGCTGGTGATCCCCTGCCACCGCGTCATCGGCGCGGACGGCTCGCTGACCGGCTATGGCGGCGGGCTCTGGCGCAAGCAGCGGCTTCTGGAGATCGAGCAGCAGTACCGGCAGGGTCGCGACAGGGTCGCCGCGACGGGGTGATGCGACGCCACCCCCCCGCATCATCCCGGCCGATGCGCAGCTTGGACGGCCCGTCAGTGCGCCCGGGCGAACATCTCGTTGAACGAGTAGCCGGAGCCGCGCACGGTGCGGATCGGGTCCGGCTGACGCGCCCGGTTGAGTGCCTTGCGCAGGCGTCCGACATGCACGTCGACCGTCCGCTCGTCGATATAGACGTCCTGTCCCCACACGCCGTCGAGCAGCTGCTCGCGCGAATAGACCCGTCCCGGCGACTGCATGAGAAATTCCAGCAGGCGGAACTCGGTGGGGCCGAGATGCAGCTCGCGGCCGGCGCGGTGCACCCGCTTGGTCTCGCGGTCGAGCTCGATGTCGCCGGCGCGCAGCAGGGTCGAGATGTGCTCGGGCTTGGCCCGGCGCAGCAGCGCCCGCACCCGCGCCACCAGTTCGGGAACCGAGAAGGGCTTGACGACATAGTCATCCGCGCCGGTGGCGAGGCCGCGCACCCGCTCGGTCTCCTCACCGCGCGCGGTGAGCATGAGGATCGGCATGCGCTCCGTGTCGGGGCGCGCGCGCAGGCGCCGGCACAGCTCGATGCCGGAGAGCCCCGGCAGCATCCAGTCGAGGATCAGCAGATCCGGGACGCTTTCGCGCAGCCGGGTCTCGGCCTCGTCGCCGCGCCCGACGCTCTCGACCGCATATCCCTCGGATTCGAGATTGTAGCGCAGCAGGAGGGTGAGGGGCTCCTCATCCTCCACGATCAGAATATTGGTCGGCATGGTCTGGTTCCCGATCGTTCGTGGGGCACCGGGGGCCTCAGGCCGGGAACGCCACGCTGGTCAGGCTGCTGGTGTCCTGCTTCGGCCGTTCCTCCGTCAGGAGCTGACCGGTGACGAGATAGTGGATCGTCTCGGCAATGTTGGTGGCGTGGTCGCCGATGCGCTCGATGTTCTTGGCGCAGAACAGCAGGTGCGTGCACAGCGAGATGTTGCGCGGGTCCTCCATCATGTAGGTGAGGAGTTCGCGGAACAGCGAGGTGTAGAGCACGTCGACCTCGCCATCGCGCTGCCAGACTTCCAAGGCACGGGTCTCGTCGCGGCTCGCGTAGGAATCGAGCACCATCTTGAGCTGCTCGAGCACGATGGTCGACATGTGCTCCACGCCGCGCACCAGCTTCTGCGGATGGAACTCGCCGGTGAGGGCGAGGACGCGCTTGGCGGTGTTCTTGGCGAGGTCGCCGATGCGCTCCAGATCGTTGGCGATGCGCATGGCGGCGACGATCTCGCGCAGGTCGCCGGCCAGCGGCTGGCGGCGGGCGATGATGAGCACCGCCTTCTCCTCGATCTCCCGCTGCAACAGATCGACCGGACCGTCGAGCACGATCACCTTCTGGGCGAGCTCGCTGTCGCGCTTGACAAGCGCCTGCACGGAGTCGGCGACAAGGCGTTCGGACTGTCCGCCCATCTCGACCACGCGGCGGCCGAGTTCCTTCAGGTCGGTGTCGAACGACGAGACGATATGTTCGGTCATGGGTCAGGCCTCTCTCGTCGTGCGTTCAGCCGAAGCGGCCGGTGATGTAGTCGCGGGTGCGGGCTTCGCGCGGGTTGGTGAAGATCTCGTTCGACGCGGCGACCTCGATCAGTTCGCCGAGATAGAAGAACGAGGTGATGTCGGCACAGCGCGCCGCCTGCTGCATGTTGTGCGTGACGATGACGATGGTGAATTCCTGCTTCAGCTCGTCGATCAGATCCTCGATCTTCGAGGTCGAAATCGGATCGAGCGCCGAGGTCGGCTCGTCGAGCAGGATCACTTCCGGACGCACCGCGATGGTGCGGGCGATGCACAGGCGCTGCTGCTGGCCGCCGGACATGCCGAGCGCCGAGGTGTGGAGACGGTCCTTGGTCTCCTCCCAGATCGCCGCCTTGCGCAGGCACCATTCCACGCGCTCGTCCATCTGCGCCTTGTTGAGGCGCTCGTGCAGCTTCACGCCGAAGGCGATGTTGTCGTAGATCGACATCGGGAACGGCGTCGGCTTCTGGAACACCATGCCGATGCGCGAGCGCACCACGGTGGAATCCAGATCCTTGCTCAGCAGGTCGGCGCCGTCGAACAGGATCTTCCCTTCCGCGCGCTGGCCCGGATAGAGCTGGTACATGCGGTTGAAGATGCGCAGCAGCGTGGACTTGCCGCAGCCCGACGGCCCGATCATCGCGGTGACGCGCTTCTCGGGAATGTCGAAGTTGATGTTCTTCAGCGCATGGTTGTCGCCGTAATAGAAGTTGAGCTTCTCGACCTTGAGCTTGGACTCGGCCGACGGCGCGGTGGCGCGATTGACGGCGGAGGCGATGTCGATCGACGTTTCGGGTGCGAAGTTCATGGTCCGTCTCACTTCATCTTCGCCAGGACGAGGCGGGAAAGGATGTTCAGGGTCAGAACCCCGACGGTGATGATGAGGGCGCCCGCCCAGGCCAGAGCCACCCAGTCGTCGAAGGGGCTGGCGGCGTACTGGTAGATGGCGATCGGCAGGCTGGCCATGGGGCTGTTCATGTCGAGCGACCAACTATTGTTGCCGAGCGAGGTGAACAGCAGCGGCGCCGTCTCGCCGGCGGCGCGGGCGACCGCCAGCAGGATGCCAGTGACGATGCCCGCGCGTGCCGCTCTCCAGGTCACGAAGGTGACGACCTTCCACTGCGGCGCGCCGAGCGCGAACGCCGCCTCGCGCAGGCCGATCGGCACGAGGTTGAGCATGTCCTCGGTGGTGCGCACGACGACCGGGATGATGATGATGGCGAGCGCCACCGCGCCGGCCCAGCCGGAGAACCCGCCAAAGGGCATGACGAGGATCTGGTAGACAAACAGGCCGATGAGGATCGACGGCGCGGAGAGCAGCACGTCGTTGACGAAGCGAACCGCGTTGCCGACCTGCGTGCCGCGGCCGTTCTCGGCGAGGAAGGTGCCGCACATCAGGCCGATGGGCGTGCCGACCACGAGAGCGATGCCGATCTGGATCAGCGAGCCGACGATCGCGTTGAGAAGACCGCCCTCCTGCCCGGGCGGAAGGGTGATGCGGGTGAACACGTGCGGGCCGAGCGCGGGCAGGCCGCGGATCACCAGGGTCCAGAGGATCCAGGCCAGCAGGAGCAGGGCCAGCACGGCGAAGAGCGTGCTGATGACCTTGACTGTGTAGTCGGTCGCGCGGCGGCGGACGAGCGATGACATGTAAGCTTCCTCAGCCCTTCAGCTTAGAGCGAACGAGAAGGCGCGACAGCGCGAGCACGATGAACGAAATCACGAACAGGATGAAGCCGAGCTCGAGCAGCGACTGCAGCTTCAGCGAGCCGGGCGCGGCCTCGGGAAACTCGTTGGCGATGGTCGAGGCGATGGTCGAGCCTGGTGCGAAGAGCGAGGCCGACATGCGGGTGGCGTTGCCGATGACGAAGGTCACGGCCATGGTCTCGCCGAGCGCACGGCCGAGGCCGAGCATCACCGCGCCGACCATGGCGGTGCGGCCATAGGGCACCGAGACGTTGCGGTAGACCTCATAGGTGGTGGCGCCAACGCCGTAGGCGGATTCCTTGATCATCGGCGGCACCGATTCCAGCACCTCGACGAACATCGCGGTGATGAAGGGCAGGATCATGATCGCCATGATCAGGCCGGCGGTGAGCATGCCGGCGCCGAGCGGCGGGCCCTGGAACAACGCGCCGATGAAGGGGAGCGGGCCCAGCCAGTCGATCAGCGGCGGCTGCACATAGGCGGCCATCAGCGGCACGACGACGAAGAAGCCCCACATGCCGTAGATGATCGAGGGAATGGCTGCGAGCAGCTGGATCGCCACGCCGATCGGCCGGCGCAGGGCGCCCGGCGCGATCTCGGTCAGGAAAAAGCCGATGCCGAAGGACAGCGGCAGCGCGATCACGACGGCGATGACGGCGCTGAAGATGGTGCCGAACACCATGACGCCGGCGCCGAACTTCTCGGTCACCGGGTTCCAGGTCGTCGACCAGAGGAAGTTGATGCCAAACTCCCGCAAGGCGGGAAGCCCACCCTCGAACAGCATGGCGATGATGAGGCCGAGCAGCACCAGAACGAGAATGCCGCTGCCCCAGAGTATTCCCACGAAGACTGGGTCGCTGACGCGCCCGGCCGGCTTGCGCTCAGAAACCAGTGCCGGATCAGCGGTGCCGCTCAATGTGGCGTCCATGTGCGAAAGGTCCCTCAGGAACAGACGGAAACGGCGGCCTTGAAAGTGGCCGGGAAGATATCATGCAATGGGCGCGGACGCGTCGCGTCCGGCAAAGACGAAAGGGAGGGATGCACGCATCCCTCCCCTGTATTCAGTGATGTCAGTGCGACCAGACCGGCTTGCCTTCGGCCTTCACTTCCGTCTTCCAGGCCTCGCGGACGCGGTTGGCGACGTTCTCGGGAAGCGGGATGTAGTGCAGCTTCTCGGCGATGGCGCCGCCATCCTTGAACGCCCAGTCGAAGAACTTGATGACCTCGGCCGCCTGCGGGCCCGACTTCGGCTCCTTCGGCAGCAGGATGAAGGTCGCCGAGGTGATCGGCCAGGTGGTTTCGCCGGGGGTGTCGATCATCGACGCGGCGAAGTCCTTGGCACCGGCCCAATCGGCATTGGCGGCAGCCGCCTGGAAGGCGGGAACGGTCGGCGCGACGAACTTGCCGGCCTTGTTCTGCAGCTCGGTGGTGATCAGATTGTTCGAGGAGGCGTAGATATACTCGACGTAGCCGATCGCGCCCTTGGTGTTCTTGACGGTGCCGGCAACGCCTTCATTGCCCTTGCCGCCCGCGCCCGCCGGCCACTGAACCGAGGTCGCGGCACCGACGTTCGACTTCCACTCCGCGCTCACCGCCGAGAGGTAGGTCGCGAAGACATAGGTCGTGCCCGACCCGTCCGAACGGTAGACCGGAACGATGGCGAGGTCGGGAAGCTGCGAGCCCTTGTTGAGCTCGACGATCTTCGGGTCGTTCCACTTGGTGATCTTGCCGAGATAGATGTCGGCGAGAACCGGGCCGGTCAGCTTGACCTGGTTGGCAGCGACGCCGTCGAGGTTCACGATGGCGACGACCGAACCGATGACGGCCGGAAACTGCAGCAGCTTCTGCGCGGCGAGCTTGTCACTGGCGACCGGCGCGTCGGAGGCGCCGAAGTCGACGGTGCGGTTGAAAATCTGGGTCTGGCCGGCACCGGAGCCGATCGACTGGTAGTTCAGGCCGGTACCGGTCTTCTCCTTATAGGCGACAGCCCAGGCCTGGTAGACCGGGGCCGGGAACGTGGCGCCGGCGCCGGTGATGTCGGCGGCGAAGGCGGCGCCCGAAAAGACGGCGCCGAACGACAGCGCCGCGGCGCCGAGCAAATGAGTGAATTTCAAGGGTCTTCTCCTTAGGTCGGGAGACCGGCTGCATCGCGGAAGACGCACCCGAATGCGCGATTGGCCGGAGGGTGGATTAAGGTCACACGGGACTCTTAACGCCCGGCGACCAAGGTTCTATGACCCTGAGATGACGCCTTGATGACAATTCAAGTTATTGATTTATTTGCTGTTTTCTTCTCGTTCGCAGGCAACGTGGAAAGTCGCACCGAGAATGTCGAGCCTTCGCCCGGTGCGCTCTCTATGCCGAGCTTGCCACGATGGCGCGCAACGATGTGCTTGACAATGGCAAGGCCGAGCCCGGTACCGCCCTGCTCGCGTGAATGGGCGGTATCGACGCGGTAGAAGCGCTCGGTGAGGCGCGGCACATGTTCCGGCTCGATGCCTGGCCCGTAATCGCGTACCGACACGACCGCATCGCCTCCCTCGCGCGCGACCGTGACCTCGATCCGCCCGCCGGACCCGCCATATTTCAGCGCGTTCTCGATGAGGTTCTCGAAGACGCGGATGAGCTCGTCGCGATCACCGCGCACATTGACCGGAGGTGCCGGGTGCTCGAACAGAATCTCCACCCCGCGCTCGCGCCCCAGCGGACCCAGCGCGTCGCGCACATGGCTGATGACCGCCAGGAGGTCGACCTCCGACTGCGGCCGCAGATGGGCGTTGAGCTCGATGCGCGAGAGCGAGAGCAGATCGTCGATCAGCCGCGACATGCGGCGCGCCTGCTCGCTCATGATCTTGAGAAAGCGCTCGCGGGCGTTGGTATCGTTACGGGCTGGCCCCTGCAGCGTCTCAATGAAGCCGGACAGCGAGGCGAGCGGGGTGCGCAGCTCGTGGCTGGCATTGGCGATGAAGTCGACCCGCATCTGCTCGACGCGCCGCTGCGGGGTGAGATCGACGAAGCCGAGCAGCACCGCCTCGGTCGGCGCGCCCTCGCGGATGAGGCCGGGCCGGATGGGCACGATGTCGGCGCGCAGCCAGCGGTCGATCGGCACGCGCTCGGCGAACTCGATACGGCGGGCGACGCCGTCGGCCACCGAGGCGCGGATGGCTTCCAGCACCTCCGGCACGCGCACCGCGAACGACACCGGATCGCCCACCCGCACGCTGGCCAGCAGGCCGACGGCGGCGCTGTTGGCGGTGAGAACCGTGCCGCGGGCGTCGAGCAGCAGCGCCGCCTCCGGCAGCGCGCGCACCAGCGCGAGCAACCGCTCCTCGGTGCGCGGCGGCGCCTTCGGCTCGCCGCTGAAGCGGGCCAGTGCGGCGGCGACCGGTCGCTTGCGCGACGGCAGCATGGCGCCCGCCGCCACCAGGACGCCGATCAGGAAGGCCGCGCCCGGCGCGATGGATCCCGCCCAGGCGGCACCGCCGAGGCCCAGCGCCGCGGCGCCGAGAATCCAGCGCGCGCCGACCAGACGCTCGCGCAGCGTATCTTCCGCCAAATGGCTTGAGTCACCCAGGGCCATGCCCGACGTTCCTGCCCGACGCTTCTTACCCGACGTTTCCCGCCGGCCGCTTCTGTGGATATGCTATCTCCTGATCGCGCGGGCAGGGACCGTCCCGAATGCGCGAATCGAGGAGAGGCGGCACGTCTCTCCTTATGGTACAGCTAAGAGGCTTCCATATGACGAAGAAGCCGGCCGGATCCTCCAGGAAATCCGCCGCGAAAACGCCCGTCAGCGTGGAGGCCGCCGCCGCGACGGCCGGGCCGTCAAAGGCGTCCACTTCCAAGGCGTCCGCCTCCAAGGCGAAAGCGCCCAAGCCGGCGGTGCCGAAGAAGGCGGGATATGGCGACGAACAGGTTGCCGCAGCCATCGCCGCCTTTGCCGTGGACGCGCCGGAACTCTCCCCGATCATCGCCGCGCGCGCCTATCGCAGCGGCGGCTATCCCTATAGCGACCGGCCCAAGCGCAAGCTGTACGAAAAGGAGCTGCACGCGCTGCAGATCGAGTTGCTCAAGCTGCAGGAATGGGTGAAGGCAACCCATGAGCGGGTGGTCATCGTCTTCGAGGGGCGCGATGCCGCCGGCAAGGGCGGCACGATCCACCGCTTCGTGCAGCATCTCAATCCGCGCTTCGTGCGTCTCGTCGCCCTGGACAAGCCAAGCGACGCCGAGGCCGGGCAGTGGTACTTCCAGCGCTATGTCGCGCATCTGCCGCGCCGCGGCGAAATCGCGATCTTCGACCGCTCATGGTACAACCGGGCGGTCGTCGAACCCGTGATGGGTTTCTGCCGACCGGGCGAGACGGCGCATTTCCTGGAACAGGTCCCGACCTTCGAGAAGATGCTGGTCGATGACGGCATCCGGGTGTTCAAGATCTGGCTCGACATCGGCCGCGAGATGCAGCTCAAGCGGCTCTTCGACCGTCACAAGGATCCGCTGAAGCGCTGGAAGCTGTCGCCGGTCGACCTCGCCGCCCCGGCGCGCTGGGATGCCATTTCGGCCGCCCGCGACGCCATGATCGGCGCCAGCCAGGCGCCCGCGCCATGGACCGTCGTGCTCGCCAACGACAAAATGAGGGCGCGACTAGGTGTCATACGTCAAATCCTTGCCCAAATCCCGTACGACGGCAGGAGCGACAGGCTCGTCGGCATACCCGACCCCGCCATCGTGCTCGATGGAAGGGTCTTCCTCGGACGCCGGTCCGCCTGAAACATGACCATAGGCCCGTACTATGCGCAGCTCTGATATCGCCGCGTGGATGCTCGGCGTCGGCATGTCGTTCGACGTGATCGGCCTTGCCGCCGAGCCGCTGCCGACGCCGTCGGTCGATTACCGCGTGCGGGCGAAGGCTCCGCAGGGCATCGAGATGAAGGTCGCCCATCATGAGGGGCGCCTGCGCATGGACATCAGCAGCGCCAATTTCCCGGGCGTCATGACCAGCCTGATCAATCTCGGCGAAAGCGACATGATCGTGCTGATGGACGTGCCGGGCATGGAGGGCATCGCCGTCGAGATGGACCTGCCGCCGGGCTACGCCTTTGCCGATTCCGGGCGGCAGGGCACCCGCACCGGCACCGGCGAGGTGGTGGGCGAGGCCTGCGACCTGTGGCGGATCGAGGTCAAGGCCGTCAGCCCGTCGGTGGAAAGCTGCATCACGGCGGACGGCATCGTGCTCAGGACGGCGACGACGCTGGAGGGCAAGCCCGTGACGCTCTTCGAGGCCACGGAGCTGGAGCGGGCACCGCAGGACCCGGCCCAGTTCACCCTGCCCAAGGGAGTGAAGGTGACGAGGCTTCCCTCCGGTGTGCGCAGCCTGCTGCCCGGCCTCCTGCGCTAGGCGGCGAACGTAGATCCGCCAGCGGCTCTAGCCGGCCGCGCGACGCCGCCGCGTATCGGCCGGCCGTTCGCCCGCCTCATCCGGCTCGATCACCGGGAGCGCCGCCAGCGGATCGGTCGAGATCCCCTTGGTCGCCTTGAGGCGGCGGCGGCTGATGATCAGCTCGCGCGCGCCCATGATGACGAGCGCCAGCGCGAAGGGCGTCACGTAATAGAGCAGGCGCAGCAGCAGCAGCGCGCCGAGCAACGGCTCCTTGCCGAACTGCGGCAGCGCGACCAGCATCGCCGCGTCGAACACGCCGAGACCGCCCGGTGCGTGGCTGGCGAAGCCCAGAAGCGTCGCGGAAATGAACACGACACCGAGCGCGATCGGGTCGATGAAGGGGCTCTGCGGCATCAGCACGTACATGGCGGCGGCGCAGAAGGACAGATCGACGACGCCGATCACCATTTGCAGCAGCGTGAGTTTCGAGCCGGGAAGCGTGACCGCCCAGTGCCCTTCGCCGACGCCGATGCGACGCGGCTTGAGCCCCACCCAGACGACATAACCGGCAAGACCGGCGAGTAGTGCGAGGCCGATCAGCCGGTTAACCCAGGGCGGCAACTGGTCGACCGCGCTCGCCGCCCACGGCTCGATGGTGATGCCGATGCCGAGAATGGCGATGTTGCCGAGCCAGAAGGTGAGGCCGGTGATGAAGCACAGCTTGGCGACGTCGACCGCCCCGAGCCCATGCGCCGAATAGATGCGGTAACGCACCGTGCCGCCGGTGAAGGCGGAGAAGCCGACATTGTGGCCGATGGCATAGGAGGTGAAGGAGGCGAGCGCCGCGGTACGGTAGGGCACATGCGGCTTGCCGATCGTGCGTAGCGCGAACCAGTCATAGAAGGTCAGCGTGAAATAGGCGCCGGCCACGAACAGGGCGGCAAGCGCAATGCGCCAGGGATCGGTATCGGTGAGCGCGTCCAGCACCTCGGCCGGCCGGATGTTGCGCAGCATCTCGTAGAGGACGACGACGGCAAAACCGATGATGACGAGGCTCGCGACAAGACCGAGCATATGCCAGCCGATGCGCTCGCGCAGCCAGCCGGGAAGCAGCTTCAGGCCCTTCATCGCGCGCCAGTCCTCCTGATGTTTGGAACGTTCCGGGCAGCCCTAGCAGACCCGGACGGGTTTCGGAACTTGTTCCGGCTCCGAGCAGGCCATTACCGCATGGCGACCGGCGCGGGAACAGGCGCGACCTGTTGAAGCCACTTAGCGGCAGTGGCGTGACGATCCGATGATGCTCGCGCGAGCGTGATGCGGCCACCGCCGGCTCAGAGCCGAACCGGATACCCGATCTCGATGGTGCGCGGCCGCGGCAGGCCGAAACGGTCGACCGATCGCTCGGCATTGCGGGCGAGGAAAGCGAAAACGTGGGAGAGGACGTCGCGCACGCCGAGAATGTCGTCGGGCGGCATCACGCGCTCATGGCCGATGACGTAGACCGCCTCGTCCGGATCGACGCCCTGGGCATAGAGCGCCGGCCCCAGCACCGCCGGCACATCGATCTGCTGCATGTAGCCGAAGCGCACGTCGACGCGCAGATGGGCGGCGTCGAGTGGCAGGACGCGCACGCGCTCGTCGACCGGGACGCGTGGGCGCGACGCGATCCATACCGAGACGATGACCGCCTTGTTGAACTGCACGTTCAGCAGTTCGGACAGCCGCCCGAGCGCCACCGGGGTGACGGCGCCGCCACGCGACAGGAAGATGGCGGTGCGCGGGCTCACGGCGCAGTTGGCCGGCCGCCCCCGTCCTACGAACTCTTCCAGCGGCTCGGTGAAGCGCCGCTGCTGGATGCCGAGCCCTTCGAGCCCACGCCGCCAGGAGACCATGATGACCAGCACGATGCCGGCGATGGTGACCGGCAGCCAGCCGCCATCATGCAACTTGGTGAGATTGGCGGCAGCGAAGGACAAATCAATCAGCGCGAGGCCGCCGGCAAGACCGATCAGCGCCGGCAGCGGCCAGCGCCAGCTCCGCCGCACATAGGCGACGAACAGGATGGTCGTCGCCACCATCGCCATGGCGACGGCGATGCCGTAGGCCGAGGCGAGGCGGTCGGAGGAGCCGAAGGACACGACGATGGCGGCGCAGGCGACCATCATGATCCAGTTCAACCGGCCGACATAGATGTGCTGCTCGTTGCGTTCGCTGGTGTAGCGGATGCGCATCGGCGGGAGATAGCCGAGCTCGATGGCCTGCTTGGCCAGCGAGAAGACGCCGGTGATGATGGCCTGCGAGGCGATGATCGTGGCGGCGGCGGCCAGAATCAGCAACGGCACGTCGAAGACGTCCGGCGACAGGTCGTAGAACGGGTTGCGCACGGAATCGCGGTGGATCAGAACGTTGGCGCCCTGGCCGTAATAGTTGAGCAGCAGGGCCGGCATCGCGACGAAGAGCCAGGCGCGGGTGATGATCGGCCGGCCGAAATGGCCGAGATCGGCATAGAGCGCCTCGCCGCCGGTGATGGCGAGGAAGGTCGCCCCGAGAATGGCGCCCGACAGCATCGGATGATCCGCCAGGAGAGTTATGCCATGACGCGGATCGAGCGCCACGAGCACCTGCGGCGCCTGCACGATGCCGTGTACCCCCAGGGCTCCGAGGGCGAGAAACCACACCAGCATCACCGGCCCGTAAAACGCGCCGATGCGTTCGGTGCCGGCGCGCTGCGAGATGAAGACCAGCAGGATCACCAGCACCGTCACCGCAACGATCCAATGGTCCAGCGCCGGCGCGATGACCTCGAGCCCCTCAATGGCGGACAGTACCGAGATCGCGGGCGTGAGCACGCCGTCGCCGATCAGCATGGCGGCGCCGACCAGTCCAGCGGTGAGCAGGAAAAGCCGCCGGCCCGTCGCCGAGCGGTGCAGGTCCAGCAGCGTGACCAGGGCGAGGATGCCGCCCTCCCCGTCATTGTCCGCCCGCAGCACCAGCATGACGTATTTGATGGTGACGGAAAGGATGACCGCCCAGGTGATCAGCGAAAGTAGTCCGAGCACGTCGGCATCCGAGATGCCGGAGCCGCCGACGGCCAGCATACCCTGTTTGAAGGCGTAGAGCGGACTGGTTCCGATATCGCCGAACACCACGCCGAGAGCGGCGATCTCGGCGGCGAAAGGCAGGGACCGACGGCCGGCGACGCGGTGCTCAGCCATGGCACGCCCAGCCGCCCCGCACGGCATCGCGGCGCAGGCGCCTCAGGCAGGGTCGCCGACGGCAGGCGACGCGCCCTGCCGGGCGGCAGGACAGGAAGAAGCGTGACGCGACGGGTCGGAACATGGCAGGCCGGGTTCGCACTGGAGCGCCGGGGTATCCGGCGCCGCAGAAATACTCTGGCATGGCGGCGAGGCCAAGCACAGACTGCCCGGCAACAGCCCCATGGCCGTCCACCACGTACCGATGCGGGGCGTCCTGACAGCGATGGCGGAAAGCGGGAGAGACGAGGGAGGAGGATTGGGGGGCGGATTAACCCTCCTCCCTCTACCAACTGCCGTTCCAGTTCAAAGGCTTGCGGGTTCCTTCGAACTCAGGCGGTCGGTGGAAGTGGTTCAATATCCGTTTCGACGGATACAATCAAGCCATACCGAACGGTTCGGTCAATGATCGATCGGAATGGAACTCGAACTCATAGCCCGGCATTGCCAACACAGACCAGCTGATCCAGATTACCGTTTTGGTTCGTTCCTGTTTTTCCTCTTTCATTTGGGCTGCCCAATGGCTGCATTGCCGGATTTTGCCCATCAGCAGCCCGAGAGGCGGGCACAGGACCTCCAGCCGGTAGCATCCGTCACGAGTGCCGGTCACTCTCCCGTCAAGCGGGACCAGATCCTGCAGGGCGCCCGGACGGTCTTCCTCAATAGCGGCTTCGATGGCGCCAGCATGGGAGAGGTCGCGCGCGCGGCCGGCGTTTCGAAGGGGACGCTCTATGTCTATTTCACCTCGAAGGAGGATCTGTTCGCGGCACTGGTGACGCAAGAATGCAAGCGGACAGCCGAGGCCTGCTTCCGTATGGATCCCAACGCGGATGTGCGTCAGTCGCTGACCGAGACCGGCCATCAGTACATTCGCGCCATGATCGAGCCGGGCCACATGCGCACCGTGCGCATGGTCATCGGCGTCGCCGAGAAGCTGCCGGGGATCGGCAACGCGTATCTCCAGGCCGGACAGGAAGCCGGCGTTGCCGCCCTGTCGGACTGGCTGCGCGTCAAGATCGCCCGCGGGGAGCTGGCCATCGGCGATGTCGAGCTGGCCGCGTGGCAGTTCATGGTCGGTTGCCACGCCATGCTGGTCATGCCGCTTCTGTTCGGCGACGAGACGCAACCGGACGCGGCGAGCATCGAGCGCGTCGTCAACCACACCGTCGATTCCTTCCTCAGCGCCTTCGCCCGTCGGCGGCGCAGCGGCGACAAAATCGGCGCACCACCTCCCGCCCACCGGCCTGATCAGCGCGACCTCGCGCCGGGCGGCTACGACCCCGCAGCCAAGAGCGCGGAGAGGCCCTCGCGAAAGGTAGGGTAGATCAGCCCGCCGCCGAGGAGCGCGTGCAGGCGGGCATTGCGCACACGCCGGTTATCCGCCCAGAACGACAGTGCCATGGACGACATCGATCGGGCGGCAAGTTCGAACGGCTCCGGCGCGGGAGCGGGGATGCCCAGCAGCCCGGCGGCGAAGCGCACCGGCGCGCAGGACGGCGAGGGCTCGTCGTCGACGACATTCACCACCCCGTCGAAACCTTGCGCGAAAGCGGCGCCGATGGCGCCGGCGATATCGTCGACATGGATACGGTTGAACACCTGACCCTGACGCTCGATGCAGCGGGCGGAGCCGTCGGCGAGATCGAGAAGCGCGTTGCGGCCGGGCCCGTAGATGCCGCCTAGCCGCAGAATCGCCACGGAACGTCCGGCCCGGCGCCCCAGCGCCTGCCAGGCGGCCTCGGCCTCGATGCGCCGACGCGCGCGCGGCACGGTGGCAGCGAGCGGGGCCTCCTCGTCGATCCAGGCGCCGGCGGAATCGCCATAGACGCCGATGGTCGAGAGGTAGACCAGCGGCCCCTTCCGCCGCGACGCGGCGAGGATGTCCGCGAGCGGACCGAGAAAGGGATCGCCCGCCTCGCCCGGCGCGGCGGAGGCCAGCACGACGTCGGCCCGGCCGGCCACCTCGACGAGTTCGGGCGACGGCACGCCGTCGAACCGGATCATCTCCACGCCATCGCGCTGTCCCTCGCGCGGCGTGCCCTCACGCGGCGCGCCGTCGCGGCGCGTGCCGAAGCGGCGGTCGAAGGCATCGCCGTGCCGGGCGACGAAACGCCCGGCGCAATAACCATGGCCGAGGCAGAGCAGGGTCTTCAATGTCGTTTCCTCATGACGCGGAAGCAGCTCCGTGCCGCCACTCCTCGCGCACGTCGGGATCAGCCTCGCCGTCATGGGCGGCGTGCAGGACGGCGAAGGCGGCGGGCGTCAGAAGACGCGAGAGCGCCCAGACCGCCGCGCCGCGCACCAGCGGATGCTCATCCGTGAGCAGGCGTTCCGCCTCCGGAACGAGCTCAGCCTTTCCGGAGTTGCCGATGGCGACGAGCACATTGCGCAGGAAGCGGGCCCGGCCGATGCGCTTGACCGGGCTCTTGGTGAAGCGCGCGCGGAAGGCGGTATCGTCGAGCCGCGCGAGCTCGGCCAGCGGCGGGGCGCGGTTTTCCTCGCGGGCGGCGAGCCGCGCCTCGTGGCCCAGCGCGGCGAACTTGTTCCACGGGCAGGCGGCGAGGCAATCGTCGCAGCCATAGATGCGGTTGCCGATCAGCGGCCGCAGCTGGTGCGGGATCGCACCCTTGAGCTCGATGGTGAGGTAGGAGATGCAGCGCCGCGCGTCGATACGATAGGGCGCGGGAAAGGCATTGGTCGGGCAGGCGTCGAGACAGGCGCGGCAGGAACCGCAATGGTCACGCTCGGGCGCGTCGGGCGGCAGCGCGAGATCGGTGGCGATGGCGCCGAGGAGCAGCCAGGAGCCCTTGTCGCGCGAGACGAGATTGGTGTGCTTGCCCTGCCAGCCGAGCCCGGCGGCCTCCGCCAGGGGCTTTTCCATCAGCGGCGCGGTGTCGACGAACACCTTGACCCGCACCGCGTCCGGCCCGCCGACGCGCGGCACGAAGCGCGAGGCGATGCGCTTGAGCTTGCCCTTGATCAGCTCGTGATAATCGTCGCCGCGCGCATAGACCGAGATGGCGCCGGACGTGGCGTTGGCGAGCGCAAGTCGGGGGTCCTCGTCCGGGCCGTAATTGAGGCCGAGCATGAGGATGGAGACGACGTCCGGCCACATATTGGCGGGCGCGGCGCGGCGCTCGGCAGTCTCTGTCATCCAGTCCATGTCGCCATGCGCGCCCTCGGCGATCCACTGGCGCAGACGCGGGGCGGCATGCGGAATGGCATCGGCGCACGCGATGCCCATCGCGTCGAATCCCTCGTCGCGGGCCAGCGCGAACAGGTGGGCCTTGGCGGCCTCGGGGCCTAGAAGTCGAGATCCGCGTAGCACGGCGCCGGCGGCATGCCCGCCATGGTCAGCGCGAGCAGCGGCCGGAAGGCCGGACGCGACTTGATGCGCGCGTACCAGATCTTCGCTCCTTCATCCTCTTCCCACGGCACATCGCCGAGATAGTCGACGCAGGAAATATGCGCAGCAGCGGCGAGATCGGCATAGGACATGCGCTCGCCGGCGAGCCAATTCCGCGCCTTCAGCAGCCAGCCGATATACTGCAAATGATAGCGGATATTGGCGCGGGCCGCACGGATGGTCGCCATCTCCGGCGGGCCGCCGCCGAGCTCGCGCGGCATGTAGCGCTTGTAGACCTTCTCGCGGACCAGTGGCTCGGAGACCTCGACGAAGAACTTGTGGTTGAACCAGTCGGCGAGCCGGCGCACCTCGACGCGCTCGGCGCTGTCGACCGGCATCAGCCGACGGCTGCCCAGCGAGGCGCCGCGGGTCTCGTCGAGATATTCGGTGATGGTGTCGGCACCCGGCACGACGAAGCCGTCCCCCTCCACCAGCACCGGCGTGGCGCCGGCCGGATCGAGCATGAGGAAGTCGGGCCGTCGTTCCCAGACGCGCTCCTCGATCAGCTCGGGCTCAATTCCCATCTCGCCGAGGGCGAGACGCACGAGGCGCGAATGGGCGCAGAAGGGGTGGTGAAAAAGCTGCATTGTCCGGGGAAATTTGGCGGCCCGCCGCCGGGCAGGGCCTGAAGTTCGGTCTAGAAGGGTTCACGCGACATCGCAAGCCATCGCGGCGTCAAGATGGCAGGGCGCGCCGGGCCCCGGCACCGTCGCGCCGGTGATTTTTCGCGCTATCGTTTCCAATCCGTTAACATCGCGGCGGGCGTCCCGGCGAGGAAGGCCCGGAGGAGCACGCGCCAATGGAAGCCTCTCGCCCGCAATCGGCTCTGCCTCACGGCATCTTCGTCTGGAACGAACTGAACACCCGCGACATCGAGGCCGCCAAGGCGTTCTATGCCGCGACGCTCGGCTGGCACTTCGAGGCGATGCCGATCGAGGGCGGCCGCGACTACTGCATCATCAGGATCGGCGAGACGCGGGTTGGCGGCATCTTCGTTCTCGACGGGCCGGAATTCGCCGCCGTGCCCGAGCACTGGTTCGCCTATATCGCGGTCGATGACGTCGACGCGCGGCTGAAGCGCGTCGAGGCGGCCGGCGGGCGGACGATGCGACCGCCATTCGACGTGCCCGGCGTGGGGCGGATCGCCATCGTGCGCGATTCGCTCGGCGCCGTTTCGGGCTGGATCACGCCGGAAATGTGACCGGCGAGACCTCCCGACGACATCGCTAACTAGCCGTATCCATTGGCGATTCGGTCGATCTGTAACGTGTATGCCATATAGTTGGCGTAAGCAGCGTCCCGGTTGCCTCGGGGGCGCTTCTGTCCTCCCGCCCTCTGACCCAAGGGAAGATCCATACGATGCAGCTCCATATCCCGACACCAGCCATCCGCGCCTCCGGCTACTCGCTCCGCGAGGGCAGCCCCGAATTCGACGATGTCGGTATCGGGCTCGACGAGGCGGAAGCGCTGGGCGTCGATATGGTGGAACTGCCGGTCTATGCGTGGCACCTCGTGGTCGACGGACGTATCCTCGACGCCCGCCTGAACGATCTGAAAAAGGCGCTCGCCGGTCGCCGGCTCGGCTACAGCGTGCACGGTGCCCTCGCCATCAATCTGATGGACCTGCCCGAGCGCCTGCCCCGCCATGAGAAGGTGCTGGCCGCCAATATCGAGATCGCCGCCGCACTCGGCGCGCCGCACCTGGTCATGCATACCGGCTTCGTGCGCCACCCCGAGGACGACATCGAGGTCGCCTATTCGCGCCAGCGCGACGCCCTCGCCCGCGCCGGCGACCATGCCGCCTCGCTCGGCGTGACGCTGTGCGTGGAGAACATCTTCCGCTTCATCCACGCCCGCGAGACCGCCACCCCAGCCAAGCTCGCCGGCGAGCTCGCGGCCATCGACCACCCGGCGGTGAAGGCGACGCTGGATGTCAGCCACGCCTATATTCGCTGCACCGACGCGCGACTCGACCCGATCGCCGAGATGGCGGCGCTAGCGCCCCACATCGCGCATTTCCACCTGCATGATTCCTTCGGGCGGCCGAATGAGGGCCGGCCCGGCGACATCTGGATCTATGACCCCGCCGAAGCGATCGCCTTCGGCGAAGGCGACCTCCACCTGCCGATCGGCTGGGGCGGGATCGACTGGGACGCGGTGATCCAGGCGGTACGCCCTGCGCCGGGCGCCGTCGCCATCATGGAACTGAACCCCCGCCACTGGCGCGAACTGCAGGACCAGGTGCCGGTCCTGCAGGCTCTCGCCGGCCGCTTCCAGGCAGGCCTGATCCCCGCCGCCTGACCTTCCCGTCCCGCGCATGGACGCGGCAATCGCCACTCCCTGCGACACCGGGCGTGGCGTGTCGCTGCTTTTAGGCGCATGCACCTTCTTGCGGCGGAAACGACCGCCCCCTATATCGGCCTCGAACGGTGTGAAGAGCGCCGTACCCTATTGTTTGGGGGCCGGTCCGGGGGGACGGCAGGGCTTGGCCCGACCACTCCTCGTGGACGCTTGAAGAAGGTCCGGCCGGCCTGCCGGAAGGAGAAACAATATGTCTAAAGTCATCGGCATCGACCTCGGCACGACCAATAGCTGCGTCGCGGTCATGGAAGGCTCGACGCCCAAGGTGATTGAGAACGCGGAAGGCGCGCGCACCACGCCCTCCATCGTCGCCTTCACCGAGGATGGCGAGCGCCTCGTCGGCCAGCCGGCCAAGCGCCAGGCCGTCACCAATCCCGAGCGCACCTTCTTCGCGGTGAAGCGCCTGATCGGCCGCCGCTATGACGACCCGATGGTCGAGAAGGACAAGAAGCTCGTCCCCTACCAGATCGTGCGCGGCGACAATGGCGATGCGTGGCTGGAGTCGGACGGCAAGAAGTATTCGCCCTCGCAGATTTCCGCCTTCACGCTGCAGAAGATGAAGGAAACCGCGGAGGCCTATCTCGGCGCCAAGGTCGACAAGGCGGTCATCACCGTCCCGGCCTACTTCAACGACGCCCAGCGCCAGGCCACCAAGGATGCCGGCCGCATCGCCGGCCTTGAGGTGCTGCGCATCATCAACGAGCCGACGGCGGCCGCTCTCGCCTATGGCCTCGACAAGAAGTCGGCCGGCACCATCGCGGTCTACGACCTCGGCGGCGGTACCTTCGACGTTTCCGTGCTCGAGATCGGCGACGGCGTATTCGAGGTGAAGTCCACGAACGGCGACACGTTCCTGGGCGGCGAAGACTTCGACATGCGCCTCGTCAGCTATCTCGCCGACGAGTTCAAGAAGGAGCAGGGCATCGACCTGCGCAACGACAAGCTCGCCCTTCAGCGGCTGAAGGAAGCCGCCGAGAAGGCCAAGATCGAGCTGTCGTCGGCGACGCAGACCGAGATCAACCTGCCCTTCATCACAGCGGACGCCTCGGGCCCGAAGCACCTCACCATGAAGCTCACCCGCGCCAAGTTCGAGGCGCTGGTGGAAGATCTCATCCAGCGCACCGTCGAGCCCTGCCGCAAGGCGCTCAAGGATGCGGGCCTCTCGGCCGGGCAGATCGACGAGGTCGTCCTCGTCGGCGGCATGACCCGCATGCCCAAGGTCCAGGAGGCGGTGAAGCAGTTCTTCGGCAAGGAGCCGCACAAGGGCGTCAACCCGGATGAAGTGGTCGCCATCGGCGCCGCGATCCAGGCGGGCGTGCTCGCCGGCGACGTCAAGGACGTGCTGCTGCTCGACGTGACCCCGCTCTCGCTCGGTATCGAGACGCTGGGCGGCGTGTTCACGCGCCTGATCGACCGCAACACGACCATCCCGACGAAGAAGAGCCAGGTCTTCTCCACCGCCGAGGACGGACAGACGGCGGTGACGATCCGCGTCTTCCAGGGCGAGCGCGAAATGGCGGCGGACAACAAGATCCTCGGCCAGTTCGATCTCGTCGGCATCCCGCCGGCGCCGCGCGGCGTGCCCCAGGTCGAGGTCGCCTTCGACATCGACGCCAACGGCCTCGTCAACGTGTCCGCCAAGGATAAGGGCACCGGCAAGGAGCAGCAGATCCGCATCCAGGCCTCCGGCGGCCTGTCCGACACCGACATCGACAAGATGGTGAAGGACGCCGAGGCGCACGCCGAGGAAGACAAGAAGCGGCGCGCCGCCGTCGAGGCGAAGAACCACGCCGAGGCGCTGATCCACTCGACCGAGAAGTCCCTCGCCGAATATGGCGACAAGGTCGGCGCGGCCGAGAAGGCCGCGATCGAGACGGCTCTCGCCGAGCTGAAGAGCGCGGTGGAAGGTGACGACGCCGAGGCGATCACCGCCAAGACCAATACGCTGGCCCAGGCCTCCCTCAAGCTCGGCGAGGCGATGTATGCCGCGCAGCAGGGCGAGGGCGAAGCCCCCGAGGCGCCGAAGGACGATGTGGTGGACGCCGAGTTCACCGAGGTCGACGACGACAAGAAGAAGTCGGCCTGATCGACACGTTAACGCCGCCCCCGGGACCCGTTCCGGGGGCGGATTTCTCTACGGCAGCGCGGGTTCCGACTGCGTGCGCGCCACGGCGCGGGGGAAGACGGACCGGAACGATGATTCCGGCAAGCTTCCTGCATGCCGGCTCTGACCGCCCGCCCGCCTGCAGCCGGTGGCGGCAAAAGATGCGACGGCAACTCGATCCATGTCCAAAAGCGACTATTACGAACTCCTTGAAGTCACCAAGACCTGCAGCGATGGCGAGCTGAAAAGCTCCTATCGCAAGCTCGCGATGAAGTGGCATCCGGACAAGAACCCCGGCAATGACGAAGCCGAGATCCGCTTCAAGGAGATCAGCGAGGCCTATGAGGTCCTGAAGGACCCGCAGAAGCGCGCGGCCTATGACCGCTTCGGCCACGCCGCCTTCGAGGGCGGCGGAGGTGGTGGCCCGGGCTTCGGTAGCGACTTCGCCTCGACCTTCTCCGACATCTTCGACGACCTGTTCGGCATGGCTGGCGGACGGCGCGGAGGTGGCGGGGGTGGCCGTGGTGGACGCGAGCGCGGGGCGGACCTGCGCTATAATATGGAAATCACGCTGGAGGAGGCGTTCTCCGGCAAGGACGCCACCATCCGCCTGCCGACCTCCATCACCTGCGAGACCTGCTCGGGCTCGGGCGCCAAGCCCGGCACCCAGCCGACCACCTGCCGCACCTGCTCGGGAAGCGGCCGCATCCGCCAGGCGCAGGGCTTCTTCACGCTGGAGCGCACCTGCCCGACCTGCCAGGGGCGCGGCCAGGTGATCGAGGATCCCTGCCCGGCCTGCGCCGGTGCCGGGCGCACCACCAAGGAGCGTACGCTGCAGGTGGCGATCCCCGCCGGCGTCGAGGACGGCACCCGCATCCGGCTCGGCAATGAGGGCGAGGCCGGCGTGCGCGGCGGCCCGCCTGGCGATCTCTACATCTTCCTGTCCCTCGCCCCGCACGATTTCTTCCAGCGCGACGGGGCCGATCTGTTCTGCCGCGCGCCCATCTCCATGGTCACCGCCGCGCTCGGCGGCACCTGCGAGGTGCCGACCATTGACGGCGAGACCACCAAGGTGAAGGTTCCGGAAGGCACGCAGTCCGGTAAGCGATTCCGCCTCGCCGGGAAGGGCATGCCGGTGCTGCGCACTCGTACCCGTGGCGACATGTATGTACAGGTCGTCGTCGAGACGCCGCAGAACCTGACCCGACGTCAGCGTGAACTATTGTCGGAATTCGAGACCGAATGCTCGAAGGACACGCATCCCGAATCCAGCGGGTTCTTCGCCAAGGTGAAGGATTTCTTCGCCGGAGATGCCGAATGAACGGTTGAGACGTAATCGTTGCGTCATCGCGGGGCCTTAACATGACGCGTTAAGGCGCCTAGTGTTGCCATCGTGCCGCCCGCCCATATGTGACCGCGCCTCCCCGCAACGGCTCACCGGAATTCAAGTCGCATGCTGCATCGTTCCGCCTGTCCGACGCCGAAAGAACGCCCCGACGAAGTCCGCTTCCTTCAGTCCTGGCTACAGAATCCGCTCCGCACCGGAGCGGTTTCGCCGTCTGGCCGGGCCCTCGCCCGCACCATGGCGAACTATGTCGACCCGCAGGCAGCCGGTCCGGTGATCGAACTCGGCCCGGGTACGGGGCCGGTCACGGCAGCCCTCATCGCCCGCGGCATCGCACCCGAGCGGCTGGTGCTGATCGAGTACAATCCGGAATTCTGCAAGCTGCTGCGCCTGCGCTTCCCCGGCGCCACGGTGATTCGCGGCGACGCCTACGACATGGCCAGTACGCTCGACGGCCAGATCGACCAGCCAGCCGTCGCCGTCGTCTCCAGCCTGCCGCTGTTCACCCGCCCCGCGCCGGAGCGCCACCGCCTGCTCGACCAGGCGTTCGAGCTCTCCTGCCCGCGCGCGCCCTTCATCCAGTTCACCTATGCCGTCGTCTCGCCGGTGCCGCTCATGCCGGAGCGATTCGAGGCGCAGGTCAGCCAGCGTGTCTGGGCCAATCTCCCGCCCGCCCGCGTCTGGGTCTATCGCTCGCACGAGGCGACCACGGCCACGGCTACGGCTACGGCTACGGCAGCGTCCGAGCTGAGCACCGCCGAAGGCTGAGGCACCGCGCCGCAGCCGCGACAGGAGGCCGTCCCATGCGCGCCCCGCGTATCCTCGCCTTTGCCGGATCGATCCGCACCGGCTCGTTCTCGGCCAGCCTCGCCGCGCTGGCGGCGAAGGAGCTGGCGCTGATGGAGTGCGAGCCGATCCTGCTCTCGCTCGCCGACTACCCGATGCCGATCTATGACGGCGACCTGGAAGCGGCCGAGGGCGTGCCGCCGGCCGCCAAGCAGCTGCGCGACCAGCTCGCCCGTGCCGACGGCGTATTCATCGCCACGCCGGAATACAATGCCGGCCTGCCGCCGCTGCTGAAGAACGCCATCGACTGGGCGAGCCGCGCAAAGGGCGAGGGCGACGCCTTCAAGGGCCCGGTCTACGCCATCGGCTCCTCCTCGCCCGGCGGGCTCGGGGGCTATCGCGCCTCGATGATGTTGCGCCAGACGCTGGCGCTCGGCCTCGGCTGCCTCGTGCTTGCCGAGCAGGTGATGGTGGCCGGGGCGTCCGGCGCCTTCGACGAGCGCGGCGACTTCAAGGACGACAAGGCGCGCGAGAGGTTGCGCGGCGTGATGACAGCCCTTATCGAGCAAGCGGCGCTGCGGGCCGGTCTGCGCGCCTGAGCCGCGGAGACCGTATCGTCATGCACGCCCCCGTTCCCGATCCGCGCGACCGGCTCATCGTCGCGCTCGACCTGTCGTCTGTCGGGGCGGCGGAAAGCCTCGTCTCCCGCCTCGGCGACACGGTGAGCTTCTACAAGATCGGCTATGAGCTCGGCTTCGCCGGCGGCCTCGGCTTCGCCCGCGAGCTGATCGCCGAGCGCAAGAAGGTGTTCATCGACTTCAAGCTGCACGACATCGGCAACACCGTGGCGCGCGGCGTCGCCAGCCTCGCGGCGCTCGGGGCGAGCTTCGCCACCGTGCACGCCTATCCCCAGACCATGCGCGCGGCGATGGAGGGCAAGGGCGCTAGTGCGCTGCGCATTCTCGCCGTCACCGTACTCACCTCCTATGACGAGGCCGACCTCGCCGAGGCGGGCTATGCGGCCGGCGTCGCCGACACCGTGGCCCGCCGCGTCGCGCAGGCGCGCGAGATCGGCATTGACGGCATCGTCTGCGCCCCGACCGACGCCGCCAGCGTGCGCGCCGCGCTCGGGCCGAAGGGCGCCATCGTCACTCCCGGCGTGCGCCCGGACGGCAGCGCCGCCGGCGACCAGAAACGCGTCGCCACGCCCTTCGCCGCCATTCGCGCCGGCGCCGACCATCTGGTGGTCGGCCGGCCGATCGTCGCCTCGCCCGATCCGGCCGCCGCCGCGCGCGCCGTGCAGGCCGAGATCGCGCAGGCGCTCGCCACTTCCTGAACGTCAAGAAAAGGACCAAGAACGATGGCCAAGGGCTACTGGATCAGCCGCCTCGATGTGACCGATGCCGACGGCTACAAGCCGTATCTGCAAGGCGCCGAGCCGGCCATCGCGTCCTTCGGCGGGCGCTTCCTGGTGCGCGGCGGCGAATTCGCGGAGCTCGAGGGCACGGCGCGCTCGCGTAATGTCGTGGTCGAGTTCAAGGACTACGAGACGGCGCTCGCCTGCTACAACTCGCCCGAATATCAGGCGGCCTATACCCACCGTGTCGCCTCTTCCGAGGGCGACCATCTCGTCATCGAGGGCTATGAGGGCGCGCAGCCGGCGTCCGGTGTCATCTCCGGCCCGGCAGAAGGGCCCGGCACCGCCTACTGGGCGATGCGCATCGACGTGCACGACATGGAAACCTACAAGTCCTACGTCGCCGCCGATGCCGCCGCGATCGAGAAATATCAGGGCTGGTTCCTAGTCCGTGGCGGCCGTCACGAGGCGGTCCACGGGAGCGCCCGCTCGCGCAACGTCATCGTCGCCTTCAAGGACTACGAGACGGCGCTGGCCTGCTACAATTCACCGGAATACCAGCACGCGCTCAGCTTCCGCACCAAGGCGGCGGTCGCCGAGGTGATCGCGATCCACGGCGCCTGACGCGCCTCCCGGCTTGCGCAAGACCATGCGGCGCCTGGCAACGGGGCCGCATGGCGGGCAATCGCGCAAGCTCACGCGGCTTTGTCGACACGGACGGCGCGCTGCCGGTGGACAAGGCAAAAGAGTCCTGCTATGTGCCCTCACCCTGATCGGCTGCCCGCCGTCTCGTAGGTTTTCGGGACGCCCGCGCTGATCGCCAGAATTCAACGATGCGCGATACGCGAAGCACGAAAGAGGAAGACACGTGCAGGTTCTCGTTCGGGACAACAACGTCGACCAGGCCCTCAAGGCGCTGAAGAAGAAGATGCAGCGCGAAGGCATTTTCCGCGAGATGAAGCTGCGCGGGCACTACGAGAAGCCGTCCGAGAAGCGCGCTCGCGAGGAGGCCGAGGCCATCCGTCGCGCCCGCAAGCTCGCCCGCAAGCGCGCCCAGCGCGAGGGTCTGCTGCCTTCCAAGCCGAAGGTCGTTCCCGGCGCCCGCTGAGGGCGACACGTCCGGGCGATGCTTCGACCGGAGCGCCCCGGACATTGGACATATACGAAGCGCGGTGATTTCGGTCGCCGCGCTTTTGTTGTTTGAGATCAGGCGATGGACGATCGGCTACCGTGCCGGCGCTGCGCGCGAAGGAACTGTCCGGCGAAGGCGGCGACCGCGCCTATCCTGTCCGGCGTGGCTGAACGGCGCGCGGCAGGGACGGCCGGACGCGACAGTCACGTCATCGCACGTCGGTGAGACTCACTGACGGTTGTAGGGAACCGTGTATTCGCCGGCGCGGATGCGGTCGGCCAAGCGCGCGGCGAAGCCTGCGGCGGCCTCCTCGCCATAGGTGGCGACCATCGAGCGGATGGCGGTAAACAGCGCCGCCTGCGCCAGGCAATCCTCGTCGAGACCGTCATAGACCGCCTCGTTCCACGCCTCGTCGAGATAGGCGAGTGCCGCGTGACGCTCGTCTTCGTGCGCCTGATCGGTGGTGCCGTCGAGGTCGAGCGTTTCGGGAAGCTGAGACAAACCAAATCCTCCGCGTGCGAGGGACACGCCACGATTCGACCTTAGCACGCCATGCCGGCCGGTCCGCCCAAGAATTGAAGGACGGTTAATTTGCCGCGGTAAAAATGCGACAGGGCGGCACAATCGTACGGGCTCCGGCGCAGTCAGTTGCTGCCATAGCGGATGGCGATGTCGCGCGAGAGCTTGGCGCCGGTTTCGAGATAGCGCTGGCTGGCAAGCTCCGCCGACGATGTGCAGCTGCGGTAGACCTGCCTGTAGCTGTCATAGCCATTGTTGAAGGCGGCCATGAGCTGCCCGCGCCGATCGCCCGAGGGCGCCTCGACATCGACCAGCCCCTGCATCTCGTCGCGCCAGCGCGTGGTCTCCGCCGCGCCGCAGAGCGGGCGCAGATAGTGCAGCGCGCCGAGAATCTCCGAGAGACGCAGGAGGTCGCCCTCATAGGGCGGGGCGCCGCCCTGCGTCGCCTGCGCCACCGCCGGCACGGGCGAAGCCGGCAGCAGGCCGGCGAGGAGAGCCGCGAGGAGGAGGGCGCCGGGCGCGTGACGTGTCATGGCCGATGTGGTGCGCCGAGCCCGCGCAGGCGTCAAGGGTCGCCGCATGCCGGCCTACATCGAATCCGGCCCGGCGGCGGCGCGCGCCACGAGCCAGGCCGCCGCGACGATGCCCTCCAGCCCCGGTGTCGTCTCGTCGGGCAGAGCATCGGGATCGAACCAGCCGACGGCGGCGGCTTCCGGCCCGACGGCCGGCTCGCCCGACAGCCAGCGCGCGGCATGGCTGACCACGACGAAATGCGCGGTCAGATCGCCCGCCGGGTCGCGCTGGATGATGTCCAGCGCGCCGGCGACACCGAGGATCTCGCAGGCGACGCCGACCTCCTCCGTCACCTCGCGCGCGGCGGCCTCCGCCAGCGTCTCGCCGGGCTCCACCCGTCCGCCCGGCAGGGTCCACAGGCCGAGCGAAGGCGGCTGGCCGCGGCGCGCGAGCAGCACCCGCCCGTCGCGGAACACGGCGGTGCTCGCGGCAAGCACCGGCCTGATCACCGTCTGCATCCCCCAAAATCTCCCCATGACGGACGAATCGGACATCATCCTAGCGGGTTTCGCGCGACACGCCCGTTGACGGCGCCTGAATGGAGCCGCATTCGGATCGGAGATTTCGGCACCGCCGACAGGTGCCGTCCACAGGGGGAAGCGAAGCAGATGCACGGATTTCGCAAAGACGTGAGCAGGGCCGCCCTCGCCCTCGCGGCCGTGACGCTGCTCGGGTCCCTTCCCGTCTTCGCCCAGACGGGCACGTCGACGGGTACGGCGGCGAGCGGCAGCGGCAAGCCGGATCCGGTCTGCGCGAGCTACGGCCCCGGCTTCGCCCGGCTGCCCGGCAGTTCGACCTGCGTGAAGATCAGCGGCGGCGTGCAGGCGGACATCTACTCGACGGACGCCTCGGTCTCCGGCAGCAGCGGTGCGCTCACCCCGGCGCTGAAGAGCAAGTGAGCCGGACCGCGCCGCTCAGCGGCCAAAGACCGCGAAATAGCGCTCGATGATGCCGGCATAGACGCGTGTCAGCGCCTGCACCTCGTCGACGGGGGTGGATTCGTCGACCGCGTGCATGGTGGAGCCGACGAGGCCGAACTCGATCACCGGGCAGTGGTCCTTGATGAAGCGCGCATCCGAGGTGCCGCCGGTGGTGGAAAGCTCCGGCCGCTGGCCGGTGGTCGTCCCGATCGACGCGACCACCAGATCGACGAAGGCGCCCGGCGCGGTGAGGAAGCTGTCGGAGGAACGCGGCTCGAAGACGAGGCCGAAGCGCACCTCGTTGCCGGCCGCCACCTTCAGCCGGCGCTCGATCTCGGCGGACAGCGTCGCCGGGGTCCACAGATCGTTGAAGCGGATGTTGAAGCGCGCCCGCGCCTGCGCCGGAATGACGTTGAAGGCCGGGTTGCCGACATCGACCGAGACGACTTCGAGGTTCGAGGCCTGGAAATGCGCCGTCCCGGCGTCGAGCGGCTCGGCCTTGAGCGCGGCGAGCAGCTTCACCATGCCGGGAATCGGGTTCTCGGCGAGATGGGGATAGCCGACATGGCCCTGCCTGCCCTGCACGGTGAGCGTGCCCGACAGCGAGCCGCGCCGGCCGATCTTCACCATGTCACCCAGCACCGCGCGCGAGGAAGGCTCGCCCAGCACGCAATGGTCGAGACGTTCGTCACGATCGGCGAGCCAGCGCAGCAGCTTCTCCGTGCCGTTGATCGCCGGTCCTTCCTCGTCGCCGGTGATGAGGAAGGAGATCGAGCCCGGCAGGTCGCCGCGCTCGGGGTCGTGGTCATGTACGGCCGCGAAGTCGAGGCCGGCAGCGATGAAAGCGGCGACGCCGCCCTTCATGTCCACCGCGCCGCGCCCATAGATCAGCCCGTCCTGGATCGCCCCCTCGAAGGGCGGAAAGCGCCAGTGTGAGGGATCGCCCGGCGGCACCACGTCGGTATGGCCGGCGAAGCACAGGTTCGGACCCTTGGTGCCGAAGCGGGCATAGAGGTTTTCAACGTCCGGCGTGTCGGGGCCGGTCAGCCGGACCCTGTGGGTGACGAAGCCGGCCGCATCGAGCAGCACCTCGAGATGGGTGAGCGCGCCGCCCTCCTCTGGCGTCACCGAGGGGCAGCGGATGAGCGCGCGCAGGATCTCGACGGGATCGGCTTTGGAATGAGGCATCATACCGACTTCCCCAGGACGTCATCGCGGAAACGGCGAAGCCGTTATCCGCGATCGCGAAGGAACATGCACGTCCACCCGCACGCGATCCCGACACTACGCTGCGCCTCGGCCGGGCCGACGGTCAAGCGACAGCGATGGCGGGAAGCGGCCCGCCGGCCGCTCAGTCGCGCAGAAGGTCGTTGATCGAGGTCTTGGAGCGGGTCTGCTCGTCCACCCGCTTGACGATCACCGCGCAGTAAAGCGAGGGGCCGGGCGCGCCGTTCGGCAGCGGCTTGCCCGGCAGCGCACCGGGCACCACCACGGAATAGGCCGGCACCTCTCCGACGAACACCTCGCCGGTGGCGCGGTCGACGATCTTGGTGGTCGCCGAGATGAACACGCCCATGGAGAGCACCGAGCCCCGGCGCACGACCACGCCCTCGACGACTTCCGAGCGGGCGCCGATGAAGCAGTCGTCCTCAATGATGACCGGCCCGGCCTGCAACGGCTCCAGCACGCCGCCGATGCCGACGCCGCCGGACAGGTGCACGTTCTTGCCGATCTGCGCGCAGGAGCCGACCGTCGCCCAGGTGTCGACCATGCTGCCGGTATCGACGCGGGCGCCAAGATTGACGAAGGACGGCATCAGCACGACGTTCGGCGCGATATGGGCGGAGCGGCGGACGATGGCGCCGGGCACGGCGCGGAAGCCGGCAGCGCGAAACTCGGCCTCGCCCCAGCCCTCGAACTTGGAGGGCACCTTGTCCCACCAGTGGGCGCCGCCCGGGGCACCGGGAATGGCGGTCATGTCGTTGAGACGGAAGGACAACAGCACGGCCTTCTTGAGCCACTGGTTGACCACCCAGTTGCCGTCCGCGCCCGGCTCGGCGACGCGCGCTTGGCCGGCATCGAGAAGGGCGAGGGCTTCGTTCACCGCGTGACGGATCTCGCCGCCGGTCTCGAAATTGACCTCGGCCCGGTTCTCGAAGGCGTTCTCGACGATGCTCTGAAGCTGGCTCGACATGTCACTCTCCCGCTGTCCGGCGCGTCTTGTCCGGTCGCGCGCGGGTTCTGTCAACGCCTGAGTCGCCTCACGCGGTGCGCAGCGCGTTGAGGAAGCCCGTGAGGTCGTCCGTGACCACGTCGATATGGTCGCCGTCGCGTCCCTCATGCTCCCACGCCTCGCGGTCGGCCGGATTCACGGCGAGGCCCGGCGGCACCACGAGCACGGTGCGCATGCCGAGCTGCGCCGGCACTTCCAGATTGCGGGCGAGGTCCTCGAACATCGCCGCGCGGGTCGGATCAACGTCGAAGCGCCTGAGGAAGCCGCGATAGGCGGTCTCCTGCGGCTTGGGGTGGAACTCGGCGGCGACGATGTCGTGCACGTCGGCGAAGTGCTCGGAGATGCCGAGCTTGGCCAGCACCTGTTCGGCATGAGCACGCGAACCGTTGGTGTAGACCAGCTTGCGCCCACCGAGCGCGCCCAGCGCCTCGCCGAGGGCGGGCGCCGCGTCGAGGCTCGCCAGATCGATGGCGTGGACATCGGCGAGGAAGGCATCCGGGTCCATCGCGTGCTCGATCATCAGCCCACGCAGCGAGGTGCCGTAGCGCCGGTAATAATCCTTCTGCAGCGCGAAGGCCTCGTCGAGCGTCAGCCCGAGGAGGTTGGCGATATAGGCCCGCATCTTCAGGTCGATCTGCCGCCACAGGTCGAGGCCGGGCGGGTAGAGTGTGTTGTCGAGGTCGAACACCCATGTCTCGACATGGGTGAAGTCGACCGCGCGGGGGCTCTCGATGGGCGACACCTGCACCGCCTCAGGGCCGGATCAGCGTGCCGGCACCGTGATCGGTGAGCAGCTCCAGCAGGACGGCGTGCGGCACCTTGCCGTCGAGGATGACGACCCCCTCGACGCCCTGCTCCAGCGCGTAGATGCAGGTTTCGACCTTGGGGATCATGCCGCCGGAAATGGTGCCGTCGGCGATCAGCGCGCGCGCCTGCGCGATGGTCAGTTCCTTGATCAGGTTCTTGTCGCGGTCGAGCACGCCCGGCACGTCGGTGAGCAGCAGCAGGCGCTTGGCCTTGAGCGCCCCGGCGATGGCGCCGGCGAAGGTGTCGGCGTTCACGTTGAAGGTGCCGCCATCCTTGCCGGTGGCGACCGGCGCCAGCACCGGGATCAGATCGCGGCCGAGGATCTGATCCAGCACCGTGGTGTCCACCGTCTCGGGTTCGCCGACGAAGCCGAGGTCGATCACCCGCTCGATGTTGGAATCGGGATCGCGCACGCTGCGCGTCACCTTGGAGGCGACGACCATGTTGCCGTCTTTCCCCGAAAGGCCCAGCGCCTTGCCGCCGGCCTCGTTGATGAAGCCGACGAGGGATTTGTTGATCGAGCCGGCCAGCACCATCTCGACGATCTCGACCGTGGCCTTGTCGGTGATGCGCAGGCCGGCGGCGAATTCCGACTTGATGCCGAGCTTGGCCAGCATGGCGCCGATCTGCGGCCCGCCGCCATGCACCACGACCGGGTTCACGCCGGACTGTTCGAGCAGCACGATGTCTTGCGCGAAATCGCGCGCCACCTGCTCGTCGCCCATGGCGTGTCCGCCATACTTCACCACGATGATGGCGTCGTCGTAGCGCTGCATGTGCGGCAGCACCTGCACCAGCATGCGGGCCTTGGCGTGATCGTCGATGGTCTCAGCGGTCATGGCGGATCCGTTCGCACGGGGCGGGGGCGAAACAAAGGCCGCGCGGGCGGCCGGTTCGAGGCGTGCCCTTCTAGCCGATTTCGATGACGCTTCTCAATCGTCGCCTTGCGCCATGCTCCCCCCTTTCGCAGACATGAATTCGCACCGAGAGTGGGGCGGGCGGCGATGTGGGCGGGCTTGCAAGCAACGGCTTGCGCGCCGAAACCTGTCCGCCGCGCCCCGCGCGTGCCATATCGACGCCATGAGCAGGCACATTCCTTCCGCGCGGCCGATCGCGGCGCGCTTCGTCGAGGGCTCGACGCTGCGGCACGTCGCAGTGATGACCGCTGCCGGTTCGATCGGCCTGATGGCGGTGTTCGTCGTCGACCTGCTGAACCTCTTCTACATCTCGCTGCTCGGCGAGGAGGAGCTGGCGGCGGCCATCGGCTATGCCGGCACGGTGATGTTCTTCACCACCTCGGTCGGCATCGGCGTGATGATCGCCGGCTCGGCGCTGGTATCGCGGGCGGTGGGCAGCGCGCAGATCGAGAGCGGGCGGAGGCTCTCCACATCGTCCTTCCTCTACATGGCGCTGGCGACCGGGCTGATGGCGGCGGCGATGCTTCCACTGCTCGGCCCGATCCTGTCGCTGCTCGGCGCCACCGGGCGCACGCTGGATCTGGCGCGGGACTTTCTTCTCATCGTGCTGCCCTCGACGCCGCTGCTCGGCATCGGCATGGCGGCCTCGGGCACGCTGCGCGGCATCGGCGACGCGCGCCGCTCCATGTGGGTGACGCTGTCGGGCGGCCTCGCCACTGCCGTGCTCGATCCGCTGCTCATCCTCGCCCTCGGCCTCGGCGTAGAGGGCGCGGCGATCGCCACGGTGGTGGCGCGGCTCGTCATGGCGGCCTACGGGCTTCACGCCGTGGTACGGGTCCACAGGCTGGCAGAGCGCCCGAGCCTGAGCGGCCTGCTGGCCGATCTCGGGCCGCTCTCCACCATCGCCGTGCCGGCCATCCTCACCAATGTCGCCACGCCGATCGGCAACGCCTATGTGACCCACGCGCTCGCCCCGCATGGCGACGCGGCGGTGGCGGCCTGGGCGGTGATCGGCCGGCTGATCCCGGTCGCCTTCGGCCCGCTCTTCGCGCTCACCGGCGCCATTGGCCCGATCATCGGCCAGAATGTCGGCGCGGCGCGCTACGACCGGGTGCGGCAGGCGATCCGCGACAGCCTGAAGCTGACGCTGGCTTATGTGCTGCTGGTCTGGCTGGTGATGGCGCTGGCACGCCAGCCGATCGCCGGCGTGTTCGGCCTGTCGCCGGAGGGCGTCGCGCTGGTGGAGTTCTTCTGCCTCTACGCGGCGGGCAGCTATGTCTTCTTCGGCGCGCTGTTCGTCGCCAATGCCGCCTTCAACAATCTCGGCGCGCCGCTGCTCTCGACCCTATTCAACTGGGGCCGGGCGACGCTCGGCACCATGCCCTTCGTCTGGCTCGGCGGCCAGTATTTCGGCGCCGCCGGGGTGCTCGCCGGGCAGGCGCTCGGCTCGGTCGCCTTCGGCGTCGCGGCACTGATCTGCGCCTTCGCGGTGGTTGGGCGGCTGCATGCCGGCACGCCCCCACCGGCGCCGGCAACGCCGCTGGCCGGGGCCGAGCTGCCGCCCTTCTCGCGCGGCGAGGACGCGCCCGCCATCGAGGCCTCGCCGGTCGATCCGCGCACGCCGTGAGGCGCCGGCCTTCCGGCTCTTCCCTCCCGGGGAGGAGAACGGATAGAGTACGCCATGAGCGACTTCGCCCTCGGCACCCTCACCCTGCCGCCAGACGGCCGCCAGTCCGAGACCGCCCGCGCCATCCAGCGCGGGGCCATGCGCTATCTCGCGGCGCGCGGTCTGGTGGGCATGCCGGAATTCTCCCTCGCCTCCGGGCGCCGTGCCGACATCGCGGCGTTGGACGCCCGCGGCGAGGTGTGGGTGATCGAGATCAAGTCCTCGGTGATCGACTTCCGCACCGACCGCAAATGGACGCAGTACCGGCAGCATTGCGACCGGCTGTTCTTCGCGGTCGCCCCCGACTTCCCGCTCGACATCCTGCCTGACGACACCGGCATCATGGTCGCCGATCAGTTCGGCGCCGGGCTGGTGCGCGAGGCGCCCCACCACCCGGTGCCGGGCGCTACCCGCAAGGCGCTGACGCTGCGCTTCGCCCGCGCCGCCGCCGGCCGGCTGATGGGCCTGATGGACCCCGAGGCGCTGCGCGGGATCGAACTCTAGAGGGGGATAAGCCGCCGCGTGGCCCCCTCAGTGCTTGAAACCCGGGTCCTGCGTCTGTCAGCGTCGCGCCATGAACGTTCAAGCAGAGAATCCGGCGCCCGATGACGCCGAAACCAGGGCAGCGGCCGGGGCGGCCGCCCGCAAGGCGGGCGACGCCGAACGCGTCACGCCGATGATGGCGCAGTACATCGAGATCAAGACCGCCAATCCCGGCAGCTTGCTGTTCTACCGGATGGGCGACTTCTACGAGCTGTTCCTCGACGACGCCGAGATCGCCGCGCGCACGCTCGGCATCGTGCTCACCAAGCGCGGCAAGCATCAGGGCGAGGACATCCCGATGTGCGGCGTGCCGGTCGAGCGCGCCGAGGAATATCTCAACAAGCTGATCGCCGCCGGCCACCGCGTCGCCGTGTGCGAGCAGGTCGAGGACCCGGCCGAGGCGAGGAAGCGCGGCCCCAAGAGCATCGTCAAGCGCGACGTCATCCGTCTGGTCACGCCCGGCACGCTGACCGAGGACGCCCTGCTCGACGCCCGGCGCGAGAACGTGCTGGCCAGCGTGGCGCGGGTGAAAGGCGGAGAGGGCGAGGACGGCTACCTCTACGCCCTCGCCTTCGCCGACATCTCGACCGGCAGCTTCCGCGTGGCGGAAACGGATGCGGACCGGCTCGCCGCCGACCTCGCCCGTATCGAGCCGGCCGAGCTATTGGTGGCCGACGCGGTCTATGAGGATGCCGAGCTGCGCCCGATCTGGCGCTCGCTGCCGGCCGTCACGCCGCTGCCGAAGGAGAGCTTCGACGGCTCCTCCGCCGAGCGGCGGATCGCCGGCTTCTTCCAGGTGGCGACGCTCGATGCCTTCGGCAGCTTCTCGCGCGCCGAGCTGGCGGCCGCCGCCGCCATCGTCGCCTATATCGAGCGCACCCAGCTCGGCGCGCGCCCGCCGCTCAGCCGGCCGCAGCGCGAGGCCTCCGCCGACGTGATGGTCATCGACCCAGCGACGCGGGCCAATCTGGAGATCCTGCGCACCACCACCGGTGAGCGCGCGGGAAGCCTCTGCGCGGCGGTGGACCGCACCGTCACCTCGGCCGGCGCGCGCCTGCTCGCCCGCCGCCTCGCCGAGCCGCTGACCGACCCGCTGCGCATCGCCGCCCGGCTCGACGCGGTGGAGCATCTCGTCGAGCAGACCGGGCTGCGCGCCCAGCTGCGCGAGCGACTCGCCGGCGCGCCGGACCTTGCCCGCGCGCTCTCGCGCGTCGCGCTCGGCCGCTCGGGGCCCCGCGACCTCGCCGCCATCGGGCGCGGTCTCGCCGAGGGCGCCGCCATCAGCGCGCTGATCGGCGCCTCCCCCGCGCCGGAGGAACTGGCGAGGGCGGCCGCCGTGCTGGCCGGGCTCGATCCGGCGCTGGCGGCCATGCTCGGCGCCGCGCTCGACGACGAACTGCCGCTCAACCGCCGTGACGGCGGCTTCACACGGCCGGGCTACAGCGAGGAACTCGACGCCACCCGCGCCATGCGCGACGAGAGCCGGCGCGTGGTTGCCGCTCTGGAGCGGCGCTATGTCGAGGAAACCGGCGTGCGGGCGCTGAAGATCCGGCACAACGCCGTGCTCGGCTATTTCGTCGAGGTGAGCCAGCAGAATGCCGACAAGCTGCGCGAGCCGCCCTTCGACGTCGTCTTCGTGCACCGCCAGACCATGGCGGGGGCGATGCGCTTCACCTCCACCGAGCTGGCCGAGCTGGAAGCCAAGATCGCCAGCGCCGGCGAGCGCGCGCTGGCGCTGGAACAGCGCATCTTCGACACGCTGGTCGAGGCGGTCATGGCGCAGGCCGAGGCGATCCGCGCCTGCGCCGAGGCGCTGGCCGTGATCGACGTCACCGCCGGCCTCGCCAAGCTCGCCGTTGACGAGGCGCAGGTGCGTCCCGACGTGCATGGCGGGCTGGACTTCGCCATCGAAGGCGGCCGCCATCCGGTGGTGGAGCAAGCCCTGCGCCGGGAAAGCGCTTCCGGCGGCGGGCCGTTCGTGGCCAATGACTGCGAGCTCTCCCCGCCGGACGGGGCCCGCTCGGGGCGCATCTGGCTCGTCACCGGCCCCAACATGGCGGGCAAGTCGACCTTCCTGCGCCAGAACGCGCTGATCGCCATCCTCGCCCAGGCCGGCGCCTTCGTGCCCGCGCGCGCCGCCCGTCTCGGCGTGGTGGACCGGCTGTTCTCCCGCGTCGGCGCGGCCGACGACCTAGCGCGCGGGCGCTCGACCTTCATGGTCGAGATGGTCGAGACCGCCGCCATCCTCAACCAGGCGACGGAGCGCTCGCTGGTCATCCTCGACGAGATAGGGCGCGGTACCGCGACCTTTGACGGCCTGTCCATCGCTTGGGCGAGCCTCGAGCACCTGCACGAGGTGAATCGCTGCCGCGGCCTCTTCGCCACCCATTTCCATGAGCTGACCGCGCTCTCCCAGCGCCTCGACCGTCTCGTCAACGCGACGGTGAAGGTGAAGGAGTGGGAGGGCGAGGTGATCTTCCTGCACGAAGTGGGACCGGGTGCGGCGGACCGCTCCTACGGCATCCAGGTCGCCAAGCTCGCCGGCCTGCCGCCCTCCGTCGTGGCGCGCGCGCGCGCCGTGCTCACCGAGCTGGAGAACGCCGACCGTGCCGCCCCAGCGCAGCGCATCCTCGACGACCTGCCGCTCTTCGCGGCGTTGAACCGGGCGCCCGCCCCCGCCGCGCCGGTGGCCAAGGCCGATCCGGTCGCCGAGGCCGTGAAGACGACACTGGAAGGGCTCGACCCCGACGAGATGACCCCGCGCGAGGCGCTGGAGGCGCTGTACAAGCTGAAGGCGTCGGCGAAGGGCGGGTGAGAGCGTCTCGCCGCGGGACCGTAAAGCAAGATGGCCGGGGCGAACCCCGGCCATCTTCATTTGGCGACCCGCGCCAGACTTACGCCTGGCTGGCGGCCTGCGTCTTCAGCGCCGCCTGCGCCGCCGCGAGGCGGGCGATCGGCACGCGGAAGGGCGAGCAGGACACGTAGTCGAGACCGACCTCCTCGCAGAAGGCGACCGAGGCCGGATCGCCGCCATGCTCGCCGCAGATGCCGAGCTTGAGCTTGGGGCGCACCGCCCGGCCACGCTCGGTGGCGATCTTCACCAGCTCGCCCACGCCGTCGACGTCGATCGAGACGAAGGGATCCACCTCGAAGATGCCCTTGGCGATGTAGGTGCCGAGGAAGGTGCCGGCATCGTCGCGCGAGATGCCGTAGGTGGTCTGGGTGAGGTCGTTGGTGCCGTAGGAGAAGAACTCCGCCGTCTCGGCGATCTCGCCGGCCTTGAGCGCGGCGCGCGGCAGCTCGATCATGGTGCCGACCTGGTATTCCAGCGTCATGCCGGTCTCGGCCTCGACCTGCTTCGCCACGCGGTCGATGACCTCCTTGACGAGGTCGAACTCGCGCTTGCCGGTGATGAGCGGCACCATCACCTCCGGCACCACCGGCTTGGCCGTGCTCTTCTGCGCCGCGACGGCGGCCTCGAAGATGGCGCGCGCCTGCATCTCGGCGATCTCCGGGAAGGCGATGGCGAGGCGGCAGCCGCGGAAGCCGAGCATCGGGTTGAACTCGTCGAACTCGCGCTTGCGGGCGGCGAGCTTGGCGGCACTCACCCCGAGGCCCTGCGCCACCTCGGCGATCTCCGCGTCGGTATGCGGCAGGAACTCGTGCAGCGGCGGGTCGAGCAGGCGGATGGTGACGGGCAGCCCGTCCATGATCTCGAACAGCTCCTGGAAGTCCGAGCGCTGGGCGGCGAGCAGCTTGGCGAGCGCGGCGCGGCGGCCCTTCTCGTCGTCCGCGAGAATCATTTCGCGCACGGAACGGATGCGGTCGCCGTCGAAGAACATGTGTTCGGTGCGCGACAGGCCGATACCCTCGGCGCCGAAATTCTTGGCGGTGCGGGCATCCAGCGGCGTCTCGGCATTGGCGCGCACCTTCAGGCGGCGCACGCCGTCGGCCCAGCCCATGAGGGTGGCGAACTCGCCGGACAATTCGGGCTGCAGGGTGGGCACCGCGCCGGCGATCACCTGCCCGGTGGCGCCGTCGATGGTGAGGATATCGCCCTTCTTCAGCGTCACCCCGCCCGAGGTGAGCGTACCGGCGGCATAGTCGACGCGGATGGTGCCGGCGCCGCAGACGCAGGGCTTGCCCATGCCGCGCGCGACCACCGCCGCGTGCGAGGTCATGCCGCCGCGCGTGGTCAGGATGCCCTGCGCCGCGTGCATGCCGTGAATGTCCTCCGGCGACGTCTCGATGCGCACGAGGATGACCTTGCGGCCCTGCGTCTTCAGCAGCTCCGCCTCGTCGGCGGAGAACACGATCTCGCCCGAGGCAGCGCCCGGCGAGGCCGGCAGGCCGGTGCCGATCACCTTCTTGTCGGCCTTGGGGTCGAGCATCGGGTGCAGCAGCTGGTCGAGCGCCGCCGGGTCGACGCGGCCGATCGCCTCCTCGCGGGTGATCACGCCGTCATTGGCGAGCTCCACCGCGATGCGCAGCGCCGCCTTGGCGGTGCGCTTGCCCGAGCGGGTCTGCAGCATCCACAGCTTGCCGCGCTCGACGGTGAATTCGAGGTCCTGCATGTCGCGGTAATGCGCTTCGAGCACATTGGCGGTGCGCTTGAACTCGGCGAACACCTCCGGCAGCGCCTTCTCCATGGAAGGCTTGTCGGAGCCAGCCTCGAGGCGCGCGGCCTCGGTGATGTTCTGCGGGGTGCGGATGCCCGCCACCACGTCCTCGCCCTGGGCATTGATGAGGAACTCGCCGTAGAGCGCGTTCTCGCCGGTGGACGGGTTGCGGGTGAAGGCGACGCCGGTGGCCGAGGTGTCGCCCATATTGCCGAACACCATGGCCTGGACGTTCACCGCGGTGCCCCAGCTCTCGGGAATCTGGTGCAGGCGGCGATAGACGATGGCGCGCTGGTTCATCCACGAACCGAACACCGCGCCGATGGCGCCCCAGAGCTGGTCGTGCGGATCCTGCGGGAAGGGCTTGCCCAGCTCGTGGGCGACCAGCGCCTTGTAGCGCGCGACGATCTCCTTCCAGTCGTCGGCGTGCAGGTCGGTATCGAGATTGTAGCCCTGATCGGCCTTGAAGCCGTCGAGCACCTCCTCGAAATGGTGGTGGGGGAAGTCCAGCACCACGTTCGAGTACATCTGGATGAAGCGGCGGTAGCTGTCATAGGCGAAGCGGGCGTCGCCGGAGGAAGCCGCCACGGCCTCGACGGTGACGTCGTTCAGCCCGAGATTGAGCACCGTGTCCATCATGCCGGGCATGGAGGCGCGGGCGCCCGAGCGCACGGAGACGAGCAGCGGGTTGGCGGGGTCGCCGAAGCTGCGCCCGGCAAGGCCGCCCACATGGGCGAGCGCGGCGTCGACATCCGCCTTCAGGCTGGCGGGATAGACGTTCCCGTTGGCGTAATAATAGGTGCAGACCTCGGTCGAGATGGTGAAGCCGGGAGGAACCGGCAGGCCAAGATTGGACATTTCCGCGAGGTTCGCGCCCTTGCCGCCCAGCAAGTTGCGCATCTGCGCCGCACCTTCCGCAGTGCCGTCGCCGAAGGTGTAGACCCATTTCGTCATTTCAGAAGCCCTGTTGGGTGAGGCCGCAGACAGCCCCGACACCGTGATGGAAATTCAGCCATGGCTGAAATGTACGCACCGCCAACGGGTTGGCCCGGTATACGACGAATGTCCCGCGCCTTTTCCCAACGTTGATCTAGCGTCTTGAGGTCTTTCCTTCAATCCATCATTCGCAGTTGCGTCATGAACTTTGTGCCATGCACCGTTCATCCCGCCGCCGCCGGATTGCCGCGACTCGGCGATTGAGGCAGGCTCGGCGCGCCGGCAACCCATCAGCCCAAGGGGCACAACTCATGATTGGCACTTTGACGAGATTGGCACCGCACGTCCTCAGCCTGCTGCGCGTGGCATCCGCCCTGCTGCTGCTTCAGCACGGCATGACGAAGCTGCTCGGAATCCCCGCCACGCAGATGACCGGCGTGGACCTGACCTCGCCGCCAGGCATCGCCGGCATCATCGAGCTGGTCGGCGGCGCGCTGCTGCTGATCGGGCTGTTCTCGCGGCCGACCGCCTTCATCCTCTCGGGCATGACGGCGGTGGCCTATTTCATGGTCCACGGGCCGCAGAATTTCTACCCGATCCTGAACGGCGGCGAGCTCGCGGCGCTGTACTGCTTCGTGTTCTTCTATCTCACCTTCGCCGGCCCCGGCCCCTGGAGCGTCGACGCGCTGCGCTCGCGCAACGCGTGAGGTCCGGCCACGTCATCCCGGAGCGGCCGCAACGCCGTATCCGGGATGACGTCGGTCGAGAGAACGGCGCCCGACAGCAGGGCGCGGCGAGGCCCGCTTCAGAACGGCATTCCGCCCGAACGGCCGAGCAGGCCCATCACACCGATGAAGATCAGGTAGATGGCGACGATGTAGTTGAGCAGGCGCGGCATCACCAGGATGAGGATGCCGGCGATCAGCGCGACGATCGGCTGGATGGCGACGAAGTTCATTTCCATGTCTCACTCCTCGGGACGGTAGCTGCATAAGCCGCCGGGCGACGGGAGGTTCCCGGCGCGGCGCGCGCACGCGTCATGCTACCGCCCACGCCCGCGACGCGGGAGGGGTTCAACCCTCGATGCGGTCGAAATCGGCGATGGTGCGGGTGAGGCTGCGGATGTCGGCGAGCAGGCGCAGCCGGTTGGCGCGCAGATCGGCCTCCTCGGCATTCACCGTCACCTTCTCGAAGAAGGCGTCGACCGGCGCGCGCAGCCGCGCCATCAGCGCCATGGCGGCCTCGAAATCCTCCGCCTCGAGCGCCGCCTCGATCTTCGGCCCGAGCCCGGCGATGGCCTCGGCCAGCGCGCGCTCCTCCGGCGCGTGCAGCAGCACCATGTCGACGCCGCCTTCATAGGAGGCGCCGTCCTTCTTCTCCTCGATGCGCAATATGTTCGCCGCGCGTTTGGCCCCGGCAAGCAGGTTCCGGCCGTCCTCGGTGGCGAGGAAGCGGCCCAGCGCCTCGACGCGCTTGACCACGAGGAGGAGGTCGTCCTGGCCTTCGAGCGCGAAGACCGCGTCGACCAGGTCGTGCCGCGCACCGGCTTCGCGGAGGTGAACCTTCAGCCGGTCGGCGAAGAAGGAGAGGAGGTCCGGCTCGACGAAATCGGAGAGCTTCAGCCGCAGCCCATTCTCCAGCACGAGGCGCACCACGCCGAGCGCGGCGCGACGCAGCGCGTAAGGGTCCTTGGAGCCGGTCGGCTTCTCGTCGATCGACCAGAAACCCGTAAGCGTGTCGAGCTTGTCGGCCAGCGCCACCGCGACGGAGACCGGTGCGGTGGGGACATAGTCGGTCGGGCCCTGCGGCTTGTAGTGCTCTTCCGCCGCAGCCGCGATCTCCTCGGGCAGGCCTTCGAGGCGGGCGTAATATTTGCCCATCAGGCCCTGCACTTCAGGGAATTCGCCGACGACTTCGGTGCGCAGATCGCTCTTGGCATAGAGCGCGGCCTGTTCCGCCAGATCCGGGTCGGCGCCGACCATCGGCGCCAGCGCCTTGGCCAGCGCGGCGATGCGCTGGATGCGCTCCAGCTGCGAGCCGAGCTTCTCGTGGAAGGTGACGTTGCCGAATTTCTCCAGCCGCTCGACCAGCGGCACGGTGGCGTTGGTCCGGCGGTCGGTGTCCCAGAAGAACTTGGCGTCGGACAGGCGGGCGCGGATGACGCGCTCGTTTCCGGCGACGATCGCCTTGCCGCCGTCGCTGGCAGCGAGGTTCGACACCAGCACGAAGCGGTTGGCGAGGCGCCCGGTGGCTGGGTCCTTCAGCACGAAGCACTTCTGGTTGGCGCGGATGGTGGCGCGGATCACCTCGTCCGGCACGTCGAGAAAGGCGGGGTCGAACGACCCCATCAGCACCACCGGCCATTCCACGAGACCGGCGATCTCGTCGAGCAGGCCGGCATCCTCCACCAGCTCAAGTCCCTGCGCCAAAGCGAGGTCCTTGGCGTCGTTGAGGATGATGTCCTTGCGGCGCTCGCGGTCGACCACGACGAAAGCGGCCTCCAGCTTGGCCATCCAGTCCTCCAGCCGGCGGACCCGGATGGTGCCCTCCGACAGGAAGCGGTGGCCGCGCGTGGTGTCGCCGGAGCGGATGCCGTCGACCTCGAAGGGCACGATCTCCGGCTCCTCGGTCTCGGGGCCGAAGGTGCACAGGATCGACTGCAGCGGGCGCACCCAGCGCAGCGTGGTCGGACTGGTCGAGCCCTTGCCCCAGCGCATCGACTTCGGCCAGGGGAAGGCGCGGATCACCTCCGGCACGATCTCGCCGATCACCTCGGGCGTGGTGCGGCCGTGCTTGTGGATGCGCGCGACGTAGAACTCGCCCTTCTTCGGGTCGCTCTCGATGCTCGCCTGATCGATGGACGACAGGCCCGCCGCCTTGAGGAAACCGTCGATCGCCGGCTGCGGGGCGCCGACGCGCGGGCCCTTGCGTTCCTCATGCGTGTCGGGCTGGTGCGCGGACAGGCCGTGCACCGCCAGCCCCAGCCGGCGCGGGGTGACGAAGGCCTTGGCGCCCTCATAGACCAGACCCCGCTCGACCAGCGCGTCGGTCACGAGCTTCTTCAGGCTGTCCGCAGCGGCCGCCTGCATGCGGGCGGGGATTTCTTCGCAGAACAGTTCGAGCAAGAGATCGGGCATTGGCCAAGTCGATACGTTCGAGGTCGGTGGATGCGAGGCCGCTCCAGCAAGCGGCGCCACGCGAAGGGAGAAAGCGGGGGCGCCGGCGCGCTCAGGCCGCTGGAGTGCCGCCCGCCGCGGTCGCCAGCCAAGCCGCCCCGCAGGCCTTGGCCAGCTCGCGCACGCGCAGAATGTAGCTCTGGCGCTCGGTGACGGAAATCACCCCGCGCGCGTCCAGCAGGTTGAAGACATGGCTCGCCTTGATGCACTGGTCATAGGCGGGCTGCGCCATCAGGTGCCGCGTCTTCGCCTCGTCCGCCCAGCCGGCCTCGAGGTATTTCGCCGCCGCGCTCTCGGCCATGCGGAACTGCTCGAATAGCATGTCGGTGTCGGCGTGCTCGAAATTGTGCCGGGAATATTCCTGCTCGGCCTGCAGGAAGACCTCGCCATACGTGACCTTCTCGGCGCCCTCGCGGCCGTTGAAGTTGAGGTCGTAGACGTTCTCGACCCCCTGCACATACATGGCGAGGCGCTCCAGCCCATAGGTCAGCTCACCCGCCACCGGGGCGCATTCGAAGCCCGCCACCTGCTGGAAATAGGTGAACTGCGAGACTTCCATGCCGTCGCACCAGCACTCCCAGCCCAGCCCCCAGGCGCCGAGCGTCGGGCTCTCCCAGTCGTCCTCGACGAAGCGCACATCGTGCAGCCTCAGATCGATGCCGATGGCGTCCAGCGAGGCGAGATAGAGGTCCTGCAGGTCGGCCGGCGAGGGCTTCAGGATCACCTGGTACTGGTAATAATGCTGCAGCCGGTTCGGGTTCTCGCCATAGCGCCCGTCCTTGGGCCGGCGCGAAGGCTGCACATAAGCGGCCTTCCACGGCAGCGGCCCGAGCGCGCGCAGCGTGGTGGCGGGATGGAAGGTGCCGGCGCCCACTTCCATGTCATAGGGCTGCAGCACGACGCAGCCCTTGTCCGCCCAGAAGGCATGGAGCGCGAGGATGAGCCCCTGGAACGACTTGTCGGGGCGCATATGGGGCGGCAGGGCGGGATCGATCATCAGGGGACAAGCCGACGGTTGGCTGGAAAAGGCGGCGCAACCTAGGCCGGGCAAGGGCGCGGATCAAGGTGGGGCGTTGCCTTGCCACGGATGGCCGTCATCCCGGACGGCCTGCCGCCGGCCGGGATGACGGAGGAGGCCGCCCTCCCCGTTTCCGCCCGGGAAAAATCCGACTATCACTCCCCCATGCCCGACACACCGCCCGAATCGCCTGTCTCCAACGCCCCCGACTGGACCGTCTCGGAGCTCTCCGGCGCGCTGAAGCGCACGGTGGAGGACGCCTTCGGCCATGTGCGGGTGCGCGGCGAGATTTCCGGCTATCGCGGGCCGCATTCCTCCGGCCACGCCTATTTCAGCCTGAAGGACAGCAATGCCCGGCTCGACGCGGTGGTGTGGAAGGGCGTGTTCTCGCGGCTGCGGATAAAGCCCGAGGAAGGGCTGGAAGTCGTCGCCATCGGGCGCATCACCACCTTTCCCGGCAAGTCCTCCTACCAGATCGTCATCGACCAGCTCGAATTCGCCGGCGCCGGCGCGATCATGGCGATGCTGGAGGAGCGCAAGCGCCGGCTCGCCGCCGAAGGGCTATTCGCCGCGGAACGCAAGCGCCGTCCGCCCTTCCTGCCGCGCGTCATCGGCGTCGTCACCTCGCCGACCGGCGCGGTGATCCGCGACATACTGCACCGCCTCGCCGACCGCTTCCCGCGCCACGTCCTGGTCTGGCCGGTGCGGGTGCAGGGCGACACCTGCGGCGCCGAGGTGAGCGCCGCCATTCGCGGCTTCAACGCACTTCTCCCCGGCGGGCCGATCCCGCGCCCGGACGTGATCATCGTCGCGCGCGGCGGTGGCTCGCTGGAAGACCTGCTCGGCTTCTCCGAGGAGAGCGTGGTGCGGGCAGTGGCGGAAAGCGCCATCCCGCTGATCTCCGCCGTCGGCCACGAGACCGACGTCACGCTGATCGACTTCGCCGCCGATGTCCGCGCCCCGACCCCGACGGCGGCGGCCGAGATGGCGGTGCCGGTGCGGGCCGACCTGATCGCGGAAGTGGCCGGGCTGCATGCGCGGCTGCGCGCCAGCTTCGCGCGCGGGCTCGACCGGCGCGCCGTCGACCTGAAGGCGCTCAGCCGGCTGCTGCCGAGCGCCGACGCGCTGCTCGCCCTGCCGCGCCAGCGCCTCGACATCGCCGGCCAGCGCCTGCCGCGCGCGCTGAAGGCCAATGCGGGCGCGCACCGGCTGCGCCTCACCCGTACGGAGGGGCGGTTCGGCCCGCAGCAGCTCACCGGACTGATCGAGCGCCGGCGCGAGCGTTTCGGCCTCTTCGCCGGACGGCTCGCCAGCGCGCTCAGGGCCAATGTGAGCGCGCATCGCGAACGCATCGACCGCGACCGCGAGCGGGTGAACGGGCTGCATGCCCGGCTCGCCCCCGGCCTGCGGCGCGCCCATATGGAGCGGCTGCGCCGGCTGAGGTCGATCGAGCAGCTCATGCAGGCGCTGTCCTACAAGAGCGTGCTCGCGCGCGGCTATGCGCTGGTGCGCAACGCGGATGGCGAGCCGGTGCACGCGGCGGCCGGCATCGCCGCCGGCGACGCGCTGGAAATCGAGTTCCGCGACGGCCGCATCGGCGCGCTGGCGACCGATGGCGGCCCTACTCCCATCGCCGGACCACCGCGCCCGGCGCGCAAGCCGGCGCGGCCGCGCGGCGCTTCGCGTGGGTCGTCGACCTTGCCGGACGAGGACAGCCAACCCACCTTGTTCGACAATTGACGGCGCCGTCGCGGCCATCCTCCACCTGTGGGGTTGCCGGGACGGGTGCCGGGTCTTTATGGTCGGACGAAACGAACAGACAGGATGAGCGGGATCATGAACCGCTTCGAACGCTTCTCGGCCTCGGGTGAAGCCGAGGTCCGCTATCTCGATGGCGACTTCAGGGTCGTGCGTCCGGGCACCTTCGTGCGCTGCGCCGTGACCGGCGAGGCGATACCGCTGGACGAGCTGCGCTACTGGAGCGTCGACCTGCAGGAAGCCTATGCGAGCCCGCAGGCGGTGATGGCACGGCTGTATCCGGACCGCGCGCCCCCGCGCTGAGCCGTCCTAGCTGCCCAGCGCCGCGAGCATGCGCTCGAGCGACTTGGCGCTCTGCGGCTCCAGCGCCATGCGCACAGGCAACACGTCCGAGACATCGATCAGGGGCTGACCGACCTCGCTGCCGGCAAGACGCATCGCGTCCTTCTCGGTGGTGACGAGGAGAAGGTCGTTCTCTTCCGCCTGCACAAGCAGTTCCTCGACCTCCGACGCCGTATAGACGTGGTGGTCGGGAAAGGCCCGCGTCACCACCGGCAGCACGCCGAGCGTGCGCAGGGTCTCGAAGAACTTCGCCGGCCGACCGATGCCGGCATAGGCGAGCACGCGCTTGCCGAGCAGCCGGGCCACTGCCTGCGCCTCCGGCGCGAGGCGACCGCGCAGAACCACCACGCCGGCGGCATAGCCGTCGCGGGCCGCCCGCTCGCCCGGCGCGCCCTCGCCGATTACCAGCAGGGCCTGGGCGCGCTCGAGCTGCGGCGCCAGCGGCGCGCGCAGCGGTCCCGCCGGCAGGCACAGGCCGTTGCCGACGCCGACGCCCGCATCGACCACAAGGATAGACAGCGACTTGGCGAGCGCCGGGCTCTGGAAGCCGTCATCCATGATCAGCACGTCCGCGCCGGCCTGGGCGGCGGCCTGCGCGCCGGCGAGGCGGTCGCGCGCGACGAAGGTCGGAGCGCCGCGGGCGAGCAGGAGCGGCTCGTCGCCCACCTCGTCGGCGCCGTGCAGCAGCGGATCGACCCGCAGCGGGCCGGAAAGCCGTCCGCCATAGCCGCGCGTAAGGATCGCCGGCTTGAGGCCGCGCAGGGAGAGCCGGCGCGCGATCTCGATCACGGTCGGCGTCTTGCCGGCGCCGCCGACCGTCGGATTGCCGACGCAGATCACCGGCAGGCCGACCTCCGTGCCGGCGCGGCGCATGCGCGCGAGCGTGGCGCTTCCTACCAGCGCGCCGAGCGGGGCGAGCAGCTTCGCCACCAGGCTGGGTTCGCGTCGCCACCAGAAATCAGGCGCCTGCATCGCGGTCAGTGCCTCTCAAGCCGTATCTGTACCAGATAGGGATCGATTGCCCCGAGGGTACGCTCCAGCGCGCCGCCGAAACTCCCGATCGTCGCCTGCCCGTCCGCGATCATCTGCCTGCGCGAGCCCCCGTCGGCCAGAAGCATGAAGGCGCTGGCGGCCAGCGAGCGGGCGTCGGTCACTGGCGCCGCCCCGTGCGCCGCGTCGAGACGCGCGTAGAGCTCGCTGAAATTGGCGACATGGGACCCGTGCAGGATCGCGGTATCGAGCTTGATCGGCTCGATCGGGTTCTGCCCGCCCTTCTTCACCAGCGATCCCCCGAGCAGGGCCACCGAACCGAGACGGTAGAACAGGCCGAGCTCGCCGATGGTGTCGGCGACGTAGATGCTCGTGCCCCTGTCCGGCAAATAGCCGTCGCTGCGCAGCACCGCCGGGCAGCCGGCTTCCGTCGCCAGCCGCACCACCGCGGCACCGCGCTCGGGATGGCGCGGGGCGATGATGGTGAGCAGGTTCGGCATTTCCTTGGCCAGGCGCTGATGGGCCTCGATGATGATCTCCTCCTCGCCGGGATGGGTCGAGGCGGCGACCAGTACCTCGCGCCCGGCCGAGGCCGCGCGCAACATGTCGAAGGCGGCGATGTCGACCGGCGGCGGCGGGGCGTCGAACTTCAGATTGCCGGTAACGGTGACGCGCGGCGCGCCCAGCTTCTTGAGCCGCTCGCCGTCATCCGGCCCCTGGGCGAGGCACAGGTCGACCCGCGCCAGCAGGGCGCCGACGCTGCCGGAGATGCGCTGCCAGCTGGCGAAGGAGGTCGGCGACATGCGCGCATTGACCAGCACAAGCGGAATGCCGCGCGCATTCACCTCAACGATCAGGTTCGGCCAGAGCTCGGATTCGACCAGCAGCACGAGGTCCGGGCGCCAGTGCTTGAGGAAGCGGCGCAGGAACAGCGGGGAATCGAGCGGCACGAACTGGTGCGGCACGTCGGGCGGCAGGCGCGACCGCGCCAGCCGGGCGGAGGTCAGCGTGCCGGAGGTGAAGAGCACCTGGAAGCCGCGCCCGCGTAGCCGCTCGATGAGCGGAAGCACCGCGATCATCTCGCCGACGCTGGCGCCGTGCAGCCAGACCAGAGGTCCGCGCGGACGCGCCGCGCTGGCGCGGCCATAGCGTTCGCGCAGCCGCGCAGGATCCTCCTTGCCACGCTTCAGCCGGCGCGCGAGGAAGAGCCCGATGAAGGGCGTCGCCAGCCATGTGGCCGCCCGGTAGAGGCGGATGAGGAGCGAGGAGCGCTCTTTCGCCATCGCGCGCTAGCCGTTGCGGATTTCGGCCGGCGGCGCACGCTCGGGCGCCGCCGCGAGGGCACGGGCGGCGGCCGGACGACCGACCAGTTCCTCGGCCCGCGCGGTGATCTGGTCGAGCTGGCGCTGCAGCTCCCGCCGCGCGGCCTCGAGTTCCTCCGGGCCGGCATCGGCGGCGACGAGCACGCCATCGCCGGCGACGATGGCGGCGCGACCGAAGGGCAGGTGGATCGCCGCGCGGTCCCAGCTGCGCGCGAGGATGCGCCGGGAGGTAGCGATGGCGACCGGATAGATTGGCCGGCCCGAGTGCTTGGCGATGGTCACGACGCCGAGGCCTGCCACACGCGAGATCTTCGGCACGTCGGCGGTCATCGCGACATTGGTGCCTTCGCCGAGGTGGCGGATCATCTCGACGGTGGCGTTGAAGCCGCCCTTGGTGCGGAAGTCACGCCCCTGCGCCCCCGAGCCGCGCACCGTGCCGATACCCAGCGCCTCGGCGGCGATCGCATTCACGTCCGCGTCGGCGCTGCGCGAGATCATCACCCGCGCGCGGTGGTACGGCTTGACCAGGAAGGGCGTGAGGAAGTGCTGCCCGTGCCAGAAGGTCAGGATCATCGGCAGCTGCGCGTCGGCCAGCGCGTAGAGATCGGCCGGCTCCAGCACCACGCGCTGCGTGCGCCAGACAAGGCGCAGATAGGACGCCATGCCACGTCCGAGGACGGTGCGAACCGTCGGTGAGGTGCGCAGTCTACGCCACATTGCGAAAAGGCCGGAGGTCAGCTGGTCGTGGTGCTGGCTTCCGGATCCAGCAGGCGATGAAGGTGCACGATGAAGTAGCGCATATGCGCGTTGTCGACGGTCTGCTGCGCCTTCGCCTTCCAGGCGGCGTGCGCCGTCGCGTAGTTCGGGTAGACGCCGACCACGTCGAGCGCGCCGAGATCCTTGAAGGTGACGCCGTCGATGTTCTCGAGTTCGCCACCGAAGACGAGATGGAGAAGCTGGGGACTGGACTTGGTCTCGGGCATTCCGGTTGCGTCCTGTGCTCGGGTGCGCCGTCAGCGCGCCGCGACCACGAGGGTCGGGTGCAGCAGGCTGCCGGCGGAAACCAGCGCGCCATGCCGCGGCACCGGCGCATTGTATGCGAGCGGACGGCCGTCGAGCGTGGTCAGTCGTCCGCCTGCTTCGTGCACTAAAAGGTCCGCGGCGGCAAGGTCCCAATCATTGCCATTGGGCGACGCCAATGCCGCATCCAGTTCGCCGGTCGCCACCCGGGCGAGACGCAGCGCCAGCGAGCGGATGCGCTCGACCCGGCGGAAGCTCCCCGCCCGGTCCATATGGTTGAGCCACGGGGCGGGGCCGTCGATCACCGCTCCCTCCATGGCATCCGTCTCGGACACGCGGATCGGCCGGCCGTTGCGCGTCGCCCCGCCGCCGCGCACCGCGACGAAGAGCTCCTCCGTCACCGGGGCAAACAGCGCGCCGGCGATGGGCCGGCCGTCCTCCACAAGGGCGGCCTCCACGCACCAGTCCTGACGTCCGGCCATATAGGCCCGGGTGCCGTCGATCGGATCGACGATCCACACCCGCCGGCGCGTCAGGCGCGAGGGCTCGTCCGCCGTCTCCTCCGAGAGCCAGCCATAGTCCGGGCCGATGAGGCTCAGGCGCTCGCGCAGCATCAGGTCGACCGCGAGGTCGGCCTCGGTGACGGGGGAATCATTGTGCTTGGACCAGCTCTTCACGCCCTCGCGGAACATCGCCACCGCCACGGCGCCGGCGGCCACGACCGCATCCGCCAGATGCCGCGCCGCGATGGCGGGGTCGGCAAGAGGATCGGGGCGGGGCATGTCGGCGGCAAAGGTCGGCATCGGGTCCATTCTTGGGGAGTACGTGGGAGGAGAGAGGATTGCAAACGCGATATCGGCATTCGAAGCCATTCCGACAAGCTTTCATCAAGCATAGGTGCCATTCATCGCTGAGAAGAAACGGTCAACCATGTCCCTTAAGCGGGCAGGCAAACCCTCGCGACTAGATTGCCCCCACGACCGAGGCCGCAGAGCCAGAAGATCGGCGGGGAGATGCGTGATGCGTCAGCAGTTGATGGAAACACAGAAGGCCGAGGCCTGGCCTCAGGCGGCGACCTATCCCTATGTGGCGCTGTCGCGCCCTACCGCGGGGGAGGGCTGGCCGCTCCGTTTCCAGTCGCTCGATGCCGGCGCCGACAACGGCGTGCGCCTCATCGAGCTCGGAACGGACGAGGTGGTTCTGCGCCGGCATGTCGCCGGCGTGCCGATGAAGCTGGCGCGCCCACTCGCCCACTATGAGGGGCTGGCGGTGGCGCTGCTCGACCCGGAAGGCGATGATGACGGCGTCGCCATCGTGCTGGTGCATGCCGATCCCGCCTTGTCGGTGACGCTGTACAGCGCCCCCCATATCGACGATGTGGTCGCCGAATGGCGTGGCTGGAGCGAGACGCTCGGCCTGCCCATGCTGGTGACGGAAGCCGACGGCACGCGCCGGCCGGCCTATGCGATGATCGGTCGGCTCACCGTGGCCGAAACCCGGGCGCGCCGGCCCCGCCGGGGACCGCTGAAGCACCGCCGGCCGAGCGTCTATCGCCGCCGCGCCGCCGGCCGTCCGCTGGGCGACCTCGCCGTGCATCGCGGCGAGCGGGAAATGATCGCCAGGGACTGAACGGATCGGTCCGCTCGCCTGCCGTGTCCCGCTCGCAACCGCGGCGCCACCTGCTAGAGTGAAACGATCAACGAGATCGAGCGATACCGGTCGGCCGTACCGGTGCCGCTCGACGCTGCGAGAGCCAGACCCATGAAGCCATTTGTTCTGCCCCTGGCCGCCGCGCTGATGCTCGGCGCCGCCCCGGCGGCCCTCGCCGACTGCGCCGCTTCCCTGGTGCAGACACAGGCCGCGCTCGACAAGTTCATCGAGGCGGTCGCCGCCTCCGGGGCGACGGCGACGGAAAGCCAGGGCGCGCTGCTGAGCCATGACCCGTCACCCGGCGCCCTGGCCCAGACCGAAGCCGCGATCGGCGACAGCACCCGCCCCCTCGCGGCGCAGGAGGCGCTGGACAAGGCCCGTGCCGCGCAGGCCGCCGGCAACGAGGCGGAATGCGAGGCACAGCTCGCCAAGGCCCGCGCCGCCATCGGCCTTAAGTGAGGCCCCGCACACCGGCGCGACCGCAGCGCTGACCGCCGCCGCGCGGTCAGTCGCCTCCCTGCCGGGCGATCGGCTGTATGAGGTGGCCATGGAACAGGAAGGCGACGCCCATCAGCGCCGCCAGCAGCAGACAGGCGCCGGCCAACGCCGGGACCAGCCCTGCCGCCGCCAGCAATAATGCGCCGACGCAGGCGCCGGCGACGAAGGACGCCCAGGACGCCGCATAGGTCAGCGCCTCGATCGGCCGCTGGCGCCCGAGCGCGGTGCGCGCCAGCGCCTGTCCGCAGCCGAACAGCGCGCCGGTGACGAAGCTCTTGCCGACATCCGCCCCGGCAATGACCTAATGCACGCTGTTCTGCATGCCCATCGCCATCGCCACCGGCATCAGCGACAGGCGGCCGACATCGGCGCCGGTGAGCAGCACGGCGAGGGCGAACAGTGCCACCTCGCCGCCAAGCACGGCGACCAGCTTCCACTCGCCCACCGCATCCGTGACCAGGGTGCCGAGGAAGGCACCGGCCACGAAGGCGGTGACGATCGCCAGGGCGAGCAGCGCCAGGGACCATTGCCCATCGGCGAGCTGGATGCCGAGCCGGGTGCTGTTACCGCTCATGAAGGAGAGGAACAGCCCGCCCAGATGGGCATAGCCGACCGCGTCGACGAAGCCGGCGACGATGGTCGCGAAAGTGGCGAACAGGAGCGGGCGGAACGCGGTGGAGGGCATGCCGGTGTCAAATGTCGCATGGTTCGGTCACGAAAAAGGGCGCCCACAGGCGCCCTTCTCGATAATTTGCAAAGAGCTGACGGTCTTTCGTGATTCCCGGGCCAAGGTTACGGGCCATCGGAATCACGGGCAGACATGCACCCAGCCGCCGCCCCAGCCACGGCGCCAGAAGCAGCCCGGACGAACCGGGGGCCCCCAGCCGCGCGCGTAAGGCGGCACGTACCAGTAATTCCAGTTCGGACGCCAGGCACAGCGCCACGGGCCGCAGACCCAGCGCACATTCTCCGCGAGGGGGACGGACGGCGCGACCACGTCGATGGCCGCGACGGCGGCGGGCATGGTGACGGCAGGCATGGCCACGCCCGCTTCGGCCTTGCCGGCGCCGAGGGCGGCGAGCGTTCCCAGCGCCAGGGCGGCGCCGAGCATGATCTTGCGAAGGCGAAGCTGAATGGAGGCGGAAGTCAGCGAAAGGCGACGCATGATGCACTCCCGAGCGTGGTGGTCAGACGGCAGAACGATAACATGACGATCGTCTCGCACCAGCCGTAACCTCATGCTGTTGCAAAAAAACTCGGCGGCGGAGGCTCCGGATGCCCGCCGGCCCGGGCTGGTGGGAACGAAGGAAGCCGGCGCTAGCTCAGAAGGGCGAGCCCGACGAGGCCGCCGCCGAGCACCAGGATCGCCGGGTTCACCTTCTTGACGAAATAGACCCCGACGAACACCGCAAGGGCGATGGCGATGGTAAGCGCTCCGTCGATCGCCGTACGGGCGATGGAAATGGTGCCCGCCGCCATCAGCCCCACGACCAGCGGCGCCATGCCCTGCTGCAACGAGCGGCGCCAGGGCGAGCCGTCGAAATGGTCCCACACGCGCGAAGCAGCCCAGGAGATGGCGCCTGCCGGCACGAAAAAGCCGAGGAAGGCGAGCAGCGCCCCGACATAGCCGGTGACGTGGTAGCCGATGACGATGACCATCAGCATGTTCGGGCCCGGCACCACCTGGCCGAGGCCGTAAATGTCGCGGAACTGGTCGTCAGTCAGCCAGTGATGGCTTTCCACCACCAGCGTCTTGGTCTCCGGCAGCACCGCCGCGCCGCCGCCGACCGCCAGCACGGAGAGCAGCGCGAAGACACCGAGGACGGACAGGTTCTCGTTCATGCCGAGGCTCCCGGCCCATCCGCGTCCCTGCGCGGCCGATAGATGAACACCGCGACCGGCCCGACGGTGAGCAGCACCCAGACCAGCGAGATGTGCAGGAAGCTCACCATCAGCACGGTGACGGCGATGATGGTTATGTCGATCAGCGTGCCGAGCTGCTTGCGCCCGATCTGCAGCGTCACCGCCGAGAGCATGCCGACCGCCGCCGCACCCACGCCGATCAGCGTAGCGTTGACATAGGGGTTGTGCGCGTTCGAGGCGTAGAGCACGCCCAGCGCCAGCACCAGCGTGCCGCCCGGCAGGGTGATGCCGAGGAAGGCGATGATGGAGCCGGCCACGCCGCGCAGCCGGTCGCCGACGATGATGCTCATATTGGTGGCGTTCAGGCCGGGCAGAGCCTGCGAGATTTCCAGCGCCGAGAGGAAATGCTCCTCGTCGAGCCATCGCTTCTTCAGCACAAGCCCGGCGCGCAGATAGGCCACCACGCCGCCGCCGAAGCTGATCGCGCCGATGAGCAGGAAGGTGACGAAGATCTCCCACAGCGGCACGTCGCGGGGGATGGCATAGGCTTCCGGCGGCACCTGCGACTCGGTGGCGGCGCCCGGACCCGGCGGGACGGAAACGGTCATAAAGGCACCCAGCCCACGGTGATGAGATCGAGGCGGCTCAGGCTTCGTGGCTGGCCACGAGCTGCTTGCCAAAATTGTAGACCAGCGCGGTCTTGGTGGCGCCGAGCTTCACCCATTCGGGCGCCCGCATCTGCGCCGCCTTGAAGAACTCCTCGGAGCGCGCCCGGGCCTTGATATGGAGGGCATCGTAGCGGTCGAACTTCGCCTGGAAGGCGAACTCGCCGATAATCGAGGTCTCGGTCGAGCGGTCGCGCCAGACGGCGATGGTCGCCTTGGCGATGAGGCCGTGGCCGAAGTCGAACGAGCCGACATTCACCTGCACCTCCTCGACGGGCAGGTTATTCACCAGCGAGATCGTCGCCGCCTTGTCGGCCGGACAATGCTCGGCCAGCTCGGGGAAGACCTGGGTGATACGCTCCAGCCCCTCGTTGAGCACGAGGCCGGGGCTCAGCAGCACGCAATTGTGCGAATAGAGCGAGCGCATGCCGCCTAGGCTGTCCTTCAGCGGCAGCAGCTCCTCCTTGAACTTGATGTCGGCGCGGCCGCTCAGATGCGGGGTGACGTCGATGGCGGCGGCGGTGGCGAGGTCCGGGTGGCGGAACTTCAGCGTCAGCTCGTGCTCGGCGTCCGGCCAGCCGTCGGTATAGAAGGTGCGCTTCCGCAGGATGAAGGCGTTGCGGTAGAGATCGCTCTCCGGCGTGTCGTAGAACAACACCTCGCGGACCTGGCGCTTGAAGCCGTCCTTGTTGGTGGTGACGCCGACCTTGAACTCGGGCGCGATCAGACACAGCTTGTGCCAGTACACCTCGAACTGATGGGGGTCGAAGAACCGCTCCGGACGGAGCAGTATCTTGTACTCACGGTAGTGGATGTCATCCATGGAAAATCCCGCCGGGAGGACGTTCGCCGCACGTCCGCCAGCAAGATTTACGCCTGCCGCCGACGGTCCACAAGGCGGGCAGGAGGCGGGTGTCACACGCGCGTCATGCCGCCGGGCACCTTGAAGAAGGCAGCCCAAATGTGGTCCAACCAGACGGATCGTCGATCCGTGCCTGCGGACAGGGCCGCGCAAGGTCCCCTCCCGCGAGAAGAGAGATAGCGCCATGCCCTCCAAGCTCGACCAACTGCGTGCCATGACCGTCGTCGTCTCCGACACCGGAGACATCGAGACGGTGCGGCGGCTGAAGCCGCAGGACTGCACCACCAACCCGACGCTGCTGCTCAAGGCTGCAGAGATGCCGGCCTATGCGCCGCTGGTCGACGAGGCGATCGACTGGGGCCGCCGCCAGGGCGGCACGGGCGAGGCGGTGGTGGCGGCGACCTGCGACCGGCTGGCGCTGAATTTCGGCGCCGAGCTGTCGAAGATCGTGCCCGGCCGGGTCTCCACCGAGGTCGACGCCGACCTGTCCTTCGACACGCAGGCGACGCTGGCCAAGGCCCGCTCCTTCATCGCCGCCTATGAGGCGCGCGGCGTCGGGCGCGAGCGCATCCTGATCAAGGTCGCCTCCACCTGGGAGGGACTGCGGGCGGCGGAAGTCCTTCAGAAGGAAGGCATCGACTGCAACCTGACCCTGCTGTTCTCGCTCGCCCAGGCGGCGGCGGCGGCCGATGCCGGCGCCTTCCTCATCTCGCCCTTCGTCGGCCGCATCCTCGACTGGCACGTGAGCGCGGGCGAGGGCCCGTTCACCGCCGAGACCGATCCCGGCGTCGTCTCGGTGCGGCAGATCTACGCCTATTACAAGAAGCACGGCATCCCGACCGTGGTGATGGGCGCCTCCTTCCGCAACACCGGCGAGATCGAGGCGCTGGCGGGCTGCGACCGGCTCACCATCGGCCCGTCGCTGCTCGACCAGCTCGCCGCCGACGAGGGCGTGCTGGAGCGCAAGCTCGACCCCGCCAACACCGAGGGCGCACCGGCGCGGCTTCACCTCGACGAGAAGGCGTTCCGCTTCGCCATGAACGAGGACCAGATGGCGACGGAGAAGCTCTCCGACGGTATCCGCCACTTCGTGAAGGACCTGCGCACGCTGCGCGGCCTCGTCGCCAAGCGGCTGGACGGCGCCAAGGCGGCCTGATCGGACTGCATCATCCGACTGCGTGAGCTGCTGCCTCATCAAGCTGCAGATCGCCAGTAGCCATGCAGAGGAGGGCGCGCCCCTCCTCTTCTCCTGCGACGGTCCCCCGTTCCATGCTCGTGCCCGATCTCGGCTTCGCCCTCGCCGCCGGCGCCGCCGCCTTCTTCGTCGGTATGAGCAAGGGCGGGGTGCCGATGATCGGCTCGCTCGCCGTGCCGACCATGGCGCTGTTCATGTCGCCGGTAACCGCCGCCGGCCTGCTGCTGCCGGTCTATGTGATCAGCGACATGTTCGGGGTGTGGGCCTACCGGCGCGAATATTCGCCGCGCAACCTCGCCATCCTCATTCCCGCCGCCGCGCTCGGCATCGGCATCGGCTGGGCCACCGCCTCCATCGTCACCGAGGCCATGGTGATGCTGATCATCGGCCTGATCGGCCTTTCCTTCTGCCTGATCCGCTGGCTGGGCGGCGCGGGACAGGCGGCGCGAGCGGCCGACCTGCCGCGCGGCATGTTCTGGGGCGCGGTGTCGGGCTTCACCAGCTTCGTCAGCCATGGCGGCGCACCGCCCTACCAGATGTACGTCGTCCCGCAGAAGCTGCCGAAGATGGTCTATGCCGGCACGACGACACTGACCTTCGCGGCGATCAACGCCCTCAAGCTCATCCCCTATGCCGCGCTCGGCCAGCTCAACCCCGGCAATCTGGCGATCACCGCGACGCTCGTCCCGGTGGCGGTGGCGGCGACCTTCGCCGGCGTGCGGATGACGCGGCTGCTTCCCGAGGTCCTGTTCTATCGCCTGGTGATGGCCGCGCTGTTCCTCATCTCGCTCAAGCTGACCTGGGACGGCGCGGCGGGAATGATCGACTTCCAGTCCTAGTCTTCCACCGGCCGGGCCATCAGCGCCGCGCACCAGAAGCCGATGGCGAGCACCAGGGCGAGAGCGACGATCGCCATCAGCACGGCGTCATACGAGCCGGAAGCGGTCCACAGCGCCGCCATGCCGGCCGGCGCCAGCGCCCGCGAGAAGATTGCCGGCATCGCCAGCGCGCCGTTCACCGCGCCATAGGCGCGCCGCGTGAGCAGTTCGGGCACGACCAGCCCGCGGACGATGGTGATGATGCCGTTGACCGAGCCATAGGCGAGGGCGAACAGCGCCACCCAGGCGAAATCCGGCGGGATGAGCTCCAGCGCCAGGAAGGACAGCGGGAACACCGCGACGATGACCGAGCCGACCAGCCGCACCGGCGCGCGCGGCGCCAGCAGCGAGACGAGGACGCGGCCGCCGACCTGCGCCGGGCCGATCAGCGCGATGGCGCTCACCACCGTCGCCGTGTCGAAGCCGCGCTCCACCAGCAACGGGTACATGTGGAAGGTGAAGCCGGAGAACATCGCGGAATAGGCGGTGAAGGCGATGGCCAGCGCCCAGAACACCGGCTGGCGGACCACCTGCCCGATGACCGAACGCGGCGCGCCCGAGCTTCCCGCCGCCTCCGGGCGCGCCGCCGCCCGGTCGCGCGAGGCATCGACGGCGAGGAAATTCATCGTCGCGCAGATGAAGATGTTCACCGCGCCGAGGACGAGCAGGGTGTCGCGCCAGCCCACCATGTCGAGCAGCAGCTGGATCAGCGGAATGAACACGGTCGAGGAGAAGCCGCCCCACAGCGTCAGCGCGGTGATGCCGGGCCGGGCCCGCAGCGCGCCGGCGCGGCGGGCGACGACGGCGAAGGCCGGCTCGTAGAGCGTCGCCGCCTGCATGGCGCCGATGCCGGCGATGGCGACATAGAACAGACCGATGCTCTGGACCTGCGCCCACAGCACGAGCAGCAGGCCCGCCAGCAGCGAGCCGCCCGCCATGATCATCCGGCCGTGGCCGCGGTCGATGCCGGCGCCGACCGGATAGGCGACGGCGCCGGCCAGCGCGAGGCCGAGCGTGGCGGCGCCGTAGAGCTCGGCCTTGGACCAGCCGAGATCGACGCTCATCGCCTGCGCCACCTGCGGGAAGCTGTAATAGAGCGTGCCCCAGGAGCAGAGCTGCGCGACGCCCAGCGCGACGACGAAGGGGCTGCGCCCGTCCGGCGGGGCGGCATCGGCGGCGGGGCGGGGAACGCCAGTCACCTCGCGCGACCCCTGCGGTCAGGCTGCCGGCGCCGTGGGAGAAGGCGGCAGCCGGGAGCGCACCAGATGCACCCAGTAGCTGGCGCCGACCGGCAGCAGCGCGTCGTTGAAGTCGAACTGGGCGTTGTGCAGGTTCGGGCCGGGGCCGCTGGCGAGGCAGAGATAGGCGCCCGGCACGGCCTCCAGCATGTAGGCGAAATCCTCCGCCGCCATGATCGGCTCGAAATCGGCAATGACCGCGTCGCCGGCGGTCGCGCGCGCCGCCGCCAGCGAATCCGCGAATTCGGCGGCATGGTTCACCAGCGCGGGATAGCGCCGCTCGTAGCGGATCTCGGCCGTCGCGCCCTGCGCCGCGCAGACGCCCTCGACGATGGCGCGGAAGCGGGTCTCGGCGAGGTCGCGCACCTCGCGCGAGAAGCTGCGCACCGTGCCGCGCAGCACCACCGCGTCGGGGATGACGTTCCAGGTGTCGCCGCCATGAATCTGGGTGACGGTGACCACCGCCGCCTCCTGCGGGTTCACCGACCGGGAGACGATCGACTGGAGCTGGGCGACGATGTGGGACGCGGTGAGCACCGGGTCGATGCCGCGCTGGGGCATGGCGGCATGGGCGCCGCGCCCGATCACCCTGACCTCGAAGATGTCGAAGGCGGCGAACATCGCCCCCGGCCGGCCCAGAAACGTCCCGAAGGGCGCGTTCGGCCAATTGTGCAGGCCGTACACCGCCTGCATCGGGAACAGGTCGAACAGGCCCTGCTCGACCATCACCTTGGCCCCGCCCTCGTTCTCCTCGGCGGGCTGGAAGATGAAATGCACCGTGCCGGCGAAATCGGGATTGGCCGCCAGATGCCGCGCCGCGCCGAGCAGCATGGCCATGTGCCCGTCATGGCCGCAGGCGTGCATCTTGCCCGGCGTGTCGGAACGGTAGGGAAGGTTGGTCGCCTCGTGGATGTCGAGCGCGTCCATGTCGGCGCGCAGGCCGATGGCAAAGCCTTCGCCTTCCCGTCCCTCGCCGAGCCGGCCCTTCAGCGTGGCCACCAGGCCGGTGCCGGCGAGGCCGCGATGCACGGGCAGGCCGAAGCTCTCCAGCCGGGCGGCGACGAAGGCGCTGGTGCGGTGCTCCTCGAAGGCGGTCTCGGGCATGGCGTGCAGGGCCCGGCGCCACTGCGTGAGTTCGTCCGCCTGCGCCGCCAGGGCGGGCAGGATGCCGCCGGGGATGCCGGCCCGCGTCTCGTGCTGCACGTTGCGCACCCGCTCTTTCGTCCGCCAACGGCCCCGCCGGTCGCCGCGCGATGCCGCGCCACGGGGCCGCCGCTGTATAGGCGCCGCCGCGAAGCCGAGGCAAGCGCCTCGGTGCATGCCCGCGCGTCGCCACGGCCGCGGTGCCGTTGCGTTATTTTCGCCGCCGGACATGAAATATTCGCCATCGCGCGGGATGAAAGGCGCGAACGGCTCCGTATACGGGACATGAAGCGCGACGAGACCACCTTCGACGTGCCGGCCCAGCTCGGCGTGATGCGGCGCTATGCGCGCGCGCTGACGCGCGACGACGTGGAGGCCGAGGATCTCGTCCACGACGCGCTGGTGCGCGCCTATGAGCGGCGCGGCAGCTTCGAACCCGGGCGCGGGACGCCCGGCACCGGGCTGCGCGGCTGGCTGCTCTCGGTGCTGCACAACGTTTTCGTCGACCGCCGCCGCTCGCGCGCCGCCGAGGCCCGCCGCGAGGCCGAGAGCCTCGATCTCGCGGACAGCGCCGCCGCCCCGGCGCAGGAGCACCAGCTCCGCCTCGCCCAGGTGCGCGACGCCTTCATGGTGCTGCCGGAGGAACAGCGCGCCGCGCTGCACCTCGTCGCCATGGAGGGGCTCGGCTATGCCGAGGCCGCCGCGACGCTCGGCATACCGCAGGGCACGCTGATGTCCCGCCTGTCGCGCGCCCGCGCCACGCTGCGCGCCATCGAGGACGGCACCGGCGCGGCGCGCCCGAAACGCTTGCGCATCGTAGGAGGTACGGATGAACCGCCCCATTGACCCCGTCTCCGACGACGACCTGCAGGCCTATGTCGACGACCAGCTGAGCGTCGCCCGGCGCATCGATGTCGAGGCGTTTCTCAGCGCCCACCCGGCCGCCGCCTCGCGGGTGATGGCCGATCTGCGCATCCGCGACGAGCTGCGCCTCGCCCTGGCCGAGACGCCGCGCGCGGCCTCCACCGCCAGCGCCCGGCTCGCAACGGTGGAAGCGGCGCGGCGGCTGCAGGGGGCGCTGTCGCGCGAGCGCTGGATCCGCCGCCTGCGCGCCGCCGCGGTGGTGGCGCTGCTGATCGGCGCCGGCTGGTTCGCCAATGCCCAGTTCGGCCATTTCGGCGTGAGCCGGGTGGTCGCCTCGGGGCTCCCCCCGGCCTATCTGGAGGACGCGGTGCGCGCCCACCGCACCGCGCTGGTGCGCGCCGGCATGCCCTCGCAGCCCGGCGCCAGCCGCTACGACCCGGCCGAGATCCGCGCCGCCACCGCCATCGTCATGCCGGTGTTGCCGGAAGGCTGGACGGTGGACGACGTGCAGGTCTTCCCCTCCGCCTTCGGCCCCAGCGTGGAGATGACGGTGCGCGCGCAGGATCTCGGCACCGCCTCGCTGTTCGCGGTGCGGCCGGGCGGCTTCGACGTGGTGCCGGCGACCAGCGTGCCGCAGGACGACCTCACCGCCGCCTATTGGCAGGTCGGCGAGGTGGCCTACGCCCTCGTCGCCCAGGGCGGCACGCCTTCCGGCTCGCGCGACATCGACCGGGCCGCCGAGCGGCTTGTCCGGTCGCTCTACTGAACCCACATGCATCCCATGAGGAAACTGACATGAACACGCCGAATTCCGGCTTCCAGTGGTCCCGCACCGCCACCGTCGACAGGGCCGTCTTCGACGAGGGCCTGCGCCGCCACATGCTGCGGGTCTACAACTACATGGCGCTCGGCCTGGTGCTGACCGGCGCGGTCGCCTTCATCGTCGGCACCACGCCGGCGCTCTACGTGCCGATCTTCTCCACCCCGCTGAAATGGGTGGTGATGCTCGCCCCGCTCGCCTTCGTGCTGTTCTTCTCCTTCCGCATGCAGTCCATGTCGGGGAGTGCGGCGCAGATGATGTTCTGGGCGTTCTGCGCGGTGATGGGCCTGTCGATGGCCTCCATCTTCCTCGTCTTCACCGGCACCTCGATCGCCCGCACCTTCTTCATCGCCGCGACGATGTTCGGCGCCACCAGCCTGTACGGCTACACCACCAAGCGCGACCTCTCGCAGTTCGGCTCGTTCCTGATCATGGGCCTGATCGGCGTGGTGATCGCCAGCCTGGTGAACATCTTCCTCGGCTCGACCATGCTGCAGTTCATCGTCTCGGTGGTCGGCATCCTGGTCTTCGTCGGCCTGACCGCCTGGGACACCCAGTCGATCAAGGAGCAGTACGCCGACAATTTCGACGCCGAATCGCAGCAGAAGCTCGCCGTGTTCGGCGCCTTCTCGCTCTACCTGAACTTCGTCAACATCTTCCAGCTCCTGCTCAATCTTACCGGCGAGCGGGAGTGAGGCGCCCTTGACGGGAAGGATCTCGCAATGAACGACCAGGACCGCCAGGCCATTGACGGCCTGTTCGCCAAGCTCGGCGAGGCCGAGCGCCAGGCCGGCCCGCGCGACGCGGAGGCCGAGGGCTTCATCGCCCAGCGCATCGCCGAGCAGCCGGCCGCGCCCTACCTGATGGCGCAGACCATCGTGATGCAGGACTACGCGCTGCAGCAGGCGCAAGCCCGCATCCAGGAACTGGAGCAGCAGGCCCAGGCGGCGCAGGACGCCGCGACCGAGCGGCCGGCCGCGGGCGGCGGGCTGTTCGGCAGCCTGTTCGGCTCCGGCCAGCCTCCGGCACGCCGCAGCCCGGTTCCCTCGATGCCCCGCTCCGCCGGCAACGAAATACCGCCGGACGCGTCGCCGGCATGGCGGTCGGCGAACTCGCCGGGGAACCCGCCCATGGGCGCGCCGGGCGCGCCGGGCGCGCCGGGCGTGCCGCCGCAGGGCGCCTTCGGGCGTCCCGGATTCGGCGGTGGCGGCGGCGGCTTCCTGGCCGGCGCGGCGCAGACCGCGATGGGCGTAGCCGGCGGCGTGCTGCTGGGCAATGCCATCGCCGGCATGCTCGGCGGCAGCGGCGAGGCCAAGGCGGCCGAAGCGCCGGCCGAGACGCCGGCCGCAGCCCCCGCCGAGCCCGACAACCAGGCGGACGCCCAGCCCGATGCCGACACCGGCGCGCAGGACGACTCGGCTGGCGATGACGGCGGCTTCTTCGGCGGCGGCGACTGGTTCGGCGGCAGCGACGAATTCTGACCGCCGACCGAATCCACGCGTCTGGAATCCACGCGTTTCACGAACCCCTGCCAGCTGGCAGCGGGCACTTCCCAACTCCTGCAGGCCGGCCCCTCACCGGCCTGTTTTTTTTGCCCCGCGCGAACGGCCGATGCGAGGTCAGACCCGCAGGCCGTTCTCCCCAGCATAGTCCTTCAGCCGGCGTTCCGGCCGGGCGCCGATATGGCTGATGATCTCGGCGGCGCAGAGCGCGCCCAGCTTCAGGCACTCCTCCGGCGCGAAATCCCGCGCGAAGCCGTGCAGATAGCCGGCGGCGAACAGGTCGCCCGCGCCGGTGGTGTCCACCACCTTCGGCACCGGGAAGGCGGGAACGGCGACGAGCTCGCCCGCCGTCACCGACAGCGCCCCCTTCTCGCTGCGCGTGACCACCGCGCGCTTCACGTCCTGCCGCAGCTGGGCCAGCGCGGCGTCGAAATCGGTCTCGTAGAGCGACACCAGCTCGGCCTCGTTGGCGAACACCAGGTCGACCGTGCCCTCGCGCATCAGCGTGAGGAATTCCGGCCGATAGCGCCCGACGCAGAAGGCGTCCGACAGGGTCAGCGACACGGTGCGCCCGGCCTTGTGGGCGATGCCGGCGGCCTTGAGGAAGGCCTGCTTCGCCGCCGGCGGGTCCCACAGATAGCCTTCGAGATAGGTGACCTTCGCGCCGGCCACGAGCGCCTCGTCGACATCGGCGGGGGAAAGGTCCTGCGCCGCGCCGAGATAGGTGTTCATGGTGCGCTCGCCGTCCGGCGTCACCAGGATGAGGCAGCGCGCCGTCGCCGGGCCGGCGCTCGCGGCGGGGGTGGCGTAGGCGACGCCGGCGGCGCGGATGTCATGGGCGAAGATGCCGCCCAATTCGTCGTTGCGCACCTTGCCGATGAAGCCGGCGCGCCCGCCGAGCGCGGCGACGCCGACCATGGTGTTGGCGGCCGAGCCACCGGAAATCTCCACGCCCGGACCCATGGCGCCGTAGACCGCCTCGGCGCGTTCCTCGTCGATCAGCGTCATGCCGCCCTTGCGCATGCCATGCCGGTCGAGGAACGCTTCCTCGGAACGGGCGATCACGTCGACGATGGCATTGCCGAAGCCGATCACATCGAGAAGCTGGGCGGTCATGGACGGACGTTCTCCGCAAGGGTTCGTTCGGTGGGGAAGGCCGGCTTGGCGGTAGCAGACGCGCGCGCCCGCCGCAACGCTTCGACGCCGGCGGGAGGGAAGCCGGACGACCGTTTCCAGCGCCCCGCGCGCCCGGGCTCGGCCCGGAGATCCAGCCCCTGGCAGGCCACCGGTCCAGGCCTGGGTGGCCGGGCCCAGCCCGGCCATGCGGCGAGAACGGGTCGAGGGCAGGCGGCGGAGGCGGCGAGCCCGGCCTTCCGCCTTTCCCTCGCTCCGCCGGCCGACTATTGCTGGCGCATGGCCCTGCTCCGCCACGCCTCCACCGTCGCCCTGATCACCCTCGGCTCGCGCGTCCTCGGCTTCGCGCGCGACGCCGGGGTGGCGGCGCTGTTCGGCACCGGGGTGGTCGCGGACGCCTCGGTCGCCGGCCTCGCTCTGCCGCAGATCGCCCGCCGCCTGCTCGGCGAGGGCGCGCTCAACGCCGCGCTGCTGCCGGGGCTGGCGACGGCGGGGGGACCAGAGCAACGGCGGGGCCGCGCCGGGGCGGCGCTGATGCTGTTCGCGCTCGCCGCGCTGGCGCTCGCCCTGCCGCTGTTTCTCTTCATGCCGCAGGTCGTGGCGGTGCTGGCGCCGGGCTTTTCCGGCGGGGGCCCGCGCGCGCAGGGCGCGGTGCTGGCCGGGCGGCTGGCCGTCGTCTGCTTGCCGCTGGCCATCCTCGCCGGGGTGTTCGCCGCCTTCGCCAATGCGGCGGGGCGCTTCGCCCGGCCGGCCTTCGCGCCGGTCGCCGCCAATGGCGCGGTCATCGCCCTGCTGGTGCTGCTCTGGCTCGCCGGGGCGCAGGCGATGCGCGTGGAGGCGGCGCTGGCCTGGCTGGCGGCGGGCGCGGTGGCCGGCGCGCTGACCCAGTTCGGGCTCAACCTGCTCGCCGTGCCGCGCGGCTTCATGCGCCTGCACGTGACCCGCGCCGAGCTGAGGGCGGCGCTGCCGATGCTGGCCGCCGCGGCGCCCAGCCTGCTCGCGGCGGCGCTGCCGCAGCTGCGCTTCCTCATCGCCGCCGCCGCCGCCTCGAGCCTCGCCGGCGGCGTCGCGGCGCTGTTCTACGCCACCCGCCTGGTCGAGCTGCCGCTCGGCCTCGTCGGCGCCAGCGCCGGCGCCGTGCTGCTGCCGGCGCTGGCCGACAGGGACGAAGGCCGGCTCGGCGCGCAGGGGCTGGAGGCGGCGCTGGCGCTCTCGCTGCCGGCGGCGCTCGGCCTCGCCGTGCTCGCCCATCCCATCGTCGTGGTGCTGTTCGAGCGCGGCGCCTTCGACCCGCAGGCGAGCGGGCTCACCGCCGCCGCGCTGGCGCTGCTGGCGCTGTCGCTGCCGGCGCAGGCGCTGGAGAAGATCCTCGTCGCCGTCGCCTTCGCCAACGGCCTGCCGCGTCTCGTCACCGGGGCGGGCCTCGCCGCGCTGCCGGCGGGGGCGCTCGTCGGCTTCCTCGCCGTGGAACCGCTCGGCATGGCGGGGCCGGCGCTCGGCGTGCTGGCGTCCAGCCTGCTGGCGCCGGCGGCGCTGCTGCTCGGGCTCGGCCGCCGCCGGCTGATCGTGGTGCCGCGCGCCAGCCGGCGGCGGCTCGCCGGGCTTGTCCTCGCCGCCCTCGCCATGGCCGCGGCGACGGGGCTGGCGCGCCATCTGGCCGGCGGCCTGTTCGCCGGCGGCGGGCTCACCGCGGCGGCGGCGCTCGCCGGCCTGGTACTGCTGGGCGCGGCGGTCTATGCCGGGGCGGCGGGCGCCCTCGGCGGCCTCGATTTCGCCGCGCTGCGCGCGGGCCTGCGCAAATAGCGCGGGAGACGCGCGCGTCCGCAGGCTTGCCCCTCGCCGACTTGCATGCCATTAGCGCCCCGCGCGCACGACGCGACACGGCAGGGCGCAGACCACAGGACGTCCCGACATGGAATTCAAGCAGCTCGTGTTCTCCGGCGTCCAGCCGACCGGAAACCTGCATCTCGGCAATTATCTCGGCGCCATCCAGCGCTTCGTGGCGCTGCAGGACAGCCATGACTGCCTGTATTGCGTCGTCGACATGCACGCCATCACGGTCTGGCAGGACCCGGCCGAGCTGAAGCGCTGCATCCGCGAGGTCACCGCCGCCTTCATCGCCTCCGGCATCGACCCCGCGCGCCACATCGTGTTCAACCAGAGCCAGGTCTCCGGCCATGCCGAGCTGGCCTGGGTGTTCAACTGCGTGGCCCGGCTGGGCTGGCTGAACCGCATGACGCAGTTCAAGGAGAAGGCCGGCAAGGACCGCGAGAACGCCTCGGTGGGCCTCTACGCCTATCCCAACCTGATGGCCGCCGACATCCTACTCTACCGCGCCACCCATGTGCCGGTGGGCGAGGACCAGAAGCAGCATCTGGAGCTGGCCCGCGACATCGCGCAGAAGTTCAACAATGATTTCGGCCCCTCCATCGCCGCGAACGGGCTTGGCGACGGCTTCTTCCCGCTGCCCGAGCCGCTGATCGGCGGGCCGGCGGCGCGCGTCATGAGCCTGCGCGACGGGGCCAAGAAGATGTCGAAGTCCGACCCTTCCGATCTCTCACGCATCAACCTCACCGACGACGCCGACACCGTCGCCTCGAAGATCCGCAAGGCCAAGACCGACCCCGAGCCGCTGCCTTCCGAGGCCGAGGGGCTGAAGGGCCGGCCGGAGGCGGAGAACCTCGTCGGCATCTACGCGGCGCTGGGCGAGGTCTCCAAGGACAAGGTGCTGACCGATTTCGGCGGCGGCCAGTTCTCCACCTTCAAGGCGGCGCTGGTCGACCTCGCGGTCGCCAAGCTGGGACCGATCGGCGCCGAGATGAAGCGCCTGGTCGACGATCCCGGCCATATCGACGCCATCCTGCGCGACGGCGCGGCGCGGGCCCGCGTGCTGGCCGACGCCACCATGCGCGACGTCAAGGACATTGTCGGCTTCGTGCGCTAACGTTTCCTCCCGATCAGGGGAGAGACCATGTCGCGCAGGCGCCAGAGCCACGAACCCGGCCACCGCCGCAAGTTCCTCGTCGTCGCCGACGAGACGCCGGAATGCGACCGCGCGCTCTATTACGCCGCGCGGCGCGCCGCCCGCACCGATGGCGGCGTGGTCCTGCTCAGTGTGCTGGAACTCGCCGACGTGCAGAGCCAGTGGCTCGGCGTCGCCGAGCTGATGCGCGCCGAGGCGACCGACAAGGCCGAGGCGCGGCTCGACCTGCTGGCGGCCCGCGCGCTCGGCATTTCCGGCATCCAGCCCGAATGCCTGATCCGCGAGGGCAAGATCGCCGACGAGATCCTCAAGCTGATCGAGGCGGACGAGGACGTCGCCATCCTCGTGCTGGCCGCCGGCACCGGCCATGAGGGACCGGGACCGCTGATCTCCTCGCTGGCCAAGGGCCTGTGGACCGGGCTCCCGGTGCCGGTGACCGTCGTGCCCGGTACGCTGTCCGACGCCGAGATCGACGCGCTGGCGTGAGCGGGACGGCGGACCGTTCCACCTTCCTCACCCCGATGGGGAGAGGGCGTTTGTCCCTTCCCCTCGGGCCGTTGAGCGCTTATCTAAAGTGGAAATTCCCGTCGCCGCGGCCTTGAACCCCGGTTGGCAAGGAGAGACCCATGTTCATCCAGACCGAAGCCACCCCGAATCCCGCCACGCTGAAGTTCCTGCCCGGCCGCACCGTGCTCGGCCACGGCACCTTCGAGGCCCGCGACGCCGGCGAGGCGACGCGCTCGCCGCTCGCCGCCCGCCTGTTCGAGGTGCCGGGCGTCACCGGCGTGTTCTTCGGCTCCGACTTCGTCACCGTGACGAAGGAGCAGGGCGAGTGGGCGCATCTCAAGCCCGCCATCCTCGGCGCCATCATGGAGCACTTCGTCTCCGGCCAGCCGGTGCTGCCGGACGATCACCAGCATGTCGCCGACGACGCCTTCTTCGAGGCCAAGGATGCCGGCGTGGTCGACACGATCCGCGAGCTGATCGACACCCGCGTGCGCCCGGCGGTGGCCAATGACGGCGGCGACATCACCTTCCGCGGCTACAAGGACGGCGTCGTCTTCCTCGCCATGAAGGGCTCCTGCTCGGGCTGCCCGTCCTCCACCGCGACGCTCAAGAACGGCATCGAGAACCTGCTGCGCCATTTCGTGCCGGACGTGGTGGAAGTCCGCCCGGTCTGAGCCCGCGATCCGGGGCGCCGGCACGCCGGGCGGGTTCGGCACCCGCCCGCGCTCCCTTCACTTCCCGCCGCGCTCGTGCGCATGGTGCGCGTACGATCGGGACCCTTCATGCTGATTCTTGCCATCGACACCGCGCTTGAGGCCTGCTCCGTGGCCTTGCACGACACCGACACCGACGAGACGCGGGCGCGCGCCCAGCTGATCATGTCGCGCGGCCATGCCGAGGCGCTGATCCCGATGGTCAAGCGCGTGCTCGACGAGGCCGGCCTCGGCATACCCGATGTCGACCTGTTCGCCGTCACCGTCGGGCCCGGCAGCTTCACCGGGCTGCGCGTGGGGCTCGCCGCGGCGCGCGGCTTCGGCCTCGCCACCGGCAAGCCGGTCGTCGGCCTGCCGACCCTCACCGTGCTCGCCGCGCCGCTGCTCGACCGCGACGACAACGTGCCGGTGGCCGCCGCCATCGACGCCCATCACGGCAATGTCTACCTGCAGATGATCGGCCCGTCCGGACGGGTGCTGGTGACGCCGCGCGCCATGGCGGTACGCGATGCCGCCCGCTCGGTCGCCAACGGGCCCGTGCGTCTCGTCGGCTCCGGCGCCGGGCTGATCGCCGAGGCCTGGCCATCGGGCGCGCGCCCGCCGATGGAGGTGCGCGGCGCCGCCACGCCCGACCCGGTATGGCTGGCCCGGCTCGCCAGCGTCGCCGATCCCGCCCGTTCCGAACCCCGCCCGCTCTATCTGCGCGACGTCGACGCCAAGCCGCAGACCGCCGGGCGGATCGCCCACCGATGAACGGGCTGCTGGCCCGCCTCGGGCTGCGCCGTCGCGCGCCCGCGCTGCGCGCCGTCCGTCCCGGCGATGCCGAGGCGCTGGCGCGGCTGCATGCCGGCGCCTTCCGCATCGGCTGGGACGGCGCCGAGTTCGAGCGCCTGCTCGCCAACCGCCTGAGCCGCGGGCTGGTGGCGACGGACGGGCCGGGCGGCGCCCCGGTCGGCTTCGTCCTGCTCAGCGGCGTCTCGCCGGAGATCGAGATTCTCTCCATCGCCGTCGCCACCGCCCGGCGCGGCGAGGGCATCGCCCGCCGGCTGGTCGAGGCGGCCTTCGGCACGCTGGCGGCGGAAGGCTTCCGCACCGTGTTCCTGGAGGTCGAGGAAGGCAATGCCGCCGCGCTTCGCCTCTATGCCCGCACCGGTTTTCGCGAAATCGGCCGGCGCGCGGGCTATTATCGCGATGCCGCGGGCCAGCCGGCGGCGGCCCTGACCATGCGGCGCGACATCGCCTGACGGAAAACATTGCCCTCGCCGGGCCCCTTGCGCCATAAGGCGGGAAGGATGGACGAGGTCTGAAGGATGCGGGCCGAGGAATGAACGACAAGCCGACCGCGATCGAGGAAGCCTGCGTCACGCTGGGCCTGCGCATGACCGACCAGCGGCGCGTGATCGCCCGCATCATCGCCGACGCGCAGGACCACCCCGACGTCGAGGAGCTGCACCGCCGCGCGGTGGCGGTGGACGACCGCATCTCGATCTCCACCGTCTACCGCACGGTGAAGCTGTTCGAGGATGCCGGCATCATCGAGCGCCACGATTTTCGCGATGGCCGCTCGCGCTACGAGCCGGTGCCCGACGAGCACCACGACCACCTCATCGACCTGCGCAGCGGCCATGTGGTGGAGTTCCGCTCCGAGGAGATCGAGCACCTGCAGGAAGAGATCGCCCGCAAGCTCGGCTACCGCCTCGTCGGCCACCGGCTGGAGCTCTACGGCGTGCCGCTCGACCCGTCCAAGAAGGACTGAGCCGTGCGGGCGTGGCTGGTGCTGGTGCCGGTCGTGCTGGTCACGCTTCTGGGCATTCCCCTGCAATGGCTGTCGGTGGCGTTGGGGCTGCCGACCCGGCGCACCCTCCCCGTGCTCTATCACCGCATCGTGCTCACGCTGGTGGGGGTGCGGGTGACGCTGGTCGGCGCGCCGGCGCCGGCGCGCCCGCTGCTGATCGTCTCCAACCATGTCTCGTGGCTCGACATCCCGGTGCTCGGCTCGCGCCTGCCGCTGTGCTTCGTCGCCAAGAGCGAGGTCGCGCGCTGGCCCGGCGTCGGGCTGCTGGCCAGGCTGCAGCGCACCATCTTCGTCGACCGCGCCTCGCGCACGGCGACGGCCAGGGTGGCCGGCGAGATGGCGGCGCGGATGAACGACGGCGACCCCGTGGTGCTGTTCGCGGAAGGCACATCGAGCGACGGCAACCGCGTGCTGCCCTTCCGCTCGGCGCTGATCGGCGCGGCGCGCCAGAGCATGGGCGATGAGGAGGGGATGGCGGCGACCATCCAGCCGCTCGCCATCGCCTATGTCGGGCTCGGCGGCATGCCGGCGGGCCGCGCACGCCGACCGCGCCTCGCCTGGTATGGCGACATGGACCTCGCCCCGCACCTGATGGAGGTGCTGCGGCGCGGCGGCGTCGACGTGGAGCTGCGATTCGGCGCGCCGCTGGCCGCCGGCGGGCGCAAGGCGGCGGCGCAGGAGGCCGAACGCGCCGCGCGCGTCATGCTGGCGCGCGCGCTCACCGGGCGCCCGCTCTAGAGCGCCCGGACGGGCGGATTCTTGCGGCAAATCACGCCCTCGCGCGGCGCCGGCCCCTCCCGGCGCATTCCCTTTTCCCGGGAATCCCGCTACACAGGGGGCCTAGGCGTAATTCGTGGAGACGTAGACGATCTCGACCTGCATGAGACCGAGGTGGGAACGGGCGGCGATGGACGAAGGCGCCTTGCGAGAGCGCGCCGGGCGTGCCTTCGGGTTTCCAACGGAATGCGCCGCGATGTCCCTCACGGGCTGGCGGCACGGGTCGATCGACACGCAATGAGTGAACCGCGCAAGCTTTACGTCCGCTCCTTCGGCTGCCAGATGAACGTCTATGACGCCCAGCGCATGACGGACACGCTGGCCAAGGAGGGCTATGTCGAGACCGACAGCCCGGACAACGCCGACCTCGTCATCCTCAACACCTGCCACATCCGCGAGAAGGCCGCCGAGAAGGTCTATTCGGAGCTCGGCCGGCTGAAGAAGGCGCAGGAGGAGGCCGGCCGCCGGCAGATGGTGGCGGTCGCCGGCTGCGTCGCGCAGGCGGAAGGGGCCGAGATCCTCAAGCGCGCCCGCGGCGTCGACCTCGTGGTCGGCCCGCAGAGCTACCACAAGCTGCCCGAGCTGATCGCCGACGCCGCCCGGCGCGGCGGCAACCGGCGCGCCGGCATCGTCGAGACCGAATTTCCGGTCGAGGACAAGTTCGACTTCCTGCCGCCGCCCACCCGCGCGGCCATCGCCAAGCGCGGCCCGACCGCTTTTGTCACCGTGCAGGAAGGCTGCGACAAGTTCTGCACCTTCTGCGTCGTGCCCTATACGCGCGGCGCCGAGGTGTCGCGCCCGGTCCCCAAGATCCTCGACGAGGTGATCCGCCTCGCCGATGGCGGGGTGCGCGAGATCACGCTGATCGGCCAGAACGTCAACGCCTATCATGGGCTCGACGCCGCCGGACGGAGCGCGAACCTGACCGAGCTGGTGCGCCGCATCGCCGAGGTGCCCGGCATCGCCCGCGTGCGCTACACCACCAGCCATCCGCGCGACATGGACGACGAGCTGATCGCCGCGCATCGCGAGATTCCCGCGCTGATGCCCTATCTGCACCTGCCGGTGCAGTCCGGCTCCAACCGCATCCTTGCGAGCATGAACCGCAAGCACGACCGCGAGCTGTTCCTGGAGATCGTCGCCAAGGTGCGCGCCGCGCGGCCCGACATCGCCTTCTCCTCGGATTTCATCGTCGGCTTCCCCGGCGAGACCGACGCCGACTTCGCCGACACGATGGACCTGGTGGAAAAGGTCGGCTTCGCCTCCTCCTTCTCGTTCAAATATTCCTCGCGCCCCGGCACGCCGGCGGCCGGCATGGACGGGCAGCTTGCCGAGGATGTGAAATCCGCGCGCATCCACGCGCTGCAGGCCCTGCTCGACCGGCAGAAGGCGGCCTTCGACGCCGCCTGCCGCGGCCGGCGCTTCGACATTCTGCTGGAAAAGCCCGGGCGCTTCCCCGGCCAGCTCATCGGCCGCTCGCCCTATCTGCAGTCGGTGGTCGTCGAGGGCCCGCAGGAGGCCATCGGCACGCTGGCGCAGGTCGAAGTGCGCGAGGTCAGCACCAAGAGTCTTGCGGGCGACATACTCGGCGGCGAGTTTTTTGCCGGGCGCCCGACGAGGGAATCGCGTTTCATCGGACAGAGCGAGAAGCTGGAGGCGTGAGCGTGCGTCGACCTGGAGCTGATACGGAACGTGCCTTGGCTTCCCCCCGCGCGGGTGCGCGCGCCGGATCGGCGCAAACCGCCGGCCATCCTCCCTCCTCCCGCCCGGCCGCGCCGTGGCTCGAGCCTCCCGAGGACGCGACGAGCCAGATCGTGCTGGCCTTCGACGACAACCGCATCGCCAGCCAGCTCTTCGGCCATTACGGGCAGAACCTCGCCTTGATCGAGCGCCGGCTGGAAATCGTCGCCGAGCAGCGCGGCAACCATGTCACGCTGGAAGGCCCGCGCGAGGCCTGCGAGCAGGCGCGCCACGTGCTGGAGACGCTCTACGCCCGGCTGAAGAAGGGCGGCGAATTGCTGCCCGGCGATGTCGAGGGCGTGCTGCGCGAGGCCGCCGCGCAGGGCATCCTGTTCGAGTTCGACCCGGCGACGAAGAAGCAGAGCTTCGACGAGATCCAGCTCCGCCGCCGCCCGGTGCGCGCCCGCACCGCCGCGCAGGACGCCTATATCCGCGCGCTCAAGCGCCACACGCTGGTGTTCGGCGTCGGCCCGGCCGGCACCGGCAAGACCTGGCTCGCCGTCGCCTATGCCGTCCACCTGCTGGAGCGGCGCGTGGTCGACCGGCTGATCCTGTCGCGTCCGGCGGTGGAGGCGGGCGAGCGGCTCGGCTTCCTGCCCGGCGACATGAAGGAGAAGGTCGACCCCTATCTGCGGCCGATCTACGACGCGCTGCACGACCTGATGGACCGCGCCTTCGTCGAGCGCGCGCTCACCTCCGGCGAGATCGAGATCGCCCCGCTCGCCTTCATGCGCGGGCGCACGCTGGCAAACGCCTGCGTCATCCTCGACGAGGCGCAGAACACCACCTCGATGCAGATGAAGATGTTCCTCACCCGCCTGGGCGAGAACTCGCACATGATCATCACCGGCGACCCCAGCCAGATCGACCTGCCGCCGGGCCAGACCTCCGGCCTTGCCGAGGCGGTGTCGCTGCTGAAGAACGTCGAGGGCGTGGAGGTCTGCCACTTCCACGCCGCCGACGTGGTGCGCCACGAGCTGGTCGGGCGCATCGTCGCCGCCTACGACGCCAAGAGCATCAGCGACCGGGCCGCCGGCGAGCGGGCGGGCGCCGGCGGGCGGCGCGGCAACGACACGGAGGCTCCGCCGCGATGAGCGACGACAGTCGCATCGAGGTCGACGTGCTCCTGGAGTCCGACGCCTGGTCGGGCGTTCCCGGAGCCGCCGACCTCGTGACGCGGGCGGTGACCGCCGCCTGCGCCGGCGCCCTGACCGAGTACGAGCTCGACATAGACGGCGCCGAGATCGCGGTGAAGCTCGCCGACGACGCCGCCATCCGCGCGCTCAACCGCGACTGGCGCGGCAAGGACAGCGCCACCAACGTGCTGTCCTTCCCGACGCCGGAAGTGGCGCGGGCCGGGGGCGATCCCCATCTCGGCGACATCGCGATCGCCTTCGAGACGCTGCAGCGCGAGGCCGAGGCGGAAGGCAAGCCCTTCGCCGACCATCTCGCGCATCTGGCGGTCCATGGTACCCTGCATCTGCTCGGCTACGACCACGAGGTCGCCGAGGAGGCCGAGGAGATGGAGGCGATGGAACGCCGCGTCCTCGCCGATCTGGGCGTGCCCGATCCCTATTCCGAAACCGAACCCGTTTCTCAACCTGACTGAAGATCGATGTCCGACCCCGTTTCCAGTTCGTCCTCCCCTCCCCAGCAGGGCGGCGAGGACCCAAGTAGCAGCCCGGCGAGCGCCGGGCAGCGAAGCACGGCCGACGCCCGCTCCACGGAGCGCCGCGTCGGCATTTTCGACCGTCTGCGCCACCTCGTCGGAGGCTGGCGCTCCTCCGGTTCGCTGCGTTCGGACCTCGCCGAGGTGCTGTCCTCCGCCAGCGTCGAGACCGGGACCGACCTGACCCCGACCGAGCGGTCGATGCTCCGGAGCATCCTCGGCCTGCGCGAACTGCGCATCGGCGACGTCATGGTGCCGCGCGCCGACATCGTCGCCGTGCAGAAGGACATCGCGCTCGGCGAACTGCTCACCGTCTTCGCCGACGCCGGCCATTCGCGCCTCGTCGTCTATGACGACACGCTCGACGATCCGGTCGGCATGGTCCACATCCGCGACCTCGTCACCTATCTCACCCAGCGCGCCATGATGCCGCGCGGCGCGGCGGTGCGCGGCGCCTCCACGCGGTCCGCCACGCCGGCGGCCGGGACGGAGGAGAGGCCGGCCGGCCCCGCCGAGGGCGCCTCCCGCGGCAAGGCGGCCGCCACCTTCAATCTCAAGGCGATCGACCTCAGCACCTCGCTCAGCGCCGCCAAGCTGATCCGCCGGCTGCTCTTCGTGCCGCCGTCCATGCCCTCGATCGAGCTGCTGGCCAGCATGCAGGCGAGCCGCATCCATCTCGCCCTCGTCATCGACGAATATGGCGGCACCGACGGCATCGTCTCGATGGAAGACCTCGTCGAGGAGATCGTCGGCGACATCGAGGACGAGCACGACGAGGACGAGACCCCGGCCATCACCCGCCAGCCCGACGGCAGCTTCATCGCCGATGCGCGCGCCAGCCTCGAGGACGTCGCCGAGATCATCGATCCGGCCTTCGCGCTCGGCGAGGAGGCCGAAGAGGTCGACACGCTCGGCGGCCTGCTCGTCACCCTGGCCGGCCGCGTGCCTGTGCGCGGCGAGATCGTGCTCGGCCCGGACAATTTCGAGATCGAGGTGCTCGACGCCGATCCGCGCCGGGTCAAGCGGCTGCGCATCTCCACCCGCGGCGGCGAGGCGGCCGTCGGCACGGCGGAGGCCCGGCGCGAGCCGGCGGCGGACGAGCGCCCGGCGAGCAGCAGCCTGCCGCCACCCGCCCAGCAGACCAAGCTGTCGCCCCGCCATACCGACAGAGCGCACGGCAGCGATGCGGCCTGAACGTTTGCCCGAAGGCTTGCCCCGACGCTTGCCCGGACGCTTGCCCGAACGACACCGGTTCCGCGCGGCATGCTGACGGCGGATCATCTGAAAGCGGCGCCGGCACGCTGGCGGGCCGTCGTCGCGCTGCTCGCCGGCGCGCTGTCGGCGCTGGCCATGCCGCCCTTCGGCCTGTGGCCGGTGCTCGCCCTCACCCTGCCGGCGCTGGTGCTGCTGATCGACGCCACCGCCGCGCTGCCGCCGAGGCGCGGGCTGGCGGCGGCCTTCGCCGCCGGCTGGCTGTTCGGGCTGGGCTATTTCCTCGCCGGCCTGTGGTGGATCGGCGAGGCGTTCCTCGTGCAGGCCGACGCCTTCCTCTGGCTGATGCCGATCGCCGTCATCGGGCTGCCGGCCTATCTCGCCCTGTTCACCGGGCTCGGCTGCGCGCTGGCCCGGCTGGTGTGGATGAGGGGGCCGGGGCGCCTCCTCGCCTTCGCCGTCGCGCTCACCCTGACCGAAGGACTGCGCGGCACGCTGCTGACCGGCTTTCCCTGGAACGATTTCGGCTATGGGCTGGCCACCGATCTGCGCTTTGCGCAGGCGGCCTCGGTGATCGGGCTGATGGGGCTGTGCCTCGTCGCACTGGCCACCCTGTCGAGCCCGGCGGCGCTGTTCGACGCGGATGCCGCGCCGCGCCGGCGCTACGCCCCCCTCGGCCTCGCCCTCGCGGCACTCGCCGCGCTGTGGGCGGGCGGGCAATGGCGGCTCGCCGCCACCGAGGTCGGCACGGTGCCCGGCGCCCGGCTGCGGCTGATGCAGCCCGACGTGGCGCAGGACCAGAAGTTCAGCTACGGCGCCCGCCACAAGATCATCGACCTCTACATCGCCACCAGCGAAAGCGGAGACGGGCTCGCCGGCGTCACCCATCTGTTCTGGCCGGAATCGGCCTTCCCGTTCTTCCTGGAGCGCCAGCCCGAGGTGATCGCCCGCCTCGCGACGATGCTGCCGGCCGGGACCACCCTGATCACCGGCGCCGCGCGCTTCGAGCCGGTGCCGGGGCGCGCGCGGCCGGACGTGTTCAACAGCCTGCGGGTGATCGATTCCGACGGCACGATCCGCGCCAATGCCGACAAGGTGCATCTCGTTCCGTTCGGCGAATACCTGCCGTTTCAGGAAACGCTCGAATCCATCGGGCTGGAACAGCTCACCCGCCTGCGCGGCGGCTTCGCCGCGGCGCGCGAGCGCGCGCTGCTGACGATTCCCGGTCTGCCGCCGGCGGTTCCGCTGATCTGCTACGAGGCGATCTTCCCCGACGAGGTGATGCCGGCCGATCTGGCGCCGGGCGAGCGGCCGGGTTTCCTGCTCAACGTCTCCAACGACGCCTGGTTCGGCATCACGCCCGGTCCCCACCAGCATTTCGAGCAGGCGCGGCTGCGGGCGATCGAGCAAGGACTACCCTTGGTCAGGGCCACCAACAACGGCATTTCCGCCATCGTGGACCCTCTTGGTCGAATCACCGGAATGCTACCCCTGGGTGTACGCGGCGTCCTCGACGGCGCTTTGCCGGACGCTCTTCCCGGGACAATTTATGCCTCATATGGCAATTATATACCGGTTTTCCTGCTCCTCTCGGGCCTATTGCTTGTGATTGTGTTGCGTCGGCGAGAGATGCACGCGCTGATTGATCGACGGTAGGACCAGCTTTGCCTAGACTGATTCCGGGCTCGGGCACTGCTTCTCTCCACCAGATCGGCGGAGGGAGGTATTTTTTTGTTTGCAGTCAGGGAAGCCGATGACGAAGAAATCCCCTAACCCCATCGACAAGCACGTGGGCAGTCGGGTGCGCATGCGGCGTATGATGGTCAGTATGAGCCAGGAGAAACTGGGCGAAAGCCTCGGCATTACCTTCCAGCAGATCCAGAAATACGAGAAAGGCACGAACCGGATCGGCGCCAGCCGGCTGCAGAATATCTCCAACGTGCTCGGTGTCCCGGTCGCCTTTTTCTTCGAGGGCGCGCCGAACGTCACCGGCGCGAGCGGCTTCGCCGAAGAGGCTTCCCCCGCCTATGTCTCCGACTTCCTCGCCTCGACCGAAGGGCTGGCGCTGACCCGCGCCTTCCTGAAGATCAGCGACGGCAAGGTTCGCCGGCGCATCGTCGATCTCGTCGAGGCGCTCGCCGAGGACACCCCGGCGAGCTGAACCGGTCGCGCGCGGCGTTCTTTTTTCCGAACGATTCCGCCGTGAAATCCTTGACCGGCCCGACCGCGCTTGCAAAAGATGCGCGGCCGGGCGCGCTTTCCATGCGCCGGTCGAGAATCGAGGAGCCGACGCGTGTCCCGTCAAGCCTATCTCTTCACCAGCGAATCCGTTTCCGAAGGCCACCCGGACAAGGTTTGCGACCGCATCTCCGACGAGATCGTCGATGCCTTCTTCAAGCATGGTCCGGAATTCGGCTGGGATCCGAGCCAGCTGCGCGTGGCCGCCGAGACCCTCGCCACCACCAACCGGGTGGTGATCGCCGGCGAGACCCGCGGCCCGGCGCAGATCACCCGCGACCTGCTGACCCATATCGCCCGGCTGGCCATCAAGGACATCGGCTACGAGCAGGACGGCTTCCACTGGGAGAAGGCGCAGATCGACGTGCACCTGCACGCGCAGTCGGTCGACATCGCCCAGGGCGTCGATTCCACCGGCAACAAGGATGAAGGCGCGGGCGACCAGGGCATCATGTTCGGCTATGCCTGCCGCGAGACGCCCGAGCTGATGCCGGCGCCGATCTATTACGCGCACAAGATCCTCAAGCTGCTGGCCGACGCCCGCCACTCCGGCGAGAGCACCGTGCTCGGCCCGGACGCCAAGAGCCAGGTGACCATCCGCTACGAGGACGGCAGGCCGGTCGAGGTCACGCAGATCGTGCTCTCGACCCAGCACCTCGACGCCGACCTGTCGTCGCACGACGTGCGCAACATCGTCGAGCCCTATATCCGCCGGGCGCTGCCGGAAGGCTGGATCACGCCGGCCACGGTGTGGCACGTCAACCCGACCGGCAAGTTCGTCATCGGCGGTCCGGACGGCGATTGCGGCCTCACCGGCCGCAAGATCATCGTCGACACCTATGGTGGCGCGGCCCCGCATGGCGGCGGCGCCTTCTCGGGCAAGGACCCGACCAAGGTCGACCGCTCGGCCGCCTATGCCGCGCGCTACCTCGCCAAGAACGTCGTCGCCGCCGGCGTCGCCGACCGCTGCACCATCCAGCTCGCCTACGCCATCGGCGTGTCGGATCCGCTCGCCGTCTATGTCGACCTCTACGGCACCGGCAAGGTCGAGGAAGCCAAGCTGGAGAAGGCGCTGCGCGAGGTGATGAACCTGCGTCCGCGCGGCATTCGCGAGCATCTCGGCCTCAACCGGCCGATCTATGCCCGCACCTCCGCCTATGGCCATTTCGGCCGCGCGCCGGAAGCCGATGGCGGCTTCTCCTGGGAGCGCACCGACCTCGCCGACGCCATCAAGGCGGCGGTGGCCTGAGCGACGCGGTCCCGGCCGGCGCCGTCCTTACCGGACGGTTGCACGCGCCGATCGATGCGATTAAGCGGGGTGGACATCGGGTCCGCCCCGTTTTGCATGACGAGCCGCCGCCGTCTTCCGAGTAGCCGCATGACCGCCGACGACGACACCGCCGACCGCGAGCGCACCGACCGCGAGGGCGCCGACGGGACGGCGCCGCGCGAGGCCGCCTTCTATGGCCGGCGCAAGGGCAAGAAGCTGCGCACCGCGCAGGCCGCCCATCTGGCGCAGGACCTGCCGCGCCTTTCCATCGCGCTCGAGGATATCGGCGCCGGCCCGCTCAAAGCGCTTTTCCCGCACCCGGTGCGGGCGGTGCGGCTGGAGATCGGCTTCGGCGGCGGCGAGCACCTGCTCAGCGAGGCGCAGCGCCATCCCGACATCGGCTATATCGGCGCCGAGGCGTTTCTCAACGGCATCGCCAAGGCGACCGCCGCCATTGCCGGCCTCGGCCTCGCCAATGTGCGGCTCTATGGCGACGACGTGGTGCCGCTGCTCGACCGCCTGCCCGACGCCGCACTGGAGCGGATCGACCTGCTCTATCCCGACCCGTGGCCCAAGCGCCGGCACTGGAAGCGCCGCTTCGTGCAGGCCGACAACATCGACCGCTTCGCGCGGCTGCTCGCGCCCGGCGGGCATTTCCGCTTCGCCACCGACATCGAGCACTATGCCGCCTGGACGCTGCGCCAGTTCCTCGCCGATCCGCGCTTCGACTGGACGGCGGAGCGCGCCGACGACTGGCGCCTGCCCTGGGCCGGCTGGCCGGGCACGCGCTACGAGGCCAAGGCGCTGAGGGAAGGCCGGCGACCGGGATATTACGAGTTCCGGCGCCTCTGATTACCGCCTAGGATGGGGAACTTCGGTAACGGCGCCCGCGTTGAGGGACAGGCCGTTGTCCCGGCCGGTACCCAGGAGATCCACATGGCTCAACCGAACGCGCAAGATGACTTCTCCAAGCTGACCGCCGACCTCGCCACCCTGCGCGCCGATGTCGCCAAGCTCACCGAGACGCTTGCCGCCCTCGCCAGGGCGGAAGGCGACGCCGCCGCCGACGCGGTGGTCGGCCGGGTGCGCGCCGGCGCCGCCCGCGCCGAGGCCGCCGCCGCAGGTCTGGCGGAAGAAGGCTATGCGGTCTACGAGGACGCCAAGGGCCGCGCCCAGGCGCTCGGCCATGATCTCGGCGCCACCATCGAACGCAATCCCTTCGGCGCGGTGCTCGCGGCACTGGGGGTCGGCTTCATGTTCGGCCTGCTGTCGCGGGGCCGATGAATGCTCCGGCTGCTCTTCACGCTTTTCGGCGCCGAGATCCGCCACGCCCTGCGCCGGGCCCGCACGACGGCGCTGCTGCTCGCCATAGGCGGGCTGCTGGTGGCGATCTCGCTGCTGTTCTTCCTGGCGGCCACCTTCATCCTGCTGGCCGATCGCTATGACGCCATCACCGCCTCGCTGGTGATCGCCGGCTTCATGCTGGTGATCGGGCTGATCTTCCTGATGGTGGCGGTGATGCGCACGCGGCACCAGCCGCGCGCGCCGGCCTATGGCGCCTTCTCTGTCCCCCCCGTTCCGCCGGCCGCGGCACAGGGCGCGATGCCGGGCGCGACGCCGGGAGCCCCTCCCGGCGGTGCCCCGCCTGGCAACGTTTCGGCGGCGCTGGCGATTGCGGCGGGCGCCGCGCTGGTCGGCCTTATTCTTGGCCGACGGGTCTGAGAATGTGATGCCGGGCTCTCCGGAGCCCGGTCCGCATTAGCCTCTCGTTATTGCAGGGGCGGCTAAAAAGGACCAATCTGCCAGAAAAGGCCGAAGCCGGGCGCCATGGCGCGGTAGGGCTTGCCGCAGGAGGTTCCAACTTGACGTTCCGACGTTTGTCGCTGCGGCCGGGAGCGGCCATTCTCGCCACGCTCACGGCACTGGGCACCGCCTCGCCGGTGCTGGCCGAGGCCCCTCCGGCAGACTTCATCGCCCGCTCGGCCCCGGCCGGCAACTATCTCGCTGCCCGACTCGCCATCAGCGAGCGCGACACCGGCGCGGCCGCGGCCTATTACCGCGAGCTGGTGCGGCTGTTCCCGCGCAATGGCGAATTGCTGGAGCGCGCCTTCCTCACCCTTCTCGCCGAAGGCGCGGTGGACGAGGCGGTCGACCTCGCCCAGCGCATCGTCCGCGTCGATCCCGAACACACGCTGGCGCGCCTCGTCCTCGGCGTGCGCGCCATCAAGGCCAAGCAGTACGTCACCGCCCGCAGCAATCTGCGCCGCGCCGGCCAGGGCGCCATCGCCGAGCTGAACGCGACGCTGCTGAGCGCCTGGAGCCAGCTCGGCTCGGGCAATGCGCGCGCCGGCGTCGCCGCCATCGACGCGCTGCAGGGGCCGGAATGGTATGCCGGCTTCAAGGACTTCCATGCCGGGCTGATCCTCGACGCCGCCGGCGTCAAGAAGGAAGCCGGCCAGCGGCTGGAAAGCGCGCTGAAGATCGACCCGCGCACGCTGCGCGTGGTCGACGCCTATGCCCGCTGGGCCTCGCGCAGCGGCAACAAGAAGCTCGCCATCGAGACCTATCAGGCGTTCGACAAGCTGGTGCCGAACGACCCGCTGGTCGCCCGCTCGCTCGAACAGCTGGAGGCCGGCAAGACGCTGCCGGCGCTCGTCACCACGCCGGCCGCCGGCGCGGCCGAGGTGCTCTACGGCATCGGCGCGGCGCTCGGCCGCCAGGGCGGCGAGGATCTCGCCCTCGTCTATCTGCAGCTCGGCCGCTGGCTCGACCCCTCGCATGTGCTGATCGACATCACGCTGGCCGACCTGTTCGAATCGATGAAGCGGCACGACGACGCCATCGCGCTCTACCAGCGGGTGCCCGCCAGCTCGCCCTTCAAGGTGAATGCCGACGTGCAGCGCGCGCTCAATCTCGACGCCATCGACAAGTTCGACGAGGCGCGCGCCGTGCTGGAGAAGGTGGTCGCCGCCAACCCGAAGGACCAGCGCTCGCTGATGGCGCTCGGCGACGTGCTGCGCTCGAACGAGAAGTTCGCCGAGGCCGCCGAGGTCTACACCAAGGCGATCGACCAGCTGCAGACGCCGGCCGCCAATGACTGGATGCTGTATTATTTCCGGGGCACCTGCTTCGAGCGCACCAAGCAGTGGGACAAGTCCGAGGCCGACCTGCAGAAGGCGCTCGCGCTGAAGCCGGACCAGCCGCATGTGCTGAACTATCTCGGCTATAGCTGGATCGACCAGGGCGTGAACCTCGACCAGGGCACCGACATGATCCGCAAGGCGGTGGCGCTGCGGCCCGATGACGGCTTCTTCATCGACAGCCTCGGCTGGGCCTATTACCGCACCGGCCATTACGACGACGCGGTGCGCGAGCTGGAACGCGCGGTCGAGCTGAAGCCGAACGAGGCGGTGATCAACGACCATCTCGGCGACGCCTACTGGAAGGTCGACCGCAAGCTCGAGGCCCGCTTCAAGTGGAACCACGCGCGCGACCTCAAGCCCGAGCCGGACGAGCTGGTCGACATCGAGCGCAAGATCGCCGTCGGCCTCGACGAGGCCGAGCGCATCAAGGCGAAGAAGGACGAGGTCCAGAAGACCGAGGTGGCGCCCGCCGCCGAGCCGCAGAAGGCGGCGGTCGACAAGACCCAGGAAAGCCAGAAGCAGGGCGGCGGCGGCTGAGCCCACCGGCAGGAAGGCATGAGAAAAGGGCGGGCCTCGCGAGAGACCCGCCCTTCTTCATTTTGCGCGGTGCGGTGTCGTCGGCGCGCTCAGACGGTCGCCGGACGGCCGACGAACAGCAGCGGGCGCGAACGCAGGGCGAAGGCGCCATCGCCGATCAGCCAGAGCGCGAAGGACGTCACGATCAGGAAGGCCGGGTATTCCCAGCCGCCGCCGGCCGCCGAGAACAGCCAGCCATTGCCGATATGCACGCTCATGGCGCCGGCCATCACCGGGATGAGCAGCAGCGCGACGTGGCGGGCATAGACGCCGGCGATGATGGCCACGCCGCCGATCAGCTCGGCCAGGAACACCGGCCAGGCCAGCGCCTCGGGCAGGCCGAGGCTGCCGAGAAAGCCGGCGAAGCCGGGAATGGTGAAGACAACGTATTTCAGCAGCGCGTGGGACACCCACATGAGGCCGAGCGCAACGCGGAGGAGGAAGACGCCGTAGGGCGCGGAACGGGAATCGATCATGGCGGATCTCGCGGAAGGAGTGGGTTTCGGGTCAGGCCGTTGCCTGAAGTGATCCCGAGGTACCCCGCCGCGAATTGCAACGCGATAGCCACGAATACCGGATCAATATTGCGTCAGCGCAATGTCTTCGTGGATTGACAGGGGTGCCCGCTGCCCGGCCCGATGATCGGCCCAATAGTCGGCCGCTGCCCGCGCGGGCCGGCGCCGCCAGATCGACGGTCGGCGCGAAAGCAGGACCTACTTGACGGCGTCGATTTCGGCCGTCTCGACCGGCAGGGTCTGGGCGCGGGCCGGCGCACTCTTGCCGGAGGCGCGTTCGGCCAGGCGGGTACGCCCGCTGCCGCCGCGCTTGAACTCGCACCACAGGCGCTCGGCGCCGGCGAGGTTGCCGCGGAAGCTGACCTTGCTGGTCTTCTCCAGGTTGAAGCAGGGCTGGAAGGCCATGCCCCTGAGCTTGGCGCAGACCGACTCGCCGCGCACCATGATGGTTCCGGCGGGCAGCGTCACATAGCGCGCATTGCCCTTGCCGCGCATCTGGATGGTTCCCGCGACCGAGCCGTCCGGCATGATCCGCCCGGAACCGGCCGTCCCCTCATAGCAGGTGTAGGAGAAGGTCTGACCCATCACGAAGCGCTGCGCCTCCTGCGCGGACAGCGTCTGCGCCGAGGCAGGCACCGTCGACGCCAGCAAGGGGGCGGCAAGGAACGCGACAGCCAGCGGGGCGGAACGGATGCGCATTAGGGTTTCCATCGCTCGGGAGCGTTTACGATGCGCTGCGAATAGCCTGCCTTGTCAAGGCAGCGCGGCGAATCAGGTCCCTTCGACAAGGCACGCGACGCCCGCACTGTGGCGCCGCCGCAACGACTTCGGTACCACGACGCCTATGGTGAAGGACGAGGGTTAACGTAGCGCAAAAATTTGCGACGCCGGCGGCCGACCGTTCAGGCGCGCGCGGCCTGCGCCCCGCGCTCGACCGGCCGCTCGACGATCGGCAGGTTGATCGCGGCGGAGGCGAAGCTCAGCGCCACCGACAGCCACCAGACGAAATCATAGGAGCCGAGCTGCTCGTAGAACACGCCGCCGAGCCAGACGCCGAGGAAGCCGCCGACCTGATGGCTGAAGAAGGCGAAGCCGTAGAGCATGGCGAGATAGCGCGTGCCGAACATCAGCATCACCAGCCCGGAGGTCGGCGGCACGGTGGACAGCCACAGCAGCCCGAGCACCACGCCGAAGCCGATCGCCGTCACCGGCGAGGCCGGCAGCAACACGAAGGCGGCGATGACGACGCCCCGGGCGAAATAGATCCCCGCCAGCAGGTAGCGCCGCGGCATGCGGCTCGACAGCCAGCCCGAGGTCAGCGAGCCGACCATGTTGGCCAGCCCGATCGCCGCCAGCGTCCAGCCGCCCACCGCGATGGTGAGGCCGCGATCGGTGAGATAGGCCGGCAGATGGGTGGTGACGAAGGCGAGCTGGAAGCCGCAGGTGAAGAAGCCGAGCACCAGCAGCACATAGCTGGGATGACGGAACGCCTCGCCCAGCGCGGCGCCGATCGACTGCTGGCGCTCCTCGGTCTTCGGGGCGGCGCGCGAGCCCGCCAGCGCCAGCGAGAACGGCAGGATCAGCAGCATGGCGAGGCCGAAGACCATCAGCGTCTCGTGCCAGCCGATGGTGGTGTTCAACCCGGCCGCCAGCGGGGGAAACAGGAACTGGCCGAAGGAGCCGGCGGCGGTGCCGGCGCCGAAGGAGAGCGGGCGCCACTTCTCCGGCAGCATCTTCCCGAAGGCGGCGAGCACGATGTTGAACGAGCAGCCCGACAGGCCGAAGCCGACCAGCACGCCCGCCGACAGGTGCAGGAGCCCCGGCGTCGAGGAATAGGCCATGAGGATGAGGCCGGCGGCGTAGAGCGCCGCGCCGATCCACAGCACGCGCATCACGCCGAAGCGGTCGGCGATCGCCCCGGCGAAGGGGGTGCCGACGCCCCAGAGCAGGTTCTGGATGGCGATGGCCAGGCCGAACGTGTCGCGGCCCCAGCCGAACTCGCTGGTCATCGGCAGCAGGAAGATGCCGGAGGAGGCGCGCGGCCCGAAGCTCAGCATGGCGATCATGCAGCCGCACAGCACGATCAGCAGCGGTGCGCGGGCGGCAAGGCTCGGTCGGGGGGCCTCGGTGGCGGCGGACATGGAGAGCCTCGGGATCTGGGCGCGCAGCGGCGCATCGGGCGCTGAAATTAGCGCCGACAGCGGCGCCGATGGAAACGAATAAATTTCAGGATGACCATCAGGAAAACTGATGGAACGGCGACGTGGCGGGTGCCTGGCGGTAGCCAAGTCGTTGACAGGTGAGGCCATTGCGCCACAGGCCGCGGGAAAGCGCCCTCCTGACGCGCCCGTGATGGCCGGCGTGGCGACATTTGCCATGCTCGCCCTGTAGGTGAGGGCTCCTGTCCCTTCCCCCTTATCGTCCGTGCGCCAATCATGCTTCTCGACCGCCGCCTGTTCCTGATCGCCTCCCCGCTCGCCCTCGCCGGCTGCGTCACCTCCGGCAGTTCGCGCTCCAGCCGCGTGCTGCCGGCGGCGATGGACCCGCATTATCTGAGCATGTACGCGGCGATCACCGACGAGCCCTTCCCGGTGCCGGCGGTCGACCTCAGCCAGATCGACCCGCGTTTCCTGCGCCAGGAAGTCGCCTACCAGACCCGCTATCAGCCCGGCACCGTCGTGGTCGATCCCAATGAGCGCTTCGCCTATCTCGTGATGGCCAATGGCCGCGCGCTGCGCTACGGCGTCGGCGTCGGCAAGGAAGAGGGCTTCAATTTCCGCGGCGAGGGCGTCATCGCCCGCAAGGCGGCCTGGCCGCGCTGGACCCCGACCCCGGCGATGATCGCCCGCGAGCCGGAGCGCTACGGCCCCTATGCCGGCGGGCTGGCCGGCGGGCCGACCAACCCGCTCGGGCCGCGCGCGCTCTATCTCTACAAGGACGGGCAGGACACGCTGTACCGACTGCACGGCACCACCGAGCCGTGGACCATCGGCACGCAGGTGTCCTCCGGCTGCGTGCGCTTCATCAATCAGGACATCATCGACCTGTACCGCCGCGTGCCCACCGGCGCCCGCGTGGTGGTGCTGCCGGCGCGCGCAACCCCGGTGAGCTGAACCGGCGGCCGGGCGGACCCGACCGGCCTCAGTCCAGCACCAGCTCGAAGGGCTCGTTCTCCATCGCCTCGCGGCCGCGGCCGATGGCGGCGACGGCGGCGATCATGCGCCCGCGCCGCTCCAGCGCGGCGTCGGCCAGCGCCACCAGCAGGGCGTTGGGCGTCGCCACCGGCGAGGCGGCGCGCAGCGCGGCGGCGATCTCCGCCTCGTCGCGCGCCGGATTGAGCGCGCAGGCGGCGATATAGGCCGAGGCGGTCGAGCGGCTGATGCCGGCGAAGCAATGCACCACCAGCGGCGCCTCGCGCGGCCAGCGCCGCGCGAAGCCGAGGATGGCCTCCACATGCTCGGCGGCCGGATGGATCAGCCCGTCCTGCGGCGCGACGATGTCGTTGAAGCCGACGAAGAGATGGTTGTCGCGCATGATCGCGGCCGGCAGCGCCACCGGCGTGCCGGTGTTGATCACGCTCAGCACATGGGCGGCGCCGGTGCGGGTGACGGTCTCCTCCAGACGCGACAGCGGGCAGACATGGATCATGATCGTCCTCCGGCGGCGGAGCTCTGGCCGGAATCCGCGTTCGGGCCGGCATCGGCGGACACCGCCGGCGTGTCGGCCGCCAGTTCCTGAAAGCGGGCCACGAAGCGCGTCTTCGCCTCGTCGGCGCTCCACGGCGTGAGATAGTCCCGCTCCGCCGCGCTGTCGAGCGGGCAGGGCGTGCCGAAGAAGCGCCGGGCCTCGGCGATCTCGAAGCCGGCGAGGCGGGTCGCCTCCAGGAAGGCGCTGGCGCGGTCCGCCGCCTTCACCAGCCGGACGAGGCTCGCCGACCAGTGCGCCGGCAGCCCGAAACGCAGGCTCACCGCCGCCAGAAGCCGCTCCTCCACCGCCTTGTAGTCGCCGCCGATCACCGCCTTGAACGGGCTGATCATGTCGCCGACGACGTATTCCGGCGCGTCGTGCAGCAGCAGAGCGAGGCGCCAGCGGCGGTCGAGGTCGGTACCGCGCGCGGCCGCCTGGCGCCGCCCGATCAGCTCCACCAGCACCGAATGCTGGGCGACGGAGAAGATGTGCTCGCCGCTGGTCTGGCCGTTCCAGCGGGCGACGCGGGCGAGGCCGTGGGCGATGTCCTCGATCTCGATGTCGAGCGGCGAGGGATTGATGAGGTCGAGCCGCCGGCCCGACAGCATGCGCTGCCAGGCGCGCTCCGGTTTGGCGCGCGGGGTCATGTGTCCAGCCTCAGGCTCCCTTGCCGTGGCGGTGGCAGGTGACGGCGTGGTCGTCCACCATGCCGACCGCCTGCATGAAGGCGTAGACGATGGTCGGGCCGACGAAGTTGAAGCCGCGCTGCTTCAGTTCCTTCGACATGGCGACCGCCACCGGCGAGGTGACGAGCGCCGGCTCGTCCGGCTGGCGGCGCGTGTCGAGCACCGGGCCGTTGATATCCCAGAGCAGCTTCGAGAAACCCGGCCCGCGCTCCTGAATGTCGAGCCAGACCTGCGCCGAGCGCACGGTCGATTCGATCTTGGAACGGTTGCGCACGATGCCGGCGTCCTGCATCAGCGCCTCGATCTTTTCCGGCGTGTAGCGGGCGATGATCTCCGGCTCGAAGCCGTCGAAGGCGGCGCGGAATCCGTCGCGCTTGCGCAGGATGGTGATCCAGGCGAGCCCGGCCTGGAAACCGTCGAGAATCAGCTTCTCGAACAGCGCCCGGTCGTCATGTTCGGGCACGCCCCATTCGGTGTCGTGATAGGCGACATAGAGCGGATCGGTGCCGCACCAGGCGCAGCGGGTGATGCCGTCCTCATGGGTGTGAACCTTCACGCCAGATCCTCCCTCATGAAGCGTCCCCCGCGCCGGGAATGGCGAAGCGCGCCCAGCCGGGCCGCTCGGGCACCAGCGCCGCGCCGTCCGCCTCGATCACCTTGCCGTCGGCGCGCGCCTCCTCCATCCGGTCGAGCCGGACGAGGGCGAGAGCCCGCCCGTTCACGCCCGAGCCGATGCGGCCAATGCTCTTGCCGCCGGCGGTGACCGGCGTGCCTTCCGCCGGCGCCGGCCCGCACAGCGCGAAGGGGATGATGCGGGTGCGCGCCGTGCCGCGATGCTGCATGCGGCTGACGACCTCCTGCCCGACATAGCAGCCCTTGTCGAAGTCGATGCCGCCGAGCTGGTCCATGTCCGCCTCGTGCGGGAAGGCGTCGCCATAGAGGAAGTCCTGCCCGCCCTCCGGCACGCCGAGCGCGATGCGGTGGGTGTGCCATTCGGACTCCGGCACCATGGCGATCTGCGCCGCCTCGGCGGCGGGCAGCAGGAAGCGCCGGCCGAGCACCGGCAGGCGCGGGTCGTCATAGGCGAGCGTGTCGACCAGCGGGCTCGCCCCGCCCCAGGCGACCGCGACGGCGAGGTCGTCGAGCAGGCCGATCTCGACCTTGGCGCGCAGCCGGTAGAGCTGCAGCCGCTTGAGCAGGTCGGCGGCGACCGCACGGGGGATGTCGAGGCGGAAGCCGCCCTCGGTCGCCAGCACGATCATGTCGGCGACGATCTTGCCCTGCGGGGCGAGCAGCGCGGCATAGCGCGCCTCGCCGGGGGCAGGGGTGCGGGAGGTGAGCAGGTTGTCGAGGAAGTGCGTGGCGTCGGCCCCGGCGATGCGGGCGACGGCGCGCTCCTTCAGGATCGCGATCGGCATGGAGGCGCGCTCCGAATGGAAGCCCGGCGGCGCGGGCGAGTTGCCCGAGAGGTACGACGGGCCGCGTCCTGGGGCAAGCACAAAGAAACGAAACGGGAACAGATCATGCCGCCGCGTTCGTTGCCGCGTCGTCGGCCCGCTTCACATGCCCGTGCGTGCGCGCAAATCCCGTCGCGCGGGGCCGGTTGCCGGGTGCGGCGGCCGCACCATGTTAGTCGTCGGCCCCCTCCCGGCCCCCACCTCCCAGTCCACACCTGCAAGGAGAGCCTCATGTCCGGCACCGTCCTCTTCACCGGCACCGCCACCGCCATCGGCGGGCGCAACGGCCATTCCCAGACCAGCGACGGCTCGGTCTCCGTCGATCTCGGCATGCCGAAGAACGGCGTGCTCGATCCCGGCAAGACCACGCCCGAGCACCTGTTCGCCACCGGCTACGCCGCCTGCTTCGGCTCGGCCGTCGAGGCGGTCGGCCACCAGAAGAAGCTGGACGTGACCGGCGCCGCCGTCACCGTGGCGGTCTCGCTGGTGAAGGGCGACGACGGCTTCAGCCTCGCGGCGAAGCTCTCGCTCAAGGCCCCCGCGCTCGACGCCTCGCAGATCCGCGAGGTGCTGGAGGCCGCGCACCAGATGTGCCCCTACTCCAAGGCGACGCGCGGCAACATCCCGGTCGAGCTCAGCGTCGGCTGACGAGGCCGATCCCCCCGAACCACGTCATCCCGGACGTCGCCGCGGCGGCGTCCGGGAGCGCGCGGCACATGGAGGCTCCAAGTGGAGGCTCCACGGGGAGGCAGCACGTGGAGGCAGCACGTGGAGGCACGTGCAGGCCGCTCCCGGCGCGCGCGACGCTCGGCCGGGATGACGTGCCGGAGGGGTCGGGATGACGCCCCGGAGGGGCCGGGATGACGCCCCGGAGCGGCCGCGCGGCGCTCAGGCCGTCCGGCGCAGCTCGCGCGCGTCGGTGCGCGCCACCAGTTCGCCCAGGCTCGGCAGCGCGAGCGGCTCGCCGGTCGGGCTGACGAGGCCGCGCGCGCCCTGCAGCGCGCCGGGCGTCAGCTCCAGCCCGAGGAAGCGGCCGCGCTCGAAGGCACCCGGCAGCCACAGGCCCTGCGTCAGCGCCACGTCGAAGCCGAAGCGGGCGTAATAGGGCGCGTCGCCGACCAGCAGGATCGCGCCGTGGCCGAGCCGGGTCGCCTCGCAGACCGCCGTCGTCATCATGGCGGCGCCCAGCCCACGGTCACGGAACCAGGGATGCACGGCGAGCGGCCCGAGCAGCAGCGCCGGCCGGCCGGGACCGGCGGTGACGTGCCACAGGCGCAGCGTCGCGATCGTGCGGCCATCCGCGCCGTGGGCGGCGAAGGCGAGGCCCTCGGCCGGCCGGCGGCCTTCGCGCAGGCGCTCGGAGGTCTTGGCCAGACGCGCCGCGCGGCCGAAGGCGAGGTCCAGAAGGGCCTCGCGCTGGGCGATGTCGGCGTCGGTCTCGTGCGAGATGACGGGGGTGGCGGTGGCGAGCATGAAGGCCTCCAAAACCCGGGTGCACCGGGCAAAAGAGGAAGGGGGAATTGTGAAAGATCGCTTCCATTCGCCCTCATCCCCGGGGCGTATCCCGAGGATCCAGCCGCTTGCCGGCAGGTCTGGGTGGCCGGGTCAAGCCCGGCCATGAGGGTGGAAAAGGCGCGCGGCCCGCTCAGATCACATAGGATCGCAGCGGGTCGAAGCCGTTGAACGCCACCGCCGAATAGGTGGTGGTGTAGGCGCCGGTCGCCTCGATGAGCACCTTGTCGCCGATGGCGAGCGACACCGGCAGCATGACCGGGGTCTTCTCGTAGAGCACGTCAGCCGAATCGCAGGTCGGCCCGGCGAGCACGCAGGGCTCCACCGCGTCGCCGTCGCGCGACGTCACGATGGGGTAGCGGATCGCCTCCTCCATCGTCTCGGCGAGACCGCCGAACTTGCCGATGTCGAGATAGACCCAGCGCACCGAATCGGTGTCCGACTTCTTCGAGATCAGCACCACCTCGGCCTCGATCAGGCCGGCGGCGCCGACCATGCCGCGGCCCGGCTCGATGATGGTCTGCGGGATGGCGTTGCCGAAGTGCCGCGACAGGGCGCAGAAGATCGCCTCGCCATAGGCCTCGGCCGCCGGCACGTCCTGCAGGTACTTGGCCGGGAAGCCGCCGCCGAGATTGACCAGCGAGAGCGCGATGCCGCGCTCGGCGCAGGCGCGGAAGATCGCCGACGCGGAAGCCAGCGCCGAATCCCACGCCTCGACGTTCTTCTGCTGCGAGCCGACATGGAAGGAGACGCCGTGCGCCTCCAGGCCGAGGCGATGGGCGTGCTCGAGCACGTCGACCGCCATTTCCGGCTCGCAGCCGAACTTGCGCGAGAGCGGCCATTCGGCGCCGGCGCCGTCGCACAGTATGCGGCAGAACACCTTGGCGCCGGCGGCGACGCGGGCGACCTTCTCGACTTCCTCGACGCTGTCGACGGCGAACAGGCGCACGCCGAGCTCGAAGGCGCGCGCCACATCGCGCTCCTTCTTGATGGTGTTGCCGAAGGAGACGCGGTCGGGCGTGGCGCCGGCGGCGAGCGCCATCAGGATCTCGTTGACCGAGGCGCAGTCGAAGCAGGAGCCCATCTCGGCCAGCGCCGACAGGATCGCCGCGTCCGGGTTGGCCTTCACCGCGTAGAAGACGCGGGTGTCCGGCAGCGCCCGGGCGAAGGCGGCATAGTTGGTGCGCACGACGTCGAGATCGACGACGACGCAGGGACCATCCTCGCGTCGGTTGCGCAGAAATTCGCGAATACGGTCAGTCATGGCAAATCCCCATAGACCCGAAGCTTCGACCCAGATGAAGCGAACATCTGGATGCGAACACCCGCCCGCGGCGCCAATGGGCCGCGTTGATGGCGAGAATGCGCATCCGTTCGCCGACCGCACGGTTGTTGCCGATTGGCCGTATGGAATGGAGCCGTGGCACGAAACCGTTCGCCAGCGCGTGTGGAGAGCGCGACGTCCGTCCGATGCCTTCGCTTGGTACGGGAGACCCGACCGCACGCCCGGCAAGAAGTAGTGCCTCTTCAGTTTCCCGACCTTTGGAGGGCCGACAGAGACTAAAAAAGCCCGCTACGTCGTTGCTTCAAGTCACGTTCCCCGCTGAGAGCGGGGTGCGCCGGTTTCGCCTCCGGCTACCGATCTGACTGGCGACTTTCCGGCCTCTTGTCCGGACTTCCGCCGATCGGCACGCGACCACAGGCACGTGCGAATATTGGGCAAGGCGCGATGTATGGATTTACGCCGTCATATGCAAGCGGGTTTTGCGGATTTTTGTCGTTCGCGCCCGATTCAGGCAGCGTGGTACCCGCAGATGTCCCGAAACGATGAAAAAGCCGGCAAAGCATCACCTTGCCGGCGTGTCGAGGCGGGGAAGGCGGGGCCGATCGCCACCGCGCGGCGGGTCAGCCCTCGACGAAGGGCTCGATCGACTTCGCCTTCTTCACGAAGCGGTAGATGCCGTAGATGGCGAGCAGGGCGAAGATGCCCTCGAAGATGAGCTCCCACACCCAGCTCGCCTCGAACAGGGCGGCGATGGCCCAGCCGGCGGCGAGGCCCGCGCCGAGGAGCTCGGCGCCGAGCAGGATGGCGGCGCTCATCACCGTGCTGACATTGTCCCAGCGAATGCGTCGGCCCGTGGTCATCTGTTGCTTCCGTCTACTTCGGCGGCGCGCAAACTGCTATGCCCGGCCGCGCGGGTCAAGCCGCACGGCAAGAGGCGACGCTGCAAGCGGGATTCGAATCGGGATTCGAAGCGGGGTTCATGGTGGCAGACGGGATCGTTCATGAGAGCACGCGCGCCGGCTCGGGCATGGTCGCGACGCCGCACTGGCTCGCCACCGAGGCCGGCCGCGCCGTGCTGGAGGAAGGCGGCAACGCGGTGGAGGCGGCGCTGGCCGCCGCCGCCACGATCGCGGTGGTCTATCCGCACATGACGCAGATGGGCGGCGACGGCTTCTGGCTGATCCGCGATCCCGCCGGGCGCGTCAGCTATATCGAGGCCACCGGCTATGCCGGCGCCAACGCCACCGTCGCGCTCTACCGCGACCGGGACTACGAGACGATCCCCGCGCGCGGCCCGCTCGCCGCGCTCACCGTGCCGGGGCAGGTCGGCGGCTGGATGCTGGCGCAGGAGGCCGCGCACGCCTTCGGCGGCAAGATGCCGCTGCGCCGGCTGCTCGAATCGGCGATCGAGCACGCCCGCGCCGGCTACCCGGTCTCCGGCTCGCAGAACCGCCTCACCCGCGAGAAGCGCGACGAACTGGCGGAGGTGCCCGGCTTCAAGGGCGCCTTCCTGGAGCCGGACGGCACGGTGCCGGCAGTGGGCACGGTGAAGCGCCATGAGCGCCTCGCCGACACGCTGGAACAGCTCGCCGGGGCGGGGCTCGAGGATTTCTACCGCGGCGATGTCGGCCGCGAGATCGCCGCCGATCTGGAGCGCGCCGGCAGCCCGGTGACGCGCGCCGACCTCGAGGCCTACCGGGCGGTGACGCGCGCCCCGCTCCGGGTCAAGCTGCCCAACATGGAACTGTGGTCCTCGCCGCCACCCACCCAGGGGCTGGCGACGCTGATGATCCTCGCCATCTTCGCCCGGCTCGGGGTGACGCGGCCGGAAGGCTTCGCCCATGTGCACGGGCTGGTCGAGGCCACCAAGCGCGCCTTCCTGGTGCGCGACAAGGTGGTGACGGATTTCAACCACCTCACCCATGATCCGGCTGCCTTCCTCACCCCCGCCGCGCTCGCCCGCGAGGCCGCCGCCATCGACGCGCGCCGCGCTTTGCCCTGGCCGCACAAGGCGGCGCCCGGCGACACGGTGTGGCTCGGCGCGGCGGACCGCAGCGGCGTGTCGGTCTCCTACATCCAGTCGATCTACTGGGAGTTCGGCGCCGGGCTGGTGCTGCCGGGCACCGGCGTGCTGATGCAGAACCGCGGCACCTCCTTCTCGCTCGATCCGCGCGCCAGGAACCCGCTGCAGCCCGGCCGCCGGCCGTTCCACACGCTCAATCCCGGCATGGCGCTGCTGCCGGACGGGCGCTTCGTCGCCTTCGGCTGCATGGGCGGCGAGGGCCAGCCGCAGACCAATGCGGCGGTGATGAGCCGCTACGCCATGTTCGGCGTGCCGCTCGGCGAGGCCATCGCCCGGCCGCGCTGGGTGCTGGGGCGCACCTGGGGCTCGGACACGGTGAACCTGCGCGTCGAGGGGGCCTTCGACGGCGGCCTCGCCGAACAGCTCGCCGATGCCGGTCACGATGTCGAGATCATCGCCGAGCCGCATTCCGACATGATGGGCCATGCCGGCGCGGTGATCCTGCATCCGGGCAAGGCGGGGCTGGAAGGCGCCCATGACCCGCGCGCGGATGGCGGGGCGCTCGGCGTGTAGCGGCGGCGCGGCGCTTGCGGACGCCCCCTTCATGGAACGGTCACATCAACATGCGAGACGCGCGGCCATGGAATCGATTCTGACCAATGCCCGCCTCGTTCTCGAAGACCGCGTCGTCGACGGCACGCTGGTTCACGCCGGCGGCCGCATCCGCGCCGTCGACGAGGGCCGCTCGCAATTGCCCGCCGCGCGCGACTGCGAGGGCGCCTTCCTCGCGCCCGGACTGATCGACCTGCACACCGACGCGCTGGAAGGCCATTTCATCCCGCGCCCCAAGGTGATCTGGCCGGATGCCCGCGCCGCCGCCCTTGCGCATGACGGACAGATGGCGGCCTCCGGCGTCACCACGGTCTATGACGCGATCTGCGCCGGCGGCTTCGACCAGGCCAAGGCGGACCGCCGGGCGCTCTACGAGACGATGCTCGACGCGGTGGAGCAGGGCGCCACGCGCGGCCTGTTCCGCGTCGACCACCGCATCCACTTGCGCTGCGAGCTGACCGACCACACCCTGCCCGACCTCGTCGACGCTGCCATGGGCCGGCCGAACCTGGCGCTGGCCTCGCTGATGGACCACACGCCGGGCACCCGGCAGTGGCGCAATGTCGAGCACCTGAAGGTCTACCTGACCGGCATCGGCAAGGGCGGCGCCGACATCGACGCCGAGGTCGCCGACCGCATCGAGCGGGCGCGGGGCGCGGTGGCGGGAAATTATCAGCGCATGGTCGCGCTGTTCTCCTCCTCCGGCATCGTGCTGGCGAGCCATGACGACACCACGCCCGGCCATGTCGACGAGGCGGTGGCGGCCGGCTGCACCATCTCCGAATTCCCGACCACGGTGGAGGCCGCCCGCGCCGCGCGCATGAAGGGCCTCGCCACCATCGGCGGCGCGCCGAACGTGGTGCGCGGCGGCTCGCATTCCGGCGGCGTCTCGATGCGCGCCCTCGCGAGCGAGGGCCTGCTCGACGCGCTCGCCTCGGACTACGTGCCGGCCAGCCTGCTGCAGGCCGCGCTGGCGCTGACCCGCACCGCCGGGCTTTCCGTTCCCGCCGCCCTCGCCCTCGTCACCGCCGCGCCGGCCCGGCTCGCCGGACTGGACGATCGCGGCCGGATCGAGGAGGGGCTGCGCGCCGACCTCGTGCTGTTCCGTCTCGCCGACGACACCCCCCGGATCGACGAGGTCTTCCTCGCCGGCCGGCGCGTCTTCTGATGCCGCGCTCCATGTCCCACGCTGCACCCCATGCCGCGCCCCTCGCCGCCGACGCCCCGCTGCCGAAGCCGGCCGAGCCGCGCTACGCGCTGTATTTCGCCCCGCCGGCGCAGAGCCCGCTCTGGCGCTTCGGCTCCTCCGTCGTCGGCCATGACGCGGAGACCGGCGGGGACGCGCCGCCGCCGCCGCTGCGCCGCTTCGACCCGGCGCGCTGGCGCGAGATCACCGCCGAGCCGCGCCGCTACGGCTTCCACGGCACGCTCAAGGCGCCGTTCCGGCTCGCGCCCGGCCGGAGCGAGCAGGAACTGCGCGCGGCCTGCACGCGCTTTGCCGGCAACCGGGCGGGCTTTGCCTGCGCCGGGGTGACGCTCGCCACCATCGGCCGCTTCCTTGCCCTGCGCCTCGCGGTGCCGAGCGCGGCGCTCGACCGGCTGGCGGCCGGCGCGGTCGCCGCCTTCGACGACTTCCGCGCGCCGATGACCGAGGCCGAGCGCGAGAAGCGCCTGCGCGCGCCGCTCTCGCCGCGCCAGCAGGAATATCTGGCGCGCTGGGGCTATCCCTATGTGCTGGACGAGTTCCGCTTCCACATGACGCTGACCGGCCCGCTGGAGGACGAGGAGCGCGCCCTCGCCGAGGCGGAACTTGCCGAGCATTTCGCCGCGAGCGGCGCCGACGGCCCGCTCATCGTGCGCGAGATCGCGCTCTACCGGCAGGATTCCGGCCGGTTCCGGCTGATCGCGCGCTACCCCTTCGGGAGCTGACCATGGCGCACAAACTCGGCCTCGCGCCGACCATCGACGCGACCGCGCAGGTGACGCGCTCCAGCCTCGGCCGCTACACCGAGGTCGGTCCGCGCACGCAGCTCCTGGAAGTCGAGCTCGGCGATTATTCCTACGTCGTGAACGATTCCGACATCGCCTATGCGCGCATCGGCAAGTTCACCTCGATCGCCGCGATGACCCGGATCAATCCGGGCAACCATCCGATGGCACGGGCCAGCCAGTCGCACTTCACCTACCGCGCCTCGGCCTATTTCGACGACGCCGAGGACGAGGCCGAATTCTTCGACTGGCGCCGCGCCCATGGCGTCACCATTGGCAATGACGTCTGGATCGGCCACGGCGCGATCATCCTGCCGGGCCGCAGCGTCGGCGACGGGGCCATCGTCGCCGCCGGGGCCGTGGTGACGAAGGACGTCCCCGCCTACACCATCGTCGCCGGCGTTCCGGCCCGGCCCGTGCGCGAGCGCTTCCCGCCCGCCATCGGCGCCCGCCTCGCCGCGCTGCGCTGGTGGGACTGGGACCATGCCCGGCTGCGCGCGGCGCTGGAGGATTTTCGCGCCCTGCCGGTGGAAGGCTTCCTGGAGAAGCACGGCGGCTAGGCCGCCCCGTCCTCCCGTCCCCGCCCTTGCGCGCCTCGCCCTCGCGCGCCTCGCCCTTGTGCGCCTCGCCCTTGCGCCGGCCACACTCGCCCGCTACCCCTTGGCACCGTAACCGGAGAGAGCGAGATGGCGGCGAGCGCGCTGGACGTCGACGAAGTGCTGGCGCGCCGGCGGCTGAGGCGCAAGCTCGCCTTCTGGCGCGTGCTGGCCCTGCTGATCGTGCTGCTGGGCGGGCTCGGCGCCTTCGCCTGGTGGAACGATGGCGGGCTGCTGCCGCGCTCCTCGGCGCATGTGGCGCGCCTGACCATTGGCGGCATCATCCGCAACGAGCGCGAGCGGCTGGAGCTGCTGGAGGCGATCGGCCGCTCCGGCGCGCAGGCGGTGATCCTGTCCATCGACAGCCCCGGCGGCACGGTGGTGGGCTCGGCCTCGCTCTATGACGGGCTGCGCCGGCTGGCGCAGAAGAAGCCCATCGTCGCCGTGGTCGACGGCATGGCCGCCTCCGGCGCCTATATCGCCGCCATGGGCGCCGATCACATCATCGCCCCGCGCAACGCGCTGGTCGGCTCGATCGGCGTGCTGTTCCAGTTCCCGAACTTCGCCGAGCTGATGAAGAACGTCGGCATCTCCTATGAGGAGATCAAGTCGAGCCCGCTGAAGGCCGCGCCGAACATGTTCGACCCGCCGACCGAGGACGCCCGCGCCGCCGTGCGCTCCCTCGTCGACGACAGCTATGACTGGTTCAAGGGCCTCGTCTCCGAGCGCCGCCTGCTGACCGGCGACAAGCTGGCGCTGGCCTCGGACGGGCGGGTCTTCACCGGCCACCAGGCGCTGCCGCTACGCCTGATCGACGAGATCGGCGACGAGCGCACGGCGCGCGAGTGGCTGGCGCGTGAGCGCGGCGTGGCTAAGGAGATTCCCGTACGTGACTGGCACACGCGCCGCATCGGCGATGAATTCGGCTGGCTGCGCGGTACGTCGATACGACTCATGTCCTTGATCGGGCTCGATGATCTGGCAAACCTGCTGATTGGCGCCGCCCGCGAGGCAGCGACGCAGGCCCGCCTTGACGGTCTTCTGGCCCTCTGGCACCCTCGCGGAGGCTAGACGGGGCCAAGAGCTTCCAAAATATGATTTTTTTGGATTTCCGACGAGCCGAACGAAAAACAAGGGGCCGGGGCGTCGATGATCAAGTCCGAACTGGTGCAGCGGATTGCCGAATCCAATCCGCATCTTTATCAGCGCGATGTCGAAAACATCGTCAATGCGATACTCGACGAGATCGTCGCGGCAATGGCACGGGGAGACCGTGTGGAACTGCGCGGCTTCGGCGCCTTCTCGGTGAAGTCGCGCCCGGCCCGCACCGGCCGCAATCCGCGTACCGGCGCCCATGTCGATGTCGACGGCAAGGCCGTGCCCTATTTCAAGACGGGCAAGGAAATGCGTGAGCGCCTGAACAACGGCGTCGATCTGGAATGAGCCGCCCGAGGGAAAAATCGTGCTGCGTCGCCTGCTGCTGATTCTCATCGTCCTGCCGGTTTCGGTCGGGCTTGTCGTGCTCGCGGTCGCCAACCGCCATGCGGTGACGCTGGTCGTCGACCCGATCGCTGGCGCGGACGGCTGGTCGCTCGAACTTCCGCTGTTCGTCGTCCTCTTCGGGGCGATCATCGCCGGCGTCGTGCTCGGCGGCACCGCGGTCTGGCTCAGCCAGGGCCGCTATCGCCGGGCCGCACGGCACGCGGCGCGCGAGGCGCGCGAGGCCCATGCCGAGGTCGAGGCGCTGCGCGCCAGCGTCGCCGCGGCCAGCGCGCCGGCGCTCGCGCCGGCTGCCCCCCGCGCTGTCCTGTCCGACCGCCGCGACGCCGCCTGACATGGGTGAGCTACGCTTCGTCTCGTCCGGCGAGATCGCCGGCCTGCTGACCTTTCCCGCCCTGATCGACGCGCTGGAGGCGGCCTTCCGCCGCCGCATCACCGTGCCGGTGCGCCATCATCACGCCATGCCGCGCCCGGACGGCGAGGCGACCCTGCTGCTCATGCCGGCCTGGACCGCCGAGGGCACCGAGGACGACGTGTGCGGCACCAAGCTGGTGTCGGTGTTCCCCGGCAATGGCGCACGCGGCATCGACAGCATCAACGGCCTCTATGTCCTGAATTCCGGCGCCACCGGCGAGCCGCTTGCGGTGATGGACGCGCGCGCCCTCACCGTCTGGCGCACGGCGGCCGCCTCGGCGCTGGCCGCCCGCTATCTGGCGCGCGCAGATGCGAGCCGGCTCGCGGTGATCGGGGCGGGCGCGCTGGCGCCCTATCTCGCCCGCGCCCATGCCAGCGTGCGGCCGATCCGCTCGATCGCGATCTGGAACCGCACCCTCGCCAAGGCCGAGGCGATGGCCGAGAGCCTGCGCGTGGAGGGCTTCGACGCCCGCGCCGAGGCCGACCGCGGCGCCGCCATCGCCGGCGCCGACATCGTCACCTCGGCCACGCTGTCGCCGCAGCCCTTGATCGAGGGGCTGTATCTGAATACCGGCCAGCATGTCGATCTGGTCGGCGGCTTCACCCCCACCATGCGCGAGGCCGACGACGAGGCGATCCGCCGGTCGCGGGTCTATGTCGACACCCGCGCCGGCGCCGGCAAGGAAGCGGGCGACATCGTCATCCCGCTGGCGAGCGGCGTGCTGGCGGCGGACGGCATACAGGGCGACCTGTTCGAGCTGACCGCCGGCACCGCCAAGGGGCGCGGCAGCGATCAGGAGATCACGCTGTTCAAGTCGGTCGGCACCGCCATCGAGGACCTCGCCGCCGCCGAGCTGGTGTGGAAGGGGCTGAAGGGCTCTTAACTCCCCCTCCCCCTGGGGGAGAGGGAAGGGGGCTGCCCGCGCCGGGATCAGTGCCCCGGCCGGCCCTGCGCCTTCACCCGCGCCGCGTCGAGCCGCTCGATGATCGCCTTGGCGACGAGCGTGACGAGGGCGACGGCGGTGAGGATGGTCGCCACCGCGAAGGCTGCCACGGCGTTGTTGTCCTGGTAGAGCAGCTCGATCTGCAGCGGCAGCGTGTTGGTCTGGCCGCGGATGTTGCCCGAGACCACCGACACCGCGCCGAACTCGCCCATCACCCGCGCATTGCACAAAGCCGCGCCGTAGAGCAGGGCGAAGCGCACATTCGGCAGGGTGACGAGACGCAGGATGCGCCAGCCGCCCGCCCCCAGCGTCACCGCTGCCTCTTCCTCCTCCGAGCCCTGCGCGATCATCAAGGGAATCAGCTCGCGCGCCACGAAGGGGGCGGTGACGAACAGGCTGGCCAGGATGATCGCCGGCACGGCGAACATGATCTTGATGTCGTGCTCGGCCAGCCACGGCCCGAGCAGGCCCTGCGCGCCATAGACGAAGAGATAGGCGACGCCGGCGATGATCGGCGAGATCGAGAAGGGCAGCTCCACCAGCGCCACCAGCAGGTTGCGCCCCCGGAAGCGGAACTTGGCGATGCACCAGGCGGCGGCGATGCCGAAGCCCACATTGATCGGCACCACGATCAGCGCGGTGAAGACGGTGAGGCCGATGGCGTATTGCGTGTCCGGCGCGGCGAAGGAGGCGGCATAGGCCGCCATGCCCTGCCGGAACGCCTCGGCGAAGATCGCCGCCAGCGGGGCGATCAGCACCAGCGCGGTGACGAGGAGCACGGTGCCGATCAGCACGGCGCGCGCGCGCGGGCCGTCGCCGACGCGGATGCGGTGGGGCGGGTGCGCCTTGACGGGGGGAAGCGGCTCGCTCGCCATCGGCTCAGTCTCCCGTCCCGATCCGGCGCTGCTGCCAGAGCTGGATCATGTTGACCGCGAACAGCATGACGAAGGCGAAGGCCAGCAGCGTCGCGGCGATCGCGGCGGCGGCGGGGTAGTCGTATTCCTCGATGCGGATGAAGGTCAGCAGCGACACCACCTCGGTCTTCAGCGGCAGGTTGCCGGCGATGAAGATGATGGCGCCGAACTCGCCCAGCGAGCGGGCGAAGCCGAGCGAGGCGCCGGTGAGGAAGGCGGGGAAGATCGCCGGCAGGATGATGCGGACGAAGATGCGCAGATCCGAGGCGCCGAGCGTCGCCGCCGCCTCCTCGACGTCGGAGGCGAGATCCTCCAGCACCGGCTGCACCGTGCGCACCACGAAGGGAATGGAGGTGAAGGCCATCGCCAGCGCGATGCCGAGCGGGGTGTAGGCGACGCTGATGCCGATGGCGGCGAGCGGCCCGCCGAACCAGCCGTTCTTCACGAACAGCGCGGACAGCGCCAGACCCGCCACCGCCGTGGGCAGGGCGAAGGGCACGTCGACCAGCGCGTCGAGCAGGCGCTTGCCGGGGAACTCGTAGCGCACCAGTACCCAGGCCAGCGCCAGCCCGTAGATGCAGTTGAACGCCGTGGCGATGGCGGCGGTCGACAGGGTGACGCGGAAGGCTGCCAGCGTGCGCGTCCCGCTCATGATGGCGACATAGCGGTCCCAGCCGACATCCACCGCCTGCCAGACCAGCGCGCCGAGCGGCAGCAGCACGATCAGGCTGAGATAGAGCACGGTGATGCCGAGCGAGAGCGGAAGGCCCGGAATGACACGGTTCAACGGGCGGCTCCTTCCGTCGGCGGCCCCGTTCGCGAACGGGCACTTGGAAAACGGGCCCCTGGAAAACGGGCATGACCGGGACAGGCCCGGCCATTGCCGCAATTCAACGCCGATGTCCAGCGCGGACAGGCCTTCCGCCCCTTCTGGCACGTCATCCCGGAATTGCCGTCAGGCAATATCCGGGATCGCCTCGACGCTCATTTCCATTGCGCGATCCCGGCTCGGCGCTTCGCTTGGCCGGGATGACGGCCGAGGCGTTTCGTTCACGGCGCGACGAACAGCTCGTCGAGCTTGCCGCCGGAGGCGAAGTGGGTCTTCTGGGCGTTGGCCCAGCCGCCGAACACGTCCTCGACCTTGACGAGGCGCACCGGGGCGAACTTGGCCTTGAACTCTTCGGCGACCTTGGGGTCGACGACGCGGTTGTTCAGCTCGGCGGCGATCTTCTGGCCTTCCGGCGTGTAGAGATAGGTGAGGTAGTCGGTGGCGACCTGGCGCGAGCCGCGCTTGTCGACGACCTTGTCGACCACCGCGACCGGGAACTCGGCGAGCAGGCTCACCTCCGGCACCACGACCTGGAAGTTCTTGTCCGTGTAGGCGTCCTTCACGCCGATGACCTCGGCCTCGAAGGTGATCAGCACGTCGCCCTGCTCGCGCTCCACGAAAGTGGTGGTCGAACCGCGCCCGCCGGTGTCGAACACCACGACATTGGACAGCAGCTTGCGGACGAAGGCGTCGGCCTTGGCGGCGTCGCCGCCGAACTTCTCCAGCGCATAGGCATAGGCGGCGAGATAGGTGTAGCGCGCATTGCCCGAGGTCTTCGGGTTGGGGAAGACCAGCTTCACGTCGTCGCGGACGAGATCGTCCCAGTTCTTGACGTTCTTCGGGTTGCCCGCGCGCACCAGGAAGGCCGGGAACGAGTACCAGGGCGAGGAGGCGTTGGGCAGGCGCTGCTGCCAGTCCTTGGCGATGAAGCCCTTGTCGACGAGGAACTGGATGTCCGTCACCTGATTGAAGGTGACGACGTCGGCCTCGAGGCCCTCGACGATCGAGCGCGCCTGCTTGGAGGTGCCGGCGTGGCTCTGGTTGACCTTGATCTCCTTGCCGGTCTTCGCCTTGTAGGCCGGCTCGAACGCCTTGTTCTCGGCGTCGAACAGCTCGCGGGCGATGTCGTAGGAGGCGTTGAGGATCTGGTTCGGCTCCGCGCGGGCCACGGTCACAAAGGCCGGCACGATGAGGGGCGCCAGGGCGGCGGCCAGGGTCGAGGTCAGGATCAGGCGGCGCGAGAGGCGCATGGGCAGTCTCCACGATCGGAACGGGACGCGACCAGCGAGACGGCCGCTTTATCCATAATTGTAACGTGAAATGAATAATTTCACAGTCAAATGTGAGTAGCATGTCGAATGTCGTGACGAAAGGGGTATTTTCAACCCTCCGTCGCGATATTTCACAGATCGGGGGCGGCTTAGGCGGCGGCGCGGCCCACGCGGTCGCGCGGCCTTCGGCGACACCCTCGCCTCCGCCCGCCGTTCCGTGCTAGGTGGCTCTGTTCAAGGAGGCGGCATTGTCGCTTGAGATCAAAATCTGCGGGCTCAGCACCGCCGAGACGCTGGATGCGGCGCTCGGCGCGGGTGCCGACATGGTGGGCATGGTGTTCTTCGCCCCCTCGCCGCGCCATGTCGATCTCGCCACCGCCGCCGCGCTGGCCTCGCGGGCGCGCGGGCGCGCGGGCATCGTCGCGCTGACCGTCGACGCCGACGAGGCGACGCTGGCCGCCATCGTCGAGGCCGTCCGCCCGGACATGCTGCAACTGCACGGCAAGGAGACGCCCGCGGCGGTCGCCGCCATCCGCGCGCGCTTCGGGCTGCCGGTGATGAAGGCGCTCGGCATCGCCACCGCCGACGACCTCGCCGCGCTGCCCGCCTACGAGGCGGTGGCCGACCGGCTGCTGCTCGACGCCAAGCCGCCGCGGGGCGCCGTGCTGCCCGGCGGCAATGGCGCGACCTTCGACTGGAACCTCATCGCCGGCCTTGACCTCGCCCGGCCCTACATGCTGTCAGGCGGTCTCGACCCGGAGAATGTCGGCGCGGCGGTGACACTCATCCATCCGCCCGGCATAGACGTATCTTCGGGGGTCGAGCGCGCCCCCGGCATCAAGGACCCCGAGCGCATCAAGGCCTTCCTGCGCGCCGCGCGGGAGGCCGATGCCGCCCGGAAATCCGGCCATTCGACCGGCGGCAAGCCGGCGCACACTTCATCCGCCAGAGAGACGAGCCCGTCGTGAACGCTCCCAACTCCTTCCGCACCGGCCCCGACGAGAACGGGCATTTCGGCATATTCGGCGGCCGTTTCGTGGCCGAAACGCTCATGCCGCTGATCCTCGCCCTGGAGACGGCCTATGACGAGGCCAAGGCCGACCCCGCCTACAAGGCGGAGATGGATGCCGGGCTGAAGCATTATGTCGGCCGCCCGAGCCCGCTCTATTACGCCGAGCGGCTGACCGAGCACCTGCGCAAGGGCGCCGGCGCGGGAATGGGCGCGAAGATCTATTTCAAGCGCGAGGAGCTGAACCACACCGGCTCGCACAAGGTGAACAACGTTCTCGGCCAGATCCTGCTCGCCCGCCGCATGGGCAAGAAGCGGATCATCGCCGAGACCGGCGCGGGCCAGCACGGCGTCGCCACTGCCACGCTGTGCGCGCGCTACGGGCTGGAATGCGTGGTCTATATGGGCGCCGTCGACGTCGCCCGTCAGGCCCCCAACGTCTTCCGCATGAAGATGCTCGGCGCCACCGTGGTGCCGGTGCAGTCCGGCTCGAAGACGCTGAAGGACGCGATGAACGAGGCGCTGCGCGACTGGGTCACCAATGTCGCCGACACCTTCTACTGCATCGGCACGGTCGCCGGCCCGCATCCCTATCCGGCCATGGTGCGCGACTTCCAGAGCGTGATCGGCGTCGAGACCCGCGCGCAGATGCTGGAGATGGAGGGCCGCCTGCCGGACAGCCTGATCGCCTGCATCGGCGGCGGCTCCAACGCCATGGGGCTGTTCCACCCCTTCCTCGACGATCCGGGCGTGAAGATCTTCGGCGTCGAGGCCGCCGGCCACGGCATCCCCACCGGCGAGCACGCCGCCTCGCTGACCGGCGGGCGTCCGGGCGTGCTGCACGGCAACCGCACCTATCTGCTCATGGACGCCGACGGCCAGATCGCCGAGGCGCACTCCATCTCCGCCGGCCTCGACTACCCCGGCATCGGGCCGGAGCATTCCTGGCTGCACGACACCGGCCGCGCCACCTACATCTCCGCCACCGACGACGAGGCGCTCGCCGCCTTCCAGCTGGTGGCCAAGCTCGAAGGCATCATCCCGGCGCTGGAGCCGGCGCATGCGCTGGCCAAGGTCGCCGACCTCGCCCCGACCTTCCCGGAGGATCACCTGATGGTGGTCAACCTCTCCGGCCGTGGCGACAAGGACATCCCGCAGGTCGCGGACATTCTGGGAACGAGCCTATGAGCACCCGCATCGAGACGCGTTTCAAAGCCTGTGCCTCCGAGGGGCGCGCGGCGCTCGTGACCTTCGTCACCGCCGGCGACCCCGACTTCGAGACCTCGCTCGCTCTGCTCAAGGCGCTGCCGGCGGCGGGCGCCGACATCATCGAGTTCGGCGTGCCGTTCACCGACCCGATGGCCGACGGCCCGGCGATCCAGGCGGCGGGGCTGCGCGCGCTCAAAGCCGGGCAGACGCTGGCCAAGACGCTCGCCATGGTGAAGACCTTCCGCGAGGGCGATGACGCCACGCCGGTCGTGCTGATGGGCTATTACAACCCGGTCTATGTCTACGGCGTGGAGCGCTTCCTCACCGACGCCAGGGCGGCCGGCGTCGACGGCCTCGTGGTCGTCGACCTGCCGCCGGAAGAGGACAACGAGCTGTGCCTGCCGTCGCTGGCGGCGGGGCTCGACTTCATCCGCCTCGCCACCCCGACCACCGACGACAGGCGCCTGCCGGCGGTGCTCGCGAACACGGCGGGCTTCGTCTACTACGTCTCCATCACCGGCATCACCGGCGCGGCGACCGCCGACCCCGCCGCCGTCGGCAAGGCGGTGGCGCGGATCAAGCGCCACACCGCCCTGCCGGTCGCCGTCGGCTTCGGCGTGAAGACGCCCGAGCAGGCCGCCGCCATCGCCGCCGGCGCCGACGGGGTCGTGGTCGGCTCGGCGCTGATCGACGCGCTGCGCGCCACGCTCGACGCCGAGGACCGGGCGACGCCGGCCACCGTGCCCGCCGTGACCGGCCTGGTGAGCCGGCTTGCCGCGGCAGTGCGCGGCGTCACCCGCCAGGCCGCCGAATAAGGCCGGCGGTCAGGACCGGCCGATCCCTCGGCCGGTTAACCTCGGCCGCACCGGCCGAATCACGAATCGCGCCGCTGCCTTTTCATCGCCCTTCTGCGGGATTAGATGATGGCCGCGGCCACCGCGCGCGGCCGCCCGACACCACCGTCCGGAGCCGAGTCGCTGGAGCCAAGCCGTTGAACTGGATCTCGAACGTCGTCCCCAAGCTCAGCTCCTTCCTGAATCGCCGGGAAGTGCCGGAAAATCTCTGGGTGAAATGCCCCGAGACCGGGCAGATGGTGTTCCACAAGGACCTCGAGGCCAACCTCTTCGTGGTGCCGGGCTCGGGCTACCACATGCGCATGGACCCGACGGCGCGCCTGCGCGCGGTGTTCGACGGCGGCAAATGGTACGACGTGGCGCTGCCGCAGGTGCCGGTCGATCCGCTGAGGTTCCGCGACGAGAAGCGCTATGTCGACCGCCTCAAGGACGCCCGCGCCAAGACCGGCGCGCAGGACGCGGTGAAGGTCGGCTACGGCAAGCTGGAAGGCCTGCCGGTCACCGTCGCGGTGCAGGATTTCGGCTTCATGGGCGGATCGCTCGGCATGGCGGCGGGCGAGGCCATCGTGACCGGGCTGGAGACCGCCGCCTCGCGCGGCACGCCCTTCATCATGTTCGCATGCGGCGGCGGGATGCGCATGCAGGAGGGCATCCTCTCGCTCATGCAGATGCCGCGCACGACCTGCGCGGTGCAGGAACTGCGCGAGGCGAAACTTCCTTACATTGTCGTTCTCACCAACCCGACCACCGGCGGCATCACGGCTTCCTACGCCATGCTGGGCGACATCCAGATCGCCGAGCCGGGCGCGCTGATCTGCTTCGCCGGCCCGCGCGTCATCGAGCAGACCATCCGCGAGAAGCTGCCCGAGGGCTTCCAGCGCTCCGAATTCCTGCGCGACCACGGCATGATCGACCTCGTCGTCCATCGCCATGAGATGCGCGCCACGCTCGCCCGGCTGTGCCGGCTGCTGATGCGCGCCCCGGCCGCTCCCGCCGAGGCGAAGGACGCGCCGGCAAAGTCGGCCGAGAAAACGACGACCGCGCCCCCCGCCCTTCCGGCTCCCGCGCCCGCGAGCGCCTGAGGCCCGCCATGACCGCGTTTCCCGCCGCCGGTCCCGCCCCCGCCGAAGGGCCGCGGCCGCCCGTGGACGATATTTTCGACCGCCTGCTCGCCCTGCATCCCAAGCTGATCGACCTCTCGCTCGACCGCATGTGGCGGCTTCTCGGGCGGCTCGGCCATCCCGAGCGCCGGCTGCCGCCGGTGATCCACGTCGCCGGCACCAACGGCAAGGGCTCGACGGTCGCCTTCATGCGGGCGGTACTGGAAGCCGGCGGCCGGCGCGTGCACGTCTATACCTCGCCGCATCTCGTGCGCTTCAACGAGCGCATCCGCCTCGCCGGCACGCTGGTGGACGACGCGCGGCTGGCCGAGGCGCTGGCGCGGGCCGAGGCGGCCAATGACGGCGAGCCGATCACCTTCTTCGAGATCACCACCGCCGCCGCGCTGCTGCTGTTCGCGGAAGTCCCGGCCGATATCCTGCTGCTGGAAGTCGGCCTCGGCGGGCGGCTCGACGCCACCAATGTGGTGGAGAAGCCGCTGCTGAGCGTCATCACCCCGGTCTCCGTCGACCATGTCGACTTCCTCGGCGAGACCGTCGCCGAAATCGCCGGCGAGAAGGCCGGCATCCTCAAGCGCGGCGTGCCGGCCGTGCTCGGCCATCAGCCGCGCGAGGCGCTCGCCGTCATCGAGCGGCAGGCCGCGCGGCTCGGCGTGCCGCTGTCGATCATGGGCGAACAGTATCAGGCGCATGAGGAGGGCGGCCGTCTCGTCGTCTCCGACGAGGCCGGCCTGCTCGACCTGCCGCGCCCGCGCCTCGTCGGGCCGCACCAGATCGGCAATGCCGGCCTGGCGGTGGAGGCGCTGCGCGTCGCCGATCTGGGGCTGCCCGTCCATGCCTTCGAGGAGGGTATGCGCGCGGCGCAGTGGCCGGCGCGGCTGCAGCGCCTCGGGCCGGGTCCGCTCACCCAGCATGCCCCGGAAGGCGTCGACATCTGGCTCGACGGCGGCCACAACGCGGCCGGCGGACAGGCGCTCGCCGCCGCGCTGGCCGATCTCGAGGACCGGGTCTCGCGGCCGCTGGTGCTGATCGTCGGCATGCTGGGAACGAAGGATTCAGGCACCTTCCTGGCGCCCTTCGCGGGGCTCGCGCGCGAGCTGATCGCGGTGCCGATCCCCGGCGAGCACAAGGCGCAGCTGCCGGAAGCGGTCGCCGGCGCGGCGCGGGCCCACGGCATCGACGCCTCGACGGCGCCGAGCGTCGCGGCGGCGCTGGAGGGGCTCTCCGCCTTTCCGGTCGGCCCGGCCCCGCGCGTGCTGATCGCCGGCTCGCTGTACCTCGCCGGCGCGGTCCTGGCCGAGAATGGCAGCCTGCCGGACTGAACTGCCCCCTCTCCCTGAAAGGGTTGGGAGAGGCGTCCGGCGCTTCGCCGTCAGGTCATCCCTTACCCGCCGCCACGCGACGGCCTCTCCCCGACAGGGAGAGGCGAACATGGCGGGACGAGAACGACGATCCCGGACACGGCCTGTCGGCCGTTCCGGGATGACGTCGCAGGACGGGGCGGCAACGGCCGAGCGCGGGGCTCAGCGCGGCGCCAGCACCATGATCATCTGGCGGCCTTCGAGCGAGGGCTCGGCCTCGACCTTGGCAATGGTCGCCAGCTCTTCCTTGACCTTGTTGAGCAGCTTGTAGCCCAGCTCCTGATGCGCCATCTCGCGACCGCGGAAGCGCAGGGTGATCTTCACCTTGTCGCCTTCCTCGAAGAAGCGGTGGATGGCCTTCATCTTCACCTCGTAATCATGGGTGTCGATGCCGGGGCGCAGCTTGATTTCCTTGATTTCGACGACGTGCTGCTTCTTGCGCGCCTCGTTGGCCTTCTTCTGGTTCTGGTACTTGAAGCGGCCATAGTCGAGGATCTTGCAGACCGGCGGCACGGAATTCGGGGCGATCTCGACGAGGTCGAGCCCGGCTTCCTGCGCGCGCAGGATGGCATCCCGAGTCTGGATGACACCGAGATTCTGCCCATCCTGGTCGATGAGCTGAACTTCGCGGATGCGGATGTCTTCGTTGACGCGCGGGCCTTCCTTTTCCGGCGCGACGGGTCTCATGGGGCGACGAATGGCGGTTTTCTCCTCTGCCATTTCAGGTAAGTGCGTTTCACCGCGCCTCGAAGGGTCGCCGGCCGGCTGCTTTCCGCGCGCGTAAAACGGTCGCAGAAGATCGTGACAAACCCGACAGAAGTCAACGGCGTGACGGCAATGAACGCGTGCAATTGTGCAGGAAGCGTCGCGTTCCTCCGCCGGCGGGGCCTCGACGCTGTTCGCGCGCGGCCCGTGCCTGTAAGCCAAGATGGCGCGGGCGCAGCGAATCGCAAGGCGCCGGCCGCCCCCGCCTCTGTCCGCCAGCCCGGAGGAATGAGCCATGAACGACACCGCCAGGGGCCACTGCGCGCCCGTCAGCGCCCCCCGTTTCATCGATGTCGGCGAGGATTCCCGGCCGATCGCGGTGCACATGACCTCCGGCCGCTCGACGCCCGAGCATCCCGGCGTGCTGTGGTGCGGCGGCTTCCTGTCCGACATGCGCGGCACCAAGGCCGAGGCGCTGGCGCAATGGGGCGTGCGCAACGGGCGGCAGGTGGTGCGCTTCGACTATTCCGGCCATGGCGAATCGGGCGGCGCCTTCGAGGAGGGCACCATCTCGCGCTGGGCGGAGGAGGCGCTGGCGGTGTTCGATCGCGAGACCATCGGCCCGCAGATCGTCGTCGGCTCCTCCATGGGCGGCTGGATCGCGCTGCTGCTGGCCCGCGCGCTGGCGGCGCGCGGCGCGTCGGACCGGCTAGCGGCGCTGGTGCTGATCGCCCCGGCGCCCGACTTCACCGAGGAGCTGATGTGGAAGGCGATGCCGGACGATGTGCGCGCCACCATCCTGCATGACGGCAAATGGATCCGCCCCTCGCAATATGGCCCCGGCCAGACCATCACCCGCGCGCTGATCGAGGACGGACGTCAGAATCTCGTGCTCGGCGCGCCCTTCGCGGTCGGCTGCCCGGTGCGCATCCTGCAGGGCGTGGCCGATCCGGACGTGCCGTGGCAGCACGCGCTGCGCCTCGTCACCTGCCTCGCCGAGGACGATGTGGTGCTCACGCTGATCAAGGACGGCGACCACCGGCTGTCGCGGCCCGAGGACATCGAGCGCATCCTCGCGGCGGTGGAAGAGGTGGGGTGAGGGGCCGCGCGACGACCCTCATCCAGGCCGGAGCATCGCCAGGAGCCGGGACCGCTCACCGACCCCGCAGGCGATGCCGGACCGGCCTCCGGCCGTCCGGGATGACGATGTCCGGAGCGGCTGACTTCAGACGTCGCCCGGCGCGCGCAGGAAGACGATCTCGCTGGTGTCGTAGCGCCGGCGCTCCAGTTCCTCGAAGCCCTCCGGCGCCGTGAAGGCGGCCTCCACCGCTTCCTCCACCACCACCAGCGCCCCCGGCGCCAGCCATTTTCCCGCCAGCGCGCCCGCCAGCGCCTGTTCGGCCAGGCCCCGGCCATAGGGCGGATCGCAGAAGACGAGGTCGAAGGCGTCGCTGGCGAAGGCCTCGCCGAGCCTGGTCGCGTCGCGGCGGAAGATGCGGGTGATGCCGCCGACGCCCAGCGTCTCGACATTGGCGCGGATCAGCGCGCGGGGCTCCGGCGCCTCGTCGACGAACACGGCGAACTTCGCCCCGCGCGACAGCGCCTCCAGCCCCAGCGCGCCGGTGCCGGCGAACAGGTCGAGCACCCGCGCGCCGTCGGCCGCGTCGCCATAGGCATGGGCCAGCACGTTGAACAGCGCCTCGCGCAGCCGGTCCGAGGTCGGCCGGGTGGCGTTGGAGGAGGGCGCGCGCAACGCCCGCCCCTTGAAGCGCCCGCCGACGATGCGCATGCGCGCGCCCGTCAGCTACGCGGGGTGCGCGGCGGGCGTCCGCCAGGTTTGCCGCCAGTGGGCCTGCCACCCGAGGGTTTGCCACCCGCGGGCCGGCCGCCGGACGGCTTGCCACCGGTCGGACGGCCACCCGGCTTGCCGCCAGCGGGTTTGCCGCCAGCAGGTTTGCCGAACGGCTTGCCGCCGGTCGGGCGCCCACCCGGCTTGTCGGCGAAATTCTTGGCGCCGTAGCTCCTGCCGGCGCCGCCGGCAGGCTTGTCACCGAAGGAGCGGCCACCCGACGGCTTGTCTCCAAAGGACCGTCCGCCGGAGGGACGGTCGCCGCGCGGCGCCCTGTCCTCGCGGGGAGGGCGATCGTCGCGCGCGGGCCGGTCGTCGCGGGAACGGAACGGGCGCGCGCCCTCGGGACGCGGGGCGCGCTCGCGGAACGGGCGATCCCCCTCGGGACGTTCGCGGCGGGCAGGACGCTCATCGCCTTCCGGACGCGGCCGGAAGGAACGCGCTGGACGCTCGCCTTCGGGGCGGGGCGTGCGCTCGCGGAACGGACGCTCACCCTCGGGGCGCTCGCGGCGGGCGGGACGCTCGTCGCCTTCCGGACGCGGCCGGAAGGAGCGCGACTGCTCGGATTTCACCCGGCCGCTATAGGGCCGGTTGCTGCCGGCGCCGCGGAAGGAGCGCCCACCCTCGGGACGCTCGTTACGCGACGGACGTTCGGCGCGGTCACCCTCGGGGCGCGGGGCACGCGCCCGGAACGGGCGATCGCCCTCGGGACGCGGAGTGCGCTCGCGGAACGGGCGATCGCCCTCCGGGCGGGGCGCGCGTTCACGGAAGGGGCGCTCCGGGCGCTCGGCGCGGGCGGCGGGCTCGTTACGGTCACGGAACGGACGTTCGCCCGCCTCGCCCTCACGCTCGACGCGCGGACGCGCCGGGCGCGGGCCGCCCACCTTGCGGTCGCGGCTGGCGGCGGAGCGCGGCGCGGGACGCTCGGAGGAACGCTCCGAAGAGCGCTCCGGAGAACGCTCCTTGCGGGCGAACTCCTCGCGCGGCGCGCGCTCTTCCCCGGCTCCCGCGGCGGGACGCTTGCGGAAAGTGCGCTCGCCGCCGCGTTCACCGCCGCGCGTGTCGTCGCGGCGTGTATCGTCGCGGCGCTCGTCGTCGCGGCGGGTGCGCGGCGGGTGCGCGGGCATCTCCTCCGGCTCGGCCTCGGTCGAGCGCACGCGCTGCACCAGCACCTTGCGGCCCTTGCGATCGGCGACGATGCTCGCCTTCACCGACCGGCCCTCGCCCGGCTCGGTGTCGATGGGCCGGCGGCGGTGCCGGTCCTCGGCGCCCTCGACCTTGGCGTAGCGGGCCTTGGCGCCGCGCGGCGCGGCGGCACCGCGTGCGGGTGCGTCTTCCTCGCCATGGTTGAACAGCGGACCCTCGAAATCCGCGCCGGCAGCGGCGGCCAGCGCCTCGCCGAGCTGGTCGGCGAGGATGCGGGTCTTCACCTCCTCGACCTCGCCCTGCGGCAGCTCGCCGAGCTGGAACGGGCCGTAGGAGATGCGGATCAGCCGGTTCACGTCGAGGCCGAGCGAACCGAGCACATTGCGCACTTCGCGGTTCTTGCCCTCGCGCAGCGCCAGCGTCAGCCACACATTGGAGCCCTGCACGCGGTCGAGCGCCGCCTCGATCGGCCCGTAATGCACGCCGTCGACGCTGATGCCCTGGATCAGCGCGTCGAGCTTGTCCTGGGTGATGTCGCCCTTGGCGCGCACGCGGTAGCGGCGCAGCCAGCCGGTCTCCGGCAGCTCCAGCACGCGCGAGAGCCCGCCATCATTGGTGAGCAGGATCAGGCCTTCGGTGTTGAGGTCGAGCCGGCCGACCGACACCAGGCGCGGCAGGCCCGGGGGCAGGATCTCGAACAGGGTCGCGCGCCCTTCCGGGTCGAAGTTGGTCGTCACCACGCCCCGAGGCTTGTGGTAGAGGAACAGCCGCGTGCGCTCCCTGTCGGGCAGCGGCGCGCCATCGACGGTGATCGCGTCCTCGGCCGTCACGGTGCGGGCGGGGCTTTCCAGAATCTCGCCGTTCACCGCCACGCGGCCGGCGAGAATCCACTCCTCGATCTCCCGGCGCGAGCCGAGCCCGGCACGGGCGACCACCTTGGCGACGCGCTCGGCCTCGCGTGGCTCGGCCGGCGCCAGCGTGCGGGCGGCGCGGGGAACGCGGTTATGGTCCTTGCGGGGCGGCGTGTTTTTCGGCATGGGGATTGATCCGGACTCCGGGCGGCGGGTGCTAGCATGTCCTGCGAGACGAAGCGAGCTTTTGGCGAGTGGGACCGTTGACGACGAATAATTCGCGCGCCTCCAGTTCCGGCGGGGACAGTTCCGGCGCCGCGCGGGCGCGGACCGATTTCATGCTGCTGGCGCTGGCGGAAGCCGCCAAGGCCGGGGCGCGCGGCGAGGTGCCGGTCGGCGCGGTGCTGGTGCGCAACGGCACGGCGCTCGCCGCCGAAGGCAACCGCATGCGCGAACTCGCCGACCCCACCGCCCATGCGGAGATGATGGTCATCCGCGCCGCCGCCTCGGTGCTCGGCAACGACCGGCTGGCCGAATGCGACCTCTACGTCACGCTGGAGCCCTGCACCATGTGCGCGGGCGCCATCTCCTTCGCACGGCTGCGGCGCGTCTACTACGGCGCCCCCGACGCCAAGGGCGGCGCCATCGAGAGCGGGGTGCGCTTTTTCTCCCAGCCGACCTGCCACCATAAGCCGGAAACCTATGGCGGTCTCGGCGAACGCGAATCGGCCGAATTGCTGCGCGAGTTCTTCGCCGAGCGGCGCTGGCCGGGGAAGCTGTAGAAACACCCGGCGGTTCAGCCCAGCACCGCCTCCAGCCGGCGCTTCACCTCGTCCTTCACCGGCTCGGCGGCCTTGAGGATCGCGGTGGCGCGGAAGAAGTCGAGCACGCGGAAATCGTGCACGTTCGGCCGGATCAGTATGTCCGGCGCGCCGGCCTTGAGCTTCTCGCCGACGATCGAGCTCGCCATGATCTGCAGCGTGGCGAACATCGCCTCGAAGGGTGCCGGCACGCCGCGCGTCTCCCCGCCATGGCCGCCGGTGATGTCGACGGCGATGACGATGTCGGCGCGCGCCCGCAGCAGGTCGAAGGGCAGCGGGTTCACCGCCCCGCCGTCGACCAGCGTGTGCCCGCCATGCTGCACGGGACGGATCAGTCCCGGTATGGCGAGCGAGGCGGCCAGCGCCGGGCGGATCGGCCCGCGCGCGAAGGTCCGCTCGCAGCGTTCCCAGTAATCGGTCGCCACCACCTGCAGCGGGATCGACAGATCCTCGAACGTCTCCGGCACGCTCTCCGGCAGGAAGCCGCCGATGAAGCGTTCGGCGTCGATCAGCACCGGATTGCCGAGCCCGGCGCCGAACAGGTCGGCGATGCGGCCGACGCGCGCCGCAAGAAGCCGCTTCATCACCTCGCCGCGGTTCCGCAGCGTGTGGGTGGCGAGATGGCGGATGTCGCGCGCCGGCATGCCGGCGGCATAGACGCCGGCGAACAGCGCGCCGATCGAGGCGCCGGCCATGGCGGTGGGCTTGAGGCCGAGATCGTCGAGCGCCTCCAGCACGAGGATGTGCGCGAGCCCGCGCGCCCCGCCGGAACCCAGCGCCACGGCGAGGGTGGGCGTGTGATGCGCGCCGGAGCCGGGCAGCGTGCCGCCGGGCGAGGAGATGACCGCGCCCCCGGTTGCCGCCGGGACGTCGGCCGGCTCCGGATGCGGCGCAGGCTGCAGCGGAGGCGGGCGGTGCCGCCGGCCTGTCGTGGAATCGTCCATGGCTTCGCCCATTGCCACATCAGCGCGGCATTTGTTTGAAGATGGTCGCACGCCCGCGCCACCGCCAGTGCGTGCGGTGCAAAACCCCTCGGGAAGACGCGATAGGCGCCGGCGCCGCAGCCGGCACCTCAGTCGGTCAGCGCCCGCCAGGCGATGTCGTGGCGGCAGAAGCCTTCCGGCCAGTCGATGCGGGCGATGGCGTCATAGGCCCGCTCGCGCGCCTCGGCGACATTGGCGCCCACCGCCGTGACGTTGAGCACGCGCCCGCCATTGGCGAGGATGTCGTCGCCCGAACGGCGCGTGCCGGCGTGGAACACCTTCACCCCCGGCACGCTCCCGGCCTCTTCCAGCCCGCCGATGCGCGAGCCCTTGGGATAGTCGCCGGGATAGCCGCGCGTCGCCATCACCACCGAAATCGCCGCGTCGGGCCTGAGCGCGACCGGCTGGTCCTCCAGGCGCCCGGTGGCGACCGCGTGCAGCAGGGGCAGCAGGTCGCCCTCCATCCGCATCAGCAGCACCTGGCATTCGGGATCGCCGAAGCGGACATTGTACTCGATCAGCTTCGGGCCCTGCCGGGTGATCATCAGCCCGGCGAACAGCACGCCGCGATAGGGGCAGTCCGCGTCGGCGAGCGCCCGCGCGGTCGGCTTGACGATCTCGTTGAGCGTGTGGCGCTCCATCTCGGCGGTGAAGACGGGTGCGGGGGAATAGGCGCCCATGCCGCCGGTGTTCGGCCCCTCGTCGCCGTCGAAGGCGCGCTTATGGTCCTGCGCCGAGCCGAAGGGCAGCACGGTCTCGCCGTCGACGAGGCAGAAGAACGAGACCTCCTCGCCGTCGAGGAATTCCTCGATCAGGATCTCGGTACCCGCCCCGCCCATGGCGAAGACCTCGTCGACGCCGGCCAGCGCGTCCTCCAGCGTCGTCGCCACGATCACGCCCTTGCCGGCCATCAGCCCGTCGGCCTTGAGCACGATCGGCGCGCCGTGGTGCCGCACGAAGGCGCGGGCCTCCTGCGCATCGGTGAAGCGGCCGAAGGCGGCGGTGGGAATGCCATGCGCCTTGCACAGCTCCTTGGTGAAGAGCTTGGAGCCCTCCAGCTGCGCCGCCACGCGGCGCGGGCCGAACACCGGGATGCCCTCATGGATCAGCCGGTCGGCGATGCCGTCGACCAGCGGCGCCTCCGGGCCGACGACCACCAGATCGATCTTCTCGGCCAGGCAGACGGTGACGATGGCATCGTGGTCGTCGAGCGGAACGCCCGCGAGGCAGGTGGCATAGTCGGCGATGCCCGGATTGCCCGGCAGCGCGAAGAAGGCGCCGATCAGCGGGCTCTGCGCCAGCTTCCAGGCGAGGGCATGCTCGCGGCCACCCGAGCCGAGCAGAAGAACGTTCATGCGGCAAACCTCCAGCGCCCCGACACTGCGTTCGGCCTAAACGTTCGGGTCCAAACGGGCAAGGGTCATGGACCTTCCCGCGCGCTCCATCCCGGACGGCCGCAGGCCGATCCGGGATCGTCGGCGACATTGGACAGCGATCCCGGCTCTCGCTCCGCTCGGCCGGGACGACGATGATCGCCCCGCCTATTCGTAGGCCAGCGCCACCACCGGGTCGAGCCTGGCCGCCTTGCGCGCCGGCAGATAGCCGAAGACGAGGCCCGTGAGGAAAGCGCAGGCGAAGGCGACCAGCGGCGGCATCGCCGACAGCAGCACGGTGACGCCCATCCATTCCAGCCCGAGGGCGGCGGCGATGCCGAGGCCGACGCCGACCGTCCCGCCGACCGAGCACACCACCAGCGCCTCGGTGTTGAACTGCAGCATGATGTTGCTCATGCGCGCGCCGGTCGCCATGCGGATGCCGATCTCGCGCGTGCGCTCGGTCACGCTCACCAGCATGATGTTCATCACCCCGATGCCGGCCACCAGCAGCGAGATGGCGGCGACGCAGCCCAGCACGAGGGTTAGCGTGTTCTGCGTCTCCACCGCCGTCTCCAGGAACTGCGCGGTGTTGCGCACCTGGAAGTCCTCGGCCTGGTGCCGTTCGGAAATGATGCGGGTGATCGCGCTCTCGACCGCCGGAATGTCGGCGGCGTTCGCCACCTTCACCGTGATCGAGTTGAGGAACTGGCGACCGAACACCCGCACGAAGCCGGTGGAAAGCGGCACCAGCGCCACGTCGTCCTGATCCTGGCCGAAGGCGTTGGCGCCGCGCGGCGAGAGGACGCCGATGATCTCGTAGGGCACGTTCTTCACCAGCACATGCCGGCCGACCGGGTCGTCCTCGCCGAACAGGTTGCGCGCCACGGTCTGGCCGAGCACCACCACCGGCGCGTAGGCGCGCACATCGGCGGGGGTGAACATCACCCCGCGGGCGATCGGCCAGTCGCGGGCGACGAGATAGTCGGGGCTCGTGCCGGTCACGCTGGTGAAATAGTCCAACGAGCCGTAGCGCAGCGTGTAGCGGCCCGAGCGTTCCGGCGCGATGGCGCTGACACCGGCAATGGCGGCGAGCGCGTCGGCGTCCGGCGGCAGCAGCGTGGCGTTGTCGCCGGAGGTGCGGATACCCGGCGCGCCGGGCCGCACGATCAGCAGATTGGTGCCGATCTGCGAGATGCGCTGCAGCACGCTCTGCTTGCCGCCGTCGCCCACCGCCAGCATGGTGATGACCGAGGCTACGCCGATGACGATGCCGAGCAGGGTCAGCGCGGTGCGGAAGATGTTCGCCGTCATCGAGGCCAAGGCCATGCGCGTGGCTTCCGCCAGATCGGGCAGGAAGCGCGCCAGCCCGTTGCGCCGGGCCGGGCCGGACGCTGGCAGCGGGGTGCGCGCCGGTTCCGCCTCGCGCCGCTCGTCGGAGACGATGCGCCCGTCCTGGAAGCGCACGACGCGCCGCGCATGCGCCGCCACGTCGGGGTCGTGGGTGATGAGGATGACCGTGTGGCCTTCCGCGTTCAGCTCGCTCAGCAGCGCCAGCACATCCTCGCCGGAGCGCGAATCGAGCGCCCCGGTGGGTTCGTCGGCGAGGATCACCGGCGCCGCGTTCATCAGCGCGCGGGCGATCGAGACGCGCTGCTGCTGGCCGCCGGAGAGCTGGCTCGGGCGGTGTTCGCTGCGCTCGCCGAGGCCGAGCCGGCCGAGCAGGCGATGGGCGCGCTCCTCCCGCGCCTCGCGCGGCGTGCCGGCATAGATGGCGGGGATTTCGACATTTTCCGCCGCGGTCAGGCTCGGCAGCAGGTTGTAGCGCTGGAACACGAAGCCGAAGGTCGAGCAGCGCAGCTCGGCCAGCTCGTCGGCGTCGAGATCGTCGACGTCCACCCCGTCCACCCGGTAATGGCCGGTGGAGACCCGGTCGAGGCAGCCGACGAGGTTCATCAGCGTCGACTTGCCCGAGCCCGACTGGCCCATGATGGCGACGAACTCGCCGGGCTGGATGGCGAGCGAGACGCGGTCGATCGCCCGCACCACGCTCTCGCCATTGGGATAGATGCGGCTGACGTCGACCAGCTCGATGATCGGCCGCGTGGCCGCTCCCGCCGCGGCGGGGGCCCGGGGCGGGGCGGCGTCCTCAAGGCGGGGCCGGACCTCGCTCATCGGCCTTCCTCAGCCCAGACGCGGCGGCATGGGCGGGCGCTGCCCGGCCGGGCGCGGGCTCGCCGGCGCGCCAGCGCTGCCGACGATCACGGTGTCGCCGGGCTCCAGCCCCTCGACCACCTGCGTCTGGCTGCGGTTCGACAGGCCGGTCTTGATGACGCGCTCCTGCAGCCCCTGCGGGGTGAGCACGCGCACGCTCTGCGTGCCGTCGCGGGCGGTGCGCACGGCCGGCGTCGGCACCAGCGGCACGCCTTTCGCCTCGCCGAGGCGGAAGAACACCTGCGCCGTCATGTCGGTCATCAGCATCAGGTCGTCGTTCGGCACATCGATCAGCACGTTGTAGAGCACCACGTCGTTGACGATGGTCGGCGTCGGCTCGATCTGCCGCACCGTGCCGCGCCAGCGCCGGTCCGGCAGGCCGAGGGTGGAGAAGGAGGCGGGCGTGCCGATCGTGATCTTCGGGATGTCGCCCTCCGCCACCTGCGCGGTGACGGTCATGGTCTGCAGGTCGGCGATGCGCAGCACGATGGGCGCCGACTGGTTGGCGTTCAGCGTCGAGCCCTCGCGGGCGGTGATCGACACCACCGTGCCATCCATCGGCGCATAGATCTTGGTGTAGCCGAGATTGGCCAGATCGCCCTCCAGCGTCGCCTGCGTCTGCGCGATCTGCGCCTTCAGCGCGTCGATCTTCGCCTCGCTGATGAGCTCGGTGGCCCGCGCCGCGTCGGCCGCGTCGCGGCTGCCGGACTGGTTCTGCAGGAGCTGCTGGGCGCGCTGGTTGCGCAGATTGTCGAGGGTCAGCTGGGCCTGCGCCTGCGCGAGCTGGGCGCGCAGATTGTCGAGGCTGGCGCGGTCGCCGGCGACGCGGGTCTGGTAGACGGTGGGGTCGATCTCGGCGAGCAGGTCGCCCTTCTTCACCACGTCCCCGACCTCGGGGTGGATGCTGCGCAACTGGCCGGAGACCTGCGTGCCGACATCGACATAGGTCTTGGGCTGCATCTTGGCGATGGCGTTGACGCTGGTCTCGATGTCGCCGATCTCGACCGTCGCGGTCTGGAAGGCGGGAACCGTCTCCGGCGTCTGGCGGCCGTAATAGTGATAATAGCCGCCACCGGCGACCAGCGCGGCGGCAAGGACGACCAGCGGCCAGCGGCGACGCCGCCCGCGACGTGTCTTTCCGGCGCTTACCCCGTTACTTTCGGCCCGCTGCAACATTGCCAGTTCCCATCTTTCCTTCCCCTTCAAGGGGATAAGGCGGGTCCTGCGGTGCACAAAGTGAATTCGCGGTAATGATAGGGAAAACCTATCAAATTGGAGGCGTTCCAGGCCCGGTTCGCGGCGCCGCGCCGGGATGAGGTCCCACGCCTTACGAATCGCCCGGCCGGTACTCGCCGGTCGCTGCATCGCGCCGGAGCGTGACGCGGCGGTCGCCATTCTCGGCCTCGGCGACGCGCCGATGCGCGTCGAGCTCGGCGTTCACGCGGCGCGATTCGCGCGCCAGCAGCCTGACCAGAGCGGCGGCGCCGAGGGCGCCGAGGGCGATCACGAAAACGGGCGGCATGTCGGTATCTCAGGATTGGCGCAAGAACGGGTACGGGCGCCTCAGAGCCCGTAGCGGCCCCATAATGCGCGCTCGTCTGCGGCGGAAATGAGGGTTTCGGCGAGGCCGGCGCCGGCCTCGGCGGCAAATCCGCCGGCACCTGCCGCCACGCCCGGCGAGCGGCGGCCGAACAGGCCCGACCGGGTCTCGATCAGCGGGGTGAGCACCTTGTCGCCATAGCGGGCGCGCAGGAAGGAGCGCAGATCGCCGATGGCATCGACGAGGCCGAGGCCCTGCGCCTGCGGCGCGACCCAGAACTCGCCGGAGAACAGCGTCGCCTCGTCCGCGTCCAGCACGTCGCCGCGCCGCTCCTTGACCAGGCCGACGAAGCCGGCATGGATCTCCTGCTGCAGCGCCTTCAGCCGCTCGATATCCTCCGCCTTTTCCGGCTGGAACGGGTCGAGCATCACCTTGCGCGTGCCGGCGGTGTAGACCCGGCGCTCGATGCCCAGCTTCTCCAGCGCGCCGGTAAAGCCGAAGCCGGCGCTGACCACGCCGATGGAACCGACAATCGAGAAGGTGTCGGCGACGATCTCGTCGGCGGCGCAGGCCAGCATGTAGCCGCCCGAGGCCGCGACGTCCTCGACGAAGGCGATCACCGGCAGCTGCTTCTCCTGCGCCAGCGCGCGGATGCGCCGGTAGACGAGATGCGACTGCGCCGGGGCGCCGCCCGGCGAATTGATCACCAGCGCCACCGCCTTGGCGCCCTTCACCGAAAAGGCGCGCTCCAGCGCGCGGGCGGTGTTGGCGAAGGTGATGCCGGGGCGGAACGGGCTCGACATGCCGATGGCGCCGTGGAGGCGCACCACCGGCACGACCGGCGTGTCGCCGCGCAGCCGGACGGGAAGGAGGGGATCGAGACGGCGGCGGAGATCGGCGAGGAAGGATGTGTTGGCCATGGATAAGAGATAGAGGGCCTTTGGCCGCCGCTCAATGAGGACGGCGCGCATTGCCGATCACGTCGCGTCAATCGAGCGCGATTCCCTCGCCCCGGCGCAGCAGGCGCTCGGCGCCCTTGCTCGGCCGGCCGGCCGCGTCCGCCAGCACCAGGCCCGGCAGCAGCGCCGGCGGCGTGCGCCGTCCCTTGATGGCGCCGATCAGCACGCGGATGGCCGGCGCATCCGGCGCGGGATGTACCGGACGGATCGTCACGGCACCGAAACGGCCTGCCAGTCCCGCCAGAATCGCCTCCAGCGCCTCCGGCCGGTGGATCAGCGCCAGCCGTCCGCCCGAGGCGAGCAGGCGCTCGGCGGCGCGCAGCCACGCATCGAGCCCGGCATCCGGCACACTGTGGGCGAGCGCACGGCGCCCGTGCGGGGAGACCCGGTGGCGGCCGGGGTCATTGAAGGGCGGGTTCATCAAGACGAGGTCGGCCGCCCGCGCCGCCGGCTCCCCCGGCCCGGAAGGCCGGCCGAGAGCGGCGATGTCGGCCACCACGACGCGCACCCGGTCGCCGATGTCGGGCTGCTGGCGGACGGCGTTGCGCGCGGCGAGCGCGGCGGTGGCGGGGTCGATCTCGACCAGCGTCAGCTCGTCCAAGGTTCCCCCCGGCTTGCCGATTCGCACGGCGAGGGCCAGCCCGGCCGCGCCGACCCCGGCGCCGAGATCGACGACGACGCGGGCGTCGGCCGGCGCGCTCGCCGCCAACAGCATGGCGTCGTGCCCGGCACGGTGGCCGCGCGCCGGCTGCAGCAGGCGCAGCGCGCCGCCGAGGAAGGCGTCGTCGGTCAGGCTCTCGTCGGCAGGGACCGTGTCGGCAGGGCTCGTGCAGGTCTGGCTCGTGCAGGTCTGGCACGTGTCGGTCGGGGCGCCATCGGTCAGGATGTCGCCGGTCGGCGCCTGCGCATTCATCCCGCGCCCCTCACTCGGCGACCAGCGCGGCGCCGAGGCCCGCTTCGCGGAGCAGCGCGCGGGCGGGCGCGAAAAACCCGTCCTCCACCAGCAGGCGGCGCGGCAGCAGGCCGATCGAGCCCTCCATCACGCTCATATGCTGGTCGAGGACCAGATGGTCGATGCCGGCGCTGTCGAGCAGCGCCTCGACGGCGGAGATCAGCACGACGTCGTTGGTGCGGAGGAGTTCGCGCATGAGGCCATCATGCCATGATCGGCACAAAAGCGCAGTCCCGGTACGTCGTGCGGGTTTCCCCCCGTCACAGGATTGCGCTATTGCGGAACGTGGGCACTGCGTTGCCCGGAGGTGAAGGGGAGCGCCGCCGCCCGGTCGGCGGCACTTGCCGTCACCACCGGGGGCTCAATATGGTGCTCGCGCCTCGTCAAACCGGAACCTGCCCGTGGCCGTCGCTTTGCCGTTCAATCCTGCCGCCGAGGTGGTGGCCGAGCCCTCCATCGAGGGCATCGTCAATCTGGTTCGCACCGACATGGACCGCGTCAACGCGCTGATCCTGTCGCGCACGGGCTCGGACGTGACGATGATCCCGGAGGTCGCCCAGCACCTCATCTCGTCCGGCGGCAAGCGCCTGCGGCCGATGCTGACCCTCGCCACCGCCACGCTGTGCGGCTACCAGGGCGAGGGCGCGGTCAAGCTCGCCGCCTCGGTCGAGTTCATGCACACCGCCACGCTGCTGCACGACGACGTGGTCGACGACAGCGAGATGCGCCGGGGCAAGCTCGCCGCGCGCATGCTGTGGGGCAACGAGGCCAGCGTGCTGGTCGGCGACTTCCTGCTCGGCCAGGCCTTCCGCATGATGATCGAGGTCGGCAACATGCGGGCGCTGGACATCCTGTCCAACGCCGCCGTGGTGATCGCCGAGGGCGAGGTCGCCCAGCTCGCCGCCGCCAAGAACATCGCCACCGACGAGGACGCCTATCTCGCCGTCATCCGTGGCAAGACCGCCGAGCTGTTCGCCGCCGCCTGCGAGGTGGGTCCGGTGCTCGCCGCCCGGCCGGATGCGGCGCAGGCCGCCTGCCGCGCCTATGGCATGAATCTCGGCATCGCCTTCCAGCTCGTCGACGACGCGCTCGACTATGGCGGCTCGAAGGCCGATCTCGGCAAGAATGTCGGCGACGATTTCCGCGAGGGCAAGATCACCCTGCCCATCGTGCTGGCGGTGCGCCGCGGCGACGAGGAGGAGCGCGGCTTCTGGCGCCGCTGCCTCGAACAGGGCGAGATCGGCGAGGGCGACCTCGAGCACGCCATGGCGCTGCTGGCCGGCCACGGCGCCATCGCCGAGACGGTGGAGCGCGCCCGCGCCTATGGCGCCGCCGCCAAGCAGGCGCTCGACGACTTCCCGGCCGGCGCGGCCAGGGACGCGCTCATCGACGTGGTCGATTTCTGCATTTCGCGGGTGCGGTGAGCCCTCAGCCGCGCGGGCCGAACACCACGATGGCCGCGCCGACGAGACACAGCGCCCCGCCCGTCAGGTCCCAGCGGTCGGGGCGAAAGCCCTCGACCGCCCACAGCCAGACCAGCGACGCCGCGACATAGACCCCGCCATAGGCGGCGAAGGCGCGGCCCGCCGCGGCCGCGTCGACCTGCGTCAGCACCGCGCCGAAGGCGATCAGGCTGAGCGCGCCCGGCGCCAGCCACAGCGCGCTGGCGCCGTTGCGCACCACCGCCCAGAAGGCGAAGCAGCCGGCGATCTCGAAGAGAGCCGCGACGGCGAAGAAAAGCGCGGTGTGCATCGTTTCCCTATCCCAGAACGGTCGACTTCACCCACCAGCCGGGATGACCGCCCGCGACGATCCGCGCGGCATGGGCGGCGACGCGGCAATTCGCGTAGAGCGCGAACATCGTCGCGCCCGAGCCCGACATGCGCACCAGCAGCGCGCCCGGCGTCGCAGCGAGCGCCGCCTCGACCGCGTCCAGCACCGGGGCGAGCGCGCGGGCCGGCGCCTCGAGGTCGTTGGGCTCGGCGCGCAGCCAGGCCAGCAGTTCCTCGCGCGGGGCGTGCGTCGCCGGCAGCGGTGAGGGTGCGCCGCGCCGCGTGCCCGGCTCAAGAGCCAGCGCGCGAAACACCTGCGCCGTCGACACCGGCACGCGCGGATTGACCAGCACGGCGCCGAAGCGCGGCAGCGCGACCGGCACGATCGCCTCGCCGCGCCCCTGCATCAGGCAGGAGCGCCCATAGAGGCAGGCGGGCACGTCGGAGCCGGCGGCGAGCGCGGCCTCGAACAGGCGCGGATCGGCGGGCGCGAGACCATTCGCCCGCGCCAGCAGCCGCAGCGCCGCCGCCGCGTCTGCCGAGCCGCCGCCGATTCCCGCCGCCACCGGCAGGCGCTTGAGAAGCGTGAACCGCCCGGTCCGCAGCCCGGGCACCCGCCCGGCCAGCTCGCGCGCGGCGCGCAGCACCAGATTGTCGGGATCATCGGCGAGCGCGGCGGCGCCCGGTCCGGCGAGGGACAGCGCGAGTTCCCCGCCCGGCGCCAGGCCGAGCCGGTCGCCGGTGCCGGCGAAGGCGACCAGGCTCGACAATTCGTGATAGCCGTCGGCACGCCGGCCGAGCACGCGCAAGGTGAGGTTCACCTTGGCGGGCGCGCGCTCGTCGAGAGCGGCGGAGCGGGCCGGGGGCACGGGTTTGGCGAGCGACATGAAGCGCTTATGCGACGCCCCCGCCGCCGCGGCAAGCGGTGCTCCCACCGGCGCGCCCGCCGGGGCGGCCGGCCGAGGGCGACCGCCCCGGCGCCGGACGCCCGGGCGACGGCACGCGCCCTCCCGCACGCCCTCCCTTGCACCAAAAGACGGTTTGGCTGTATAAGCAGCGCATTCAACTATCTCACAAACGACTATCTGGTCGGTTGAGAGTGGGTTCCGCCGCCGGAGCCCGCTCTTTTTGCATTGCGGATCGCGAGACGATCCGATGAGGACGATGAGCGAACTGGAAGCCCGCGCCGACGAAACCAACGACCTGCCCGAGCATGGCCTGGAAACCGGCCGTCTCGACGAACCGCGTCTCGTGATCGAGACCGGCGCCGCCGCCCGCGTCGCCGCCATCGTCGGGCCGGTCCTGCAGGGGCTCGGCTTCCGCCTCGTGCGGGTGAAGATCTCCGGCCGCGAGGGCATCACCCTGCAGATCATGGCCGAGCGCCCCGACGGCAGCTTCGGCATCGACGAATGCGAGGCGGCCAGCCGCGCCATCTCGCCGGTGCTCGACGTCGAGGACCCGATCTCCGGCGCCTACAGCCTCGAAATGTCCTCGCCCGGCATCGACCGGCCGCTGGTGCGCATTTCCGATTTCGAGCGCTGGGCCGGCCACGACGTGAAGATCGAGATGGCCGTGCCGCTGGGCGGGCGCAAGCGCTTCCGCGGCATCCTCCTCGGCGCCCGCGGCGACGAGGCGCTGCTGCGCCTGCCCGACGCCCCGGCCGACACGCCCGACACCGTCGCGCTGCCCATCGCCGACATCGGCGAGGCCCGCCTCGTGATGACCGACGCGCTGATCCGCGAGGCCCTGCGCCGCGACAAGGCGCTGCGCGAGGGCGCCGGCATCGACGAGGACGACATCGACACCGCCGATCTCGGCGACGCCGTCCAGGATGGCGAGACCGACGACGAGGCCGGGAGCGGGGACGAGGGCGTCGCCCCGCGCGTCATCCCGCCGAAGAAGATGCCGGTGCGTGGCAAGCAGAAGTCCAAGCCCATGCTTAAACCCAAGGGCGCCGCCAAGCCCGGCAAGAAATCCAACGCCAAACGCAAATCCACCGCGAAGGAGACGAACTGATGGCCGTCGTCAGCGCCAACCGGCTCGAACTGCTGCAGATCGCCGAGGCGGTCGCGCGGGAGAAGTCGATCGACCGCAGCATCGTCATCGCCGCCATGGAGGATGCGATCGCCAAGGCGGCGCGCTCGCGCTACGGCGCCGAGACCGACATCCACGCCGAGATCAATCCGCGCACCGGCGAGCTGCGCCTCGCCCGCCACCTGCTGGTGGTCGACCAGGTCGACAATCCGGCGATCGAGATCGAGCTGGCCGGCGCGCGCCGGCTGAACCCGGCGGCGCAGGTCGGCGATTCCATCGCCGACACGCTGCCGCCCTTCGATTTCGGCCGCATCGCCGCGCAGTCCGCCAAGCAGGTCATCGTGCAGAAGGTGCGCGAGGCCGAGCGCGACCGGCAGTACGAGGAGTACAAGGACCGCATCGGCGAGATCGTCAACGGCACGGTCAAGCGCGTCGAATACGGCAATGTGGTCGTCGACCTCGGCCGCGGCGAAGCCTCGCTGCGCCGCGACGAGTTGCTGCCGCGCGAAGTGTTCAAGACCGGCGACCGCATCCGCGCCTATGTCTACGACGTGCGCCGCGAGCAGCGCGGCCCGCAGATCTTCCTCTCGCGCACCCATCCGCAGTTCATGGCGAAGCTGTTCGCGCAGGAAGTGCCGGAGATCTATGACGGCATCGTCGAGATCAAGTCGGTGGCCCGCGACCCCGGCTCGCGCGCCAAGATCGCCGTCACCTCGCGCGATTCCTCGGTCGATCCGGTCGGCGCCTGCGTCGGCATGCGCGGCTCGCGCGTGCAGGCCGTGGTCAACGAGCTGCAGGGCGAGAAGATCGACATCATCCCGTGGTCGCAGGACGTGGCGACCTTCATCGTCAACGCCCTCGCCCCGGCCGAAGTGGTCAAGGTGGTGCTCGACGAGGACCGCGAGCGTATTGAAGTCGTGGTCCCGGATGCCCAGCTATCCCTCGCGATCGGCCGTCGCGGCCAGAATGTGCGCCTCGCCTCCCAGCTGACCGGCTGGGACATCGACATCATGACCGAGGCCGAGGAGAGCGAGCGGCGCCAGAAGGAATTCGCCGAGCGCACCAAGATGTTCGCCGAGGCGCTCGACCTCGACGAGATGATGGGCCAGCTGCTCGCGTCGGAAGGCTTCGCCTCGGTCGAGGAAATCGCCTATGTGTCGCTCAACGAGCTCGCCAGCATCGAGGGCTTCGACGAGGACACGGCGCAGGAACTGCAGAACCGCGCGCTGAACCATCTGGCGCAGGTCGAGGCCGGCTTCGACGCCCGCCGCAGGGAACTCAGCGTCGCCGACGAGCTGCGCGAAGTGCCGGGCGTCACCTCGCCGATGCTGGTGGCGTTCGGCGAGAACGACATCAAGACGGTGGAAGACCTTGCCGGCTGCGCCACCGACGACCTCGTCGGCTGGACCGAACGCAAGGACGGCGAGGTGGTTCGCGTCTCCGGCGCGCTGGAAGGCTTCAACCTTTCGCGCGAGGACGCCGAGGCGCTGGTCATGCAGGCCCGCGTCAAGGCCGGCTGGATCAGCGAGGCGGATCTCGCCGGCCCGGCCGCCGAGGAGACCGACGACGAAGCCGAGGCGGACGAGGCCCAGGGCTGATCGCTTCGCACGCGTGACGCCCGGAGGCTGAAGAGGAGCTGGGACCGGTGCAGGACGAGACGGCGCTCACCGCGGCGGACCCCGCCGATGGGGCCGAGGAGACCGACGCCGGGCTCACCGATGCGGGGCTCGCCGATGCGGGCCGCGCGCCGGCCCGGATGTGCATCGCCAGCCGGACGGTCCGGCCGGTCGATGACTTGCTGCGCTTCGTCGTGGCGCCCGACGGCACGGTGGTGCCGGATATCCATGCCCGGCTTCCCGGGCGTGGCGCCTGGGTGACGGCGCGGCGCTCCGTGCTCGCCGAGGCCCTGAAGAGGAAGGCGTTCTCGCGCGCCTTTCGCGGCAAGGGACGTGCCGACGCGGCGCTGCCCGACCTGGTCGGGCAACTCCTGGAGAAGGACGCGCTCAGCGCCCTCGGCCTCGCCAAGAAGGCGGGGCAGGTGGTCACCGGCAACGCCAAGGTGATCGAGGCGCTGCAGGGCGGGAAGGTGGCCGTGCTCGTGCATGCGAGCGACGCCGCTCCGGACGGGGCGGCCAAGCTCGATGCGCTGGCGCGGCGGATCGCCGAAGCGGCCGGTCGCGAGATCGCCCGAATCGACGACCTGTCGGGCGTACAATTGGACTTGGCGCTAGGGCGGGCAAATGTGGTACATGCTGCGCTGCTCGCGCATCCGACGAGCGCGGGGTTCCTCGCGCGGATGAGAAGGCTCGAAGGCTGGCGTGCGGAATAAGCAGGCTGGCGGACGAAAGTGGCACCTTTCCGCATGAGGCGGAAAGGTACAGGAACGGATACCGAATGACCGATACGAAGAACCCGGGCGAGAAGACGATGGGCGTTGGCCAAGGGGCTGGCCAGGGCGGCAAGACCACCCTCACGCTCAAGCGACCTGTCGAGCAGGGCGTCGTCCGCCAGAGCTTCAGCCACGGACGGTCCAAGTCCGTCGTGGTGGAGAAGGTGAAGCGCCGCGTGCTCGGCCCGGGCGACAAGCCCGAGGCGCCGGTCGCCGCCGCGCCCGCCGCTCCGCCGGCATCCGCTCCGGCAGCCAGCACGCAGGCCCCGCGCCCCGCGCAGAGCCAGCAGCCTTCCGGCCGTCCGCCGCTGCGCACCCAGCCGGCTCCCGGCGCCAACCTTTCCGGCCCCCGTCCGGCACCGCAGGGCAGCCGCCCCGGCGGCGTGGTTCTGCGCACCCTGACGGAAGAGGAAGCGCGCGCGCGCGCCGCCGCCTTGCAGGATGCCCGCATCCGCGAGGTCGAGGAACGCCGCATCGCCGAGGAAGAGGCCCGTCGCCGCGCCGAGCGCGACGCCCGCGAAAAGATCGAGCGCGAGGCCGCCGAGGCCCGCAAGCGCGAGGAAGACGCGCGCCGCGCCTTCGAGGAAGAGGCCAAGCGCAAGTCCGAGCAGGAGGCGCGCAAGCGTTTCGGCGAGGATACGCCGGCCCCCGCCGCGTCGAGTCAGGCTCCCGCCGCGCCGCGCGCCGCCACGCCCAGCTCTCCCGCCCCGGCGTCCGCGCCCGGCGCGCCGCGTGTCGCCACGCCGCGCGGGCCGATGGATGCCGAGGAGGACGATCGCCGTCCGGTCCGTCGCGGTCCCGGCGGCGCCCCGGCACGCCCGGCCCCGCCGGCCAAGCCGACCCGCCCGGCCGGCCCCGAGAAGAGCCGCGGCCGCCTGACCGTCGTCACCGCCCAGTCGGGCGACGACGAGCGTCAGCGCTCGGTCGCCTCGTTCCGCCGCCGCACTCAGCGCATGAGCGGCCATCGCCATGTCGAGGCGAAGGAAAAGATCGCCCGTGAGGTGATCGTGCCGGAGACGATCTCCATCCAGGAGCTCGCCAACCGCATGGCCGAGCGCGCGGTCGACGTGATCCGGCTGCTGATGAAGCAGGGCCAGATGGTGAAGATCACCGACGTGATCGACGCCGACACCGCCCAGCTCATCGCCGAGGAACTCGGCCACACCGTGCGCCGCGTCGCCGAATCCGACGTCGAGGAAGGCCTGTTCGATACGGCCGACACCGACGAGGAGCTGGTGTCGCGTCCCCCGGTCGTGACCATCATGGGCCATGTCGACCACGGCAAGACCTCGCTGCTCGACGCCATCCGCAAGGCCAACGTCGTTTCCGGCGAGGCCGGCGGCATCACCCAGCATATCGGCGCCTATCAGGTGACCTCGCCGCTCGGCGGCAAGATCACCTTCATCGACACGCCCGGCCACGCCGCCTTCACGGCGATGCGTGCCCGTGGTGCCAAGGTGACGGACATCGTGGTGCTGGTGGTTGCGGCCGATGACGGCGTGATGCCGCAGACGGTCGAGGCGATCAATCACGCCCGCGCCGCCAAGGTCCCGCTGATCGTCGCCATCAACAAGATCGACAAGCCGGACGCCAAGCCCGAGCGCGTGCGCAGCGAACTGCTGCAGTACGAGGTGCAGGTCGAAAGCCTCGGCGGCGACACGCTGGAAGTCGAGGTCTCGGCCAAGGCGCAGACCAATCTCGACAAGCTGCTGGAGCTCATCAGCTTGCAGGCCGAAGTGCTCGACCTCAAGGCGAACCCCAACCGCGACGCGGAAGGCACCGTCATCGAGGCCAAGCTCGACCGCGGCCGCGGCCCCGTCGCCACCGTTCTCGTGCAGCGCGGCACGCTGCGTGTCGGCGACATCGTCGTCGCCGGCGCCGAGCTCGGCCGCGTGCGCGCCCTGATCGACGACAAGGGCGCCAACGTCACCAGCGCCGGCCCGTCCTTCCCGGTCGAGGTGCTCGGCTTCAACGGCACGCCGGAGGCGGGCGACCGTCTCGCGGTGGTCGAGAACGAAGCCCGTGCCCGCGAGATCACCGACTACCGCCAGCGCCAGAAGCGCGAGAAGGCGGCGGCCCGTTCCGCCACCGTCCGCGGCTCGCTGGAGCAGATGATGAGCCAGGCCAAGACGGCCGGCCGGAAGGAATTCCCGCTCATCATCAAGGGCGACGTGTCGGGTTCGGTCGAGGCCATCATCTCCTCGCTGGAGAAGCTCGGCACCGACGAGGTGCAGGCCCGCATCATCCACTCCGGCGCGGGCGGCGTGAACGAGAGCGACGTGACGCTGGCCGAGACGGCCGGCGCCGCGATCATCGCCTTCAACGTGCGCGCCAACAAGGAAGCACGCGACGCGGCCGATCGCGCCGGCATCGAGATCCGCTACTACAACATCATCTACGACCTCGTGGATGACGTGAAGGCGGCGATGGGCGGCCTGCTGGCCCCGATCAACCGCGAGACCATGCTCGGCAACGCGCTCATCAAGGAGATCTTCGCGGTCTCCAAGGTGGGCAAGGTCGCCGGTTGCCTGGTCACCGACGGCACCGTCGAGCGCGGCCAGCATGTCCGCCTGATCCGCGACAACGTCGTGATCCACGAGGGCAAGCTCGCCACGCTCAACCGCTTCAAGGATGCGGTCAACGTGGTGCAGGCCGGCCAGGAATGCGGCATGTCCTTCGAGAACTACCAGGACATGCGCGCCGGCGACGTCATCGAGTGCTACCGCGTCGAGGTCGTGCAGCGCACGCTCTGATCTCCCCCGCCTCCCGTCCGCGGGAGGCGGCCATGCCCGCAGGGGCGTGAACATCCACGGGAACGAGCGGTCCAAGCCCGCTCGCTCCGGTCGAGGCTGGCCCCTTCGATCCGGTTCGCCGGCGGGGCCCTGAAGGTTTGTGCATCATGAAGAACAAAGCGAGCTCGGGTTCCGGCCCGAGCCAGCGCCAACTGCGCGTGGGCGAGCTGGTGCGTCACGCCCTCTCCGACATACTGGCGCGGGGCGATCTGGCCGATCCGGCGCTGGCACGGGTGCTGATCACCGTTCCCGAGGTCCGCATGAGCCCGGACCTGAAGATCGCCACCTGCTACGTCATGCCGCTCGGCGGCAAGGACCCCAAGGCGGCGATCGAGGCGCTGGCGACCAACGCCAAGCCGCTGCGCGGCGAAATCGGCCGCCGGGTCGAGCTGAAATTCGTCCCCGAGCTGCGGTTTCGCATCGACACCTCCTTCGAGGAGGGCGCGCGCATCGACGCGCTGCTGCGCCTGCCGGTGGTGCAGCGCGACCTCGAGGGCGACGACGGCAACGGCAAGCAAGAGGACGAGGAATGAACGCCCCGCTCGATCAGACGACGCTGCGCGAGGACGCGCCGCAGCCCGCCGAGGCCCCCGCGCGCAAGCGCCGGCCCAAGCGCGACATCGACGGCTGGGTGCTGCTCGACAAGCCGGTCGGCATGACCTCGACCCAGGCGGTCGGGGCGGTGAAATGGCTGTTCAGCGCCAAGAAGGCGGGACATGCCGGCACGCTCGACCCGCTCGCCTCCGGCTGCCTGCCGATCGCGCTCGGCGAGGCCACCAAGACCGTTCCCTTCGTCATGGACGGGCGCAAGGTCTACCGCTTCACCGTGCGCTGGGGCATCGAGACCGACACCGACGACAGCGAGGGCAAGGCGGTCGCGACCTCCGAGCTGCGCCCGACGCGCGAGGCGATCCTCGCCCTTCTCCCCGGCTTCCGCGGCGAGATCGAGCAGGTGCCGCCGGCCTATTCGGCGCTCAAGATCAATGGCGAGCGCGCCTATGACCTCGCCCGCGACGGAATCGCGGTCGAACTCGCCGCGCGCACCGTGGTCATCCATTCGCTCGAACTGGTCAAGCAGCCGGATGCCGACCACGCGGTGTTCGAGGCCGAGTGCGGCAAGGGCACCTATGTGCGCTCGCTTGCCCGCGATTTCGGCCGCGCGCTCGGCGCGCACGGGCACATCAGCGCCCTGCGCCGCACCCGCGTCGGCACCTTCGCCGAGGAGGAGCTGATCCCGCTGGCCCGGCTGCGCGAGATTTCCGAGGCGATGGACGACGCCGCGCCGATGGAGGCGCTGCGCCCGGTCGATATCGGGCTCGACAGCCTGCCGGCGCTGCGCGTCTCGCCGGCCGATGCGGCGCGCCTCGCCCATGGCCAGCCGATCATCCTGCGCGGGCGCGACGCGCCGATCCTGGAAGGCCCGGTCGCCATCACCGTCGGCGGGCGCCTCGTCGCGCTCGGCGAGGCCGAGGCCGGCGAGATCCATCCCAAGCGGATCTTCCATTCCGGCAAGTGAGGGGCGGGGCGCGACGGCGCCCCTCCGCCGACGTCCCGCCGCGCGCACGTGCCACTAGCCACTCTGGCGTTTTCGTGTATGTTGCGCCCGCGTCGCGGACCTTTGTCCGCGCGACCCGCAGCCCTTTGACCGCGCTGGACGACATCCCGGCCCGGCCGAACTGCGGAACCCGGCGAGGCGATATCCGGAAGGCCCCTGAGGCACGATCCGCAGCGCGCCCGCCATCCACCTGTGCAAGACCCGAAAGGATTATCCGATGTCGATCACTGCCGAGCGCAAGCAGGCGCTCATCAAGGAATACGCCACCAAGCCGAACGACACCGGCTCGGCGGAAGTGCAGGTTGCGATCCTCACCGAGCGCATCACCAACCTCACCGGGCACTTCAAGGGCCACGCCAAGGACAACCATTCCCGTCGCGGTCTGCTCAAGATGGTGTCGGCGCGTCGCGGCCTCCTCGACTATCTCAAGAAGACCGAGGAAGCCCGCTACAAGTCGCTGATCCAGCGCCTGGGCATCCGCCGCTGATTTTCCGGACGGACCCGGCATCCCGGATGCCGGGTCCGTCCTTTTCTCTCCGGCGCCGCGGATCGTCCCGGCGCCGGCCGCATAAGCAAGCGGCGGGCATGGGGCTCGCCGCGTCCGACGAGAAGCGGCGCGCCATGGCAGGATCGCCGGAGGCTCGACACCCGACGACGCCGCTCCGCTGAGAGCGCCTCGCCCCGAGCCTCTCGCCGTCTTGCCCATGGCCTCCGCTTCGGAAAGCCAGAGACAGACATGTTCGATATTCACCGCGAGGAACTCGACTGGGGTGGGCGTACGCTCGTCCTCGAGACCGGCCGCATGGCGCGCCAGGCCGATGGCGCCGTGCTCGCGACCTATGGCGACACCACCGTGCTCGCCACCGCCGTCTCCGCCAAGGCGCCCAAGCCCGGCCAGGACTTCTTCCCGCTCACCGTCAACTACCAGGAAAAGGCCTATGCGGCCGGTCGCATTCCCGGTGGCTATTTCAAGCGCGAAGGCCGCCCGAGCGAGAAGGAGACGCTGGTCTCCCGCCTGATCGACCGCCCGATCCGCCCGCTCTTCGCCGAGGGCTACAAGAACGAGACGCAGGTCGTCGTGACCGTGCTCTCGCACGACCTCGAGAACGATCCCGACATCGTGGCGCTGGTCGCCGCCTCCGCCGCGCTCACCCTGTCGGGCGTGCCGTTCATGGGCCCGATCGGCGGCGCCCGCGTCGGCTTCATCGACAATGAGTACGTGCTGAACCCGACCAGCGACGAGGTCAAGGAATCGGCGCTCGACCTCGTGGTCGCCGGCACCGCCGACGCCGTACTGATGGTCGAGTCCGAGGCCAAGGAACTCTCCGAGGAAGTGATGCTCGGCGCGGTCATGTTTGGCCACCGCCACTTCCAGCCGGTGATCGACGCGATCATCCGCCTCGCCGAGAAGGCCGCCAAGGAGCCGCGCGACTACGTCGCCCCGGACCATTCGGCGCTTGAGGCCGAGGTGCGCGCCCTGATCGACAGCGATCTGCGCGCCGCCTACAAGATCGTTCGCAAGCAGGACCGCTACGAGGCGGTCGGCGCCGCCAAGTCCAAGGCGAAGGCGCATTACGCCGCTCTCGCCGCCGAGGGCAAGCCGGTGCCGGACGCCCAGGTTCTCGCCGAGGTGATGAAGGAGCTCGAGGCCAAGATCGTCCGCTGGAACATCCTCGACGAGGGTATCCGCATCGACGGCCGCGACACCAAGACCGTCCGCCAGATCGTCGCCGAGGCCAGCGTGCTGCCGCGCGCCCACGGCTCGGCGCTGTTCACCCGCGGCGAGACGCAGGCCCTGGTGGTCGCCACGCTGGGCACCGGCGAGGACGAGCAGTTCATCGACAGCCTGGAAGGCACCTACAAGGAGCGCTTCCTGCTGCACTACAACTTCCCTCCCTTCTCGGTCGGCGAGACCGGCCGCATGGGCTCGCCCGGCCGCCGCGAAATCGGCCATGGCAAGCTCGCCTGGCGCGCCATCCGCCCGCTGCTGCCGCCGGCGCACGAGTTCCCCTACACGCTGCGCGCCGTCTCGGAGATCCTGGAGTCGAACGGCTCCTCCTCCATGGCGACCGTCTGCGGCACCTCGCTCGCCCTGATGGACGCCGGCGTGCCGATGCGCCGCCCGGTGGCCGGCATCGCCATGGGCCTCATCCTCGAGGGTGAGAAGTTCGCCGTGCTCTCCGACATCCTCGGCGACGAGGATCACCTCGGCGACATGGACTTCAAGGTGGCCGGCACCGACAACGGCGTCACCGCCCTGCAGATGGACATCAAGATCGCCGGCATCACCGAGGAGATCATGAAGGTCGCCCTCACCCAGGCGAAGGACGGCCGTCTGCACATCCTCGGCGAGATGAGCAAGGCGCTGACCGGCGCCCGTTCCGAGCTCGGCGAGCATGCCCCGCGCATCGAGGTGATCCAGATCCCGGTCGACAAGATCCGCGAAGTGATCGGGTCGGGCGGCAAGGTGATCCGCGAGATCGTCGAGAAGACCGGCGCCAAGATCAACATCGAGGACGACGGCACGGTGAAGGTCGCCTCCGCCTCCGGCGAGTCGATCAAGGCCGCGCTGAACTGGATCAGGTCGATCGCCTCCGAGCCGGAGATCGGCCACATCTACGAAGGCACGGTCGTCAAGGTCGTGGACTTCGGCGCGTTCGTGAACTTCTTCGGCGCCAAGGACGGCCTCGTGCACGTCTCGCAGCTCGCCAAGGAGCGCGTGGCCAAGCCGTCCGACGTCGTCAAGGAAGGCGACAAGGTCAAGGTCAAGCTGCTCGGCTTCGACGAGCGCGGCAAGACCCGCCTGTCCATGAAGGTCGTCGACCAGGCCACCGGCGAGGACCTCGAGGCCAAGGCGAAGTCGGCCGAGGACACCGAGGTCGGCGCCGCCGAGTGATCGGCGACACCATCCGGGATTTCCAGCGGGGCGCCTTCGGGCGCCCCGTTTCGTTTGGGCCGCCATTCCCCCATCGCATGGCGGCCGTGCCTGACAGGAGATCGACAGCTTTCTCCGGCTAGATTAGATTGATTCTAATAATTGTCAGGATCCGACCGATGAAACGCTTCGCCGACCTCACCGAGGCCGAGATCCTGGCCCTCGCCATTTCGAACGAGGAGGAGGATGCGCGCATCTATCTCCAGTTCGCCAACCGGCTGAAGGTCGACTACCCCGCCACCGCGGCGATGTTCGAGCGCATGGCCGAGGAGGAGCAGGGCCACCGCCACGCGCTGCACGACATGTTCCGGAAGAAGTTCGGCGGCGAGTTGCCCTACATCACCCGGCAGGACGTGAAGGGCTTCCTCAAGCGCGACCCGATCTGGCTGCTGGAGACGCTGCGCATCGACGCGGTGCGCCGCCAGGCCGAGGTGATGGAGTACGAGGCCCAGCAATATTACATCAAGGCCGCCGAACGCGCCCGCGACGCCGACACCCGCCGGCTGCTCGCCGACCTCGCCGAGGCGGAGGGACGGCACGAGACGCTGGCGCAGGAACTCGGCGGCCAGCTCGAAACGAGCGGCGCCAAGGCGGCCGAGGAAGACACCGCGCACCGCATCTTCGTGCTGCAGATCGTGCAGCCGGGCCTTGCCGGCCTCATCGACGGCTCGATCTCGACGCTGGCGCCGATCTTCGCCGCCGCCTTCGCCACGCAGGACAGCTGGGCCGCCTTCCTGGTCGGCCTCGCCGCCTCCATCGGCGCCGGCATCTCCATGGGCCTTACCGAGGGCCTCTCCGACGACGGTGCCATCACCGGGCGCGGCAGTCCCTGGCCGCGCGGCATCGCCTGCGGCGTGATGACGATGCTCGGCGGGCTCGGCCACACCCTGCCCTATCTGATCCCGGATTTCTGGACCGCCACGGCGATCGCCGGCGTGGTCGTCGCGGTCGAACTCGCCGCCATCGCCTATGTACGCACCCACTACATGGAGACGCCGTTCACCTCGGCCCTCGTGCAGGTGGTGCTGGGCGGCGTGCTCGTGCTCGCCGCCGGCATCCTCATCGGCAGTTCCTGAGTCGCCTCAGGCATAGGCGGCGAAGGCCGCGCCGATCATCTCGCGGCTCCATCCGGCCCTGAGCGCGAAGGTCAGCAGCACCCGCGCCTTCGGGCCGGTCAGCAGGCCGGACGGCATGACGCCGGACTTGATCAGGTCGATCTCCGAGCCGGCGTAATTATAGGTGCGCTCGAACACCGGCCCGGCCAGCGTCCGGCTCGCCAGCACGGTGGGGATCCTGCCGGCGACCTCCGCCACCATCGGCGAGAGGACGCCGGGCACGTGGCCGGCCCCCATGCCCTCGATGACGAGACCGGCATAGGCGAGGCCGGGCACAGCGGCCAGCAGCCGTCCGTCGTCGCCCATGCTCATCTTGATCAGCGCCACCGGCGGCAGCGCCGCCTCGCCGTCATGGATCGCCGCCGGCAGCCGCACCGGCGCCACATGGGTGAGGAAGCGCGCCCGGCCTTCCGCCACCAGCCCGAGCGGGCCGCCATTGTCGGAGACGAAGGCGGAGGTGAGCGCCGTGTGCGCCTTGCGCACGAAGCGGGCGGCATGGATCTCGTCGTTCAGCACGACGAGGGTGCCGAGGCCGCGCGCCGGCCGGCTCGCCGCGACGATGACGGCGGACAGCAGGTTGGCCGGCCCGTCGGCACCCGGCTGCTGCGGGCCGCGCATGGCGCCGACCACCACCACCGGGCGCGCGTCGCGCACCAGGAGGTCGAGCCCGAAGGCCGTCTCCTCGATCGTGTCGGTGCCCTGGATGACGATGGCGCCGTCGAAGCCCTCGTCGAACCCCGCGCGAATCTCGGAGGCGACCTCGGCGACATGGTCGAGCGTCAGCGAGGGGCTCGGCAGGCGGAAGAGCGAGCGCGCCTCGATTTCCGCCACCTCGCCGAGCCCCGGCACCGCGGCCACCAGATCGGCGGCGCCGAGCGTCGGGGCGATGCCGCCGCCGATGGCCGGGGTCATGGTGATGGTGCCACCGAGCGAGAGGACGAGAAGACGCGAATGTGTCATCGGGAACCTTGGGAGAGCGAAGCGGGGCGATCATAGCCGCCCCGATCCCTTCCTGTCAGGTCGCACCCGTCAGGCGGCGACGCGCAGCCCTTCGAGGCCGGCCGGCGCCGGCCCGCCGGTCGCCCAGTCGAGCAGCTCGACCGTGTGCACCACCGGCAGCGCGGTGCCGCCGCCGATCTGCGTCATGCAGCCGATATTGCCGGCGGCGACGATCTGCGGCAGCGTCCGCTCGATATTGGCGACCTTGCGGGCGCGCAGCCGTCCGGCGATCTCCGGCTGCAGGATGTTGTAGGTGCCGGCCGAGCCGCAGCACAGGTGCCCCTCGGCGGGCTCCAGCACGGTGAAGCCGACGGAGGCGAGCAGGTTCTTCGGCGCCGTGCGCACGCGCTGGCCGTGCTGCAGCGAGCAGGCCGAATGGTAGGCGACGCGGATGCCGGGCGCGATGACAGGGGCCGGCATCTCATGCTCGGAGAGGAACTCGCTCACATCCTTGGCCAGCGCCGACACCTTCGCCGCGCGCGCGGCATAGGCCGGCTCCGAGCGCAGCATGTGGCCGTAATCCTTGATGGTGGTGCCGCAGCCCGAGGTGGTGACGATGATGGCGTCCAGCCCCTCGCCCTCGATCTCGCGCATCCAGGCGTCGACATTGGCGCGGGCGTTCGCCAGCGCGAGGTCTTCCTTGCCCATGTGGTGGGTGAGCGAGCCGCAGCAGCCGCCGCCGACCGGCCGCACGATCTCCACCCCCATGCGGGTCATCAGGCGTATCGCCGCCTCGTCGATCTCCGGCCGCAGCACCGGCTGGGCGCAGCCGTCGAGCAGCGCGACGCGGGCGCGGCGCGCGCCAAGGGGGGCGAAGCGGCGCACCCCCTCGCTCGCCGGGCGGGTCGCCGGGCGGGCGGGGGCGAGGCGCAGCATGGCGGCGACCGGCTTCAACCCGGGAATCGCGTCGAACAGCCCGGCGAACGGCCGCGCCAGCATCGCCCCGCCGATGGCGAGGCGGAACAGCCGCCGGCTCGGTAGCACCCGCGCCAGCAGTGCGCGGGTCAGCTTGTCCATCAGCGGGCGGCGATAGGTCTTCTCGACGTGATCGCGCGCATGGTCGATCAGGTGCATGTAGTGCACGCCCGAGGGGCAGGTGGTCATGCAGGACAGGCAGGACAGGCAGCGGTCGACATGCTTGGCGACCTCGGTCGTCGCCGGCCGGTCGTTCTCCAGCATGTCCTTGATCAGGTAGATGCGCCCGCGCGGCGAATCGAGCTCATCGCCCAGCAGCACATAGGTCGGGCAGGTGGCGGTGCAGAAGCCGCAATGCACGCACGCGCGCAGCACCTGCTCGGAACGGGCGGTCTGCGGGTCGGCGAGCTGCGCCAGGGAGAAATTGGTCTGCATGGCTCACACTCCCGCATACATGCGCCCGGGGTTCAGCACCCGCCCGGGATCGAAACCGTTCTTCATCCGCCCGATCAGCGCGCCGGTGATCGGGTCCAGCGGCTGGAACACCTCATCGGCCGCACGGAGCGGCGCCGCGGCGCGCACCAGCGTGGCGTGGCCGCCGCCCGCCTGCGCCACCGCCGCGCGGACCCGCTGGGTGTGCGGCGCGGCATCGGCCATCTCGATCCAGACGAGGCCGCCGGCCCAGTCGTAGAAGCTCACCGCCCCCGCCTCGCGCAGCGCGGCGCCAATGGAGGCGCCGGCCATGGGTGCCACCGAGACGCGCCAGACGGCCCGGGCCGTGTCGACATTGCCGCCCTCCGGCAGCGCGAAGGGCAGCACGTCGCGCACCGCCCGCCAGAAGGCGAGGGAGGCCTCCGCGTCGAGGAAGGAGAGCGCGCCGCGCGCGCGCAGCATCTCCTCCAGCTTGCCGCGCCGATGCAGGATGGAGGGCTTGACGCCTTCCAGCCGCAGCGCCGTGACCGCGCCGCCCGCGCCGGCGACGGCGGGAATGCGGGCGGCGACCTCGGCCGGCACATGGGCGGCGCCGGAGACGTCGTAATAGGAGCCGACCGCCGCGCTCATGGCGCTGGCGGCGGCCGCGTCGTCGAGGCCGAGGACGAGCAGCGTCTCCACCGTCTCGGGACGCGGCAGTACCTTGATGGTCAGCTCGGTGAAGGCGGCGAGCGTGCCGTAGGAGCCGGCGAGGCCGCGCGGCAGGTCGTAGCCGGTGACGTTCTTCACCACGCGCCCGCCGGCCTTGAAGGCTTCGCCGCGGCCGGAGACGGCGCGCAGGCCGAGCGCATGGTCGCGCGCCGCGCCAGCGCTCGGGCGGCGGGGACCGGCGAGGTTGCAGGCCATCAGCCCGCCCAGCGTGCCCCCGCCCGGTGCCTTGCCGAGCAGCGGGCCGAAATCCATCGGCTCGAACGCCATCATCTGATTGGCATCGGCGACCAGCGCCTCGATCTGCGCGACCGGCGTGCCGGCACGCGCGCTCAGCACCAGTTCCTCGGGCTCGTAGAGGGTGACGCCGGAGAGACCCTTCAGCTCCAGCGTATAGTCGGTCTGGATGTGGCGGCCGAGCGCGGCCTTGGAGCCGGAGCCGGCCACGTCCAGCGTATGGCCCTCCGACACGGCCCAGCGCACGGTCTCGACGACCTCGGCCTCGTCGCGCGGACACAGCCTTCCGCTCAGCACGCGATCGCTCATCTCAGGCACCTCCCGAAAGCGCGGCGAGCCGCGCGGCATGCTTGTTGTGCGCGGCGACGACCGCCGGCAGGTCGATAGTGACGATCTCGCCCGCCGCGACGATCGGGCGCCCGTGCACCACCGTCCAGGCGGCGCGGCCGGGCGTGCAGAACAGGGCGGCGGCGACCGGATCGGACAGGCCCCCGGCGAAGGCGACGTCGTCGAGCCGCAGGGCGAAGAAGTCGGCGCATTTGCCCGGCGCCAGCGAACCGATGTCGGTGCGCCCGAGCACCGAAGCGCCGCCGAGCGTCGCCAGCTCCAGCGCCTCGCGCGCGGTCATCCATTCGCCGTCGCGCGAGGGATCGGAGGTGGAAAGCGTGGTGTCCGGCCCCTCGGGGGGACGCAGCGAGATCTGCAGCCGCGCCAGCAGCATGGCCTGGCGCGCCTCGCCGAGCAGGTTGTTGCCGTCATTGGAGGCCGAGCCGTCGACGCCGAGGCCGACCTTCACCCCGGCCCTGCGATAGGCCTGCACCGGCGCGATGCCGGAGGCCAGGCGCATGTTCGAGGACGGGCAGTGGCACACGCCGACCCCGGCGCCTTTGAAGCAGCCGATCTCATGCGCGTTCACGTGCACCGCATGGGCGAACCAGACATCCTCGCCGAGCCAGCCCAGCTCCTCCATATAGGCGACGGGGCGCCTGCCGAGGCGTTCCAGCGTGAAGCGCTCCTCGTCGATGGTCTCGGCCAGATGGGTGTGCAGCCGCACGCCCTTGGCCCGCGCCAGCGCCGCCGATTCGCGCATCAGCTCCGGCGTCACCGAGAAGGGCGAGCAGGGGGCGAGGGCGATCTGCAGCATCGAGCCCGGCGCGGCGTCGTGATAGCGGGCGATGACGCGCTCGCTGTCCTCGAGGATGTCGTCCTCGTCCTCGACGCAGTCGTCCGGCGGCAGCCCGCCCTTCGACTCGCCCAGCGACATCGATCCGCGCGAGACCATGAAGCGCAGGCCGATCTCGCGGGCCGCGTGGATCTGGTCGTCGACCGCGCAGCCATTGCGGAACACATAGGCGTGGTCGAAGCAGGTGGTGCAGCCCGACAAGGCGAGTTCGGCGAGGCCAACCAGCGTCGCGCTGCGCGAGGCCTCCGGCGTGCGCGCCGCCCACAGCCGGTAATGCGCCCTGAGCCAGCGGAACAGGTTGGTGTTCTGCGCCGCCGGCAGATTGCGCGTCAGCGTCTGGTCGAGATGGTGGTGGCAGTTGACCAGACCCGGCAGCACCACATGGCCGGACAGGTCGAGCACCTGGTCGGCGGTTCCCGGCAGGCTCTCGCCCGGCCCGACCTGCTCGATGATGCCGTCGCGCGCGAACAGGCCGCCGCCGACGATCTCGCGGCGCGTGCCGTCCATGGTGACGAGCATCGTGGCGTTGCGGACGAGCAGGGTGGTCATCGGGCGCCGCCTCCCCCGCCAGCGTCGTCATCCCGGCCGCGGCGCGTCAGCGCGGCGAGCCGGGACCGCCCGGCAGCGCCCAGGCCGGCGCGCGGTCCCGGAACGGTACTGCGCACCGTCCGGGATGACGCCAGAGAGGAACGCTCCGGCCGGGATGACGGAAGGGAGAACGGGAACACGTTCGTCAGAACCGCGGAATGTCGGGGAAGGGCAGCTTGCCCCCGCTCACATGCATGCGCCCAAGTTCGGCACAGCGGTGCAGCACCGGAAACACCTTGCCGGGATTGAGCAGCGCATCGGGATCGAAGGCGCATTTCAGCCGCTGCTGGTGCGCCAGGTCGGTCTCGTTGAACATCGAGGGCATCAGGTCGCGCTTCTCGACGCCGACGCCGTGCTCGCCGGTCAGCACGCCGCCGACCTCGACGCAGAGCAGCAATATGTCGGCGCCGAAGGCTTCCGCCTTCTCCAGCGCGCCCGGCTTGTTGGCGTCGTAGCAGATGAGCGGATGCAGGTTGCCGTCGCCGGCGTGGAAGACGTTGCCGCAGCGCAGGCCGTATTTCTCCGACATCGCCTCCATGCGGTTCAGCACTTCGGGCAGCGCCTTGCGCGGGATGGTGCCGTCCATGCAGAGGTAGTCGGGCGAGATGCGCCCCACCGCCGGGAAGGCGGCCTTGCGCCCGGCCCAGAAGGCGACGCGCTCCTCCTCGCTGGTGGAGGCGCGCAGCGTCTGGCAGCCCAGCCCGCCCGCGATCTCGGCGACGCGGTCGATGAGGTGGTTCACTTCCGCCTCCGGCCCGTCCAGCTCGACGATCAGCAGCGCCTCGACATCGAGCGGGTAGCCCGCGCCGAGGAAGGCCTCGGCGGCGTGGACCATCATCTTGTCCATCATCTCCATGCCGCCCGGGATGATGCCGGCGGCGATGATGGCGGCGACGCAGGCGCCCGCCGCCTCCGAGGACGGAAAGCCGACCAGCACGGCGCGCGCCGTCTCCGGCTTCTTCAGGATGCGCACGGTGACTTCCGTCACCACGCCGAGCAGCCCCTCCGAGCCGACGATCAGGCCGAGCAGGTCGAGCCCGCCGGAATCCAGGTGCTTGCCGCCCAGGCGGATGATCTCGCCCGTGATCAGCACCATCTCGACGCCGAGCACGTTGTTGGTGGTCAGGCCGTATTTCAGGCAGTGCACGCCGCCGGAATTCTCGCCGACATTGCCGCCAATGGTGCAGGCGATCTGCGAGGAGGGGTCGGGCGCGTAGTAGAAGCCGTTATGCGCCACGGCGGTGGTGATGCCGAGATTGGTCACGCCCGGTTGGGCGACGACGGTGCGGTTCTCGAAGTCGATGTCGAGAATGCGGTTGAACTTGCCCATGCCGAGCAGGATGCCGTCTTCCAGTGGCAGCGCGCCGCCCGACAGCGACGTGCCGGCCCCGCGCGGCACCACGGGAATGCCGTTGGCATTGGCATAGGCCAGGACCTTCGAGACCTGTTCGGTGGTCGAGGGCAGCACGACGGCGAGCGGAAGCTGGCGATAGGCCGTCACCCCGTCGCTCTCGAAGGGGCGCATCTCGGTCTCGGTGTCGATCACACCCTCGCCGGGCACGATCGCGCGCAGCGCCGCGATGATCTCGGCGCGGCGGGCCAGAACATCGGCCTTCGGCGCCGGCATGACGAGACCGGACATGACACTCCTCCCTAGCGACTGGACGTTTCTTCGTTTCGAGCCATTCTAGGGAAAAGCGTCTAACCTTCCTATGGTAAAAAAACTAGACCAAGGGCGAATTTCCCGTGCCGGCGCGCGGCCCGCCGGCCGGCGGGGAAGCCGGCGGCGAGGCCTTCATCAATCCGGGGGCGCGCCTGCACCTTGCGCCGGATCAAGGCAGCGCGCACCTCTACCCCATAGGCCATTGCCACACGGCCGCGCCCTCGCGCCCGGTCATCGTCAAAGGGAAACGCGCATGAACGACGTCGCCGCCAAGGCCGCCACCCAAACGCTCCGGCGTATCCGCCTGCATCTGGCCCGCTCGAAGGACTTCCCCGACGGCAGCGCCCGGCACGGCTACGAGTTCGTCGCGCCGCTCGACGAGAGCGGCCACATCGACGCGGAAGCCTGGAAGGATCTGCGCACCGTCTGCACCGTCGCCCGCTTCTGGGGCAATGATGCGCCGGAGAGCGGCTTTCTCGTCCGCCGTGCCGGCGGCGTGTCGGGCGCCAGCTGGGTGTTCGACTACGAGCAGAACGCGAGCGACGACGACGAGACCGGCTATCGCTTCGGCGATCACGCCTTCGTGCCGGGCGAATATGTCTCGCTGCGCGACGAGGACGGTGACATGCACACCTTCGTCGTGTTCTCCGTCGTTCCCGCCTGAAAACGGCAACGGCGCGGGCTCTTCTGGAGCTCGCGCCGGCGCTTTGGTCTGCAGGGACGGGCCGCCAGCAATCGCGGCCCGGTCGCGGATCAGTTGGAAGTGCCGGTTCCCGCCGTCGGCGCGACCGTCGCGCTCGGCGCGGCGGCGGTTTCGGTGCCGGCCGACGATGCCGGGCCGGAGAGCGCGCTGGAGGTGGACGACGCCGGCGCGGACGGGGCCGCAGGCGTGCTGACGGGCGCCGCCGCCGGCGTTCCGGCAGGAGCCTCGGCCGGAGTGGCGACGGCCTCCACGGGCTTCGGCTTCGGCTTGGCGGCCACCGGGCGCGGACGCGGCGCGCGCTGGATCATGCCGATCACCCGCTGGTGCAGCTCGCCGGCCTTCTCGATGTTGAAGTGGCTCAGCGCGGTCGATCCGGTGAGGTCGATGTTCTCGACGCGGGGGCCGGAGACCGGCTTGCCCGAACCACCCGACTGGTAATAATTCACCACCTTGCCGATCTTGGCCGAGGCGGTGGTCGGGGTGACGGGATCGAAGGTGACGACCAGCGGAACCGGCACGCCGGCGGCGCTCACCTTGTTGCCCATGTAGACGGCGGCGTCGGCGCCGAGCGAATGGCCGATGATGATCACCGGCGTCGGGCGCTTGCCGGTGCTGGCCTGCTCGACGGCATAATTGCTCAGCACCTGCCAGTCGGCATAGGAGTGCACGCTCGCCTTGATGCCGCGCGCATTGAGCTTGGCGGCGAGGTCGTCCATGCCGAGCGAGAAGATGTTGGCAAGCCCGCGCAGGAGATAGACACGCGGCTGCGGCTGCTTGGACTGCGCATAGGCCGGTGCGGCGAGGGCGACGGCAAGAACAGCGACGACGGAAAGGCAAACGGCCCAGACCCGCGAGAATCTCATGTCACAAATCCTGAAAGAACCGTCTGACTTCATGCGCTGGCCCCTGCATCCTTGCAAACAGATTCTAAATCGTTCCAGCTTTGCCAAAAGTCTGATGCCAAAGCGCAACAGTTCCGTCATATGACGGCGGAGCACGGGCCGTGGCCGGCCCGCCGCGCCCGCCGGCGGCCAGTCCGTGGTGCGGTCCATGGTGTGGTCCGTGGCGCGCGTGCCGCGCCCCTCGCCTCTTGCCAGCGCCCCGCCAGCATGCAACCCAAATGGCCGCGCGGAGTTCCGTCCCGGCCGCCTCTCGCCGGGCGGCGAGATCAGGAGCACGCCCGGTGACAGAGAACGAGACGGCCCCGGCCGGCAAGGCCTTCTACGATCACCCCTTGCGCGCGCCCGTGCTGGCGGAGCTGCATGCGCGGCCCTTCGTGGCGGTGTCGACGCCGGCCCGCATCCTCCATGTCGCCTTCCTGGTGGACCGCGCCCAGGCACTCGCCGACCGCGCCGCCTTCGCCAGCCTGTGCATGGCGCGCGGCCAGCCCGGGCCGGCGCGTGATGCCAAGCAGCACCGCGTCGCCTTCGGGCGCTCCATCGTACGCTGGGAGCGCCACGCCGAATTCACCACCTATACGTGGGAACTGCCGGCCGAGGACGTGGTCGAGGGCGGCCTGCCCTTCCAGCCTTCCGCCGCCAGCCTTGCCGACGTGCTCGGCCAGCTGCCGCAGCCCGGGCCGCTCCTCGTCGCCGTGGACCTGCACCTCGTCACCGACACCGCCGACGCGCTGCCGCTCGACCGCCTGTTCGACCGCACCAGCCTCGCCCGCTCCGACGTCGAGGACGGCTTCGCCGAGATCGCCACCGACTTCCAGCCCGACCCGTCCGGCTTCGTGCGCATCCTGGTGCGCGACCGCGGCATGACCGACGACGCCGCCGGCGCGCTGGTGCAGCGCGTGCTGGAGATCGAGACCTATCGCACCCTCGCTTTGCTCGGCCTGCCGGAGGCGCAGCGCCTCGCCCCCACCGTCGGCCACATCGAGACCCAGCTCAGCGACCTCACCGCGCAGATGCGCCAGAGCGAGGGCCTCGCCGCCAACAACAAGCTGCTCGCCGCGCTGACCGCGCTCGCCGCCCAGCTCGAGGCGGACGCCGCCGCCTCGCTGTTCCGCTTCGGCGCCACGCGGGCCTATGAGGAGATCGTCAGCTCACGCCTGCGCACCATCGGCGAGCGGCCGATCTCGGGCCATCCCACCTGGCAGCAGTTCCTGCTGCGTCGGTTGCAGCCGGCGATGCGCACCTGCCAAGCCATCGAGCAGCGTCAGGCCAACCTCTCGGTCAAGCTCACCAGCGCCGCCAATCTGCTGCGCACGCGCGTCGACGTCGAGCTGGAGCAGCAGAACCGCGACCTGCTGCACAGCATGAACGCGCGCGCGCGCATGCAGCTTCGCCTGCAGCAGACGGTCGAGGGCCTCTCGGTCGCCGCCATCTCCTATTACGTGATCAGCCTGCTGCATTACGCGCTGGAAGGGCTGCACACACGGGCGGAAGCCGCCGGGCTGCACTACGACGTCGGCGTCGCCACCGCCGTCGCGGTGCCGATCGTGGTGCTGGCGATCTGGACGGTGGTCCGCCGCATCCGCCGCGGCCATGCCGACGACGAGACGTGAGCGACCTCTGTTCCCGGGTTCAATCCGTTGGCACGTCTACGCGATGCATGCCACGTTCGAGCATGCGGGCAACCGACGACAAGGCCGTCATCGCCCCGGTCCGACAACGCGTCTGTTCAGTTCGGCCGGCGCCCATCCCCACCGCATGAAAAAGCCCCGGACGAACCGGGGCTTTTGTCTATCCGAGGCTCTCGCCGGGCGTTCCGCCGCGCTACTGCGAGAACCCGCCGGTGGAGGGCGCCGGGGCGCCGATCCACTGGGTCTGGCCGTCGTTTGCCGAGGAACTGCTGGCGCTGCTGCTGGCCGGCGCCTGCGTCTGCACGGGCGCCGACGGCGCCACCTGCACGGCGGGAGTCGGTGCCGAGGTGCTGGCGCGCGGCGGCGTGCTCGCAGGGGCGGCGGCGGTCGGAGAAGCGGCGGCCGGCGCCGTCTGCGTCTGGCGCGGCTTGGGCGCCTGCTGCTGCTGCGGCTGAGCCTGCTGCTGCGGGCGCGGGCGGGTGGCCTGCGCCGGCGGACGCTGCTGGCGCGCGGGCTTCTCTTCCTTGCCCTGCGGGTCGAAGCCGACATAGACGATATAGCGCTCGGACAGCGCCGGCGCCGGGCGGGGGAAGTTCACGTCGTCGGCGACGAGACCGAAATCGACCTGCATGACGCGCTCGCCGACTTCCACCGGCACCGAGTAGAACTTGGTCCAGACCGTCTTCGGGGTCGGGCCTTCCTCGACCACGGCGAGGCGGATCGGCACGGTGAGCTTGCCCGGCCCGCCCTTCGGCCCGAGCAGCACGCGGCCCTGGATGCCGACGCGCATGTTCATGTCCGGCGCGGTGAAGCGGCACTCGCGGGAGAACTGGCCGAGCGTCGCCTGATAGCGCACGCCGCCATCCTGCGGCTCGGTGACCTGCCAGGCGGCCGCGCCGGCGCGCACCTGGATCGGCGGACAGGTGAAGTCGGACGGGTCCGCGTCGCCCGCCACCACCGCCGCCGTGCCGGCGCCGCTGGTGCCGGCACCGGGGGAACCCGAAGTGGGCGCGACCGTCGTCGTCTGCATGGTCGAGCCGAAAAGCCCCTGGTCGCCGGCATTGCCCGCGCCCATCGGTCCGTCATTGCCATCGCCGCCGCCGCCGGCGCAGCCCGCCAGCAACAGGGCGAGCGCCGGAAGAAGGGCAAGGGCCCGGGCGCGTCCCCGTCGCCCGGCATGGCTGTCAGTCCTGTTCCGCACGTCCCCGATACCCATACGCATACTCCCCCGCCGTGCTGGCTGGATGGGCCACCGCGCCATGCTCCCCCGAGCGCCGGGCGGCCGATTTTCTCAAGCGGTCATTTCCAGGACGCTCTTATAGCAGGCGATGGCCGGCAGGGAACATGGCCCGATGCACTCACCTCATCAGACCAGCATCCCGCAGGCGGCGATCAGCCGCCCTTGGCCGGATCGAGGCCCGCCGGCTGGCCGACCAGGCTGAACAGCAGGGCCGGATGTTCGTTCAGCCGCGCCGCCACGCGCTTGATGTCGTCGAGCGTCACCGCCGCCACCAGCGCGTTGCGGCGGTCGATATAGTCGATGCCGAGATTGTCGATCTGGATCTGCAGCAGCTGGGTGGCGACCTTGGCCGAGCTGTCGAAGCGCAGCGCGAAGGAGCCGATCAGATAGCTCTTGGCGTCCTCCAGTTCCTCCTCGCTCGGCCCCACCGTCAGCAGCCGCTGGTATTCGGCACGGATCAGCGCGGCGCTCTCGCCGGCGCGGTCGTTCTTGGTGGCGGTGCCGCCGAGGATCAGCGCCGTATGGTCGAGCGGGGCGAGGTGGCTGTAGACCGAATAGGCGAGGCCGCGCTTCTCGCGCACTTCCCGGAACAGCCGCGAGGAGAAGGCCGAGCCGCCGAAGATGTGGTTGAGCACGAAGGCCGGGATGAAATCGGGGTCGTCGCGCTTCAGCCCGATGCCGCCGAAGACGATCGAGGTCTGCGGCACGCCGAGTTCCTTCACCACGTCGGTACCGAGCCCCTGCGGCTCCACCTCCGGCACCGGGGTCAGCTCCGCCTTGGCGGGCAGTGCGCCGAACATCGCGTCGAGCGCCGGGCCGAGTTTTTCCGGCGTGATGTCGCCGACCACCGCGATCTTGAGGTTGTCGCGCGCCACCGTGCGGCGGACATAGTTCTTCAGGTCGTCGCGGCCGATGGTCGGAACGCTCTCCAGCGTGCCGGCGACCGGCCGGCCATAGGGATGGCCGGGGAAGGCGCGGGCCGACCAGCCCAGGCTCGCCAGCGAGGACGGGTCGTTCAACCGGCGGCGCAGCATGGCGAGCTGGCCTTGGCGGATGCGCTCCACCGCCTCGTCGTCGAAGCGCGGCGCGTTGACGGCCAGACGCATCAGGTCGAAGGCCGCGTCGACATTCTCCGACAGCGTGCGCAGCGAGCCGCCGAACATGTCGCGCGAGGCGTCGAAGCGCAGCTCGATCGCCTTTTCCGCCAGCCTGTCCTGGAAGGCGCGCGAATCGAGGTCGCCCGCGCCCTCGTCGAGCAGCGAGGCGGCGAGGTTGGCGACGCCGGGCTTGTCCGCCGGGTCCTGCGCCGCGCCGCCGACGAAGGCGATCTCCATCGCCACCAGCGGCAGCGTGGTGTCGTGCACCAGCCAGGCCTCGATGCCGCCCGGGCTGATGACCCGCTGGATGCGCGTGGTCTGGGACTGGGCGGGCGTGACGGGGGCGAGGGCTATGGTCATGAGCGTGGCCGCGGCGAGAGACAGGAAGGGGCGGAAAAGGCCGGCGCGTCCGCGGCGCGGCACGAGGCCGGTCGCAGGCCCGTTCACGAACGATCCTCCGGGCGGGCGCCGGCTTCGGCCCCCGTCGCCGCCGGCACGGCGGCGGCCGGGGCGGGCTTGGCCTGCAGCAGCTGGCTGGTGACGGCCCGTGCCGGCACCAGATAGCGCCGGGCGGCCTCGCGCACTTCCTCGGCGGTGACGGCCTTGACCATGTCGGGCCAGATCTTCACGTCCTCGGCGGTCGAGCCGGTGGCCAGCGCCGCGCCGTAGATGCGCGCCAGCGTCGCCTGGTTGTCCTGCGCGTAGATCGCCTCGGCGACGAGCCGGGTCTTGGCGCGCTCGAGCTCGGCCGGGTCCGGCCCGTCCGTCGCGAGGGTGGCGATCGCGGCGTCGAGCGCCGCCTCCAGCGTCTCCATCGAGACGTCGGGACGCGGCGTGGCCGAGAGGCCGAAGCGGGTGTCGTCGAGCGCCGTCGACTGGTACCAGGCGCCGGCATTGGCGGCGAGGCCCTTGTCCACCACCAGCGTGCGGTAGAGCCGGCCGGTCGAGCCGCCGCCGAGGACCTGCGAGAGAACGTCGAGCGCCACGCTTTCCTTCTTGTCGGTACGGTAGGCGGGCACGAGATAGCTGCGCGACAGGCTCGGCTGGCCGACCCTGCCATCCGCCAGCACGAGGCGGCGCTCGGCGCGCGGCAGCGGCTCCTGCGGGCGCACCCGGGCGGCGGTCTCGGCGCGGGGCGCCACCTTGCCATAGGTGTCCTGCGCCAGCTTCTTCACCTCCTCCGGCTCGACGTCGCCGGCGATCACCAGGATCGCGTTGTTCGGCGTGTAGAAGCGGCGGTAGAAGGCGAGCGCGTCCTCGCGGTTCAGCCCCTTGATCTCGTCTTCCCAGCCGATGATCGGGTGGCCGTAGGGATGATTGACATACATCGCCGCCTGCGCGGCTTCCGAGAGCTGCGCGCTGGGGTCGTTGTCGGTGCGCATGCGGCGCTCTTCCAGCACCACGTCGCGCTCGGGCAGCACCACCTCGTCGGTGAGCACGAGGCCGGTCATGCGGTCCGCCTCGAAGCCCATCACGGTGCCCAGATGCTGCTTGGCGACGCGCTGGAAATAGGCGGTGTAGTCCTGCGAGGTGAAGGCGTTCTCCTGGCCGCCGAGCTTGGCCACCACCTGCGAGAACTCGCCGGCCGGGTGCGTAGCGGTGCCCTTGAACATCAGGTGCTCGAGGAAATGGGCGATGCCGGACTTGCCCGCCTGCTCGTCGGCCGAGCCGACCCGGTACCACACCATGTGCGTGACCACCGGGGCGCGATGATCGGGCACCACCACCACCTGCATGCCGTTGTCGAGGGTGAACTCCGCCACCTCCGCCGCTTCGGCGCGCGAGGGGGCAGTGGCGGCAAGGCCGGCGGCGCCGGCGGCAGCGCCGGCGATCAGCATCAGGGCGGGCATGATTCTTCCAGTCACAGCGGCATCCGTTTCGGCGACCGCCCCGGAAGGCGCCAACTGGCGCGCCGCCGGGTTCGGGCAGCGCAGGGCGGGGATCGCAGGCGCAATGTAGCGACGATGCGCCGCCGAGGCGACGCGGGGCGGCATGCGATCACTGCGAAGTGAGACGGCCGGGCAGATGCCCGGCACGAAGGGCGCTCGCGGAGGCAAAGCCCCCGGAAAGGACGACCGTCGCCGTCCGGCCGACGAAGCGTCAGCCGGCGGCGGACGGGATCACTTGTTCGCCTGGGTACGGTCGAACCAGCTCGGCATCTGCCACTGCTTTTCTTCCTCGCGCTCGGAAACGACGCCATAGGTGGCGCCGGGCGCGGGGGTCTGGTAGCCCACCGGCGGCTGGGTCAGCGACTCGCGGTCCGGCTCGCCCTCGAACTCGATCTTCTGTTCCTTCTTGTTGCTCCAGCCGAAGAAGTCGAGCTCGTTGAGCGACAAGCGGTTGTCGTCGTTCTTGCGGCGGTTCGCGAAACCGCTGCCGCTCGTCGTGCCGGCCTTCTGGCCGCGCTCGAGCTGGGCCGGCGTGAGGCTCTTGCCGGAGGTCGAGCCGGTGCGGCTGATCGATTCCCAGGATTCCTGCCAGTTCGCCACATTGGCCTTCTCGCGCACCACCTGGTCGTGGTCCTTCGGCCAGGCCGGGTTCTGCGAGATGGCGGCGGCGTCGCGCGGCGGCGGCAGCACGTCGCCGGTCGGCGGCACCACCAGCGGGGCGCGCTCGCGATAGTCGATGTCCGGCGGGGCCGGCGGCACCAGCCCGAGGCCGGTGAGAAGCTGGCCGGTGAGGTTCAGCTCCGGCGGATCGTCGTCGGCGAACGCCTGTCCGGCGCTCAGCCCGCAGATCATGACGCCGGCAAGCAGCGCGGCGCGGGTGGCATGAACTCGTTTCGTCATCCGGTCGTCTCCTGCCGGTCGGTAGGCGGGCGAGAAAGCCGCCGCCACGCGACCGCTCAAGCGTGCGGAAGGTCCGATCTCACGTCAGGGCGGCGATTTTGCGGCGCCGCCGGAGAAGGAAGCATACAAAAGCAGCCCCACTCCGGCAACAATGGCGACGTCGGACAGGTTGAACACGTACCAGTAGAAGCCGAAGGCGTGCAGCGAGACGAAGTCGAACACCGCGCCATAGGCGGCGCGGTCGATGGCGTTGCCCAGCGCGCCGCCGACCAGCAGGCCGAGCGCGGCCGCCTCGATCCGGTTGTCGACCCGCGCCAGCCAGAGCCAGAAGACGATGGCCGCGATCACCTTCAGCCCGCCCAGAATCCACCAGCCATCCGCCCCCTGCGCGAACAGGCCGTAGCTGATGCCGGTGTTCCACGCCCAGACGATGTCGAGGAAGGGCGTGACCGGTACGATGCCGTTCTCGCCGAAATCGACGCCGTGCAGCACCGAGAGCTTCGAGCCCTGGTCGATGAGCAGCGCGGCGAGCGCGAAGGCGCCGCCATAGAGGGTCAGCGGACCCGAAAGCCGCAGCTTCATGACGCCCCTTCGCAAGCCGTCATCCCGGACGGTCCGCCGGACCGCTCCGGGATCGCGTGGAGAAAAGGCGCACGATCCCGGAGACGGCCTTGCGGCCGTTCCGCGATGACGGTGGGATCGGATGATCGCATCCGCCGTCGCTCATTCCGCCGCGCGGCGGGCGTGGGCGAGTTCGCGCAGCGCCATGGCGTCGCGCGGCGTCACGTCCGGATAGTCCGCGTCGGTGCCGACCAGCGGCGAGATCTTCCACGAGCGGGCGCATTTGCGGCCCTCGGCCCGGTTCGGCACCACCGCGACGCCCGGCACCTCGGGCAGGCGGAAGGCATCCTTGGGGCCCTCCTCCGGCACCAGATGGGCGTCCGAGGTGATGCACACCTCGGCCAGATCGACCGCGCTCGCCGCCGCGAACAGGTTGGCGTCGGTGACGTGGATCACCGGCGCCGCCTCCAGGCTGGAGCCGATGCGCTTGGCCGCGCGCTCCACTTCCAGCGCGCCGAGCACGACGCGGCGCACGAGACGGATCTTGCGCCACTCGTCCGCCAGCACCTCGTCGCGCCACTTGGCCGGCGTTTCGGGGAAGGTGAGCAGGTGCACCGAGCCGGTGTCGGAAGGAACGCGCGCCAGATACGTCTCCTCCGCCGTGAAGGGCAGGATCGGCGCCAGCCACACGACGAGGCGGCTAAACACCTCGTCGAGCACGGTCAGGCAGGCCCGGCGCGTCACCGAGGAGATCGGGTCGCAGTACAGCGCGTCCTTGCGCACGTCGAAATAGAAGGCCGACAGCTCGGTCGTCATGAAGGACGACAGCGCCGCGTGCACGCGCTTGAAGTCGAAGGCGGCATAGGCCTCGCGCACGGTGGCGTCGAGCTCGGCGAGCCGGTGCAGCACCATGCGCTCCAGCGCCGGCATGTCGGCATAGGCGACGCGCTCGCTCTCGCGATAATGGTGCAGCGAGCCCAGCAGCCAGCGCAGCGTGTTGCGCAGCTTGCGATAGGTCTCGACCGTGGTCTTGAGGATCTCCGGCCCGATGCGCAGATCGTCGGAATAGTCGGAGGCGCACACCCACAGGCGCAATATGTCGGCGCCGGAGGATTTGATCACCTCCTGCGGGGCGACCACGTTGCCGACCGACTTCGACATCTTGCGGCCCTGCTCGTCGAGCACGAAGCCGTGCGTCAGCACCACGTCATAAGGCGGGCGCCCGCGCGTGCCGCAGCTCTCCAGCAGCGAGGAGTGGAACCAGCCGCGGTGCTGGTCCGAGCCTTCCAGGTACATCACCCGGTCCGGCCCGCCGGTGAAGGCGCGGTCGACCTTCAGGTCCTCGCGCACCTCCAGCGTGAAGGCGTGGGTGGAGCCGCTGTCGAACCACACGTCGAGGATGTCGTCGACCTTGCGCCACTCATTGGCGTCATGCGCGTTGCCGAGGAAGCGCTGCGTTGCGCCCTCCTTGTACCAGGCGTCGGCGCCCTCGGCCGCGAAGGCGTCGGCGATGCGCTGGTTGACCTTGTCGTCGCGCAGGATCTCGACCGTGCCGTCGCCCTTGTCGCGCACGAAGACGGCGATCGGCACGCCCCAGGCGCGCTGGCGCGAGACCACCCAGTCCGGACGGTTCTCGATCATGCCGTTGATGCGGTTGCGCCCGCTCGACGGCACCCAGTCGACGCCGGCGATGCCGCCCAGGGCGCGGGCGCGCAGCGTGTCGCCGGCGGTCGAGGAGCCGTCCAGCGCCGCGATGTCCTTGTCCATCGCGATGAACCATTGCGGCGTGTTGCGGAAGATGATCGGCGCCTTGGAGCGCCAGCTGTGCGGGTACTGGTGCTTGAGCCGGCCGCGCGCGATCAGCTTGTCGGCGCTCGCCAGCGCCTTGATCACCACGTCGTTGGCGTCGCCGTCCTTGCCCTTGTCGTCCATCACCCGATGGCCGGCGAACAGCGCGACATGGTCGTAATAGCGCCCGTCCGGGCCGACCGTGTGCGGCACCTCGCCCAGATGCGCGGACATGAAGAGGTTGAAATCGTCGGCGCCATGGCCCGGCGCCAGGTGGACGAAGCCGGTACCGGTATCCTCGGTGACGAAATCGCCGGGCACCACCGGCACGCAGAAGTCGAAATAATCGCCCGCGCCGGCGACGCCGCGCAGCGGATGGGCGCAGACGAGGTGGGTCGGATCGACCTGCCTGCGGCGTTCATAGGCGGTGACGCGCGCGGCCTTGAACACCTCTTCCGCCAGCTTGTCGGCGAGGATGAAGTGTTCGCCGACCTTGGCCCAGTTGTCGTGCGGCGCCTCGGTCACCTCGTAGACGGCATAGGTGACGTCCTTGGAGAAGGCGATGGCGCGGTTGCCGGGGATGGTCCAGGGCGTCGTCGTCCAGATGACCACGGAGGCCCCCTCATAGGAGGGGAACAGGTGGATGTCGTCCGCCTGGTCGGCCGGCTGCAGCCCCTTGAGCGACGTGGATTCGCGGTAGCCGGTGACGGGGAACTTCACGAAGATCGTGGTCGACTGGTGGTCGTGATACTCGACCTCCGCCTCGGCCAGCGCGGTGCGCTCGACCACCGACCACATCACCGGCTTGGAGCCGCGATAGAGCAGGCCGTTGGTGGCGAATTTCATGATCTCGCGGGCGATCTGCGCTTCCGCGTCGTAGCTCATGGTCACATAGGGGTGCGACCAGTCGCCCTCGACGCCGAGCCGCTTGAATTCGGCGCGCTGCACGTCGATCCAGCCTTCGGCGAAGGCACGGCATTCCTGGCGGAACTCGACGACCGGCACCTCGTCCTTGTTGAGGCCCTTGGCGCGGTACTGCTCCTCGATCTTCCACTCGATCGGCAGGCCGTGGCAGTCCCAGCCCGGCACATAGTTGGAATCATGGCCGAGCGCACCCTGCGAGCGCACCACCACGTCCTTGAGGATCTTGTTCAGCGCGTGGCCGATATGGATGTTGCCATTGGCGTAGGGCGGGCCGTCATGCAGCACGAAGCGCGGGCGGCCCTCGCCCTGCTTGCGCTGCTGGCCGTAGAGATCGATGCGCTCCCAGCGCGCCAGCAGCTCCGGCTCGCGCTGCGGCAGGCCGGCGCGCATCGGGAATTCGGTCTGCGGCAGGAACAGGGTCGACGAATAATCGTGCGCCGCGGCTTCGGTCGGCGTCTCGCCGGCGGCCTCGTTCCCGTTGCGACCATCGCTGTTGCGGCTCGTCATGACGCGCTCCTTGACACTGCCGCCCGGTTTAAGCGCAGCCGCCAAGCGGTGCAAGGGCGGGAAGGTACCGCCGACGAGGGAGCAGCGGGCGCTGCCCGCTCAGCTCAGCGTCACCACGATCTTGCCGAAGGCGCCGCGCTCCAGATGGTCGAGCGCGGCCGGCAGGGCGTCGAGGCCGTAGCGGGCGTCGATCACCGGCTTCAGCCGCGCCGCATCCACCGCCCGCACGAGATCCTCCAGCGCCCGGCGATGGCCGACGCCGATGCCGTTGAGGGCGATCTGCTTGAGCATGAGCGGGCCGAGCGGCAGGACGGCGTCGTATCCCTCGATGATGCCGATCTGGGCGATGCGCCCGCCGATCGCCGCCACCTCCACCGCCCGGCCGAGCGTGGCGCCGCCGGCGAGGGCGAGGACATGGTCGGCGCCGTAGCCGCCGGTCGCCGCCCGCACCGCCTCCACCCAGTCGCCGGCGGCGCGGTCGATGCCGATATCGGCGCCGAGGGCGCGGGCGCGGTCGAGCTTGGCGGCGCTGCCGGAGACGACGATCACCCGCGCGCCATGGGCCTTGGCGATGGCGAGACCGAACAGCGCCACGCCACCGGTACCCTCCACCAATACCGTCTCGCCGGCTTTCAGCCCGCCGCGCTCGACGAGGCCGAACCAGGCGGTAAGTCCCGCGCAGGGCAGGGTGCTCGCCTCGTCGAGATCGAGCGTTTGCGGCGCACGCACCAGCCAGTCCTGCGGCAGCGCGACGTAGTCGGCCAGCACGCCCGGATAGGCCCCGCCCAGCGCCTGATAGGGCAATGCGGCGGAATCGCCTTTCGGCCGCCCGTCGATCCAGCCGGGAAAGAAGGTGGAGATCACCCGCTCGCCGGCGGCGAAGCGGCCGGCACCCGCGCCCGCCTCGACCACCGTGCCGGCGAGATCGGAGCCCGGGGTGAAGGGAAAGCCGAGCGGCGCGCCCATGCCATCGGCGATCACCAGCGTGTCGCGGTAGTTGAGCGACACCGCGCCGACCTTCACCAGCACCTCGCCGGCGGCCGGGCGCGGCCGCGGCACATGCTCGAGCGCCAGCGCCGCCCGGCCATGCGCGTTCATCTCCCAGCGCCGCATCCTGTCCGTCATCTGCAGTCTCCAAGGCAGAAGCAATGTCGGACGCGATCTTATCGTTGAGGATTGGAAACCGGTTGCGATAGGTTTTCCCATTATTGGCGATATTTCAGCTTCAATGACGAGGATGGCATGAGCGAGGTTCTGGCCGGCATCGACGTCTTCGTCGCCGCGGTGGAGACCGGCAGCTTCTCGGCAGCGGCCGGTCGGATGGGGCTGACGCGCTCGGCGATCGCCAAGACGGTGGCGCGGCTGGAAGCACGGCTCGCGGTCCGGCTCTTTCACCGCACCACCCGCCGCCAGAGTCTCACGGCGGACGGGCAGGTCTATTACGAACGCTGCGTGCGCGCGCTGGACGAGTTGCGCGCCGGGCGCTCGACGCTGGAATCGGGCCGGCGCGAGGCGGTCGGCCGGCTGCGCGTCGCCGCGCCGCTGCTGTTCGGCCGGCGCTGCGTGGCCCCGGTGCTGGCGCGGCTTGCCGCCCGCCACCCGCGGCTCGAAATCGACCTCGCCCTGTCCGACCGGCTGGTGGACGTGGTGGAGGACGGCTATGACCTCGCCATCCGCAACGGCGCCATCGGCGACGGCAGCGGGCTGATGACCCGCACCGTCGGCCTGCAGCGCATGACGGTGTGCGCGGCCCCGGCCTATCTCGCGGCCCGGGGCACGCCCGCATGCCTCGCCGACTTCGCCCGCCATCACGGCGTCACCTATGCGCGGGACGGACGGGTGAAGCCGTGGGAATTCCCGATTCCGGGCGGCCCGCCGGTCGCGGCGACGCCGCCGAGCCGGCTGCGCTTCGACGATCTCGACGCCATCGCCGATGCGGCCGAGGCCGGCCATGGGCTGGCCTGGCTGCCCTGCTGGCTCATCCGCGAGCGGGTGCGCGCCGGCGCGCTGGTGCCGCTGCTCGAGGACGTGCCGCGCCACGTCTTCTCCACTCATGCGCTGTGGCCGGCGAGCCCGCTCATGCCGGTGAAGGTCCGCCTCGCGCTCGACCTGCTCGCCGCCGAGCTGCCGGGCAGCGCGGAACTCTGAAGACGCCCGCTAATCCGGCGCGGCACCCGCCAGCGCGGCCCGCGCGCGGGCGCTGTCCTCGTCCATCTGCGCGATCAGCGCGTCGATGCTGTCGAATTTCAGCTCCGGCCGCAGCCAGGCATGGAAGGCGACGGCGAGCACACGGCCGTAGAGGTCGCCCGCGAAGTCGAAGACGAAGGTCTCCAGCCGCGGCGCGCCGTCGTCGAAGGTCGGGCGGCGGCCGAAGCTGGCGACGCCCTTGTGGCGCACGCCGTCGATCTCCACGCTCACCGCATAGATGCCGTGGGCGAGCGTCACCGCCGGGTCGAGCCGCATATTGGCGGTGGGATAGCCCAGCTCGCGCCCGCGCTTGTCGCCGTGGATCACCTGCGCCTCGATCTCGAAGGGCGCGCCGAGCATGTGGGCGGCCTGCTCGACACGGCCCTGCGCCAGCGCCGAGCGGATCACGCTGGAGGAGATCTGCGCGCCCTCGTCGAGCAGCGGCGCGACGATCTCCACCCCGAAGCCGTGGCGTTTGCCGGCCTCGCGCAGAAAGATCGGCGAGCCGCCACGGCCCTTGCCGAAATGGAAATCATAGCCCGCCACCACCATGGAGACGCCAAGCCGGCCGACCAGGATGTCGGCGACGAAGGCTTCCGCGTCCTTGGCGGCGAGCGCCGCGTCGAAGGCCAGCACCGCGGCGCCGTCGAGCCCGGTCTCGGCGAGGCGCTTCAGCTTCATCGGCTCCGGGGTGAGGCGGAAGATCGGCTCCTCCGGGCGGAAGAAGGCGCGCGGGTGCGGCTCGAAGGTCACCGCCAGCGCCGGCTTGCCGAGCGAGCGCGCCTGGTCGATGGCGGTGCCGATCACCGCGCGATGGCCGCGATGCACGCCGTCGAAATTGCCGATGGCGACGACGGGACTGGCGAGCCCGGACGGCAGCGCGTCGCCGTTGCGCAGTACGGTGAAAGGGTGCGGGGAGGCAGCAGCGTGGGTCATGTCACCGGACGCGGGACGGGAAGAGCGCGTGCCAAGCCTGCCGGCACGCGCGGATAAGTGGCGCCGGTCGGCCGCGCCGTCAATCCGGGGGACTGCTTGCCGACGCTTCCGGCCTCGGCGGCGAGCCTCACCAGGCGAGGCGGGTGGTCACGGCGGCCGGACGGCCGGGCCCGTCGGCCAGCAGCCGGGCGAGCGCGCCCGCATCGACCTGCGAGCCGTGCTCCAGCCCGAGTTCCCCGGCATGGATGCCGGCGGCGACGAACAGGCAGTCGATGCCGAAGCCCAGCGCCCCGGCGAGGTCGGTGCGCAGCGCATCGCCGATGGCGAGCGCGCGGGCGGGGGCGACCGCCGCGCCGCGCAGCCTTGCCGCCGTGGCGAAGGCGGTCTCGTAGATCGGCCGGTGCGGCTTGCCGCAGAACACGACGTCGCCGCCGAGCTCGGCATAGGCCTCGGCGATCGCCCCGGCACACCAGATCAGGTCGCCGCCGCGCTCCACCACGATGTCGGGATTGGCGCAGATGAAGGGCAGGCCGCGCGCCCGCGCCGCCTTCAGCGTCTGCGCATAATCGTCCGGCGTCTCCACCGTGTCGTCGAACAGGCCGGTGCAGACGATCAGCTCGGCCGCCTCGAACGGGGCCAGCGTGAGGTCGAGCCCGTCATAGATGCCGAGGTCCCGCTCGGGGCCGAGATGCCACATCCGCACGCCCGGCCGGTCGGCGAGCAGCGCGTTCGTCACCATGCCGGAGGTGACGATGGCGTCATAGGCCTCGCGCGGAATGCCGAAGCCGTCGAGGATGCGCGCCACCCCGTCGGCCGGGCGCGGGGCATTGGAGACGAGAATGACGGTGGCGCCGGCGGCACGCGCCTGCGTCAATGCCTGCGCGGCGGCCTGCGAGCCGACGACGCCGTTGTGCAGCACGCCCCACACGTCGCACAGGATCAGGTCGTAGCGCGGGGCGAGGGCGGCGAAGCCGGGGACGATGGGCGGAGCGAAATCGGTATCCATGGTGCCGCGCAATGCCACGCGCGCACGCGCCGCACAAGGCCCGCGCGAGCGGGGCCGCCATGCGCGCCCCTTTGCTCGCGCCCCTTGGTGCCCCTTGGCTAGGGCCGGAAGGACGGGCCGTTGGTGATGACCATGCCGTGGCCGGCGACCTCGTTGCCGTTGGGATAGACGCCGCCCAGCACGTCGTCGAAGTGCGTGCGCACGGCCTCGTGGCAGCCGCAGCTCATGGCGCGCAGCCGCCCGGCATCGCGGATCCGCAGGAGACCGCGCCGCGGCTCGATGGCGCCCGCCTCCCGCATCTGTCGGATCACCCGGCTGATATAGGGCCGCCCCACCGCCAGCAGGCTGGCGAGCTGCTCCTGGGTGAGGCGCAGATTCTCGTCCCCGGTGCGGTCGAGCGCCGCCAGCAGCCATTTGGCCGTGCGCTGCTCGATGGAGTGGGCGGCGTTGCAGGCCACCGACTGGAACACCTGCGCCAGCAGGCCATCGGCATAGCGCGCGAAAAGGTTGCGCAGCGGCGGCGAGGCCGCCTTGGCGCGGTCGAGCTCGGCGCAGTCGAGCCGCAGCAGCGCTCCGCCCATCTGCACCACGGCGCGGGCGAAGGCCGGCAGCCGGCCCTGGCTGACGATGCCCCCCACCGCGCCCTCGCGGCCGATCGTGGTGATCTCGACCAGCTGCCCGTCCTCCAGCGGCACCATGAAGGAGGCGAGCGTCGGCCCGCAGGGGAAATAGACGTGCCGCACATCGTCGCCCGGCTCGTACAGAACCGTCCCCGCCGGCCGGTCGATCCGCCGGAGATGGCCGCGCAGCAGGCCGAAATCCGCCGGCCGCAGCGCGCCCAGCAGATTGTTGCCCCCGGATGAAACCCCGGCCATGTCGCGGACCGCGCCGACCGCGCCGACCGCGCCGCTGTTCTCGATGCGCATGCCGTCCTCCGTCTTGCCGGTGGCAACGCAAGAGCGTGCGAAATGTTCACAAGCGGACGGAACGCGCGTGACGCGTTCTCTACAACGGGGCACACTCGCGCACGGGTTGGGCGTCGCGACATTTTGGGGAGTTCCGGGTGATGCGTGCGACCACCATGGGCGCGCGGCTCGCGATTCGTCGCGTATCGGCCCGTCGGATGCCGGACGGCAGCTCGATACGCGCAGCCGCATATGTGGCCGCAGCCGCGATGCCCGCCATGACGATTCCCGCCATGACGATGCCCTGCCATGGATGAGCATTCGGCGGCCGGGCCCCGGATCGGCGCGCAGGAGGCCGAGGTGGCGCCGCCGGGCGCGCCGCGGCCCGAGACGGTCGATACCTCGTTCTTCTGGCGGCTGGTGCGCACCGCCGAGCCGCTGCGCCGGCATGGCTGGCTGCCCGACGCGGTCGCGGTGGCGATGTTCGCCTTCGCGCTCGGCCTGCGCTTCGCCGTCGACGACGTGCTGCCGCCGGGCTTTCCCTTCCTCACCTTCTTCCCGGTGGTCATCCTCTCCACCTTCTTCTGCGGGCTGCGGGCGGGAATCACCTGCGCGGTGCTCTCCACCGCCGCCGCCTGGTATTTCTTCATCGGTCCCTCGACCGGCATGGTGATGACCGGGCAGTCGCTGCTGGCGCTCGCCTTCTTCGTCGTCATCGCCTCGATCGACATCGCGCTGATCCACTTCACCTTCAACGCCGCCGATCGGCTGCGGGCGGAAAAGGAGACCAGCGCGCGGCTCTATGAGGGCCAGCGCACCATGTTCCAGGAGCTGCAGCACCGCGTCGCCAACAACATGCAGTTCGTCGCCGCCCTGCTGACGCTGCAGAAGCGCAAGGTCTCGGAGGATGCCAGCCAGGCCGTCAACGCGCTCGACGAGGCGCGGGTGCGGCTCGACACCATCGCCCGCATCCACCGCCAGCTCTACGCTCCCGAGCGGCTCGACCTGCCGACCGAGCAGTATCTGCGCCAGCTCTGCTGCGATCTCGTCACCGCCGCCGGCGCCGGCGGCATCGCCTGCACGGTGTCGTCGCCGAACCTGCCGCTTAGCGTGACGCAGCTCACCACGCTGTCCATGCTGGTCGCCGAGATCGTCACCAACTCGCTCAAGCACGCCTTCGAGGCCGGCGGCACCGGCACGATCGGCATCACCGTGCGTCCCAACGGTTCCGACCTGTTCGAGATGACCATCGCCGACGACGGCCGGGGCCTGCCGCCGGATGCCGACCTGTCACGCGGCCATGGCCTTGGCTGGCGCATCATCCAGAGCCTTGCCACCCAGCTCGGCGGACATGTCGAGCTGGGCGGCGGCGCCCCCGGCGCGACGCGGGGAACGACGGTGCGCGTGCAGTTCGCCCTCGGCTGAGCCGCGCCGTACGAGCCGTGCCACGCCGCCTTGCGCCGGCGGACGTTCACCTGACGCGCGATATGGCGTAAGAGCGGGCCCGCGCGTGCCCGGGACAGGCGGGACAGGTTCATCACCGGCGAGGACAGCACATGACCCAGACCTTCGACCTTCTCCTCAAGGGCGGCACGGTGGTGAACCAGGACGGCATCGGCGCGCGCGATGTCGGCATACGGCAGGGGCGCATCGCCGGCATCGGCACCTTCGACGCGGCGCAGGCGGGCGAGACGGTCGACTGCACCGGCCTGCATCTGCTGCCCGGTGTCATCGACACCCAGGTGCATTTCCGCGAGCCCGGCCTCGACCACAAGGAGGATCTCGAATCGGGATCCCGCGCCGCCGTCATGGGCGGCGTCACCGGCGTGTTCGAGATGCCCAACACCAACCCGCTCACCACCTCGGCGCAGGCGCTGGAGGACAAGCTGTCGCGCGCGAGCGGCCGCATGCATTGCGACTTCGCCTTCTTCGTCGGCGGCACGCATGACAATGTGAGGGACCTGGCCGAGCTCGAAATGCTGCCCGGCGTGCCCGGCATCAAGGTGTTCATCGGCTCCTCCACCGGCTCGCTGCTGGTGGCGGACGATCCCGGCGTGCGGGCCATTCTCAAGGTCATTCGCCGCCGCGCCGCCTTCCATTGCGAGGACGAGCCGCGCCTCGACGCGCGCAAGGATCTGCGCGTTCCCGGCGACGCCTCCTCGCACCCGGTGTGGCGCGACGAGATCGCCGCGCTCACCGCGACGACGCGTCTGGTCAACCTCGCCCGCGAGGAAGGCAAGCGGGTGCATGTGCTGCACGTCACCTCGGCCGAAGAGATCGAGTATCTGCGCGGCCAGAAGGACGTCGCCACCGTCGAGGTCACGCCCCATCACCTCACCATGGATGCCGGCTGGTACGCCACGCACGGCTCGCTGGTGCAGATGAACCCGCCGGTGCGCGAGGCGCGGCACAAGGCGGCGCTGTGGCGCGGACTTTCCGAGGGCGTGGCCGACGTGCTCGGCTCCGACCATGCCCCGCACACGCTGGAGGAGAAGGCCAAGCCCTATCCGGCGAGCCCTTCCGGCATGACCGGCGTGCAGACGCTGGTGCCTGTGATGCTCGACCATGTGAATGCCGGCCGCCTCACGCTGGAGCGCTTCGTCGACCTCTCCAGCGCCGGCCCGGCGCGCATCTTCGACATCGCCACCAAGGGCCGCATCGCGGTCGGCTTCGATGCCGACTTCACCATCGTCGACCTGAAGCGACGCGAGACCATCCGCAATGGCTGGATCGCCTCCAAGCCCGGCTGGACGCCCTATGACGGCGTCGAGGTGACCGGCTGGCCGGTCGGCACGCTGGTGCGGGGCCACAAGGTCATGTGGGAGGGCGAGCTCGTCACGCCGTCGCAGGGGCAGGCCGTGCGCTTCCTGGAGACGCTGGCGAAGGGGTGACGGGCCGAAGCGTCATCCCGGACGCCGCCTGTGGCGATCCGGGATGACGTCCGGCCTCAATACGTCACTTCCGCCAGATAGAGCCCGGCCGAGGGGGCCATCGGGCCGCAGCGCGTGCGGTCGGCGGCTTCCAGCGCGGCGGTGACGTCGTCCGGCGTCCACGCCCCTTCGCCCACCTTCACCAGCGTGCCGACCATGGAGCGCACCTGGTGGTGCAGGAAGGAACGCGCCTGCGCGTGCACGCGGATCTCCATTCCCGGCCCCTCGATCGGCACCTCCTCCACCTGCAGCCGGTCGAGCGTCTTCACCGGCGAGGCCGCCTGGCAGCCGATGGCGCGGAAGGTTGTGAAGTCGTGCCGGCCCACCAGCCGCAAAGCGCCTTCAGCCATCGCGCCGGCATCGAGCGGACGCAGCACCCGCCACGCCCGGTTGCGTTCCAGCACCAGATCGGGGCGGCGGACGATGATGCGGTAGAGATAGCGCCGGCCGGTGGCCGAGAAGCGGGCGTGGAAGTCGCCGGCCGCCGGCTCGGCGGACAGCACCGCGACCGGATGCGGACGCAGATGCGCGTTCATCGCGTCGCGCACCGTGTCGGGGCGCCAGTCGCGGGACAGTTCGACATGGGCGACCTGGCCGGTGGCGTGCACCCCGGCATCGGTGCGCCCGGCGCCGTGCACCGTCACCTCTTCGCCGGAAAAGCGCGTCACCGCCTGCGCCAGCACGCCCTGCACGCTCAGCCCCGCGGCCTGGATCTGCCAGCCGACGAAGGGCGTGCCGTCATATTCGATGGTGAGCTTGTAGCGGGGCATGGCGTTCTCTAGCGCCGGGAAGGCGCGCCGTCATCTATTGGAGCTTCGTCATCCCGGCCGGGCACAGCGAGAGCCGGGATCGCTCTCCCGTCTGGTCACGGTCCCGGATCGGCCTGCGGCCGTCCCGGATGACGTCGCGCGTAGGGGACATCGCCCTTGCCCCCGGGAAGCGCCGGGGGCATCGTGCGGCCCGAAACGGAGCCCGCAATGCCCGCGCATGATCCCCATCACGAGACCGTCGACGCCGGCGACCACGTCGTCCTGATCGACGGCTCCGCCTATATCTTCCGCGCCTATCACGCGCTGCCGCCGCTCACCCGCACCTCCGACAAGCTGCCCGTCGGCGCGGTGGCGGGTTTCTGCAACATGCTGTGGAAGCTGGTGCGGGCGGGACAGAACGGTGGCGGATTCGAGCCCAGGCCCACCCATCTCGCCGTGGTGTTCGACAAGTCCGAGCAGACCTTCCGCAAGGAGATCTACCCGCTCTACAAGGCGCAGCGGCCGGACCTGCCGGAAGATCTGCGCCCGCAATTCCCGCTGATCCGCGAGGCCACCCGCGCGTTCGACCTCGCCTGCGTCGAGCAGGCGGGATACGAGGCCGACGACCTCATCGCCACCTATGCCGAATTGGCCAAGGCGAAGGGCGCGCGCGTCACCGTCATCTCCTCCGACAAGGATTTGATGCAGCTCGTCGATGGCCTCGTGCGCATGTACGACCCGATGAAGGACAAGGCGATCGGCACCGAGGAGGTGTTCGAGAAGTTCGGCGTGGCCCCCGACAAGGTGGTGGACGTGCAGTCGCTGGCCGGCGATTCGGTCGACAACGTGCCGGGCGTGCCGGGCATCGGCGTGAAGACCGCGGCGCAGCTGCTGGCCGAGTATGGCGACCTCGACACGCTGCTGGCCCGCGCCGCCGAGATCAAGCAGACCAAAAGGCGCGAGAACCTGATCGAGTTCGCCGACCAGGCCCGGCTGTCGCGCGAACTCGTCACGCTGAAGCGCGACGTGCCGCTCGACGTGCCGCTCGACGACATCGCCGTGGTGGAGCCGGAGGGCAAGCGCCTCGTCGCCTTCCTCAAGGCGATGGAGTTCACCACCCTCACCCGCCGCGTCGGCGAGGCCTATGAGATCGACATCGCCGCCGTCGACCCCGATCCCGGGCTGAAGGCGGGCGGCGAGGAGACGGCGCTGGTCGCCGCCGGGCTCGACCCGGAGACCAAGGGGCCGGCCATTCCGGTCCGGGAGGCGCCGGGGGCGGAAGAAGGCTTCACCCCGCAGGCTCTGGCAGCCGCGCGCGGCCGCGAGGCGTCGACCACCCCGGTCGATCGTTCCGTATACGAAACGGTCACGACGCTGGCGCGGCTGAAGGAATGGATCGCCCGCGCCACCGAGATCGGCATTGTCGCTGTCGACACCGAGACCACCGGCCTCGACCCGATGCAGGCGGAGCTGGTCGGCTTCTCGCTGGCCACCGCGCCGGGCGAGGCCTGCTATGTGCCGCTCGCCCACAAGGGCGGCGACGAGGGCCTGTTCAGCGAGGGACTGCTGCCGGGCCAGATTCCCCCGCGCGAGGCGCTCGCCGCGCTCAAGCCGCTGCTGGAGGACCCCGCCATCCTGAAGATCGGCCAGAACCTCAAATATGACTGGCTGGTGTTCAAGCGCGAGGGCATCGAGGTCGCGCCCTATGACGACACGATGCTGCTCTCCTACGTGCTCGACGCCGGCGCCTCGCCGCACGGCATGGACCCGCTCTCCATCCGCTGGCTCGGCCACACACCGATCAAGTACGAGGAAGTCGCCGGCAAGGGGAAGGGCGCCGTCACCTTCGACCGCGTCGCCATCGACAAGGCGAGCGAGTACGCCGCCGAGGATGCCGACGTCACGCTGCGCCTGTGGCGGGTGCTCAAGCCCCGCCTCGCCAGCGAGGGCAAGGCCACCGTCTACGAGACGCTGGAGCGCCCGCTCGTCACCGTGCTCGCCCGCATGGAGGCGCGCGGCATCATGATCGACCGGCAGATGCTCTCGCGCCTGTCCGGCGAGTTCGCCCAAGGGATGGGCCGGCTGGAGGCGGAAATCTCCGAAATGGCGGGTGAGACCTTCAATCCCGGCTCGCCCAAGCAGCTCGGCGACATATTGTTCGGCAAGATGGCCATACCGGGCGGGCGCAAGACGCCCACGGGCGCGTGGTCCACCGGCGCCGACGTGCTGGAGGAACTGGCCGAGCAGGGACACGAGCTCCCCCGCCGCATCCTCGACTGGCGCCAGCTGCAGAAGCTGAAATCCACCTATGCCGACGCGCTGCCCTCCTATGTGCATCCCGAAACGGGCCGCGTGCACACTTCCTTCGCCCTGGCGGCGACGACGACCGGCCGGCTCTCCTCCTCCGAGCCGAACCTGCAGAACATCCCGGTGCGCACCGAGGAAGGTCGCAGGATCCGCAAGGCCTTCATCGCCGCGCCCGGGCACAAGCTGGTCTCGGCCGACTATTCACAGATCGAATTGCGCCTGCTGGCCGAGATCGCCGACACGCCCTCGCTGCGGCAGGCCTTCCAGGACGGGCTCGACATCCACGCCATGACCGCCTCGGAAATGTTCGGCGTGCCGGTCGAGGGCATGCCGAGCGAGGTGCGCCGGCGCGCCAAGGCGATCAATTTCGGCATCATCTACGGCATCTCGGCCTTCGGCCTCGCCAACCAGCTCTCCATCCCGCGCGAGGAGGCGGGGGCCTATATCAAGCGCTATTTCGAGCGCTTCCCCGGCATCCGCGCCTATATGGACGAGACCCGCGCCTTCGCCCGCGAGCACGGCTATGTCGAGACGCTGTTCGGCCGGCGCTGCCACTACCCCGATATCAACGCCAAGAATCCCTCGATCCGCGCCTTCAACGAGCGCGCGGCGATCAATGCCCGCCTCCAGGGCTCGGCCGCCGACATCATCCGCCGCGCCATGGCGCGCATGGACGGGGCGTTGGAGAGCGCGCGCCTCTCCGCCCGCATGCTGCTGCAGGTGCATGACGAGCTGATCTTCGAAGTGCCCGACGAGGAGGTTACCGCCACCATTCCGGTGGTGCGCGAGGTGATGGAGCTAGCCCCCTTCCCCGCCGTGGCGCTGAAGGTCCCGCTCAAGGTCGACGCCCGCGCGGCGGACAACTGGGACGAGGCGCATTAGCATTGAGGCCGTCATCCCGGCCGAGCGCAGCGAGGGCCGGGATCGCGCGCCGTCTCAGGCGAGAGAAAATCCCGGAACGGCCTTGGGGCCGTCCGGGGGTGACCCCCCCTCAGAACTCGACGTCGAGCTCCTCCATCTCGTCCGGCTCCTCCCGCGCGGCGGCGATCCATTCCTTCATCGCCGGCAGAGCGAGGATGGCCTTGCAATAGGCCCGGCTCTTGGGGTCGAGCGGCACGTCATAGGTGGTGAAGCGCGAGCAGACCGGGGCGTACATGGCGTCCGCCATGGTCGGCGCGGGCCCGAACAGATACGGCCCGCCATAGGTCTTCAGGCATTCGGCCCAGATGGCGACGATGTGCAGTATGTCGCCCTGCGCACCGGACCAGACCTTGAAGCCGGGATGGCTCGCCTTGATGTTCATCGGCAGCGCCGAGCGCAGATTGGCGAAGCCCGAATGCATCTCGCCGCTGATCGAGCGGCAATGCGAGCGCGCTGCGCGATCGCTAGGCAGAAGCCCGGCTTCTGGCTTCAATTCGTGCAGATATTCGGCAATCGCCAGCGTGTCCCAGATGCGCAGCCCCTCATGGTCGAGGCGCGGCACCAGGAAGGACGAGGATTGCAGCAGCAGTTCCGCCCGGATGCTCGGATCGTCCGCCGATACCCGCGCCTCGGCGATGTCGAGCCCCGCCAGCCGGCACAGCAGGAAGCCGCGCAGCGACCAGGAGGAGTAGTTCTTGCTGCTGATCGTCAGGATGGCGGCGGGTTCTGCCGCGACGGGCTTTCCAGGCGCCGCCTTGGCGGTCCTCGCGGCCGGGCGCGCTGCCTTGGCGGTGGCTCCGGCCTTCGTCCCCGATCCGGACGCGGGCTTGGATGTGGAGGTCGGGGCGGGCATGGCATGCGTCCTGTGGGTAGCCGGCGACAGTGAACGGTCGCGCCGAGGCAAACACTATTCGTGCCATCCCCGATCCGAAACCGCCGGGGTCGACGCGGAACGGGACGCGCCGGGCCGGCGCACCCGGCAACCTCCTTGGCAGCGCCATTGCATCCGCTCTAGGATGGGCGCGGCATGCCTCGCGTCCTTGGTCGTATCGTGTGCGCCGCACACCTCGGCTCGCGCGATGGCCCTGATCGGAGCTTCCATGTCCTCTCGCCGTCCCGGCTCCCGCCAACCGAACCGCCGCTGATGATCTACGCCGCCTATCAGGCCCAGTCCGATCTGCTCGACCCGATGCGCATGGCGGCCCGGCTGTCGCGGCGCTGGCTCGGCGCGACCATGAACGGCTATGGCGACAACCCGATGATGCGCAATCTCTTCGCTTCGCTGGAGATGATCGAGCGCGCCGGCCTCAGCCACGAGCGGCTTCCCTTCGGCGTGGCGCGCGTGCCGGTCGGCAATCGCGAGGTCGATATCACCGAGGAGGTGACGCTGGCGCTGCCCTTCGGCTCGCTGGTGCACTTCGCCAAGGATATCGAGCAGAAGCAGCCACGCATCCTCGTCGTCGCCCCGCTCTCCGGCCATTTCGCCACGTTGCTGCTGGACACGGTGAGGACACTGCTGCCGGAGAACGACGTCTACATCACCGACTGGCACAATGCCCGCGACGTGCCGCTCTCCGCCGGCCGCTTCGGCTTCGACGACTATGTCGAACACGTCATCCGCTTCATGGAGGCGATCGGACCCGGCGCGCATGTGCTCGCGGTCTGCCAGCCCTGCGTGCAGGTGCTCGCCGCCGCCGCCGTGATGGCGCAGGAGGACAATCCCGCCCAGCCGCTCTCCATGACGCTGATGGCGGGGCCCGTCGATACCCGCGTCAACCCGACCAAGGTCAACGAACTCGCCACCTCCAAGCCGATGGACTGGTTCGAGAAGAACCTCATCGCCACCGTGCCCGCAGGCTTCAAGGGCGCCGGGCGCCGGGTCTATCCCGGCTTCGTCCAGGTCGGCGCCTTCATGGCGATGAACCTCGAGCGCCATGTGAAGGCGCATGTCGGGCTGTTCGAGAACCTCGCCATGGGCGAGCACGAGAAGGCGACCACCACCAAGAGCTTCTACGACGAGTATTTCGCCGTGCTCGACCTCACCGCCGAGTTCTACCTGGAGACCATCGCCAAGGTGTTCCAGGAGCACGAGCTGCCGCGCGGCGTGCTGACCTATCACGGCGACCGGATCGACTTCCGCGCCATCCGCCGCACCGCCCTGCTCACCGTGGAGGGCGAGCGCGACGACATCTGCGCGGTCGGCCAGACGGTGGCGGCGCAGGACATCTGCGCCAGCCTGCGCCCGCATCTGCGGCGCCACCACATGCAGGCCGGCGTCGGCCATTACGGCGTGTTCTCGGGCCGCCGCTGGAAGGGCCAGGTCTATCCGCTGGTGCGCAGCCACATCCTCGCCAGCGACGCGTGAAGGGGGCGCCCGACCGGGCTCCCTCGATATCCGCGGCGCCCTCTCCTGACGATGACGGCGTTGTGCGGCTGCATCCGGCGCGTCATCCCGGACGGCCGCAGGCCGATCCGGGACCGCGTGCCGCAACCGGACGGCGATCCCGGCTCCATGCTTCGCTACGGCCGGGGTGACGGCCCCCTCCCGCCACTTAATCCCTCGCGCGCCCCGTCACGCGCCCGTCACCATTGACGCGGCACGCTGCGGCATCCCATGGTGCGCCCGCACTTTTCTGCCCTCGGAACCAAAGGAGTCCCCCCGAGAATGTCAGTTTGGCCGGTCTATGGAAAAATCGACGGACCCATCGTGATGATCGGCTTCGGCTCGATCGGACGCGGTACCCTGCCGCTGCTGGAGCGGCACTTCGATTTCGACAAGGAACGCCTGACCGTCATCGCTCCGGTGGACGACAACCGTGACCTGCTCGACGAACGCGGCATCCGCTTCCTCCAGCTGGCGATCACCCGGGAAAACTACCGCGAGGTCCTCACCCCCCTGCTGACCGCCGGCGGGCGCGGCTTCGTGATCAACCTGTCGGTCGATACCGGCTCGGTCGACCTCATGACCCTCGCGCGCGAATGCGGGGCGCTCTATATCGACACGGTGGTCGAACCCTGGCTCGGCTTCTATTTCGACAATGACGCGACCCCCGCCAGCCGCTCCAACTACGCGCTGCGCGAATCCATGCTCAAGGCCAAGCGCGCCAATCCCGGCGGACCGACCGCCGTCTCCTGCTGCGGCGCCAATCCCGGCATGGTGTCCTGGTTCGTCAAGCAGGCGCTGGTCGACATCGCCACCGACACCGGTCTCGACTTCGTGGAGCCGACCACCCGCGAGGGCTGGGCGGCGCTGATGAGCCGTGCCGGCGTCAAGGGCATCCACATCGCCGAGCGCGACACCCAGCGGGCGCGCGATCCGCGCCCCTTCGGCACCTTCGTCAACACCTGGTCGGTCGAGGGCTTCGTGTCGGAGGGCCTGCAGCCGTCCGAGCTCGGCTGGGGCACCCATGAGAAATGGATGCCCGCCAACGGCCACACCCATAATTTCGGCTCCGGCGCGGCGATCTACCTGATGCAGGCCGGCGCGGCGACCAAGGTGCGCACCTGGTGCCCGACGCTGGGCCCCCAGCACGGCTTCCTCGTCACTCATAACGAGTCTATCTCGATCGCCGACTACTTCACCCTGCGCAACGGCGCGCAGGTCGCCTACCGCCCGACCTGCCATTATGCCTACCATCCCTGCAACGATGCGCTGCTGTCCTGGCACGAGATGTTCGGCAGCGAGGGCAAGCCGCTGGGCGAATGGACCATCCTCGACGAGCATGAGATCGTCGACGGCCGGGACGAACTCGGCGTGCTGCTCTATGGCCACGCGAAGAACGCCTACTGGTACGGCTCGCAGCTCACCATCGAGGAAGCCCGCAAGCTCGCGCCCTACCAGACCGCGACCGGGCTTCAGGTCACCTCCGCCGTGCTCGCCGGCATGGTATGGGCGCTGGAGAACCCGGAGGCCGGCATCGTCGAGACCGAAGAGATGGACTATCGCCGCTGCCTGGAGATCCAGAAGCCCTATCTCGGCACGGTGAAGGGCTACTACACCGACTGGACCCCGCTCGATGGCCGCCCCGGCCTGTTCCCCGAGGACATCGACACGTCGGATCCCTGGCAGTTCCGCAACATACTGGTGCGCTGAGGCGGCACGCGGCGGACGCTTCATGTGATCCGCCGCGCCGTTCCAGCCGTAGAACCTCCCACGGCCCGGGGCGCGCTGTCGCGCCTCGGGCACTCGTGATGGCGGAATCCGGCCGAACTGGCCTATAAGCTCGCCCATTGCGTTGGGTTTCCGTCAGGCGAGGTATGCCGATGAACAAGGCCGTTCCGGTGAGCGAGGGTAGCGTGGCTCTGAGCCCGTCCCCGGGAGGCGGGCTGCCCGCCGGCCACCCGACCGTCGCCTACGGCAAGATCGGCGTGCTGATCGTCAATCTCGGTACGCCGGACGGCACCGACTACTGGTCGATGCGGCGCTACCTCAAGGAATTCCTCTCCGACCGCCGGGTCATCGAGGTCAACCGCGTCCTGTGGTGGTTCCTGCTCAACGTCGTCATCCTGTCCCGCCGCCCGCAGGCCAAGGGCCGCGACTATGCGACGGTGTGGAACAAGGAACGCGATGAGGGCCCGCTGCGCACCATCACCCGCGCGCAGTCGGAGAAGCTCGGCGCTCGCCTCGGCCCGCTCGACGACCGCCTCGTCGTCGACTGGGCGATGCGCTATGGCAGCCCCTCCATCGCCTCGCGCATCGAGGCGCTGCAGGCGCAGGGCTGCGAGCGCATCCTGCTGGTGCCGCTCTATCCGCAATATGCCGCCGCCACCTCGGCCACGGTGTGCGACGCCGCCTTCGACGCGTTGAAGAAGCTGCGCTGGCAACCGGTGCTGCGCGTCGCCCCGCACTGGCCGGACGAGCCGACCTATATCGAGGCGCTGGCCAGTTCCATCGAGCGCGGCCTCGCCGGCCTCGACTGGGAGCCGGAGCTGGTGCTGGCCTCCTTCCACGGCATCCCGAAGGAATATTTCGACAAGGGCGACCCCTATCACTGCTACTGCTACAAGACCGTCCGCCTGCTGCGCGAGCGCCTCGGCTGGCCCGAGGGCAAGCTTCGCCTCACCTTCCAGTCGCGCTTCGGCAAGGCGGAATGGCTGCAGCCCTACACCGACAAGACGGTGGAGGCGCTGGCCAAATCCGGCGTGAAGCGGCTCGCCGTCATCACTCCCGGCTTCGTGGCCGACTGCCTGGAGACGCTGGAGGAGATCGGCGGCGAGAACGCCGAGATCTTCCACCACAATGGCGGCGAGAAATTCCACTTCATCCCGTGCCTCAACGACACGCCGGACGGCATCAAGGTGCTGGAGACGGTGGTGAAGCGCGAACTGCGCGGCTGGGCGGAGCTGTAGGGGGCATCAAGAACGCCCTCATCCCCGGGCTTGACCCGGGACCCAGCCGTACCGCCGTCTCCGCGCCCAAAACCTGGGTGCCCGGGTCGAGCCCGCGCATGAGGGGGAGGGAAGGCGGCCCGGGCCGGGCGCCCTGTCACCCCTTGACACCGAACGTGTCTTGCCGCGCGCACCGCCATTGGCGATGGAGGAACAACCGCCCGCGAAAGGCCCGCTTATGTCCGAAGCTTCCATCTCCGACGCCCCCGCGCCCGCCCCCCGCACCGAGATGCAGAAGATGCTGGCGGGGGAGTTCTACCGCGCCGGCGATCCGGAGATTCAGGCGGCCCAGCGCGCAAACTTTGCCTGGCTGGCGCGCTTCAACGCCTCGCTCACCCTGTCGCGCGAGGAGCGCCGCGAACTGGTGCGCGAAGGGGTGGGCTCGGCCGGCGAGCGCACCGGCATCCGCCCGCCCTTCCATTGCGACTACGGCTTCAACATCCACCTCGGCACGGGCGTCTTTCTCAATTTCGACTGCGTGATCCTCGACGTCGCCCCGGTCCATATCGGCGACGGCACCGAGATCGGCCCGGGCACGCACATCTACACCGCCGACCACCCGCGCGACCCGGAGGTGCGGCGCTCCGGCCTGCAATATGGCCGCCCGGTCACCATCGGCCGCAATGTCTGGATCGGCGGCAAGGCGATCATCCTGCCGGGCGTGACCATTGGCGACGACGTCGTCATCGGCGCCGGCGCGGTGGTGACGAAGGACATCCCCTCGGGCGCCACCGCGGTCGGCAACCCGGCGCGGGTGCTCGCACCCCGCCGTGAGTCCCGCCCGGCGCCCTAATCCTCCCGCGCCGTGCCGGCGAAGCGGTCGGTGAAGGCGAGCACCGCATAGGCGGCGAGAAACAGCACGCTCGCCGCCATCAGCCAGCGCACCTGCGTCTCGCTCACATCGGTCTCCAGCCGCATCAGCGCCTTGAGGAGAGTGATGGCCGAGATCGCCATCAGCGAGGCGAACAGCTTGAGCTTGAGCCCGGAAAAGCTGATCCGCATCATCCAGGCAGGTGAATCCGGGGCGTGGCGACGGTCGATCTGCTCGACGAAATTCTCGTAGCCGGACTGGATGATGATGACCATCAGCCCACCGACCAGCACGAGGTCGATCAGGGTGAGCAGCTCCATGATCACCGCGGTCTCGGTGAGGCTGGCGAGCTGCAGCGCGAAGCTCCACAGCCGCAGCGCGAAGGCGACGACCAGCAGCACCAGCCCGATGGCGAGGCCGATGAAGAGCGGCACCATCGCCCAGCGGCTCAGCAGCACCAGCCGCACGATGAACTGGCCAAGCCGGCCCGAGGTTTCTGCAGGCATGGTCAGCGCCTCCGCGCCAGCGGCCGGACGCGGGAGGCGCCGGAAGAGGCTCGATTCTAGCGGAGGACTCTGACAGCTTCAAACGCCCCGCGCGGGCCCGTCCCGTCCTGCGCTCACGACGCCGCCCGGACCGGGATGCCCGCTCCCTCGCGCCAGTCGCGCGGCAGGTGGAAGGTGGCGACCAACCCGGCCTCGCCGGCGCGGGTGAGGGTGAGCGCGCGGCTGCCGGGCACCCGGGTGAGCCAGCCGAGGATGAGCAGCCGCTCGAGCAGGCCGGCGCCGAGCCGGCCGGAAAGGTGGGGGCGCCGCTCGCTCCAGTCGAGGCAGGTGCGGCAGAGCGGGCGGCGGCGGGAGCCTTCGCGGGGGCCCTGGCCTTGCGGGTCGAGATCGAGACCGAATTCGGCGAGGAAGCGCCGCCCCTGCTGCGTCGGCTCGACCGCCTCGCCCTCGCCGGAGAGGCGCAGATGCCCCTGCGCCTCCAGCGCACCCAGCAGCGCCACGGCCAGCCGGCCGGCGAGATGGTCGTAGCAGCTGCGCGCAAGCCGAAGCGCGCCGTCGCGCGGCCCCGGCGGGCGATGACGGGGCGGGCCGGAGGCCGCCGCCACCATCAGCGCATGCAGCACCTCGGCAATATCGGACGAGGCCAGCCGGTAGTAACGGTGCCGCCCCTGCGCCCGCACCGCCACCACGCTGGCGGCGACGAGCTTGGCCAGATGCCCGCTGGTGGTGGGCGCACTCACCCCGGCATGGCGGGCGAGTTCCCCAGCGGTGAGCGCCTGCCCGCCCATCAGCGCCAGCAACATGTTGGCCCGCGTCGGGTCGCCCAGCAGCGCCGCGATCTCGGCGATGCGGGCGCCGGAGGCGAAGGCGGCAGTAGCGGCGTGAGGGACAAGGGCGCTCATGGCGCAACCCTATCCTCCAGCGCGGCGCCGGTCAGCCATTGACGCTTCGGCCACGACCGAAACATCGACGCCGCCCGGCCCGGTAGACAGCAACACCGTCACCCCCTGCCCCACCGGACGCCGCACCCTCATGGAAAAGCCCCGCCTCGCGGTCGAACTCGCCCTGCTCCTGCTGCTGTCGGCGCTGTGGGGCGCCTCCTACAGCTTCATCAAGATCGGGGTGGAGACCATCCCCCCGCTCACCTTCATCGCCGCCCGCACCGCCATCGCCGGCGGGGCGCTGCTGGCGCTGCTGCTGTGGCGCGGCATCCGCCTGCCGGCGGACCGGGCGACGTGGCGGCTCTTCCTCATTCAGGCCTGCCTCAACAGCGCGGTGCCGTTCACCCTCATCGCCTGGGCGGAGACGCGTCTCGACGCCGGGCTCGCGGTCATCCTCAACGCCACCACGCCGATCTTCGCCTTCCTCATGGCCGCGCTCGGCGGCCGTCATCCGACAGGTGGCGGCCGGCGGCTCCTCGGCGTCGCCAGCGGGCTCGTGGGCACCTGCCTGGTGGTCGGGATGGAAGCGTTGGATCTGGAGGCGTTGGGCACGCGCGGCGCATCGCTGCTGGCGCCACTCGCCATTCTCGCCGCCACGGTCTGTTATGCCGGCGCGGCGTTGTTCGGGGCGCGCTTCCGCGGCCTCGACCCGATGCTGCCGGCCTGCGGCTCGCTGATCTGCGGCACCGTGCTGCTGACGCCCTTGGCGCTCGTCGTCGACCATCCGTGGACGCTGGCGCCCTCATTCGCCTCGCTGGCGGCGCTCATTGCGCTGGCGCTGGCCTCGACGGCGGCGGCCTTCGTCCTCTATTTCCGGCTGCTGCAGACCCTCGGATCGATCGGCGCCACGGCGCAGGCCTATCTGCGCGTGCCGATCGGCGTCGCCATCAGCGTGATCTTCCTCGGCGAGCGGCTGGCGCCGATGGCCCTCCTCGGCCTCATTGCGGTGGTGATCGGCGTGGCGGCGATGACGCTGCCGCCGCGCGCGCCCTGACCCAAAAACAGAACGGCCGGCGTGTTGCCACGCCGGCCGTCATTGTTTCATCGATCAGGCGATGAGGGAGAAATCCCTCACTCCGCCTTCTCGCTCGCCTTCTTCAGCGCGGCGCCCAAGATGTCGCCCAGCGAGGCACCGGAATCCTGCGACCCGAACTGGGCCACGGCTTCCTTCTCCTCGGCGATCTCCAGCGCCTTGATCGAGACCTGCACCTTGCGCGCCTTGCGGTCGAACAGGGTGACGCGGGCATCGAACTTCTCGCCGACGGCGAAGCGGTCCGGACGCTGGTCGCCGCGGTCGCGGGCCAGTTCCGAGCGCTTGACGAAAGCGGTCATGTCGGAGCCGATGATCTTCACATCGACGCCGCCTTCCTTCACGTCGATCACTTCGCAGGTCACGATCGCGCCCTTGCGCAGTTCGCCCGCGTCCTGGAAGGGGTCGCCGCCGAGCTGCTTCACGCCGAGCGAGATGCGCTCCTTCTCGACATCCACGTCGAGAACGACCGCCTTGATCATGTCGCCCTTCTTGAACTCCTCGATCACCTGCTCGCCCGGACGGTTCCAGTCGAGGTCGGAGAGGTGGACCATGCCGTCGACGTCGCCGTCGAGGCCCAGGAACAGACCGAATTCGGTCTTGTTCTTGACCTCGCCCTCGACCGCCGAACCGGCCGGGTACTTCTCGGCGAAGGCTTCCCAGGGGTTCTGCAGGGTCTGCTTGAGGCCGAGCGAGATGCGGCGCTTGACCGGATCCACCTCGAGGATCGCCACTTCCACTTCCTGCGAAGTGGCGACGATCTTGCCGGGGTGAACGTTCTTCTTGGTCCAGCTCATCTCGGAAACGTGGATGAGGCCCTCGATCCCCGGCTCCAGCTCGACGAACGCGCCGTAGTCGGTGATGTTGGTCACGCGGCCCTTGAAGCGGGCATGCACCGGGTACTTGGCCTCGATGCCCTCCCACGGATCGCCGAGGAGCTGCTTCATGCCGAGCGAGATGCGGTGCGTCTCGTGGTTGATCTTGATGATCTTCACCTTGACCGTCTGGCCGATGGAGAGCACCTCGGTCGGGTGGTTCACGCGGCGCCAGGCGATGTCGGTGACGTGCAGCAGGCCGTCAATGCCGCCGAGGTCGACGAACGCACCGTAATCGGTGATGTTCTTGACCACGCCGTCGATGACCTGACCCTCTTCGAGGTTCTGCACCAGCTCGTGACGCTGCTCGGCGCGGGTCTCTTCGAGAACCGTGCGGCGCGAGACGACGATGTTGCCGCGGCGGCGATCCATCTTGAGGATCTGGAACGGCTGCGGGTTGTGCATCAGCGGGCCGACGTCGCGGATCGGGCGGATGTCGACCTGGGAGCGCGGCAGGAAGGCCACGGCGCCGTCGAGATCGACGGTGAAGCCGCCCTTGACCTGGTTGAAGATCACGCCCGTGACCTTCTCCTGGGCGTTGAACGCCTTCTCCAGGCGGACCCAGCTCTCTTCGCGGCGGGCCTTGTCGCGCGACAGGACGGCCTCGCCGAGCGCGTTCTCGACGCGCTCGAGATAGACTTCGACCTCGTCGCCGACCTTGATGGTCTGGTCGCGGCCGGGGCCGGCAAATTCCTTCAGCGCCACGCGGCCTTCGGTCTTCAGGCCGATGTCGATGATCGCGAGATCCTTCTCGATCGCGACGACGATGCCCTTGACGACCGCGCCCTCGGCGGGCTCAGCGTTGTTAAAGCTCTCTTCGAGCATCGCGGCGAAATCGTCGCGCGCGGCGCTCAGGGTTTGAGTAGCGGACATTTATGCTCCTGGTGGCCAAAGCGCCGGCACGTGGTTGAGGATCGTTCCATCCGCCGCGGGCACAGGGGGCTGGCCACCCCCGATGCAACCTCTCGCGAAGCCCGGCGCATTGGCCGCGACGTCCGGAACGTTGAGGCCCGGCCCAGCGGCGCAACCTTGCGGTTCACGACGCGACAGGACCGGGAAGAAGCTCGCTACGCGTCCCGCTGCCGACGCGGTCAGGCGCCGAGGCGGGCCGAAAATCATCTGAAGTCCGGCATCGGCGCCCGGCCCGGCAAAAAGGCAGCGGGCAGCAGGTCACGATGTCGGCGGGCCGTCGATGGGGCCGTTCCTGGACCGCGTGCGTCGAACTCTACAAGCTCGCGCCCGGGCCTTGCGGCTCCGGCGCCAATGCGCGGCGGGGGCGGGCTCGCCTCCATGCTCGCGGCGACACGCATCCCGCATCGCCGGCCCACCCGTCGTCCGCCCACCATATAGGGCGCCCTGACGGGCGTTGCCATAGCGCACAAGTCCAGCGTTGGCAAGGCGCCGACGCGCCCGTAGCGGCCGAACCGGCGCGGCGGGCGGGCACCGAAGGGGCCGGGCACGTTTGCTTTAGATCAAACGCGCCCGCGGAGACGCGTGCAACTGTTGCGCGCCAAGCTGTGATCATGGCGTGTGGCATTTCAGGGACTTCGCTCGACGGTTGTGGTATCAGAACCTTTGCGGAGTCCGTGTTGGTCGATTGCGGATCGTGCCGACCTGTCGTCGAAGCAGATGGCCCGGAGGGCCTGACTTATCGACGTCCGGCCGTTCGGCATCGGTAGGGGATCGAACGTGCATCGCTTGCGCGTGATTTTATTCGCTGCCCTGCTCGCGTTGTTCGGTACCGCGATACCCCTAACCGCGACCTTGCTGCTGTCCTGGAAGATGGCGACCTCCCAGCAAGAGGAAGAACTCGCGCAGGTGGCCGACGAGGCACTCGCCCGCACGCTGGCCATTTTCGACGACACCCGCTCCGCTCTCCGGACCCTGGCCGCCAGCGACTACGAGCCCTGCTCGCCGGAATATATGGAGCAGATGCGCGAACTGGCGATCGACTCGCCCGCGACCGAGAACCTCGGCTTCATCCGCAACGGCATCGTCCACTGCAATCTGTGGGGAGTGGCCCAGCGGCGCATTCCCCGCGCGCCGGCGGACGTCATCCTGCCGGACGGTATCGGCCTCTCGGTCAATTACAAGTCGATCTTCAACGAGCGCCACCCGATGATGGTGCTGCATCTCGGCGACAACACCGCGATGATCGACCAGATACGTTTCATTCTGCCGTTTCACGAGCGGACGGTGCATGTCGACCTGCGCAGCCCCGGAGGAATCGCGGTCGCCACCTCCTGGGAGAAAGCCCACGGCTGGCCGCCGGCAAACACGGACGAGCTCATCGTCCAGCGCGACGGCGACGGGTGGAGCGTCACGGCACATGAGGTGCGCCTCGGCCTGCTGGGCTATGTCGAGACGGCGAAATTCATCCTCATCCCCATTTCCATCTTCCTCGCCGGCCTGTTCGCGGGGTTGGCCTTCTGGCTGTCCTACCAGCGGCTGTCGCCGCGCGGCGAGCTGGCGCAGGCGGTGCGCAACCATGAATTCATCGCGTATTACCAGCCGATCATAGAGATCGCCACCGGGCGCTGCGTCGGCGGGGAGGCGCTGCTTCGCTGGCGGCAGCCGGGCGGGCGGCTGGTGCGGCCGGACCTGTTCATCCCGCTCGCGGAGGATAGCGGCCTCATCCAGCCGATGACCGATCAGCTCATCAACGCCGTCGCCGACGACCTCGGCGACCTGCTGCGGCGCGACCCGCAGATTCACGTCGCCATCAATCTGTGCGCCGCCGACATCAGCTCGGGCCGCATCCTGCCGGTGCTGGAGAAGACGCTGAAGGACGCCGGCGTCCGGCATCAACAGATCTGGCTGGAGGCGACCGAACGCGGCTTCCTCGACATCGACGGCGCGCGCCGCACCCTCACCGAGCTGCGCCGGCGCGGCCACATGACGGCAATCGACGATTTCGGCACCGGCTATTCCAGCCTCAAATATCTGGAGGGCCTGCCGATCGACGCGCTCAAGATCGGCAAGTCCTTCATCGACGCCATCGGCACCGAGGCGCCGACCAGCCACGTGACCGAGCACATCATCGCCCTGGCGCGCGAATTACAGCTGCGCGTCATCGCCGAGGGTGTGCAAACCGAGGCCCAGGCCACCTATCTGCGCCAAAAGGCGGTGGATCTGGCGCAAGGCTGGCTGTTTGCCCGCGCCCTGCCGGCCGACGAATTCATCGCGTTCTGCAAGCACAATCGGGCCGCCTACGGCACCCCGTCCGGGTTTCCCGCCCTGGCGGCGGAGTGAGCCGGGGCGGCCTAGCGCCGCGCCGCCCGCACCAGCGCGGCGGTGGCCAGCAGCAGGGCCGAGACCGCGATCCCCGTGCAGACCACCCCCGCCGGCGTGATCCGCGCGCTGCCCTGCAGCGTGATCCACTTGCCCACGCGCATGTCGAACACCGCCTTCATCTCCTCGGGATGGGCGGGCGCGCCAGTGGAGGCGGCAGCAGGAGTGATTGGAACCGGGGCAGTCGGCATGGCGCGTCCTCCAGGAGCTGCGCCAGCCTAAGGCATGTTCCGCGAGAATTGATCGACTTTCGCGGCCGGAACATGCGTCAGCCTGTTGGATCGAGAGTCCTTCCCATAGGGCAATGGCGGGGGAGGGGTCTCTAGGCCCTCACCAGCCATATATCCATGATCCAGCCCCGGCGTGCCCTCGCCTCGGCGCGCCGGCGCAAAATCTCCGGCCCGACCTGCGCCAGGCGCCCGGACATCAGCATCTCGTCCTCCAGGCCGAGATAGGCGCCCCACCAGATGGTGAGCGGGGGGGCGCCGGCGGCGGTCTGCCGCGACTCGTGCGCGATCAGCGACTCCAGCCCCGAGCCGTCGTCGAGCAGCACGACGAGGCTCTCGCCGCCCCTGGGATAATCCTTCAGCACCCGCCGGCCGGTGGTGAAGGTGACCTTCTCGCCCACCTCGTTCAGCACCAGCCCATGGGCGCTGGTTAGCGCCTGCACGGCGGACAGGCCGGGAATGACCTCGACGGCGAGCGGCAGCGCCGCCTGCACGTCCTGCAGCACGCGCAGGGTGGAATCGTAGAGCGCCGGGTCGCCCCAGACCAGCATGGCGCCGACGCCCTGCGCGGGCAGCTCGCTCTCGATCAGCGCGGCGAGCCGGGCGGCGCGGGCGCGGTGCCAGTCGGCGACGCCGGCACGGTAGGCGGCCGCCGGGCCGGGGGCGGCGGCGTCGGTTTCCGGCAGGTGCACGCGCGGCGCGGCGTGGCGCCTGGGACTTTCGACCCGGATCAGCCGCCAGGGCGCGCGGCGATGCGCGGCGAGGATCGCCTCGCGTGCCGCCACCAGCTCGGCCGACGCCTCGCCCTTGTCGAAGACGAAGAAGGCCTCGGCACGGTTGATCGCCGCGATGGCCTGAAGGGTGAGATGGCCGGGCGCGCCCGCGCCGATGCCGATGACGAGAAGGCGCCGGCTCACAAGCGGGCCCTCACGGGTGGGATCTCATGGCTGGAACCTCACGGCTTGGGTGCATCGGCGCGGGCGGCGAAGACCCGCCTGGCGATGAACAGCGCGTCCAGCGCCGCCGGGAAGCCGGCATAGAGCGCCATCTGCATGATGACCTCGACCACCTCTTCCCGGCTCGCCCCGACATTCAGCGCCGAGCCGATATGCACCTCCAGCTCGCGCTCGGCATGGCCGAGGGCGACGAGGCCGGCGACGGTGGAGAGCATGCGGGTGCGCAGATCGAGGCCGGGGCGGGAATAGACGTCGCCATAGCCGAACTCGAAGATGTAGCGGGCGAAATCGGGGGCGATGTCGGCGAGCGCGGCCATCACCTCCTCGCCGGAGCGGCCGGTGATCTCCGACAGCCGCGCCTTGCCGCGCGAGAGCCGGTCGTCGTCCGGCGGGGCCGAAGAGTGGTTTGCCGCGCGACCGGCGGCGCGCCCGCCGCTCTTCTTGCCGCCCGCTCGGGCCGTTTTGCCGTCCTTCTTGCCCGTCATTTTGCCGCCCGCCATCGCAGTCTCTCCCCGGCCGCTCACAGCCCAGCGGCAGAGCGCGCCCGCTCGACCAGCGCCAGCCCCGCCTGCCAGCTTCCCTCGACATCGAGTTCGGTATTATCAAGCACCTGCGCGTCCGCCGCCTGCATCAGCGGGGCGCTGGCGCGGCCGGAATCGCGGGCATCGCGGCGGTGGATGTCCTCCAGCACGGCGTCGAAGGTGACGTCCTCGCCGCGCTTGATGAGCTCGTTGAAGCGCCGCAGCGCCCGCGCCGGCGGGCTCGCGGTGACGAAGAGCTTCACCTGCGCCTCCGGGGCGATGACGGTGCCGATGTCGCGCCCGTCGAGCACGGCTCCACCCGGCCGATGGGCAAAATCCTGCTGGAGCTTCAGCAGCTTGGCGCGCACTACCGGCACCGCTGCGACACGCGAGGCGGCCTCGCCCACCGGGCCGGACTTCAGCGCCTCGGGATCGAAGGCAGCAAGATCCAGCGTCGCCGCGATCGCCGCCAGCGCTGCGGCATCGTCGAAATCGACGTTGTTTTCCAGAGCCTTGGCGCCCACTGCCCGGTAAAGCAGGCCGGTGTCGAGATGCGGCAGGCCGTAATGCGCGGCAAGCCGGCGCGCGATGGTGCCCTTGCCCGAGGCCGCCGGCCCGTCAATGGCGATGATCATGCCGTCGCGGCCTCGCTTTCGATGACCGCGCCCAGCGCCCGCATCTGCGGCAGGAAGCTCGGAAAGCTGGTGGCGATGAAGGAAATATCGTCCACCTTCAACGGCCTGTCGGTGGCGAGGCCCATGACGAGGAAGCTCATGGCGATGCGATGGTCCATGTGGGTGGCCACCGTGCCGCCGCCGGGCGCCGCGCCGGCGCCTTCCACGATCAGGTCGTCGCCCTCGATGCGGTAGGCGACGCCCGCCTGCGCGAGCCCGTCCGCCACGGCGGCCAGACGATCGGATTCCTTCACGCGAAGTTCGGAGAGACCGTTCATGCGCGTCTCGCCGCGCGCGAAGGAGGCGGCCACCGCCAGCACCGGATATTCGTCGATCATCGAGGGCGCCCGCGCGGCCGGCACCTCGACGCCGGTCAGCGCCGAGGCGCGCACGCGGATGTCGGCGACGCTCTCGCCGCCCTCGACGCGCTCGTTCTCGAAGGTGATGTCGGCGCCCATCTCCTTCAGCGTCGTGAACAGGCCGGTGCGCAGCGGATTGGTCATCACCCCCTCGATGACGACCTCCGAGCCCGGCACGATCAGCGCCGCCACCAGCGGGAAGGCGGCGGAGGACGGGTCGGCCGGCACGCGGATCGGTGCCGGCTTCAGCTCCGGCCGGCCCTTCAGCGTGACCTTGCGGCCATGTTCGCCATAGGGCTCCACCGTCACCTCGGCGCCGAAATGGGCGAGCATGCGCTCGGTATGGTCGCGGCTCGCCTCCTTCTCGATCACCGTGGTCTCGCCCGGCGCGCCGAGGCCGGCGAGCAGCACGGCGGACTTGATCTGCGCCGAGGCGACCGGGCTCTCATAGGTGATCGGCACCAGTTCCTTCGGCCCCTTCAGCGTGAGCGGCAGACGCCCGCCCTCGGCGGCGTCCACCACCTGCACGCCCATCTTCTCCAACGGGTCGAGAATGCGGCGCATCGGCCGACGGCGCAGGCTCGCATCGCCATCGAAGGTGGCGCTGATCGGATTGCCGGCGACCACGCCCATCATCAGCCGCGAGCCGGTGCCGGCATTGCCGAAGTCGAGCACGCCGTCCGGCGCGCGCAGGCCGCCGACGCCGACGCCGCTCACGCGCCACTCGCCCTCGCCCACCCGCTCCACCTGCGCGCCGAGCGCGGCGCAGGCCTTGGCGGTGTTGAGCACGTCCTCGCCTTCCAGAAGACCGGAAATGCGGGTCTCGCCCACGGTCAGCGCGCCAAAGATGAGCGAGCGGTGCGACACCGACTTGTCGCCCGGCACGCGCACCGTGCCCTTCAGGGCCTGCGACCGGCGGGCCAGGGCGGGGACGGGAGTGGCTCCATGGCCGGTGCTGCTCATCATTCTAGCCTTGTCTTGCGGAAGGGCCGGCAGGGTGGGCCCGCGCGCCGAAACGGTATCGTGCGGCATCGCGGAAGCCGGCTCCGGCGCCACGACGGGCGCTCGTCCTAGCACGAGGGCGTTATCGCCGCCACGGCCCTCGCAAATGCGGCTTGACTCCGTCTCGCGAGCAGTTCAATGGGAGCACCCTTTCCATCACCACCCGAGGTCCGAAACCGTGGTGAAACCTGAATTAGGCACCAAGCGCATCTGCCCCGTCACGGGGCGGAAGTTCTACGACCTGAACAAGGATCCGGTGATCTCGCCCTATACCGGCCAGATCGTGCCGATCACCACCGCTGTCGTGCGCGGCCGCGCCGAGGCGCCGCGCGCCGCCGAGCCCGATCCCGAGATCGAGGAGACCGCCGAGGTCGAGATCGTTTCGCTGGAGGACGCCGACGAGGAGGCTTCCGGCGCGACGAAGGCGGCCGTGGTCGACGACGAACTCGAGATCGACGACGACGATGATGTCGCGACCGACGACGACGATACCTTCCTCGAGGAAGACGAGGACGGCGACGATGACGTGTCCGATCTGATCGGCGACGGCATCGAGGACGACGAGGAAAGCTGAAAAGCACTGGGGACGGATCGCTCGATGTGAAGTCGAGGCTTGCAGTCCGATCCGCCATGTGCTTTACGACCGTTCCGCTCCGGCCAAAACCGGGGCGGCAGTCCGGACGAGACCCAAGGCGAAACGCTCCGGCGTTCCGCGCGTCCGGCACCCTCGGTGGGGCCATAGCTCAGTTGGGAGAGCGCTTGAATGGCATTCAAGAGGTCGGCGGTTCGATTCCGCCTGGCTCCACCAATCAAATCTCCCATGACAATGAAATGATTAGCCGCTCCAGGCCGAGCCAGCACGGCTCTCGCGCCATGGATCGAACGAATCGCGGTCCCGGCCGGCGGTCGCATCGACGCGAACGCCGGCTCGCACACTGGGTGACGCGCGGCCCGCACGGTGATCCATCAGCCCCCCGCCGCACCTGCCGGGCCCGCGATCCACAGCTGAACGCACCCGATCGTTTCGTGACGGCACTGCCCCTTTCCAATTGTCGCACGGCCGGCATAGGCTCACCCTAGACATAAGGCTTGGATGAAACGGGCGCGGGTACGGGCATGAGCCGTCCGCACACCGCCAGCGCCGCCTCGGGGAGATAAGCAGATGCAGCTCGGAATCGTTGGCCTCGGCCGCATGGGCGGGAACATTGCCCGCCGGCTCACCAAGGCGGGACATGACTGCGTGGTCTGGGACCGCAACGAAGCCGCCGTGACGGAGCTCGGCACCGAGGGCAACCGGCCCGCCGGCGATCTGGCGGATCTCGTCGCCAAGCTCGACGCGCCGCGCGCCGTGTGGGTGATGCTGCCGGCCGGAGGGCCGACGGAGATGACCATCGCCACGCTGGCGGGCCTCCTCTCGCCCGGAGACGCGATCATCGACGGCGGCAACACCTTCTACAAGGACGACATCCGCCGCGCCGCCGAGCTGGAGCCGAAGGGCATCCACTATATCGACGTCGGCACCTCGGGCGGCGTGTGGGGCCTGGAGCGCGGCTACTGCATGATGATCGGCGGGGCGAAGGAGGCGGTCGACCGCCTCGACCCGATCTTCGCCGCCCTCGCCCCCGGCCTCGGCGACATTCCCCGCACGCCGGGCCGCGAGGAGCGCGATTCGCGCGTCGAGCACGGCTACATGCATTGCGGGCCGGCCGGCTCCGGGCATTTCGTCAAGATGGTGCATAACGGCATCGAATACGGGCTGATGCAGGCCTATGCCGAAGGCTTCGAAATCCTCAAGAACAAGAACTCCACCGCCCTGCCAGAGAATGAGCGTTTCACGCTCGACATGGCGGATGTCGCCGAGGTCTGGCGGCGCGGCAGCGTCGTCTCCTCCTGGCTGCTCGACCTGTCGGCCATCGCGCTCACCAGGGACGAGGCCCTCAGCGACTTCCCCGGAGAGGTGGCCGATTCGGGCGAAGGCCGCTGGACGGTGATGGCGGCGATCGAGGAGGCGGTGTCCGCCGAGGTGCTCTCCGCCGCGCTCTACACCCGCTTCCGCTCGCGCCAGGACCATACGTTCGGCGAGAAGCTGCTCTCGGCGATGCGCTTCCAGTTCGGCGGCCACACCGAATTCAAGACCGGCAAGTAAGCGGCGGACACCGACCCATGGGAAGCGAGTCCGTCGTCCTCGGCCGGAAAGTGCTGGCGCCCGATACGGCGCCGGCGCCGGCCTCGACCTTTTTCATCTTCGGCGCCTCGGGCGACCTCACCAAGCGCCTGTTGCTGCCCTCGCTCTACAACCTCGCCAATGAGGGCGTTCTCGCCGACGACTTCACCATCATCGGCGTCGACCATGTCGAGCAAAGCGAGGAGGACTACCGCGCCTATCTCACCGATTCGGTGGCGGAGCTGCCCGGCTCGCTCGACACGGAGGGCGAGGCCTGGCGCTGGCTGATGAGCCGCATTGGCTATGTCTCGGGCGATTTCGAGGATCCCGCCACCTATGGGCGGATTCGCGAGCGGCTGGACCAGCGCAAGCAGCAGACCGGCAATGCGGTGTTCTATCTCGCCGTGGCGCCGCGCTTCTTCGCCGTCATCTCCGAGCAGCTCGGCGCCGCCGGCCTGCTGAAGGAGGAGGAGGGCAGCTTCCGCCACATCGTGGTCGAGAAGCCTTTCGGCTCCGACATGCCCTCGGCGAAGGCGCTCAACCGGCGCCTGCTCGCCGTCGCCGACGAGCGGCAGATCTACCGGATCGACCATTTCCTCGGCAAGGAAACGGTGCAGAACATGATGGCGCTGCGCTTCGGCAACGGCATCTTCGAGCCGATCTGGAGCAAGGAATATATCGACCATGTGCAGATCACCGCCGCCGAGACGGTGACGGTGGAGCAGCGCGGGCGCTTCTACGACGCCACCGGCGCGCTGCGCGACATGGTGCCGAACCACATGTTCCAGCTCCTCGCCATGACCGCGATGGAGCCGCCGAACTCCTTCGACGCCGACGCCGTGCGCACCGAGAAGACCAAGGTGATCGAGGCGATCCGGCACATGCGCCCGAGCGACGCCATCGGCGCGGCGGTGCGCGGCCAGTACCGCGCCGGCTTCGTCAATGGCGACGCGGTGAAGGACTACCGGGCGGAGAAGGACGTCGCGCCCGACAGCCGCACCGAGACCTATGTCGCGCTGAAGTGCTTCGTCGATTCCTGGCGCTGGAACGGCGTGCCCTTCTATGTGCGCACCGGCAAGGCGCTGGCGGTGCGGCGCACCGAGATCGCCATCCAGTTCAAGCGCGCGCCGGGCGTGCTGTTCCGCCATCTGCCGACGGCGCTGAAGCCGAACCTGATGGTCATCCATGTGCAGCCGGACGAGGGCGTCTCGCTGCGCTTCGCCGCCAAGGTGCCCGGCCGCAAGGTCCGGCTCTCGGACGTGGAGATGAGCTTCAAATATACCGACTACTTCAAGGCGGCCCCAAGCACCGGCTACGAGACGCTGATCTATGACTGCCTGTGCGGTGACCCGACCCTGTTCCAGCGGGCCGACACCATCGAGGCCGGCTGGGAAGCGGTGGAACCGATCCTCGAGGCCGTCACCGGCGGCGAGGACGAGGTGCAGTTCTATTCGGCGGGATCGAGCGGTCCGGCCATGGCCGATGTCATGCTGGCGCAGGATGGCTTCCAGTGGCTGCCGCTCGAAAGGGATCGCCCGCGATGAACGATGACGTCTCCCCGGCCGCGAGCGCGGCCGCCCGAAAGCCCGCCAGCTCGCGCATCCGCCTGATGGTGTCGGATGTCGACGGAACGCTGGTGAACCGGGAGAAACAGGTCACGCCGGCCACGATCGACGCGGTGAGGCGGCTGCGCGCGGCGGGCATCGCCTTCGCCGCGGTCTCCGCGCGGCCGCCGCGCGGCATGAAGCTCCTGGTCGAGGCGCTGAAGCTCGACCTGTTCGGCGGCTTCAATGGCGGCTCCATCCTGCGCGGCGACTTCACCGTGCTGGAGGAGCACTTCGTGGCGGCCGAGGCGGCGCGAAAGGGCATTGAGATGATGGCGCCGCGCGGCGCCTATGTCTGGGTGTTCGCCGACAATGAGTGGTTCATCACCGATCCGGGCAACACCTATGTCGCCGGGGAGATCCGTACCGTCGCCTTCGAGCCGACGGTGGTCGCCGATTTCGGCGATCATATCGCGCGGGCCGGCAAGATCGTGTTCTCCTCGACCGATTTCGACATGCTGGCGGCGAGCGAGCCGGAGCTTCAGAAGCTCGCGGGCGATGGCGCTACGGCGCGGCGCTCGCAGGCCAAATATCTCGACATGACGCCGCCGGGCACCGACAAGGGCTATGCGGTGCGCGCCTTCGCCCGGCTCTACGGCGTGGCGCTGGACGAGGTGGCGGTCATCGGCGACATGGCCAACGACCTGCCGATGTTCGCGACCGGCGGGCTTGCCATCGCCATGGGCAATGCCTCCCCGGAGGTGAAGGAGCAGGCGCATTTCGAGACGCTGACCAATGCCGAGGACGGCGTCGCCCACGCCATCGAGCAGTTCGTGCTGCCACGGGCACCGTAGCCGGGCGCCTGAGCCGGGCCCACCGTTCCCGGCCGCCTCGCGGCCGTGCGCTCAGCCCGAGAATTCGGTCTCGTGCCTGAGCGCGTCCTCCGCCTCGGGGTTGAGCGGCCGGGCGGCACGCTCGGGTACGACCAGCGGCTCCGGCTCGAGCGGCAGGGGCCCGCGATCCTCGCCCTCGGCGAGCTGGCGGCGGAGGCGTTCGAGATCGCGCTGGCGCACATCCGCCACCGTCGCCTGCGCGGTGGCGGCGTCGATGCCGTTGGCCCGCAGCGTCGCCTCGCCGAAGGCGAGGGCGGATTCGAAGGTCTCGCGGATCTCGTAGTCGACGCCGCGCGTGCGCAGCGCCACCGCATGGGTGCGGTCGAACGCCCGCGCATGCAGCCGCACGGCGGGCATGTTGGCCTTCAGGATCTCGACGATGTGGTCGGTGGTGTCGCGCCGGTCGACGCAGATGGCGACGACGCGCGCGCGCTCGGCGCCGGCGGCGCGCAGCACGTCGAGCCGCGTGCCATCGCCGTAATAGATGCGGAAGCCGAAGCGGCCGGCGCTCTGGATCATCTCGACGTCGTTGTCGATGATCGTCACTTCCAGCCCCTGCGCCAGCAGGCATTGCGAGACGATCTGGCCGAAGCGGCCGAAGCCGACCACCAGCACCGAGCCGCGGGCGTCGCTGAAATCGGCGCTCGGCAGGGCGGCGGGACGGCGCTCCAGCCGGCGGGCGAGCCGCTCGCCGATCAGCGCCACGGGCGGGCCGAGCAGCATCGTCATGGCGGCGCAGGCCGCCAGCATGTCGGTCTGGCGCTCATTGATCAGGCCGAGGCCGAGGGCGAGCGGAAACAGCACGAAGGAGAACTCGCCGGCGGGGGTGAGCACCGAGGCCGAGCGCACCGCATCGGCGCGCGTGCCGTCGGAGAAGCGAAACACCGCCCAGACGGAGACCGCCTTCACCAGCGTGACGAGCAGCGTGCCGGCGATCAGCAGCGGCGCGTTGGCCAGCACCACGCCGAGATTCATCGACATGCCGACGCCCATGAAGAAGAGCGCGATCAGCAGGCCGCGAAAGGCGTCGATATTGGCTTCCAGCTCGTGGCGGAAATTCGATTCCGACAGCATCACCCCGGCAAGGAAGGCGCCGAGCGCCATCGACATGCCAGCGGAGGCCATCAGCGTGCCCGCGCCCAGCACCACCAGCAGCGCGGCGGCGGTCATCACCTCGCGCGCGCCCGAGCGGGCGAGGACGCGGAAGAACGGCGTGAGCAGATAGCGCCCGACCGCGATGATCAGCAGCAGCGCACCGATGATGATGGCGACGTGCTCGGCCGATTCGACGAAGCTGCGCTCCTCGTGCACGCCCTGCGCCAGGAACGGCATCAGCGCGATCAGCGGCACCACCGCCATGTCCTGGAACAGCAGCACGCCGAAGGCGCGCTGGCCGTAGGGCTGGGTGAGGCCCCGCTTCTCCTCCAGCAGTTGCAGCGCGATGGAGGTGGCGGAAAGCGCCAGCGCGAGCCCGGCCACCAGCGAGGCGCGCCAGTCGAAGCCGCTGCCGGCGTAATGCGTCAGTACCGCGATGGCGGCGCCGCTGAAGACGAGCTGCGCCGTGCCGAGCCCGAAGATCGCGCGCCGCAGCGCCAGCAGCCGGGAGAATTGCAGTTCGAGCCCGATGATGAACAGCAGCAGCACCACGCCGATCTCGGCCACGGTGATGATGCGCTCGGGATCATGGAAGATTCCGACGCCCGACGGGCCTATGGCAACGCCGGCGAGAATGTAGCCGACGATGGGCGAGAGGCCGAGACGGCGCGCGATGGGCACCGCCACCACCGCCGTCGCCAGAAAGACCAGCGCCCCGAGCAGCAATCCGTGTCCGTCATCCTGCATGGATCGACTGTCCTCCCGCTTTGCGTTCACCCCACGCTACAGGATCGGATGCCGCCGGGGGATGGCGGAAGCATGGTCGATTAGGGACGAATCGAGCCGCGAACGGGCATTTGCGCGAAAATCCGCGCCGGAAAAACCTCGTCGATACGTGCCGTTAGGGAAGAGATCGGCGGATCTCCGCGACGCCGAGGCGGCCGCACGCCCTCATGCGCCGGCCGCCTCGCCATGTCGGAACGGGTCGGTCAGTGGTGATGCGCGGTCGGGCCCGGCGGGTTCAGCGTGGGATGTGGCGCGGGAATGGTGTCGCGCGTCACCGGCGGAAGCGTCTTCAGCGCCTCGAACACGACCGGCATCAGCCCCTCTCCACCGGCCGCGACATGGTCTTCCATGCGCGCGCGCATGCGCGGATCCCAGAAGTCCTTGATGTGCTTGGCGATGCCGGGCACCGCCTTGCCGTGCTTCTGCACCTCGAAGAACTTGCCGATCTGGTTCGCCATGTAGACCAGGCGGTCCATCGTATTAGCCGACATGGGCGATACGCTCCTTTTCTGCCCCGCCAAGCACGATGCGATGGGGGTGGGTAAACACTTCGAACCCGTCGTCGCGGGCGATGGCCACCAGCGTGATGCCGGCCTTCTCCGCCGTGCGCACCGCGAGCGCGGTGGGCGCGGAGACCGCCACCAGCACGGAGGCGCCGAGCATGGCGGTCTTCTGCACCATCTCGATCGACACACGGCTGGTCAGCAGCACGACGCCGGAGGTCGCCTCGCGCCCCTCGCGGACGAGACGGCCGACGAGCTTGTCGAGCGCGTTGTGGCGCCCGACATCCTCGCGCACCGCCACTAGGCCGGCGGCCGGCTCCCAGAAGGCGGCGGCATGCACGGCGCGGGTCTCGTGGTTCAGCACTTGCGCCGGCGGCAGCGAGGCCACCGCGCGGGAAATCTCCGCCGCCGTGAAGCGGGCGCCTTCCGGCACCGACCGGGCGGGCTTCACCGCCAGTTCCAGGCTCTCGACGCCGCACAGGCCGCAGCCGGTGGGGCCGGCGATCTGCCGGCGGCGCGCCACCATCTGGCCGGCGCGTTCCTCGTTGATCCACAGGCGGACCTCGACGCCGACGATGCCCGCCTCGTCCTCGAACTCCAGCACCTCGATCGAACCGACGTCGGACAGCGCGCCGATCACGCCCTCGGTGAGGCTGAAGCCGTAGCCGAAATCCTCGAGGTCGGCCGGCGTCGCCATCATCACGGCATAGGTAGAGCCGTTATGGACGATGGCGACCGGCGTCTCCTCGGGGATCGCCCGCTCGCCCGCTATCGCCCCGGAGGGGGCGACGGCAAGGCGCGGCACGCGGACGACCGGGGCGATCATCGCAAAGCGACTCCGTTCACTCCGCCGCGACGGCGATGCGGCGGCTCTGACGCGTGAAGGCGTCATAGTCCTCCTGCCACTCGGACGGGCCGTTCGAGCGGGCGATCTGCACCGCCGTCACCTTGAACTCGGGGCAGTTGGTCGCCCAGTCCGAGAAGTCGGTGGTCACGACGTTTGCCTGCGTCGTCGGGTGGTGGAAGGTGGTGTAGACGACACCCGGCGCGACGCGATCGGTGATCTGCGCGCGCAGGGTGGTGGAACCGGCGCGGCTGTCGATCCGCACCCAGTCGCCGTCGCGCACACCGCGCTGCTCGGCGTCGTGCGGGTGGATCTCCAGCACGTCCTCGGGATGCCAGGCGACATTCGCCGTACGGCGGGTCTGCGCGCCGACATTGTAGTGGCTGAGGATGCGGCCGGTGGTGAGCAGCAGCGGGAAGCGGGCCCCGGTGCGCTCGTCGGTCGGCACGTATTCGGTGACGACGAACTTGCCCTTGCCGCGCGCGAACCCGTTGATGTGCATGATCGGCATGCCCTCGGGGTTGGCGTCGTTGCACGGCCACTGGACCGAGCCCATCTCGTCGAGCTTGGCGAACGACACGCCGGCGAAGCTCGGGGTGAGCGCGGCGATCTCGTCCATGATCTGCGAGGGGTGGGTGTAGTTCCAGTCGAGGCCGATGGCCTTGGCCAGCAGTTGGGTGACTTCCCAGTCGCCATAGCCGTTCTTCGGCGCCATCACCTTGCGCACGAGCTGGATGCGGCGCTCGGCATTGGTGAAGGTGCCGTCCTTCTCGAGGAAGGTGCAGCCCGGCAGGAAGACATGGGCATAGGCGGCGGTCTCGTTCAGGAACAGGTCCTGCACGATGACCAGCTCCATGGCCGCGAGGCCGGAGGCGACATGGTGCGTGTCCGGGTCGGACTGCAGGATGTCCTCGCCCTGGATGTAGATCGCCTTGAAGGTGCCGTCGACGGCGGCGTCCAGCATGTTGGGAATGCGCAGGCCCGGCTCGGGATCGAGCGGCCGGCCCCACATCGCTTCGAACGTCGCGCGGGTGGCGTCGTCGGAGATGTGGCGGTAGCCCGGCAGCTCGTGCGGGAACGAGCCCATGTCGCACGAGCCCTGCACGTTGTTCTGGCCGCGCAGCGGGTTCACGCCGACGCCGCGGCGGCCGATATTGCCAGTCGCCATGGCGAGATTGGCGATGGCCATGACGGTGGTCGAGCCCTGCGAGTGCTCGGTGACGCCAAGGCCGTAATAGATCGCCGCATTGCCGCCGGTGGCGTAGAGACGGGCGGCGCCGCGGATCTGCTCGGCCGGCACGCCGGAGAGCTTCTCGACTTCCTCGGGCGAGTGGCGCTTGTCGGCGACGAACTCGGCCCAGTCCTGGAACTCGTCCCAGTCGCAGAACTGGCGGATATAGTCCTCGTTCACCAGCCCCTCGGTGACGACGACATGCGCCAGCGCGGTGACGATGGCGACATTGGTGCCCGGCTGCAGCGGCAGGTGGAAGTCCGCCTTGATGTGGGGCGAGCGCACGAGGTCGATGCGGCGCGGGTCGACGACGATCAGCCGGGCACCCTCCCGCAGGCGCTTCTTCATGCGCGAGCCGAACACCGGATGGCCGTCGGTCGGGTTGGCGCCGATGACCAGGATGACGTCGGAATCCTCGACCGAATCGAAGTCCTGCGTGCCGGCGGAGGTGCCGAAGGCCTGATTCAGGCCGTAGCCGGTCGGCGAGTGGCAGACGCGCGCGCAGGTGTCGACGTTATTGGTGCCGAAGCCGGCGCGGATGATCTTCTGGACGAGGTAGGCTTCCTCATTGGTGCAGCGCGAGGAGGTGATGCCGCCGACCGACTTGCGGCCATAGGCGTCCTGGATGCGCTTCAGCTCGGAAGCGGTGTAGGAGATCGCCTCCTCCCACGAGACCTCGCGCCACGGGTCGGTGACCTTGGCGCGGATCATCGGGTTGAGGATGCGGTCCTGATGGGTGGCGTAGCCCCAGGCGAAGCGACCCTTCACGCAGCTGTGGCCACGATTGGCCTTGCCGTCCTTCCAGGGCACCATGCGCACCACTTCCTGGCCGCGCATCTCCGCCTTGAAGGTGCAGCCGACGCCGCAATAGGCGCAGGTGGTGACCACCGAGTGCTCGGGCGTGCCGATCTCGATCAGGCGCTTCTCGGAGAGGGTGGCTGTCGGGCAGGCCTGCACGCAGGCGCCGCAGGACACGCATTCGGAGGTGAGGAAGGCTTCCGACTGGCCGGGCGACACGCGCGAGCCGAAGCCGCGGCCGGAGATGGTCAGCGCGAAGGTGCCCTGCACTTCCTCGCAGGCGCGCACGCAGCGATTGCAGACGATGCACTTGGCCGGGTCATAGGTGAAGTACGGGTTCGACTCGTCCTTCGGCATGACCAGCTCGGAGGAGGGGGCGAAATGGTTCTTGCCCTCCATGCCGTAGCGCACTTCGCGCAGGCCGACCGCGCCGGCCATGTCCTGCAGCTCGCAGTCGCCATTGGCCGCGCAGGTCAGGCAGTCCAGCGGGTGGTCGGAGATGTAGAGCTCCATCACGCCCTTGCGCAGCTGCGCCAGGCGGGCGGTCTGGGTGTGGACCTTGATGCCCGGCGCCACCGGCGTGGTGCAGGAGGCCGGGGTGCCGTTGCGGCCCTCGATCTCGACGAGGCAGAGGCGGCAGGAGCCGAACGCCTCCAGCGAGTCGGTCGCGCAGAGCTTGGGGATCTGCGTCCCCATCTCCATCGCCGCGCGCATGATGGAGGTGCCTTCCGGCACCGACACTTCCATCCCGTCGATGGTGAGCGTCACCATCTTGTCGGTCTTGGGAGCAGGCGTGCCGTAGTCGATCTCATGGACGAGTGACATGGGTTGCGTCCTCCTCATTCAGCGGCTTCGAGGTGGCGCGGCGGCGCGCCGAAATCCTCGGGGAAATGGTTCAGCGCGCTCAGCACCGGATAGGGGGTGAACCCGCCAAGGGCGCAAAGCGATCCAAGCTTCATGGTCTGGCAGAGGTCGGTGAGGGTCGCGAGATTGGCCTCGACGCGCTCGCCGGCGATGATGCGGTCCATCAGCTCGACGCCGCGCGTCGACCCGATGCGGCAGGGCGTGCACTTGCCGCAGCTCTCCACGGAGCAGAACTCCATGGCGAAGCGGGCCATCTTGGCGAGGTCCGCATTCTCGTCGAACACGACGATGCCGCCATGGCCGATCAGCGCGTCCTTCGCGGCGAAGGCCTCATAGTCGAAGGGCAGGTCGAACTGCCAGGTCGGCACATAGGCGCCGAGCGGGCCACCGACCTGCGCGGCCTTGACCGGCTTGCCGGAGGCGGTGCCGCCGCCGATGTCGTTGACCAACTCGCCGAGCGTGATGCCGAAGGCGGTCTCGAACAGGCCGCCGAACTTCACATTGCCGGCGATCTGGATCGGCATCGTGCCGCGCGAGCGGCCCATGCCGAAATTGGCGTAGAACTCGCCGCCATCGGCCAGGATATGCGGCACGGCAGTGAGCGAGAGCACGTTGTTGATGACGGTCGGCTGCTGGAACAGGCCCTTGTGCGCCGGCAGTGGCGGCTTGGCGCGCACCGTGCCGCGCTTCCCTTCCAAACTGTCGAGCAGGGCGGTTTCCTCGCCGCACACATAGGCGCCGGCGCCCATGCGCACTTCCATGTCGAAGCTGTAGGGCGAACCGGCGATGTTGGCGCCGAGCATGCCGTTGGCGCGCGCCACCTCGATCGCCTTCTCCATCGCCCAGATGGCGTGCGGATATTCCGAGCGGGTGTAGACATAGCCCTTGGTGGCGCCCACCGCGATGCCGGCGATGGTCATGCCCTCGATCAGCTCGAAGGGGTCGCCTTCCATGATCATGCGGTCGGCGAAGGTGCCGCTGTCGCCCTCGTCGGCGTTGCAGACGATGTATTTGCGGTCGCCTTTCGCGTCCGCCACGGTCTTCCACTTGATCGCGGTCGGGAAGCCGGCGCCACCGCGCCCGCGCAGGCCCGACTTCTTGACTTCCTCGATGATCTCCGCCGGGCCGAGCGTCAGCGCGCGCTCAAGGCCGCGATAGCCGCCATGGGCGCGGTAATCGGCGTAGGAGGCCGGGTCGATGATGCCGCAGCGCGCGAAGGTGAGGCGCGTCTGGCGGGCCAGGAAGGGGTGCTCTTCCGGCTTGCCGATGCGCAGGCCGTGCGCCCCGCCGGCGAGGAAGCCGGCCTCGAACAGGCCGTCGACATCGCCCGCGTCCACCGGGCCATAGCCGATGCGGCCCTCGGCGGTCACGACCTCGACCAGCGGCTCCAGCCAGAGCATGCCGCGCGAACCGTTGCGCACGATCTCGACCGGCTGCTTGTGCCTGAGCGCGTCGGCCTCGATGGCGGCGACCACCTCGTCGGCGCCGCAGGCGATGGCGCAGGCGTCCTTGGGAACGTAGATGCGAATGGTCACGGAATTGGTGGTCACGACTGCGCCTCCTCGATCAGGGCATCGAGCCGACGCTCGTTGAGCCGGGCCACGATGCGGCCGTCCAGCATGGCCGAGGGGGCGGTGGCGCACAGGCCGAGACAATAGATCGGCTCGACCGTGACGCGGCCATCCGCGGTGGTCTCGCCCAGCTTGCAGCCGAGCCGGTGCTCGGCATGGTCGGCCAGCGCGTCGCCGCCCGCCGCCTGGCAGGCTTCGGCACGGCACAGCTTCAGCACATGCCGGCCGGCCGGCTCGTGACGAAAGTCGTGGTAAAAGGTCACGACACCATGGACTTCGGCCCGCGAGACGTTCAGCATCTCGGCCAGCATCGGCACGATCGCGTCCGGCACATGGCCGAACGTCTCCTGCACCGCATGGAGCATGGGCATCAGCGGGCCTTCGAGGTGAGAGAACTCCTCGATCACCGCGCGGGCGCGCTCTTCGCTCCAGGGTTCGTAATGCGGCATTTCTCCCGGGCCTTCTTTTAGAATTTTCCAAAGGTAAGGATCGTACGCGGCGGAAGCGAAATCAATTCGGGTGTTCCGTTCCTTGATAGAATTTTTCTATCGTAACTCTGGCTCGGACCTTTCGTTTCCGTTGCGGCAGAAACCCGGACATTTGTTCCCTGAATGTTCTTGACGTCGCGTGGCGACGCCTTAATCTGCCGTCATCCGCGACGGAGGCCGTGACGGCGTCGCGCGGACTGAGCCGGGGGGCGGGCATGGTCCAGCGCGTGGCGACAGTGGCCTTCGAGGGCGTCGAGGCGCGCCCGGTCGATGTTCAAGTCCAGGTGAGCCCGGGTCTTCCGGCCTTCAACCTCGTCGGCCTGGCCGACAAGGCCGTCACCGAGGCGAAGGAGAGGGTGCGCGCCGCGCTCATCGCCTCCGGCCTCGCCCTGCCGGCCAAGCGCATCACCGTCAATCTCGCTCCCGCCGACCTGCCGAAGGAAGGCAGCCACTACGATCTGCCGATCGCGCTCGGCCTCATGGCGGCGATCGGCGCGCTCCCCACGGACGCGCTCGACGGCTTCACCGTGGTGGGCGAGCTCGCGCTCGACGGGCGCATCGCCGCGGTCGCCGGCGTGCTGCCCGCCGCCATCGGCGCCAATGCGCGCGGCCATGGGCTGATCTGCCCCGCCGCCTGCGGGCCGGAAGCCGCCTGGGCAAGCCCGGACATGCCGGTGCTGGCGCCGCTCTCGCTGATCCAGCTCGTCAATCACTTCGCCGGCCGGCAGACGCTCAGCCGTCCCGAGCCGAGGCTGGAGAGCGGCGGCGGCGTGCTGCCCGACCTCGCCGAGGTAAAGGGGCAGGAGACCGCCAAGCGGGCTCTGGAGATCGCCGCCGCCGGCCGCCACAACCTGCTGCTCAGCGGCCCGCCGGGCGCCTGCAAGTCGATGCTGGCGCAGCGCCTGCCCTCGATCCTGCCGCCGCTCACCCCGTCCGAGCTGCTCGAGGTCTCGATGATCGCCTCCGTCGCCGGCGCGCTGCAGGGCGGCGCGCTGACCAGCCGCCGGCCGTTTCGCGCGCCGCATCATTCCGCCAGCATGGCGGCGATGGTCGGCGGCGGCATGCGGGCGCGGCCCGGCGAGGTGTCGCTCGCCCATAATGGCGTGCTGTTCCTTGACGAGCTGCCGGAATTCGCCCCGGCGGTGCTGGATTCGCTGCGCCAGCCGCTGGAAACCGGCGAAGCGGTGATCGCCCGGGCCAATCACCGCGTTGCCTATCCCGCGCGCTTCCAGCTCATCGCCGCGATGAATCCCTGCCGCTGCGGGCGGGCGGGCGAGCCCGGGCACAGCTGCCGGCGCGGGCCGCGCTGCGCCAGCGAGTATCAGGCGCGGCTGTCGGGTCCCTTCCTCGACCGGCTGGACCTGCATCTTGATGTGCCCGCAGTTGCGGCGGTGGACCTCGTGCGCCCGGGGCCGTCCGAGCCGAGCGCGGCCGTCGCGGTTCGCGTCGCCGAGGCGCGGCACCTCCAGCGTGAGCGCTATCTGGCGCTCGGCCGGCCCGACCTGTTCACCAATGCGGAGGCAAGCGGGCCGATCCTCGAGGATATCGCGGCACCCGACGCGCAGGGCTCGGCGCTGCTCGCCGACGCCGCCCGGCTGATGCGGCTTTCCGCGCGCGGCTATCACCGCGTGCTCAAGGTGGCGCGCACCCTCGCCGACCTCGCGGGCGCCGAATCGGTCGGCCGCGGTCATCTCGCCGAGGCGCTCGCCTACCGCGCCGCCGCCGACCGCGCCGCCGCCGCAGCCTGAGGCGGGCGGCACGGGAGCCGCGGATGGCGGCGAAGCGTCGATCCGGAATGCACAGGCGCGGCCCGGTGGCACGGCGGTTTTCCCGGCGGAAGGCTCCGTCTTTCCCTTGCGAAAGGCCTCTCGCAGCCGCGGCCGGCGCGACCGTGCGCAACGTCATGCGGTCGCGCTGTCACATGAGCGTCTGAGAAATGTGATTCCTGTCATAAAAGGCTATAATGCGATGAGGGTGAGGGGCCGTTCATGACGCAGATGCTCGCCGACGGGACTGTCGAAACGCCACCGGGCGCACGCGTTGCCGCCTATGCGGCTCCCGGGCTGGCGGCCCTGCGCAGCTTCTTCACGCCGGCGCGGCTGAAATCCCTCACGCCCGGATCGGCTGGTCCCGACCATGGCATGGCACCCGCGCCGCTGCGGCTGGTGCCCGCCGCCTTCACGCCCTCGCGCTTCATGCCCGCGCTGCGCTCCTATTCGGGTCTGCGCCATCGCGCAAGCCGGGGCGAGCGCGGCCCGGTGACGCTCGGGCGGATCGGCGCGCTGGAAGTCCGCCTCGCGGTCACGGCGGCCGATGTGCGGCGCGCCCAGCGCCTGCGCTACGAGGTCTTCTACCAGGAGATGTCGGCCGCGCCGGCCGCCGCCATGCGCCTGGCGCGGCGCGATTTCGACGCCTTCGACAGCTTCTGCGACCACCTCCTGGTGCTCGACCACGATTCCTGCAGCACGGTGCGCGGCCGGCGCGTGCCGCGCGTGGTCGGCACCTACCGCCTGCTGCGGCAGGAGATCGCCGCGCGCCATGGTGGCTTCTACACCGCCGGCGAGTTCGACATCGCGCCCCTGCTGGCGCGTCACCCGAACCGGCGTTTTCTGGAGCTCGGCCGCTCCTGCGTGCTCGCCTCCTACCGCAACAAGCGCACGGTGGAGCTGCTCTGGCACGGCATCTGGGCCTATGTGCGCCGCCACGGCATCGACGTGATGTTCGGTTGCGCCAGCCTGGAAGGCGTCGATCCGCACAAGCTCGCCCGCCCGCTCGCCTTCCTGCACCATTTCGCGCCGACCGATCCGGAATGGTCGGCGAACGCGCTGGCGCCCCGCGCCACCGCGATGGACCTGATGGCGGTGGAAGCGCTCGACGCCAAGGCGGCGCTCGCCGAGCTGCCGCCGCTCATCAAGGGCTATCTGCGCCTGGGCGCGCAGATCGGCCGCGGCGCCGTCATCGACCGCCAGTTCGGCACCACCGACGTGCTGATCGTGCTGCCGGTCGAGCGCATCAGCCCGCGCTATCTCGATCATTTCGGGGTGAATGGCGAGCGTCACGCCGCCTGAACCCGTCCCCATCGCTGGTGACACCGATGCGCGCCGCGATCCGCTGCGCCGGTCGCGGCGTGGTCCGCCGCCGCCCCGTACCCCCAAGGTTTTCGCATTAGCCCGGCCATTCGATCGCGCACGGCCTTTTCGCGCCGCCGCGCCGGCCTGCCTTGCGCACCCCGTCCCCTTCGCCCATATCCTAGCGCAACGGGATGCCTTCACCGGGTCCCATCACACAAAGTCGCTTCTAGACGAGGACTTTGGGAGCATGTCGCGTATTCCCTCGCTGTCGAGCCCCTTCCTGCTCGGCTTTGACGAGGTCGAGCGGGCGCTCGACCGGGTCATGAAAGGTTCGGACGGTTATCCGCCCTACAATGTGGAGCGGGTGATTCCCCCGGACCAGCCGGAGAGACTCCGCATCACCCTGGCCGTTGCCGGTTTCACCCGGGAACAGCTCGAGGTGACGGTGGAGGAAAAGGAGCTCGTCATCCGCGGCCGCCAGGCCGAGGAGCCGGAGCGGGTGTTTCTTCACCGTGGCATCGCCGCCCGTCAGTTCCAGCGCACCTTCGTGCTGGCCGATGGCATGCGGGTTCTGGGTGCCGACCTGAAGAACGGCCTTCTCTCGGTCGACCTGGTCCGGCCGGAACCGGAACGCATCGTTCGGCGTATCGCCATAGCGAGCGACGAATGAGGGAGCCCGAAGCCGGTCTCGACAGCTGCGAAAAGGAGTCGCGGACCATGACCAACGAATTCCACATCGACCCCGGTTCCGCCGGTTCTGCGCTGGCCGGCGCCCTGACGCCGGAAGCCTTCGCCAATCTCGGCGGCGGCCACATCGCCTATGTGCGCACGATTCGCTCCGAGGAGGCGGCCGAGCTGTTTCCGCAGGCGCGCCTCGCGCCGGGGCTGACGCTGTTCACCCTGCATGCCGCCGACGGCACGCCGATGATGCTGACCGACAGCCGCGAAGCGGCCCTCGCCAGCGCGATGCAGAACGAGCTGGTGACGCTCAGCGTCCACTAACCCCACCGAACTTGCTGACGACACGCGGCACCGTCTCGAAACCGAGGCGATGCCGTTCTCGTTCTGGATCCGGAACGATCCCCGTCGTCCCTCAGCGCCGCTTGGCTTCGATCATGTCCCAGATCGTCTCCGCGATGTTCGGCCCGCCAAGCCGGCGGATGGCGCGCAGGCCGGTCGGCGCGGTGACATTGATCTCGGTGAGATTGCCGTCGATCACGTCGATGCCGGTGAAGAGCAGGCCCCGCGCGCGCAGCGCCGGCCCCAGCCGCTCGCAGATCTCGCGCTCGCGCGCCGTCAGGTCGGTCTCCTTCGCCGCCCCGCCGCGCACCATGTTGGAGCGCAGGTCGCCTTCGCTCGGCACGCGGTTGACCGCGCCGGCGAAGACGCCGTCGACCAGGATGATGCGCTTGTCGCCGTGCTTCACCTCGGGGATGAAGCGCTGCACCACCCAGGGCTCGCGGAAGGTGACGGCGAACAGGTCGTAGAGCGAGCCGAAATTGAGGTCGTCGCGGGTGAGGCGGAACACCGAAGCGCCGCCATGGCCGTAGAGCGGCTTGACGACGATGTCGCCGAACTCCTCGCGGAACGCCTTGATCTCCTCGAGATCGCGGGTGATCAGCGTCGGCGGCATCAGGTCGGGGAACTCGGTGACGAAGATCTTCTCCGGCGCGTTGCGCACATGGGCCGGGTCGTTCACCACCAGCGTCTTGGGATGGATGCGCTCCAGCAGATGCGTGGCGGTGATGTAGTTCAGGTCGAAGGGCGGATCCTGGCGCATCAGGATCACGTCGAAGCTGTCGAGGCGCACGCGCTTCGCCTCGCCGAGCGAGAAATGATCGCCCTTCACGTCGCGCACTTCCAGCGGCTGCACGGTGGCGAACACCTCGCCGTCGCGCATCGCGAGGCGGTCGGTGGTGTAGTAGGACAGCGCGTGCCCGCGCGCCTGTGCTTCCAGCAGCAGCGCGAAGGCGGAATCGCCCGCAATGTTGATGCGGTCGATCGGGTCCATCTGGACGGCGACGTTGAGGCTCATGGAAAGTCCGTCTCAGTCATGAGGGAGCCGCGGGGCGGGGTGCCGGCGGGCGGCATTCGGTTTCCTGTTTAGTCCCTCGCGGCCCGCCGCGCCACGGGTGAGGCGCGGGTGAGGCGCCGGCGGCGCAACCCTCATTCCGCCTCGAAGGCGCCGGGCAGGTGCACTGGCGGGCCGTTCGGCGCGACCAGCACCACGTCGAGCCGCATGTCGAGCCCGGCGAGTTCCGGGTTGCGGGCGAGGAAGATCTCCGCCGCCCCGGCGATGCGCCGGCGCTGGCGCGGCAGGATCGATTCGGCAGCGGAATGAAGACTGGAACGCGCCTTCACCTCGATGAAGACGAGAAGCCCGTCGCGTCGCGCCACGAGGTCGATCTCGCCGCGCGGCGTGCGCACGCGCCGCGCCAGAACGGTGAAGCCGTCACGCTCGAACAGCGCGGCGGCGGCGGCCTCTGCGTCGATCCCCCGCGCGAAGGCGGCGCGCCGAACCTCACTCATTGCCAGCCTGCAGCGCGAGGGCGCGGGCATAGACGGAGCGCCGGGGCAGGCCCGTCGCGGTCGCCACCGCCGCCGCCGCGTCCTTAATCGAGAGACTGGCCAGCGCCGTCTTCAACGCCGCGTCGAGGTCGGCCTCGGACGATTCCGCCGGCTGCGGCGGCGCGACGACCAGCACGATCTCGCCCTTGGGCGGACCGAGGTCCGCGTAATGGGCGGCGAGGGCGTCGAGCGGGCCGCGCCGCGCCTCCTCGAAGGTCTTGGTAAGCTCGCGGCACACCGCCGCCGGTCGCGGTCCCAGCCCGGCAGCGAGATCGGCCAGGCTCTCGGGCAGGCGCGGCCCGGATTCATAGAGGATGAGCGTCGCCGGCAGCGTCTTCAATTCGCTGATGCGGGTGCGGCGGGCGCCGCTCTTGGGCGGCAGGAAGCCCTCGAAGAAGAAGCGGTCGGTCGGCAGCCCCGCGGCCACCAGCGCGGCAAGGCTCGCCGAGGCGCCCGGCAGCGGGATGACGCGGTGGCCGGCCTCGATCGCCGCCGCCACCAGCTTGTAGCCGGGATCGGACACCAGCGGCGTGCCGGCGTCGGACACCTGCGCCACCACCGCGCCCTCGGCCAGGCGGGCGAGAAGGCGCGGGCGCATCTGTTCGGCATTGTGGTCGTGATAGGCGACGAGGTGTGTTTCGATTCCGTAACGATCCAGCAGGCGGCGGGTGACGCGCGTGTCTTCGCAGGCGATGACGTCGGCCGCGGCCAGCGTTTCCAGCGCCCGCAGGGTGACGTCGCCGAGATTGCCGATCGGCGTCGCGACGATATGGAGCCCGCTCTCGGGTCGCGGAGCGGAGAAGCTGTGCGCGCCGATGCGGAAGGTACGGGGGCGGGGCGTGTCGGGAGGAGATGTCATGATCGCGCCATCCTAGAGGCCGCCGTCCGCCGCGTCATGCGCCGCGTGCAGCGAGCCGGAGCGGCGTGCGGAGCGGCGTGCAGCCGGCCGAACGCGTGGATATGTCGGCCATTGCGGCCCGCCGGCCGCGCGACGAGGTGACAGGGCGAGTCCGACCGTCCTAAAAAGGGAAACGCGACGTCGGCCAGGGTGGCAGGCGCAGGATCCGAGCCGAACGCACAGCGCGATGAGCGACACGCACATCCCCGCGCCGACCGAGACCCGCCGCACGCGGCGCGGCGGCCGTGCCACGCGGCGCGGCTTCCTGGTGATGGCCGGCGCGGCGACGCTGGCGGCCTGCTCGTCCGGACCGGATGTCGGCGCCCCGCAGGCCTCGCTGCCCATGCCGGAACTGCCGCCCGATCCGAATGCCGGCCTCGGCGTCGGCACGCCCATCGGGCTCATCCTGCCACTGGGCGCCAGCGGCAATGCCGGCGCGGTGGCGCAGTCGCTGCGCAATTCGGCCGAGCTGGCGCTGTCCGAATTCGCCGGTGCCCGCATCCGTCTCATCGTCAAGGATGACGGCGGCACCGGCCCGGGGGCGCAGGCGGCCGCCCAGCAGGCCCTCGACGAAGGCGCGCGCGCCATCATCGGCCCGCTCTTCGCTCATTCGGTCGCCGCCGCCGGGCAGGTCGCGCGCCAGCGCGGCGTGCCGCTGGTCGGCTTCTCCACCGACACCAACGTCGCCACCCAGGGCGTCTATCTGCTCAGCTTCCTGCCGCAGACCGACGTCGAGCGCGCCGTGCGCTACGCCGCCTCCACCGGCCGGCGCTCCTTCGTCGGGCTGGTGCCCGACAATGCCTATGGCTCGGTGGTGGAAGCCGCCCTGCGCGAGACCGTGCCGGCGGTGGGCGGGCGCGTCGTCGGGCTGGAGCGCTACGCACCCGGCCAATATGCCGAGGCCGCGCGCCGCCTCGCCGGCTCCACCGTGCAGGCGGACGCGGTCTTCCTGCCCGACGCCGCCGACGTGGTGCCGCAGATCCTGCAGGCCATGGCTGCCTCCGGGGTCAACCTCACCGGCAAGCAGCTCATCGGCACCGGGCTGTGGGACGATCCCAAGCTGTTCGCCAACCCATCGGTCAATGGCGGCATCTTCGCGGCGCCCGATCCCGCCGGCTTCCGCGCCTTCGCGGCGCGCTACCGCGCCCGTTTCGGCCGGGAGCCGGTGCGCACCGCCACCCTCTCGCACGACGCGGTGTCGCTGATGGCGGCGCTGGTCGGCAATTTTGGCGAGGCCGGCATCACCGACGCGGCGATCCAGAATCCGTCCGGCTTCTCGGGCGTCGACGGCATCTTCCGCTTCCGCTCCGACGGCACCAACCAGCGCGGCCTCGCGGTGATGCAGATTTCCGGCGGCACGACGCAGATCGTCAGCCCCGCCCCGCGCAGCTTCGCGCAGGGGTGACCCCTCGACCCTGATGGCGAATGCTCACGCCGCCAGGTCGGCGACGATGGCGTCGAGCACCGGCAGGCCGAGGGCGGTCGCCCGCAGCCGGTCGCCGGGCAGGATCTCGACCATGCCTTCCGCCAGCAGCGCATCGAGGCGGGCGGGATCGAAGTCGCGCCCCGCCAGGCGGGCGAAACGCGCGCGGTCGATGCCTTCGGACAGGCGCAGCCCCATCAGCAGATATTCGTCGGCCTGCGCGGCGCGGGTCAGCGGCTCGTCCTCGACAACGCCGTGGCCCGCCGCCTCGACCCGGCCAAGCCATGGCTCCGGCCCGCGCTCGGTCGCGGTGGCGACACGCCCCTCCGGCGTATCCAGCCTGCCATGCGCGCCCGGCCCGATGCCGGCATATTCGCCGTAGCGCCAGTAGAGCAGATTGTGCCGGCTTTCCGCCCCCGGCCGGGCATGATTGGAAATCTCGTAGGCGGGAAGTCCGGCCGCCAGCGTCGTCTCCTGCGTCACGTCCCACAGCGCGCGGGCGACGTCGCCGTCCGGCACGATCAGCCGGCCGGCGCGGTGGAGCGCGGCGAAGGGCGTGCCGTCCTCGATGGTGAGCTGGTAGAGCGAAAGATGCTCGCAGCCCTCCGAGATGGCACGGGCGAGCTCCCGCGCCCAGTCTTCCGGGCGCTGGTCCGGGCGGGCATAGATGAGATCGAAGGACACGCGCTCGAAGGCGGCCCGCGCCACCGCCACCGCGCCCAGCGCCTCCTGCGCCGTGTGCATGCGGCCGAGCGCCTTCAGCGCGGCGTCGTCCAGCGCCTGCACGCCGAGCGAAACGCGGTTGACGCCGGCCGCGCGGTAGCCGCGGAAGCGACCGGCCTCGACGCTGGTCGGGTTGGCCTCCAGCGTCACCTCGGCGCGGGCGTCGAGGGGCCAGGCGTCATTGATCGCATCGAGGATCGCCCCGACGGTCGCCGGCTCCATCAGCGAGGGGGTGCCGCCGCCGAAGAACACGCTCTGGGTGCGCCGCTGGCCGATGCGTTCCCGCGTATGGGCGATCTCGGCCTTGAAGGCGGCGACGAAGCGCGCCTGGTCCGGCGGCGTATGGCGAACATGCGAGTTGAAGTCGCAATAGGGGCACTTGGCCTTGCAGAACGGCCAATGCACATAGACGCCGAAGCCGGGGTCCGCCGGCGGCGGAGCCGGCCACTGCGCCCGTTCAGTCAAACGTCGCCCCGAGACAGGCCTGCGCCAGCGCCATGAAGGCGCGGGCACGGTGCGACAGGCCGCGCCCGAGCGGCGGCAGGCCATGCTTCTCGGCGCCGGTCATCTCGCCGAAGGTGCGCTCATGCCCGTCAGGCTGGAACATCGGATCGTAGCCGAAACCGGCCGGGCCGCGCGGCGGCCAGACCAGCGTGCCGTGCACCACACCCTCGAAATCCTCGACATGGCCGTCCGGCCAGGCGAGGCAGAGCGCGGAGATGAAATAGCCGCGGCGCAGGTCCGGCAGCTCGGCGCCGGCATCGCGCAGCTCCTCCTCGACGCGGGTCATCGCCGCCATGAAGTCCTTCTCGGGCCCCGCCCAACGCGCGGTGTAGAGCCCCGGCGCGCCGCCGAGCGCGTCCACGCACAGGCCGGAATCGTCGGCGAAGGCCGGCAGGCCGGACGCCTTCGCGGCGGAAACCGCCTTGATGCGGGCATTCTCGGCGAAGGTGAGGCCGGTCTCATCCGGCTCCGGCAGCTCAAGCTCGCCAGCCGACACCGCCTCGACGCCATAGGGCGCGAGCAGGCCGCGCATTTCCTCCAGCTTGCCGGGGTTATGCGTGGCGATGACGATGCGGCCCTCGAGGCGGCGCGGCTGCTCCTGGCTCATGACACCGCCAGCTTCTGCAGGTCGACCAGCTTGCCGATGCCCTTGCGGGCGAGGCCGAGCATGGCGTTGAACTCATCCTCGGTGAACGGCGTCTTCTCGGCCGTGCCCTGCACCTCGACGAAGCCGCCCGAGCCGGTCATCACGAAGTTGACGTCGGCATGGGCCTCCGAATCCTCGGCATAGTCGAGGTCGAGGCGCGGCTCGCCGTCGACGATGCCGCAGGAGACGGCGGCGAGATTGTCGCGCAGCGGAATGGTCGGCAGCATGCCGCGCGACTTCATCCAGCTCAGGCAGTCATGCAGTGCGATCCAGGCGCCGGTGACGGAGGCGGTGCGGGTACCGCCATCGGCCTGGATCACGTCGCAATCGATGGTGATCTGGCGCTCGCCGAGCTTCTCGAGGTCGACCACGGCGCGCAGCGAGCGGCCGATCAGGCGCTGGATCTCCTGGGTGCGGCCGGAAGGCTTGCCGGTCGTCACCTCGCGGCGCGTGCGCTCATGGGTGGCGCGCGGCAGCATGCCGTATTCGGCCGTCACCCAGCCGCGGCCCTGCCCCTTCAGCCAGGGCGGCAGGCGCTCTTCCAGCGTGGCTGCCACGAGCACATGGGTCTCGCCGAACTTCACCAGGCAGGAACCCTCGGCATGGCGCAGCACGCCGCGCTCGAAGCTGACAGCCCGCATCTCGTCGGGAAGGCGGCGGGAAGGACGCATGCGGCAGGTCTCCTGAAGGACGGGACGGCACAACCCGTCCGGCCGGCCCTTGTAAGGGCGGCACGCCGCCGGCGCAATCGCCGCCGGAGCGCCGGCGCTCGCTTGAACATGGCGCACGATTGCCGAGATAATAGGGCGGCGCCGTATTCGGCGAGCCTCAAGGAACGACAGGTCAGGCAATGCCCCTCGATCCACTGCTGTCCGCCACCGCGCCGCAGCTCGCCCGGCTCGACGAGCGCTCGCGCGAAATCTTCCGCCAGATCGTCGAGACCTATCTCGCGACAGGCGAGCCCGCCGGCTCGCGCAACATCTCGCGGCTGATCCCGATGATGCTGTCGCCCGCCTCGGTGCGCAACGTGATGGCGGATCTCGAAGCGGCGGGCCTGATCTATGCCCCGCACACCAGCGCCGGGCGCCTGCCGACCGAGCGCGGCCTGCGCTTCTTCGTCGACGCGCTGCTGGAGATCGGCGACGTCTCCGAGGACGAGCGCAATTCGATCGAGACGCAGGTGCAGGCCGCCGCCCGTGCCCAGACCGTGGACGGCGTGCTGGCCGAGGCCTCGAACCTGCTCTCCGGCCTGTCGCGCGGCGCCGGCGTCGTCACCGCCAGCAAGACCGACGCGCGTCTCAAGCACATCGAATTCGTGCCGCTCGACGCCAGCCGGGCGCTGCTCATCCTCGTCTCCGAGGATGGCGAGGTGGAGAACCGGCTGGTTCAGCTGCCCAAGGGGCTGCCCTCCTCGGCACTGGTCGAGGCGACCAATTTCCTGAGCTCGCTGACGCGCGGGCGCACGCTGGCGGAACTGCGCGACGAGGTGGAGCGCACCCTCGCCGCCCGCCGCGCCGAGCTCGACGAGGTCACGGCGCGGGTGGTCGAGACCGGGCTGGCAAGCTGGTCCGGCGGCGAGAAGGCGGAACGGCGCCTCATCGTGCGCGGCCAGACCCGGCTGCTGCACGATCTCAGGGCGATCGAGGACCTGGAACGCGTGCGCCTGCTGTTCGACGATCTCGAGGCCAAGCAGGAAGTGGTGGACCTGCTCGGACGCGCCGAGGGCGCGCAGGGGCTGCGCATCTTCATCGGCTCGGAGAACAAGCTGTTCTCGCTGTCCGGCTCCTCCACCATCGTCGCACCCTATCGCGACGGGCAGGGCCGGGTGGTCGGCGTGCTCGGGGTGATCGGCCCGACGCGGCTGAACTATGCCCGCATCGTCCCCATGGTCGACTTCACCGCCCGCGTGGTCAGCCGCGTACTGGGCGGTCCGGGGATTGACGCGGCTTGATTTTTCCCTTGCGCGACCCGATATGGCGGGCGTCCGCGCGACATCGTCCCGCGGACAAATCCAATCTCCCGACGAGGTGCTTATGAGCGACGAGAACCGCAATCCGGCCGACCAGCCCGACATGGCGGCGCAGACTCCCGGCGTGGAGGATGGCGCACCGGCGGCAGCGGACGACCTCGCCGCCCAGTTCGCGGCCGAAAAGGAGCGGCTGGAGGCAGAGATCGCCACGCTCAAGGACAAGTTCCTGCGCGCCTTCGCGGAGGCCGACAATGTGCGCCGCCGCGCCGAGCGCGAGGTGGCCGACGCCAAGGTCTACGGCATCACCGGCTTCGCCCGCGACATCCTGACCGTCGCCGACGATTTCGAGCGGGCGCTGGGCGCTATCGACGCCGAGGCCCGCGAGAAGGCCGAAGGCACGCTGAAGACGCTGCTCGACGGCATCGACCTCACCGGCCGGGCGCTGACGCAGACGCTCGGCAAGCACGGCGTCTCGCGCATCGAGGCGGAAGGCACGAAGTTCGACCCGAACCAGCACCAGGCGATGTTCGAGGTGCCCAATGCCGAGGTGCCCTCCGGCACCGTCGTGCAGGTCATCCAGCCCGGCTACAAGCTCGGCGAGCGCGTGCTGCGCCCGGCTCTGGTCGGCGTCTCGAAGGGCGGACCGAAGGCCGCGCCGGCCGAGACCACCGGCACCGAGGGCTGACGGCCGGTCCCGAAGCGACGAAGCCCCGAAATGACGAGGCCCCGGAACGACGAGGCCCCTCTGCGGGGCCTCGTGATCCTCAGCGCATCTCGATGCTGTCGCGCAGAGCGCGCATGGCGCTGAAATCGGCGTCGAAATTCTCCGCCGGTGCCACCCCGACCATGCGCAGATAGCCGGAACGCCCGAAGCGCAGCCATTGCGCCACCTTGACCGGCTTGCCGTTCTTCATGTCGAGCGCGCTGGCGATCACCTCGAAGCCGGGCTGGCCGCCGATGCGCAGCGGACCGCCGCGATCCACCCGCAGCTCCTTGATGCCGGGAACGCTGGCGATCGCCCGCTTGGCGACGGCCTCGCGCTCGTCCTCGCGGATCTCACCCGGGCCGGCCGCGACGATGAAGAAGGACTGGCTGTCCGGATCCGGCTCCCCCTTCTCGCTCTTGGTCAGCAGCACAGCGCTGGTGCCGAGCACCTTCAGGACGCTGTAGCTCTTGAGGTCGCCGAGTTTGAAGGGCAGGCGGGCGAGCAGCTCCTGCGTGCTCGGCGGGGCGCGGAACACCACGGTCTTGAGCGACTGTTCGACCGCCTTGTCCGAATAGGTGGCAGAGGCGGCCTCCGGGAACTGCACCGTCACCATGCCGGTCTGTTCCTTGCCGCCAGCGACCAGGATCCACTTCTTCAGCGCGACGGCGCCGACCGTCTGGTAGCCCTTGAGCAGCAGGGCCTTCACGCCGTCGGCGAGCTCGACGTCGCGGCGCTCCTCGACCGTCACGCCCTGCTTCTGCAGCTCTTCCGGCGCGAAATGGGTGGCGATCTCCTGGAAGGCCGGCTTCGGCATTTCGAGAATGAGGATCGACGCCTTGGCGGCGCGGTCCTGGAAGCCCGGCACGCCCGGAATTTCGCTCATCCCCTGCAGCGGAACCAGGCCGATCGTGCCCTCATTGGGAAAAACGACTTGCGCGGAAACGGGAAGTCCGAGGGCTAGAAGGGAAATAATGGCGGCGGCGGCAACACGAAAAACAAGGCGCATTCGCAATCCTTCACGTTCAGGGAGCCGGAACTTCGCCTTTTCTGCGGGCTCAACAAGGCGGAATTTCGCTCGCCTCGCCACGATGCACCCGCCGTAACGTCAGATTGATGCGACCGGGCTGCTTCAGCAAGGTCGAGCTGTCGGGCAGAATGCGATCAATGCCGTGGAAGGCGAGGCGCGAGGGGCCGGAGAGCAGCAGCGCGTCGCCCGAGGCGAGGCGGATCGAGCGCGTGGGATCGCTGCGCGCGGTGCCGCCGATGCGGAACAGCGCCGTGTCGCCGAGCGAGAGCGAGAGCACCGGCGCGGCGAACTCCTCCTCGTCGCGGTCCTGGTGCAGCCCCATGCGGGCGCCCGGCGCGTACCAGTTGATCAGGCAGGCCTGCGGCCTCAGCACGGTGCCGGCGAGTTCGTCCCAGGCGGCCAGCAGCACAGCCGGCATGGGCGGCCAGGGCTCGCCAGTCTCAGGATGGGTCGGCTGGTAGCGATAGCCGGCCTGGTCCGACACCCAGCCGAGCGGCCCGCAATTGGACATCCGCACCGAGAACGGCTTGCCGGTGCGCGGCATGCGCGGGGCAAAGAGCGGCGCACGCACCAGCAGCTGCCGCAGCTCGTCGGCCAGCGCCTCCTGCCCCGCCCGGTCGAGCCAGCCGGGCCAGTACAGGCAGCCGGGCACGATTTCGACGGGCAAGGTCATGCTTTCATCCGTCATCCCGGCCGGTGCGAAGCGGAGAGTCGGGATCGTTCTCCGCCGTGAACGCGATCCCGGATGCGGCCCGCGGCCGCTCCGCAATGACGCCCGATCCCTTTCACAGCTTCCTCAGCGACACCACCTCGACCTCATGGTCGCCACCCTTGCGCAGGATCAGGTCGGCGCGCTGGCGGGTTGGCAGGATGTTCTCGCGCAGGTTCAGCAGGTTGATCGAGTGCCAGATCGAACGGGCGGTGGCGTCCGCCTCCGCGTCGGTCAGGCTCGAATAGCGATGGAAATAGGCCTTCGGGTCGCGGAAGGCGGTCTCGCGCAGCTGCATGAAGCGCTCGACATACCAGCGCTCCAGGATCGTCTCGTCGGCGTCGATGTAGATCTTGAAGTCGAAGAAGTCGGAGACGAAGGGAATGCCCTTGCCGTCCTTGGGCGGGCGGCTGGTCTGCAGCACGTTCAGCCCCTCGACGATGAGGATGTCCGGCTGGTCGACCTCGACCGTGGCGTTAGGCGTCACGTCGTAGTTGAAATGGCTGTAGACCGGCGCCCGCGCCGGCCGGCGGCCGGCCTTGATGTCGGTGAGGAAATGCAGCAGCGCCGGCAGGTCGTAGCTTTCCGGGAAGCCCTTGCGCCCCATCAGCCCTTCCTGCTCCAGCACGGCATTGGGCAGCAGGAAGCCGTCAGTGGTGACGAGGGCGACCTTCGGCGTGTTCGGCCAGCGCGCCAGCAGCGCCTGCAGCACGCGCGCCGTGGTGGACTTGCCCACCGCCACCGAGCCGGCGACGCCGATGATGTAGGGCATCTTGCCGTTCTGCTCGGGGCCGAGGAATTTCTGCATCTGCCGGAACAGCTTCTGCGTCGCCCCGACATAGATCGACAGCAGCCGCGACAGTGGCAGGTAGATCTCCTCGATCTCCCGCATCGACAGCCGGTCGTTGAGACCCTGCAAGCGCTGGATCTCCTCCGATTGCAGCGGCTGGGGCGTGTCGGCACGCAGCGCCGCCCATTCGGCGCGGCTGAAATTGCGGAAGGGCGACAGCCCCGCTCCGTCGAGCTTCAGATCCATGGCAGCGTTTCCCGGCTCGCCTGGACATTGGAAGCGCCAAGCGTTGGTCGACCGTATACCACTTTGTAACGCGGAGTGATACGGCACCGCCGGCGGGCGCCGGTCGGGGCGATCGCGGCTCCCTCAGCCTTTCGGGCGGGAAGCCTTCTCCTCGATGCCGGACTGGCCCGTCCGACGACCCAGTTCCGCATAGACGTCTTCCAGGGAAACGCCGCGCGCCTGAAGCAGCACGACCAGATGGTAGAGAAGATCGGCGGTCTCCGATATGACGGCTTTGGTATCGGTGCCGACGGCGGCGAGCGCGGTCTCGACCGCTTCCTCGCCCAGCTTCTGGGCGCATTTGGCGACGCCCTTGGCGATGAGTGTGCGCGTGTAGGACGCTTCGCCCTCGCCGGCCGCACGACGGGCGACGACGGCGGCGAGGTCGTCGAGATCGACCCGCGCGGGGCCGGACGGCATGTGCTCAGCCATGGGGTTTCCTCAGACGTCGCCGCCGCCGAGACGGACCGGAAGCCCGGCCTCGGCGAGGCGCTGCTTGGCGGCACCGATGGTGAAGGTGCCGAAATGAAAGATCGAGGCCGCCAGCACCGCCGAGGCGCCGCCCTCGCGGATGCCGTCGACCAGATGGTCCAGCGTGCCCACGCCCCCCGAGGCGATGACCGGCACCTTCACGGCGTCGGAAATCGCCCGGGTGAGCTTGAGGTCGAAGCCCTCTCCGGTGCCGTCGCGGTCCATCGAGGTGAGCAGGATCTCGCCGGCGCCGAGCGCCACGACTTCCCGGGCATATTCCACCGCGTCGATGCCGGTGCGGTTGCGCCCGCCATGGGTGAAGATCTCCCAGCGGTCGGGCTCGCCCTCGCCGGAGACCTTCTTGGCGTCGATGGCGACGACGATGCACTGCTCGCCGAATTTCTCGGCGGCCTCGCGCACGAAGTCGCGGCGGTTCACCGCCGCCGTGTTGATCGACACCTTGTCGGCGCCGGCATTGAGCAGGGCGCGGATATCCTCCACCGTGCGCACGCCGCCACCGACGGTGAGCGGCATGAAGCACTGCTCGGCGGTGCGGCTGACCACGTCGATCAGCGTGCTGCGCGCCTCGACGCTGGCGGTGATGTCGAGGAAGCACAATTCGTCGGCGCCGGCGGCGTCATAGGCCTTGGCCGCCTCGACCGGATCGCCGGCATCGCGCAGGTCGACGAACTTCACGCCCTTGACGACCCGGCCGTCCTTGACGTCGAGGCAGGGGATGACGCGAACCTTGAGCATGGAATCCCCACGAGCGGATGCGTTTTTCATGCCGGCAGCCCGGCGACCAGCGCCAGCGCCGCGCGGGGATCCAGTCGCCCATCATAGAGCGCGCGGCCGGTGATGGCGCCTTCAAGCTTTGCCGCGCGCGGCTCCAGCAGCGCCTTCACATCGTCGAGCGAGGCGAGCCCGCCGGAGGCGATGACGGGAATCGAAATCGCCTCGGCCAGCGCGATGGTGGCGTCGAGATTGAGGCCCTTGAGCAGGCCGTCGCGGGCGATGTCGGTGTAGATGATGGCGGAAACGCCGGCATCCTCGAAGCGCTGCGCCAGTTCCAGCGCGGTGAGGTCGGAGGTTTCCGCCCAGCCTTCCACCGCCACGCGCCCGTCCTTGGCGTCGAGCCCGACCGCCACGCGGCCGGGGAAGCGGCGCGCCGCCTCCTTCACGAAGGCCGGGTCGCGCACCGCCGCGGTGCCGAGGATGACGCGGGTGATGCCCTTCTCCAGCCAGTCCTCGACGCGGGCGAGGTCGCGTATGCCGCCGCCGAGCTGCACCGGCATGCCGACCGCCTCGAGAATGCGCTCCACCGCAGCAGCGTTCACCGGCTGGCCGGCGAAGGCGCCGTCGAGATCGACGATGTGGAGATAACGGAAGCCCTGCGCCTCGAACTGCGCGGCCTGCTGGGCGGGGTCGTGGTTGAAGATGGTGGCGCGCGCCATGTCGCCCTGCTGCAGGCGCACGCACTTGCCTTCCTTGAGATCGATGGCGGGAAAGAGGATCACGGCGTCCATTTCAGGAAATTGGCGAGCAGGGCGAGGCCGAGGCGCTGGCTCTTCTCAGGATGAAACTGCGTTCCGGCGATGTTGTCGCGGCCGACCGCCGCGGTGATGGACCCGCCATAGGAGGTCGTTGCGATCACATCGTCCGGCCGCGCGGCGTTGAGATGATAGGAATGGACGAAATAGGCGTCGAGCCCGCCCTCGCCGGTGGGAATGCCGTCGAGGATCGGATGCGGGCGCGCCATGTCCAGCGAATTCCAGCCCATATGCGGGATCTTCAGCGCCGGGTCGGTCGGCTCGATCTTGACCACGTCGCCCTCGATCCAGCCCAGCCCCTGTGTCACGCCATGCTCCAGCCCGCGCGTCGCCATGAGCTGCAGGCCGACGCAGATGCCGAGGAACGGCCGGCCACGCGCCATCACCACCTCGGTGAGCGCCTCGACCATGCCGGGAATGGCGTCGAGGCCGCGCCGGCAATCGGCATAGGCGCCCACCCCCGGCAGCACGATGCGGTCGGCGTTGCGCACGACCTCGGGATCGGCCGTCACCAGCACCGTCCGGTTGGTGCCGGATTCGCGCGCGGCGCGCTCCAGCGCCTTGCCGGCCGAATGCAGATTGCCGGAGCCGTAATCGATCAGGGCGACGGGCGCGGGCGGGATCATCGGCTGGCCTCCGGAAACAGGCCCAGCACGGTGGATTCCACCCGCCGGGCCGGAGCATGCACACGCGCCGCGCCGGGAGCGGGCAGCGGCAGGACCGGAGCCGACGTGCCGGCGAGGCGGGCATCGAAATAGCGCTGTTCGGCGGCCTCGAGCGTCGGGGCAACCACGCAGCCGGCCTCCTCGAAGCCGCGCAGCGCGAGCCTGGCGTGGCGCAGCCCCGGCAGCTGCACCGCGACGGCGACATTCGCCACCAGCAGCAGCGCGAAGGCTGTCGAATCGAGATCGAGCGCATGGATGGCGGCGAACAGCCCGCCCTGGACGACCAGATAGGCGATCAGCGCCAGCCAGAGCCCGTGGCGCAGCAGCACCAGCGGCGCCAGCACCAGCGCGCTCCACGACATGCGCTCGGGAACGAAGACGAAGCCGTCGGCCCATCGAAGGGTCGTGCGTGCCTCATCCACCTCGCCGGGCTCGAAGACCGTCCAGACCGCCATGCGAAATCCTCAGCCGTCCGTGCTCAGCCGCCCAGGCTGCCCTTGGTGGAGGGGATTTCCCCCACTGCTGCCGGATCAATGGCGACTGCCGCGCGCAGGGCGCGGGCGAGCCCCTTGAAGCAGCTCTCCGCTATATGGTGGGCGTTCACGCCGTACAGCGTCTCGACATGCAGCGTCAGCCCGGCATTGATCGCGAAGGCCTGGAAGAACTCGCGCACCAGCTCGGTGTCGAATTCGCCGATCTTCGCCGCAGGGAACTCGGTGCGGAAGACGAGGAAGGGGCGGCCGGAAATGTCGAGCGCGACGCGGGTCAGCGTCTCGTCCATCGGCATTGCCAGGCTGGCATAGCGGGTGACGCCGCGCATGTCGCCCAGCGCGGCCTTCACCGCCTGGCCGAGCGCGATGCCGACATCCTCCACCGTGTGGTGGAAATCGATGTGCAGGTCGCCCTTCGCCTCGATCTCCATGTCGATGCGCGAATGGCGGGCCAGAAGGTCCAGCATGTGGTCGAAAAAGCCGACCCCGGTCGCGATCGTCGCCTTCCCCGTGCCGTCGAGATCGACGGAGAGGCGGATCTGCGTTTCCTTGGTGGCGCGGGTGATGCTGGCCGTGCGCATGGCGAGAGGCTCCCGAAAGAGCGCGCGTCTTAGCAGCTAAAGTGTTGCGATGCCATATGCGCGCCGCAACGCCAGGCTTGAGGGCACGCGCGAGTTGCGCTGACGCCGCGACGGCTTAAGTAAGGGCTCTCGACCGGAGCCCCGAATGAAGCACTCCCCCGACACGATCTACGGCACCACCATCGTCTCCGTCCGCGCGGGCGGGCGCGTCGCCATCGGCGGCGACGGGCAGGTGACGCTCGGCAACACGGTGATGAAGTCGAACGCCCGCAAGGTGCGCCGGCTCGGCAAGGGCGACGTGATCGGCGGTTTCGCCGGCGCCACCGCCGACGCCTTCACCCTGTTCGAGCGGCTGGAAGCCAAGCTGGAGCAGTATCCCGGCCAGTTGCAGCGCGCCGCGGTCGAGCTCGCCAAGGACTGGCGCACCGACCGCTATCTGCGCCGGCTGGAAGCGATGATGATCGTCGCCGACGCCAATGTGACGCTGGTGCTGACCGGCACCGGCGACGTGCTGGAGCCGGAGAACGGCATCGCCGCCATCGGCTCGGGCGGCGGCTATGCGCTGGCGGCCGCCCGCGCGCTCGCCGACAGCGGGCAGGACGCCGAGGCGATCGTGCGCAAGAGCCTGTCCATCGCCGCCGACATCTGCATCTACACCAACCAGAACGTGGTGGTGGAAACCATCGGGTGACGCATCGGCCCGTCGTTCCGGACACCAAGGGTGATCCGGGACCGTTTCAGGTTCCGCCCGTCTCGTCTTACGATCCCGGCTCTCCGCCCTGTGGGTTCCGGCCGGGATGACGGCTCCAATCAGAAGACCGGATTCATGACCAGTTTCTCGCCCCGTGAAATCGTCTCCGAGCTCGACCGCCACATCGTCGGCCAGCACAAGGCCAAACGCGCCGTCGCCATCGCCCTGCGCAACCGCTGGCGGCGCCAGCAGCTCGTGGGGCCGCTGCGCGAAGAGGTTCTGCCCAAGAACATCCTGATGATCGGGCCGACCGGCGTCGGCAAGACGGAAATCTCCCGCCGCCTCGCCAAGCTCGCCGGCGCGCCCTTCCTCAAGGTCGAGGCGACCAAGTTCACCGAGGTCGGCTATGTCGGGCGCGACGTCGAACAGATCGTGCGCGATCTCGTCGAGGTCGGCATCGGCCTGATGCGCGACGTGCGGCGCCAGGGCGTCGAGGCCAAGGCGCATCTGGCCGCCGAGGAGCGGGTGCTGGACGCGCTCGTCGGCACCACCGCCTCCCCCGGCACGCGCGAGAGCTTCCGCAAGAAGCTGCGCGACGGGCTGATGGACGACAAGGAGATCGAGATCGAGGTCTCGACCGGTGGCGGGCAGGGCATGCCGATGTTCGAGATTCCCGGCATGCCGGGCGCGCAGATGGGCGCCATCTCCATCGGCGACATGCTCGGCAAGGCCTTTGGCGGACGCACCAAGCCGCGCCGCGTCAGCGTGAAGGACGCCCACCCGCTGCTTCTTTCGGAGGAAGCCGACAAGCTGATCGACCAGGACGCCATCGTGCAGGACGCGATCCGCGCGGTGGAGGAGAACGGCATCGTCTTCCTCGACGAGATCGACAAGATCGCCGGTAGCGACCGGCGCGGCGGGGCGGATGTCTCCCGCGAGGGCGTGCAGCGCGACCTGCTGCCGCTGATCGAGGGCACCACGGTCTCCACCAAGCACGGGCCGGTGAAGACCGACCACATCCTGTTCATCGCGTCGGGCGCCTTCCACGTCTCCAAGCCCTCGGACCTGCTGCCCGAGCTGCAGGGCCGCCTGCCGATCCGCGTCGAGCTGGAGCCGCTGACCCGCGAAGATTTCACCCGCATCCTCACCGAGACCGAGGCCAGCCTCGTCAAGCAGGCGGTGGCGCTGATGGGGACCGAGGGCGTCGAGCTCTCCATCACCGACGACGCCGTCGGGGCCATCGCCGATGTCGCCGTGCAGGTCAACGCCAGCGTCGAGAACATCGGCGCGCGTCGCCTGCAGACGGTGATCGAACGGGTGCTGGACGACCTGTCCTTCACCGCGCCGGACCGCGGCGGCGAGAAGATCGTGGTGGATGGCGACTATGTGCGCGAGCGGGTCGCCGACCTTGCCGGCAACACCGATCTCAGCCGCTACATCCTTTGAGTCGGCTCCGGAACGATCCTGCCGGCGAGCGGGCGCGCCCCACGTTTCACGTGAAACCTCCGCCACCGAGCTGCGTCCTGATGGCGAACGCGTCGGCGACGCGACGTCCTCCCTCTCCCCGGCGGGGAGAGGGTCGGGGTGAGGGGTCTTCGACGCTCGGCACGCGTGCCGCGCAGAAATACCGGACTATCCCGGCCGGCCGAGGATCTTGAGCCGGCCGAGCAGCTCGGCCACCGCCTCGGGCGGCAGGGTGGCGATCTCGCGGGCGAGCAGGTTGGCGAGTTCAGTCGCCTCCGGCGCCAGGCCCGACGTATCCACCACCACGCGCGGGTCGGAGATGTCGGCCAGCATGCGCAGGGCCTCCGCCTCGTCCCAGATCACGTTGAAATAGGCCATGATGCGCTGGAGCATCAGCCAGGTCGGCTGGCCGCGCTTGCCGTGCTCCAGCGCCGAGAGATAGGCGGCGGACACACCGATCTGCTCGGCCATTTGCGAGAGCGTCACGCCGCGTTCGGCGCGCATCTCGCGCATGCGGCGCCCAAACGGCGTCATGACGAGCCACCCCTGAGCCGCCGCACCCGCACATAGAGCGCGCCTTCCCCGCCATGGCCGCGGCCGGCGGTCTCGAAGCCGACCACGATGGAGCGCATCTCCGGCGCGCCGAGCCATTGCGGCACCAGCCGGCGCAGCACGCCGCGCCCGCCCTCGCCGGCGAAGCCCGTGCCGTCGCCCTTTCCGGTGATGACGAGGACGAGCGCATGACCCGATCCCTGCGCGCCTCGGAGGAAGGCGATCAGCCTTCCATGCGCCGCCGCCTGCGTCATGCCGTGCAGGTCGAGCCGGGCATCGACCTCGGCGCCGCGCGACAGGCGCCGGCGCAGCTTGGGTTCGAGCGGCGCGAGCGGCGGCGGCCCGGGCGGGCGCTTGGGTGCCGCGGGCGCGGGCAGGGGTGTGGCGCGTGCGGGCCTGGGCTTGCCGGCGGTAGCGGTCATGTCGGTTTCGGGCGTCGCCTCGGCCGGCGTGTCGGCCTTCGGCGGCGCCACGCGCGGCAGGGGACGCATCGGCTGGATCGAGCGGATCACATGCTCCCACAGCGCCTTTTCCTCCGCATGGAGCGAGCGCCGGCGCCGCGAACGCCCGCTTCCACCGCCGTCGCCCGGCATCACGGCGTCTCCGAGACGGCGGGCACGACGGCCGGCCGGGGCTTGGGCCGGGGCTTGGGCAGCGGCACGGAGCGGCGCGCGGGGTCGAGCGCGCGCGGCAGCAGGATCACGAAGCTGGCGGGATGCTGGATGCGCCCGGCAATGGTGCCCGCCTGCGCGCCGGCGCCGAAGAAGATGTCGGCGCGCGCCGGGCCGACGATCGCCGAGCCGGTGTCCTGCGCGATCATCAGCCGCTCGAACGGCTCGACCGCGCCATCCGCGCCGGTCGGCAGCTCGGCGTCGATGAAGAAGGGCGTGCCGTAGACATGGATCGCCTTGTCGACCGCGATGGAACGGCCGGCGGCGAGCGGCAGGCCCTGCGCGCCGACGGCGCCGTCCTCGCCCTTCAGCTCGTGCGCGACGCGGAAGAAGATGTAGGATTTGTTCTGCCGCATCAGGTCGTGCCCTTCCTCGGGATGGGCGGTGATATAGGCGCGGATGGCGTCCATGGACATCTTCTCGCGCGGCACCAGCCCGCGCTCGATGAGCAGACGGCCGATCGGCGTGTAGGGCTGGCCGTTATGGCCGTCATAGTTCAGCCGCAGCACCTCGCCGTCCGGCAGCCGCACGCGCACCGAGCCCTGTATATGGGCGAAGAAGGCGTCGGCCGGGTCGCGGATCCAGGCGACCTCCAGCCCCTTGTCCTTCAGCGCGCCGTCCTCGATGGCGGCGCGGTCGTGATAGGGCAGGAGGCGGCCGTCGACCTTGCGGAAGGCCTGCCCCTTGTTGGCGGGTGGGCCGTCCTTGGGCGGCGCCTCGATGACGAGGTCCGGCGGGCGGCGGTAGAGCGGCGTGGCGAAATCGCCCGAAGCGTTCCGCGAGCCCTCGACCTCCGGCTCGTAATAGCCGGTGAGGAAGCCCTCCGGCCGGTCGAGGGCGGTGATGCGGAAGGGGCGGAACTCCTTCTCGAAGAAGGCCCGCGCCGCCTTGTCGTCCACGCGCTTCGGCAGCCGCCCGGCGCGGGCGCATACGGCCCTGAGCGCGGTGAAGACCGGGCGCGGCGGCGTGACGAGGTCGGGCTTGCGGGCGATGCGGGTGCAGCTGCGGCGAAAGGCGGCGAAGGCGGCGGCATGGTCGTCACCGGCCCAGCCGGGCAGGGCGTCGAAACGCGTCGGCTCCAGGGCGGCCTGCGGAAAGAGCGGCTGCGGCGCGGCGCCGGCCGCCAGCGCGGCGCCTGCCGAGGCAAAGGGCCACGGCAGAGCCGTCCCGCCGGGCGGCAGGGTTCCTGTCAGGAAACAGGAGGCGGCAAGGATGACGAGATGGGTGCGCACCTCGTCATAATCTCACGAAGCCGCTTCGGTGGCGACCAGCTTCCAGTTGGGATCGCGGGCGCCCAGCTCACGGGAGAAGGTCCACACATCGGTGACGTCCGCGACCTGCTCGGGATCGCCGTCGATCACCGCACCATTCTTGTCGCGGGTGACCGAAATGAGCTGCGACTGGAAACGCACGGTGACATGCGCCGTGCGCGCCTTCGCGCTGGCCTCGATGATCTCGGCCTTGTCGACGCCGACGAACTGCGTCTCCATCTTCTCACCGCGCTGCTCGCGCTCGCCGATGGCGGCGGAGAAGCCGTCGAGCACGTCCCGCGCCAGCAGGTCCTTCAGCGAGGCGCGGTCACCATTGGCGAAGGCGGTGACGATCATCTCATAGGCGGCGCGGGCGCCGGTGAGGAAATGCTGCGCGTCGAAGCCGCGCTCCTGCGCGGCGATCGCGTCGAGTCCGTTGGCCACTGCCGAACCGACCTCCGCCACGCCCGCCCAGCGGGCCGGCGCCGGTTCCTGCCCGTCCGCGTCGGCCGACTCGACCGGCTCGGGCACGGGAGCCTGCTCAGCCGAGCTGCCGGGAAAGTTCACCACCTTGTCGGAGGCGCCGGCCGGTGCCTTGGCCGCATCGCGGCGCGAATAGGGGTCGTAAGGCGGCCGCTCGCGCCCGGTACGCTGACCCAGCACGCTGCGCAGCCGTATGAAGATGAATACGGCGAGGGCCAGGAAGATGATCGTATAAATATCGAACACGTCGCAGTTCGCCGTTTTCTGCTGCCGCCGGAACCATTGTCCGGCACGGATTGACTCTCATGTGGTGCATGCGCGGTCCATTCCAAGCCGGAACGGTCCAGGCACCCGCCATGACCTATTTACGACGTCTGGCCGATTTCGCCACCCCGTCTCTGCCGCAGGGTCATCACTTCGGGAGGAATGGCGCACCGGCCAGCATCGCCGGCGAACAGTAGAGCAAGCCGCCGCGCCCACCAAGCCGCTCCCGCGAGACCTTGTGGAACCGCCATCCGGCAACCCCGCGCTTGTGACCCGCGATCAACCGTGTTAGCGACACCCGCCCATTTCCAAGACCGTCTGAGGCGGGAAAACCGACCCAGCGGCACCATCGCCGGAGCCCCCATGCGGCATCTCCGGTGGACCCCACGGAGATCCTCATGGCCGAAACCGATAACGCCCAGATGCCGACGCTGCAGGTTCTGACGCAGTACACGAAAGACCTGTCCTTCGAGAATCCGGGCGCGCCGGAATCGCTGGTGGTCAAGGGCCAGCCGCAGATCGGCATCCAGATCAACGTCAATGCCCGTCCGATGGGTGAAGGCGCGGAGTACGAGGTCGAGCTGAAGGTCGAGGCGAAGGCCGAGCTGAACGGCAAGACGCTGTTCGCGCTCGAGCTGGTCTATGCCGGCATCTTCCGCGCCCACAACGTGGCGCAGGAGACCATTCACCCCTTCGTCCTGATCGAATGCCCGCGCATGCTGTTCCCGTTCGCGCGCCAGATCGTCGCCGACACCGTGCGCAATGGCGGCTTCCCGCCGCTGATGATCGACCCGGTCGATTTCGTCACGCTCTATCGCCAGCGCATGGCGCAGCAGCAGCCGAGCAACGTTCTCGCCTCCTGAGCCCGCGCCGCGCTCGCGCGGCGTCGACGGCTCACATGACGATGCGGCCGGAAGCCTCAGCTCCCGGCCGTGTATTCCTTCCAGATCGCGTTTTCGCCCAGCGTGGCGACGAAAGCCTCATGAGCGGCGGTCTCCGCCGCGTCGCCGCGCGGCGGCAGCGGGCGCGGACGCTCGAGAGGGACGGCGACCTCGCCCTCCGCAAGCGCGGCCGTCGCCTCGACCGTCGTGAGGATGAGCGCCGTCTGCTTGCCCCCGCACAATTCGGCATAGACATCCGCCAGCAGCTCGGAATCCAGCAGCGCCCCGTGCTTGGTGCGGCGCGAGCTGTCGATGCCGTAGCGCGCCATGAGGTCGTCGAGACGATTCGACGCACCCGGATGGCGGCGGCGGGCGAGGCTCAGCGTGTCCACCACCCGGTCGAAGGTGAGCGCGGGCCGTCCGACCCTGGCCAGTTCCGCATTGATGAAGCCGATATCGAACGACGCGTTGTGAATCACCAGCGGGTCCTGGCCGATGAAGGCGAGGAACTCTTCCACCACATGCGCGAAGAGCGGCTTGTCGGACAGGAACTCGCTCGACAGGCCATGGACGTTGAACGCCTCCACCGGCATGTCGCGCTCGGGGTTGAGATAGACGTGATAGACTTGGCCCGTCGGGATGCGGTTGAGGATTTCGACGCAACCGATCTCCACCAGCCGGTCGCCGGTGAGCGGATTGAGGCCGGTGGTCTCGGTATCGAGGACGATCTCACGCATTCCGGTCTCCTTCGGCATCGCCGATCTTCTCGCGCAGTGCGCGCAACAGCGCGGCGACCTCGGCGCGGGCACGGTCGAGCCCATGGCCGGTATCGATCACATGGTCGGCACGGCGGCGCTTCTCGCTGTCGGGCAGCTGCCGGGCCAGGATCGCCGCGAATTTCGCTTTCGTCATCCCGGGGCGGGCCAGAACCCGCGCCCGCTGCACAGATTCCGGCGCGGTGACGACGACGACCGCGTCGACCCGGTCCTGCGTCCCGTTCTCGAACAGCAGCGGAATGTCGAGAACGGCGATCGGCGCGCCCGCCTCGGCGGCACGCCGGAGGAACGCCGCCTCGCGCGCCCGCACCAGCGGATGCACGATGGCTTCCAGCCGCTTCATCGCCGCGTCGTCGCCGAGCACCCGTGCGCCGAGCAGGACACGGTCGATGCGCCCGCCGACGGCAACGCCGGGAAAGGCCGCCTCGACCGGCGCGACGCCCTCTTCGCCATAGAGCGCATGCACCGCCGCATCGGCATCATGCACCGGCACGCCGAACTCGCGGAAGATGCCGGCGGTGGTGGACTTGCCCATGCCGATCGAGCCGGTCAGGCCGAGGCGGAAGGGCAGGGCGCCGGTCACGCGAGCTGGCCCCTGGCCGCGAGATCGGCGATGACCAGCGCGCGCAGCTCCGCCGTCACCTCGGGGCGCACGCCGAACCAGCGCTCGAAGCCGGGCACCGCCTGGTGCAGCAGCATGCCGAGCCCGTCGACGGTGGCGAGGCCGCGCGCCTTCGCGGCCTTCAGCAAGGGCGTCTCCAGCGGCACATAGACGATGTCGGTCACCAGTGCGTCCGGCGACAGGGCGGCAAGGTCGATGTCGAGCGGCGGCTGACCCTTCATGCCGAGCGAGGTGGTGTTGACCAGCAGGCGGCAGCCATTCAGCCGGCCGGGCAGGTCGCGCCAGTCCACCGGCAGCACATGCGGGCCGAACTGGTCGCGTAATGCCTGCGCCCGCGCAAATGTCCGGTTCGCCACCACGACGCGATCGATGCCGCGGCTGAGCAGGCCGTGGACGACGGCCCGCGCGGCGCCGCCGGCGCCGAGCACGACCGCTTCGCCGAGTGCCCGCGCCCATTCCGGCTCGGCGGCGTCGAGATTGGCGAGAAAGCCGTAGACGTCGGTATTGGCGCCGCAGAGCCGATCATCCTCGAGCCACAGCGTGTTGACCGCGCCGAGCGCCGTCGCCACCGGATCGCGCTCGCGGGCCGCGCGGAAGGCCGCTTCCTTGTGCGGAACCGTGACATTGGCGCCGACGAGCCCGCTGGCGGCGAAGCCGGCGAGGAAATCCTCGATCGCCTCCGGGGCCACGTCACGCAGGCCATACGTGCCATCGATGCCATGCTGCTTCAGCCAGTAGCCATGGATCAGCGGCGAGCGCGAATGAGCGACCGGATGGCCGATGACAGCGGCATGGCGCGTGGTTTGGCGCGTCGCGGTCTGGCACGTCACAACAGGACTCCATGGCGGCGCAGGAAAGCCAGAAGCGGCAGGAGCGGCAATCCCAGTATCACCGAATGGTCGCCTTCCACACGCTCGAACAGATGGATGCCGAGCCCTTCGAGCTGGTAGCCGCCGACGCTGGAGAGCACCGCCTCTCCCGCCGCCGCGAGATAGGCGTCGAGCGTCGCCTCGTCCAGCGGCCGCATGGCGAGATCGGCGGAGGCGACGGTCTCGAACAGCACCTCTCCATCCTGCACCACGGCGACGGCGGAATGCAGCTTGTGGATGCAGCCGGAAAGCCGGGCCAGTTGCGCCTTCGCCGCCGCCCGATCAGCCGGCTTGTGGAACGCCTCGTCGCCGAGCGCGAGCGTCTGGTCCGCCCCGATCACCAGCCGTCCGGGATGGGCGAGGCTCCCCGCCAGCGCCTTGGCCCGGGCGAGCACGGCCGCGACCTGCGCCGGCGCGGCGCCGGAGGCGACGGCCTCGCTTTCGAGGCCGCGTTCGTCGACCTCGACGCTCACAGCCTCGAAGGGCAGGCGCGCGGCGTCCAGCAGGGCGCGGCGGGCCGCGCTCCGGGAGGCCAGGACGAGCGGCGCGGAACCGCGCCAGAGAGCATTTTCGGCAGACGGATCAACCACCTGTGTTCTCCAGGAGCTTGCGGCGATGCTCCTGCAGCAGGCCGATGATGGCCGCCGCCGTCTCCTCGATGGATCGGCGGGTGACGTCGATCATCGGCCAGCCATGACGCGCGCACAGCCGCCGCGAAAAGGCGATCTCCTCCGCCACCGACTGGCGGTCGGTATAGGCGTCGGCAGGCTGCGACGCGTTGAGCCCGAGAAGCCGGTTGCGACGGATCTCCACCACGCGCTCGGCGCTGGCCAGCAGACCGACGATCAGCGGGCGTTTCAATTCGTCCAGGCCCGGCGGCACGGGAAGGCCCGGCACCAGCGGAATATTGGCGGTCTTGATGCCGCGATTGGCGAGATAGATGCTGGTCGGCGTCTTGGACGAACGCGAAATGCCCAGCAGCACGACATCGGCCGCCTCCAGCCCGTCCACATGCTGCCCGTCATCGTGCATGACGGTGAAGTTCATCGCGTCGATGCGCCGGAAATAGTCGCCATCGAGCTGGTGCTGGCCACCGACGCGCGGTTCCGGCGTGCCGCCGAGATAGGCCTGGAACAGCTGCACCACCGGCGCCAGAACCGACAGCACCGGCACGCCATTGCCCCGGCAATAGGTCTTGAGACGGTTGCGCAGTTCCGGGTCGGTCAGCGTGTACAGCACGATGCCGGGATATTCGTCGATGGCCTGCACCACCTTGTCGAGCTGCTTGTGCGTGCGCACCAGCGGGTAGATGTGCTCGATCGGCTTCACGTCATATTGCGCCGCCGCCGCACGGCCGACGCTGATCAGCGTCTCGCCGGTGGAATCCGACACGAGATGGAGATGGTAGTAGCTCTCCGACGGGCGGGAGGCGTCAGTCACGCCGGTCATCCACAGGGCTGTGCATGGCGATGGAACAAGACACGCCATCGCGGTGTTCGCAAGTCCGGCCTGGGGACAGAGCGCTGTTTCCTCCACAGGACTGCCACCTGTGAGCGGAATCAAGGACGCCCTGGCGAACTGCGTGGATAATTCGTTTCACCGCGCCTAACGTTCTGTCAGGTCTCGATTTTGGAGAGGCGAGCGAAGGCTCGGCGACGGGTCAAGCTGGGGGCCGGTTGTGATCGGCGAGGAACCCGTCTAATGCCCCTACCTAAACAAATAAGACTCTCATTGAATAGAGATTAAAGAAGTATGAAAGAGCCGGGGGACAACGCGATGAGCCTGCCCATCATGCTGCAGGCACTCGACGGCCATGTGCCGAAACGCACGCCGATCTGGATGATGCGCCAGGCGGGTCGCTATCTCCCGGAATATCGCGCCGTGCGCGAGAAGGCCGGCGATTTCCTGACCCTCTGCTACACGCCCGATTATGCCGTCGAGGTGACGTTGCAGCCGATCCGGCGCTTCGGCTTCGAGGCGGCGATCCTGTTCTCCGATATCCTGGTCGTCCCGCATGCGCTGGGCTGCCCGCTGACCTTCGAGGCGGGTGAGGGGCCGCGCCTCGTGCCGGTGACGAATGGCGCCGAGCTTGCCGCGCTGCGCAGCGAGCTCGATCCCTCGAAGATCGGCCGCGTTCTGGAGGCGGTGTCGCGCATTCGTGCCGAGCTGCCCGTCGAGACGGCGCTGCTCGGTTTCTGCGGCGCGCCATGGACGGTAGCGACCTATATGGTGGCTGGACGCGGCACGCCGGACCAGGCGCCGGCGCGGCTCGCCTCGCTGACCGATCCCGGCTTCTTCGCGGCGCTGATCGACCGGCTGGTCGAGACCTCCTCGCGCTATCTGGTGGGCCAGCTGAAGGCCGGCGCCGATGCCGTGCAGATCTTCGACAGCTGGGCGGGCGTGCTCGATCCGGAAGGCTTCCGCCGCTGGAGCATCGATCCGATCCGGCGGATCGTCGCGCAGGTGCGGGCGGAGGTACCGGGTGCGCGCATCATCGCCTTTCCGAAAGGGGCGACGCTGTCGGGCCTTACCGAATTGGTGCAGGCCACCGGCGTCAACGGCGTGGGGCTCGACTGGACGGCCGACAGGAGCGCCACGCGCTACGCGCTGGGGGCGAAATGCGCCTTGCAGGGCAATCTCGATCCATTGACCCTCATCGCCGGGGGGCGGGCGCTCGACACGGCCATCGACGCGCTGATGCAGGATTTCCACGGCGCCGCGCATGTCTTCAATCTCGGCCATGGAATCCGGCCCGAGACGCCGATCGCTCATGTCGAGCGGATGATTGCGCGCGTCCGGGGCGGCTGAGGCAGCGGAAAGGCGGGGTTCGCCATGCTCTATGAGTGGATCAAGGCGCTGCACGTCATGGCCATCATCTCGTGGATGGCCGCGTTGCTCTATATGCCGCGGCTGATGGTCTATCATTGCGCCGCGCCGGTGGGCTCGCCGCAATCGGAAACGTTCAAGGTCATGGAGCGGCGTCTGCTGAACGCCATCTCCCGACCGGCCATGGTGGTGAGCTGGCTGGCAGGGCTCTACCTCGCCTGGGACGGCGGCTGGTACCTCTCGGGCTGGTTTCACGTGAAACTGGCACTGGTTCTGGCGCTGTCGGCGGCACAGGATTTTCAGGGCCGCTGGGTCAGGGACTTCGCCGCCGACCGCAACACGCGTCCGGCCCGTTTCTACCGCATTGCCAACGAGGTACCGACGCTGCTGATGATCGGCATCGTCATCATGGTCATCGTAAAGCCGTTTTGATCGGATCAAAGCTTGGCAAGGCAGGCTTGCGTCGAATCGTGGCTTTGCCTATGTTGCGCCTACTTCCACCAAGCTGGCTGACGCTCCGCTTTGGCGGGCATCTTCCCCGATGCCGTCCGGTGTGTCGGACACGAGGCCGATTTCTGTCGGCCGGGTCCGCAGACCAGCGCTTCCCACCCTTTGCAGTCCCGGCGGGTTTCATTGGCTTGGCCGGGCCACTCCATTACCGATATCGAGGCCTTTTCCCATGGGGGAAATGAAGCTCCAGGACCTCAAGTCCAAGAATCCGGCCGAACTTCTCGTGTTCGCCGAGGAACTTGAGGTCGAGAACGCCAGCACGCTGCGCAAGCAGGAGCTGATGTTCGCTATTCTCAAGCAGCTCGCCGGACGCGACACCGACATCATCGGTGAAGGCGTCGTCGAGATCCTCTCCGACGGTTTCGGCTTCCTGCGCTCGCCGGATGCCAATTATCTGCCCGGTCCCGACGACATCTACGTCTCGCCCAGCCAGATACGCCGCTTCGGGCTACGCACCGGAGACACGGTCGAAGGACAGATCCGCTCACCGAAGGACGGCGAGCGCTACTTCGCCCTGCTCAAGGTCAACACGATCAATTTCGAGGATCCGGACAAGATCCGGCACAAGATCAACTTCGACAATCTGACCCCGCTCTATCCCGACGAGCGGCTCAAGCTCGAGATCGAAGACCCGACCCGGAAGGATTTCTCCGCCCGCGTCATCGACATCGTGGCGCCGATCGGCAAGGGCCAGCGTGGCCTGATCGTGGCGCCGCCGCGCACCGGCAAGACGGTGCTGCTGCAGAACATCGCGCAGTCCATCACCACCAACCATCCCGAGTGCTACCTCATCGTGCTGCTCATCGACGAGCGGCCGGAGGAAGTCACCGACATGCAGCGCTCGGTGAAAGGCGAGGTGGTCTCCTCCACCTTCGACGAGCCGGCCCAGCGCCATGTGCAGGTCGCGGAGATGGTGATCGAGAAGGCCAAGCGCCTGGTCGAGCACAAGCGCGACGTCGTCATCCTCTTGGATTCGATCACCCGACTGGGACGCGCCTACAACACCGTCGTGCCATCCTCGGGCAAGGTGCTGACCGGCGGTGTCGATGCCAACGCCCTGCAGCGCCCCAAGCGCTTCTTCGGCGCCGCGCGCAACATCGAGGAAGGCGGCTCGCTCACCATCATCGCGACCGCGCTCATCGAGACCGGCTCGCGCATGGACGAGGTGATCTTCGAAGAATTCAAGGGCACCGGCAATTCCGAGGTCATCCTCGACCGCAAGGTCTCCGACAAGCGCGTCTTCCCGGCGATCGACATCACCCGCTCGGGCACCCGCAAGGAAGAGCTGCTTGTGCCGGCCGACGTTTTGAAGAAGATGTACGTCCTGCGGCGCATCCTCAACCCGATGGGCACGGTCGATGCGATCGAGTTCTTGGTCGACAAGCTGCGCCAGACCAAGACGAACGGCGACTTCTTCGATTCGATGAACACCTGACGAAGCGCCGCGGGGGGCGGACATGAGAGCAGGCCGGATCTTCCAGCTTTCACTGATGTCGTTTCCCGTGGCGTTGTTTCTCGCGGTGCCGGTTCATGCCGGCATCGCCGAGCGCGAGCCACCGACAGCTGAGCTTTGGCTCTTCGTGATCGGCATCGCCGCGCTGAGCTGGGTGATGGCCTGCCGGCGCTGGTGGCTGCCGCTTGCCGTCTGGCTTCCCACGGCGCTTTTCGTCGCCAGCCTCGTCGCCGACTTCGCCGATCCCATCATCGGGCCGGCGGTGCGCGAGGAACTGGGCCTGACCTATATTTTCCAGGCCGACCTTGCCGGCGCGCTGATGCTGGTCGTGCCGCTGATGTTCGCGAACATCCGCTTCAGCCGGAAGGATTGAAGCCTCGTCACGATGTGACGAATGGTCTCGAATCGCTCTTTGCGAAAACGCGATCTGATCGTCGACATTTATGGGCCTGATGGGCAATTTCGCCCATTTGTGCTTGTTTCGTTCCCGGAATGATGACCCTCAGAGATGACTCAGGACGGGCGTTTGCCCGCTCCTCCGATCCATCCATCGCAGAACGGGACTTTCCGCCTGGTGGGCATTTCTGTTGAAATGCGGGGCCTCGCCGATTTTCGCCCACAACTTATCCACAGGCTTGTCCCCTATCGATCGCAAGGGGTGCGCCGGTGCCTTTGGTCTCACCGAACCCTAGTCAGCTGAAGCGCCGCGCACGGCATCGGCAAGTCGATTCGCTTCCGTAATGGGAAGCGAGCAGACGGAGCCGCTGCACAGGAAGGCGGCGGCGCCCTGGACGCTGGCTGCCTTGGCTCGGGCGGGATGATCGGCCGGCAGCGTGGCGGGGTCAGTGACATGCTGCAGCACGATGTCGACGCGCGGCAGGCGCCGGGCGACGTCGAGCAGCCCTTCGGCCTCGACACCTGATCCGACGACGACGATCTCCGGCGCCCGCAGGCGGGTGTCGAGCGCGTTGAGCAGACCGGCATGGCTGTAGAGGCTGGGCGCGGCGCGCGGGAGCAGTCCGTCGAACAGCTGGTCTGCCCGCTGACGAAAAGTCTCGTCGCCGGTCAGCGTGGCGAGCCGCACGAGATTGCGGGCGATCAGCGCATTCGGGTTGGTGACGGCGTCGTCCGCCGTCGCGTCGGGGCGTAGGATCAGCCCTTCGGCGTCGTCGGCGGTGAGGTAGTAGCCGCCATCCTCCGCGGCGTGGTGGGTCTCCAGCTGGCGCTGCCAGGCGATGGCGTGATCGAGATAGAGGGCCTCTCCGGTGGCCTGATGCAGGGCCAGGGCACCGCCGATCATCGCGGCATGGTCGGAGGAGAGGCCGGGGAAGACCAGTCGTCCCTCGCGCCAGCTATGGCCGAGGCGTCCGTCCCGCACCATCGATTCGGCAATGAAACGGAAGGCGCAGACGGCCAGCTCGATCCATTCCGGCCGGCCGAAGCGGTGCGCGGTGTTGGCGAGCGCCGCGATCATCAGTCCGTTCCAGTCGGCCAGCACCTTGTCGTCGCGGCCGGGCGGCACGCGCGTGGAGCGCACGGCGAGCAGCTTGTCGCGCAGCATGGCGAGGCGGGCTTCGTCGGCGCCGGAGCGCTCGACTTCCTTCAGTCGATTCGGGATCGAAACGCCTTCCCAATTGCCGAACGGGACGATGTCGTAATGGCGCGCAAAGAATTCGGCGTCCTGCGCGCCGAGGGCGTCGAGCAGCTGCTTCAGCGTCCAGACGTAATAGCGCCCCTCATGTCCTTCGGAATCGGCGTCGAGGCTGGCGGCGAAGGCACCGCCATCCGTCAGCATCTCGCGCCGCAGCCAGCCGACGGTCTCCTCGGCGCGGGCGCGGAACAGATCCGCCAGCGTCTCGCTATAGGCCAGACCGAGCAGGTCGAGGATCTGCGCATTGTCGTAGAGCATCTTCTCGAAATGCGGCACCAGCCAGCGGTCGTCGACCGAATAGCGGGAATAGCCGCCGCCGATATGGTCGTAGATGCCGCCCTCGCTCATGCCGTCCAGCGCATGCAGCGCGGCGTCGCGGAAGCGCTGGCGGCCGGTGCGCTCCCAGGCGCGCCAGAGCAGTTCGAGGAAAGGCGTGTTGGGGAATTTCGGCGACCCCTGCAGCCCACCATGGACGGTGTCCATGATGCCGAGAATGCGGCCGCCGACATCGTCGAGTTCGCTGGTGCCGATCGTCACCTTGCCGGTTGGGCGGGCCTTCTGGCGCAGGCGGTCGAGCAGGGCGACGCGGTTGGCGGCGATGCGCGGATCGCCGGAGGCGAAGGCATTGGCCATCGTTTTCAGCACGTCGATAAAGGCGGGCTGGCCGTATTTCGCCTCCCGAGGGAAATAGGTGCCGCCCCAGAAGGGGGCGCCGTCCGGGTCGAGGAACATGGTCATCGGCCAGCCGCCCTGGACGCCGAGCTGCTGCAGCGCCGCCATGTAGATCTGATCGACCTCGGGCCGCTCCTCGCGATCGACCTTGATGTTCACGAACAGCTCGTTCATCACGGCAGCCGTCGCCTCGTCCTCGAAGCTCTCATGCGCCATGACGTGGCACCAGTGACAGGCGGCGTAGCCGATGGACAGCAGGATCGGCCGGCCGGTTCGGCGGGCCTCCTCGAAGGCCTCGGGCTGCCACTGCCACCAGTCGACCGGGTTGTCCTTATGCTGGAGAAGATAGGGACTGGCGGCGTCGCGGAGGCGATTGGACGCGGGACGGCTCGATTGGGGGCGGTTCGACAAGGGGCCTCTCCGGGGAAGAGCGTCGGGAGCAGGGTGAGGACCGCGAGGCGGTTCGACTCAACAGATAGGGCGTAGCGGGTGAGCGGGCAGGTGGAAAGCACAATTGCCGCCGGCGCGGGTGGCGACACCATCGCGGCGGTGTCGTCCGGCAGCGGCGGCGCGGTGGCGGTGATCCGTCTTTCGGGGCCGGCGGCGGGCGCGGCGCTGGGTGCGTTGGCCGGCCGCGTGCCGGAGCCGCGCCGCGCCACGCTGGCGACGCTGCGCGATCCGGCATCGGGAGAGGCGCTCGATCAGGGGCTCGCCCTGTGGTTTCCCGCCCCGCGCAGCGCCACCGGCGAGGACATGGCGGAGCTGCAGGTCCATGGCGGGCGCGCGGTGGTGGCGGCGGTGCTGGGAGCGCTGTTCGCCCTGCCGGGCATCCGTCCGGCCGAGCGGGGGGAGTTCACCCGCCGCGCCTTCCACAATGGCCGCATGGACCTGACGCAGGCGGAGGGCCTGGCCGATCTGATCGCGGCGGAGACCGACGGGCAGCGTCGGCTGGCCTTCGCCCATGCCTTCGGCCATCTCGGCCAGAAGGTCGAGGACTGGCGGCGCCGGCTCGTTCGCGCCATGGCGCTGGTCGAGGCCGGCATCGACTTCGCCGATGAGGACGATGTGCCGGCCGAGGCGCGCGCGCTGGCGCGGCCGGAGGTGGTCGCGCTGCTCGGCGAACTGGAGGCGGCGCTGGGCGACCGGCGCGGCGCGATGGTGCGCGAGGGCGCTCTCGTCGCCATCGCCGGCCTGCCCAATGCCGGCAAGTCGTCGCTCATCAATGCGCTCGCGGCGCGCGACGTCGCCATCGTGTCGGACGAGCCGGGCACCACCCGCGATCTGTTGGAGGTCGTGCTCGACCTCGGCGGGCACAGGGTGACGCTGGTCGACACTGCGGGTCTGCGCGAGGCCGAGGGGAGGGTGGAGGCGGAAGGCATCCGCCGCGCCCGCGCCCGGATCGGCGAAGCCGACCTCGTGCTCTGGGTGCTCGACGCGGCATCCGATGCCGCCCCCATGGAACGGCCGCTCATCGCGGCGGCAGCGGGATCCGAGCTTTGGCTGATCGCCAACAAGCTGGATGAGCCGGGTGCGACGTCGCCGGCGGGCGCGGGCTGGGCGGCGCGTCATTTCCCGGTCTCCGCCCGGTATGGCGTAGGGCTGGAGGCGTTGACGGGCGCCATCGGTGGCTTCGTGGCGGAACGGGCGCGCGGGGTCGAGCATCCCGCCCTGATCCGCGAGAGACACCGGCGCAGCGCTGCTGAGGCGGCGGCGCATCTGCGCGCCGCGCTCGCCGGATGGGACGGTCTGGAGGACGAACTGCTGGCGGAGGAACTCCGTCTTGCCGCCCGTGCGCTTGGCCGGATGACCGGCGCCATCGGCGTGGAGGATCTTCTCGATGTGGTGTTCCGCGAATTCTGCATCGGAAAGTGATCGCCGGCCGACGCCGGTCGGCAGGATTCACGTGAAACATCGGCTCTCCAAGGACCGATTCGTTAACGGAATGTTTCACGTGAATCAGCTTCTCGCCGGGCGCGCCGGACCGGTTCCGCGCCCGCCGGCTTGACGCGGCGGGTGTTCGCTGGCTTGAACACGCAGCGGCGTGCCGGAAAGACCGGTCCGCCGACGAGCAACCAAGAATGCGCGCCCCATGAACACGCCCGATCTTGCCTTTGACGTCGTTATCGTCGGCGGTGGCCATGCCGGCACGGAGGCCGCCGCGGCGGCCGCGCGACTTGGCGCCCGCACGGCACTGGTGACGCATGCCTTCGCCACCATCGGCGCGATGTCCTGCAACCCGGCCATTGGCGGCCTCGGCAAGGGGCACCTCGTGCGCGAGATCGATGCGCTCGACGGGCTTATGGGGCGGGTGGCGGATCAGGGCGGCATCCAGTTCCGCCTCCTCAACCGCCGCAAGGGGCCGGCGGTGCGCGGCCCGCGCGCGCAGGCCGACCGCACGCTCTATGCGGCGGCGATGCAGCGCGCGATCGATTCGCAGCCGAACCTTTCCGTTCTGGAAGGGGAGGCGGAGCGGCTGGTGATGAAGGACGGCCGCGTGGGTTGCCTCGTCCTGGCGGATGGCCGCAGCCTGGCGGCGGGCGCCGTCGTCATCACCACCGGCACCTTCCTCAACGGGCTGATCCATATCGGCGACCGGCAGATACCGGCGGGCCGCATGGGCGAGCAGCCGGCGCTTGGCCTGTCGGGCTCGCTTGCCGCGCTCGGGCTTTCGCTGGGCCGGCTGAAGACCGGGACGCCGCCGCGCCTCGACGGGCGGACCATCGACTGGGCCGGGCTTGAGATGCAGGACGGCGATTCGCCTCCGGAACCATTTTCGACCCTGACCGACGCCATCACCAACCGTCAGGTCCAGTGCGGCATCACCCGCACGACGCCGGAAACCCATGCGGTGATCCGCGCCAATATCGCCCGTTCGGCGATGTACTCGGGCAACATTCAGAGCGTCGGTCCGCGTTACTGTCCGTCCATCGAGGACAAGATCGTCCGCTTCGGCGAGCGGGAAGGGCACCAGATCTTCCTGGAGCCGGAGGGGCTCGACGACCCGACGGTCTACCCGAACGGCATCTCCACCTCGCTGCCGGAGGACGCGCAGCTCGCGCTGCTGGCGACCATACCGGGGCTCGAGCGGGTGAGCATGCTCCGTCCCGGCTACGCCATCGAGTACGATCATGTCGATCCGCGCGAGCTGGAGCCGACGCTGGAGGTGCGCAAGGCGAGGGGGCTGTTCCTGGCCGGCCAGATCAACGGCACGACGGGCTATGAGGAGGCGGCGGCGCAGGGGCTGGTGGCGGGCCTCAATGCGGCGCGGCGGGCCGCGGGTTCCGACGGCGTCACCTTCGATCGGGCGGAGGCCTATATCGGCGTGATGATCGACGATCTCGTCACGCGTGGCGTGAGCGAGCCCTACCGCATGTTCACTTCCCGCGCCGAGTACCGGCTGTCGCTCCGCGCGGACAATGCCGACCAGCGGCTGACGGATCGCGGCGATGCGCTGGGGCTTGTCGGTCCGGAACGACGCGGCCGTTTCGCCGCGAAGCGCGAGGCGCTGGCCCGGGTGGGCGCATGGAGCCGCTCGGTCTCGCTCACGCCGGCGGAGGGCGACCGGCACGGGCTGACGCTGAACCGTGACGGCCAGCGGCGCAGCGCGTTCGACCTGCTGTCCTATCCGCATGTCGGCTGGGCCGACATCTGCCGGATCTGGCCCGAGGCCGGGTCGGAGGATGCGCGCATCGGCGAGCAGGTGGAGATCGATGCCAAATACGCCGTCTATCTGCATCGCCAGGAGGCCGACATCGCCTCCTTCCGGCGTGACGAGGCGGCCGAACTGCCAGAGGTGGACTATCGCGGGCTGGCCGGCATTTCCAACGAGATCAAGGCGAAGCTCGAATCGATTCGGCCCCGTACCATTGGCCAGGCCAGCCGGATCGACGGCATGACGCCGGCGGCGCTGGCGCTGCTCGCCGCCCACGCCAGACGCGCGCGGTGAGCCGCGGTATAATTGAACATGGTCACCAGCGATTCGTCCGACCGCGCCCGCGCATTGCAACTGACGCCTGTTTCACGTGAAACAGAACAGCGTCTCGATGCCATCGTCGCGCTCCTCGTGAAATGGCAGCGCACCATCAATCTCGTCGCCCCGGCGACGCTGCCGCATGTCTGGACCCGCCATGTGGCGGATTCGCTTCAGCTCGTTCCGCTCGCCGGCGAGGCGACGCGCTGGGTCGATCTGGGATCTGGGGGCGGCTTCCCCGGTCTCGTCGTGGCCGCGGCTCTTGCCGATCGGCCGGGTGCCGATGTCACGCTGGTCGAGAGCGACAGCCGCAAGGCGGCCTTCCTGCGCGAGGCGGCCCGTATCGCTGAGCTGCCGGTGACGGTGCTGCCGGTGCGGATCGAGCAGGCCGCGCCCAGGATCGCGCAGGGCGTCGAGATCGTCTCCGCCCGTGCGCTTGCACCGCTGCCGAAGCTGCTCGATCTCGCCGCTCCGTTCCTTGCACAGGGAGCGACAGGCCTGTTCCTCAAGGGACAAGATGTTGATAACGAATTGACCGAGGCCGCTAAATCTTGGAGAATCAAAAGTGAGATCAGGGACAGTCTGACGGACGCCAGCGGCCATATCCTGATTGTCCAGGCGGCCGAACCGCAGTGACCGATTCACCGGGCTCCATGCCCATCTCGCAGGGTCGACACCATGATGGATGAGGCTTCCCTCGTACCGACCGCGCCGCGACCCGTCCCGCGCGTGCTCGCCCTTGCCAACCAGAAGGGCGGCGTCGGCAAGACCACGACGGCGATCAATCTGGGAACCGCGCTGGCCGCCATCGGCGAGACGGTGCTGATCGTCGATCTCGACCCGCAGGGCAATGCCTCGACGGGCCTGGGCATCGATCGGCGCAGCCGGCTTGTCTCGACCTATGACGTGCTAACCGGTGATGCCGGCCTGCGCGAGGCCGTGCTGGAGACCGCGGTGCCGCGGCTGCATATCGCGCCGTCGACCATGGATCTTTCCGGGCTGGAACTCGAGCTCGCCAGCCAGCGCGACCGGGCCTATCGGCTACGCGATGCCATTCGCCGGCTGAACGCTCCGTCCGGGAGTTCGGTTCGGGTCCGTGACGAAATCGATTACACCTACGTTTTGATCGACTGCCCGCCGTCGCTCAACCTGATCACCGTCAACGCGATGGCGGCGGCCAACGCGATCCTCGTGCCGCTGCAGTGCGAGTTCTTCGCGCTGGAAGGTCTGTCGCAGCTGCTCAAGACCGTCGAGCAGGTGCGTACGACGCTCAATCCTGAGTTGACCATCCACGGCGTCGTCCTGACCATGTTCGATGCGCGCAACAATCTCTCCAATCAGGTGGTCGAGGATGTGCGCCAGTTCATGGGCGAGAAGGTCTATGAGACGATCATTCCGCGCAATGTGCGCGTCTCGGAGGCGCCGTCCTATGGCAAGCCGGTGCTGCTCTACGATCTCAAATGCGTCGGATCGCAGGCCTATCTTCGTCTCGCATCCGAAATAATCCAGCGCGAGCGCGCCCTGCGCCTTGCGGCCGCGTAGGGAGGGTGTGATGGCGGAAGATGGCGGGCGTTCGCGCCTCGGGCGCGGTCTCGCGGCCCTGATCGGCGACATGGGTGACGACAACGGCGCCGCGAATGATCGCGGCCGCAGCGGTGGCGGTGCGCGCAAGGTGCCGCTGGCCTTCCTGCGGCCCAACCCGCACAACCCGCGTCGCTCCTTCGCCGAGGCGGATCTCGAGGATCTCGCCGCCTCGATCCACGAGCGCGGCATCATCCAGCCGATCGTCGTGCGGCAGGTCGCCGGCGAGCGCGACGCCTATGAGATCGTCGCCGGCGAACGCCGCTGGCGCGCCTCCCAGCGCGCCGGTATCCACGAGGTGCCGATCGTCGTCGTCGAGGTCAATGACCGCGAGGCGCTCGAGATCGCGATCATCGAGAATGTCCAGCGCGCCGACCTCAATCCGCTCGAAGAGGCGGCCGGCTATCAGTCGCTGTCGGACCAGTTCGGCTATTCGCAGAACGACCTCGCGCGGGTGATCGGCAAGAGCCGCAGCCATGTCGCCAACACGATGCGTCTGCTGCGCCTGCCGGAGACGGTGAAGCAGTATCTGGCCGACGGGCGGCTCTCGGCCGGCCACGCCCGCGCGCTGCTGACCCAGGACGATCCGGAGGCGCTGGCGCGGGCGATCGTCGACCAGGGCATGAATGTGCGCGCCATCGAGGCGCTGGCGCAGGAACTCAATGTCGCCAAGGCCGAAGCCGCCGGCAAGCCGCCGCGAAAGGCGAAGGTGGCGCTGGATCTCGACGCCGACACCGCCGCGCTGCAGCGGCGGCTCTCGGACGAGCTGGGGCTGAATGTGACGCTCAAGCACAATGGCGAGTCGGGCGAGATCCGCATCCGTTATTCCTCGCTCGATCAGCTCGACGAAGTCTGCCGGCGCCTTGCCGGCGGCTAGGCCGGCTCAACCGCGCCGAGCCTGTCCCGCCACCTGAAGCAAGGCCCGTTCGGCCACTGCCGGGCCAAGCGCGGCGTTGCGCCGCGCAGCCAGCAGCGCGTCGTCGAGAGCAAACAGGGCGGCTTCCAGCCGGGCTGCGGTCCAGCTCCGGAGTGCCGTTTCAATCAAGGGCTTGCGCCTGAAATGGACGGCTGGCCGGGCGCCTTCGACGGCCCGCTCGACGCTGCCGCCAGCCTCGATGCCGAGACGCATCTGGTGGAGCGTCTGCGCCGTCCGGCAGACGGCACCGAGCACGATGTCGGCCCTCATGCCTTCGCCGGTCGCCTTGCCGAAGGCGACGGCCATCTCGGCGGGCTGGCCGGCGAAGGTCGCGTCGGCGATCTCGTCGAGGGCGAGGCTGGAGGCGTCGCCGACAATGGCGCGGACATGTTCGCCGGTGATGCGCGGCTCGCCGGCGGCATAGAGCAGCAGCTTGGCGATCTCGCCGCGCGAGGCCATTCGATCGCCGCCGAGCAGACCCATCAGCTCGGCCCGCGCATCGCGATCGATCGTGATGCCGGCCTCGGCCGTCATGGTGTCGATCAGCCGCGTCAGGTCGCGATCGGTGTCGGAATAGCAGGCGATGGCGAGCGCGTGGGGCGAGGCTTCGCAGAGCGCGCGCAAGCCGGTGCCACGCTTGAGATCGCCCGCCTCGATGACGATGACGGCATCGGATGGCGGCGCCGCCAGCAGCGCCTCCACGGCAGGCAGGACGTTGCGCGAACCGACACGCAGGGAGACGACGCGCCGGCCGCCGAACAGCGCGACCGTACCCGCCTCGTCGACGAGGCGGCCCGGATCGCCGGAAATCTCGTCGCCATCGAGCCGGACGATGCCGAACGGGTCGTCCGACCCCTCGGCGGCGCGGGCGAGATAGGCGCGGCCGCGCTCGCGCACGAGGCCACTGTCCGGGCCGAAGAGCAGCAGGACGGGACGCAGCGCATCGATGCGGGTGAGCGTCGCCTCGACGTCTCCGGGCCGGACCGCGACCATGGCGCGGCTCAGCTCTTGGGGGCGTGCGTCAGGAAATAGGAGGCGAGCTGGTTCTTGATCGAATCGGCGACGACCCGCGAGGAGCGGTTTTCCGCGTCGCGAATGGCGCGGGCGCGGGCGAAACGCTGATAACCGCTGTCCAGCGAGGCCTTGCCGATCGCCTTGCCGGAGGCAAGCGGCACCTTGGGCGTGCCGACATCGAAAAGCTGCCAGCCCACTTCCACGGTGACCAGCTCGACTTCCGGCAGGCCGGTCAGCGGGCTCACCACGGACGCCGCCGTGGTGGAGCTGTGGACATTGAGCACCAGCCGGAAGGGCACGCCGGTTGGATTGCCAGCACCGCCGGTCAGCGCGAAGATGAGGTCGTTGCGGACCTCGTTGCCGACGCGACCATCCGCAAACACCACTTCGATCTGGCTGAACTGGTCATTGAGCGCCGAGCCCTCGCCGGGCTTGGTCTCGGCATACATGGGCTGGAAGCAGCCGGCGGTCGAGGCGGCAAGCAGCCCCGCGCAGGCGAGACCCAGCAGGCGGCGGCGTGAGGGCATCGGGTTCATCCGGTCAGGCGACGACATTCACAATCCTCTGCGGCACCACGATGATACGCTTCGGCGCGCGCCCGTCGAGTGCCTGCGCGACAAGATCGAGCGCAAGAACCGCTCTCTCGACCTCGGCGGGGCTCGCATCCTTCGGCACGACGATCTCGCCGCGCCGCTTGCCGTTGATTTGAATCGGCAGCGTAACGCTGTCGTCAAGCAGCAGCTCCGGCTCGACCTCGGGCCAGTGGGCGTCGGCGACGAGGCCGGCGCCGCCGAGGACGCTCCAGCATTCCTCCGCCAGATGCGGCACCATGGGCGCCACGACGCAGACGAGGATGGTCGCCGCCTCGCGCAGAGCGAAGGCGAGATCGGCAGGAACCTCGTCGCCCTTGTGGGCGGCCACCAGAGCGTCGCTGAACACATTGGCGAAGGCGTGCACGCGGGCCACGGCGACGTTGAAGCGCAGCCGTTCGACATCCTCCGCGACCTGCGCCGCCAGCCGGTGCGCGGCGCGGCGCAGATCGGTCGATTCGGCCCCGAAACCAGCCGGCCTGGCGACCGCCTCCGGTGCGAGCGCCAGGGCCTCGCCGACCACACGCCAGATGCGCTGCACGAAGCGCCAGGCGCCCTCGATGCCGGCGCTGGTCCATTCGCTGTCGCGCTCGGGAGGGGTGTCGGCGAGCATGAACCAGCGGGCGCAGTCGACGCCATAGGTGTCGGCGACGATTTCCGGCGGCACCACGTTCTTCTTCGACTTCGACATCTTCTCCGGCGGCCCGATGGTCACCGGCTCACCGGTGCCGACCTTGACCGGGCGGCCCTCGGCGTCGCGCTCGACCTCCTCGGGGAACAGCCAGCGGCCTTCCGCGTCCTTGTAGGTCTCGTGGACGATCATCCCCTGCGTGAACAGCCCGGCGAAGGGCTCTTCCAGCGAGACGCGGCCGGTCTTCCTGAGGGTGCGGATGAAGAAGCGCGAATAGAGCAGGTGCAGGATCGCGTGCTCGATGCCGCCAATATACTGGTCGACCGGCAGCCACTGGTCGGCGGCTTCCTTCTGCAGCGGCGCGGTGCCGGGCTCGGAGGCGAAGCGGGCGAAGTACCAGGACGAATCCACGAAGGTGTCCATGGTGTCGGTCTCGCGCCGGGCGTTCGCCCCGCAACGCGGGCAGTTCACATGCTTCCAGCTCGGATGGCGGTCCAGCGGATTGCCCGGCTGGTCGAAGGTCACGTCGTCGGGCAGCCGAACGGGGAGCTGGTCCTCGGGAACCGGAACCGGGCCGCAGCTGTCGCAGTGGATGACCGGGATCGGGCAGCCCCAGTAGCGCTGGCGCGAGATGCCCCAGTCGCGCAGGCGATAGTTCACCGCCCGCTCGCCGATCGGCGCATTGCCGAGAATCTCGTTCTCCAGCCTCAGCGCCACCTTCTCCTTCGCCATGGGAACGGAGAAGCCGTCGAGGAAGCCGGAATTGAACAGCGTGCCGTCGCCTTCATAGGGGCCGTCGGCGACCGAGAAGGTCGCCGCGTCGACGTCCAGCGGCAGCACCACCGGGGTGATCGGCAGGCCGTACTTGCTGGCGAAATCGAAGTCGCGCTGGTCGTGCGCGGGGCAGCCGAAGATGGCGCCGGTGCCGTATTCCATCAGCACGAAATTGGCGACATAGACCGGCAGATCCGGCCCGCCCAACGGATGGCGCACCTTCAGCCCGGTATCGAAGCCCATCTTCTCCTGGGTCTCGATCTCGGCGGTGGAAGTGCCGCCGCGCCGGCATTCCTCGACGAAGGTGGCGAGCGCCGGATCGGTCGCCGCCAGCGTCTCCGTCAGCGGGTGGCCGGGGGAGAGGGCGATGAAGGAGGCACCGAACAGCGTGTCGGGCCGCGTCGTGTAGACCTTGATCTCCTGAGGCAGTTCGGCCGGCGCATTGTCCAGCACGAAGCGCACATGCAGGCCCTCGGAACGGCCGATCCAGTTGCGCTGCATCAGGCGCACCTTGTCCGGCCAGCGCTCCAGCGTGTCGAGGCCGGCCAGCAGTTCCTCGGACGCGTCGGAGATGCGGAAGAACCACTGCGCCAGCTTGCGCCGCTCCACCAGCGCGCCGGAACGCCAGCCGCGCCCATCGATGACCTGCTCGTTGGCGAGCACGGTGTTGTCGATCGGGTCCCAGTTCACCTCGCTCTCGCGGCGATAGACGAAACCGCCCTTGAGGAATTCGAGGAAGATGCGCTGCTGCTCGCCATAATAGGAGGGGTCGCAGGTGGCGATCTCGCGCGACCAGTCGAGCGAGAGGCCGAGCAGCTTGAGCTGCTCGCGCATGGTCGCGATGTTCTCGTAGGTCCACTTGCCCGGATGCGTCTTGCGCTCGATGGCGGCATTCTCGGCCGGCAGGCCGAAGGCGTCCCATCCCATCGGGTGCAGGACGTTGAAGCCCTTCATCCGCTTGAAGCGCGCGACCACGTCGCCCATCACATAATTGCGGCCATGACCGATATGGATGCGCCCCGATGGATAGGGGAACATCTCGAGCACGTAATATTTGGGGCGCGGGTCTTCGTTGCGGGTGCGGAAGATGCCGCGTTCGTCCCAGATCTTCTGCCAGCGGGGCTCGGCCTCGCGGGCATTGTAACGCTCGGTGCTCATGGACAGGCTTCTTGGATAGGCAGACGTCGGAAATTGAGGCCGCAAACGGCTCGATGATGGCGCCGGACTAGGCACCAAGTCGCGCGCCTGGTCAACCTTTCGCTGCGCCGCAACGCTGTCAGCCGGCGGCGACATGCAGATCGGCCCGCGACAGCTCCGGCGGGGGATGGCCGGCGGCGCAGCCGATGCTTGCCGTCACACGCCCTCGGGCGCCCCGGCCGAAACGTCGTCCTGAATGAGACCGGTGGTGGTGGCCAGGGTGAGGAGGACGGACCGAACGCCGGCGACCATCTTCTCGTAGTGACCGACGCCGCGGTCGGGAAGCTCCGTCGCACGGCTTTCGGCTGCGGCCGGATTGTCGTAATGCAGACAGACGAGCAGACGGACGCGGAGACTGACGGTTCGCAGCCGAGGCAGGCGCTTGGACGGACTTTCGAGCGTTTCCTCCGCAGAGAGTTTTCGCCCTCAGTGAATTCCTCAGCGATGGAATCCAATGGCCGCAGCGTGCGCGCCGCCCGCCAAAAGGGCAGAGCTGCCGCACGGCGATGCGGCGCTCCACCGGCGCGATCCGGGCAGTGTGAAACGCCCTGCGCGTTGGCGCCAACGGCGGCTGGCGGATTTCGCGTTGGGTTCGAGCAGAGGCAGGGGACAGGATGATGGTGCGTGATCTGGCCGCGGAAGTGACGGCGCGACTTGTCGAGGTACGCGAACGGATCGAACAGGCCTGCGGGGACGCCGGGCGTGATTCCGCCGGCGTCCATCTGATCGCCGTGTCGAAGACCTTCGGCGCCGAGCATATCGTGCCGGCGATCGAGGCCGGTCAGCGCCTGTTCGGCGAGAACCGGGTTCAGGAATCCAAGGCGAAATGGCCGCCGCTGCGCGAGCGGTTCGCGGACCTCGAACTTCACCTGATCGGCCCGCTGCAGACCAACAAGGTGCGCGAGGCACTCGCCCTGTTCGACGTGATCCACACGCTCGACCGCCCCTCGCTGGCGGCGGCGCTGGCGAAGGAACTCGCCCGGGAGCCGGAGAAGGATGGCGGGCGTCCCGCGCCGCGCCTGCTGGTGCAGATCAATACCGGCGAGGAGCCGCAGAAGGCCGGCATCGCGCCGGCGCAGGCCGACGCTTTCATCGCCGAATGCCGTGACGTCCACGGCCTGGCGATCGACGGCCTGATGTGCATTCCGCCGGCGGACGAGCCGGCCGCGCCGCATTTCGCCCTGCTGGCCAAGATCGCGCAGCGCAACGGGCTGGCGACGCTGTCCATGGGCATGAGCGGCGACTACGAGACCGCGATCGCGCTCGGCGCGACCTATGTGCGGGTCGGCAGCGCCATTTTCGGCACCCGCTAGAGCGCCCTCGGGCGAAGCGGATACGTCGAAACGAAAGGCTCTAGACGACCTCGATCACGGTGTTCGCGTCCATCCGCGCCAGCAAGCGCCGCAGATCGGCGCGGCGGAAGGCGATGCAGCCGGCCGTCGGTTCGAAGGCGCCGCGCGCCAGATGCAGGAACACCGCCGAGCCACGTTGCGCCCGGCGCGGGCGACTGTTGTGATCGAGCACGACGACGAGGTCGTAGAGGCCGTCGCCGCGCCACATCTCCTCATGCGAAGCGGCAAAGGGCAGGCGGACCGGGCGATTGTAGCGCCCGTCGCGCGGCTCGTCGCACCAGCCGTCCTCGGCCCGGGTGCGCCGGACCGGCAGGCGCGTCACCGGCCGCATGCCATGGTCGGCACGGTAGCGTACCTCGCGCGGGTGCCAGAAACCCCTCGGCGTCGCGCCGTCGCCCTCGCGCTTGTCGGCGCGGATGCCGGAGCGGCCGAGCGCGACGGGAATGGTGCGGCCGTCGAGGATGAGCCAGCCGCGCTGGCGCGCCGGCCCCTGCAGCCGCGGGCGGGCGATCACGCGCAGGCGGGCAGGGGAAGAACGTGCACCGGGGGATTTCCCGCGACTTTCTTTGTGAAAGGGCTTCTTCTTCACGCGTTTTCCGTTCACGATCACGTCACGAACCCGCAGCTACGTCGTCCCGCGAGACCGCCGACTCTTGCCGAACGCGTCCCACCTGCCTACTCGGGAACGATGGCAACTTTATCCGACGTCGCGCGAGAGTGAACGTGCGGCCCGCCACGACAAATGCTTCGGCAAGCGACCCTCCGGGAACGCGGATATTCGGGAAAGCGACATGGCGAACGCCCAGCGAGTTTTGGTGGTCGACGACGACAAGGATCTGCGCGAGGCGCTGGTGGAACAGCTCTCGCTCTATGACGAGTTCGAGGTCGTCGCCGTCGACACCGCCCAGGCCGCGATCAACGAGGTCGATGCGAACCGCGTCGATCTCGTGCTGATGGATGTCGGCCTGCCTGACAAGGACGGGCGCGAGGCCGTGCGCGTCATGCGTCAGAACGGCTTCAAGGCGCCGGTGATCATGCTCACCGGCCACGACACCGACAGCGACACCATCATGGGACTGGAGGCCGGCGCCAATGACTACGTCGCCAAGCCCTTCCGCTTCGCCGTGCTGCTCGCCCGCATCCGCGCGCAGATGCGCTCGCACGAAGCCAGCGAGGACGCGGTCTTCACCATCGGCCCGTATACGTTCCGGCCCGGCGCCAAGATGCTGGTGACGGAGCGCAATTCCAAAATCCGGCTGACGGAGAAGGAAACCGCGATACTACGTTACCTTTACCGCGCCGGCAAGAAGCCGGTGGCGCGGGAAATATTGCTGCAGGAAGTGTGGGGCTACAATTCGGGGGTGACGACGCATACGCTGGAGACGCATATTTATCGCCTGCGTCAGAAGATCGAAAAGGATCCTTCGCACCCCAATCTGCTTGCCACCGAGGCTGGGGGCTACAAATTGCTGCCTTGAGCAGGTCGGTTGATTCGTCCTGCCGTGGAGTTTCGCCTGCCGAATGTCCATCGAGGACGACATCGCCTTCCTGGAACGTGTACCGACGCTTGCGCTGATCGGGCGTGAGGCCCTGCGCGTGATCGCCATCAGCGTCGAGCACTTTTCCGTCGCCCGGGGGCAGGCGCTGTTCCGCGAGGGCGATGTGGCCGACTGCGCCTATGTCGTGCAGAACGGAATCTTCGCCATCAGCCGCGAGGATTCCGAGCTCGCCCGCCGGCCCGGCCAGACGGTGCGGGTCGGCCCAACCGCCCTGCTCGGCGAAATGGCGCTGCTGACCGACACGCGGCGCCCGGCGACTGCCGTCGCGCTTGAGGAGTCCGAGGTTCTGCGCATTCCGCGCACCGTGTTCCTGCGTACGCTGGAGAGCTATCCGGAAGCCGCGCGCCGGCTGACCAAGCAGCTCAGCGCACAGATCACCGCCACCCTCACCGAGCTCGACCAGGTACGCCAGCGGCTGGAGGGGATCGACGCCGAGCGGCGTCCATGAGGGCGCATCCGGGAGTGCATGTCGGTGCCTCGTCCGCGCGGGTGCGCGCATGATTCCGGTCACGCCGCGCATCTGGCTCGACGAGGACGAGATCGTCGAGACCTTCGTGCGCGCCTCCGGGCCCGGCGGGCAGAACGTCAACAAGGTGTCGACCGCGGTGCAGCTGCGCTTCGACGTGCGCGGCTCGAAGACCTTGCCGGAGGCGGTGAAGCAACGGCTGGAGCGCATCGCCGGCCGCCGGCTCACCAAGGACGGCGTGATCGTGCTGGTCGCGCAAAGCCACCGCACGCAGGAGCGCAACCGCGAGGACGCCGTCGCCCGGCTCGTCGAGATGGTGCAGGAGGCGGCGGTCGCGCCGGTGATCCGCCGTCCCACCCGTCCGACGCTCGGCTCGAAGCTGCGGCGGCTGGAGGGCAAGACGCGGCGGGCCGGCGTCAAGGCGCTGCGCAGCGACAAGCCGGGCACCGGCGGCGACTGAGACCGGGTCTTTCGAATTCCGCCGGCGGCAAGGCTCTTCGACATGCGCGCTCAGGCGCCCGCTTCTGGCGTTCAGAAATCCGAGGCGATGCCCTTCACTTCCCAGTCGCCATAGCGCACCGGCTCGGGCCCGTCGCGGCCGTCGATTTCCGTCGGGCCCGCGACAGGTCGTACGGCGGCGCGCCGTGCGGCGGCCTCGGCCAGCGCCCGTTCGGCGGCCGGGGAGAGCGGGCGGCGTCCGGCCGGCACCGTGGGGGCGGCGGAATCGGACGCGGCGGGTGTCTCGCGAAGGGGGCGGTCGGTCGGCATCATGGCGCCATTGGAACCATCGGACCGGCACGTCCGTCAAGCAGCATGGGCCGCGCCCGGCGCATGGCTCCACGCCGCCGGACGCCGCGTCGGCAAGGCGCGGTGCCGGGCCGTGCGTCGCCGCCAGAAACTTGCAGGCGCCGCGGCCACTTCCCATTCTATCGGTGCGAAGGCCGCGCATGGCGGCGAAGGACGAGGGAAAGATGAACTACTTCCGTACGGCGATCCTGCTGGCAGGCATGACCGCGCTGTTCATGGGCGTCGGCTTCATGCTGGGCGGCCAGAGCGGCATGGTGATCGCGCTCCTGGTGGCCGCCGGCATGAACGTGTTCAGCTACTGGAACTCCGACCGCATGGTGCTGTCCATGTACGGCGCGCGGCAGGTCGACCGTGCCACCGCGCCGGAATTCTACTGCATGGTGGAGGAGCTCGCGGCCCGCGCACAGCTTCCCATGCCGCGCGTCTTCCTCATCGACAACCCGCAGCCCAACGCCTTCGCCACCGGCCGCAACCCGCAGAACGCCGCGGTGGCCGCCACCACCGGCCTGCTGAACTCGCTCTCGCGCGAGGAGGTTGCCGGCGTGATGGCGCACGAGCTGGCGCATGTGAAGAACTACGACACGCTGACCATGACCATCACCGCGACGCTGGCCGGCGCGATCTCCATGCTCGCCAACTTCGCCATGTTCTTCGGCGGCAACCGCAACAACAACAATCCCTTCGGCATCATCGGCACGCTCGCGATGATGATCCTGGCCCCGCTCGCCGCCATGGTGGTGCAGATGGCGGTGTCGCGCTCGCGCGAATACGAGGCCGACAAGCTCGGCGCGCAGATTTGCGGCCAGCCGCTCTGGCTTGCCTCGGCGCTGGCCAAGATCTCCAACGCCGCGCACCGCATCCCCAACATGCCGGCCGAGCACAATCCGGCGACGGCACATATGTTCATCATCAATCCGCTCTCGGGCGAACGGATGGACAGCCTGTTCTCGACCCATCCCGCCACCGAGAACCGCATCGCCGCGCTGCAGGCGCTGGCGCAGGAGATGGGCGCAATGCCGGCCTCCCCGGGTGGGTGGGCGCAGGGCCCGGCCAGCGCCTCGCGTCCCTCCAGCAATGTGTGGGGCCGTAGCGGCCAGGGCGGCGCGCGGCGCGGCCCCTGGGGCTGAAATCGCCGGAATGACGGGCTTCTCGCCTGTCCTGTCGCGCGGCGATGGAGCGGTTGTGTGCGGCAGTGCTTGAAAAGAAGGCCCGTCGCGGCTATCAGAGCCGCGCGTGCCGCTTTAGCTCAGTTGGTAGAGCATCGCATTCGTAATGCGGAGGTCGTCAGTTCGAGTCTGACAAGCGGCACCATTCTCCGATCCGGCGCGACAGCGGCGCCCGAAACTCCTCCCTCAGATCGCTCATGAATCTGATCCCGCCCTGCAGGGGCGCCCGTCGCCGTCGGCGCATCGTTCGTTTTTATCGAATGATTTGTGCGATATAATGCGCTGGATCGAATGATTGCAGCTTGCGAAGACGGGTCGTTGCCAAGAGAGGGACGACGACCATGGTCGCGCATGTGGATATCGCCGATGAGCGCAGGGCATCGAAGGCGCGTCGCTACGGCATCGGACCGGGTCTGGCGCTCACCGCCGGCATCGCCGGCGCGGCTTTCGGGTTGCGCCAGCTGCCGATGGTCGGCGTGCTCAGTCCGATGATCCTCGCCATCCTGATCGGCATCACCTTCCATAATGTCGTCGGCACACCGGCGCGGGCCAAGGAGGGCGTGACCTTCGCGATGCGGCGCATCCTGCGCGCCGCCATCGTGCTGCTCGGCCTGCAGCTCACCGCCGCGCAGGTGGCAGAGGTCGGAGCGAGCGGTCTGGCCGTCATTGCGCTCACGCTGGTGTCGACCTTCCTCTTCACCACCTGGCTCGGCCGGCTGATCGGCGTCGAGCGTGGTCTGGCTGAACTCATCGCCGCCGGCACGTCGATCTGCGGTGCCTCGGCGGTGATCGCCACCAACACGGTGACGCGCGCGCATGACGAGGACGTCGCCTATGCGGTGGCCTGCGTCACCGTCTTCGGTTCGGTGGCGATGTTCCTCTATCCGCTGCTGCCGCAGGTGCTCGACCTCACGCCGCATGCCTATGGGCTGTGGACGGGCGCCTCGATCCACGAGATCGCTCAGGTGGTCGCCGCCGCCTATCAGGAAGGGCCGGCGGCCGGCGAGTTCGGTACCATCGCCAAGCTTTCGCGCGTCATGCTGCTGGCGCCGATGGTGATCGGGCTCGGTCTCGTCGCTGCCCGCCGGGCGGCGCATCACGGCCATGGCGCCAGCCGCGCCAAGCCTCCCATGCCGTGGTTCGTGCTCGGCTTCCTCGCCATGGTGGGGCTGAACAGCGTCGTGACGATGCCGGCCGAGATGAAGTCGGTCCTCGTGCTGCTGACCACCTTCATGCTGTCGATGGCGCTGGCCGCGATGGGGCTGGAAACCGACATCGCCAAGCTGCGCGCCAAGGGGCTGCGGCCCTTCCTGCTGGGCTTCGCCGCCTTCGCCTTCATCGCCCTGTTCAGCCTGGCTCTGGTAAAGATGACGGCGTGAGAGACCTGAAGGACGGCGGATGACCCTGGAGCAGCTACGCATCTTCGTCGCCGTCGCCGAACGCGAGCACATCACGCAGGCCGCCCGGGACATCAACCTCACGCCGTCCGCGACCAGCGCGGCCATCGCCGCGCTCGAGGCGCGCCATGCCACCCGCCTGTTCGACCGGGTTGGACGGGGCATCGCGCTTACCGACGCCGGCCGCCTGTTCCTGCCTGAAGCGCGCGCCGTACTGGTGCGGGCTCATGCGGCGGAGAAGGTGCTCGCCGATCTTGCCGGCCTGGCGCATGGCACGCTGGCGCTGGCCGGCAGCCAGACCGTGGCCAATTACTGGCTGCCGCCGCTGATCGAGAGCTACCGCAGCCGCTATCCCGGCATCGCGGTGAGCCTGTCGATCGGCAATACCGATTTCGTCGCGGCGCGGGTCCAGGAGGGGGCGGACGATCTCGGCTTCATAGAGGGCGATGTCGACGCGCCGGTGCTGGCGGCCACGCCTGTCGCCGACGACGAGATGGTGCTGGTGGCGCCGGTGACGCACCGCTGGTCCTGGCGCCCGCCCGCTTCCGCCGCCGAACTCGCGGAGGGGCCTTGGGTGCTGCGCGAACCGGGATCGGGAACGCGCGCCATCTTCGAGGCCTATCTGCAGGAGGTCGGTGTCGCGCCGCGCGCCCTTCGCGTGGCGCTGGAATATCCGTCCAACGAGGCGGTGCGGGCGGCGGTGGAGGCCGGCAGCGGAGCGACGGTCATCTCCCGCCGGGTCGTCGAGGGGTCGATCCGCGCCGGCACCATGGCGCTGATCGACTATCCCTTGCCCTCGCGCCGCTTCCTGTCGCTGCGCCACCGCGAGCGCTATTCGACCAAGGCGGCGCAGGCCTTCCTCGATCTCATCGCGGCGGCTGGACAATAAAAGGCGCGGACCGAGGCCCGCGCCTTCCTCACATGGTCGAACGGGTCGTCGTCAGCGCCAGACATACCAGCAGGTGCGGATGCGGCGACCCCAGCGGTTGCGCCGCCAGCCGCACACGCGCCGCCGGCGGCGGCGATGACGACGCCGCACGCCGGGCGGCGGGCCCCAATACTGGGCATCTTCGACGGCGGTCCCGTCGGGCGTCGCGCCCGCGCGTGTTTCCGGGAGAAGGTCGGCGTCGGGAATTCGTTCGGGTACGAAATCCTTCAGCTGCCCGAGCACGGTGGCCTGCGCCGGCGAGAGTGTCGCCGAAGCTGCGGCACCCGCGCCGAGCGCGCCGGCGAGACCAAGCAGAAAGCCTCGTCTGTCCATTTCAACTCTCCACTGTCGTCCGCCCATGCCCAGGAAGTCAGGCTCCCCGTCATTGCAACGCGCGCAGGGCGGAATGGTTCGCCAACCACCGACAGGCTCGCCGGTGATCGCGGCCATGATGTGTTCACAATAGCACATTCCGGTGCGTTAGGTCGGACGCTCTCGTTCGTCGAAAACGCGATGAATCAAAGCGTTGACGGAAGAGGCATCAATGTCGGCGGGCCGCGTTCATCTTGCGGCCGCAATCGCGCGGCTCCAATGTACCGCCGCACGGTCCCTTGTCCGCGGAAGGGGCTCGCGCGATAGTCGGATGAGCGAATCGCGCGAGGTGGGACATGAGCATATTCGGATTGACGATGCGTGCCGGCCTTGCCGTCGCGGTCGTCGTGCCGGCGCTGGTGGCGAGCGTGCCGGCCAAGGCGAGCAATTCCACCGGGGCGCTGATCGGCGGTCTGGTTGCCGGCGCGCTGGTCGGCTCGGCGGTCACCGCCGCGACGCAGCCCAGGACCTATTATTACGCGCCTCCGCCGCCTCCGCCGCCGGGCTATTATCCCCCGCCGCCGCGGCCGGCCTATGGGCCCGGCTATTGCGGCGCGCCGCCCTATCCGCCGTGCCGCACGCCGGTCTACTGAGGCTGCGGGCTGCTCGCCCGCTTTCCTGCTTCCTTCGGTCAAGCGACAGGGTCCTCCCATGCTGAAGACGACCGCTACCGCCCTTTGCCTGATGCTGGGTCTCGCCGCCGCGCAGGCGCAGGATTCCGGTCCGTCCGCCGCCGAGCCGCCCCAGGCCGCTCCCGACCAGTCCCTGCCGCCGCCGCTCGCCTGCACCTTCGACAAGGTGTTCGTCTGCGAGGCCAAGGGCTGCGCGCCCTCGCAGGAGCTCGGCACCATCGACCTGCCCGCGCGTTTCCTGGTGCATTTCGGCGAGCAGATCATCGCCAGCGCCTCCGACAGTGACCTGCCGCATATCAGCTCGATCCAGAGCGTCATCGGCGACGGCGACAGCTTCATCATCGACGGCAATGACAACATGACCGCCTGGGCCATGCAGCTGTCGGTCTCGAAGCCCGAGGCGACGCTGACGACGCTTGCCGGCGGCAAAGTGCTGACAGCTTTCGGAACCTGCCAGCCGGCGCCGTGAGCGCCGGTCTTCGCGACGACTTTCGTGCGCGGCGCAAGGTCTGTTTACCAGAGCGGGAATGGTTCGGCGGCAATCTCCAGTGCAAATTGCGTGGAGTCGCGCATTCGAGCCGTCCTGTGCTGGAATGACTTCGAATTGATCGGCGCTTTTGCAGTGGCCGAGACCTGTCTGTCCGGATCGCGACAGGCGCGACACCAGCCGATACATCGCGGGAACCGCCGACGGAGCGCCGTCTTTTCGCTTGGCGACGAGATTCATTCGTTATAGAGAAACGCACCGCGCGGGCGTGGCGGAACTGGTAGACGCGACGGACTCAAAATCCGTTTCTGGTGACAGAGTGTCGGTTCGAGTCCGACCGCCCGCACCATCCCGACGCCCCGCTCAGCCCACGGCGCGCCGCGTCCGAGCCCCGGCGCGCCCGGCCGGTCCCCCCGCGAACTTCCTGGCGCCGGCCACGCAGCCGACGATGCCGAGGGTGGCGAGGAGCATGGCCGTGCTCACCGTCTCGTTCAGCAGCAGCGCCGCGAGGCCGAGCCCGAAGAAGGGCTGGAGCAGCTGCAGCTGCCCGACGGCGGCGATGCCGCCGAGCGCGAGGCCGCGATACCAGAAGACGAAGCCGATCAGCATGCTGAACACGGAGACATAGGCGAGCCCGCTCCAGGCGCTCATGGGCACGTCCGCGAAGGAGGCCGGCAGGGTGAGCGCGGCGAGCGGCAGCATGAGCGGTAGCGACAGCACGAGCGCCCAGCAGATGACCTGCCAGCCGCCCAATTCGCGCGACAGGCGCCCGCCCTCCGCATAACCGAGGCCGCAGACGACGATGGCGGCGAGCATCAGGAGGTCGCCGACCGGGGCAACGGCGATTCCCTCGCGGAGAGCGAAGGCGACGACGAGCGCGCTGCCGATGGCCGAGAACAGCCAGAAGACCGGGCGCGGACGCTCGCCGCCGCGCAGCACGCCGAAGATCGCGGTCGACAGCGGCAGCAGGCCGATGAAGACCAGCGAATGGGCGGAGGAGACGTGCTGAAGGGCGAGCGCCGTCAGCAGCGGGAATCCCACCACGACGCCCAGCGCGACGATGGCGAGCGAGGGCAGCTCGTTGCCGCGCGGAAGCCGCTGCCGCAGCAGGATCAGCCAGGCCATGCCGAGCAGCCCGGCGATCGCGGCGCGGGCGCCGGTGAGGAAGATCGGATCGAAGCCCATCACGGCGGCGCGCGTGGCGGGAAGCGATCCGGAGAAGATCACCATGCCGATGAAGCCGCTGATCCAGCCGCTGGTCGCCTTGTCCATTCGTCGCTCCGTTGGGTCGTCGTCCCTGCTTGCGCGCGCGCGGCATCGACTTCCAGACACACACCAGTACAATCTTGATGAACTGTTATGCATGGATGTGCAGCACGGATGGACGCGGACGCTAAGGCGACACGAGTGGCGAGCGGCGATCGTGGCGGGACCCGCATCGAGGCGGTGATGGCGGCGATCCGGCAGAGGATCACCATGAGGGCCCTGCTGCCGGGCGCGCGCCTGCCCTCGGTGCGCGCCGGCGCGACGGCGATGAAGGTCTCGGTCTCGACGGTGGTCGAGGCCTATGAACGGCTGGCGGCCGAGGGCCTGATCCATGCGCGCCCCGGCTCGGGCTTCTATGTCTCGGGGCCCGCGGCGCCGCTAACGCTCGCGCAGATCGGGCAGAGGGTGGAGCGGGAGGTCGATCCGCTATGGATCTCGCGCCAGGCGCTGGAAGCCGGCGACGACGTGCTCAGGCCCGGCTGTGGTTGGCTTCCCCCGGCATGGATGCACGAGACCGGGTTGCGCCGGGCCCTTCGTACCCTGGCGCGGGCCGATGTGTCCGCGCTCACGGAATATGCCAGCCCGCTTGGCCTTCCGGCGCTGCGCCAGGTGCTTTCCCGCCGCATGGCCGCGAACGGCATCGAGGCGGGTCCGGACCAGGTGATGCTGACCGAATCCGGCACCCAGGCCATCGACCTGATCTGCCGCTTCCTGCTCGAGCCGGGCGACACCGTGCTGGTGGACGATCCCTGCTACTTCAACTTCCATGCGCTGCTGAAAGCGCATCGGGCGAAGGTCGTGGGCGTGCCCTACACGCCGAACGGCCCGGATGTCGATGCCTTCGGCGCGGCGCTCGCCACGCATTCGCCGCGGCTCTACATCACCAATTCCGCTATCCATAACCCGACCGGCGCGGTGCTCTCGCCGGTGACGGCGCACCGGTTGCTGAAGCTGGCCGACCGTTCGGAACTGGTGATCGTCGAGGACGACATCTTCGCCGATTTCGAACCGGCGCCGGCGCCGCGGCTGGCGGCCTATGACGGGCTGTCGCGGGTCGTGCATATCGGCAGCTTCTCCAAGACCCTCTCGGCCTCGGTGCGCTGCGGCTACATCGCCGGGCGGCCGGACTGGATCGAGGGCCTCGCCGATCTCAAGATCGCCACCAGCTTCGGCGGCGGCCGGCTGGCCGCTGAGCTGCTGCTCGCCGCGCTGACCGATGGCGGCTACCGCAAGCACATGGAAAGCGTGCGGCGGCGGCTCGCCGTGGCGATGGAGCGGACCGTCGTCCGGCTGCGCGGGCTCGGCATCTCGCCCTGGCTGGTGCCGCAGGCCGGGATGTTCCTGTGGTGCCGCCTGCCGCACGGCGTGGATGCCGCCGCGCTGGCCCGCGCCTGCCTGCGGCAGGGTGTCGTGCTGGCGCCCGGCAACGCCTTCAGTCCGTCGCAGACGGCGAGCGGCTTCGTGCGCTTCAATGTGGCGCAGTCGGGCGATGACAGGGTCTTCGCCGCGCTCGAACGCGCGCTTGCCGGGAATGCCGACGTCTCGCGCGGGTGACGAGACGCCGGCCGTTCGCGTCGCCGGCAAGATGCGAGGCGTCGCGGGGGCGGTTCAGAGCAGCGATTTGGCGAGCAGCATGTGGATGCCCTTGTTGCCGTCGACCATCTGCGTCACGCGCAGGTTTCCGGCCAGCGAGCACAGCATGTAGGCCTGGTTGCGCGACAGATTGGTGCGCTGGCACACATGCTTGACCATTTCCCGCGTCGCCTGCTTGGCGGCGTCGTCGAGATCCTCGTCGAGGCCGATCGACATCAGATGCGTCGCGCTCTCGGCGAAGGGCCAGTCGAGCTGCATGTCCTTGCGCAGGGTGAGGCGGAACGTGCCGGTCACGCCGGTCTCCAGCGCGGTGATGCACACTTCGCCGTCACCCTGCACGCCATGGCCGTCGCCGGCGAAGAACAGCGCGCCCTCGTTGAAGACCGGCAGATAGAGCGTCGTGCCGGCGCGCAGCTCCTTGTTGTCCATGTTGCCGCCGAAGGCGCGCGGCACCGGCGAGCCGCAGCGGCCCCAGGCCGGCGGCGGCGCGGTGGCGATGATGCCGAAGAAGGGGTCGAGCGGAATCTCGGTGCCCCAGGGCATGACGCAGACATTCCTGGAGTGGTCGACGAGCGGGTGGATGGTCTCGTAGTCGGTGAACTCGTCGGGCAGCGTGCCGAGCAGCGGCAGAATGGAGACGAAGCCCCAGTCCTGGCGCACCTTCACGTCGAGGATGTCGACCTGCAGCGTGTCGCCGGGCCTGGCGTCCTTCACATAGACCGGTCCGGTGATGAAATGCGGGCCGGGGCCCTGCGGCAGCGTGTTCAACGCGGCCATGAAGTCTTCCGGCACCGGCAGGTTGTCGGGGAGCGTCTCCTTGCCGCCGGCCGGGAAGGAATGCAACGTCACCACGTCGCCTGAAGCGACCTCCAGCACCGGTGGCGTGGAGCTGTCGAGATAGCCCCACACCATGTTCTCCGGCGTGGAGGGAATTTCAAAGCGGCGCGACATGCGGAACTCCTGGGGTCGACTGCGGATAGGGATCAGACGGCGATGAAGCGGGTGAGGTGATCGCGGTTCATCGTCTCGCCGCGGCCCGTCTCGACGACGGCGCCGCGTGAGAGGATAACGAAGGCGTCCGCGGTCTCGACCGCGAAGTCGAGATATTGCTCGACCAGCAGGATCGACAGGCGGCCCTTCAGCGCGCGCAGCACCTCGCCGATGGCGACGACGATGTTGGGCTGGATACCTTCGGTCGGCTCGTCGAGGATGAGCAGCTTCGGCTGGGTGACCAGGGCGCGGGCGATGGCGAGCTGCTGCTGCTGGCCGCCCGAGAGCGCGCCGCCGGGGCGCCTCCACATCTCGCGCAGCACGGGGAACAGGTCGATCGCCTCTTCCATCGCCGGGGTGCCGTAGGTGCCATGGGCGCGGGCGGCGGCCTCGATGTTCTCAGCAACCGTCAGCTCGGAGAAGATCTCGCGGCCCTGCGGCACATAGGCGAGGCCGGCGCGGGACCGGCGGTTGGGCGACCAGCCCGTCGCGTCCGCACCATTGAGGACGATCTTGCCCGAGGTCGGCGCGATCAGCCCCATGACGCATTTGAGCAGGGTGGACTTGCCGGCGCCGTTGCGGCCGAGCACCGCGAGGCACTCGCCCGGCGCGATCTCGAAGCCGACCTGACGCAGCACCTGCGCCGAGCCGTAATGCTGGTCCAGAGCCTCGATACGGAACTGCATGCTCAGCGCCCCAGATAGACGTCGACGACGCTGGCGTCGGCGCGCACCTTGTCCATCGAGCCCTCGAACAGCGTGCGTCCTTCGTGCAGGACGGTGACGCGGTCGGCGATGCGCTCGACGAAGTCCATGTCGTGCTCGACCACCACGATGGCGCGGTCGGGCCGGTTCAGCGAACGTACCAGCCGTGCGGTGCGCTCGGTCTCCTCGTCGGTGAGGCCGGCGACCGGCTCGTCGAGCATCAGCACCTTGGGGTCGGAGGCGAGCACCATGCCGATCTCCAGCCACTGCTTCTGCCCGTGGCTGAGCTCGCCGGCTAGGCGGTCCGCCTGATCGCACAGCCCCACGGTCTCCAGCACCTCGCCGACGCGGTCCTCCAGCGCCGGGGCATCCAGCCGCGAGCGGAAGCCGACATCGGCGCCGATGGCGATGTGCTGGCGCACGCTCAACCCCTCGAAAACGCTCGGCTTTTGGAACTTGCGACGGATGCCGGCGCGGGCGATGGCGGATTCGCTGGTGCCGGTGATGTCGGTCGTGCCGTCGAACAGCACGCGCCCCTGCCGGGGCCGGGTGATGCCGGAGATGACATCGAGCAGCGTCGTCTTGCCCGCGCCGTTCGGCCCGATGATGGCGCGCACCTCGCCATAGTCGATGGCGAGCGACAGGTCGTCGATGGCGCGGAAGCTGCCGAAGCGCACGGTCAGGCCATCGACGAGAAGGGCGGTGAGGCTCATGGGCGCGCCTCCCCGAGATCGGCGGCCATGCGCTTGGGTCCCATGGGGCGGGTCAGCCGGAGTTTGGCGAGGTCCATCAGTCCGTTGGGGAAGACCAGCACCACCAGCACGATGAGGCCGGAGAGGATGAAGGGCCAGATGTCCGGCGCGGCGGAGGACAGCCAGAACTTCACCGCATTGACCAGCAGCGCGCCGATCACCGCGCCGACCAGGTGCCCGCGCCCGCCGATGGCCACCCACACGGCGATCTCCAGCGACAGTTCCGGCGAGAGCAGGCGCGGATTGATGATGCCGACCTGCGGCACGTAGAGCATGCCGGCGATCATGGCGATCAGCGCCGACAGGCACCAGACGATGAGCTTGAGCCGCAGCGTCTCGTAGCCGAGCGTGCGCAGGCGCGTCTCGTCGTCCCGCGTGGCCAGCATCAGCGCGCCGAAGCGGCTGCCGACCAGCCAGCGGCAGAGCACCAGCACCAGCGCCAGCACCAGCAGGGAGGCCGCCGCGAGCGCGGTGATCATGCCGTTCGTGCCCATTGGCCAGCCGAACATGACGGTGAAGCCGGTCATGCCGTTATTGCCGCCGAAGCCGGTGTCGTTGCGGAACATCAGCAGCATGGCGACATAGACCAGCGCCTGGGTGATGATGGCGAAATAGACCCCGCCGACCCGCGAGCGGAAGGAGACATAGCCGAAGACGCCGGCGATCAGCGTGGTGGCGACCACCGCCACGGCGAGGGCATAGGGGAAGAACTCGAAGCCGGCCCAGTAGAAGGGGAATTCCTTCCAGCCCATGAACTGCAGGAAGTCCGGCACTGTGCCCGTCACCACGAAGGAGTGCTTGAGCAGGTACATCGCAATGAGGTAGCCGCCGAGCGCGAAGAACAGCCCGTGGCCGAGCGACAGGATGCCGAGATAGCCCCAGATGAGATCGAGCGAGAGCGCCAGCACGGCGAAGGCGGCGAGCTGGCCGATCGCGTTGGTGAGATAGCGCGACAGCTCGAATCCGCTGCCCGCGAGCGCCGGCATGGCGAGCGCGACGACGACCAGCAGGGCGACGAGGGCGAGGAAGGGGCGGTCGGAGCTCCAGCGTCTCATTTGCGGCGGCCCTTCACGGCGAACAGTCCCTCCGGGCGCCATTGCAGGAAGGCGATGATCATCAAAAGTACGATGACCTTGGCGGCGACGGCGCCCCAGAGCGGCTCGATCAGCACGTTGATCTGGCCGATGCCGAGCGCGGCGACCACCGTGCCGGCAATGGTGCCGACACCGCCGAGCACGACCACCATGAAGCTGTCGATGATGAAGTTCTGGCCCATTTGCGGGTTCACCGAATAGATCGGCGAGAGCGCGAGGCCCGCCAGGCCGGCAAGGCCCGAGCCGAGGCCGAAGGCGGTCATGTCGACCCGCCGGGTCGGGATGCCGATGCAGGCGGCCATGTCGCGGTTCTGCGTCACCGCGCGGATGTTGAGGCCGAGGGGGGTCTTGCGCACGATGGCCCAGGTCAGCGCCAGCGTCGCCACGGCGAAGCCGATGGCGAACATGCGGTTCCAGGTGAAGATGAAGTCGCCGATCACCGGCACTCCGCCGGTGACGTAGAACGGCGTCTCGAACTGCAGGTTCTGGGTGCCGAAGACGACGCGCACGAGATTCATCAGGAACAGGCTCACCGCCCAGGTGGCGAGCAGGCTCATCAGCGGGCGCTTGTAGAGATGGCGCAGCAGGGCGGCTTCCAGCGCCACCCCGATGGCGGCGGTGACGAGAAAGGCGACGGGTATGGCGAGGATCAGGTACCAGTCGAGCAGGCCGGGTGCGAAGCTGCGCAGCCCCTGCTGCACCAGCCAGGTGACATAGGCGCCGATCATGATCAGCTCGCCCTGAGCGAGATTGATGACGCCCATCAGCCCGAAGATGATGGCGAGGCCGATGGCGGCCATGAACAGGATCGAGGCGAAGCTGAGCCCGTTATACAGCGCGGCCAGTACGTCGCCGATGGCGATGCCGCGCTCGATCGCGCCGGTCGCGGCGTCGACGGCGGCGCGGAACGCCGGATCGGACGCGTAGGCCGGGTCCTTGGTGAGCGCGGTGATCTGGGTGAGCGCCCGCCGGCTCGGATTCTCGGCGATGCGGCCGATGGCGCGGATGCGCGCGGCCGGATCGGCGGCGTTGAGCGCGGCGGCCTGCGCCAGCGTCTCGATCTGTGTCTTCAGGGCCTGGTCGCTCTCGGCCGCGGCGGCGAGGTCGAGCAGCCCTTCGGGGATCAGCGCCGGGCGACGCTCCAGTGTCTTCAGTGCCGCCGTTCGCTGGGCCGCCTCCGGCGCGGTGCGCAGAGCGAGGGCGGCGTCGGCGAGTTCGTAGACCGCGCGGTTCTTCAGGCTCAGCACCGGCGTGCGGTCGCTCGCGGTAACGGCGCGCGGCGCGCGGGTGACGGCGTCGAGGTCGCCCTCGGTGAGCACGGCGCCGGCATCGTCGCAGGCGAGCTTGCGGTCGATCACGGCGCGGGCGAGCGGCACCGCCCAGGCGCGGTCGGCGTCATTTCCGGATATGGCGAGGCCGGTGAGCGCGGTCGCCGCCTCGCCCATCGCGCCGGCATTGCCGCAGAGATTGCCGATGAGGCCGGCGCGGTCGAGCGGCTGCGCGGCGGCTCCGGCGACGGGCAGCAGGCAGCCGGCCAGCAGGCTGGCGGCGAGAATGGGCAGGAACCGGTGCTTCATCGGGAACTCAAGACGGCCGCCCTGCGGGCAGGACGGCCGTCCTTCGAGGGAACGGGAAAGGCGCCGACTCAGCCGTAGGGGCTGAAGGGGACCGGCTTCGGCGTGTCCTTGGACTGCCAGAGAATATCGAAGCCCTGGGCATCGTTGACCGAGCCGATGAACACGCCGCGGGCGACGTAGTTGTTCTCGCCCGTCATCGAGATCTTGTAGCCCGACGGGCAGTCGAAGGTGAGGCCGGCGAAGGCCTTGGAGACCTCCGGCACGTCGAAGGAGCCGGCCTTCGCCGCCGCCATCGCCCACAGGTGTACCGAGTCGTAGGCCGACACCATCGGATCGATGGAGACCGTCCCGCTGAACGGCACGTTGTTCTTCTTCACATAGGCCGCCCAGTTCTTCAGGAACGCCTCGTTGGCCGGTCCCTTGGCGTTCTGCAGATAGGCCCAGCAGTTCAGGTGGCCGACCAGCTTGGTGGTGTCGAGGCCTTCGAGATCGGCCTCCACCATGTCGAGGCCGAGCACCGGAATGTCGGTGGCGAGGATGCCCTGATTGGCGAATTCGCGCATGAAATCGGGGATCGAGTTGCCGACCACGGTCAGCACCACGATGGGCTGGCCGCCGCCCTCATCGGCGAAGGCGCGGATCTGGTTGACCAGGGTCTGGAAGTTGGAGAAGCCGAAGGGGACGTATTCCTCCTTCCAGGCGCTCTCCGGGATGCCCTTGGACTTCCAGTAGCCCTTGAGCTGCTTGTTGATGGTGCGCGGCCACACATAGTCCGAGCCGAGCATGAAGAAGCGCTTGGCCGAGACGCCTTCCTCGCCCATGAGATAGTCGACCGCCGGCAGCACCGAGCTGGCGGGCGGCGAGTTCACATAGACGACGTTCTTGGAATTCTCGTCGCCCTCGAAATGCAGCGGGTAGTAGAGCAGGCCGTTCTCCTGCTCGACCACCGGCAGCACGGTCTTGCGCGACACCGAGGTCCAGCAGCCGAACAGCGCGGAGACCTTCTCCTGCTGCAGCATCTGCTTGGCGGACTGGGCGTAGAGCGGCCAGTCGGAGGCGGGGTCGGAGACCAGCACGTCGATGGTGCGGCCGTTGACGCCGCCCTTGGCGTTGATCTCCTCGGCGGCCATCTTGACCACATAGTTCAGGCGGCCTTCGAGATTGGCCATCGTGCCGGACGAGGAGAACAGGCAGCCCAGCTTGACCGGGCCGGCCGCCTGGGCGCTGCGCAGGATGGCGGGGGCACCGAGCGGGGAGGCCAGACCGACGGCGGCAAGGCCGCTGGCCTGGAGGAGAGAACGCCGCGAGATCTTGACCATGGACGACACCTCAAAAGGGTTCGGAGATGTCGGGAATTCTGTTTAGACGCGGCGCGCGCGCAACTTCATATAATGTTCAGCCCTGCTCAATGCGGCGCCAATACGCTGCCGCAACTCGGCATTCTGGCAGGATTGTCACTATGGGACCGCCGGCTGCTGGTCCCCTCCTGCGGCGAATACTCGAATTCCGTCGCGCTGGCCTGTCGCCGGGCACCTGCGATCCCGGCGCGGCAAGAATGTGCATTCACCTGAAGGTATCCTGGGTCTATAATGCTGCCTACAACAAGCGCACGCCGAAATTATGTGCGACATCCGCCGCTGCACGGCGGAGCGGGACATGATGGGACGGGGGCGTCCGCGGCACCCGTCCGAGCCTCCGTCAACGAATCCTGAGGGCGAGCCGATGCGACGTTCGCAGTTCACCGACAGCGAGATCATCCACCTCATCCGCGAGGCCGATGCCGGGGTGCCGATCGGCGAGATCTGCCGCACCGCGCAGGTTTCGCTGCGCACCTTCTACCGCTGGCGCCGGCGCTTCGGCGGGCTCGACGTCGCCGCCGTGACGCAGATGAAGGAGCTGGAGGCGGAGAACCGGCGGCTGAAGTCGCTGCTCGTCACCCTGTCGCGGCAGCGCGTCTCGCTCGTCGGCGACACGGTCCGCGTCGGTGGCCTGCAGCCGGCGCGCGCCTCGGCGCTGGCGGCGGAGCGCTCCGGCGGATCGGTGGTCGGTCGTTTCGCTTCCGTGAGAATCTCTCGCTGAACAGGGCGGCGGGCGTCCGGCGACAGGGCTGGACGCTCATCCCTTAGCCGGCTATTTCCCGGTACGGCCGGCGGCGTGCCGGGGTGGGACCGGCATCGCCGTCCGCGAGCGTTTGGGAAGAGGCATGAGTGAGTTTTCCGCCGCGCGGGAGCAGCGTGCGCTGTTCACGTCGCGCGTGGCCGTGAGCCTTGTCTTCTTCGTCGGCGGATCCGGCCTGACGCTGTGGGCCACCTATATTCCGATCCTCAAGGCACGCGCCGGTCTCGATGACGCGCAGGTCGGCCTCGTGCTGCTGTGCGTGTCGATCGGCTGCCTGTGCGGCATGCCGGCGGCGGGCTTCCTTCGCCCGCGCCTCGGGCCGCTGCGCTCGGGCGCACTGGCCGGGCTCGCCTTCGCCGCCGCGACGTTCGGCCCGGCGCTGGGCGTGAGCATGCCTCTGCTGGCGGCTTCCGGCTATGTCTTCGGGCTGTGCTTCGGTTTCCTCGACGTGTGCATGAACTCGCACGCCTCGGCGCTGGAGCGCGAGCTGGGCCGGCCGATCATGTCGTCGGCGCACGCCTTCTTCAGCCTCGGCAATGTCGCCGGGGCGCTGGCCGGTGGCGCCCTGATCGGGCTCGGCCTGGGTCCCGCGCCCGGTCTCGGTCTCGCCAGCCTGGCGCTGATGGCGCTGGCCCTGGTGGCGATGCCGTGGCTCTGGCTACCCGACATCCATGTGCGCGAGGCGGCGGACACCTCGATCTTCCGCCTGCCCAACCTCACCATGCTGGGGATCGGCATCCTGACCGTTCTGTCCTTCGTCATCGAGCTGGCGCTGATCGACTGGGGCGCGCTCTATCTGGTGCAGGCCACCGCCTCGGCTCCGGCGCAGGCCGCCTATGGCGTGGCGTCCTTCTCGCTCGCCATGACCTCCGGGCGGCTGGTCGGCGACCGCATCACGCGCCGGCTCGGCGCGGTGGCGACGATCCAGATCTCCGGGGTGATCGCCTTCTTCGGCGTGGCAGTCATCGTGTGGGCGCCGACGACGCTCGCCGCGCTGCCCGGCTTCGCCATAGCCGGCCTCGGCATCGCCAATCTGGTGCCGATCTTCTTCTCGCTGAGCGGACGCATGCCCGGCATTCCGCCCAATGCCGGCATCGCCATGACGGTGACGATCGCCTATGGCGGTGGCCTGTTCGGGCCGCCGCTCATCGGCTTCGTGGCGCATGCGCTGGGCATGCGCGCCGCCTTCGTCATGCTGACCGTGGGCGCGCTGGTGATCGCGGCGATGGTCCGTCGCGTCATTCCGCGCAACGTCCGGCACTGAACCCCCGGGGCGCGACGGTCCGGCGATTCACGCCGCACTGAGGGTCTTCAGTGCCTGTGCGAGCTGCTGCGCGAAGCGGGCGGAGCCGACCGGCAGCGCACGGTTGCGGCGCTGGCCGAGGATGAGGCTGCCGACCGGCAGGTCGCGCTCGGCGATCGGCCGGAACACCAGCGAGCCGTCGCCGGGATCGCGCAGGCCGATGGGAATCTGGAAGCCGACCGCGCGCTCGTGCAGCACATAGTGCCGGATGAGCTCGAAGCTCTCCGTCTCGACGATGGGCGCGACGCGGCGCGAACCCTTGCGGGCGGCGTAGTCCAGCAGATGGCGCACGCCATATTGCGCCGCCGGGGCGACATGCGGTCCGTCGAGGCAGTCGCGCAGGCGCAGCTCCCGCCGTCCCGCGAGCGGGTGGTCGGCCGCCATCACCGCGTGCACCGGCTGCGGCACGCTCGCGATCACGTCGAAATCGACGAGATAGACCGGCTCGAAGACCAGCGCGAGATCGCTTGCATAGCTGGCCAGCTCCTGCTCGGCCTCGGCGCGGTCGCGTATCTTGACGTTGAAGGTGACGCCGGGATGGTCGGCGCGGTAGCGGGCGATCTGCTCGGGCAGGAAATAGGGCAGCAGCGCCTGCGAACAGGCGATGGAGACATGCCCGCGCCGCTCGCCCGACAGGTCGGCCACCTGTCCCTGCACCCGCGCGAGGTCGGAGAGCGTGGCGCGGTAATGCTGCAGCAGCAGTTCGCCGGCGGGGTTGAGCCGCACCCCGCCCGGGAGGCGCTCGAACAGCTCGGCGCCGAACTCGGTCTCGAAGCGCCGGATACGGCGGTTGAGCGCGGAGGCGGTGATGTTCATGTCTTCCGCCGCCTTGCGCATCGAGCCGATGCGGGCGACCACCTCGATCAGGCGCAATGTGTACAGGTGCCGCATGGGGCGCCGTCTCCCGGAGGCGGTGCATTAAGTGCAACGCTCCGGTGAATTCATAGCATTTTCGCGAACGCCTCCGCAGGGGCAGGATGATCGCGCCCGCATCCGGCCGCCGGCTCCTCATCTCCGCAAAGGCCCCGCCATGCTTCGCGATCTTGTCTTCACGCTGGCCAGCCTGCGTGCCGCCTATGCCGACGGCGTGCGGCCGGAGGCGGTGGTCGAGGAGGCGTTCCGCCGGCTCGACGCGCTCGCCGATCCCGGCATCTTTCTCTATGAGGCGCGTCATGCCGCGCTCGGCGAGGCGCGCGCGCTCGGCAGGCCCGATGGCCGCCCGCTCTGGGGCATCCCCTACGCGGTGAAGGACAATATCGACGTGGCGCGCATGCCGACGACGGCGGCCTGCCCGGAGTTCATTTACCTGCCGGAGAAGGATGCCGTGGTCGTCGCGCGCCTGCGCGAGGCCGGCGCGATCTGCCTCGGCAAGACCAATCTGGACCAGTTCGCCACCGGGCTGGTGGGCGTGCGCACGCCTTATCCCGTGCCGCGCAACGCGGTCGATCCGGAGCTCGTGCCGGGCGGATCCTCCTCGGGTTCGGCGGTGGCGGTGGCGCGCGATCTCGTGGCCTTCGCGCTGGGCACCGATACGGCGGGATCGGGGCGCGTGCCGGCCGCGTTCAACGACATTGTCGGCCTCAAGCCGAGCCTGGGGGCTCTGTCCTCGACCGGCATGGTGCCGGCCTGCCGCACGCTCGACACCGTGTCGCTCTTCGCGCGAAGCGTCGGCGAAGCGTGGGAGCTGTTCGACCTGTGCGCCGGCTATGACGCCGCCGATCCCTATTCGCGTCCGCTGCCGCGCCCGCGTCTCTCGCCGCTTCCGCCGGTATTCGACATCGCGGTGCCGGATGCCGCGACGCTACGCACCTTTGGCGATGACGTGCAGGCGGCGGATTTCGAGGCGACGCTCGAGCGCCTGCGCCATCAGGGCGCGCGCATCCGCGCGATCGACTTCGCCCCGTTCTACGCGGTGGCCGAGCTGCTCTACAGCGGGCCATGGGTCGCTGAGCGCGTCATCGCGGTGGGCGAGCGGCTGTCGGCGGCGCCCGAGACGCTGCATCCCACGACCCGCGCGATCCTGGCCGCGGGGATGAGCCAGTCGGCGACCGATGTCTTCAGGGGATTCTACCGACTGGCGGAACTGAGGCGCGCCTGCGCGGACGCCTTCGCTGGCGCCACCTTTCTCTGCGTGCCCACGATTCCGTGCTTCGTCACGCTCGCGGAGGTGGCGGCCGATCCGTTCGGACCGAATGCCCGGCTCGGCACCTACACCAATTTCGTCAACCTGCTCGACCTGTGCGGCATCGCCGTGCCGACGGGCCCGCGCCCCGACGGGCGCCCCGGCAGCCTGACCATCCTGGCGCGCAAGGGCGAGGATGCCCGCGCCGCCGCCCTGGCGCTGCGGATCGAGCGGGCGGGGGACGCTGCAGGAACTTCCGGGATCGGTGTCGAGCCGGATCCCGACGAGGTGGCCGTGGCCGTCTGCGGGGCGCATATGTCCGGCCTGCCGCTCAACCATGAGCTGGTCCTGCGTGGCGGGCGCTTCCTGCGGAGCGCCCGCACCGCGCCGGTCTACACTCTCCACGCGCTGCCGGGCGGCTCGCCGGCCCGGCCGGGCATGGTGCGCCGCGAGGAAGGAGCGGGGGCGGCGATCGCCGTCGAGATCTGGGCGCTGCCGCGCGCCGCGTTCGGCGACTTCGTCGCCGGCGTGCCGGCGCCCCTCGTCATCGGCACGGTGATGCTGGAGGATGGCCGCGAGGTGAAGGGTTTCCTGTGCGAGCCGCACGCGCTCGCCGGCGCCCGCGACATCACCGCCCTGGGCGGATGGCGGGCGGCGCTCGCCGAGCCGAGCGGGGCCTTCGCGCTGTCGCCCGCCGCGCCGGTCTGAGCGGCTCTCGGGCAGGCACCACACCAAAGAGTGAAGCGGCGCCGGCTCGCCGGGCGGTGGCGCGCCTCGTTACCATGGGTCATCCGGCCGAGGCCGCGAACGATTCCACCCCGACGACCCGGAGCGCGCATGGCACTGACGCGCCGCCGCCTGCTGCAACTGAGCTGCGCCGCCGGGCTCGTTCCGGCGTGGGGCGCGGGTGCGCAGCCCGCGCCGCTGGCCCGCACGATCCCGTCGAGCGGCGAGGCGATGCCGGCCGTCGGGCTGGGCACCTGGATCACCTTCAATGTCGGCGACGATCCGGTGCTGCGCGAGGAATGCGTCGGCGTGATGGGCGCGTTCTTCGCGGCCGGCGGGCGGATGATCGATTCCTCGCCCATGTACGGCTCCTCGCAGCCGGTCGTCGGCCATGGCCTTGCCCGGCTGAAGCCGGCGGCGCTGTTCTCGGCGGAGAAGGTGTGGACGTCCGCGGGTGCGGACGGGCCGGCGCAGATCGCGCGCTCGCGCGCGCTGTGGGGCGTGCCGCGCTTCGATCTGGTGCAGGTGCACAACCTGCTCGGCTGGGAGGCGCATCTGGCGACGCTGGAGGAGATGAAGGCGGCGGGGCGCCTGCGCTATGCCGGCATCACCACCTCGGAGGGGCGCCGGCACGACCTGTTCGAGCGCATCATGCGTGAGCGGCGGCTCGATTTCGTGCAGCTCACCTACAACATCGTCGATCGCGAGGCGGAGGAGCGCTTGCTGCCTCTGGCGGCCGACCGCGGCATGGCGGTGATCGTCAACCGGCCGTTCCGGCAGGGCGCGCTCACCCGTCGGCTGGAGCGCGTGCCGCTGCCGCAATGGGCCGGCGAGATCGGCGCGCGCAGCTGGGCGCAGGTCATGCTTAAATTCATCCTGTCCCACCCGGCGGTGACGGTGGCGATTCCCGCCACCACGCGCGCCGACCATGTGCGCGAGAACCTTGCCGCCGCGTCGGGTCCGCTGCCCGACCGGGCCTTGCGCGAGCGCATGGCCGCCCATGTGCGGGCGCTGTGATGGCGCAGTGGTGGACCTACCGGCCCGAGGACTTCCTCATGTTCGCGCCGCGCGTCTTCTGGCGGCTGTACGAACTGCACAATGAGGCCCTCTGGCCCCTGCCGGTCGCGACCCTGTTGCTGGGCTGTGCCGCCCTTTGGGGCGTGGCGAGCCGCCGGGTGGGCGCGACGCGCCTCGTGCTGGCGGGGCTGGCGCTGGGCTGGGCCTTCGTCGGCTGGTCGTTCCTGTGGAACCGCTACGCGGCGATCAACTGGGCCGTCGCCTATGCCGTGCCGCTTTTCGCCCTTCAGGCGCTGCTGCTCGCCAGCCGTGCGGCAGGCCGGCCTCCGGCGCCGCGAGGCGCGCCCGCAAGGCCGGCGCGATTTGCCGGCGTCCTGCTGGCCGGCGCGGCACTGGCCTATCCGCTGCTGGCGCCGCTGGCGGGCCGGCCGCTCGCCGGCGGCGAGGTCTTCAGCATCGCCCCCGACCCGACCGCGATCGGCACGCTCGGCCTGCTGCTGCTGGCCGGCGAGGCGGGGTGGCTGCTGGTGGTCCCCGTTCTGTGGTGCCTGTTCAGCGCCGCCACCCTGTGGACGCTCGGCGAGCCACAGGGCTGGCTTGCCTTTGCGGCCGTGCTGATTGCCGTGGCGGGCTGGCGCGGCGCAGGGCCGGCCCGGGCGCGCCGGTCACTCGAGGATCCGCATGACCTCGCGGATGCGCGCCCCGACCGATTCGAATGAGTTGTTGAACTGGAGAAACTTGTAGCCGGCCTGCGCCTTCGCCGCCGCCGCGGCGGGATCGTCATAGATCGTCTTCAGGAGCTGGGCGGCATGCGCGACCTCGGGCTCCGCCCAGTAGCTTCCTTCCGATCCCGGATAGTCGCCGGCCTGCAGCCGGACCGGCCGGAAATTCACGGGATAGCCGGTGTTCGGGGTGACGAAGTCGCGCGTGCCGCCGAAATGCGTCGCGACTACCACCTTGCCATGGGCGAGCGCCTCCGCCGAACCCAGGCTGAAGCCTTCCGAGCGATGCAGGGAAAGGAAGACGTCGCAGCTCTGCATGAGCGCGATCAGCTCGTCGCGGGGAATGGTGCGGTCGATCACGGTGATGCGGCGGTCGCGCGCGGCGAGGCGGCTGAGGTCGCCGCGCGCGCTGGTCAGCACGGTGCCGCGCGCCTTCACGACAAGCTCGACATCTTCCGTTCCGGCGGGAAAAGCCTCCAGGAACGCCTCGATCGAGCCCTGCGGGTTCTTGCGGGCGACGAAGGAATCGTAGTCGAACAGGGTCATGATCCGGAGCGGCCCGTGAAAGCGCGGCGGCGGCGGGGGCGCGTCGGGAAGCTCGATCGGCTGGGGCACGAGGTGGACCGGACGGTCCTGCACCGAGGTGAGCATATCCCGGATGAAGGTGGTCGGCGCCCAGAAGGCGTCGAATCCGTCGAACGCCTTGCGCCAGGCGTCGGGCACGGTCGGCAGTTCCCAATAGGTGTAATGCACGTTCTGCTGGCCGCGGCAGGCCCGGCGGGCGAAGGGCACGAGCTCGGCCACGCCCGAGACCGACAGCGCCACCGAATGGCGGCCATTGCGCGCGATCCGGGATGCCATGGTGCTTTCCGACTGGCGCCCGGGAAGCGGCACATTGATGAGGCTGGAGGGTATCTGCGCGCTGTCGAGCGCGCCGACGAGCAGGCGCGCCGCCTCGCCGAGGCCGATCTCCGACAGCAGATAGCCGATGAGGTCGACGCCGTACTCCCTGTCCTTGCCGAAGCCGGGATGAATCCAGCACGGCTTTGCGATCGCCGGCGGGCAGTTGGTCCGGTTGCAGCGCAACGACCAGATGCCGCGATTGAGACTCCTGCTCGAAATCAGCATGTCGTCCACGACAGTCGCCTTCGGCCTTTCGTCGTTCCGGCCCGCTGGTTGTCCGTCAGCCCTTCGCGCCCTGGCCCCGCGCGTAGACGTCCTCGTAGCGAATGATGTCGTCCTCGCCGAGATAGCTTCCGGTCTGGACCTCGATCAGCACCATCGGCACCTTGCCGGGGTTCTCCATGCGATGCACGGCGCCCAGCGGGATGTAGATGGACTGGTTCTCGGTCAGCAGCCGCACATTGTCGTCCACCGTCACGCGCGCCGTGCCCTCGACCACGATCCAGTGCTCGGACCGGTGGAAATGGCTCTGCAGCGACAGCGACGCGCCCGGGTGGACGACGATGCGCTTCACCTGAAAACGCTCGCCGAGCACGAGAGTTTCAAACCACCCCCACGGCCGATGGTCGCGGGGGAAATGCTCGGCCTGGCGGGCGCCCTTCGACTTGAGGGCGGCGACGGCCAGCTTGACGTCCTGGGCGCGGCTGCGGTCGGCCACCAGAACGGCGTCCGGCATGGCCACCACCAGCATGTCCTTCAGCCCGATGCCGACGAGTTCGAGCCCCTCGGCTTCCGAGCGCAGCAGCGAATTCTCGCAGTCGATGGCCGTCACCGGGCCATGGGCGACGACGGCATGCGCATCCGGCTCGCCCTCGCGCTGCACCGAGGCCCAGTCGCCGAGGTCGGACCATTCTCCGGCGAAGGGCACGACCTGCAGGTTCGACGAGCGTTCCATGATGGCATAGTCGACCGAGATTTCCTCGGCGAGCTGCCACGGTTCCGCGGCGAGCCGCAGGAAGTCGAGATCGGTCGCCGCCTCGCGCACCGCCTGGCGCACCGGCGCGAGCATCTGCGGGGTGTGGGTGTGGAAGGCCTCAAGAGCTGTCTTCACCGACATCAGGAAGATGCCGGCGTTCCAGAGATAGCGGCCATCGGAGAGCATGGCGGCGGCGCGCTCGGCGGCCGGCTTCTCGACGAAGCGTTTCAGGGCGATGGCGGTCGGCTGTCCGCTCTCGGGCTGGTGAGCCAGCTCCAGCCAGCCATAACCGGTCTCGGGCCGCGTCGGCCGGATGCCGAAGGTCACGATCTGGCCGCCGGCGGCGGCATCGATGCCGGCCCGCACCGCCGCCGAGAAGGCGTCGCGGTCCGGCACGACCTGATCGGACGGCATGACCAGGAGCAGCGCATCCGGATCCTGGTCGGCCAGGAACTGCACCGCGGCGAGAATGGCCGGCGCGGTGTTCCGGGGGCTGGGCTCGATGAGAATAGCGCCGGGGACGATGCCAGCTTCGGCGAGCTGTTCGGTGACAATAAACCTAAAGTCTGAGTTCGTAATAATGACAGGGGGCATGATATCCGGCCCCGTCATCCGCCGGGCGGCCGCCTGAAAAAGGGTCTCACCTTCCCCGAGCTTGACGAACTGTTTCGGAAAACTCTTGCGGGAAAGCGGCCATAACCGGGTGCCGGAGCCGCCGCACAGAAGAACAGGGTATAGATTCGTCATGTGAAAAATGTTGATTCGTCATCCGCAGGCTTGCGTGGAGCTACTCTGGCGGGGCGGGCGGGGAAAGGCAAGGCGAGCGAAATGACTTGACCGAAATCTGGCGGCGACGCTACCGCCTATCTGCAGCGCGTATTCGCCCGATAGTGGATTTCCCATCCTATGCTCAGCTGTTTCAAGGCTTATGACATTCGCGGTCGTCTCGGCGAGGAGCTGAACGAGGATATCGCCCGGCGCGTGGGACGCGCCTTCGTCGAGGCGCTCTCGGCGCGCCGCGTCGTCATCGGCCGCGACTGCCGCGCCTCCTCGCAAGCCCTGGCCGCCGCCTGCACCGAGGGCCTTGTCGCCGGCGGCGCGGAGGTGCTGGATCTCGGCCTGTGCGGCACCGAGGAGATGTATTTCGCGGTGACGCATTTCGGTGCCGATGGCGGCATCGAGGTCACCGCCTCGCACAATCCCATGGACTATAACGGCATGAAGCTGGTGCGCGCGGGCTCGGCGCCGCTCGACACGGCAACGGGGCTGGCGGCGATCCGCACGCTCGCCGAAGCGCCGGAGCCGGCGGGCCGGCCGGGTGGCCGGGTGGTGCCGGCCGGGCCGGCGCGCGCGGCCTATGTGGAGCGGGTGCTGTCCTTCGTCGATCTCGGCGCGCTGCGCCCGCTGACGATCCTGGTCAATGCCGGCAATGGCGCCGCCGGGCCGACCTTCGACGCCATTGCCGGCGCGCTGGCGGCGCGCGGCGCGCCGCTCTCCTTCCAGCGCCTGCACCATGAGCCGGACGGCGACTTTCCCAACGGCATTCCCAACCCGCTGCTGCCGGAGAACCAGCCGGTGACCGGGCAGGCGGTGGTGGCGGCCGGCGCCGACATGGGGGTGGCGTGGGACGGCGATTTCGACCGCTGCTTCCTGTTCGACCATGCCGGCCGCTTCATCCCGGGCGAATATATCGTCGGGCTGCTCGCGGCGGTGTTCCTCGCCAAGGAGCCGGACGCCATCATCGTTCACGATCCGCGCGTGGTGTGGAACACGCAGGACATGGTGGCGCGGGCCGGCGGGCGCGCCGTGCAGGCCCGCACCGGCCACGCCTTCCTCAAACAGGCACTGCGCGACACCGGCGCGGTCTATGGCGGGGAGATGTCGGCGCACCATTATTTCCGCGACTTCATGGCCTGCGATTCGGGGATGATTCCCTGGCTGCTGGTGGCCGAGCTGATGGGGCGCACTGGCCGGAGCCTGTCCGACCTCGTCTCGGACCGCATGGCGGCCTTCCCGTCCTCCGGCGAGATCAATTTCCGCATCGCCGATCCCGAGGCGGCCATCGCCCGCGTCGAGGCCGCGCTGGCCGACCAGAAGCCGGTGCGCGACGAGACCGACGGCCTCTCCCTCACCTTCGCCGACTGGCGTCTCAATCTGCGCAGGTCCAACACCGAGCCGCTTCTGCGGCTGAACGTCGAATCCCGTGCCGACGCGGCCGGGATCGAGCGCCGGGTGGCCGATCTGGCCGACCTCATCCGCGCGTCCGGCGAGCTTTGAGGAGCGGCGATCCGCGCCGGTTGGATAGCTGGACATGAGCGGCGACTGTGTTTACCACCTCGCGCCAACGCGCTGCAGCTTCGATGGGGGATTTTCGTGAAACGGGCATTGATCACGGGAGTAGGTGGGCAGGACGGTTCCTATCTCGCCAAGTTGCTGCTCGAGAAGGGCTATGAAGTGACCGGCGCCATGCGCCGTAATTCGCAGCCCGAGACCGCGCGTCTCCAGAAACTCGGGGTCGCCGACGACGTCCGCTATGTTGATTTCGATCTGAGCGAGCTCAACAACATCACGCGCCTGATTCGGGGCAGCTCGTTCGACGAGGTCTACAATCTGGCGGCGCAGAGCTTCGTCGGCTCGTCCTGGGAGCAGCCGATCTATGCGGCCGATGTGAACGGTCTCGGTGTTGTCCGTCTGCTGGACTCGCTGCGCACCTTCTCGCCGGAGACGCGCTTCTACCAGGCGTCGACATCGGAGATGTTCGGTCTGGTCCGGGCCATTCCGCAGAATGAAGACACCCCCTTCTATCCGCGTTCGCCCTATGGCGTGGCCAAGGTCTACGGCCACTTCATCACCGTCAACTACCGCGAATCCTTCGGAATCCACGCCTCCTCGGGCATCCTGTTCAATCACGAGAGCCCGCTGCGCGGTTCCGAGTTCGTCACCCGCAAGATCACGCTCGGCCTGGCGCGCTTCGCCCGTGGCGAGCATGTGCCGGTCGAACTCGGCAACCTGAACGCCAAGCGCGACTGGGGCTTTGCCGGCGACTATGTCGACGGCATGTGGCGCATGGTCCAGCAGGACAAGGCGGACGACTATGTGCTCGCCACGGGCGTGACGACGCCGATCCGCGACTTCGTCAATTTCGCCGCCGAGGCGCTCGGGCTGGACCTGGAATGGTCCGGCGAGGAGGAAACGGAGCAGGCGGTCGACCGCAAGAGCGGCAAGGTCGCGGTGCGGGTCAATCCGAAGTTCTATCGTCCGGCGGAAGTTGAGCTTCTGCTCGGTGATTCGACCAAGGCGCGCACCCGGCTGGGCTGGGAGCCGAAGGTGTCGGTGTGGGAGCTCGCGACGATGATGGCGAAGTCGGACTACGACGACTGGCGCGCTTGAGCCATGCGGGCTCCAGGCGTGGGCGCCGATCCGGCGCTCCCACCTGGAGCCGTGCGCGGCGGATCGGAGACCCCTTGCGGCTGAGGCGTGTGGAAGGCCAACGTTGCTCTGACGAGGCAGTTGCAGGCAAGAGGCTGCGCGAGGGACCGTGACATTCGTATCGTATGCGCAGAATTTCGAAGACGTCATGCTCTGGCGGGCGCTCAGACACGTCGAGCACGGCTTTTATATCGACGCGGGCGCCTACCTGCCGGACATTGACAGCGTCACGCGCGCCTTCAGCGAGCGCGGCTGGCGTGGCATCAACATCGAGCCCCATCCCACCTTTCTCGCCGCTCTGGAAGCGGCACGGCCCGCGGATGTGAATCTCGGCATCGCGGTCGGCGACGTCGAGGGAACCGTCACCTTCCATGGCTTCGCCAATACCGGCCTGGCGACCGCCAATCCGACCTATGCCGAGATGCACATCGAGAACGGCCGTGCGCCCGACCGGATGGAGGTGCGTTGCCGGAAGCTGGCCAGCGTCTGGGACGAGCATGTTCCCGCCGACCAGCCGGTGCACTTCCTGAAGGTCGATGTCGAGGGGCAGGAGGCGGCGGTGCTGCGCGGCCTCGATTGGTCGCGCCAGCGGCCGTGGGTCGTCGTGGTCGAGGCGACGCTGCCGCTGACGCAGATTCCCACCCATGACGCATGGCATGGCATTCTCGAGGCGGCCGGCTACCGCTTCGTCTATTGGGATGGGCTCAACCGCTTCTATCTCGCTTCCGAGCACGAGGAGTTGGCAGCGCATTTCGCCAGCCCGCCGAATGTCTTCGACAAGTTCGTGCGCGGCACCGCGGCGCGCGAGCTCGCGGCCCTCAAGCCGGCCCTGAAGGCGGCCAGGGACGCGCTCGATCTGGCGCGCCAGAAACAGGTGGAGCTGGCGCAGCGATTCGACGGCGCGACCCAGGCATTGACGCGCCTGACGGTGGAGCGCGACGAGATTCAGCGCCGCCTCGATGAATCGCTGCGCGCGCGGGCGGGGCTTTCCGAGGACGCGGCGCGGCTGCGGGCGGCGCTGGAGCAGGCGGCCGCGGAGGCCGAGGCGACGGGCGGCCACCGCGATTACCTGCTCGGACGCGGATTCTGGGAGAGCCTGCTGTTCCATCGTTCGGGCAAGCCCAAGAAGCTGGTCCGGACCCTCATGTTCCACAAGAGCGGCAAGCCGCGCGGGGTGGTACGGCGCTGGATCGTGCACCGCGACGGCACGCCGCGGCGGGCCTTTGCCATGTGGATGGCGAGCCCCGCCTATCAGGCACTGCGCCACCCAGCCGGGCGGAAGGCGCAACAGGCGCCGATGGAGACCCAGGGGCCGACCGATCTGTCGCCGCGCGCCCGGCATTTCCTGACGCGCCTCGAGGCATCGCGGGCCCGCCGCATGGACGCGTGAGATGCGGATCGTCGTCGATGTGCAGGGGGCGCAGGGCCAGAACCGCCTGCGCGGCATCGGCCGTTATTCGCTCGATTTCGCCCGCGCCCTGGCGCGTAATCGCGGCCGGCACGAGGTTCTGCTCGCGCTGAACGGTCTTCTGCCCGACGCGATCATGGATATCCGCGCGGCGTTCGACGGCCTGCTGCCGCGCGAGGCCTTCCACGTCTGGACCGCTCCCGGCCCGGTGGCACTGGCCGACCGCAACAATGCCGGGCGTGCGCGCGATGCGGAGCTGATCCGCGAAGCCTTCCTCGCCTCGCTGCAGCCGGATGCCGTCGTGGTGACGAGCCTGTTCGAAGGGCTGGGCGACGACGTCGTGATGAGCATCGGGCAGTCCGTCGACCTGCCGATCGCGGTGGTACTCTACGACCTGATCCCGCTGAACAATCCGGCGACCTACCTGCCCGACGAGGTCGCGCGCTCCTGGTATATGGGCCGGATCGACGCGCTGCGGCAGGCGGACCTGCTGCTGGCGATCTCCCAGTCCTCGGCCGATGAGGCGATCGCCTCGCTCGACCGCGACCCGGCGCGGGTCCGCAGCATGTCGAGTGCGGTCTCCGAGCGGTTCCGCCCGCTCGACCTCCCGGCGGACGAGCGGGCCGAGGTGACGGCGAGATATTCCCTGCAGCGGGACTATCTCATGTACACGGGCGGCATCGACCCGCGGAAGAACATCGAGGGCCTGATCCAGGCCTTTGCCCGCCTGCCGCGGGCCGTGCGGGGGCAGCACCAGCTCGCCATCATCTGCAAGATCACCGAGGCGGACCGGCATCGCCTGAGCCGGCTCGCGGCCGAGGCCGGCCTGGCGCCGTCCGACGTCGTGCTCACCGACTTCGTGCCGGACGAGGATCTGCTGGCGCTCTACAATGGCTGCAAGGCCTTCGTCTTTCCCAGCCGGCTCGAAGGGTTCGGCCTGCCGGCGCTGGAGGCCATGCAGTGCGGCAAGGCGGTCATCGCCTCCGACCGGTCGAGCCTTCCCGAGGTGGTGGGGCGCGAGGACGCGCTGTTCGATCCCGACGATCCGGCCGCCATGGCGGCGAAGATCGAGCAGGTTCTCACCGACGCGGATTTTCGCGCCGCGCTGGAGGCGCACGGCCTGCGGCAGGCGGAAAAGTTCAGCTGGGACAAGACGGCCCTGAAGGCGCTGCGCGCGCTGGAGGAGGCTTTCGAGCCACGCGCGCAGCCGGGCGACGAACCCGCCCGTGCCGAGCGGCCCGATCCCGAGCGCTCCCATGGCCAAGGCGCCGCCGACCCCGGCAAGCCGCGCCTCGCCTTCGTCGCGCCGCTGCCGCCGCTGCGCTCCGGGGTGGCCGATTACAGCGCCGACCTGCTGCCCGCCCTTGCCGAGCATTATGAGGTCGAGGTGGTGGTCGCTCAGGACGAGGTCGCCGAGTCCTGGGTCGCGGCGAACCTTCCGATCCGCGACGTCGCGTGGCTGCGCCGCAATGCCGACCGCTTCGACCGGGTGCTCTATCAGATCGGGAATTCCGAGTTCCACCAGCACATGTTCGAGCTGCTCGAGGAAATCCCCGGAGTGGTCGTGCTGCATGATTTCTTCCTGTCCTCCATCCAGGCTTTCAGGGGGAAGGAGAACTGGACCCGCTGCATGCTGCGCAGCCATGGCGTGCAGGGGCTGGCCGCGCTGTCGCGCTTCGAGGATGAGGAACAGGGCCTGTGGGACTTTCCGGCGAACCTGCCGGTGCTGCAGGCCGCAGCCGGCATCATCGTTCACAGCAGCTGGTCGAAGCAGCTGGCGGAACACTGGTACGGCGCCGGCGCGGCGACGGACTGGGCGGTGGTTCCGCTGCTGCGCCGAGCCGTGGAGGTGGACGCGGACCGTCGCGCCGAAGCCCGGCGCCAGCTTGGCTTCTCCGACGATGAGCTGATCATCTGCTCCTTCGGCGACGTCGTGAAAACCAAGCTGTCGAAGGAGCTTATGCAGGCCTTCGCGGCGGCGCGCCCCGCGCTGGGCAAGCGGGCGCGGCTGATCTATGTCGGCAGCGCGGAAAATCCCTATGGCGCAGACGTCGACGCGCTGCGGCGCGGCGCGGCCCTCAAGGACGCCGTCACGATCACCGGCTGGGTCGATGCCGCCACCTATGAACGCTATCTGCGCGCCGCCGACATGGCGGTGCAGTTGCGGACGAAGTCGCGCGGCGAGACCTCGGCGGCGGCGCTCGACTGCCTGGCCCACGGCCTGCCGCTGATCGTCAACGCGCACGGCGCCATGGCCGAGATAGACCCCGCCTCGGCTCTCGTCATTCCTGACGTGGTCGAGGTCGAGGAACTGGCCGCTGCGCTGATCCGTCTGGCGGCGGACCCGTCACTGAGGGCGAAGCTGGGCGCCAAGGCCCGCGTCGTCATGGCGACGGAGCACTCGCCGGCCCATTGCGCGGCGCTGTATCGCGACGCGATCGAGGCCTTCGATGCCCCGCACCGCCGCGCCGTCCGGCATCTTCCCGGCCAGTTGGCCCGGCTCGAACCCGACGAGGGCCGGGACCGTGCCGTGGCCGCGGCGCTGGCCGTGAGCTTTCCGCCGCATCCCCGGCCGCGCGCGCTGTTCGTCGACGTGAGCAACATCGCCGAATTCGACCTGCATACCGGCATTCAGCGGGTCGTGCGCTCGATCCTGTCCGCCCTGCTGGCGCACCCGCCCGAGGGGTTCTCGGTCGTGCCGGTGTACCGCGCCGCCGGCGGCCACCACATGGTGGCGCTGCGTTTCCTGGAACGGATGGGGGCGATCGCGCCGGCCTATGTGGCGGAGGAGCCGATCGACGCCTATGCCGGCGACATCTTTCTCGGTCTCGACCTCGCGCCGCTCAGGAGCGAGCGGGAGACGCAGGAGCTTGAGCGCCTGCAGCGTCTGGGCGTCCGGGTCGTTCATGTGGTCTACGACATCCTGCCGCTCCGGCTGCCGGAGTATTTCCCCGGCGCGGCGAGCTGGTTCGACCCCTGGCTCCGGATGGCGGTGTCGCTGGACGGGGTGATCTGCATTTCCAGGGCGGTGGCGGACGATCTCGCCGCCTGGATGCGCGAGCAGGCCATTCCCCGCGCCACCGCGCTCGACATCGGCTGGTTCCACCTCGGCGCGGACGTGACGAACTCGGTGCCGACGCGCGGCCTGCCGGGGCAGGCCGACGAGGTGCTCGGCCGGATCGCCCAGCGCCCCTCCTTCCTGATGGTCGGCACCATCGAGCCGCGCAAGGGGCACCGCCAGGTGCTCGCCGCTTTCGAACGGCTCTGGGACAGCGGCGTCGACGTCAATCTCGTGATCGTCGGCAAGCAGGGGTGGAATGTCGAGGATCTGATCGCGCGCATCCGCCGGCATTCGGAGTATGGAGTCCGGCTGTTCTGGCCCGACGAGGTCAGCGACGAATATCTCGACCGCATCTATGCCGCCAGCACCTGCCTCCTCGCAGCCAGCGAGGGCGAAGGCTTCGGCCTGCCGCTGATCGAGGCGGCCCAGCACGGGCTGCCCCTTCTGGCGCGGGGGCTGCCGGTGTTCCGCGAGGTAGCCGGCGCGCATGCCAGCTATTTCGAGGGACGCGATCCGGCGGGCCTCGCCGACGCGGTCGAGGCCTGGCTGGGACACTGGCGCGCGGGGCGGCATGTCCGTTCCGAGGGAATGCCGTCGCTGGGCTGGCTCGAGAGCGCGGAGCAGCTTCTGCGCGTGCTGGGCATCTAGTGGGTCGACCGAAGCGGACGGAACCCGTGCGCTTCGAACATTGATCCAGCGATCAATGTTTTGTGGGCTGCCCGGGCGGCGTTCGCCGTGCCCGTAACGCTCAGTCGATTCTCTGGAGGCGGTAGCCGGTGAAACGGAGGTCGCTTTGTGGTTCGACCCAGAGCCGGATCTCGGCGTCCGGCACCGCCCGGTCGAGCTTCATCGTCTGATCGAGGATCAGGCCCTCGGTTCCGCTGTGGTCGGGAATCGGAAAGTGCCCATGGATTTGGGCGCCCTCGGAGGAAGCCACATCGGCCCAGGCTCCGGCGGGAGCGGTCGCCGTGCCGAAAAGCGTCAGCCTGTAGGTTCCCGGACCGATGGGAGCGTAGGGGCCGAAATGGAGGTAGCCGGCCTGGCCCGTCGCACGGAGCGCGCGGTCCCGGATTTCGCCGACGAGATGCAGGGTGCCGGCATCGAATTCGTCCTCCGCCACGCATTCCGGCGGCAGACAGAATGTCCGGCGGATCCGACGCTCCAAGGCCTCCTTCCGGTCGGTGGGCCTCAGTTCGGGCGCGAGCCGGACGGTGGCGTAATAGGTGCGCTCGTCGATGCTCACAAGGCCGGTGGCGGACAGTTCCTTGAGGGTGGCGGCGACATCTTCCCGATATTTGTTGGGGCTCGGCCATACGTGGGCGGCCACGAGAAGGTCGATATAGGGGAGGACCACGACGTCGGCTTCGTGCCGTGCCAGCATCAGTAATATGCGTGCACCGAACGCATCATCATACCGGGACATCGGGAACTGGCGCATGATTTCCGGCCAGTTCTCCCGCGCCTCCATCAGGTTTTTGTCGCCGCCGATATTGTACGCATTCGTATCGGAGGCCGGTGCGAGGTAGTTGGCGAAGAAATCGTTCCTGTAGGGAAGAAACGCAATCCTCTCGCCCGGCACCAGCTCTTGCCGCAGATCGGCGACGAGTTCACGATCAATCGCCATGAAATCGTCCCGGTTCTCCGCGTTGGCGCGCCAGGTCTTGGTCAATGGGGGGAGATTGGAGACGACGAGCAGGGCGCATATCAGTCCCGCCGTCAGCCGGCGCCCCTGTGCCGCGAGCCGGCCCAGCAGCAGCACCAGGAGCAGCCAGAAGCCGAAATAGGCGAGTGCGATCCAGCGATACGACGCCCGCATGTTCCTGAAACCCGGAACGTGCTTGGAAAGCCACGCCGTTCCGGTGGAGCCGAGCGCGGCGCTGGCGGGCATCAGTTCGCCGGCGTCGAGCAGTTCCGCCGGGCGGGTCGAATCGATCTTGAGCGAAGGCCCGAGCGACAAGTAAAGGCCGCACAGGGCGAGGAGGAGGAAGGCTGTCGCGAGCCATCCCCTCTGGCGATGGGTGAAGATCCATGCGGCCAGGCCGACGAGGGCGAATGGCAGTATGAAGGTCGAAACCCAGACCGAGTGATCACCGAAAAACTGCCGTTGCGTCCGTTCCTGACTGATGTTCAGGAGGTCGCCGATCCAGAGTACCCCCTTGGTCGGCCACAGGAAAAAAGTCAGATCGGCGCCCCACCCGCGGAAGAAGGTAATCGGCGCGGCATCGAATTGCGTTTTGCCGATATAGAGGGCGTAAAGCAGATAGGCCGCCGCGAACGCGATGGCATGAACCGGTGCCGCGAAGAAAACGAAGTACTTCCAGCGGTCGCGGATGTTCAAGAAGGCGCCGAGGAGCAGCAGGCTCGACCCGACGGCGAACATCATGAAACTGTAACCATCCATGAAGACGGACGTCAGACAGGCGAGCAGGTAGAACGCCGCCGTACCTGCTCGGCCGGGCGCGGCCTGATCGCGAGCGGCGATCAGGCGCAGGACAGCCAGGAAGTAGAATGGCAGCAGGGCAAAGCCGATCGCGGACATCGAATAACTGGCATGCACCCAGATCAACGGCAGGCTGGTCCAGATGAACGCGGCGGCGACGGCGAGGTAGGGGCCGGCGCCAAGCCGCAGCGAAATCCGCCACGCGGACAAGAAGGCGACGGCAAGCCAGATCGCCACCATTGCCGAATACGCATCCGCGGGATGGAGGCCGGCGCATATGAGGAGGGCGACGGGATAGGCCCCGGCCAGGCCAAAGGCGATGGCGGCCGGCTCGGGCGCTCCGAAATGAGTGGCAACGAGGCCCGGCGGAAAGCTGTCGGCGAAGGAGAGCGCGAAACCGGAGGTCCAGATCGCCTGTCCCAGGGTGGGCGAGGCAATGCCCGGCAGGGTCCCGTGCAGCATCCATGTGAGCACCAGCCCGAAGATGAGCGCCGCGTAGCTGCCGGCGGTCGGCTGCGGGAGGGAGTGTCTCATGCCCTGATCCGTCCGAGGAACGCCCCGAGGGCGAAGAAGGCGACATCGCCGGCAACGTTGACGATGCGGCCAAGCAGCACCGCGAGCAGGATTTCCGGCTCTGTGCCGACATCGACGAGCAGGAACAGCAGGATCGCCTCGCGCACGCCAAGGCCGGCCGGCGCGCCCGGCGTCACCAGCCCCCCGAGCCAGGCCAGCACGAACGCGCCAGCCACCGCCACCAGAAGACCCGCCGAGGTGTCGAGCTCAGGCGCGGCAATCGTCAGGCAGCCGACGAACACCGCTCCCGACAGCCCCAGGAACAGCGCCTGCTCGGCCATGGCGAGGGCGACGCGGCGCGACAGCAGCCGCGCGACGACGGCGATCGCGCCCGCCAGGGCGAGGATGAAGGCCAGTGCGCCGGCGAGGACCGGCATCTGCCTGAAGACGAGGCCGAGGGCGAGCAGGCCGAACAGCCCGCCCGTCACCGAGATCAGGCCGAGCTCCCAGAGGGTGGAGCGCGCCAGCGCCCATGCGCTGTGGCCCGCGGCCATACCCATCATCTGCCGGCCGGCGACGTGGAAGATGTTGCCGGGGATGTATTTGGCCAGTTGCGAGACACCATAGGCGTGGACCGTCCAGAGCCGCGTCGCATGCGCCGTGCAGAAGGCGAGGAGCTGGCGCCAGGCCAGCGCCAGCAGGATGTTCGCGGCTCCGTAGACCAGCGCCAGCGCGCCGAGCATGGCGAGATCGGCGGCGGACAGGCCGCCGAAATCCAGCCCGGCCGCATGCTGGCGCAGCCGGAGCACGACGAAGACGCCGCCGAGCAACGCCAGCGCCCCGCCGATCCAATGCAGCAGCCGTCTCATATAATCGTGCTGGCACGCCCGGCCCCGGCACGCCCGGCCTTGGCGCGGCAGAGCAGCATGGTCCAAGGAATGGGCGTCCGAACGGCCACCACGTCGAAATGGCGGGACACAAGTTCGATCAGGCCGGATTTGGACCAATGCTGAACATGCCCCTCCGTATTCCCCAGCGAACCGAGATACTTGCCGCGTGCCATGTTCAGGACCCGCCACAGCGGCTCGCGCGGCACGCTCACGATCAGGTAGTTGGTGGTGATGTCCTTCAGGACACGCAGCGCCTCTTCCGGCCGATCAAGGTGTTCGAGAACCTCGCAGCAGACGATGAGGTCGGCGCTGTCTTCCGGATATTTGAGATCGTAGATGCTCTTGACGCTGAAGATGCCGGGGTCGAGCTCCGCGGCGTTGGCACGCGCAATGTCGATCACCTGCGATGAGAAATCACTTCCGCGCGTCGCGATTCCTGCCTTGCTCCACTGGCTCGTCCAGTACCCCTCTCCGCAACCCACCTCGTGGATCGACGTCGGTGCAGCAATTTGGACAAGTCCCGACAGACTGTCCGAGAAGCCGTGCATGAGGTGGCGAACGATGGGGTTACGCGATCCGTATTTGTCAAAGACATTGCCGATCGCAATGTCCGCTTCCTTTAGTCCGCCCGCAATCTTCATGCGATATTCCTCGGCAGGCTGGCGCGCCAGCCCTTATGTCTAGCTCTTGGACTTCAAGATGTGCCGCACGTCCTCCATCAGCCGGCGGTTCGCCGCCAGCAGGTCGGCGACGAAGGCGATCAGGATGGTCTGGAATCCCATGCCGAGCAGCACGCCGCTGAGGATCAGCGACTGCACATGGCCCTCGCCCCCGCCGCTGAGATAGGCCCAGAGGAAGCGCAGGCCGATCAGGAAGCCCGCCGTGAACAGCACCATGCCGATGGTGCCGAAGAAGCGGAACGGCCGGTAGATGACGAAGATGCGGATGATGGTCGCGATCGACCGGCGCAGATAGGAGGGGATGCTCTTCACCAGCCGCGATGGACGCAGGTCGGCATTCACGCGGACCGGAACCGAGAGGATGGGGATGCCGCGCTGGCCGGCCTGGATGATCGTCTCCAGCGTGTAGGTGTAGGTGTTGAACACGATGAGCTGCTGCGCCGCCCGGCGCGAGATCGCCCGGAAGCCGCTCGGCGCGTCGGGGATGTCGGTCTTGCTGGCGACCCGCACGACCCAGCTTCCCAGCTTCTGCAGCCCCTTCTTGACCGGCGAGAAATGCTCGATGGAGCTGATCGGCCGGGCACCGATCACGATATCCGCCCGCCCCTCGATCACCGGCGCCACCAGCGTGGGGATGTCGCCGGCATTGTACTGGTTGTCGGCGTCGGTATTGACGATCACGTCGGCGCCCAGCCCGAGACCGGCGTCGAGCCCGGTCATGAAGGCGCGCGCGAGGCCCATATTGACGCTGTGGCGCACCACATGATCGACCCCGTTCGCCTTGGCGACCGCCGCCGTGTCGTCACTGCTGCCGTCGTCGATTACCAGCCACTCGACGCTGTCGAAGCCCTCCACCTGCCGCGGCAGTTCCGCCAGCGCTATGGCGAGGGTTTCGGCCTCATTGTAGCAAGGTATCTGGATAACGAGCTTCATCGACGCGGCTGGGCCCATCTGAGACAGGATCTGGCCAATGGCGGCCGGCCTTCCTGCATAACGAAAAGGTGATCCCGTGGCGAGCATGATCGGCCCGGCCAAGGCCGGAACGGTACTCGCTTCCATGAAGAGCCGCATGCCCGGCTTCAACTATAGGCGCGCCTGGAGCGCAGCGGGATCGGGCGCAACCCGGATGTCGCGGTCCTCGGACCAGACAACATGGCGCGGCCAGGGATTGCGACCGTCGCGCAGCCAGATGACGGTATCGAGCCAGAAGCCGGCGGCGTGGCTGTCGTGGAAGAGGTCGAAATGGCCGATCGCGTCCCGCCCGTAATCGGAAGGGGCGATCCGCACCAGCGTCCGCGCGGCGCCCGTATAGTAGCGCAGCGTGCGGCGCAGCGCCGGGATCGTGCCGAATTCGTCGTCGGCGACGGACACGGCAAGGATGTCCGCCTGCACGTCCGCCATGCGCGCGACGGCGGCGGCGCGCTCGCCCCTTGGGTGGCTCCTTTCGAAGCGCGGCCCGCGGAAACTCCATTCATGGGCGACGCCGGCGGGCAGGTCTTCCAGCCAGCCGAGCCGGCGTCCGGGAAAATAGCCGCAGAGGGCGGTCGCCGCCGGCATGACGAGATGCCATTTGAACAGCAGGCCGAGCCGGCGGCGCGGCGCGTAGTCGGCCCACCAGGCATATTGCGCGCCGACGGTGAGCATGCGGCGGATGTCCCTGCCGTTTTCCGCGAGACCGGGCAGGAATCCGCCGATGCTGTGGCCGACCACCATGAGCGGTCCGTGACCCGCCTCGCGCGCCATGAAGTCGAGCGCGGCCTCGACGTCGCGTTCGCCCCAGTCCCGCCAGCGATAGCCGCAGCCGCGCAGGCGCGGCGGCCGCGACAGGCCGATGCCGCGGTAATCATAGGTGAGCACGTCGAAGCCGTGGCCGGCGAGGAAGCGGGCGTAGCGGTGATAATAGCGGGCCGGCACGCCGGTGGCGGGATTGATGACGACGGCGCCGGCATCGCCGCGCCCCTGGCCGCGCCCCTGCCAGAAATGCCCGCCCAGCCCCACTCCGTCCCGGCAGGCGATCGCGACGGCCCTTGCCTCGCTCCCGGTCATAGCACTCCCCCTGATCGTCACGGCAGACGCTAGAGGCCGGCGGCGTTGATGTATATTCACTAGGCGGTATACATGACGCATGGAGACCAGCACGGCGCCGACCCGCGAGCGCATCCTTCAGGCGGCCGGCAAGCTGTTCCACGGTGAGGGCATCCGTGCGGTCAGCGTGGACGCGGTGGCCGCAAGGGCCGGCGTCACCAAGCGCACCCTCTATTATCATTTCCGCAGCAAGGACGACCTGATCGCTGCCTATCTGGCGGCACGCGATGCGCCCAACCTCGCCTGGTTCCGGCGGTATTACGGCGAGGCCGAAGGCGACGTCGCCGCGCGGATCGAGGCGCTTTTCGGCGCGCTCGCCCGGTCCGCCGGCCATGCGCGCTGGAAGGGCTGCGGCTTCCTGCGCACCTCGGCCGAGCTGGTCAACATGCCGGGGCATCCGGCGCTTCAGGCCGGCCGGCTGCACAAGAAGCGGGTCGAGGACTGGCTGTGCGGGCTGTTCGAGGAGGCGGGCGCCGGCGACGGCGCGCGCGAGCTTGCCCGGCAGATCGTCCTGCTGATCGACGGCTGCTTCGCCGTCGTGCTGCTCAACCGCGACGCGAGTTACATGGAATCGGCCGGCCGCGCTGCCGGGGCGCTGGTGCGGGCGGCACTCGGCTTGCCGCGATAGGGCGTCGACGCGGGCGATGGGGTCGAAAAAGAAATCGGCCCGATCCTGCGATCGGGCCGATATGGGTCCGCGCAGGCCGCGCGGTGGCGATGCGCGGCCGGAATCAGCTCGCCGAGCGCGCGTTGGCCTCGGCCTGGTCGCGGATGGCGGCCGCGCCGTTGCGGGCGGCGAAGGTCTCGGTGGCGTTGCGGCCCTCCATGACGGTCTGGTGGGAGGCGGCCGGCTTGTAGCTGGCCGCTTCGGCGGAAGCCGCGCCCAGAGCGATGGTGGCCGACAGGATGGCGAGGGCAAGGAACTTGTTCATGACGGTTCTCCAGAAATCGCCGGGCAGGTGGGGGGCAGTGAGAGGCGGCCCGGTCGTCATGGAAAGCTAGGGGTCGGCGGCGGCGGCGGATATCATGCCTGCGCTTAGCCGGATCATGAGTTCCGGTCGTCAAGCCGAAATCTTCGGATGATTCCGGTACGGCAGCTTCCTATCGGGCAGGCGCGATAGTTCCGGGGCGGTTTCGAAAGAGCGATGACGCTCCCGCCGCTTAAATCGCAGGTGCCGCCGATGGGGCGGCTGGCGTTCCGGGCCCGTGCGTCCGGCGTGAGGCGAGGGCCGGACCATGCCTGGGATGATGACGTTCCTGAGCCGCAAGGCGATCCCGGCGATCTGCGCCGGCGCGAGCGTGCTCGCGTTGTGTTCCGGCGCCGCACGTGCCGACGATCCCGCATTCTATCAGGTCTCCGCCGCGTCGCTGCGCGGGCGGCCCGGCACGCTCATCAAGGCCGAGCCCGTCACGCCGCCGCCCGGCGCGACGATGGCCTACCGTATCCTCTACCGCTCGCGCAGCGTCGATGGGGCGCCGGTTGCGGTTTCCGGCGTCGTGGCGGCCCCGCCCGCCGGCGCGGGACGCGAGCCGGTGGTCACCTGGGGGCACGGCACCAGCGGCATCATGCCCGGCTGCGCGCCCTCCCGTTTTCCCCGGCACGCCTTCGGCAGCATCAGCGGCCTGCAGGAGCTGCTCGCCGACGGCGCTATCGTCGTGGCGACGGACTATCAGGGGCTCGGCGCCGGCAAGGTGCATCCCTATCTGGTCGGGGCCAGCGAGGCGCATGCGATGATCGACGCGGTGCGCGCCGCGCGCGCTCTGCCCGGCCTCCGGGCCGGCCGCCGCTTCGCCAGCTGGGGTTTTTCGGAAGGCGGGCAGGCGGCGCTGTTCACCGGTGCCCTTGCGCGCAGCTATGCCCCCGAGCTGCGCTTCGAGGGCGCGGCGGCGGTCTCGGCGCCCACCGAGCTGCGCCGGCTGTTGCGGAACGACGCCGGCACGCCGGCCGGCGAGGTCGTCGCCTCCTTCGCCGCCTGGTCGTGGAGCCAGACCTATCATGTGCCGATCGGCGAGGTCGTCCGACCGCAGGCGCTGCCGGCGCTGGAGCACATCGCCACGCTGTGCAGCCTCAATGGACCGGATCGGCTTGCGCTTGGGCTCTCCACCTTCGCCTTCGCCGGAACCGGCGTGCTGCGCCATGATGCCGAAGATCGTCCCGGCTGGAGCCGGCTGATCGCGGCGAATTCGCTGCCGCTGCCCCGCGGTGTTCCGGTTTTCCTCGCGCAGGGCGGCGGAGACGCTCTCGTGGCACCGGCGACGACGCGGGATTATGCCCGGCGGCTCTGCCGCGACGGGGTGGCGCTGGACTACCAGCAGATTCCCTTCGCCTCGCATGGCGGGGCGGAGATCGTCAGCGCCGGGCCGGCGACGAGCTGGCTCGCCGCCCGGCTCGCCGGCGCGCGGCCGCCCACCGACTGCGCCGATCTGGCCGATGCAGCGACGCCCCATCGCGGCGGGGCGGGCCGGCGCTAGCGCAGCAGGGCGCGCAGCCGGCGCCGCAGCCGGAAGGCGAAGCGGCGGATGCGCTGCTTGATGGCGTCCAGACGCAGCGCCGTGACGATGCGCCGCCGCACGGCGTTGGCAGTGTCGATCGCCCATGCCATCCAGGCGATGGTCATGAGCTTCGCCCGACCGGCCGAGAAGATGCGTTCGATGAGGACGAAGCTCACCAGATGGGCGAAGAGGAACAGCACCGTGCCCCGGCGCTCGGCGCCGTTGGCGATCCAGATCAGGCCGACGAATTTCAGCGGCTCGACGATGGCATAGGGAATGGCGAGCAGCGTCAGGACCGCCCAGGCGGACAGGCCGCCGACCCAATGCTCGAAGGCCTGCATCACCCGGAGCGAGGCGATGCGGGCGATGAGGGGCCGGTAGATCGGCCTTACCAGTTCGTCGAGGATGATGACGAGGGCGCAGGCTAGGCGGAAGGCAAAGCCCAGCGCGAGACGAAGCGGATGCCGCCTGTGCGGTCGGGGCAGCGGTCGGGGTATGGGAGGCGGCGCGGGCGTGTGGGCGCGCTGGTCCTCGGCGGCAACGCCCACCGGCGGGGCGCCGGAGCCTTCGTCCGGTGCGGCCAAGGGCGTCAGCTGTCGGTGGCGGCCGCGCCGCGCTCGCCGAGCGCGCGGTCGATGCATTCGATCATGGCGTTGCCGTCGAACGGCTTGGCGAGGAAGCCGATCGCGCCGGCGGCATGGACCTGGCGCCGGATGCGCTCTTCCGGGAAGGCGGTGATGAAGATCAGCGGCGTGCGGTCGCCCCGATCGCGCAGCGCGGTCTGCAGCTCGACGCCGCTCATACCGGGCATCTGCACGTCGGTGATGACGCAGGCCGTCTCTCCGCGCGCCGGCGAAAGCAGGAAGTCTTCAGCGGACGCAAATGTGCGTGCCTTGAAGCCGAGCGATCGGACAAGACTTTCAGTAGCGATCCGCACGGATTCATCGTCGTCGATGATCGTGATCATCGGGGTCGAGGACACGTCAACACACCTCATCAAGAGACTTCCGGCCAGCCGTCACGGTGCCGGGCTGTCGTCCATATAGACCCCAATACACCTTAATTCGAATTATACAGACGTTTGCCGAATTATCTCTTGGCGCTGGATAGACCCAACGTTTCGGCCATACGCACCAGATCGGCGAGCGAGCCCGCGCCCATTTTGCGCATCACGTGGCCGCGGTGGATTTTTACCGTTATCTCGCTGAGGCCGACCTCGGCGGCGACCTGCTTGTTCATCAGGCCGGAGGTGACGAGCGCCATGACCTGCTTCTCGCGCGGGGTCAGGGTCTCATAGAGCGTCTGCACGCCGGATACCGCCTGGCGGGCGTCGCGCCGCTCGCGGTCGATCGCCAGCGCGGCGGTCACGGCGTCCAGCATGTCCTGATCGCGGAAGGGCTTGGTCAGGAAGTCGACCGCGCCGGCCTTCATGGCCCGCACGCTCATGGGGATGTCGCCATGGCCGGTCATGAAGATGATCGGCATCTCGATCGCCGAGCGGGCGAGCTGGGACTGGAAGTCGAGACCGCTCACCCCCGGCAGGCGGATGTCGAGCACCAGGCAGCGCGGCACCTCGGGAAGCTTGGCGCCGAGCAGCTCGGCGGCGGAGCCGAACAGCTCGACCTGCAGGCCGATGGAACGGAACAGGCTGGACAGCGCCGCCCGCAGGTCGGCATCGTCATCCACCACGATGACGAGGGGATCGGTCGACGGCGCAGGCGGGCGGGGCAGCGTACGGCTGATCACGACATGCTTTCCTTCGAGGCGGGGAGGGCCACGGTGAACAGCATGCCGCCACCCTGACCAGGATCGGCGGCGATGCGCCCGCCATGCGATTCGATGATCGATCTCGATATGGACAGGCCCATTCCCATGCCATCCTTCTTGGTGCTGTAGAAGGCGTTGAACAGCTTGGGGAGGCTTTCCGGGTCGACCCCCGGGCCGTTGTCGCCGACCTCGATGAGCACACAGGTCCGGTCGGGGCGTTCGTCGACCCGCGTGGCGATCCAGAGCCGACGGTGGTCCTCTCTCACGCCCGCCATCGCCTGCACGGCGTTGAGGGTGAGATTGAGCACCACCTGCTGGAGCTGGACGCGATCGCCGAGGATCGGTGGCACCCGGTCGTCGAGCGTGAGGTCGAGGGCGACACGGTGGCTCATCCGTTCGCGTTCGAGCAGCGGCAGGACTTCGTCGATCACCTCGTTGACGTGGACCGGTGCCTGGATCGGTTCGTCGCGCCGGGCAAGCGAGCGCAGGCGCGCGACGACGTCGCTGGCCCTGCGGCCATTGGCGATCATCCGCTCGACCGATGCCCGGGCCTCGCCGACATCGGGTTCGGCACGGCCAAGCCAGCGCAGGCAGGCTTCGCCATTGGTGACGACGGCGGCCAGCGGCTGGTTGACCTCGTGCGCGATCGACGCCGTCAGCTCGCCCATGGTGGTGATGCGGGTCACATGGGCGAGCTCGGCGCGCGTCTGGTTGAGCGAATTCTCGGCCTGCTTGCGCGCGGTGATGTCGCTGTTGGTCTCCATGGCGGCCAGCGGCCGGCCCTTCTCGTCCCGCTGCAGCGACCAGCGGCTCATGACCGTGACCTGGGTGCCGGATTTGCGGGTATGGATGAGCTCGCCCTCCCATCGCCCGGTGCGGAACAGCTCGGCGCGAATGTCGGCGAGCGGCACGGGAAAGACCGTCTGCAGCAACTCGGTGGCCGGGCGGCCCACCACTTCCTGCCGCGTCCAGCCATAGAGCTGCTCGGCGCCGTGGCTCCAGTAGAGCACGGTGCCGGCGGTGTCGCGGACGAAGATGGCGTCATGGGTGAGGTCGAGCAGGTCGGCCTGACCGCGCAGCGACTGGGTCGCGGCCTGGTTCTCCAGGCACAGCAGCGTGGTCACGGTGATGGCGGCGATGCTGACCAGCACGCGTATCGTGGCGGCCAGATCGTAATCGTCGCTGTGCATGATGAAGAAGCTGAGGATGGTCAGCCCGATGCACAGTCCGGAGATGGTGAACAGCCCGGGACGGTCCGAATGGTTGGCCGACAGCAGCACGACCACGACATAGAGCACCGCGATCGCCATATCGAGCGACGAGAAGGTGTCGATGGTGAAAATTGCGGCCGCCAGGACCGCAGCGACGACCGGCATGAACCACCGGCTCGACGGTCTGTCGTCCAAGATCGCTCCCCTTGAATTGTACATCGCGCCCCACCTGTCCGTGTCGGCCATCGAACGGTTGCCCCTCGAGTGCCGCACTCTAGGCGAGGTCACGCAGTCACGCGAGGCTGGAAGGAGATGCCCGCCGGGTCTTTCCGGTCCGCCGGAGACTTTCCCATTCGCACGCCGCGCGTGGCGCGGGGGTCGCTTCCCACAGCCGGCGCGTCTAGGCCGGCCGGCGCGTGAGGGCGACCGCCACCGCGGCGACGAGCAGGATCGTGCCAAGCACCGCGAAGGTGTCGGAATAGCCCATGATCAGGGCCTGCTGCGCCACCAGCTTGCCGAGCAGGATCTCCGCCTGATGGTGGGCGCCCGCGGGGTCGGTCATGCCATGCTGCATGAAATAGTGCTGCATCGTGTCGAGAAAGCCGCGCACGCTCTCGCCATAGGGCGTCACCGACTGGCCGATGATGTTGGAGTGGAACTGCTCGCGCTTGCTGATGAAGGTCGCGAGCGCCGCCGTGCCGATGGCGCCGCCGAGGCTGCGCATCATGTTGAACAGCCCGGAAGCTTGGCCGGAATATTCCGGCGGCATGCCGAGCATGGTGATGCTGGCGAGCGGGGAGAGGACGATGGCCTGCCCGAGGGCGCGCACGATGTTGGTCATCATGAGCTGGTCGCCGCCGTCGTCGAAGCTCAGATGGGTGTTCATGAAGCAGCTCAGCGCGAAGATCGCAAGGCCGGCGATGACCATGAGGCGCGCGTCGATGCGCTTCATCAGCATCGGCACGAACGGGATGATGACGAGCTGCGGCAGGCCGACCCAGGCCAGCACCGCGCCGATCTGCTGCGCATTGTAGCCCTGCACTTCGTCGAGATAGGTCGGCAGCACATAGACCGAGCCGAACAGCGCGAAGCCGACAATGGTGTTGGCGAGGATGCCGAGGGCGAAATTGCGCCGCGCCAGCAGCCGGAACTGGATGGTCGGCTTCGCCGTCCTGAACTGTATGACGATGAAGATGGCGAGGCAGACCGCCGCCAGCAGGCTGAGACGGACGATGAAGGGCGAGCCGAACCAGTCGTCCTTGTTGCCCTCGTCGAGCACCGTCTGCAGGCTGGCGAGGCCGACCGCCATGAAGCCGATCCCCCACCAGTCGCCCTCGCGCAGCAGCTTCAGCTGCATCGGGCTGCGCTCCAGCGTGGGATACAGCAGGCCCAGCATGACCGCGCCGGGGATCAGGTTGATGAAGAAGATGGTGGGCCAGCCATATTGCTCGGTGAGGTAGCCGCCTATGGTCGGCCCGATCGCCGGACCGAAGGTCGCGGTGAGCGCGAAGGCGGCGAGGCCGATCGGGCGCTGGTGGAGCGGCAGCCGCGTCAGCACGGCGGTGAAGGCGAGCGGGATCAGGCATCCGCCGAAGAAGCCCTGCAGGCCGCGCGAGAGGATCATCTGGTTGAGGCTGGTCGCGAAGGCGCAGGCGATCGAGAAGACGAGGAACAGCGAGGTCGCGCCGAGGATGAAGCGCCGGAACCCGAACACACGGGTGAGATAGTCGGTGAGCGGGATCATGACGATCTCGCCGATCAGATAGGACGTCGAAATCCAGGTGCCGTTGTCGATTCCCGTGCCGATGCCGCCCTCGATCTGCGGCAGCGAGGAATTGGTGATCTGGATGTCCAGCACCGCGATCAGCGCGCCGAGCAGACAGCCGCTCACGCCGACCCAGGTGGTGACGCTGGCGCCTTCCGGCCGGGCGGGGGCGGCAGGGGCGCCGGCGACGGTCGCTGCAATGGCCATCTCCGCCTCCTACTTCGCCTTGGCGGCGGCGTCGCCATCGACGCGGATCGTCGTCGTCACCGACATGCCGGGGCGCAGCCGGCCGGCGAGCGGATCGGTCGGGTCGAGGTCGACGCGCACCGGGATGCGCTGGACGATCTTGGTGAAGTTGCCGGTCGCGTTGTCCGGCGGCAGCAGGGCGAATTCCTGCCCGCTCGCCGGCGCGAGGCTGCGCACGAAGCCGCGCACGCTGACACCGGGAAAGGTGTCGACGGCGATCGACACGGGCTGGCCCGGCTGAACGTCGGTGAGCTGCGTCTCCTTGTAGTTGGCGATGACGTAGGTCGCCTGCAGCGGCACCACGGCGAGGAGTTGGTTGCCGGGCTCGACGAACTGGCCGACGCGCAGGGTGCGCGCGCCGACGACGCCGTCGACCGGGGCACGCAGCACGGTGTAGCCGAGATTGAGCGTCGCGGTCCGCAGCGTCGCCTCGTTGTGCGCGAGCGTGGCCCGCGCCTCGGCGAGCTGCGCGGTGAGGGTGGCGATCTGCTTCTGTGCGGCGTCGAGCGCGGCGGTATCGCGGGCGAGCGTCGCCTGCGCCTGGCCAATCTGGGCGGTGGCCTGCTGGGCGGTCTCGACCGAGCCGTAGCCGTCCTTGGCCAGTGTGCCGAAGCGCTCGTTGTTTTGCTTGGCGAAGACGAACTGCGCCTGATCGGCGTCGATCTGAGCCTTGGCCTCGGCGATCAGCGCCTGCTGCTCGTCGATCTGGGCGGCGTGGTCGTCGACCGCGGCCCTGGCCTCGGCGACGTCGGCCTGCGCCTGGGCGACCGCGGCGCGATAGTCGCGCTGGTCGATGACGGCGAGAGTGTCGCCCTTGCGCACCGGCTGGTTGTCGGTGACGTTGACGGTGGTGAGATAGCCGGAGACCTCCGGCGCAATGGTGACGATGTCCGCCTGGACATAGGCGTCATCGGTCGATTCCTCGAAGCGCCAGACGGTCCAGTATTCATAGCCGGCGAAGAAGCTGCCGGCGAGGAGCGCGAGAACCAGGGCGGTTCCGATCAGGCGCCGCCGAAGCTTCGACGGGCCGCGCGTGGCGGCGGCCGTGACGGAGGGGGTGGCGGGCGGGATGGCAGGGGTACTGCCACTGCCCGGCAGGAGGGCCGTGAGCAGGTGGGCGTCGAGCTTGGCGGGATCCGTGGCGACGTTCATCATGGCGCTCCGCGCGGCAGGGTTGTTCGATGCCCGAACCATGCCGCCGATCGGTCGGCGCGTATTCCCTGGTGCCACGCGGCTTTCGCAATCGCACCGTTGCCCTTGGGTCAGGCGACGCCGGTGGCGGGTTTGTGTCCTTCGTCCTTTTCGTCTGTCTGCCGGCGGCGGCCGAACCGGTCGAGCGTGAGATAGATCACCGGCGTGGTGTAGAGCGTGAGCAGCTGGCTGACCACGAGGCCGCCGACGATGGCGTAGCCGAGCGGCTGGCGCAGTTCCGAGCCGGTGCCGTGGCCGAGCATCAGCGGCACGCCGGCGAGCAGCGCGGCGAAGGTGGTCATCAGGATCGGCCGGAACCGCAGCAGGCAGGCCTCGCGGATCGCGTCATGCGGCGACAGGCCCTCGACGCGCTCCCGCTCTATGGCGAAGTCGACGATCATGATGCCGTTCTTCTTCACGATGCCGATGAGCAGGATCACGCCGATCAGCGCGATGATCGAGAAGTCGAAGCCGAACATCCACAGCATGATCAGCGCGCCGAGCCCGGCGGAGGGCAGGGTCGAGAGGATGGTGATGGGGTGGATGTAGCTCTCATAGAGCACGCCGAGGATCACATAGATGACGAGCAGCGCCGCGGCGACCAGCCAGGGCTCGCTGGCGAGCGAATCCTGGAACGCCTGCGCGTTGCCCTGGAAGGTGCCCATCAGCGTCGCCGGCTTGCCGATCTCCACCTCCGCCCGGTGGATCGCCGCCACCGCGTCGCCGAGCGCGACGCCGGGGGCGAGGTTGAAGGAGAGTGTCACCGCCGGGAACTGCGACTGGTGGTTGATCGACAGGAAGCTGGTCGGCTCCGAGGTCCATTTCGCCAGCACGCCGAGCGGCACCTGCTGGCCGGTCAGCGGCGATTTCACGTAGAGCTGGTCGAGCGCATGCGGCGAACTCTGCAGCTCCGGCAGGATTTCCAGGATGACGTGGTAGGAATTGAGCTGGGTGAAGTACTGCGTCACCTGCCGCTGGCCGAACGCGTCATAGAGCGTGTTGTCGATGTCGGCTGGGCTGATGCCGAGCCTCTGCGCCTGGTCGCGGTCGATGCTCAGCGTCAGTGTGGCGCCGCCGGTCTGCTGGTCCGAGGCGAGGCTGGTCAGCTCGGGCAGCGTCTTCAGCTTCGCCAGCATCTTCGGCGCCCATTCGTTCAACTCGCCGATGTCGCCGTCCTGCAGCGTGTACTGGAACTGCGTGCGCGCGATGCGCCCGCCGACATTGAGATCCTGCGCGGCCTGCAGGAACACGGCGGCGCCCTCGACCCCGGCAAGCTTCCGGTTGAGCCGGTCGATGACCTGGAACACCGAGGCGCGGCGCTCCTCGCGCGGCTTCAGCGTAATGAACATCCGGCCATTGTTCACTGTCTGGCCGGCGCCGGCGCCGGCGGCCATGCCGATGGTGGCGACGTCCGGGTCGGCGGCGATGATGCGGCCGAGGTCGAGCTGGTGCCGGACCATGTCGGGGAAGGACACGTCCTGCGCCGCTTCCGACACGCCGATGATGAGGCCGGTGTCCTGCAGCGGGAAGAAGCCCTTCGGTATCTCGTAGAACATCACGCCGGTGGCGCCCACCGCCGCGAAGAAGATGCCGAGCGTCACGCGGCGGTGGTCGAGCGCCAGGTCGAGCGTGTGCCGGTAGCCGGTGAGCAGGGCGTCGAAGCCGCGCTCCGACCAGAGATAGAGCCGGCCGTGGCGGGTCTCGCCCTTCGGCTTCAGGAACAGCGCGGCCATTGTGGGCGTCAGCGTCAGCGAGACGAAGGCCGACACCGCGATGGTGATGGTGACGGTGACGGCGAACTCGCGGAACAGCCGGCCGACCAGCCCGCCCATCAGCAGCAGCGGAATGAACACCGCGATGAGCGACAGGCTGATCGACAGGATGGTGAAGCCGATCTCGGCCGAGCCGTCGAGCGCCGCCTGCAGCGGCGTCTTGCCCATCTCCAGATGCCGCTCGATGTTCTCCAGCATCACGATGGCATCGTCGACCACGAAGCCGACGGCGATGGAGAGCGCCATCAGCGAGAGATTGTCGAGGCTGTAGCCGAGCGCGTACATGGCGCCGAAGGTTCCGATCACCGCCAGCGGTACCGCTATGCCGGGGATCAGCGTCGCCCACAGGCTGCGCAGGAAGACGAAAATCACCGCCACCACCAGCACCACGGTGATGATCAGCGTCGTCTCGACATCGGCGATCGAGGCGCGGATGGTCGTGGTGCGGTCGCTGAGCACCTTCAGGTCGATTCCCGCCGGCGCGGTGGCCAGCAGCCGCGGGAGCTGCGCCTTGATCTGGTCGACCGTGTCGATGACATTGGCGCCCGGCAGCTTGAAGACGCCGAGGATGATCGCCTGCTGGCCATTCGCCCAGGCCGCGAGCTGGTCGTTCTCCGGCGCGTCGACCGCCCGACCGATGTCGCGCACCCGCACCGGCGCGCCGTTGCGGAAGGCCAGGATCGCGTCGCGCCACGGGCCGGCGGTGGTGAGTTGGTCGTTGTCGTAGAGCGTGAAGGTGCGGTGCGTGCCGTTCACGATGCCCTTGGGGGCGTTCACCGTGGTCGAGATGATGGCCTGGCGCAGATCCTCCAGCGACAGGCCGAGATTGGCCACCTTGGCCGGATCGACCTGAATGCGCACCGAGGGCTTCTGCTGGCCGAACACCAGCACCTGGCCGACGCCTTCGACCTGGCTGATGTTCTGCTCCAGCACGTTCTCGGCATAGTCGTCGACCTTGGTGATCGGCAGCGAATGCGAGGTCAGCGCCAGTACGAGGATCGGCGGATCGGCCGGATTCACCTTGCGATAGGTCGGCGGGGAGGGAAGGTCGGTCGGCAGCTGGCCGCCGGCGGCGTTGATCGCGGTCTGCACGTCCTGCGCGGCGGCGTTGATGTCGACGTCGAGATTGAACTGCAGCGTGATCGCCGAATTGCCGAGCGTCGAGACCGAGGTCATCTGCGCCAGGCCGGGGATCTCGGCGAACTGGCGTTCCAATGGCTGGGTGACGGAGGAGGCGATGATCTCCGGGCTGGCGCCGGGAAGCTGGGTCGCCACCTGCAGGGTCGGGAAGTCGACTTCCGGCAGCGGGGCCACCGGCAGGCGCGGGAAACACACCGCGCCGAGCACCAGCAGGCCGGCCATCAGCAGCGAGGTGCCGATGGGATGGTGGATGAACCAGGACGAGAGCGAGGCTCGCGTCGTCGTCGGGGCAGTGGTTCCGGTCGTCATCGGCGTGCCGGACATCTCAGCTTCCCGCGACGTGCGATCGGACGACGACGCGCGTGCCCGGCGCGAGGCGGTACTGGCCGCGCGTCACGACGCGCGCGCCGGGGGTGACGCCGCTGTCGACCACCGCGACGTCGTCGGCGACCTGCCCGACCTTCACCGGTTCGGTCGCCACCGTCGCGTCGGGCCGGACGACGAAGACATAATCGCCGTCGGGGCCGCGCTGGATGGCGTCGGAGGGCACCGTCACCACGCCGGAAAGGGTGGCGACGCGCACTTCGACATCGACGAACTGGCCCGGCCAGAGCCGGTCGCCATGGTTGGAGAACACCGATTTCAGCCGCAGCGTGCCGCTTTGCGGGTCGATCTGGTTGTCGATCAGCTCCACCGTGCCGGTGTCGAGCACCGAGCCGTCGTCGCGCGAGAGTGCCTGTGCCTCGACCTTGCCGGTCTCGAGCGCGGTGCGGATGGCCGTCACGTCGCGCTGCGGCAGGGTCGATATCACGCTGATCGGATGGATCTGGTTGATGACCACGAGTCCGTTCGGGTCGCTGGCGTGGACGATGTTGCCCTGGTCGACGAGGCGCAGCCCGGCCCGGCCGTCTATGGGCGCGGCGATTCGGGTATAGGAGAGCTGCGTCGCCGCCTCGTCGATCATCGCTCTGTCCTGGGCGATCTGGGCATTGAGCTGATCGACCGCGCTGCTCTCATTGTCGATCACCTGCTGGCTGGCGAAGGCATCCTTGCCGAGCGTGGCGTCGCGGTGGAAGTTGAGCTTGGCGTTGGCGAGGGACGCCTCGTCCTGCGCCAGCTTGGCCTTGGCCTGGTCGAGCGCCGCCTGGAACACGCGCGGGTCGATCACGGCGAGCAGCGCGCCCTTGCGGATGTCCTGCCCTTCCTGAAACAGCACCTGCTGCAGTTCGCCGTCGACGCGCGAGCGCACGGTGACGGTGTTGTAGGGCTCCACCGTGCCGATGCCGGTCAGATAGACGGGAACATCCGTGCGGGCCGCCTCGGCGATCTCGACCGGTACGGCCGGGGGAATCGCGGCGAGCGGCGCGGGCGCGTGGTCGTGCCGCCAGACCTGATAGCCGGCGCCGCCGAGCGTGGCGACGAGGATCGTCAGTGCAGCGATGCGGAGCGCCGTCGTCTTGTTCGGCATGGGCGTGCCCTCGGGCGAAACGGCCGCCGGCGGCATATCCACGGGCGGCGGGTGGGTCTCAGCAGTCCCGCCTTTCCGTCCCGGGGTCTTTCGCATTCGCCCCGACCTTGCCGATGCGCCCCGTAATGGCGCGGCGAGTGCGTCGCGGGCGTGCGTTCATACCAAGGTATGGGTCGTGCAAACTCATCATATAGAAGGCGAAACCCACGTAGAATGGTGCGAAATCGACCGGTCTCTACTCTGGACACATCGCCAGCCGATGTCTGGATAGACCGAACGACAGGTGTAATCGACGCAATATTTGATCCGGTAAACGAAGACCCACCGAGTCAAATATTGAGCCGGCCATCACGATCGGAACGTCCAGCGGCTTCCTCTCTTTCCGAGGACCATGGAGTCCAGGCCATGTCGATCCACGTTTCGCCGCTCGTCAGCAGCTTCCGGTCGCGCCTCGCCGATACCCCGGTTTCCTATTCCACCGCCGCTTCCCTCCCGGTGCCCGTGCGTCCGTCCCGTGCGGCGGATCCGTCGGATGCGGGTTTCTCGGTCCGGCTCGGCCATATGGGCGTGGTGATCGACATTGCCGCTGCGGCGCGCGGCCTTCCCGCCGCGACGATGCGCGAGACTCCCGCCCTTTCCGACAGTGCCGACACCATCCGCCTCGAGGTCACGCCGGAAGGTATGCGCCGCTGCGCCGGCGTGCTTGCCGGGCCCGCTTCGAGCGAGGGCATGGGTGCCAATGATCCGGTCGTCCGCCGCCTCTCGCAGGCTCTTGAACGGGCCGAGCATGAGGGGCGCGAATTCGGCGGGCTCTATGCCGACGCGCTGCGGCTCGCCATCGTCACCCGCCTGCTGAGCGTTCCCGATCGCACGGACGGCCCGGCCGGCTGCACGACGGAAGGCGCGTCGGTCGGCGATCTGGAGGGACGGGCGCCGGTGGCGCCGCAGCCCCGCGAAGAGCCGGCCACCGCGCCGCGCCGCCTGAAGTCGGGTCTGCCGAAATGGCGCTTCAAGCGCGTCGCTTCCTATGTCGAGGAGAATCTCGGCGAGCCCATCACCCTGGCCGACATGGCGAACGCCGCCGGCCTGAGCCGCATGCACTTCGCCGCCCAGTTCCGCATCGCCACCGGCATGCGCCCGCATGAGTACCTTCTGCGCCAGCGCATCGAAAAGGCCCAGCAGATGCTGCTGGAGACCCGCGACCCGCTGGTGGAGATCGCCCTCTGCGTGGGCTTCCAGACGCAGGCCCACTTCACCACCGTCTTCCGCCGCTTCGTCGGCGACACCCCCTATCAGTGGCGCTGTGCCAACCGCGCCCGCAACTGACCGCCGGTCCCGCTCTTCTCCTCTCGCTTCCCCCAAGGCTCCTCCCCGGAAGCCTCCCTTGACCCCGGCTCTCGCGAGCCGGGGTTTTTTTTGGCGCTGCGGTACCGCCTAGGGCGCCTCAGGCGGCCCGGCCACGACCGCGCCGCAGTGAGGCCATGCTGGCGAACACGCCGTCGCGAAACACCAGCGCATGGGTGAGGGCGGCGGCGAGATGGAGAAGGACGACCGCGAACAGCGCCAGCGCCAGCACCGTGTGGGTGCTTCGCAGCCACGCATAGAGCATGTCGTTCTGCGGCAGGATCGGCGGCAGTTGCAGCGTGCCGTAGAGCACGACCGGGTAGCGCGCCGCCGACAGCATCGCCCAGCCGACCAGCGGCACCGCGAACATCAGCGCATAGAGCAGGAGATGCGAGGCCTGCGCGGCAAGGCGCAGGAGGCCGGGCATGTCGTCGGGCAGGGCCGGGGGCGGGTTGATCTGCCGGTTGACGAGCCGCAGCGCCGCCAGCGCCAATATGGCGATGCCGAGCGGGCGGTGGATCGACAGAAGCCAGTGATAGTCGGCTAACGAACTGACCATGCCGATGCCGATGAACAGCATGGCCAGGATCATCAGGGCCATCAGCCAGTGCAGCAGGCGGGAGAATGCGGGGAAGCGCGGCGTGGTCATGATCAGCTTCCTTTCCGTGTGTCGGGCGTGCCGTTGGCGGGATCGCGCGCCGCGGGAACCGGGCTGTCGGGAACCTGCACCTGGCTCGGCGTCTTGGCCTCGCCGGCGCGCCGGGTGAACGAGACCGAATAGGCGGCCGAGCGCGCGCTCAGCAGCGGATCGTCCGAGGCGGCGATGCCGTCCGGCAGCACCAGCGGATCGTAATTGATGTCGCGGCAATTGCCGGGAGCCTCGGCCTCGATGTGGTCGAGGCTCAGCGTGCCGACCTCGATCCCCTCGCGCCCCGCCGGCCAGGGCAGCGTCGCGTCGTCTGTGGGATCGCCGGGCTGCCCGACCGTGACGACGAGGCGGTACCGCAGCGGCCCCTCGCCCATGCGGGCGATGAGTGCGTCGAAGAGATAGTTCGGATCGCGGTCCGCGTCGGTCGCCGGGGTCTCTGCGACATAGGGATCGAGCGCGACCATCGACCAGCGCACCGGCAAGGATTGGCCGGCGGCGTTGATGAGCCGGAAGGTGTCGAGGCTGTTGTAGCTGGCATTGGCGAAGCCGGTGGAAAAGGGTTGCGCGTGAATGAGCTGGAGCGCCCGCGCGGTCTCCGGATGGGCGTCGAGGAAATCCTTCATGCGGGCCGGATCCGGCTTGCCCGTCGCCGGGTCGGCGGCCGAGGCGCGCAGGAGTTCATAGAAGCCCTCCGGCGTGCGGACGGGGAAGACCGGAATGGCGTTCATGCCGGTGCGCCATTCCTCACCGCCTTCGGGACGGAAGCTCAGCGCCAGGCTGCGCACCTCGGCCCCGTTGTCCGGCAGGAACGGCTTGCCGATGCCGACGGCGAAGCGGCCGACCACCGGCACGCTGCCGGGCGTGAACACCGCGGCGCGCGACATCCGGACGCCGGCGCCGTTGCTTTCGAAGGTGCCGGCGACGCACACGCCCTTGGCATGGTTGCGCCGGAAGCCCGGATGCACGCCGTTGAGCGCCTGGAAGCGGTCGATGAGGCGGGTCTGGGTGAGCGTCTCTGGCGAGAGAAGCCCGCCTGTATAGGCGAAGGCGGCGGCGACGCCGGCGAGTACGAGGCCCGTGGCGCCGAGGCCGGCCAGAGCGCGCGGCCGGATCGGCCAGAGCCGATAGCGCTCGCCTGGAGGTTGCTGGGGGATCATCCAGTCGAACTCCTGATGTGAGAGTGACGGTAGCCCGGGTGTCGGGCCGGGCGTGGTGGCAGCCGTCTCGGGTCGTGCATGACGGGACGGCGGCACGTCAGCAGACCGGCGATGCCGCAGGCGGGTCTACCGGGAACGAACGGGGTCGCGAGGCGTCGCTGCGAGTTGGCAGGATTGTCGTCGCCGATCGCGCGAATATTACGCAAGGCACAGTGGTTTTGCCGACAAAACGACATCATTCCGGCGATCGCGCGGAGCGAATAGTTCCTGATGCTTTACCCTGCGTCGCAAACCAAAGTGTTCATAAACTAAACGACAATAGGACGGCGGAAAAGACAGCAAGTAGCTACCTTCCCAAGGGACGGACGGAAGCGTCCGCCACGCTGAATGCGGGAGATCGCCACGATCACGCGGGCCAGCGCGCAGCGGCACAGGGCAATGGGGGCCAGTCGTCGCGTGCGGTCTTCCGACCAACCCTCCGGGCCGTCCGCCCGTCGCCTGCGCGCGACGCCGGGCGGCGACCGCGATCCGAGTGACCCCCATGCTGAACACCACCGATACGATCTCCGCCTTCCCGTCTCCCGCGACCCTTTCGCCGCACGCGCGCCCCGCCGACCGGCCGGCGCCGGCGGGCCTGCTCTCGCTCGCCACCGCGCTGCCCCCGCACCGCATTGACCAGAACGATGCGGCGCTGGCGATGCACCATGTCTTCGCCGACATCTTCGCCCGTTCCGCCACCCTGTCCGGGGTGTTCGCCTCGACCGGCATCCGCCAGCGTTTCGCGGCGCGTCCGCTCGACTGGTATCTCGCTCCGCGCGGCTGGCCCGAGCGCACCGAGGTCTATGTCGAGGAGGGCACGCGCCTCTTCATCGAGGTGGCTGAGAAGGCGCTGGCTGGCGCCCATGTGCGGCCCGAACAGGTCGACGCGGTGGTGTTCGTCTCCTCCAGCGGCATCGCCACGCCGAGCCTCGACGCCGTGGTGCACAAGCGGATGGGCTTCCGCCCCGATATCGAGCGCGTGCCGGTGTTCGGCCTCGGCTGCGCCGGCGGCGTGACCGGTCTCGCGGTCGCCGCGCGCATCGCCGAGGCGCAGCCGGGCGCCACGGTGCTCATGGTGACGGTGGAGCTTTCCAGCCTCTCCTTCCGGCTGGACCGGCCGGACAAGGCGAGCCTCATCTCCGCCGCCCTGTTCGGCGACGGCGCGGCGGCCTGCGTGCTGCGCAGCGGCGATACCGGGCTGGCGGTGATCGAAGGGGCGGGCGAGCATCTGTGGCCGGACACGCTCGGCATCATGGGCTGGAGCATCGACCCGGTCGGCTTCGGCGTCATCCTCGTGCCGGACGTGCCGAGCTTCGCGGCGACCCATCTGCGCCCGGCGGTCGAGGGCATTCTCGGCCGGATCGGCCTTTCCGTCGCGGATGTCGGCCGCTTCGTCTGCCATCCCGGCGGCACCAAGGTGGTGGCGGCGATCGAGCGGTCCTTCGGCCTCGACCAGGGCTCGCTCGACCATGAGCGCGGCGTACTGGCCGACCATGGCAATATGTCCGCCCCGACCGTGCTGTTCATCCTCGAACGGGTGATCGGTCAGGGGCTGCCGGAGCGCGCGACGCTGGTCTCGATGGGGCCCGGCTTCACCGCCTCCTGCGTGTCGCTGGCGGCGGCGTGAGGCGGCGATGTCGACCATGATACCGACAACACCGTCCATCGCGGCGTTGCTGCTGCTCGGCTTCGTCACGCTGCAACGGCTGGCCGAGCTGGTGGTGGCACGGCGCAACACCGCCCGGCTGAGGGCCGCGGGCGCCCGCGAGACCGGGGCCGGGCATTACCCGGTCATGGTCGCGCTGCACGCCGCCTGGCTCGCCGGCCTGTGGCTGCTCGCGCCCGGCCGCCTGGTCGCGTGGGGCTTCCTCGCCGCCTATGTGCTGGTGCAGCCGCTCCGGCTCTGGATACTGGCGAGCCTCGGTCCACGCTGGACGACGCGGATTCTCGTGCTTCCCGGCGCGCCGCTGGTGCGCGCCGGTCCCTACCGTTTCCTCTCGCACCCCAACTACGCGGTGGTGGTGGCGGAGATCGCGCTGCTGCCGCTGGTCTTCGGCCTCATCTGGTACGCGCTGGCCTTCTCGCTCGCCAATGCGGCGCTGCTCGGCGTGCGCATCCGGGCGGAGAACGCGGCGCTGGCCGGGGCGGCCGGCACGCGCGCGCTCAGCTACGGGGCAGGTACAGGCGGGCGATGACGAGCGCGAACAGCGTCGTTGCCACGCAGGCGAGTGCCGCATGGTCGAGTGCGCTGGCGAAGGAGGCGTGGGCGGCCTCCAGCAGCGGCGTGGCCTCCGCCTCCGGCAGCTTCCGGGCGAGGATCACGGCGGCGTCGAGCGTGCGCCGCGCCGGGTCCAGCAGGTCGGGCGCGATGCCGGCCGGCGCGACATTCTCCATCGCCAGCCGGTAGCTCGCCGCCACGAGGCTGCCCAGCGAGGCGATGCCGAGCGCGCCGCCGAATTCGAAGCTGGTCTCGGAAATGCCGGAGGCGGCACCGGCCCGTTCCGGTGGCGCCATCCGCATCACCAGATCCGTGGTGATGGTGCCGACCGGCGATAGGCCGAGGCACATCAGCAGGATCGCGCCCATCAGCACCGGCAGCGGGGCGCCGGTGTCGAGCCGGGTGAGCACCAGGAAGCCGGAGGCGGCCAGCACGAGACCGACGGAGAGCACGTCCACCGCCCGCCAGCGGCGCACCAACTGCGGCGTCGCCATGGAGCCGATGGCGAAGCACACGCCCGACGGCGCGGTCCACAGCCCGGCCTCCATCGGGCTCATGCCGAGCACGAGCTGGAGATATTGCGAGATGAAGACGAAGATCCCCATCGCGCCGAGCATGGCCGACACGTTGATCGCCAGCGCCGCCCCGATGCCGGGATGGCGGAACAGGGCGAGATCGATCATCGGGTCGGCGAGGCGCTTCTGCCGCGCGACGAAGAAGGCGCCCACGGCGAGGCCGAGCGCGATCGCCGCTCCCGCCTCCCATCCGAAGCCGTGCTCGGCGATGTGCTTCATGCCGTAGATCAGCGCCAGCGCGGCGATGATCGACTGGAGCGCGCTGGCCACGTCGAGCCGGCCGGCGGTCTCGTCGCGGAACTCCGGCAGCAGCAGCGGGCCGGCGATGAGCAGGCCGATCATCACCGGCACGGCGGCGAGAAACACCGCGCCCCACCAGAAATAGGTGAGGATGACGCCGCCGATGAGCGGGCCGAGCGCCGCGCCGGAGGAGAAGCAGGCGATCCACACACCGATGGCGAAGGTGCGCTGGCGGTCGTCGAGGAAGATGTTGCGGATCAGCGAGAGCGTGGAGGGTGCCAGCGTCGCCCCGGCGATGCCGAGCACGGCGCGGGCAAGGATGAGCTGGTCGGCGCTGCGCGCCATTGCCGCCAGGATGGAGGCGCAGGCGAAGGCCGCCGCGCCGATGAGCAGCAGCTTGCGTCGGCCGATGCGGTCGCCGAGCGTGCCCATCAGCATCAACGTGCCGGCGACCATGAAGCCGTAGATGTCGATGATCCAGAGCAGCTGCGAGGCTGAGGGCGCGAGGTCGAGCGCGAGGTGCGGCACGGCGAGGTTCAGCACCGTGAGGTCCATCGCGTAGACGAGGCAGGGCAACGCGATGACCGCCAGCGCCAGCCAGTCGCGGGGGGTGGCCTTCGGAGCGGCCAGCGGAGGCGGTGCCATCTTCATGTTTCGCTTTTCTCCACCACGCCGCGCGCCTAGCATCGCCCCGTTGGAACGCGGGCGAGCTGGATAGCCCATTGCAGGGCGCCATGGCCAGAGTGGGCGGGAGTATCCCGGCGATGTCCGTCTCGCTGGGTGGAGAGGACGCGGATGGCAATTCCGGTTTTGCGTGGCGCAGTCCTGGGTCCGTGTCTTCCGCACGCGGGGAATCGATGAAGGTCGCGGTTCTGGCGTCCTACAATCCCAATCTCTTCCCCAACCTGCACTATCTGGCGGCGGCTCTGGCGCGCGAGGGAGCCGAGATGTTTTTCGCCTCCCGAGCCTCGCCGCAGGTGCGCGAGATGGAGCTTGAGACGATCTCCTACGCCACCATTCCCGACATCGGCCGCTGGGGCGTGCGCGTCTCAAATGTCGAGCGGCATTACCGCGTCTGGCAGATGCTGGCCGACTTCCGGCCCGACTGGGTGATCGGCGAGCACGAGCTGGCGGTGTCTGCGCTGGCCTACAAGCTGTCGCGGCCGCGGCGGCGGGTGAAATATGCGGCCTATTTCTGCGACTATTATCAAAGCCGTCACATGACCCTCATCGGTCGGATGGCCGGCCAAATGGACGTCTATATCGATATCTGCGATCTGCGATCTGCGGTACGCGTGGCGTCGGCGCGATTGGCCGCGCCTTGCCGCGCCGGCCTTTATCCAGCGGCAGGCGCCGCGGCTGCAGCCGGAGGCGCCGTTCGTGCCGCATGAGGGGGCTCCCCGGGTTGTCTATACCGGCTCGCGCAACGTCTTATGCTGGATGGACCGTGCGCGACTGTCCCGTTTCATCACCCGGCTCAGCGGACGCGGTGTCGCGGTCGACTGGTACCTGCCGGGCACGCCGGAGGAGAGGGAGATGGCGCGCGCGCTTGCCGCACATCCGCTCTACCGCGTGCTCGAGCCGCTCGGCAAGGATGCGTTGCTCGCACGGCTGCCGGACTATGATGTCGGACTGTTCTGGGCACCGCTCGCCGAGCGCCTCACCTCGCCGCCGCTCGGCGATTCCTATTTTCTCTCCTCCTCTTCCAACAAGATCGGCGAATACATCGCGGCCGGACTGGTGATCGCGCATTCGGGCAATCCGGGGCTCGCCTATCTGCCGGAGGAGGTCTGCGCGGTCTTCGATCCGACCGATCCGGAGGAGGGGGCCGACAGGCTCGCCGACGCCCTCTCCGATCGGGAGGCGCTGGAGCGCAAGCGCGCGGCGGCGCTGGAATATCATTGCGGGGAGATGAACTTCGAGACGCAGCTCGCGCCGCTGATCCACCATATCATGAGCGGGAGCGGCCCGGCCTGAGCGGCCGGACGGGGACGATCGCCGGCTTTCGAGGCAAGCCGCCACGCCGGGCGGCCAAGGGGCTCAGAGCTGGCGGGACAGCCAGTTCATCACGCCGTCGCGGGAGCGGAAATCCTCGAAGGGCCGGGTCGGAACATCGGGAATGATGTCGGCGGCCAGCCGCGTGAGGCTGTGGCCGGGACCGATCTCGATGGCGCAGCGTGCGCCGCGCTCCCCGGCGAGTTCCAGGCAGGCCCGGAAGTCGAGTGGCTTCCAGAGCTGATCGGACAGCGCGGTGACGGCGTCCTCATGGCTGCGGATGGTCCGCCCGTCGAGGCCGGACAGCACCGGCAGCCGGGCCGGCCGGAACGGCGCCCGCCGCAGCACCTCCCGGAACGCCGGTCCCGCCGACGCGATGAAGCGCGTGTGCGAGGCGACCCGCACCGGCAGCCGCTTCACGTTGCGCGCACCGCGTGCCGCCAGCTCCGGCTCGATCCGGTCGAGCACGGCCGCCGGTCCGCCCAGCACGACATGGTCGGCGCCGTTGATGATGGCGACGGCAAGGCCGGCTGCCTGCGCGAACGCGGTGATCGCCGGCAGCGCGATGCCGATCACCGCCATCATGCCCTGCGGCGTGCCGGCGGCCTGGCAGGCCTCGTCCATGCAGCGCACCCGTTCCTCGATGAGATCGAGGGCGGCAACCGGATCGAGGCAGCCGGCACAGGCCACGGCGGCGATCTCGCCGACGCTGTAGCCGACGCAGAGGTCGCCGACCTCCTCGCCGAGCACCGCGCGGACCGCAAGGCAATGGGCGGTAAGGAGAATCTGCGCCACCCGGTTGTCGGCATAGTCCAGCCCGTCGACGGCGCCGCCGAGACGGCGCAGGTCGACCCCGAGCCGTGCGCCGGCGAGATCGAGGATCGGCCGCGCCGCCGGTTCGTCCACGAGCCGCGCGAACATCGCCGGGTGCTGGTTGCCCTGTCCCGGGCACAGCAGCATCACGCCCATGACGGCTCATCCTGTCGCACCATGCCGGTCGCGGCGGCGAGGAACAGCGCGGCGGCGATGAGGTCGGCGGCGCCGCCGGGGCTTAGGCGACGAACGACAAAAGAGCGGTGAAGGACACCCGCGCGCTCGAACCCGTCGGGTGCGAGCATGCCGCCAGCCGCCAGGAACTCCCGCGCGGAGTGCTGCGCGTGGGCGAGCCCGTCGGGGCCGGCGCGGTAGAGCAGGTTGTTGTCGTCGAGCGTGGCGACCGTCGCGTAGAAGCCCTGCAGCCCGGCGCGCTCGATGCAGCCGGTCGCGCGATAGGTCGTCTCGAAGGCCGGCAGGGTGTGGCGGCACAGCGCCGGATAGCCGGCCGCGGCCTGGTCGCGGGCGCCGGGTGCGCCGTAGCGGGTGCGCACTGCAGCGCCGTGGCTGGAATCGACCGGCGGACGCCCGGCGAGGATGGCCGGTCCCCAGAGCCCGACGTGGGCGCAGATCCTGCGCGCCCGCACCGCCGGGGGCCCGGCGCCGTGCGAAAGTCGCTCATGGCCGGCGGCGGCGGCGAGCAGGCCGAGGGTGAACACCGCGCCGCGATGGGTGTTGATGCCGCCGGTGGCGGCGAACATCCGCGCCTCTGCCGCCATGCCCAGCGTTTTCAACTCGTTAAAGCCGGCGCCGCGCGCGCCGGCCGCCGCCATGCGGCCGAAATAGCCGGTCAGCGCGGCGGCGCTGCGCAGGAAGGTGCCGGCATCCATGTCGTCATGGCTGCCGGTGTCGACGAAGCTCACCAGCCCCGCCTTGGGATAGAGCCGCAATTCGCTTTCCAGCGCCCAGATCGCGCAGCGGTCGATCTCGGCGCAGGCCTGTTGCGTCAGGTCCGGACGCGGTTCGGAGCGGGCGGGACGGCTGCAATTCATGCTGCAACCTCGTGCTGCAGCATCGGGCACGCTGCCGAAGCGCGGCGGGGCGCGCCGGCGGCCACGGCGTGCCGGCCGAGCGCACGCTCGGGACCGCGGCCGGGGCCGGGCTCGATCAGCGGATCGATGTCGGAATCGGGGTGCAGATGGTTCTCTCCCGTCGGGTGCCGCCAGCCGAGAGAACCGTAGACGCGCGCGCCCCGCAAGCCTCCAGGCGATCACTAAGCCGGTTGATCGCCGCGCGCCAGCCCGGCCGCGCCGGTGAATCGCATGTCGATCCCCGTCCCGTTCCGGCCGGCGGGTCAGTCGTCGAACTGCGGCGGCAGCCGGCCGAACCGGAACAGGATCTTGGGCTCGTCGTCGAACTCGCCGGTCTCGGCATCGCCCGATGTGGAGAAGGCGACCACGCCGGCCTTGGCCGTCGCCAGGCGCTCGGCGGTGCGGATGGCCATGGCCTCGTTGCGCGCGCTGCTCGGCGGCTCGGCCTTCAGCCCGCCGCGGGCACCGGCCTTGAAGGCCTGCACGATGTAGATCGTCTCGATTGCCACGCCATCTCTCCGGCCGTGCCCGCACGGCGCGGGCGGAACTGAATCAGGTCGCGACGAGAACAGATGTGGAACGAATAGGCAAGGCCGGCGACGGCCCGCGGCAGGGTGGCTCCCGCGCCGGCGGCCTTGTTCCGGCGGCCGGCTCAGGATCAACCCGAATTGCCGGGCCCGTTTATTTCGCCTTGTTCGCAACGCAATACAGGCGTATCAATAAATCCTAATTGTTTGGTCGAGCTGGCTTCGCGACGTTTGAGACGTCCGCCCGCCATACACCATGAAATTCTCGAAAACGGATGCATCACGCCGATCAGGCGTGCGTGTCGCCCTGTTCGAATACGAAATGAAGTCCGCGCTGACCACGGATGTACTGGCAGCCGGAAGCGTCGTTTCGATTCGAACGGGAGGCGTCCATTTCGGGATCCGCATGATTGTGCCTTCGTCCCGTCCGCCATCGCGCCTGCGCCGGCTTCCGCCGTCGCGCGTGGCGCCGATTGCGTGGCGAGGCACCACCCCGTCTTAGAATAAGGACCACACCTCGTCATGACCGCCACACCCAATCCGCAGCGCAGCAGCCGTCCGATCGAGCGCGATGCGGCGACACATCAATTTTCCATCGGGCAGACCGTCCGGCTGAAGAGCGGCTTCGGCGCCACCTCCTCCCGGCACGGCGATGTCTACAAGATTACCGGCCGGCTGCCGCCGCTCGGAAATTCCGCGCAGTACCGCATCCGCAACGAGGGCGAGCAGCATGAGCGGGTGGCCACGGAAGACAGCCTCGAGCCGGTCGCCGTGGTGAAGATGGGCGAAGGCGCGGCGCTTCGCGCGCGGACCTTCGGCAAGGTCTGAGGCCGGATGGTTCCCGTCGCGGAACCATCGACCGGGACGGCCGGAGGGACAGCCGGCGCCCCGCGGCGCACGGGGAAGCACGTGTCGATGAAGATCGTGATCGAGTTCTATCGTATCCGGCAGCAGGACGGCGCGCATGCGGTCGTCGGCCGCGAGACGTTGGACGCGCTCGATCTCGATGGCGCGATCGGTGCCGCCCGGGCGCTGGCGCAGACCCTCGACATGCCGCAACGCCCCGACGCCCTGTGCATCACCGACGCGACCGGCAGGACGCTCTACTCCTGCCCGCTCGACGGCGCGACACTGCCGGAAGAGAGTTCTTCGCCATGAAAGACCCGCACGCCGCCGCCGCACGCAGGGGCGATGCCCTGGCGATCAGGGTCTGGGAGGGCGAAGGCGGCGCGCCGGGTCGTGCACCCGACCGCGCGACCGACTACGTACCCGGTCGCGCACCATATGGCCACGGACGCGCCGGCCCGAACGGCCCGGCGTCCGTCTCGCTCATTCCGGGCATTGCCGGGGGCGGGCCGGGCGAAACCACGAGGCGCCTGTCATGACATTGGCCTTTCCCAATCCCAGCCGCAGTTTCGACAAGTCACGAAGCGCCGTGCGCTTCACCGGCTATGACGGCATGTTCGAGGTGCCGTTCCTCATCGAGACCGCGGCGCTCGCCCGCTCGAACGCCGGCGCCGGCGCGGTCGACGGGTCCGAGGATGGACATCTGCGGGCCTTCGACGCGGCGCGCGGCGCGATCCACGATCTCGCCCGCAAGGTCTATTCCCAGGGCCGCCGCACCTCGTACATTCTGACCGTCGCCGATATCCGGTAGATGCACCGAGCTGCGAGATCCCGCCCATGCTGATCCGTTACGGCTATGAAATGACGTTGGCCTGCCCGCAGCCGACGGCGCTCGTCTGCCTGTTGTCGGTTCACCAGGATCGCGCGGCGGACATGCGGGCGCCGGAGACGTTCTTCACCACGCCCGAGGTCCCGACATCGACCTATCTCGACCTGTTCGGCAATCGCTGCCGGCGGCTCGTCGCGCCGGCGGGCGACCTGACGATCTGGGGCGACGCCACGATCGAGGACGATGGCGCGCTGGACGTCGTGCGGCCGCATGCCCGCGAGCTGCCGGTGCCCGAGCTGCCCGACGATTGCCTCGTCTATCTCCTGGGCAGCCGCTATTGCGAGACCGACCGTCTCAGCCAGACGGCATGGGACATGTTCGGCGGGCACGCGCCGGGCTGGGGCCGCGTGCAGGCGGTGTGCGACTTCGTCCATGACCATATCCGCTTCGACTACATGCAGGCGCGCTCGACGCGGTCGGCCTTCGAGACCTTCCACGAGCGTGTCGGCGTCTGCCGCGACTTCGCCCATCTCGCGGTCGCGCTCTGCCGCTGCCTCAACATTCCGGCGCGCTATGTGAACGGCCATCTCGGCGACATCGGCGTCCCGGTGGTCGACCCGATGGACTTCAGCGCCTGGATGGAGGTCTTCCTCGACGGTGCCTGGTATACGTTCGATCCGCGCAACAACGTGCCGCGGATCGGCCGGATCGTCGTCGCGCGCGGCCGCGATGCCGCCGACGTCCCGCTGATCAATTCCTTCGGCCCGCATCTGCTGAAGGCGTTCCGGGTGTGGACCTACGAGGTGCCGGCCGCGTCCTAGCCGCGTCCCGGCCGCATGGCCTGGTGGCGGAACGCCGCGCGCCGCGTCCGGGGCATGAAAACGGCAGATCCGGAACGTATTTCCGCGTGTATTGGAAGCGTTTTCGGGCTCTCATTCACGGCGGACGGCGAAATACTCGGCGTCGCTGAATTTTAAGAAGGCGCGGCCTTGAAAAACAGGTGCCCGAGGCGTATCTTATCTAAGTCGATGTACGGTTAAATCTGCTGTCATTAGCGCCTTTTATCGAGGGCGCCGCCAGCTTTTTATTCCTGAAAATGCAATTTCGACGACCTGCATCTTTGCGGGCGCGCCACGACTATAATCACGAAAGGGTTTCCCATGGCCACGGGAACCGTAAAATGGTTCAACGCCCAGAAGGGCTTTGGATTTATCGCGCCGGATGATGGCGGCAGCGATGCGTTCGTTCACATCAGTGCTGTCGAGCGCGCCGGCATGAGCGATCTGCGCGAAGGTCAGAAGGTGGGCTTCGAGCTCGTCACCGACCAGAGAAGCGGCAAGATGTCCGCCGACCGGCTCCAAGCACTGAGCTGATCCGGGGCGCCCGGAGGCGCGGACCCGAGGGTTCGCCGCTGCCGTGCGCTTCCTCCCATTGCTCGTGTTGTGCCGACCACGGATGTACTGGCGGCCGGGACGAGCGATGAGACGGTCCGTGCGACCGCAGGCGCCTGGCGCCCTGTTGCCCCGCGCCTCCCTGAGGCCGCGGGGTTTTTCGTTTCTGGCGGCGCCGTCGCGCGCCGCGATCAGGAGGACATGATCATGGCGAAGGGGCAGTTGCGCAGCAACCGCGAAGCGAAGAAGCCGAAGAAGAAGAAAGAGGCCGAACCCGTTTCCGTGCTTTCCAAGGCGAGCCCGGTGTCGATCGGCCTGCCGAAGAAGAAGGGCTGACGCGAGGTCGCGCCCGCCTGGTCCGCCGCACGCGGGAGAGGACGGCCCTGTCCGGGCCGCGACGGGCGGGCCTTGCCCGCTCGCCAGCTGTCGCGTGCCGGCGCCTGGCGTCCGCGCGATCGGCGACGGTTGCCGGTATCCCTGGGTTAGCCGGCAAAATATGGCCGGCCGGCGACGGGATGCCGTCGTCCCGGGCGGTCCGTTCGAGGCACGGACGAGACAGGCGCAGGTCCGTCGCCGCCATACGATCGTTTGAAGTCTCCACATCACTGTAGAATATTGCCGTCCGGTCCGCCGTGAGACTCTCCCGCCATGGCCGCTGCCCGTTGGCTGGCGCGGATTTCGTCGGAGGGGTGGCGTCATGCTTGCGTATGGATATGTCGCGCTTGGTGGCGCCGTCGGCAGCGTGCTCCGCTTCGGCTTGAACCGCTGGCTCACCTTGCTGCTGGGCGATGCGCTGCCCTGGGGCACGATCCTCATCAACATAGGCGGGTCCTTCGCGATCGGCCTGTTCGCCGCTCTCTTCGAGAGCGGCGCCCGGTCGACGGTTCCGCTCGAAGTCCGCCAGTTCGTGCTGGTCGGCCTGTGCGGCGGCTTCACCACCTTCTCGTCGTTCAGCCTTCAGACCCTGGTGCTGCTCAATGCCGGCGAGGCGGGCCGGGCGGTGCTCAATGTCGCGCTGTCGGTCGTGATATGTCTGGTCGCCGTCAGCCTGGGCTATATGTTTCCGGGCGCCCTGACGGCGATGACGAGGAGCGTGGGCACATGAAGATCCTGTCGGTCCTGACGAGTTCCGCCAGCGTTCCCGCCGCGCTCGACGCCGCGGAGCTCGCGGCCGCGACGCTGCCCGGGGTGTCGATCGAGGCCCTCGAAGTGGTCGTCGATCCCGCGCAGATGATGGCCTCGAGCGAGGAGGTCAGCATCCAGCAGCTGCGGGAGATGAAGGAGGGCACGGCCGAGCAGCGTGCCCGCGCGACCCGCGCGGCGTTCGACGCCTGGGAGGCGCAGCGCGGCCCGAAGGCGGCGCCGGTCGCCTGGCGGTCGGTCACCGGAGCGGAGACCGCCGTCGTCGTCGAGGAAGCGGCCGGGGACATCGCCCTCATCGTCATGGCTCACGACGCCAACATGGATGCGACGGACGCGCTGCATGCGGCGATCTTCTCGACCCGCAAGCCGGTGCTGCTGGTTCCCACGGGCTGGCGGCCGGGCGGGCGCACGCATTTCGCCCATATCGCGGTCGGCCTGATCGACGACGACACCATGCGCCGGGCGATCATGGCCGCCGAGCCCTGGCTGCGCGCCGCCGAGCGGATATCGGCCCTCAACATCCAGCGCGCGGACGCGGCCGATGCCGATCTCGAGGCGATGTGGCCGATCGCTGCCATCCGCCCGGAGTTCGCAACGGTCGCGCTCTCGCACGAGACGACCGGGGCCTGCCTCGTACAGGAGGCGGATCGCCTGGGCGCCGATCTCCTGGTCGCCGGCGCCTATGGACACATGGAACTGATGGAATGGCTGTTCGGCGGAACCACGCGCGAACTCCTGCAGGTCGCCGACCTGCCGCTCTTCCTGGCGCATTAGCCGGGCGAGCCGGCACGGGCGCGGGGCCTCGCCCTTGAGGCAAGGCGGCCTCTCCCCACCCCCATCAACGCGGGTGGGGAGAGGCGGGCTTGCGATCAGGCGAGATCGAAGCGGTCGGCGTTCATCACCTTGGTCCAGGCGGCGACGAAGTCGTCGACGAACTTCGCCCCGGCGTCGTCCTGGGCATAGACCTCGGCATAGGCGCGCAGGATCGCGTTGGAGCCGAAGACTAGGTCGACGCGGGTCGCCGTCCACTTCGGCGCGCCGGTCTTGCGGTCGCGCAGCTCATAGAGCCCCTCGCCCACCGACTTCCACGTATTGCCCATGTCGGTCAGGTTGACGAAGAAGTCGTTGGTCAGCGCGCCTTCGCGGGCGGTGAAGACACCGTGCTTGCTGCCGCCATGATTGGCGCCGAGCACGCGCATGCCGCCGATCAGCACGGTCATCTCCGGGGCGGTGAGGCCCATGAGCTGGGTGCGGTCGAGCAGCAGTTCCTCGGCGCTGACGACATAGTCCTTCTTCAGCCAGTTGCGGTAGCCGTCATGGATCGGCTCCAGCACGCTGAAGGAGTCCGCGTCGGTCTGCGCGTCGGTGGCGTCGCCCCGGCCGGGGGCGAAGGGGACGCTGACGTCGTGGCCGGCGGCCTTCGCCGCCAGTTCCACGCCGACATTGCCGCCGAGCACGATGACATCGGCCACGCTGGCGCCGGTCTCGGCCGCGATCGTCTCCAGCACGCCGAGCACCTTGGCGAGGCGGGCCGGCTCGTTGCCTTCCCAGTCCTTCTGCGGGGCGAGGCGGATGCGCGCGCCATTGGCGCCGCCGCGCATGTCGGAGCCGCGATAGGTACGGGCGCTGTCCCACGCGGTGCTGACGAGTTCGCCGATGGTGAGGCCGCTATTGATGATCTTCGCCTTGACCGCAGCGACATCATAGTCCGTGCGGCCGGCCGGCACCGGGTCCTGCCAGATCAGGTCTTCACCGGGAACGTCCGGGCCGATGTAGCGGACCTTCGGCCCCATGTCGCGGTGGGTCAGCTTGAACCAGGCGCGGGCGAAGGTGTCCTGGAAATAGGCCGGATCGGCCATGAACTTCCGGCAGATCGCGTTGTAGACGGGATCGACCTTCATCGCCATGTCGGCGTCGGTCATCATCGGGTTGTGGCGGATCGAGGGATCGCTGGTGTCGACCGGCTTGTCCTCTTCCCGGATGTTGACCGGCTCCCACTGCCAGGCGCCCGCCGGGCTCTTGCGCAGCTCCCATTCATGGCCGAACAGCATCTCGAAGAAGCCCATGTCGAACTTCGTCGGGTGGGTCGTCCAGGCGCCTTCGAGGCCGGACGTCACCGCGCGGCTGGCCAGCCCGTTCTGGTTCGGGTTGGACCAGCCGAGGCCCTGCTCCTCCAGCCCGGCGGCTTCCGGGTTCGGGCCGAGAGCCGTGGCGTCGCCATTGCCGTGGGTCTTGCCGACGGTGTGGCCGCCGGCGGTGAGCGCCGCGGTCTCCTCGTCGTTCATCGCCATGCGGGCGAAGGTCTCGCGCACCTGGGCGGCGGTCTTCAGCGGGTCGGGAACGCCGTTGACGCCCTCGGGGTTGACGTAGATGAGGCCCATCTGCACGGCGGCGAGCGGGTTCTCCATCGTCGCGGGCTCGTTGACGTCGGTGTAGCGGTTGTCGCTCGGCGCCAGCCACTCCTTCTCGGAGCCCCAATAGGTGTCCTTGGCGGGGTGCCAGACGTCCTCGCGGCCGAAGCCGAAGCCGAAGGTCTTCAGGCCCATGGTCTCATAGGCGATGGTGCCGGCGAGCACGATGAGATCGGCCCAGCTGACCTTATTGCCGTACTTCTTCTTGACCGGCCAGAGCAGCCGGCGCGCCTTGTCGAGGCTGACATTGTCCGGCCAGGAGTTGAGCGGGGCGAAGCGCTGGTCGCCGGTGCCGCCGCCGCCGCGGCCATCCGCCAGACGGTAGGAGCCGGCCGCGTGCCACGACAGGCGGATCATCAGGCCGCCATAATGGCCCCAGTCGGCCGGCCACCATTCCTGGCTGTCGGTCATGAGGGCGCGCATGTCGGCCTTCAGCGCGTCGAAGTCGAGGCCCTTGAGCGCCTCGCGATAATCGAAGTCCTTGCCCAGCGGATTGGTCTTGGTGTCGTGCTGGTGGAGAATGTCGAGATTGAGGGCCTTCGGCCACCAGTCCATGTTGGACGTTCCGACTTCCGTGATGGCGCCGTGCATCACCGGGCATTTGCCGGCCGGCTTGTTCGTGATGTCGTCCATTGCGTTCTCCGATCGTCTGCGGGTTCGCGGAGCCCGGGCAAGCCGGCACGCATTCGGCCGATACGCCCCGCTCCGCGTGGAAACTCTCACCTTAGAAGTGGTCTTATCGTACATACTCAATAATGAAAATTTGCATTTTCTAATCAGGACGATATGTACAGCTTATGACAGACATCTCCATGAGGCATCTGCGCTATTTCGAGGCGCTGGCCCAGCATGGTCATTTCGGCCGGGCGGCGGAGGCGTGCGCGATCTCGCAGCCGGCGCTGTCGCTGCAGATCAAGGAACTCGAGGAGATCCTCGGCGCGCCTCTGGTCGAGCGGGGAACGCGGCAGATCCGGCTCACCAGCCTCGGCGAGGAATTCGCGACGCGGGCACGCCGCATCCTGCGGGCGGTGGACGAGCTCGACGACCTCGCCCGGGCCTCGCAGAGCCCGCTGGCCGGCCGGCTGCGGATCGGCGTGATCCCCACCGTCGCGCCCTATCTGCTGCCCTCCGTCATGCAGCGCCTGGCCGAACGCTTCCCCGGCCTCGACCTGCGCCCGCGCGAGGCGGTGACGCAGAGGCTGGTGGACGACCTCATGGAGGGTCGGCTCGACGCCGCGATCGTCGCGCTGCCGGTGTCGGAGCCCTCGCTGACCGAATACGCGCTGTTCGAGGAGGAGTTCGTCCTGGTGCGCCCGTCGGACGAGGCGGGGCTGCCGGTGCCGAGCTCGGACATGCTGCGCGAGATGAGGCTGCTCCTGCTGGAGGAGGGCCACTGTTTCCGCGAGCAGGCGCTTTCGTTCTGCAAGATGTCGTCGCGCCTGCCGCGCGATCTGATGGAGGGGAGTTCGCTGACCACCCTGGTGCAGATGGTCGGCGCCGGCATCGGCGTCACGCTCATCCCGCAAATGGCCGTGCCGGTCGAGACGCGCTCGGCCGCCGTCTGCGTGGCGCGGCTCGCCGCGCCGCGTCCCTCGCGGAGGATCGGCATGGTCTGGCGCAAGACCAATCCGCTGTCCGGCCCGCTGCAGCTGATCGCGGGCATCGTTCGCGAGATCGGCCGGGCGGGGGCGGACGCGATGGAGCGGCAGGCCGGCGACGAGGGACACGTGGCCGCGCCCGTCGAGGCCGTGTCCTAGGGGCGCGCGCGTGCCGGCGCGTGGTGGAACAGGCTCTTCTTGACGATGGCATGCACGCCCCAATTGCCGTCGACCACCTGGGTGATGCCGAAGTCGACCGCCGCCGACATCAGGGCGATCGCCTCGTCCTCGCTCAGCCCGGCGCTGGTCATCAGGAAGCGCCGGACCTTGCGGAAGGCATCGCGCATGGCGAGGTCGAGCGAGGATTTGGCGTAGACCTCGCTCTGGCTGTGGGCGCCGAACTCGGCGAGGTAGTTGGGATGGCTGAACCCGGTCAGCACCCATTCCTGCGGGGTTTCGATCAGCGGATAGGTGAGGTCGGCGAGCAGGCCGCCGACGATGTCGGCCTTCTTGTGCAGCACCACCTGGAACGTGCCGGTCATCGAGCACTCGATCGCCGTTCCGCTCAGCTCGCCATCGCCCTGCGCGGCGTGCGGGTCGCCGATCGACAGCAGCGCGCCGGGCACGGAAACCGGGAGATAGACCGCCGCTCCCTTGCCGAGCCGCCAATTGTCGAGATTGCCGCCGAAATAGGCCGGCGGCACCGAATCGACCAGCTGCGCCTCGCGCGGGGCGACGGCGATCACGCCGAAATGCGGCCTGAGCGCGATGCGCACCCCCTCCAGCACCGGGGACAGCCGGGTGACGCTGTCGGGCGTGACCGGCACGCCGGGATAGTCGTAGGTCTCGTGGCGGACGCCGAAAGGATCGACCTGCGGCTCCCAGCGATAGGAATGGACCGCCTCGGCATAGGGCGCGTCGTCGTCGGTGACGATCTCGTAGATGGTGACGGTCTCGCGCGGCCGCGGCTCCGACAGGAACTCCGAGTAGTGGAATCCCCACCAGGCGGCGACGCTGCTGCCGAAGACCCGGCCGGCATGGTCGGGATGGCGCGAGCGGCGCGGCTCGATGTCGAGTATGCGCACTTCGAGGACGTCGCCCGGCTGCGCGCCGCGAATCGCGACGGGGCCGGTGCAGATGTGCACGCCGAACCCCTCGCCGGCGCCGCGCCCGTAGATCGAGGCGTCGAGCGGCCCGGCGCCGCGGCGGTCGACGCCCTTCCCGGCGGCGGTCCAGTGGAAGACGCTCTCGGCGCCGGGATCGCCGGCGATCATCCGCTCGGGATCGTCCGAGGCATGCTGCGTCAGGGTCTCGATCGTGACGATATCGCCGGAATTGATCTCCATCAGCGGCTTGAGCGCCCGGCTGAAGAAGCCCCAATGCACATGCGCGGCGTCCACGGGAAGATAATGATGCGCCGGCCGGTCGGGCTCCGGCGCCTCGGCTTCCGGGCTCTCGGCGGCCGTGCTCCGGCGCTCGCCGGAATCCGACCGGCCCTGCAGCGCCCGCAGCTGCACGAGCGCCTGCTGCGGCCATCCGCGCTGCCCGCCCGGCACTGCCGGCGGGCTCTGGAACTCGCTCTCGCGCCGGCGGAACTCGCGCGGCGGCATGCCGAACCGCTCGCGGAAAAGCCGGCTGAAATGGGCTGAATCGGAAAAGCCGTAGCGATAGGCGATGTCGGAGATCGGCACCGCCGCCTCGGCGGGATTGGACAGGTCGTGCCAGGCGCGCTGCAGCCGCCGCTCGCGGACATAATGGCTGAAATTCTCGCCGGTCGATTCGAACAGCTTCTGCACATAGCGTTCGGAGATGCCTTCCGCCTGCGCGATCTCGGCGACGGAGATGTCCTCGTTCTGGATGCCGCGCTCGATGCTGGCGTAGATGCGCTGCAGCAGGGCGGCCTTGCCGGAGGGCGTGTCGGCCCCGGCGGTCGTGCGTTCGACCATGAGGGCGAGCAGCAGTTCCGCCGTGCTCTGCGCCACCGCCTCCCACTCGGCATCCGAGAGAGTGTCGATCGAGGCCGCCGCCGCGTGCAGGGTGCGGGCCACGATGTCCGCCATGCCCTCGCCGCCGAGGAGGCGAGGCCGGCCGAGCGACAGCGGCGATATCTTGCGGCCGCGGAACGAATCCGCCGGGGCGGCGAAGACGATGGCGCGCAGTTCGCCGGGAAACTGCATCTGCCAGCCGCGCACCGGCGGCGCCATCACCAATTGCCCGGCCGGCACGGCCTCCTGATCGTCCTGATGGCGCAGGATCGTGCCGCCGCCGAGCGGCAGGATCAGCGTCGGCAGGCCGGCGCGCGAGGGCTGCGCCACGAGGGTCTGGCCGCCGGCGGCGAAGGTGCCGAGGCGCACGCCGAGCGAGGAGGCGCGCGTCAATGCGCTCGCATGGGCGAGCGGCGCGGCGCTGGCGGCGGAACAGTGCAGGCCGAACCCGCCGAGGACGTCCTGCCAGGCTTTCTCGCGGGCCGCCTCGGCGTAGGACTCGCTGGAGAACGGCTGTGCATTCATGCTCCCGACCCTACGAACGAAGGTCCGGCGAAGCAACAAGCGTGCCGTCCCGGCGCGGACCGGGCCGCGCCGGAATCGGGCTGGTGGATGGCTCGGCGAGCGTCAGCGGCCGGCGAAGATGCGCTTGCGGATCGAGCCGGTGACGCCCCAATTGGCGTCGACCACCTGGGTGACGGCGAAATCCGCCGCCACCGACATCAGCGAGATCGCCTCGTCCTCGGAGAGCTTGTGCACGGTCATCAGGAAGCGGCGCAGCTTGCGGAAGGCGTCGCGCATCGCGCTGTCGAGGCTGCCGCGCTTGAGGATCTCGCTCTGGTGGTCCGGGCCGAGCTCGGCGAGATAATTGGCGACGCTGAAGCCGTAGACCGACCAGACGTCGTCGTTTTCGAGCAGGGGATGGGTCAGCCCTTCGAGGATGGTGCCGGGCAGATCGGCCTTCTTGTGCAGCACGAACTCGAACTCGCCGGTGAGCGAAATCTCGATGGCGGTGCCGGAAAGCTCGCTGTCGCCCTGCGAGGCATGGGCGTCGCCGCAGGAGAACAGGCCGCCGGGCACCGCGACCGGGTAGTACATGCGCGCGCCCTTGGCGATGCGCCAGTCATCCATGTTGCCGCCGGTGTAGTTGGGCGGAATGGTGCTGACGAAATCGGCCTCGGCCGGGGCGAGGCCCATCGTGCCGAAATGCAGCCGCGCCGGCACCTTGATGCCCGGCAGGATGCCCTCCTTCTTCACGACGGTGGCGTGATCGACCCTGACGCCGGGATAGTCGATGGTCGGATGGACGATGCCGTCCGGGTCGGTCTGCGGCGTCCAGAGATAGGAATAGAGCGCCTTCACCGCCTGCTCGACCATGTCGAGCTCGTAGATGGTGACGACCTCGCGCGGCTTGGGCTCCTCGATCAGGTCCTTGTACTGGAAGCCCCAATTGGCGGAGGGGTTGGAGCCGAAGAAGCGACCGGCATAGGCCGGGTTGGCGCTCGGGCGCGGCCAGGTGTCGATGACGCGCACCTCGATGATGTCGCCCGGCTCGGCGCCCTCGACCGCCACCGGGCCGGTGAGCAGATGCACGCCCAGCCCCTCGCCGGCGCCATAGGTGAACGGCCCGTCGGTGGCACCGGCGCCGCGGCGGCGCATCGTCTTCTGGTCCTTGGTCCAGAGGAAGATCTCCTCCGCCGCGCGGTCGCCCTCGATCATGCGGGCATAGTCGTCATTGGCGTGGTGGGTGATGGACTCGATCACCGCCCGCTCGCCGGATTTGAGGGTCAGGACCGGCTCCAGCGTCTTGCTGAAATAGCCCCAATGGACGGTGTCGGGCGTGGCGGGCAGGTGATGCTTGGTCATGTCGGGCCTCGGTGGGAAGCGGTTGGCACGGGCGGCGCAGCGCGCGGCCCTATTCGGCGTTCATCTTTCTGAGGAAACGCGCGGTCAGCGGGTGGCGGGGATGTTCGAGCACCTGATCGGCCGGGCCCTCCTCGACGATCGCGCCGCCGGCGAGGAAGACGATCCGGTCGGCCACGTCGCCGGCGAAGCGCAGCTGATGGGTCGAGATGATCATGGCGAGCCCTTCCTCCACCGCGAGGCGGTGAATGACCTCCAGCACCTCGCTGACCAGCTCGGGGTCGAGCGCCGAGGTCGGCTCGTCGAGAAGCAGCACGGAGGGGTTGGGCGCCACGGCCCGGGCGATCGCCACGCGCTGCTGCTGGCCGCCGGAGAGATGGCGCGGCAGGGCGTCGGCGCGGTGGGCGAGCCCGACCCGCTCCAGCAGCTCCTGCGCCCGGCGGTCGGCGTCGAGCCGCGACAGTCCCTGCACCCAGCGCAGCGGGCCGGCGATGTTCTCCTTCGCCGTGAGATGGGCGAACAGGTTGAACTGCTGGAACACCATGCCGACGCCGACGCTGGCGCGCATCTGGGCGATCGCCCGCGGGGCGAGGGCACGGCCTTCCTCGCTGATGCCGAGGAACTGGCCGCCGACGCGGATCGCGCCGTCCTCCCAGCCTTCCAGCCGGTTGATGCAGCGCAGGAGCGTGCTCTTGCCCGATCCGCTCGGCCCCAGCAGGGCGACGACCTCGCCGGTGCGCACGGTCAGGTCGATGCCGTTCAGCACCGTCTGCGCGCCGTAGTGCTTATGCAGCTTCGTCACCTCCACCGCCACGGCGTTGCCGGCGAGGCGCCGGGCGCGCGCCGCGCGGTCGATGCGGCCGACGCTGGCGCCCGCCACCCTGGCCGAGGCTGGCGGCAGGGGATCTTCGGCGATCTCCTCGAGGATCTCCTGCGCGACGTCGGGCGGCGTCGGCGCGGCGGGGGATGCCGTGAGCGGCTCGGCCCGGCCGGGCAGCAGCGCGCGGAAGAAGCGGGCGAGCTGCTGGCGCGGCGGCGGGCGATCGAGATCGAGCAGCATCTCGACGATGATCTGGATGAGCGCGATGGCGCCGGTGAGGATGAGATAGATGAGGCCGGAGGCGAAGAAGATGGAGAAGAAGTCGAAGGTCGCCGAGGCGAGCTGGGTCGAGCGCAGGGTGAGCTCCTGCACCGCCACGACGGAGGCGAGCGAGGAGTTCTTCAGCGCGCTCACCGTCTCGTTGCCCAGCGCCGGCACCATGGAGCGGATGGCCTGCGGCGCGATGATCCGGCGCATGATGGCGGCCGGCGTCATGCCGAGCGCCTGGCCGGCGCTGAGCTGGCCGCGGTCGACCCCGAGAACGTTGGAGCGCAGGATCTCGGCGATGAACGGCGCCTCGTTGAGCGCCAGCGCCAGCCCCGCCGCGGCGACGGCGGTGAGCTTGATGCCGATCATCGGCAGCGCGTTGTAGCAGAACACCATCTGCAGGATCAGCGGCGTGCCGCGGAAGATGATCGAGTAGGTCCGCGCCACGATGGCCAGGGCGCGGAAGCGGCTGAGCTGCATCCAGGCCAGCACCAGCCCCATGGCGAGGCCGCCGAGCAGGCCGAGGCCGGTGATGAGCAGCGTGTAGCCGACGCCGTCGATCAGGTACGGCATGCTGAGATAGTGAAGGAAAAGATCCATCGGCCTGCTTCGCAACAACGGTAGGGGAGCGGCGGCCGTGGGGGACTCCACGGCCGCCGGACGTCGTCGGGCTGGGAGGGTCAGTCGGCGAGCACCAGCTTGGGGGTCTCGAGCTGGTCGGCCGGCAGGTTCCACTTCTTCATCAGCTCGGCCTGCACGCCGGCCTTCTGAAGCTCGCCGAGCGCCGCCATCACCGCGTCGCGGAACGCGACATTGTCGCGCGGCACGGCGATGCCGACCGAATAGGGCAGCGTCACCGCCGTCGCCTTGTCGAGCTTGTCGGGATAGGCCTTCACCGCGCCGTCGACGGTGTTGACGTCGTTGATGTAGGTGTCGGCGCGCCCGGCCAGGAGCGCCTGGATGCAGTTGGCGTTGTTGTCGAACAGCAGGATCTCCGGCGCCGGCTTGCCGGCGGCCTTGCATTCGGCTTCCAGCGCCTGGATGAGGGGCACCTCGACATAGCCGGTGTTCTCGGCCGCCACCGCGCCGCACAGCGAGGCGTCGATGCCGGTGATCTTCTTCGGGTTGCCCTTGGCCACCAGCACGCCGTCATACACCTTCAGATAGGTGATGAAGTCGGCCGCCTTGGCGCGGTCCTTGGTGGCGTAGATGTCGGAGATGACGATGTCGGCCTGGCCGGCCTGCAGCGTGGTGAGCAGCGCGGCGAAGGTCACCGCCTTGTAGGTGAGGGTGAAGCCGAGGCATTCGCCGATGGCCTCGCCGAGATCGATGTCGAAGCCGATATATTTGGTGGGGTCGGCGGGATCGATGGTCTCGTAGCCCGGCGTGTGCGGGTTGATGGCGTTCACCAGCGTCTTGCCCTTCAGCGCGGGATATTTCGCCTGAAGCGCGGCGCAGGCGGCGGGCGCCGCGGCCTGGGCCGGGAGCGTCAGGCCGCCGATCAATGTCGCGAGGCCCATGATGCCGAAAGCCGCCGCCTTGCAGCGGCGGGCGAGCGACATGCGGCGTCCGCCATGATGTTCGTCGAGATTGAGTGCCACTTAGCTTCTCCTCTGGTGCCGGGTGCCATTGCGGGCGGCGGCGATAACGCTGAGGAAGAGTCTTAGGGCGGAGGGCGTCTTTCCGACTTGTCTGGAGGCGCACCCATTGTTGGATCGCCCAAACCCAACAATTGGGCAGTTCCTGCACGTTTCATGAGCGCCGGGCCGATGCAGGGCCCCTACGCGGCCTGCGCCACGAGGAATGGCCGAGCGGCGGTGGCAGGGGGGCGGCAGACCGGGCACCGGCAGCGGCTCCGGCGCGTCGCCCGGCCGGAAAGCGCGCGGGCGCTTGCGTTTTGCGCTCCCGCGCGCCAATAAGCAGCGGATGCCGGGTCCGTGTGCCAGCCGCTGCGATGGCCGCCGTTCCCGGCACGCGATCTCCGGGCCGGTAAGGCGCAGCAGCAGGCAGGAGCCGTGGCGGGTCTCGACAATGAGGATGGCACTGCGAGCGTCGCGAACGCCGTCTGGCGGGTCGGCGTGCTGTTTTCCCGCAAGGGGCACATGCAGGAGCCGGAGACGGAGCATTTCCGCGGCACGGCGCTGGCCATCGAGGAGATAAACCTCGCGGGCGGCGTGCTCGGCCGGCCGATCGAGCCGGTCTGCTACGATCCGGAATCGAGCCCCGAGCTGTACCGCCGCTACGCCGAGCGCCTGCTCACCGAAGACGGCATCAGCACCATCTTCGGCTGCTGCACCTCTTCCTGCCGCAAGGCGATCCTCGCCACGGTGGAGCGCCGCAACGCGCTGCTCTGGTACCCCTCGCTCTATGAGGGCTTCGAATACTCGCCGAACGTGATCTACACCGGCGCGGCGCCCAACCAGAACAGCCTCCAGCTCGCCCGCCACCTGCTCGCCACCTTCGGGCCGCGCTTCTATCTCGTCGGTTCGGACTACATCTATCCGCGCGAATCCAACCGCATCATGCGCGACCTCGTCTCGCGCGAGGGCGGCGAGGTGGTGGCGGAAACCTACGTTCCCGAGCAGCCGCACGAGGACCAGATCCGCCGCGTGGTGGAGGACATCCGCCGCCGCGCGCCCTCGGTGGTGTTCTCCACCGTCGTCGGGCGGGGCGCGCACACGCTCTACCGCATCTTCCGCGAGGTCGGGTTCGACCCGCGCACCATGCCCATCGCCAGTCTCACCATGGCGGAGGGCGAGATCCGCGCCATCGGCCCGGAGCTGTGCGTCGGCCACATCACCTCCGCCCCCTATTTCTCGACCGTGGACACGCCCGCCAACCACCGTTTCGTCGAAGCCTACCGCGCCCGCTTCGGCCGCGACGCGGCGGTGACGATGTATGCCGAGGCGGCCTATTTCCAGATCCGCCTGTTCGCCGACGCCCTCGCCCGCGCGAAGTCGCTCGACACCCAGCGCCTCGTCGATGCGGTGCTCGGCACCGAGCTCGATGCGCCGCAGGGCCGCATCCGCGTCGACCCCGACAACAACCACACCTATCTCCTGCCGCGCATCGGCATGGTGAACGAGCATGGCGATTTCGACGTGGTGTGGCAGGCCAAGGCGCCGGTGAGGCCCGACCCCTATCTCGTCGACCACATCTACGACCATGCCTGAGCGGGCGCGCCGGCAGGAAGCCGCACCGGAACACACCGGCGGGCCGCCCGCATGAGCGCCTCGCAGCTCATCCACAACCTGCGCAACACCCGCGTCGCGGTGGTGCATCCGCGCGACCAGGACGGCGACGATCTGGTGCGCCAGCTGCAGCGCATCGGCTGCCAGGTGCAGGTGGTCTGGCCGCCGCCGCCGCAGCTTCCGCTGCCGCTGGACGCGGTGTTCTTCCTGCTCGACCGCGACACCAAGATCTCGATGCCCTGGCGCATGGCCGACCTCCAGATCGCCCATATCGCCATCGTCGACTATGAGAACCCGACGGTCCTGAAGGCGCTGCTCGATTCCAGCGCGCATGGCGTGCTGGTGCGCCCGATCCGCGCCTCGGGCGTGCTGTCGAACCTCGTCCTGGCGCTCTCCATGCGCGGCTATGAGAGCCGCCTGCTGGCCAAGATCGCCAAGCTGGAGGACACGCTGCGCACCCGTCGCGACGTCGAGAAGGCGACGCGCCTGCTGATGGGCCTGCGCAATCTCTCCGAGGACGAGGCGTACCAGTTCATCCGCAAGCAGGCGACCGCCAAGCGCGTGCCGATCGGCACCATCGCCGGTTCCATCATCAACGCCCATGCGATGCTGGCCGAGCTGGACCGCGACGGCGAGCCGGAAAAGTAAGGCCGCCTGCCTATCTCATAGGCAGCAGGCGTCCTGCCTCTATCCTCGGCATTTCCGCTTGACTCGGGTGACGGGCTGCGCTTCCATGCTGCCCAGCGCTTCGTGAGCGTGGCGGCAGCGTTGCCGCTCTACATCCAGGCTATGCAGCCCTCGATGGTGCCGGAAGGCACTGCCGGGGGCTTTTTGTTTTCACGCCGCGGTGCCCCGCGGCGATCGCAGAGGTGTGCCCATATGCCGAGTTCGAGCCTTGTCCGCGTGGCCTGTATCCAGATGGAGCCGCGCTTCGGCGACACCAGCGCCAATGTCGCGCATTCGCTCGACCTCATCGGCAAGGCCGCCGACGCGGGAGCGACCCTGCTCGTCCTGCCGGAACTCGCCAATACCGGCTATGTCTTCGAGACCCGCGCGGAGGCCTTCGCGCTGGCCGAGACCATTCCCGACGGGCCGACCTGCGTGGCCTGGGCGAAGATCGCCGCCGAGCGCGGCCTGTACATCGTCGCCGGCATCACCGAGCGGGAAGGCGTGTCGCTCTACAACAGCGCGGTGGTGATCGGCCCCGAGGGCCATGTCGGCACCTACCGGAAGATGCATCTGTGGGGCAACGAGAACCTGTTCTTCGAGCCCGGCAATAACGGCTTCCCGGTGTTCCACACCGCCATCGGCCGCATCGGCGTCGCCATCTGCTACGACGGCTGGTTCCCCGAGACCTACCGGCTGCAGGCGCTGCAGGGCGCGGACATCGTCTGCGTGCCGACCAACTGGGTGCCGATCCCCGGCCAGGCCGAGGGCCGCGAGGCGATGGCCAACATCCTCGCCATGGCCGCCGCCCATTCCAACTCGCTGTACATCGCCTGCGCCGACCGCATCGGCACCGAGCGCGGCCAGCCCTTCGAGGGCCAGAGCCTGATCGTCAGCTACACCGGCTGGCCCGCCGCCGGCCCGGCGAGCCGCACCGGCGAGGAAATCGTGAGCGCCGAGGTGGATCTCGGCGCCGCGCGCCGTGCCCGCAACTGGAACGCGTTCAACCAGGTGCTCCGCGACCGGCGCACCGACGTCTACGCCGAGATGCTCGGCTCCGACATTTCCCGGGGCTGGTACTGAGCCCGCCCCGCTCCGCCCTCCACCGCTGAAAAACAACCCATAACCTTCCGGAGAAAGCCTATGTCCCGCACCTCCCTGCTGATGGCCGGCGTGTTTGCCGCCGGCCTTCTCGCCGGCCCGGCCCATGCGGCCGACACCATCACCATCGGCATTCCCGTCGGCCTGTCCGGCGCCAACTCGGTCGTCGCGCCCTCGGTGGTGCAGTCGGCCGAGCTGGCGGTCGAGGAGATCAACGCCAAGGGCGGCATCCTCGGCAAGAAGGTCGTGCTCGAGGTCGCCGACGACGCCTCGGGCGCCGCCGGCGCGCAGAAGGCCTTCGATTCGCTGATCTTCCAGAAGAAGGTCGACGTGCTGATCTCCATGGAGACCTCGGCGGCGCGCAATGCCGGCCTGCCGATCGTCAACCGCGGCAAGGTGCCTTACATCTACACCTCGTTCTACGAGGGCCGCTCCTGCAGCCCGTACATGTATGTGAACGCCTGGGTGCCGGACCAGCAGGTCGCCCCCATCGTCGACTTCTTCAACAAGGAAGGCGCCAAGACCTACTTCCTGATCGGCTCGGACTACGCCTTCGGCCGCGGCATGCTGGCCTTCACCAAGGACTACATCGAGAAGACCGGCGGCAAGATCGTCGGCGACGAATACGCCCCGATGGACGCCACCGACTGGACCGCCATCCTCTCCAAGGTGAAGGCCGCCAACCCGGACGCCATCATCACCTCCACCGCCGGCGGCGCGCCGAACGTGACGCTGACCAAGCAGCTGCGCGCGGCGGGCATCAAGTCGCTCTACGGCAATCTCGCCGTCGACGAGGGCACCGCCAAGAGCATGGGCCCGGATGCCGAGGGCATCTATATCGCCGGTTCCTACTTCACCAACATCGACACCCCGGCCAACAAGGCCTTCCTCGCCGCCATGGCGAAGAAGTTCGGCGCCGATCTGAAGACCCCGAACGACCTCTCGGTTCCGGAATACGAGGCGGTCTACGCCTACAAGGCGGCGGTGGAGAAGGCCGGCACGACGGATGCCGCCAAGGTGATCCCGGCGCTGGCGGAAGTCGCGGTGGAAGGCCCGCGCGGCACCATCGTGATGAACAAGCAGCGCCACGCGCCCCTCACCATGTATCTCGGCCAGGTGAAGGCCGACGGCTCGGTAGGCATCATGTCGACCTTCAAGGACGTCGATCCGGGCGAGCAGTGCCCCAAGCTGAAGTGAGAGCGGGAGACCCCGCAACGACCTCTCCCCGACGGGGAGGGGTCGGCGCGAAGCGCCAGGTGAGGGGGAGGGCTTTATCCGTGCCCCGCCCGCCGCTGCCCCTCACCCCACCCCTCTCCCCGTCGGGGAGAGGGGGCCTCGCGGCACTGATGGCGCGATCCTTGCGACCCGCCTTGCGACGTCATCCCGAGGCGCCCGGCAAAGCCGGGCCTCGATGGATGTTCACGCCGAAGACCGGCCCTCTTCCGGCATCCTTCGAGGCGCGCTGCGCGCCCGCCTCGGGATGACGTGGTTCCGACCCGGCCCTTTCCGGCCCGCCGTGCCTCCAACCCAAGGACCTTCGCATGATCGCCCAGACGCTGGACATCGTGACGACCGCCGCCATCCTCTATGCGGTGGCGACCGGGCTGCTGCTCGTGTTCGGCGTCATGAAGATCATCAACTTCGCCCATGGGGGGCTGATGACGCTCGGCGGCTATGCCGCGCTCGTCACCACCCAGGCCGGGCTCAATCCCTGGCTCGCCATCCCCGCCGCGGCGCTGTTCGGCGGCATCGCCGGCATGGCCATCGAGCGCTTCGTGGTGCGCCCGCTCTATTCCCGCCCGCTCGACGCCATCCTCGCCACCTGGGGCCTGTCGATCATCATCGGCCAGCTCATCACCATCGCTTTCGGCCGCGGCGTGCAGTTCACCCAGTCGCCGCTGAGCGGCACGATCGACCTGCTCGGCGAGAGCTATTCCGCCTATCGCCTCGCCCTTGTCGGCATCGCCGCCGCGCTCGGCATCGCCCTCACCGCCCTGCTGCAGGGCACCCGGCTGGGGCTGGAGACGCGCGCGGTGATCATGAACGAGGACCTCGCCCGCGGGCTCGGCATCAATAGCGGGCTGGTGCGCTTCCTCACCTTCACCCTCGGCTCGGCGCTGGCCGGCGTGGCGGGCGCGCTCATCACGCCGCTGTCCAGCGTCGATCCCGGCATGGGCGTGCCGTGGCTGGTGAACGCCTTCATGCTGGTGCTGGTTTCCGGCGCCTCGCTGGTCAGCCTGCTGTTCGCCTGCCTGGTGCTCGGCGGGGCGCAGGTGCTGGTCGCCACCCATTTCAGCCCGGTTCTGGGAGGGCTCACCATCGCCGTGCTCGCCGCCGTCATCCTGCGCATCCGGCCTCAGGGGTTCGCCCGTGACTGAAGCGCGCCGCCTTTCCCTCATCCTCGCCGTGGCGCTCCTCGCGCTCGCGGCGGTCTTCGCCGGGCCCACTGTGCTCGACACCTATTCGGTGAACGTGCTCACCCGCTCGCTGCTCTATGCGGCGGTGGCGCTGACGGTGGACCTGCTCTGGGGGTTTCTGGGCATCCTCACCTTCGGCCAGTCGGTGTTCTTCGCCTGCGGCGCCTATGCCGCGGGGCTGGTCTTCACCCACATGGATTTCTCGACCTCCAACGCCTTCCTGGCGCTGGGGCTGGGGGTCGGCGGCGCCCTGATCGTGGCCGCCATCGTCGGCTGGCTCGCCTTCTGGCACGGCGCCTCGGCGCTCTATGCCTCGGTGATCACGCTGGTGCTGCCGATCGTGGCGACGCAGCTGCTCTATTCCGGCGGCACCTTCACCGGCTCGTCGAGCGGGCTCTCCGGCTTCATGAGCTTCGACCTGTCGATGGAAGCCTGGTTCTGGCTGTCCGGCAGCTTTCTCGTCGGGGTGACGACGCTCGCCTACATCTTCGTCAAGAGCGATGCCGGAAGGCTGCTGGTCGCGGTGCGCGAGAACGAGCAGCGCTGCAAATATCTCGGTCTCGACACCTCACGGCTGAAGATCCTCGTCTATCTCGTCTGCGCCGTCATCGGCGCCGTCGCCGGCTACATCTATGCCGGCTATGCCATGGTGGTGGCACCCGAGCTCGCCGGCTTCGTGTTCGGCACCGAACTCGTCATCTGGACCGCGCTGGGCGGGCGCGGCACGCTGCTCGGGCCGGTGTTCGGCGCGCTGATCGTGGACTATGAGAGCGCCCAGCTCGCCGGCGACTATCCCTTCGTCTGGCAGCTCATCATCGGCGTGCTGTTCGTGCTGGTGATCGTCGCCTTCCCGCGCGGCCTGCTGCCGGTGCTGTTCGACCTGCCGCGCAAGCTGCTCGGCCTTATCCGCCCGCGCGCCGCGACCCCGGCAGCCTGCGTGACGCTCTCGACGCTCGATCCGGCCGAGTCGCAGGGTGTGGAGCCGGGCGACGGGCCGGCGCTGGCGGTTTCCGGCGTGGTCAAGCGTTTCGGCAGCCTGACCGTGCTGGAGGCGATCGACTTCGAGGCCCGGGCCGGCGAACTGGTCAGCCTCGTCGGTCCCAATGGCGCCGGCAAGACCACGCTGATGCGCTGCATCGCCGACGGCGCCGAGCGTTCCGCCGGCTCGATCATGGTCAATGGCTACGACATCGGCCGCAAGCCGCCGGAGGCCTGCGTGGCGCTCGGCGTCGGCCGCAAGTTCCAGATGGCCAATGTGTTCGAGACGCTGACCGTGGCGCAGTGCCTGCAGATCGCCCGGGTGCGTCACGCCCGCCCCTCGCTGTGGCGCCGCGCGCAGGAACTGCCGCTGCCGGAGGCGGCGATGCACGTCATCACCACCACGGGTCTGGACAGGCAGCTTTCGACGCCGGCGCACCTGCTCTCGCACGGCATGAAGCAGGCGCTGGAGCTCTCCATGGTGCTGGCGCTGGAACCGCGCGTGCTGCTGCTCGACGAGCCGACCGCCGGCCTCACCAAGACCGAGCGCATGCAGATCGGCGCGATCCTGGTCGACCTGACGAAGAAGCAGGGCCTGTGCGTGCTGCTGGTGGAGCACGATCTCGACTTCGTGCGCGAGATTTCCTCGCGCGTCATCGTGCTGCATCAGGGCCGCATCGTGCTCGACGGTTCGGTCGAGGAAGTGGTGGCCTCCGAACTGGTCAAGCAGGTCTATGCCGGCTCCGGCCATGCCGGCATCGCGCATGAGACGGCACCGTCCCCCACGAAGGAGATGCCGGCATGAACGCCCTCTCTGTCGAAGCTCTCTCCAGCGGCTATGCCGGCGCCGTCGTGCTGCGCGAGGTCAGCCTCGCCATCGCGCCGGGCGAGATCCTCGCCGTGCTCGGCAAGAACGGCATGGGCAAGTCGACGCTGCTGAAAGCCGTGATGGGCTTCCTGCCGAAGATGACCGGCACGGTGGCCATCGGCGGCAGCGAGGCGACGCGCCTCTCGCCGCACCGGGTCGCCCGCCTCGGCGTCGGCTATGTCGCGCAGGAAAAGGCGCTGTTCCAGGACATGAGCGTGGAGGAAAACCTGCGCCTAGCCGTCCGGCGGCCGGATTTCGAGGCGGCGCTGGCGGAGGTGGAGGCGTCCTTTCCCTTCCTGCTGCAGCGGCTGAAGCAGCGCGCCGGCACGCTGTCGGGCGGCGAGCAGAAGATGCTGCTGATGGCCCGCTCGCTGGCGACGGGGGCGAGGCTTCTCCTCATCGACGAGATCACCGAGGGGCTGCAGCCGTCCGTCATCGACCGGCTCGCCGGGGTGATCCGCAGCGCCCGCGAGCGCCACGGCACCACCATGCTGCTGGTCGAGCAGCATCTGCCCTTCGCGCTGGCGGTGGCCGACCGCTGGGCGGTGCTGGACCGCGGCGAGATCGCCGAGAGCGGCGCGAGCAGCGAGCCGGACGCCCGCGCGCGGGTGCTGAAACATCTGAGCGTGTGAGCGGGAGCCCGCCGTGACCTTTTCCATCGTCGCCCGCTGCCCCACCACCGGCCGTCTTGGCGTCGCCGTCGCCACGGCTGTGCCGGCGGTCGGCTCGATGTGCCCGTTCACGCGGGCGGATACCGGCGCGGTCTCCACCCAGTCCTGGGTCAACCCCTATCTCGCCCTCGGCGCGCTCGAACTGATCGCCGGGGGGATGTCCGCCCGCGCCGCGCTCGACAGCGTGCTTGCGGACGACAGTGCACGGGAGCTGCGCCAGATCGGGCTGGTGGACGCCTCGGGCGAAGCTGCCGCCTTCACCGGCGCGGAGTGCACGCCCTGGTGCGGGCAGGAGGTCGGCGCGGGCTTCACTGTCCAGGGCAACATGCTGACCGGGGCGGAGGTGATCGCCGCCATGGCGAGCGCCTTCCGCGCCAGCGAAGGCGCGCCGCTCGACGAGCGGCTGATGCGGGCGATGGAAGCGGGCGACGCGGCCGGCGGCGACAGGCGCGGCCGGCAATCGGCGAGCCTGCGCCTTCAGGGAGCGGAAGATTATCCCGCGCTCGACCTCAGGGTCGACGAGCATCCGCGCCCCGTCGGCGAGCTGCGCCGCGTGCTGGAGATCGCCCGGCTCCAGCTCGTGCCCTTCGTGGAAGGCATGCCCAGGCGCGGGGCGGCGCCCGGCCCGGCGCCGGAGGCGGTGACGGCGATGCTTGCGCTCGCACCGCCGGATCGGCCGGGCGGGGGCGGCAGCGGCCCAGCCTGATCCGCCGGCCGGGCGAGCAGGAGGCCGACAGTGGCCAAAGGCGGCGGCGCGTCAGCCGAGCAGCGCGCGCAGCCCCTGCACGATGATGACCAGCCCGCCGATGACGACGATGCCGTCGAGGATGCGGATATGGGCGCTGTCGGACAGGCTGCCGACCAGCCGCTTTGCCAGAAAGACGCCGGGGGTCGCCGAGACGCCGATCAGCAGCGCCATGATCCACGAGGAAAGCGGCAGCGACCCCGCCGCCTGGAACACGCCGACCTTGACGACGCCGAGCACCAGCGAAATGCCGGCATCGGTGGCGATCACCGCCGCGCCGTTCAGCCCCGCCGCCAGCAGGATGGACAGCAGGACAACGCCGGTTCCCGCCGTGCCGCCCATCAGCAGCCCGAAGCCGGCGCCCGCCGCCAGTATGCCGGGCGGCGACAGGTGCCCGCGCAGGCTGAGCAGCAGATGCCGGACGGGGATGGCGAGCAGCAGCACGGTGCCGATCACCACCGACACTCCGCCGCCGGAGAGGCGCGTGTAGCCATAGGCGCCGAGCGCCGAGGTCGGCAGCGCAACGGCGATGATCAGCATGGCCCGCCGGGCGTCGAATTCTCGCCAGAAGGCGACCAGCCGGCTGGTGTTGGACAGCATGGCGGACACGGCGATCACCGGCACAACGGCCTCGGCGCCGACGATCGGCAGCAGGATCGGCGGCATCAGCAGGCCGGGCCCGTAGCCGGTCACGCCGCCGGCCACGCCGGCGATGAAGGCGACGGCCGCCACCAGCCCATATTGCGCCAGCGTGACGTCACCGAACATGGCGGCGGCTTTCGGCGGGACGGCTGCGGGGCGTGCGTCGTGGATCGGGCATGGCGCGTGGTCCGGGGACGGTGCTTCGGCGGTGTTTCCGGTTGCCTTCCCGCCTAGGGCAGGAAGGCGCCGCCATTGACGTGGAATGTCTGCCCGGTGAGGAAGCGCGCGGCAGGGCTGGCGAGATAGGCCACCATGGCGGCGACGTCCTCGGCGGTGCCTTCGCGGCCGAGCAGCGTCTGGTTGCGCGCGTGGTGGGCGGGGTTCTTCTCCGACGCGGCGTGGCTGCGGTCGGTGGCGATGCGGCCGGGCGAGACGAGATTCACCGTGATGCCGCGCGGTGCCAGCTCCACCGCCAGCGCCTTGGTCAGCCCGTCCAGCCCGGCCTTGGCCGCGACCACATGGGCGCGGTTGGGCGCGCCGGTATAGGCGGTCAGGCCGCCGATATTGACGATGCTGCCGGCGGGCGAGGCGGCCAGGTGCGGGATGGCGGCGCGCGCCAGAAGAAAGGCGCCGTCGAGGCAGATGCCGAGGATCTCGCGCCATTCGGCGAAGCTCATCGCCTCCAGCGGCTTCTCGCGCCGCAGGGCGGCGTTGTTGACGAGGACGTCCAGCCGGCCGAAGCGGGCGAGGGCGGTCTCGACAATGATGTCGGCGGAGGATTCGCGCGCCACGTCGGCAAGCACCATAGCGGCGTCGCCGCCCTGCCGCTCGAGCTCGCGCACCACCGCCTCGGCGCCGGCCCTGTCGCTGCGCGCGACCACCACGACCGAGGCGCCGCCGGCCCCCAGCGCCAGCGCGATGGCGCGGCCGATATTGCGCGAGGCGCCGGTGACGATGGCGACGGGACGGGAATGGCGATCGCTCACGACACGACTCCGAATTCGATGCGGCGCGCGCCGGCGGCGATGGCGTCAATGGACGCACGAAGCGCCCCGGCGGTGGCCGCGTCGCCGCCGCCGAACAGTACATTGGCGGTGAACTTGGCCACTAGCTCGGCGTCGGAGAGCGGCTCGCGCGCACCCCCGCGCATGTGCGGCTGGCGGATTTCGCGAACCGAACCGTCCTTCAGCGTGGCCCTGAGATGGCCGGTGAAGTTGCGCGGATATTCGTCGTCGGGGTCGATCTCATAGGAGATCCTGGCGGCCAGGGCCCGCACGTCCGGGCGGCGCGTCTGATCATCGGCGAACTGGCGCAGCCCCGCCGCGCCGTCGAGGAAGCCGACCGCCATGCAGAAGGGCGTCGAGAATTTCGCGGCGTAGCCGTTCGGTACCGCCTGCTTGGCGGCGAGCGGCTCCCACAGGCGGTGCACCGTGCCCTCGCCCGCCTTGCACACGAGGCTGACGATGTCGTTGGCCGCCACGCCCTGCCGGGCGAGGGCGATGGCGCAGTCGATGAAGGGCTGCGTCATGGTTCCGCAGGCATAGGGCTTGAAGGCGATGGTCTGCATGATCCAGCTCTCGCCGAGCCCGTCCAGCAAGGGGGCGAAGTCGGCCGTCCGCGAGGGCGCGAAGGCGCGGAAGAAGCCGTGATCACCCTCGAACACCGTCGCCGGCCCGACGAAGCCAGCCTCCGCCAGCAGCGCCGCGCGCAGCCCCGCCTGCGCCGCCGCGCCCGGGTGCAGACGCTTGGTCCACGAACCGTCGGCGAGATATTCGATGATGCCGGAGGCGAGGCTGCCCGCCGTGCCGAGCGCGTTGGCGAGGCGCGCACGGTCGAGCCCGATGGCGGCACCGGCCGCGGCTGCCGCGGCCATGGCGCCGATCACCGCGGTGGGGTGGAAGCCGGCGCGATGGATCGCCTGCGGCGCCACGAGACTTAGCCGGCTCATGAGTTCTGCCCCGACGGCGATGGCGCGCATCACCGCCGTTCCGTCGAGCCCGCGGTGCTGGGCGATGGCGAGTGCCGCCGGCACGACGACGACCCCGGCATGGACCGGCCCGCCCTCGAAGGTGTCGTCATAGTCCTCGCCATGCGCCGCCATGCCGTTGACCAGCGCGGCGTCATAAAGGTTCAGCCCCTTCCGGTGGCCGATGGCGGTGCAGGTGCCCGGCCCGGCGGCGCTGGCCAGCGCCGCCCGCACATAGGTCTCGCCACGCGCGGCGAAGGCGAGGCCGGCAATGTCGAGCAGCAGGCGCCGGCTCACCGCATCGACCGCCGGGGGCGGCGCGGCGCTTTCGGCGAAGGCGGCAAGGTGGCTCGCGACGGTGCCCTGGGAGATCGAGCTGTGCTTGTTCACTGATGGGCTTCCTGCAGCTTGGCCTTGCGCGCGTCGCGATATTCGCGCGTCAGGGAGAACACGACGAAGAACAGCGCGGCCCCGAGAAGAACGACGGCGATCGGGTCCTCGAGGAAGATGCGGAACTCGCCGCCGGAGAGCACGAGCGACCGTCGGTAGCTCGATTCGACCATGTGGCCGAGCACGACGCCGAGGATCATCGGCAGCACCGGGAAGCGCGCCATCCGCATGAAATAGCCGACGAGGCCGAGCGCGAGCGCCAGGCCGAGGTCGAACGGGCTGTTGTTGAGGGTGAACAGGCCCGAGAGGATGAGCGCGAAGATGAAGCCGGAGCGGTAGGGGCGCGGCCGGTTCACCAGCCACACGCAGGCCGGAAGGATGATCACGCCGACGCCGATCTGGGCGATGATGGCGATGAGCGACCCGACATAGAGGCTGTCGATCACCTGCGGGTTCTGTTCGAACAGGCGCGGGCCGGGCAGCAGGCCGTGCATCAGCAGGCCGCCGAGCAGCACGGCGGTGGAATTGGAACTGGGAATGCCGAAGCTGAGCAGCGGGATCAGCGCGGTGGAGGCCACCGTGTTGTTGGCGGCCTCCGGCGCGGCGATGCCTTCTTCCGAACCCTTGCCGAAGCGCTCGGGCGTCTTCGACCAGCGGCGGGCCTCATTGTAGGACATGAAGGCGGCGATGGAGCCGCCGCCGCCCGGGGTCAGCCCCTCGAACAGGCCGAGGATGCAGCCGATGGCCTGCGAGCGCCGGAGCTTGCGCATCAGTTCCCAGCCCGGCAGGCGGACGCGGATCGAGCCGCCGAGCTGGGTGGCGGCGGTGGAACCGGACTGGCTCATCAGCTCGGTCAGCGCGAACAGGCCGACCATCACCACCACCGGCTCGATGCCGCTCAAGAGGTCCGCCACGTCGAAGGTGAAGCGGGTGACGCCGGAGATCGGATCGGTGCCGACGGTCGCGATCATCAGCCCGATCACCGCCGAGGCGAGGCCCTTGAGCAGCGAGCCGCCGCTCATCGAGGCGATGACGCTGAGGCCGAGCACGCCGAGGGCGAAATAGGAGGTCGGCTTGAAGGCGAGCGCCAGCCACGACAGCGGCTCGGTCAGCAGCACCAGCATCATGAGGCCGAACAGGCTGCCGACGACGCCGGACATCAGCGAGATGCCGAGCGCCTCGCCGGCCCGCCCCTGGCGGTTGAGCTCGTAGCCGTCGATCACCGTCGCCGCGGAGGAGTTGGTGCCGGGCGTGCGGATCAGGATGGCCGGGATCGAGCCGCCATATTCCGCGCCGATATAGACGCAGGCGAGCAGCGCGATCGCCATGGCCGGGTCCATGGTGTAGGTGAAGGGCAGCACCAGCGCCATGGTGATGGACGCCGAGATGCCCGGCAGCGCGCCGCCGAGAATGCCCCAGGTCAGCCCCAATATGGCGACGAGGACGAGCGGCGTGCCGGTGAGCAGATGTACGATGTCCCAGAAGGTCGTCACGAGAACAGTCCCTGCAGGAGCGTGCCCGTCGGCTGATGCACGCCGAGCAGCTTGACGAAGATCGTCCAGTAGAGAGCCGCTCCGCCAAGCGCGGCGGCGGGGATGATCCAGTTGCGGGCGGCGCCCTCATAGAGCGCCACGCCGGCGATCAGCAGGGCGACGGCGATGACGTAGCCGAGGAGCGGCAGCAGCACGACATAGGCGGCGCCGAGCAGCAGCAGCCCCACGGCGCGGGGCAGCGAGGCGCCGTCCTCTTCGTCCTCGGCCGGGTCGCGGACCGGTCCGGCGGCGCGGCGGGCGGCACGGTGGGCGAGCGCGGCGCGCGCCATCAGGGCAACGCCGATGAAGGCGAGGAGCGCGGCCAGCAGGTGCGGCAGGCCGGTCGCGCCGACCTCGTCGGACAGCGTGCTCTCCGCGATGGTGCCGGAGGCGAGATAATAGGCGGCGGCGATGGCGAGCAGGACGCCGCCGCTGAGGAAATCCCGGTTCATGATGCGCTCCTCGGGGGGCGGAGAGGGCGGCGGGCAAGCGGGCGCCGGCGGCATGGGGCCGGCGCCGCGCCGGGCGGCGGGATCGCTACTTGACCGCGCCGGTTTCCTTCAGGAACGCCTCGGTGGCGTTGGCGAAGTTGGTGATGAAGGCCTGGTATTCCTGGTGCGGAATGAAGTTCGCCACCAGGATCTCCTCGGTGTAGCGCTTCTTGTAGTCGGGATCGGCGAGCACGTTCCTGATCGCCTCGTCCCAGATGGCGGTGACATTGTCCGGCAGGCCCTTCGGCCCGGCGAGGCCGCGGAACTTCACCAGGGTGACGTCGTAGCCGCTTTCCTTGACCGTCGGCACGTCCGGCTTCTCGGGGATGCGCTGCGGGTTGAAGGTGGCGAGCAGGCGCACCTTGCCGGCGTCGATCTGCGAGCGCAGCTCCTGGACCTCGCCGATGCCGATGTCGAGCGTGCCGTTCAGCACGTTGAGCATCATGTCGCCGCCGCCCTCATGGGTGACGATGGCGGCGTTGACGCCGGCGGCGCGCTTGAGCTGCTCGGCGGCCTGGCGCTCCAGCGAGGCCGGATTGGCGGCGCCCCAGCGGCCGCGGTCCTTCTTCGCCTTGTCGATGACGTCGGCCAGCGTCTGGTAGGGGCCGTCGGCGCGCGTATAGATCACCTCGCTGTCGGCGAACAGGTTCGCTACCGGCTCGAGGTCCTTGTAGGTGGCCGAGGGCTTGGAGAGCAGCGAGGTGTAGATGTAGGTCGGCGTGGTGGCGTAGAACACGCTGCCATCGGCGGGGGCCGCCGCGACGCGGGCGACGGCCTTGGCGCCGCTGCCGCCCTGCACGTTCTCGACCACGAAGGTCGCGCCGATATATTTGCCGAGATACTTCGTGAGTTCGCGCAGGAACACGTCGCTGCCGCCGCCCGGGCTGGAATGGGTGACGAGCGTGACGACCTTGTGCGGGTAGGCGAGCGGTTCGGCGTGGAGGGCAAGAGTGCCGAGGCCGGCGGTCAGCACCGCCGTCAACAGGCCGGTCAGGGTCTTTCGCATGGACTTCCTCCCAATGCGGGGCCACCTCTGTCGGGCGGTCTCCCAATGACGGTCTCGTCTTGATTCGCGTCTCGACGTCGCCGTCGATGGCGTCTCGGCGGTGCGTCGTCTCCCGTTGGCGCGGGAGAGGCGCGCAATCGGAGATCAGGCGCGGCGCTCCTCGGCCCGCGCGGTGGCGGAGCGCGCCAGCAGGCGGTCCTTGCCGCGCTCGACATGGTCGAAACTCGCCTCATAGGCGGCCGGGGCGTCGCCGCGGGCGATCGCCTCGACGATGCGTGCATGCTCCTCGTTGGAGAGTTCCAGCGTGTTGCCGGTCATCAGATTGCCGGCCCGGTAGAGCCGAAGCTGCTTGACCAGGCCGCGATACTGCCCCGCCAGAACGCCGTTGCCGGTGCTCGCGACGATGAAGTCGTGGAAGGCGAAATTCAGCGGGTAGTAGCGGTCGAAATCGTGCGCCTGCGCCGCCGCCGTCATCTGCTCCAGCATGTCGCGCAGCCGCGCGATCGTCGCCGCGTCGGCACGCCCGGCGAGGAGCTGGGCCGCATAGCCGAAGAGCGCGGCGCGCACGCCATACATCTCCACCACCTGCCCGATTTCGAGGCTGCGGATGAAGACGCCGCGATTGGGCAGCAACTCGACCAGCCCGAGCGCCTCCAGCGAGCGCAGCGCCTCGCGCACCGGCCCGCGGCTGACGCCGAAGGTGGCGGCGAGCTGGTTCTCGTTGATCCGCCCGCCAATGGAGAGCCGGCCGTCGAGGATCATGCTCTCGATCTCGCGCTCCAGCAGCATGGGCAGCGAGTTGAGGCGCAGGAAGGTGACGTCGTGGGCGGCGGATGAGGACGACATGTGGGGGAGCGTATCGCTGAACTGTAAAGTGTCAACAATTTAATGTCGCCATATGGCATTCGACATTCGCGTCGACGAACCGGACCGACGTCGGCCCGGATCGCCGGCATCGCGGGAGATGCCTCGGAGGCACGGGTCGGTCGGAGGCAAGGGGGGGCGGCGGCGACGGTCGGGAACATCCGCGCGCGTCCGTGTGCGGGAGGCGGCGGCACTTTGGAGGTGCCGCGATCCCGTTCAATGCCGGCAGGCCAAGCCGGTCGACGGGGCGAACCATGACCATTGACGGGAGGAGGCTTGTTTCTCGGCCCGTTGTGAGGGTGGATCCCGGCAAATCCGCGCCTCGGGTCGGGTCCGCGCCGAGCAAGCTCGACCGCCTCGACCCGCATTGCCGTGTTCTGCCGACGGGGCTGACGATCTCGGATCCGGGACGGCCTCGGGCGGATTCCGGGCCTGCCCGGAGAGGCGCCGGGCGCCGGCGCCATCAGGCTGCGGACCACGATCAGGACAGGCACGCTGAGGGGAAGTCAGGGATAAGCCCGACGGTCGTCACCCGTGCGTGACGCATCGCCCAAATGGCCCGCCTCAGGGAGGTGTCCCCAGGGGCGCGATCTAGCCCGGCAGTTCATTTGAAGGAAATTGGAGCGGGCGATGGGATTCGAACCCACGACCCCAACCTTGGCAAGGCGCCCCACGGCCTTACTCGGTACTGCGACGTTCTACGCCAGAATTTACTAACTTACTATATATATTGAGATATTAGTCAAAACATCGATGCCGCAGACTCTCTAGAGCGCGCCAACATACGCCCTAAAAGGGTGACTTTTTGCTTACTTTCGTGAGTGCTTCGTGCTAGAGTAAGCAAAATCCGCCTAACACTCGGATATTTCATGAAAAAACTCACGAAGCAGGCAGTCGATGCTCTGAAACCTTCGAAGGTTGGGGTCCAGGGTTCGTATTCGATCGAGTGGGATCAGGAGCTCAGGGGCTTCGGCGTCAAGGTCGTCGCCTCGGGGCTGAAGACCTTCGTCGTCCAGTATCGCAATGCTCAGGGCCGCAGCCGCCGCATCATGATCGGCCGCTACGGCGTCATGACCGTGGAGGAGGCACGGCGCGAGGCGAAGGCCGTCCTCGGCAGGATCGCCAGGGGTGTTGACCCGCTCGAGGAAAAGCAGGCGGCCACCGGCGACGCCGTTACCATTGCGGAAGTATGTGACTGGTACCTGACTGAGGCTGAAGCTGGGCGCATACTCGGTCGGCGGCGGCGACCCATCAAGGCTTCCACTCTCGCCATGGACCGTAGCCGGATCGACGTGCATATCAGGCCGCTTTTGGGAAAGCGCGCAGTCAGCGCGCTCAAGCTCGGCGATATCGAGGGTGCCCAGGCTGATATCGCTGCCGGCAAGACCTCCAAGCCCCGCGTCGGTAGTCGCGGTGGCGCCGCGACAGGGGGCGAAGGGGTCGCCGCCCGCACCATGTCGACACTGCACGCCATCCTCGAGCACGCGGTGCGTCTCGGGAAGATTGAGAGCAACCCGGCGCGCGGCGTTCGGCGCCTCGCGAGCACGCCGCGTGATCGCCGGTTGAGTCGTGCCGAGATAGAGAAACTGGGCAAGGCGATGCGGGCCGCGGAGCCGCAAGGGGAGCACCCGACCGGCCTCGCCGCGATCCGCTTTTTCCTGATGACGGGTCTGCGCCGCATGGAGGGTCTCGCCCTGGAGCGGGCCTGGCTCAATGAAGAGGAGGGCTCAATCCGCTTTCCCGATACGAAGAGTGGTGCGCAGACGCGGGTCATCGGCCGCGCCGCCGTGGACCTGCTGCTGGCACAACCGCAGACAGGGTCGCGCTTCTTCTTCCCGACCGACTGGGGTGAAGGGCATTTTGTCGGCGTGGTTCGCGTGCTCGACCGTGTGTGTGCGATGGCGCGGCTGGAGGATGTCACCCCACATACCTTGCGCCATACCTTTGCGAGCGTCGCTGGCGATCTCGGATTCTCCGAATTGACCATCGCGGCGCTTCTGGGCCACGCGGCACGCGGCGTTACCCAGCGCTACATCCATATCGACGAAGCGCTGAGGCTCGCCGCCGATCGCGTCGCGGATGAGATGGCTCAAATCCTGGACGGCAAGACGATTGCTTCGCCCGCCACGCGGCGCGGCGCACCTCAGTCACAGGAATTTCGGGTGACGAACCAGGGAGCGCCGCAGGCAGAATCGTGACACGATAGAGTGGAAGCAGGCTCTATTGGCCCTTGGGCTGGGGACCGAGGTAACCAGTGATGGCAGCGACAAAGAAGGTTGAGAGCGGCATCCTAAGCTCGGTCCACAGGACGGCTATCGGCCTCCACGAGACTGGCCTCGTGGACGAGGCAGCCATGCGCGAGCTCGTTATTTTATGCCTTACCCCGGTCCAGCCTCTGGCTCCCGAAGAGATCAGGGCCCTGCGCGAACGAGAGCAAGTCTCCCAATCCGTCTTTGCGCAATACCTGAATGTTCGGAAGGAAGCCGTCAGCAGATGGGAGAGTGGCGAGAAGCGCCCGGACGGTCCGTCGCTCAAGCTGCTCAATCTCGTGAAGGCAAAGGGCCTGAGCGGGATCGTCTGATATGCTGGGGCAAATGCTCGCGGCACATCCCGCGCAGCTGTGACCAGCCCATTTGGTCATAATTCCTGTGACGACTCATATTTGCGCAATCGCGTGGCCGCGATCGGCGACGACCTGCCGGACTCATGTTCTGGATGCGGAGATTGCGCTCAGCATTCTCCGCATATTTGCGGACAATGCTCTTGTGTTTGCGGAGATTGAACATCACATTCTCGGCGTGGAGTGCGGAGAATGCTGCCCTATATCCATGAACTGACAGACTGGCCTCGGTTTCGCTGGGATCACATGGCGTTGGCGGCGCCTCTGGCGGCGGTGCGTCATCACCAGGGCCGATTGGTCGGCCGCATGGAGGGGCTCGGCTTCGAGCTCCGCGGCGAAGCCGTTCTGCAATCCCTGACCGAAGAGGTCCTCAAATCCAGCGATATCGAGGGCGAACGGCTCGACCGTGAGCAGGTCCGTTCCTCAATCGCGAGGCGCCTCGGCATGGACATCGGGGCACTCGCCCCGGTGGATCGCCATGTCGAAGGCGTCGTCGAAATGATGCTGGACGCAACCCAGAACTACCGCGCCCCTCTCACTGAGGAGAGGCTTTACGGCTGGCATGCCGCGCTGTTTCCCACCGGTCGCAGCGGCATGGCCAAAATTGCTGTTGGCGCATGGCGTACCGGGGAAGCCGGACCGATGCAGGTCGTTTCGGGACCCATCGGGCGTGAGCATGTCCATTTCGAAGCACCGAGCGCGGAGCGACTCCCGGCCGAAATGCAGGTCTTCCTCGCGTGGTTCGACGCGCCCAGTAGCATCGATCCTGTCCTCTTCGCGGCCGTGGCCCATCTGTGGTTCGTCACGCTCCACCCGTTTGAGGATGGCAATGGGCGCATCGCGCGGGCCATCGCCGACATGGCGCTGGCCCGTTCGGAGCGGTCACCGCAACGGTTCTACAGCATGTCCGCACAGATCCGGGTCGAACGGAAGACCTACTATGACACCCTGGAGCAGACCCAGAAGGGCGACCTCGACATCACGGCGTGGTTGGCCTGGTTCCTGGAGTGTTTGGACCGGGCCTTCCATGGGGCGGAGGCGGTCCTCGCCACGGTTCTGCGCAAGGCCCGATTCTGGGAGGCCCATTCCGGAACGGAGCTGCACGCGCGCCAGCGCCTCGTGGTCAACCGCCTGCTCGACGGCTTCGAAGGCAAGCTGACGTCGTCCAAATACGCCGCCCTCGCCAAGTGCTCACAGGACACTGCCGCTCGAGACATCGAGGACCTGTCCGGCAAGGGCATTCTGGTCCGCGATCTCGCTGGCGGCCGGAGCACCAGCTACAACCTCATTGCCAGCTCAGCAGACGCCCTGGAGGCAGTGGCACGCTGGGTTTTAGCGCACGCCGACAAGGCAGCTCGGGATGGACCGGGATCGCCCAGTCACGATGAGAATTCGGCCAAGATTGAGCGTATCCAGGCGGTCTGCCGTGAGCTTCAGACGCTGGCCAACGAACCCGGCGCGACGCCAAGCTATGCAGATTTTGAGGCAAAGCTGCATGCTCTGCACGATCAGGGTGTTTTCCCGGACGAAAGGCTGATCTTTGCGGTTGCGCAGGCCATCCACCGCGGCCTCTAGCTGAAAGGGCAATTCCGGCAGTTACGGACAATGACGGAAGTCTGAGCCGAAGCAGATCTCTGCCCCGGGTGCGTTAGAAGCTATCGACCTCGCACCTCTCCCGTGCCCGCCATCTCGGGGGATCGGCGACCCATCGGTTGATGTCGGATTCCCGCCAGCCGGCGCCGTTGGTGCTGATCTTGAGCTGGGCGGGGAAGGTCCCCTCGGCGACCTTGCGATAGATGGTGGAGCGGGACAGGCCGGTGCGAGCGAGCACGGTCTTCAGGCGGATGATACGCTCTGGTGTCTGCATGGCGGTGCTGCCTCCTGCTGGATGCGCCTGAGGGCGCCTGCGCAAGCCAAGGCATGGGGCGCCGACCAGCAAGAGGATGAACGGCGCCGGTGCAGCGCGGCGAAGCGGCGGCGGCACATCGGACAGGTCAGAGACCCAGGCCCCGGCTCCGGTCGAAGTCGATGCCGTGGCTATGGGCGAGTTCGCGGCCCAGACTGCGGCCGGTTTCAAAGCTGATGCCGAGTTCCTTCTTGCGCGTGGCGAGCAGGGATTCGAGCTGCGGATCGCGCTCCAGGCTCCGCGCCATGTCGCCCATCTGGACGCGGGTGGCTTTGTAGCCCGCGTAGTCGCCTTGCGCGTACAGACGCTGGTGCTGCCGGTCGAGCTTCTGCCAGCGCTCGACGAAGCGATCGGCGCGGCGCTCCGGATCGGTGCGGATTTCGGTTTCAAGCTGAAGGGCGCGGATGGTGCGATTGAGCTTGCCGGAGCTCACTTCGCGCGCGAGGCTGTTATCCCTGCTGTAGGCGGCTTCCGCATCCTGCCAGCCGTGGGGCCGCACCTCATCGAATGCGCGCCTTGCCGCACCGAGCTCGCGCCGCTGCTCGACGGAAGGCGCAAGGCTCTGTCGTTTGACTTCAATGATAGCGTCGGACGCGCGGGCGTGGCGGACAAGCGCCCGCCTGCGGGCGCTGCGCAACGCGTCCTCCGGGTCTTCCGCCGCCTTCCTGTCCGGCGCTACCCGCTCCGGCGCCCGTGTGCCGTCTGCGGGTGAGCGCACGGCCTCTATCATGTCGCCGATGCGCTCGCGGACCTGTTCCGGCACGATCCTCCTGACGATCTCCACGACACGCTCGCGGAAGATGATGCCGCGCCGCTCGGCATAGTCCTGCACCGGATCGGACCGCGCGTAGTCCGACGCCATGTCCTTGGCCCGGTCGCGCGACAGGGTGCGCACCAGCCGGTTCCCATCCGCGAAGTCGTCGCGGCCATAGTGCAGTTCCATACCGTCGCGGTGGCGCGACAGCGCGACATAGCTGGAATGGGCATCCAGGCCGGGCGTCGCCAGCACATGGGTGCGGTCCACCGTCATGCCCTGCGCCTTGTGGATGGTCGCGGCATAGCCATGATCGATGCGGTCATAATCCCTGAGGTCGAAGGCGATGGATCGGCCCTCATCGGTGCGCACCGACATGGACTGCGCGCTGACCTGCTCGAGGGTGCCGAGCGTGCCGTTCTTCACCCCGAGCCCACGTTCGTTCTGCAGGAACATGACACGGTCGCCACCAGCGAAGGAACGCTCTCCGCGCTCGACCGTGACGCGCACCTCCTCGCCAAGATCGCCGGCTTCCCGCATCCGCTCGCGGGCGGCCTGGTTGAGGGCACGCACCTCGTCATTGGTGTGGGTGAGGATGATACGGCTACAGTCCGGTGCCGCCTGGCGGTCACGGTCCCAGCGATCAATCAGCTCGCCGCGCGCCTGCTCCCGCGTTTGCGAGGAATGGACCATGCCATTCCTCTCATAGGCCTGGATCGCATCGCCGATCTTGCCAGTCGCGAGGTCGCGCGTGGCGTCGCGCTGCCAGTCCGCGCGCTGGCGGCGGACTTCGCTGATCTCCGCGCCGCCATGGCGCTCGACGAGCGAACGGAAGGCGGCACCGGCCTCGATCGATTGCAGCTGCTGCGGATCGCCAACCAGCACCACCTTGGCGCCGACGTCAGCGGCATGGGAGAGCACGCGCTCCAGCTGGCGCGTGCCGACCATGCCGGCCTCGTCGATCACCAGAACATCGCGGGAGGTGAGCAGATCCCGGCCCTGCCCCCAGCCGTGTTCCAGGCTGGCGATCGTGCGGGAGGTGATGCCCGATCCGCTCTCCAGATTCTCCGCCGCGATACCGGACAGGGCGACACCGCGCACCTCAAGGCCGGCCGCCTCCCAGGCCTCGCGCGCGACACCCAGCATCGCGCTCTTCCCCGTCCCGGCATAGCCGACGACGATGCCGAGATCGCGCGTGCCGGTGATGTGCGCCAGCGCATCAGACTGCTCAGCGGAGAGAACGAGGCCGCGCTGCTCGGCGCGCTCCAAGGCGGCTTCGCGGTCCCTGTCGTTCACGGAATGGCGTTCGCGCTCGGCCATCAGCTCGGCAGCTTTGTGCAGGCGCTGCTCGGCCTCAATCATTGCCTTGGTGGTGAAGCGATCTTCGCCGCGTCCATCCTTGCCGAGTTCGACGAGATCGGGGGCACGGCCCATTGCGCCCATCACTTCGTTGAACTGCTCGATCCCGTCGCTGTGGCGGTGCGCGAAGCGCGCCATGTCGCGCCGGGCAAAGGTCGATTGCTGATGGGTGATGGCGTCCAGCGCCAGTGACGGAACGGCGATGATGCGCGCGCCATTGCCGCGCGCGATCTCCCGATGCAGTTCCGCCCGATCGGCCGCCTCGATCCCCTCCGCTTCGATGCGTTGCGCCGGTGCGCCGATCTGGCTCTGCGGCTCCAGCGAGATGCCCTGCGCTTCCAGTCTGCGATGATCGATGCGTGCGTCGATATCGAGCTCGGCCAGCCGCTCATTGGCAAGCGCGGCCCAGCGTTCGCGCCAGCGCTCGACCATGTGGGTCGCGTTCCACTCTCGCACCTTCGGGCCGAAGCCGTCCTCGTCGACCGAGCGCATGGTGAGCATGACATGGGCATGGGGCTTGGCCATGCCGTCCTCGCCAATATCCCAATGCACATTGAGATCGGCGACCATCCCGAGATCGACGAATTCGGATTGCACGAAGTCACGGGCGAGCGCGATGCCCTGCGCCTGGCTCATCTCCCGTGGCAGGGCGAACTCGACCTCGCGGGCGAGCTGCGCGTCCTTGCGCAGTTCGAAGGCTTCGACATCATTCCAGAGCCGCTCACGGTCGCCCCACACCTCGGGAGCCCCATCCGGGAGCAGCACCTCGGAATGCACGACGCCGCGCTTGCCAGAGAAGTCCTGGACCCGATCGATGCGCGCATCGCGCAGCCGACTAGCAGAGCGGTAGGCTGCGGACGCCACCGCACTGGAGCCGGCCTTGCGGCCGATGACCTTGACGTGAAGATGATAGATCGCCATCGCGATCCGAACATCACCACGGCGAAGCGCACGTCGGAACGACGTATAAGCGCGCCCTCCCTCGAAAAAATCTCGGGAGCGACAAGCCCATACCAGTCTGTCCCGGCAACATTACAGCCATCCGCAACCCGCTCAACTATCATCCTCCCATTGATTGCTGATGGAGAGACCCATGCGCAACCACGGGACTTCGACGCGGAGCTGAAGACACTCGAAGACAAGGCACGAGAGCTCAAGACCGGCAAGGTGCAGCAACTCGGCGATCTGGTGATTGCCACCGGCGCGGACGCGCTCACCGCCGAGGAACTCGCCGTCGCGCTGCTCGTGCTGGCCGAACTCAATGACACTGGACGGAAGGAGGCGTGGGCGCGACGGAGTGCGGTATTTTTTCAAGGAAAGGCACGCCGATCTGCATCAGCGCCTGACGACAACGCGGTCAGCGCTCCGGCGCAACCAGGCGGCTCGCAACCGCCATCAGGCGAGCCAGGCGCGGCATGACATGCGCGACTGGCAGGTCGAGCGCCGCAGGCGCACGCGGCACCTGATCGAACTTGGCGGGCTGGTGGTCAAGTCAGGCCTGGTCGAGCTGACTAACGACGACCGCGTCGTCATCTATGGCGCATTGCTCTGGGTGGCCGGCAAGCTCAGGAGCGAGGAGAGCGAACGGGCACGCGGCCTTTGGAAGGCGAAGGGAACGCAGGCTTTCGAAGAAGGTCGCCAAGACCGGAAATAGGCCACGCTTCACATCAGCGATTCAATCGGCCTTGAACCATGCCCATTGGCTCGAGGGTAATCGGCTCCTGCCCTAAAGCGCGCACAGCTAGCCGCTCTCGGATGACTGCAACCGAGAATCTTCCTTCGTGGGGATTGCTACGGTCCTAACCTAGAGCGACCGTTGGAAGTGTCTGCTGGCGGTCAACCAATTCTGCGGAGTGAAGGCCGTACGCGCGCCCTCACGTCCGTCCTAGAACCGCGCCGCTGCATTGTCACTTATTCGTCTGACGTCCCCTTGCGATTGCGATCATGATCGCTGAGGCAGGAAGTAAGGAGGGTTAGCCCCACAGACCGGCCCGTGACTCAACGGGTCCCGACACTCGCGCGCAAGCCTGGACGAATGGGGGAATTGGATGGGTCATCTGCGACTCACCCGCTCCCTGCGAAACAATCAGCGATAGCGATAATGTCGCCGTGCAGAACGGCATCAATCTCGCTGCGGCTGATGCCCATAGCTCGTCGGAGATGATTCGCAGTTCTGGCGACAAATCCGGCGCGGTTCATTGCATAAGTGGCGCGATCGTCTTGTGGGCCTTCGCTTCGGAGCAAATCGAGGGCGACCGCATCATCAATGCTGATCTGCCTGATGCGGTGCTGAGAAGGGCGCCGCCCGTGCACACGACCGATCTTTACGCAGCACCTTTTTGTATGGAGATCCCCGCTTCCGGGCGTGATTGGCGACGCAGACCCAGCCTGATCTGCTTCTCGATCTCGATAACGGCATAGAATGCCACGCCGACTCCCACGATCAGGACACCGTCCCACAGAGATACCGGCCGGGTACCGAGGATCGCCTGCGCCGACGGCAGATAGGTGACCGCGAACTGCGTTGCGGTGATAGCAACAACGACGGCCCAAACCACCTTCGTTCCCCGCACAGCAGCCCAGGTGAACGAGGTGCCGTGGATGTTGCGGATGAAGAACAGGTGGAAAATCTCCAGCACCACCAGGGTGTTCATCGCCATGGTCTGCGCCAGTTCCAGCGGATATCCCCGGTCTGTCGCATAGGTGAAGATGCCAAACACCGCCGCGAGGAACAACAGCGCCACCAGCGAGACGTGCCACACCAGTTCGCCGGACAGGATCGGCGTCTCGCGCGGTCGTGGGGGGCGAGCCATGGTCCCCGCCTCCGTCGGCTCGAAGGCCAGCGCGATCCCCAGGGTGATGCCAGTGATAAGATTGACCCAGAGGATCTGCACCGCAGTGATCGGGAGCGAGAGGCCCGCCAGCAGAGCCAGGACCACGACCATGGATTCACCCGCATTGGTGGGCAGGGTCCAGCTGATCACCTTCGTGAGATTGTCGAACACGGTGCGGCCCTCGCGCACCGCTGCGGCGATGGACGCAAAATTGTCGTCGGCCAAGACGAGATCGGCCGCTTCCTTGGCCGCTTCCGACCCCTTCAGCCCCATTGCAATGCCGACATCGGCGCGCTTCAGCGCGGGCGCGTCATTCACCCCGTCGCCCGTCATCGCGACCGTCAGCCCATTCGCCTGAAGGGCGGTCACGAGCCGCAACTTATGCTCGGGGCTGGTTCGGGCGAAGACATCGACGCTCGCCACCTCGAGCGCGAGTTGCGCATCGTCGAGCTTGTCGAGGTCCGCGCCCGTCAGCACCCGGACAGGGTTTTCAAGACCGACCTGCGCCGCGACGGCCGCCGCCGTTCCAGCATGATCGCCGGTGATCATCTTGACCCGGATGCCCGCCGCCCGACACTCGGCCACCGCCGCGATTGCCTCCGGGCGGGGCGGGTCGATCAGCCCGACCAGGCCGAGAAAGGTGAGCCCGCCTTCGAGGGCGTCCGGGTCAATGCGCTCGGCGGTTTTGGTGCGCTCGGCCAGCGCGAGCACGCGCAGTCCGCGCCGCGCAAGAATTTCCGCGCGATCATGCCAGTGCTTGGGATCGATATCGCGGCACATGCGCAGCACGCGCTCGGGCGCGCCCTTGACGTAGGTCACTTGGCTCTGCGCACCCTCGACCAGGACGGCCATATAGCGATGGCGGGAATCGAAGGGGATGGCGTCGAGCCGTCGCGTCTGCGCCCGCGGATCGGTTGTCACCTTGCCGGCAAAGGCGAGAAGCGCCCCTTCCATCGGATCACCTTCGACGACCCAGTGGCCGGCATGCTGGTGCAGCTCGGCATCGTTGCAGAGCGCCGATGCACGGGCGAGGCTTTCGAGCTTGCCGGACGAAGCGATAATACCGTTTGGCTCATATCCTTCGCCGGGAATCTCAAACACGCCTTCCGGCGTTTCCGCGGCTGCGACCACCATTTCATTGCGGGTCAGCGTGCCGGTCTTGTCGGTGCAGATCACCGAGACCGAACCGATCGCCTCGATGGCCGGTAGACGGCGGATGATGGCGTTGCGACGCGCCATGGCCTGAACGCCGATGGCGAGCGTGATCGTCATCACCGCCGGCAGGCCCTCCGGGATCGCCGCAACGGCAACGCCCACGACCACCATGAACATTTCAGAGAATTCGTAGTGGCCGACATAATAGCCGTATGCGAGCAGCAGCCCCGAACACAGCAGAATCAGAAACGACAGCCAGCGGGCAAAATTGTCCATCTGCGTGACCAGCGGAGTCTTCAACTGCTCCACCTCAGCCAGGAGCCCGCCGATGCGGCCAATCTCGGTGCCGGAACCCGTCGCAACCACCAGGCCGCGCGCCGTTCCCTGTGTGAGAAGCGTGCCCGACCACAGCATTGATCGGCGGTCTCCGAGCGCCGTGTCGGCGGCGACAGGATCTACGACCTTCTCGACGGGAACGGATTCACCCGTCAGGATCGCTTCCTGAGCGGAAAGGCCGTGGGCCTCAAGGACACGCAGGTCCGCTGGCACCTTGTCGCCGGCTTCCAGCAGCACGATGTCTCCCGGCACAAGGTCGGCTCCGTCGACAGAGATGCGGGCGCCATCGCGCAACACCGCCGCGTGCGGCGCCAACATGTTGCGGATCGCCGTCATCGCGGCCTCGGCTTTACCTTCCTGAATGTAGCCGATCACCGCATTGGCCAGGACGACCGCCAGAATGACGCCCGTATCCACCCAGTGTTGCAGCGCCCCGGTGACAATGGCCGCTCCGATCAGCACGTAAATCAGCACGTTGTTGAAGTGCGCGAGGAACCGCATAACCGCGCTGCGGGCTGGAGGCTCGGGCAAGCGGTTGGGACCATGCTGCGCCAAGCGCCGCGCCGCATCGGCAGAGGACAGCCCTTCAGCCCCGGTGTCCAAGGCCGCGAGGCAAGCCTCGACCGACTGGCTATGCGGATGGATCAGTGTCGACGACATGACTTTTCCAGTCCTGCTTGAGGGCCCCGTCCATTGACGGGGATCATCAAATCCGGGCTTCCAGTCTTGGCACGGTGCCCCGCAATGCGGAAGGACGAGCCCCTCGATCGGAGCCGGTTGTGACGGCACGCCTGGCGCGATGTCGGCCAGTGCCGGTGGAAGACCTATAAAATCGAGCGGCCGCGCTCATGCGAGCTCGCGCCCTTCCGCATCGATCTCTGGAATGACGGTACGGTTGTCCGCTGGACTACCGCACAATATCTCGACGGCACGATCTGCCGCGTCCTGAAAGGGTTCGAGCACCGTATCAGCACCGGAAGCCACCAAGAAGGCCGTTTCCTGCGAACCGTGGGAGGTCACCGCAACACGCCCGCCAAACCCGGCCGCTTGAACCAGTTGAAGCAGGGTACTGCGGGCATCCTCGTGACTAAGTCCGATTGCCTGCTGCGGCACGGACAGAACGACCCAGCCTGCATGGTGCAGCGGAAGTTCGGCGACAAACTCGGGATCGGTTGCGTCACCAAATTGGGCATCGAGCCCCAATTCGTGCCAACGCCGGACGGCCTGCGGGTTGAAATCCACGCCCAGTACGCTGAGCTTCCGCGCTTTCAGACGTAGCCCGATCGCCGTACCGAAGCGGCCGAGACCAAACACGATCACTTGGGCGGACCCGTTGGGATTTGGTCGCTCGTCGCGCCCCTCGCACGGGGTGTTCTTACGCTCGAACACTCCGAGGAGGGGTTCACACAGCGCATAGAGTCGGTGGGAATAGGTAATCATGTAGGTCGACGCGGCGATCGTTACCAAACCCACCATGGTCACGAGCCCAAGTGCATCTTCGCCGACGTGACCCAGGCTCACCCCCATGGCGACAAAGATCAGGGAGAATTCGCTGATCTGCGCCACGGTCAGCCCCGCTAGAAAGCTGGTCCGTTTGCGGTACCCCATCGCGCTCATGATCGTAAGGACGATGAGCGGATTGCCGATTAGGACGAAAAGCGAGAAGACGATGGCTCCGGCGACGTGCCCACCGAGAAGTGAGAGATCGAGCGTGGATCCCAGCGCAATGAAAAAGAAGAGGAGCAGAAAGTCTCGCAGCGGCCCAAGTCGGGCCGAGATGGTTTCTCGATAGGGAGTGGAGGCAAGCGAAACACCGGCGAGCAGGCCACCGACCTCCTTGCCGAGGCCCATGAGATCACCGACCGCGGCAAACATCGCGGCCTGAGCGATGGCGAAGACCACCAAAAGCTCGGGCGCTCGGGCCAAGCGTTCGGTGAGCGGTGTGGCAATGTACTGAATGAAGACAGCGACTACGGCCACCATCCCAAGACCCGCGAGCAACACAGTGGCGACCGACGCCCCGCCGTGGCTACCCTCGGTGGCCGCCCCGATACCGATGGCCGACAGCAGGATCATCGCCAGCACCACAACGAGGTCCTGTACGATCAGGAAGCCCAGTGCGATCTGACCGTGAAGCGAGTCGATCTCACGCTTATCGGACAGCAGCTTCACGACGATGATCGTCGAGGAGAAGGTAAGCGCGACAGCGACGTAGAGGCTCGTCACATGACCGAGCCCCAGCGCCAGTCCTATCAAGTAGCCGAATACGGACGTGAACCCCACCTGGCCCAAGCCCGTCATCAGCGAGACGGTACCGAGCGAACGGATCAGCTTTACGTCGAGCTTGATGCCCACGAGAAACAGCAGGATCGCGATTCCGAGTTCCGCTAGCAGGTCGATCTGGGCATCCGAGCGAACCACATCCAAAGCCGAAGGGCCGGCGATGAGGCCCACGGCGATGAAACTGACGATCAAGGGCTGGCGCAGTAGGATTCCGACGAGACCGATGCCGGCCGCCATCACCAGCAGAAGCGCAACCTCGGCAAAAGGCGGAAGCAGCAAGAGGTCCATCAGCTGTCTTTCCGATCTGTCGGAGGGAGGGGATCGTTCGCATCGTTGTGGAGCGGAGGAGGATTTCCGTCCTCCCTCGACCGGGTCTCGTGGAGGTGGAGAAACTGTGCCAGATCGGCATCGGAGATCCTCCATCCTTTGCCGATGTCGATGGCTCGCAAATCGCCGTCCTTTATCCAGCGACGGACCGTCGCGTCGTTGACCCTCAGCCGGTCGGCCACCTCATGGACGGTCTGATACTGATCGTGGGGCATAGATTTCTTCGTATGCTGCAGTTCAGTGCAGAATAACGACGTTTCGTTTGCTTGCGTTGATCGAGGTCAAGCGACGCTTCGCTCGAACCTGCTTTGTTTTTTGCGCCTGAGAGGAGCACCTGATGAAACTTGTCCTGGTCGGAAATACATCTCGAACGCTTGGATCGCGCGCGCCGCCGGGCGGCCTTACTTGCCCACCAGCGCGGCGCGTGGCCCACTCGTGATGACCCTCAGCTATCACCGAAGCCTTGGTGACCGAGCCGTCACCACAGTCAGAATCCCGGCGACGTCATCGCCATCGGCACGTCGTTGGGCGTAGGCTACGACCGCAAGCCGCCAGTGTTCATGAAGCACGGCGATGTCGTTGAGATCGAAGTCGATGGCATCGGCATTTTGCGCAATCCCGTTGTCGACGCATAAGGCTGCAGCATGAGCACCGCTCCCGTTTCCGCCGCCGCCGCTGCAGAGCTTCGTGGCGCGCGCCTTCTTCGTCTTCGACATACCGCGTAAGAATGCGGCGGCCGCGCTTATGGCGCGCGGGGACATGGCGGCAACCCGACATAAATGCAGCAACGGCACATAGGTCGAACGCATTATCGGATGGCCGGCCCCGCCAGGTGGCCAATGTAGATTTTATGCCCAGTCGGCTTCTGCGGTCGGAGTTGAGTGTAACCAGCAGATTGCCAAGTTTGTACAATTTAGATTTCGCTCAGCCGCTACCCGCACGAGTTCTCCGGCGGTCAGCGCCAGCGCATCTACCTCGCCCGCGCGCTAGCGCTGGAGCCGAAGCTCATCTCGGCGGACGAAAGCGTCGCGGCGCTCGACGTGTCGGTGCGGGCCCGCGTGCTCGATCTAATGCTGGAGTTGCAGGAGACGATGGGTCTCGCCTATCTCTTCATCTCCCACGACATTGGTCATCGAGCGCATGTGTCAGGACGTGGCTCCTTGATCGCCGCAGTGCCGATTATCGCAAGTGATCTTCATCTGCCGAGCCGTCGCGCGTACCCCGCCCGGGCTTTCGACGCGAGCTTGAGCAGTCCGTCGGCTACGCTAGAGCTCGCCAAGGCTTTACCTGACAAGCTTACCGAGCGCTTACCAAGCAGACCAAATTGGCGCCAGTAAGCAAAAAGCGCCCCGAAGGGCGCTTGCTAAGCATTTGATTTTCTTTGGGAAAATTGGAGCGGGCGATGGGATTCGAACCCACGACCCCAACCTTGGCAAGGTTGTGCTCTACCCCTGAGCTACACCCGCCCGCTCCGTGTTCGCAGATCGGCGGGCTGTGCCTGCCGCCCCGAACGGGCCGTCTCTATGCCTCAGCCGCGCGGCGAATGCAACGGGCTTTTGCAGCTTTTCTCACAGCTCGATGACGGCGGGCATTCCGGTGCCGCCGCGGCCGCGCATTGGCGCTCACACCGCGCGCAGGGTGAAGGCTTCGGCAAGACAGGCGCCATCGCCGGCGCGTTCCAGCCGGCAGTGATGGGCGAGCTGCCCGCGATCGCGCCGCGCTGCCCGCCAGCGCACCACCAGCCGCTCACCGGGGTCGATATTGCCGCGGTAGAACACATCGCGCGCCAGCGTCGTCGCGCGCGGGGCGCGGCGACCGTCGAAATGCCATTCGGCGTGGTCGATGAAGGCCACGAAGCTGGAGAAATACAGGAAGCCGGCGCCGTTGAAGTCCTGTGCCGGGCAGGGATCGATCTCGAAGGTCGCGCCGGTCGCCTTGCCCGCGAGGTCGAAGCCGTAATGGGCGGGGAGCCGCCCGGCGCGCAGGTCGGCGGCGCGCGCGGCGAGGCCGCCCGGGATCCGTGCCGGCGGAGGGAAGTTCTCCAGCGCGACGCGCGCCACCGTGTGGTTGCCGCCTCCGCTCGCCCTGCGCACGAAGGCGGAGACGAGTTCCACCCGGCCTACCGGACGGCCGCCGCTGCTTAGCGCGTGCCGGCTGGCGCATTGGGTGCGCGAGACGCGCGTGATGCCGGAACGGATGGCGAGGAGGTCATTCTCGCCGAGGCTGGCGAAATCGCCGTCCGTCACGGACAGCGCGCTGAAGGCGGCATAGACCGGCGCGCCGTCTGCATCGCGGAAGTCCGGCACCGCGCGGCCGGCCATCCGCGCCAGCCCCATCCAGTGGCGGTGGCCGAGCTCCTTCAGCAGCCATGTCTCCGACAGCCCGCCGAGGCAGAGCTGAGGCATGCCGAGCCGGATCATGTCGCCGGCTGCGGGAATCGCCGCAGCGACGAAGGTCTCGGGAGGCCGCGCGACGTTCATGCGGCGCTTCCCTGCCGGGCCTGCTCCGCCCGCCCGGCGATATGGGCGACGATGTGCTCGGCGTCGCGCCCGACGCTGCCGAAGCGGCCGGAGCCCCATGTGTGCAGCCAGGGCAGGCCGATGAAGTAGACGCCCTCGCGCCCGGTCACGCCGCGCCGGTGCTGGGGATGGCCGGCGCCGTTGAACACCGGCGCGTCCAGCCAGCCGAAATCCGGCCGGAAGCCGATGCACCAGACGATGGAGGTGATGCCCGACGTGGCGAGGTCCAGCGTCTCCCGCTCGCCCGAGGGGCGCCAGACCGCCTGGTAGACCGAGGGCGGCGGCGCCGTGAGGCCGTTGTCGGCGATGTGCCTGTCGATGGCGGCGTTGATGCCGTTATAGGTCTTGTCGGCATCGTCGAGCGCGCCGGCGAGATTGGTGTCGAACACGAGCCGCGCGCCGTCATAGTCGCGCAGCACGCCGTAGAGCTCCATGCCCTCGATGGCGAATTTGCGCAGGTCGATGTCGCGCCCGCCGTCGCGGCCGGTGACATAGTGGTTGGTATTGTCGCGCACGCCTTCGCGCAGCGGGTGCTGCTCGACCGGCATGTCGTAATAGCCCATGTCGGCGAGCCAGGTGACGACGTCGCGGCCGCGGTAGAAACGGGCGCAGCGCGGTGCATTGCCGACGGCCAGATGCACCTTGCGGCCGGCCAGGTGCAAATCCTCGGCGATCTGCGCGCCGGACTGGCCGGAGCCGACGACGAGCACCCCGCCTTCCGGCAGCTGCGCGGCGTTGCGGTACTGGGCGGAGTGGATCTGCGCGATGCCCGCCGGCAGGCGCTCGGCCATGCGCGGCACGATCGGCTCGTGATAGCCGCCCGAGGCGACCACCACATTGTCGGCGCTGAACTCGCCCGAGGTGGTGGCAATGAGGAAGCCGCCCTCGGCGCGCGGGCTGACGCGGCGCACGCTCACCCCCTCGCGGATCGGCGGGTCGACCTTGGCGCGGAACTCCTTGAGATAATTCAGGATCTCGTCCTTCTTCATGAAACCGTCGGGGTCCGGTCCCTGATAGGGGTGGCCCGGCAGGTCGCACTGCCAGTTCGGCGTGACGAGGCAGAAATTGTCCCAGCGCTGGGTCTGCCAGGCGTGCATCGCCTTGTGCTTCTCGATCACGAGATGGCCGATGCCCTGGCGGGAGAGGTGGTAGCTGGTCGACAGGCCGGCCTGACCGCCGCCGACGATGACCACCGGGTAATGCTCGATGCGGTTCTCGTTCATGAGTTCTCTCCGGGGCTCACTCGTCGAAGGCCTCGACGGCGACGCGGGGGTCGGGATGGGTTGAATGGGTCCGGCCGGCGGCCTCGATGCGGGCGAGCTGGCCCATGGCGCGCGAGCAGGGAAAGCCGTAGCGCACCTCGACGCGCTGGCTGGCGATGGTCAGCGCCTCGCGGCTTCGGGCGAGGAAATCGGCCAGCGCGTAGCTCTCGCCGGGGGTGAGGTAGTCCTTGATCACCAGCGAGGGCGAGTAGCAGCCCTCAAGCGTGCCGTCCGGCCAGCGGATGGTGAAGCGCATTTCAGGCATGGGCGGGCTCCGCGAGGCTTTCATAGGTGGCAAGATGCGCGTGCGCGGTTCTCGTCCAGTCGTGCCGCGCGGCGACGCAGGGGCCGAGCGTCGCGAGGCGGGCGCGCGTTTCCGGCTGAAGGGCGAGCATCAGCGCGTCGGCGATCGAGCCGGCCTGCAGCGGGTCGCACCAGACGGTCTCGGCCTCGCCGATATGCTCGGTGAAGGGCGCGATCCGCGAGACCACGGTGGGCACGCCGCAGGCCATGGCCTCCAGCGCGACGAGGCCGAAGCCTTCCTTCACCGAGGCGAAGGCGAGCACGTCGGCGAGCCGGTAGAGCGCCGGCATGTCCGCCTGCGGCAGGGTGCCGGCGCGGATGACGGCCTCGGCCGGCAGGCCGGAGGCGGCGAGCGCGGAATCGAACTCCTGCAGATAGTCGTGATGATCCAACACGGTAGCGCCGCCGGCGATGACGAGCTGGGCCTTCGGATGGAGGGCGCGCATCTGCGTGAAGGCATCGAGGATTCGCCGCGTGTTCTTGCGCCCCTCCACGCCGCCGACGGCGAGCACGACCGGGCCGGGCCCGAGACCGAGGCGGGTCGCCAGCGCGGCCTCGCGCCCGTCCGGCGCCGGGGTGAAGCGGTGCGTATCGACGCCATTACCGACGAGGGCGGCCTCGATGCCGAACATCTCGCCGAGCAGGCCCTGCCACAGATGGCTGACGACGAAATGTCGGTCGGCGCAGACGATGGCCCGGCGCTGAAGCTCCAGCAGGGCCGCGTCGCGGAAGGCGTCGACATGATGGACGGTGCGGGCGAAGCCGGCGATCAGGCCGTTTTCCCTGAGCGTTGCCAATGCGTTGCCGGATATGCCGTCCTGCGCGTGGAAGACGTCGAAGCGGCGATGCGCCGGGGCCTCGAAATGGCGGACATAGTCGCCGGCGCGGATGCGCACCATCTCCGTCACGTCGGCGCCGACCGGCGAGGCGGGCACGCTCACCGTGCCGCACAGGCTGGGGCGGAAGAAGCCGGCGCCGCGGGGGTCGGGGGCATGCACCACCGCCTCGTGGCCAAGCCGGGTGAGCGCGTCGCCCAGTTCCAGCGCGTGCACCACGCCGCCGCGCGGGTTGGTCGAATGGGCCAGGATGGCGATGCGCAGGGGCCGTTTCATGCCGCGTCCTCCGCTGCCGGCACTGCTGCTTCCTCAAGCTGCAGGTCGGCGGGACCGCAGCCGAGCAGCGGCGCGCGGGTGAAATCCCAGATCGTCTCGCGCGTCCGCCCGTTCACGACGTTCACGCGCCGGTCCGCCGTCACCGCGCCGATGGCGGCGGCGGCGATGCCGCGCGCCTCGAACGCCATCACGATCGCCGGCACGTCGGCGGGGGACGCGGTGAGCAGATAGCCGAAGCTGGGAAAGCTGGTCAGCCAGCGCGCCGGATCGACGCCCTCCGGCGCCGGCACGCCGGCGAGGTCGATCTCGAGGCCGACGCCGGAGCACTCCGCCAGCATGGCGCCGGTGCCGACCACCCCGCCCTGGCTGATGTCCTTGGCGGCGCGCGAAAGGCCGGATTCGGCGATCATCGGCAGGAGTTCGAGATCGCCGCGCAGCCTCGCCGCCGGCGCGTCGGTCGCCGCTTCCCAGTTGGCGAACGGCTCGCGGTAGCGCCCGCGCAGGTCGATGGCGGCGATCAGCGTCTCGCCGGGGCGGGCGTCGAAGGAGGTGAGGAGCCGCGAGGCCCGGCCGAGCACGGCGACGGAGAGCTGGCCGCGATCGGTGGAGAGGTTGGTGTGGCCGCCGACCAGCGGCACGCCGAAGCGCTCCGAGGCGGCGCGCAGCCCTTCCAGCACCGGCGCGGCGCCGTCCTCGCCGCGCGCCCACACCGCATCGACCACGGCGAGCGGGCGCCCGCCCATGGCGGCGATGTCGGACAGATTGACCATCACCCCGCACCAGCCGGCGAACCAGGGATCGCCGGCGACGAACTCGTTCATGAAGCCCTCGATGGCGAGCAGCAGGAAGCCGTCGCCATCGGGTATCGCCGCGCAGTCGTCGCCGACCGGGACGGCCCCGGTGCCGCCGAGGCCGAGCCGGGCGGCGGCGCGGCCGATATCGGCCTTGGCCTTGAGCCCGGCGGCGGCGCGCAGCTTCGCGGCGATCGCCTCGAAGGCGGTGGCCGACAGCGGCAGGGAAGGGGCGGGGGCTCTCATGTCACGCCGCCTTCCGTGCCGGGGACGCGCGGGACGGCGAGCGGAAGCCGGTCTCGGCATCGAGGATCGGCGGGTAGAAGGCGAGGTCCGCCTGCATCAGGTAATGCGGGCGGCCGTGCAGCTCCTTCTCCTCCACCACGTTCCAGTGCAGACGGCGGAACAGCAGGCCATTCTGGCTCTGCACATGGGCGAGGAACCGGGTACAGCCGCGCGCATGGGCGGAAGAGACGGCGAGACGGATCAGCGCCGCCCCGAGCGCGCCGACCTTGCGGTAGTCCGGCGCGACGGCGAGGCGCGAGCCCCACCACACGCCCGGCTCGGATTCATGGATGCGCACCGTGCCGACGACGTCGTCGGCCAGCAGGCCGAGCAGGGAGAGCGCGACGATGGGGATGGCGACGTCGTCGAGGCCGTCGCGGTCGTCGCCGTCGAACAGGCCCTGCTCGTCGCAGAACACCTCTCGGCGCAGCCGCGCGGCGCCGCGCTTCTCCCAGGTCTGGGTGGCGAACTTCACCTGGAAGTCGGCGGCGAGGAAGGGGCGGAAGGGCTCGAACATCATGCGCAGCCTCCCTGCCCGAGATTGCGCCGCTCATAGGTGGAGAGCGCCGAGCAGGCGCCGCATCTGGCGCAGCCGGCCTTCACCTCGATGGATTTCAGCCCGGTCGCCAGCAGCATTCCCGAGAGCGGGCCGAGAATGGCGTTCATGAAGGCCGGGGAGGGGGTGGGGTGGCTTTCCAGCGGCGTGCCGGAGATCGGCACGAAGGGCACCACGAAGGGGTAGACGCCCATCTTCGTCAGCCGGTCGCAGACGGAGAGGATGTCCTCGCGGGTGTCACCCAGCCCGGCGAGGATGTAGGTGGAGACCTGGCCGCGCCCGAACACCGGCACGGCGGCGGCGAAGGCCTCGAAATAACGCGCCACCGAGACCTGCGCCTTGCCGGGCATGATCTTTTGCCGGACGGGCTCGGTGCAGGCTTCCAGATGCATGCCGAGCGCATCGGCGCCGGCCTCGAACATCCGGGAAAACCACGCATCGTCGTCCGGCGGCTCGCACTGCACCTGGATCGGCAGGTTGACCGCGCCCTTCACCGCCGCCGCGCTCTCGGTGAGGATCGCGGCGCCGCGGTCCTTGCCCGGCGGGGTGCCGGTGGTCATCACCATGTGCCTGACGCCGTCCAGCTCCACGGCGGCTTTCGCCACTTCCGCGAGCTGGGCCGGGGTCTTGCGCTCGATGGTGCGGCCGGCGGCGAGCGACTGGCCGATGGCGCAGAACTGGCAGGTCTTGGTGCGGCTCTGATAGCGGATGCAGCTCTGCAGCACCGTGGTCGCCAGCACATCGCGCCCATGCAGCACGGCGATCCTGGAATAGGGGATGCCGTCGGCCGTGCTGAGCCCGTAGAATTTCGGCTGGAGGGGAAACGACACCTCGCCGAGCACCAGCCCGTCGCGGCTGATGCGGCTCCGGCCATAGGCATCCGGCTTCTCGACCAGGTACGGGCTCTCGAAGGCCGGCGCGGTGTGCACCGGCACCATCACCGTCATGCCGTCCAGCGTCATCGCCTTGTGGTCGGAAGGCCCGGCGCCGCCGCGACGCGACTCCGCGCCGGCCCGGGGGTCAACCAGCCGCACCCCGTAGGACTGCAACTCGTTGATCAGCTGTTCCGTCGGCAGCGGCCGCAGCTCGGTCGCCGGGTCCATCGGTTTCATCGGGAAGGCTCCCTGTCAGGACGGGGAAGGGGGTTGCGCGCGCGCTCATGTGCATGGGCACGGCCGGGCGGTCGTCGAGGTGCAGGCTGAGCAGTTCCGGCCGGGCGTAATGGCCGACCGAATCCATCATCCGCTTGCGCTTGGTGATGAGGCCCATGTCGAGATCGGCGATCAGGATGCCCTCGCCGGAGGTCAGCGGGGGCACGACATGGCTGCCCTCGGGCGAGATGATCGCGCTCATGCAGCCGCCGGTGAGGGCCTTGCGCAGCCTCTCGTCCGGCGAGATGCGGGCGATCTGCGCCTCGGTGAGCCAGCCGGTGGAATTGACCACGAAGCAGCCCGATTCCAGCGCGTGGTGGCGGATCGTCACCTCGATCTGCTCGGCGAAGATCGGCCCGACCAGCGAGCCGGGGAACTGGGCGACGTGGATTTCCTCGTGCTGCGCCATCAGCGCGTAGCGGGCCAGCGGATTGTAGTGCTCCCAGCAGGCCAGCGCGCCGACCCGGCCGACGGCGGTGTCGACCACCTTCAGCCCGGCGCCGTCGCCCTGGCCCCAGATCATCCGCTCGTGGAAGGTGGGGGTGATCTTGCGGCGCTTCAGCTTCAGCGCGCCGTCGGCGTCGAAGACGAGCTGGGTGTTGTAGAGCGAGCCGTGGTCGCGCTCGTTCACGCCCAGCACCACCACCACGCCGAGCCGGCGGGCGGCAGAGGCCACCGCCTCCGTCACCGGGCCGGGGATGACGACGCCATTCTCATAAAGCCGCAGATGCTCGGCGCCGGTGAGAGCCGGGGGCAGGACGAAGGAGAAATAGGGGTACCAGGGCAGGAAGGTCTCGGGGAACACCACGAGCTGCGCCCCCTTGCCCGCCGCCTCCTCCAGCGCGGCGAGCACGCGGGTCAGCGTGCCCTCCAGGCTGTCGAGGTCGGGCGCGATCTGCACCGCGCCGACGCGGACGATGCGTTTTTCCGCGATGCGCTTTTCCGCGATTGTCATGTCTGCCATTGCGGCCTCCTTCGGCCTCGGCCGTCATCCCGGATGGCGGCACCACCGCCGATCCGGGATCGCTCTGTCATTGGCGTACGATCCCGGCTCCGCGCCCTGCGGGCTGCGGCCGGGATGACGGAGAAACCGTCACCCTCGGGATGACGGAGAAACCGTCACCCTTGGGATGACGGAAACCTCGTCACAGCGTCTGGATCAAAGTGTCCAGGTGTCGAGGATGAAGGCGTTGTCGCGGCGGTGGAGCAGGACGATGTCGAGCACGTCGAGCGGGCTGACCGGAACGATGCCGGGGATCAGCGCGCCTTCGCCATGGCCGTAGAGCGCCTGCAGGGCGAAGCGGCAGGCATAGACCTTGCCGCCATCGTTCAGGATCTTCTCGATGCGGCCATTGAAGTTGAGATGGCCGGGAAAGGCCTCGTCGCCGAGCTTGGGGAAGCCGCGCTGCACGCCGAGCGTGACGCCGGGGCCGTAGAGCAGCACCGAGGTCTCGAAGCCCTTCTGGATGAGGCGCGAGGCCTGCAGCAGGTTGACCAGGCCGATCGAGCCCTCGAAGGCGACGGTGTGGAAGGTGACGAGCGCCTTTTCGCCGGGGGCGGCTTTGACGTCCTCGAACTTCTTGTCCTCGTAGTCGACCAGAATGTCGCCCTTCTGATGGGCCGGCACGGTGATGGTGGCCATGTCGCTCTCCTTGGCTGGCTCGACACCGGCGGCGGTGCCGGCGTGGCCAGGGGAATTGCAATCAATGTGCCAATTGATGGAATGCAAAAAGAATCATCAAAACAATCAATTTACATTCAATAATACATTCAATCCGGAGTTCTGCCGCCTCCCGGATCTGTGCAAAAAGCAAGCGTACGCTCAAGGAAACGGCGGGAAACTGCCCGCTTCATGCGCATGCGCCGGGGTGCCGTCGGTAACTCCACTTACGCAGCAAGTTGTGGACCAGTGGTGACAGGAAACCTCTGCAACATTATACAGTCAATTAGGATGGGTCGGATTCGCAAAGTCATCCCGGCCGAGCGGCAGCGAGAGCCGGGAGCGCGATGAGATCCGGCAGACGAGCCCGGATCGGCCTTGCGGCCGTCCGGGATGACGACAGGTGAAAGCGCCATGGCCGACTGGATTCCCGACCTCGCCCGCTCCGACAAGCCGCGCTACCTCGCCATCGCCGACCTGATCGGCGAGGACATACGCGCCGGGCGCCTCGCCATCGGCGACCGGCTGCCGCCGCAGCGCAAGCTCGCCGCCCGGCTCGCCATCGACTTCACCACCGTGGCGCGCGGCTATGTCGAGGCGCAGAAGCGCGGCCTGGTCGAATCGCGCGTCGGGCAGGGCACCTTCGTCACCGGCACGCCGCGCCCCAGGCCGCGCGCCGCGGTGGCCGGCGGCTCGGGCGTGGTCGACCTGTCGATGAACCTGCCGCCCGAGCCGGACGACCCGGCGCTGATCGAGCGCATGCAGGACGGGCTCGCCGAGGTCGGGCGCGATCTCGTCGCCCTGCTGCGCTATCAGGGATTCGGCGGAACGCCGGCCGACAAGAACGCCGCCTCGGCCTGGCTCGGCCGCCGCGCCATGGTGCCGGCGCAGGAGCGCATCTTCGTCACGCCCGGCGCGCATCCCGCGCTGCTCGGCATTTTCGGCCTGCTCGCCCGGCCCGGCGACACGGTGCTGTGCGAGGCCATCACCTATCCCGGCGCGCGGGCGGTGGCCGCCCAGCTCGGCCTGCGGCTCGTCGGCCTGCCGATGGACCGCGCCGGCATCGACCCGGACGCCTTCGGGCAGGCCTGCCGCGAACTGGCGCCCAAGGCGCTCTATCTCAACCCGACGCTGCACAACCCGACGACGCTCACCATACCGGAGGCGCGGCGCACCGCGCTGGCCGCCGTCGCCCGCCGCCATGGCGTGCCGATCGTCGAGGACGACGCCTATGGCTTCGTGCCGCCGCATGGCCCGCCGCCCTTCGCGGCCATCGCGCCGGACCTGACCTGGCATATTGCGGGCCTGGCCAAATGCATCGGCGCGGGCCTGCGCGCCGCCTATGTCGTGGTGCCCGAGGCGCGCGCCGGCTATCCCTTCGCCGCCGCGCTGCGCACAGCCAACGTGATGGCCTCGCCGCTGACCACGGCGCTCGCCACCCGCTGGATCGAGGACGGCACCGCCGATACGCTGCTGCGCTTCATCCGCGCCGAGACCGCCGCCCGGCAGGCGCTGGCGAGCGAGATCCTGCCGCCGGGTAGCTTCCGGGCCGACCCGCTGAGCTTCAACCTCTGGATCGAGCTGCCGGAGCCGTGGACCCGCTCGGCCTTTGTCGGCCACATGCGCACCACCGGCATCGGCGTCGTCGCCAGCGACGCCTTCACCGCCGCCGGGCCGGCGATCGAGGCGGTGCGGGTGTGCCTGGGCGGGCCGGCGAGCCGGGCGCAGATCCGCTCGGCGCTGGACTTCATGGCGCACGCGCTGAGCCAGGCGCCCGAGGCGGTGTCGTCGGTGATGTGATCGCGCTCCACCCCGTCATCGCGGACGGCCGTAGGCCGATCCGGGATGACGCGAGTGGCAGAAAGCCTCACGCCAGCTTGCCCGCCGCCTCCAGCAGCAGGTCGACGTCGTCCGGCGTGGTGGCGAAGGAGGTGACGAGGCGCACCACGCCCGTGCCCCAGCGGTCGGTGTAGAAGCGGAAACCCTGTTCCAGCAGCCCGTCGATCATCGGCTGCGGCAGGCGCACGAACAGCATGTTGGCCTCCGCCGGGGCGGTGAGCGCGAGGCCGGGGATCGCCTCCAGCCCGGCCGCCAGCCGGCCCGCCATGGCATTGGCGTGGCGGGCATTGACGAGCCAGAGCTCGCCCTCGAGATAGGCGTCCATCTGCGCCGCGAGGAAGCGCATCTTGGAGGACAGGTGCCCGCCGCGCTTGCGGCGGAAGGCGATCTCCTGCGCGCGGGCGCGGTCGAACAGCACGATGGCCTCGACGCCCATGGCGCCGTTCTTGGTGGCGCCGAAGGACAGGATGTCGACGCCGGCCTTCCAGGTCATCTCCGCCGGGCTGACACCCAGCGCGGCCACCGCATTGGCGAAGCGCGAACCGTCCATGTGCAGCGGCAGGCCGGCGGCGCGGCAGACCGCGCCGATGGCGCGCACATGTTCCAGGCTATAGAGCGTGCCCAGCTCGCTCGCCTGGGTGATGGAGACGCAGGCCGGCTGCACGCAGTGCACGTCGCCGCGGTTGCGCTGCGCCGCCTCGGCCAGCGCCTCGGGGTCGATCTTCGCCGCCGCGCCGCGCACATGCACCAGCTTGGCGCCGTGGGTGAAGAATTCCGGCGCGCCGCACTCGTCGTTCTCGATGTGGCTCTCGGCATGGCACAGCACGGCGCCCCAGGGCGGCGTGAGCACGCTCAGCGCCAGCGCGTTGGCGGCGGTGCCGGTGGAGACCAGCAGGACGCTCACCTCGCGCTCGAACAGGGCGGAAAGCCGCGCCTCGACGCGGGCGGAGATCTCGTCGGCACCATAGGAGGGCATCGCCCCCTCATTGGCCGCCGTGAGCGCGGCGAGGATGGCGGGGGAAATTCCGGCGACGTTGTCGCTGCCGAAGCCGGGCGGGCGGCGGGGGGTGGTCGGGCGGTCGGTCACGGGCGATCCTGTGGGGTGGGGGCGGGCCGAGGTCCTGGGCGCGATCCGATCCGATTGCGCGGCAATCGGGTCGGTGTGTGCTCTAGGGGGAAACCGGCGCGCCGGCCATTGTCAATTCGCCGGAGCCGGCATTGACTGCGTCACGTGCCGGATGGCGCGCGCCGGTGCGGCGGGTTTAGTGCCTGTTTGACGATTCCTTCACCGGCGTCATCCCGGAAGGACCGCAGGTCCTGTCCGGAAACGCTACGGCTTCCAGGGACGATCCCGGCTCTCCGCCTCCGGCGGCGGCCGGGACGACGGCCTCCAAGGGATTTGCAGACAGGCTGCGAGATGACCAGCATGAGTGCCACCGACCATGTCGTCGCCGACCAGGAGCCGGTGTTCGCCCTGCTCGCCGATCCTTCCTCCCATGGGCTGCCGGGCCATGGGCTGCCGGGCGAGGTCCGACGCATCGACACGCATGGCGCGGTGGTGTTCCTCGCCGGCGCGGACGTCTACAAGGTCAAGCGCGCGGTGCGCTTCTCCTTCATGGATTTCTCGACGCTTGCGCGCCGCCGGCGGGCCTGCGCGCGCGAGCTGGAGCTGAACCGCGCCACCGCGCCCGAGCTCTATCTCGGCCTCGTTCCCATCGTCGCCCGCGCCGGGGCGCTGCATCTGGGCGGCGAGGACGAGATGGACGGCGAGGTGGTGGAGTGGGCGGTGCATATGCGCCGCTTCGACGAGGAGGCGACGCTCGACAAGGTGGCCGCGCGCGAGGGGCTGTCGCCGCCGCTCCTCGCCGCGCTGGCGGTCGCCGTGGAACAGGCGCACCGGCAGGCGCCGCGCGCGGCCAAGGGCGCGCAGGCGCCGCTGCGGGAGGTGGCGCGCAACGTCGTGGCCGGGCTGATGGAGGCGCCGGACGTGCTGGCGCCGGCGCGCGTGGCGGCGCTCGACGCCGCCTTCATCGAGGCCTTCGACCGGCTCGACCCGCTGCTGGCGCGCCGGGCGGCGGCCGGCGAGGTGCGGCGCTGCCATGGCGACCTGCATTTGCGCAACATCGTCCTGATCGACGGCGCGCCGGTGCTGTTCGACGCGCTCGAATTCGACGAAGCGCTGGCCACCACCGACCGGCTCTACGACCTCGCCTTCCTGCTGATGGATATCGGCGTGCGCGGGCTCGCCTTCGAGGCGAACTACCTGCTCAACCGCTACCTCGTCGCCTGCGGCGACGACCCGCCGTTCGACGGGCTGGCGGCGCTGCCGCTGTTCATCGCGCTGCGCGCCGCCATCCGCGCCCAGGTCACCGCCGCCGCGCTGGCCTTCCGCTCCGGCGCGACGCGCGAGGCGGCGGTCGCGGAGGCGCGGGACTATCTCGCCTTCGCCGAGGCGGCGCTGCACCCGCGCGCCGTGCGGCTGGTCGCCGTCGGCGGGCTTTCCGGCTCGGGCAAGAGCACGCTCGCCGCCCGGCTGGCGCCGCTGGTCGGCCCGGTGCCGGGGGCGGTGCATCTGCGCTCGGATGTCGAGCGCAAGCGGCTGCAGGGCAGCCCGGAACTGGAGCGCCTGCCGCCCGAGGCCTATTCGATGGAGGCGACGCAGGCGGTCTACGAAACGCTGCGGACGCGGGCGGAGACGATCCTCGCCGCCGGGCACGGCGTCGTCGTCGATGCCGTCCACCAGCGTGCCGACGAGAGGCAGGCGATCGCCGAGGTCGCCTATGAGAGCGGCGTCGACTTTCTCGGCCTGTGGCTGGAGGCGCCGGTGGCGGCGCTGGCGGAGCGCGTCGACGCCCGGCGCGGCGATGCCTCGGATGCCACGGGGGAGGTGGTGCGCTGGCAGGCGGGGCGCGATGTCGGCCCGCTCGACTGGGTGCGGATCGACACCTCCGGCCCGCGCGGGCAGGCGCTGGCGCAGGCGGCGGCGCTGCTGGAGGGCTAGGGCTGCTCGGCGGCGCGCCGGCGGGCGTCCTCGACCACGTCCTTGAAGCCCTGATAGTCGAGCGCGGCGGCGACCTTGAAGGGGCCGACGAGATAGACCGGCGTGCCCGGCAGGCCGAGCGCCTCGGCCTGCTCGTTGTTGCGCTTGAGCAGCGCGCCGATCTCGCCGGCATGCGCCTTGAGATCCTTCGCCAGCCTCTGGCGGTCGATGCCCGCATCGGCCAGCGCCTCGCTCATGCGCTCGGTGGTGGTCTTGCCCGGCAGGTTCATCAGCTTGTTGTGGGCGGCGGCATACTTGCCCTGATACTTCGCCGCGAGGGCGAGCTGGGCGGCGACCACCGAGGACTTGGCCAGGATCGGCCAGTCCTTGTAGACGATGCGGATATTGCCGTCCTCCGCCACCAGGCGCTCCAGCTCCGGCAGGGATTTGCGGCAATAGCCGCAATTATAGTCGAAGAAGGCGACGATGGTGACGTCGCCCTTCGGGTTGCCGGCGGCCGGCGCCTCGGGGTCGTTCAGCAGCGCGTCGATGTCGAGCGGCCTGGGCGCGGCGGCGGCGGGCGGCGTGTCCGGCGCGGCGGCCTGGAGCGGGCCCGCCAGAAGCGCGGCCAGCGCGGCGCCGGCGGCGGTCAAGAGCAGCGCGCGGCGCTTCATCGCGAACGTCCTTTTCAACGCAATCCGGCGAAGGCGGGCCCGCGCGCGGCACATATCCCGGATCGAACACCGAACCGGGGACGGCTCAGCCGTCACTCCGCACGCGCAGCCCGTCGAGGATGATGCGCTGCACGTTGCGCGTAGCCTCCTCGACAAACTGGTCGTCGTCCAGCCCCGTCTTGACCAGCGCATCGATCTGCGAGGCGAAATCGGCATAGTGTTGCGTCGTCGCCCAGATCGAGAAGATCAGGTGATGGGGGTCGATCGGCGCCAGCTTGCCGGCCGCCGTCCAGGCGCGGATCACCTCGGCCTTGGCGTCGACGAGCTCCTTCAGCGAGGTTTCCAGCTCGCGGCGCAGCAGCGGGGCGCCCTGCACCATCTCCAGGCAGAACAGGCGCGAGGCTTCCGGATGGGTGCGCGAGAACAGAATCTTGCGGCGGATATATTCGCGGATGCCCTCGATCGGGTCGGTGTCGAGCCGAAGCTCGCGCAGCGGATCCAGCCACTGGTCGAGCAGCCGGCTCAGCACGCCGACATAGACCTCGTCCTTGGTGGCGAAATAGTAGAACAGATTGGTCTTGGAGACCTCGGCCGCGCGGGCGATCTCTTCCACCGTGGTGCCGTGCAGGCCGTAGCGCGAGAACAGCGAGAGCGCGGCGTCGAGGATCGCGGTGTGCTTGGCCTCGATCCGCCTGAGGCGGTTCGGCGTCTTCGGCCGCGCGCCGCCGGCGGGCTCGCCGGAGGATGCCTCCGGCGCCTTGCGCGGCAGGATCTGGCGGGTGCGCGCTTCCGCCCGGACCTTCCGGCTGGACAGGCGATCCATGGTTTGCGCGCGCGTCAACGATGTCCCTCGGCCACTCCCCCATGACATGACATGGAAACGAAACGCGCTGCAATATAGCGGTTCGCTCCTGGCTCCGATTCGGTGAGGCGAAAGACCGCTGAATGGTACTAAATTACGACCGGACCTCCCGAATTCTCCATTGGGCGGTCGCCGCGCTGGTGCTGGTGCAGTTCGCCACGGGGTGGAGCTGGGGCTTTTTCGAGCGCGGTTCCGAGCCGCGCTTCTACCTCTTCCGCCTGCATCTCTACTCCGGCTATGGCGTGCTGGCGCTGGCGGTACTGCGCATCGGCTGGCGGCTGACCCACGCGGCGCCGCCGCTGCCCGCCGGCATGGGCCGGGCGACGCAGATCGCCGCGCGCGCCACGCATGGCCTGCTCTACCTTCTCATCCTCGTGCAGCCGATTCTCGGCGCCGTCACCGTCACGGCGCTGGGCAAGAGCCTGGGCTGGACCGGGGCGGCGCATGTGGCGCTCGCCTACGTCATCGCCGGCATCGTCGCGGCGCATGTCGCGGCGGCGCTCTGGCATCATTTCGTGTGGCGCGACGGGCTGATCCTGCGCATGCTGCCGGCCCGGCGCTGAGGGCGGGGATCATGGCCGGGGGATTCATGCGTTCATTGCCTGCCGCCGTTCTGCTGCTGCTCCTGCTCGGTCCTCAGCCGGCGCCGGCGCAGTCGACGCCGATCGAGGTCCAGGCGACGCCGGTGGAGCGCTTCGATGCCGGCGGCGCGGTGCGCTTCGGGCCGCTGGAGTTTCGCGGCGGGCTGATCCTGTCGTCGCCGGCGGGGGATTTCGGCGGGCTTTCCGGCCTGTCCGTCGATGCCGACGGGGCGGGCTTCGTCGCTGTCACCGACCGGGGCTCCTGGCTCTCCGGCCGCATCCTGAGCGAGGGCGACCGGCCGACCGGCATCGGCGCGGCGCGGCTGGCGCCGATGCGGGTGCAGGGCGGCGGCACGCTGGCGGCGCAGGGGCGGGGCGACGTCGAATCCCTGGCGCGGACCCCGTCGGGCACGCTCGTCGGCATCGAGCGCAAGCAGGAGATCTGGCTGTTTCCCGGCGCGGACCCGCTGAGCGCCACCGGCCGGCGGCTGATCGCCGATCCGGCGCTGGGCAAGCTCGGCTTCAACGAGGGCCCGGAAGCCCTGCTGGCGCCACCGGACGGCACGCCGGCCGCGATCATCGTCATCGCCGAGCAGAGCCCGGACGATCCGGCGGTGCTGCCCGGCTTCCTGTTCGGGCCGCTGGCCAAGCCGGTGCTGACCGGGCGCTTTTCCATCCGGCGGAGCGACGAGTTCTCGGCGACCGACGCGGCGCTGGCCGATGACGGCACGATCTATCTGCTGGAACGGCGCTTCGACCTGCTGCGCGGCGTCGCCATGCGCATCCGCCGCTTCCCGCTGAGCGCGATCGCGCCGGGGGCGCTGGTCGAGGGCGAGGTGCTGGTCAGCGCCAACCGGCTGGCGGCCATCGACAATATGGAGGGCCTCGCCCTGCACCGGAACGCGGCCGGCGAGCTCATCCTGACGATCCTGTCGGACGACAATTTCTCCGCGCTCCAGCGCACGCTGCTGCTGCGCTTCGCGGTCGTCGACTGACAGGAGAGAAGAGGGCGCCCGCGGGCAGGCTCAGCGGGCGGAGCCGCGCGTGGCCTGCGGGCCGCTCCAGGGCTTGAGCCGGCCCATCACGGCGCCGTAGGGCACCAGGGCCAGAAGCGCGCAGGCGAGCTTCACCAGGAAATCGAAATAGGCGAGGCCGACCCACAGCGGCACGGTGATGCCGGTGGAGGCGTAGGTCACGGGGAAGGACATGTCCGCGTCGCCGGCGAAGGCGAGGGAGAAGAACATCGCGGTGTCGATGGCCGAGCCGAGCAGGCTGCCGGCCAGCGGCGCCTGCCACCAGCTCAGCCGGCGCAGCCGGTTGAACACGCCGATGTCGAGGAGCTGGCCGACGAGGAAGGCCGCGCCGGAAGCCAGCGCGATGCGCGGCGTCGCCAGCCAGATCGACAGCACGACCGCCAGCGCAAAGCCGAAATAGACCACCTGCCGCGTGACGGCGGGGCCGAAGCGGCGATTGGTCAGGTCATTGACGAGAAAGGCGAGCGGATAGCTGAACGCGCCCCAGGTCAGCACTTCGTGCAGGCCGAAATACTGCACGGGGTGCTGCACCAGCACGTTCGACGCCGCCACCACCGCCATCATGGCGATGACGGGAATGGCAAGCGTCGTGACGGATATTCTCGTGCCGGCGACGTTCATCGCGCTCAGGCGGCGACGGCCGTGGTCGCCTTGATCACCGCGCGGCGCAGATCCGCCGCCTTCGGCGACAGCTCTTCGCTGTGGGCCTTGAGGAGGAACGCGTCGAGACCGCCGCGATGATCGACGGTCTTGAGGGCGTTGGCACTCACGCGCAGCTTCACCGACCGCTTCAGCACGTCGCTGGTGAGCGTCACGTTCACCAGGTTCGGCAGAAAACGCCGACGGGTCTTGCGGTTGGAGTGGCTCACGAGATTGCCGGTCAGAACCGCCTTCCCGGTAAGTTCGCACCGACGCGACATCGTGGACTTCCTTGTATCAAAACCGATGCGTCGCAGGCTAGTCTAGCAGCCCGACGATCCCGCATGCGGCATCCGTGGAAATTAAGAGTGCGCTCCTATAAGGAACGCCCCCCGCGCCGTCAAGGCCGGCGGCGCGGCTCGCGCGCGGCGCTGGCGGTTTCGTGAGCGGCCCGAGTCACAGTTCCGCCGCCTTCCAAGATCATCCGAAACGAGGGTAAATGACGCTCGGGCAATGCGGTCGGGGCGATTCGGGATTTTTGCCTTCATGTTGCGTGTGTGCCTCACGGCAGTTCTGGCGCTCGCGGGTGCGGGCTCTGTGGTCACGGACGCCCGCGCGGACGGGCGTCTGGAGGCGCGCTACCGCATGTCCATCGGCGGGCTGGAACTCGGCAAGGCGGCGCTGCTGGTCGAGGTCGACGACAGCTCCTACATCGCTTCCGGCAGCGGGCGCCTCACCGGCGTGGTGCAGGCCGTCTCTCCCGGCAAGGGCACGGCCGGGGCGCGCGGCACCATCAGCCGCGGCGCGCTGGCCCCGCGCAGCTTCGCCATGGAAGCGGAATCCGACAAGAAGTCCGAGGCGATCCGCCTCGTCATGAACGGGTCGAGCGTCACCGACATGCGCATCGAGCCGCCGGTGTTTCCCTCGTCCGATCGCGTGCCGGTCAGCGACAAGGACAAGAAGGGCATCTTCGACCCGATGACGGCGGCGCTGATCCTGGTGCCGGGCACCGAGGACCCGCTGTCGCCCAAGGCCTGCGCGCGCGTGCTCTCCATCTTCGATGGCCGCCAGCGCTACGACCTCGCGCTCAGCTTCGAGCGCATGGACCAGGTGAAGGCGGAAAAGGGCTATGCCGGCCCGGCCGTGGTCTGCCGCGTCGCCTATCGCCCCGTCTCCGGCCACAAGCCGAACCGCAGCGGGGTGAAGTACATGATGAAGAACAAGGAAATGTATGTGTGGCTGGCGCCCGTCGCCGGCACGCGCATGCTGGTGCCGTTCCGCGCTTCGGTCACGACCGCGATCGGCATCGCCCAGCTCGAGGCGGAAGCCTTCGAGACGCAGGCGCTGGTCGGCACGCGCACCGCGCCGGCCAAGGCGGGCATGCCCTGAAGGCGGCCCCGCGCGGCGACCGGCCCGCATGACGGGCAATTGCGGCCGGACGTCCCCATATCGGACTTCCCGTGCTAAAAGGACCGCCCCCGGCCCGGCCAACTGAACGGCTCCAACTGAACGGCCCCATGAACATCGCCGCCCCGCCGGCCCATCTGCGCCCCGACGCCAAGCCCTTGCCGCCCTCGCTGAGGGCGCGCGGCGTCACCGCGGTGCTGGGCCCCACCAATACCGGCAAGACCAGCCTCGCCATCGAGCGCATGCTCGGCCATTCGAGCGGGCTGATCGGCCTGCCGCTGCGCCTGCTCGCCCGCGAGGTCTACGGCAAGCTGGTCGAGCGCGCCGGGGCCGGGAGCGTCGCGCTGATCACCGGCGAGGAGCGCATCAAGCCGGCCAATCCACGCTACTGGGTCGCCACCGTCGAGGCGATGCCGCGCGACCTCGACGTCGCCTTCGTGGCGCTGGACGAGATCCAGATCGCCGCCGATCTCGACCGCGGCCACGTCTTCACCGACCGGATGCTCAACCGGCGCGGACGCGAGGAGACGCTGCTGCTCGGCGCCGCCACCATGCGCCCGCTGGTGGAGAAGCTGCTGCCGGGCGCCAGCATCCTCGTGCGCCCGCGCCTGTCCAACCTTTCCTTCGCCGGCGAGAAGAAGATCACCCGGCTGCCGCGCCGCTCGGCCATCGTCGCCTTCTCCGCCGACGAGGTCTACGCCATCGCCGAGCTGATCCGCCGCCAGCGCGGCGGTGCGGCGGTGGTGCTCGGCGCGCTCTCCCCGCGCACCCGCAACGCGCAGGTGGAGATGTACCAGAATGGCGACGTCGACTATCTCGTCGCCACCGACGCCATCGGCATGGGGCTCAATCTCGACGTCGATCATGTCGCCTTCGCCGGCGACACGAAATTCGACGGCTGGCAGTTCCGCCGGCTCAATCCGGGCGAGATGGCGCAGATCGCCGGCCGCGCCGGCCGCGCCCAGCGCGACGGCACCTTCGGCACCACCGGGCGCTGCGGGCCGTTCGACGCCGAACTCGTCGAGCGGCTGGAAGCGCACAGCTTCGATCCGCACCGTGTGCTGCAATGGCGCAACAGCGCGCTCGACTTCGCGACCATCGAGGCGCTGCACCGCTCGCTGGCGGTGCCGCCGCGCGAGGAAGGGCTGACCCGCGCGCCCACCGCCGACGACGTTCTGGTGCTCGAACGATTGAGCAGCGACCCTGCGATCCGCCGCCTCGCCACGAGCCCGCAGGCGATCGAGAGACTGTGGGAAGCCTGCCAACTGCCGGATTATCGCAAGGTCTCGCCGGCCTCGCATTCCGACCTCGTGACCACCGTTTACGACGACCTGATGCGGCGCGGACGCCTCTCGACCGACTGGTTCGCCAAACAAGTGGCCTTGGCGGACCGAGCGGAAGGTGACATAGACACGCTGTCGGGGCGCATTGCGCAGGTCCGTACCTGGACCTTCGCGGCGAACCGGCCGGATTGGCTTGACGACCCGGAACACTGGCAGGGTGTCACGCGGCGTGTGGAGGATAGGCTTTCCGATGCGCTTCACGAGCGGTTGGCCCACCGCTTCGTTGATCGCCGGACCAGCGTGCTGATGAGGCGCCTGCGAGAGAACGCGATGCTCGAAACAGAAATCACCAAGACCGGCGACGTCATCGTGGAAGGCCATGTTATCGGCCATCTGCTTGGATTCCAGTTCGCGGCGGACGCATCCGCCGGCGGACCTGAGGCCAAGGCGCTGCGCGCCGCGGCGCAGAAGGCGCTTGCCGGGGAGATCGAGGCGCGCGCCGCCCGGCTCTCGGAGGCGCCGGACGACGCCTTCGTGCTGTCGGTCGACGGCACGCTGCGCTGGATCGGCGATCCGGTCGCCAAGCTCATTCCCGGCGAGGAGGTGCTGAGCCCCCGCCTCAAGCTGATCGCCGACGAGCATCTCACCGGCACCGCCCGCGACGGCGTGCAGGCGCGGCTCGACCTGTGGCTGAAGGCGCATGTCGAGAAGCTGCTCGGCCCGCTGCTGGCCATCGGCAAGGCCGAGGACATCACCGGCATCGCGCGCGGCATCGCCTTCCAGCTGGTCGAATCGCTCGGCGTGCTGGAGCGCCACAAGGTGGCCGAGGAGATGAAGGCGCTCGCCCAGGAGGCCCGCGCGGTGCTGCGCGGCCACGGCGTGCGCTTCGGCGCCCATCACATCTATCTCCCCGCCCTGCTCAAGCCGGCGCCGCGCGGGCTCGCCGCCCAGCTCTGGGGCCTCAAGCATGGCGGGCTGCAGCAGAAGGGCCTCGACGAGCTGCCGCATCTGGCGGCCAGCGGGCGTACCTCGATCCCGGTCGATCCCGAGATCCAGAAGGGCCTTTATCGCGCGGTCGGCTTCCGGGTCGCCGGTGACCGCGCGGTGCGCGTCGATATTCTGGAGCGCCTCGCCGACCTGATCCGCCCGGCGCTCGCCTGGCGTCCCGGCACGAGCGGCGAGAAGCCGGCCGGCGCCTTCGACGGCAATGGCTTCGTCGCCACCGTCGCCATGACCTCGCTGGCCGGCTGCGCCGGCGAGGACTTCGCTTCGATCCTGCGCTCGCTGGGCTACCGCATGGAGCGCCGCCCGGCGCCCGTGGTCGAGACTCCCGTGGAAGCGCCCGCTGCGGAGGCGGCCGAGGTCGAGATTCCCGTGGCCGAGGTTTCCGCACCCGAGGCTGCCGCGACTGAGGCGGTCACCGAGGATGTGGTCGCGATGTCGGACGAGGCCGCCGTGCCGGCGATCGAGCCGGTCGAGGCCGTGCCGGTCGAAGAGGTCATCGTCGAAGAAGCCACCGTCGAAGAAGCCGCCTCCGAACAGGCTGCTGCCGATGCTGCCGTCGCCGAGGAAGTGGCTGCCGAACCGGCGTCCCTCGACGAGATCGTCGTCGACGTGACGGTGGAGGCCGAGTCTTCGTCCATTGAGTCTTCCTCCATCGAGTCTTCCTCCGGCGAATTTTCCGCCGTCGAGATTTCCGTGGCGGAGGTTTCCGTGACGGAGATTCCAGTGGCGGAGGCTTCCACCGTGGAGGCTGCCGCGGGCGAGCCGGCGGACATCGCCGCCGAGGCCGCGCCGGCCGAACCGGCGATGATCGAGATCTGGCGCCCCGGCCGTCCGCCGGGGCAGAACCGCCCGGCGCATCACCAGCGCAAGGGTGGTCATGCCGGCGGAAATCCGGCCGCTCATTCCGGCGGCCGCGCCGGTGGCCGCGACGCGGCGCGAGACGGTGCCCAGCCGGGCCGGCCCGCGCCGCGCGGCGACGCGCCGGCCGAGGCCGGGCGTCCCGATGCCGCGCGCGAGCGCCCGGAGGGCGAGCGTGGCCGCCGCCCCTTCCGCGAGGACCGGCGCGAGCGTCGTCCCGAGCGCGCCGATGGCGAGCGCGAGCCGCGCCGCGACGAGCACCGCCGCGAGCACGGCAACCGTCCGCCGCGCCCCGACCGGGGCGAGCGGCAGGACCGCTTCGCCGGTGCCGCGCGGCCGGAGACGCGCAACGAGCCGCGCCGCGACAAGCCGGTGGACCCGGATTCGCCCTTCGCCGCCCTGCTCGCGCTCAAGGCGCGGATGGAGGCGGAGAAGAACGGCGGCTGAGGCGGGGGCGCGGTTGAGCGGCGGCGAGGCTGGTCCGCGCGACGCCGATTCCGGCCGCCACCGTCTCGACGTCTGGCTCTGGCACGCGCGCTGCGTGCGCACGCGCTCCAGCGCCGCGGCGCTGGTGAAGGCGGGCCATGTGCGGCTCAACGGCACCCGCGTGACCTCCCCGAGCCATCCCGTCCGGCTCGGCGACGTGCTCACCCTCGCGCTCGACAGGCGGGTGCGGCTGTGGCGCGTGACCGGCTTTATCGCGCGGCGGGGGGATGCGCGGGCGGCGGCCAGCACCTATGTGGAGATCGACGGCGAAGGCGCACCGGGCAGCCATGCACCCTGAGCGAGGGATGCTTGTTGCGCCACGCGGAGAGGTGCGCTAGGGAGCCCTCGCGGAGCCCTTCCTGCGTGCCTAATTCACATGTTCCGCACGGAGACTGGATAAATGACCTACGTAGTCACGGATAATTGCATCAAGTGCAAATACACCGACTGCGTCTCCGTGTGCCCGGTGGACTGCTTCTACGAGGGCGAGAACTTCCTCGTCATCCACCCCGACGAGTGCATCGACTGCGGCGTGTGCGAGCCGGAATGCCCGGCCGAGGCGATCAAGCCGGACACCGAGCCGGGGCTCGACAAATGGCTCGCGCTGAATGCCGACTATGCCAAGGTCTGGCCGAATATCACGGATCGCAAGGACCCGTTGCCGGAGGCCAAGGAATGGGACGGTGTGCCCGATAAGTTACAGTATCTGTCGCCCGAACCGGGTAAGCAGGACTGAGCGTCGGCCCCAGCGTCACGCCCCGATCTGCCTTCGCCGCCGGCCGCTGCCCGATCGCGCAGCGCCGGAGCGGCTTGCGCTGCAATGCGGCAGTATTTTGATTCTTCCCGGATTTGTGCTATATACCCATCGTGCAGTCGATTGGGTTTGCCATGTTGCAACGCTCCACCACCGGAGCGCCCTTCCCGGAATTTATGTCGGGCCTTCGTTCTGCGTGCGGAAACTCCCGCGCGCGGGGCTTCCCTGAGTTTTCCGTCGGCGGCTGAAGTACGGTTCCCGCATCCGTTGGAGCCGGGGTGTTTCTTTTCCCTGCGGGCGAACCGCAGGCGGCAGCGCGCCGAGGGCGACGCGGAGCCGGATGAACCGAGACCCAGGAGCAGGCACAGCATGACGTCGACCAAGAAGCCGTCCAACAATATCCGCCAGGGTTTCAAGACGGGTGAGCACATCGTCTATCCGTCCCATGGCGTCGGACGCATTATGGCGATCGAAGAACAGGAAGTCGCAGGTTTCAAGCTGGAGCTGTTTGTCATCCATTTCGAGAAGGACAAGATGACGCTCCGCGTTCCTGTCCCGAAGATCGTCTCGGTCGGCATGCGCAAACTCTCCGATTCCACGGTGCTGAAGAAGGCGCTGGAGACGCTGAAGGGCCGCGCCCGCGTGAAGCGCACCATGTGGAGCCGCCGCGCGCAGGAATATGAGGCCAAGATCAATTCCGGCGATCTCGTCGCGATCTCCGAAGTGGTGCGCGATCTCTACCGCTCCGAGGCGCAGCCCGAGCAGTCCTATTCCGAGCGTCAGCTCTACGAGGCCGCGCTCGACCGCATGGCGCGCGAGCTCGCCGCCGTCGACAACCTGACCGAGACCGAGGCGATCAAGCTGATCGAGCAGAACCTGCTCAAGGGCCCGCGCCGCGCCGGCAAGGGCGAGGTCGATGCCGCCGAGCCGGAAGACGAGGCCGACACGGAAGAGGCCGCCGCCTGACGGGCGGACCCGGCGCCGTCCATCGGCGACACGCTTTGACAAAGGCCCGGCCCTCGCGCCGGGCCTTTTGCTGTCGGGCGCCTTTCCCCGCGCCTTTCCCCGCGCCTTTCCCCGCGCCTTTCCCCGCGCCTTTCCCCGCGCTCTCCCCCGCGCGCGTGCCCGCTTCCGCGCCGCGCAAGGCGGGCGCGGGGGAACCTTCGGGCCGGTCCGGCGTTGACGGCCCGTTCGGGCACGTCAGCCGTGGAGTGTCGCCACGCCTGACGCCCCGAGGTTTCGGGGGAGAGGCGCATGAGCGAAGGGGACGGCCGCCGCACCCAGTTCGCGCGCACCGCGATGGCGGTGCCGATGCTCGACCGCGAGGATGAGTTCCGGCTCGCCCGGCGCTGGGAGGAAGCCCATGACGAGAAGGCGCTGCACGCGCTCATCCACGCGCATATGCGCCTGGCCATCGCCATTGCCCGGCGCTTCCGCAATTACGGCCTGCCGATGTCGGACCTCGTGCAGGAGGGCCATATCGGGCTGATGGAGGCGGCCGCCCGCTTCCAGACCACCCATGAGGTGCGCTTCTCGACCTATGCCACCTGGTGGATCCGCGCCGCCATACAGGATTATGTGCTGCGCAACTGGTCGATCGTGCGCGGGGGCACGTCCTCCGGCCAGAAGGCGCTGTTCTTCAACCTGCGGCGGGTGCGGGCCCGGCTCGAACGGGCCAATGGCGGCGCCGGCGCGGTGACGCGCGAGGAGCTGAACCGCACCGTCGCCGCGCGGCTCGGCGTCAAGCCGGTGGAAGTGGCGCGCATGGATGCGCGGCTCAGCATTCCCGACCTGTCGCTGAACGCGCCGCTGGCGCCGGGCGAGGAGGACGGCGCCGAGCGGCTCGACCAGCTGGTGGCGCAGGACCCGCTGCCCGACGAGCAGGCCTCGCGGGAGATCGACGGCGAGCGCCGCCGCCGCTGGCTGCTGGGCGCCCTGCGCGGGCTCAACGAGCGCGAGTTCCGCATCATCAAGGCGCGCCGGCTCAACGACGAGAGCGAGACGCTGGAGGTGCTGGGCGCGCGCCTCGGCATCTCCAAGGAGCGGGTGCGGCAGATCGAGAGCCGGGCCATCGAGAAGCTGCGCCTCGCTCTGACCACCGGCCCCGACGTGCCGCGCGGGGCGTTCGGCCCGACGTGAGCGGCAAACGGCGCGCGGCGAGGCCGGCGCGCGTTATTCGGCGACGATCTTGTACTGCTCGCCATAGGCGAGCTTGTCGCCGCGATTGAGCCCGTTGAGGATGAGGAAGCGCTCCAGCCCCTTGTCCTGCACGTCCATGCGGGCGGCGAGGCGCTCGGGCGTGTCGGTGAGCCCGGCGCTGACGACGCGCAGGCGCAGCGGCTTGACGTTGTCCGCCTCCTCGATGGAGACGCGGCGGAACGTCTCGGCCGCCTGGCGGAAGGAGCGGTCCAGCTCCGGGGTGAGCTGGCGGGCGGCGAAGATCAGCCGGTACACGTCGCTGCCGAAGCGGATGGCGAACATGCGGAACGACCATTGCTCGCCGCGCGCCACCGCGGTGGCGGCGGAGAAGCCGTTCAGCACCAGGCTTTCCACGGTGGAGATCTCCACCCCCTCGATCCAGCCGGAAGACAGGTATTGCGCCAGGCTCTGGTCGCCGGCGACGCGCACCGCGTCGAGGCGCAGCGCCTCGCGGCCGGAGGTGCTGGCGCCGAGCACGGCCTGCGAGGTGTTCTCCAGCGTGAAGCCTTCCGGCGCGGTGAAGGTGAAGCCGAGCTTGGGATGGAAGAAGCGCCGCCCGCGCACGAAGCCTTCCTTGGGGTCGTCGCCATAGACGAGGCCGTCGATCGCCGCCATGTACTGCTTGCGGTCGCGCTCGCCCGGCTTGTCGGGCGAGGCGTATTCGCGGGCATTGGCCATGACGATGGAGATGCGCTCGGGCGTCGCCGGGTGGCTGGCGAGGAAGTCGGAGGTGTCGGTGCCGGCACTCTGGTTCATCGAGGTCGAGCGGATCGAGGCCTGCCGGCCCATCGTGGTGAGGAAGCGCTCGGCGCCATAGGGGTCGAAGCCGGCGCGGGCGCTGATGCCGACGCCGATCGCGTCCGCCTCCAGCTCCTGACCACGCGAGAAGCTGGCAAGCGAGATGCGGCTGCGCGCCAGCGCCAGCGCGCCGAGATCGGAATCGTTGACCACGTCGGAGATGACGCGGCTGACCAGCACCGCCTGCTTCATCTGGTCCTCGCGCGTCGCCGCGTGGTTGGCGATGACATGCGCCATCTCATGCGCCAGCACCGAGGCGAGCTCGGAATTGTCGGAGGCCAGCGCCAGCAGGCCGCGCGTGACGTAGAGCGAGCCATTGGGCAGCGCGAAGGCGTTCACCGCCGGCGAATTGAGGATGGTGACGCGGTAATGCAGGTCCGGCCGCTCGGAGGCGGCGACCAGCCGGCTCACCACGTCCTCGATCTGCTTCTGCAGCTTGGGGTCGTTGTAGGTGCCGCCATAGGCCGCGACCAGGCGCTCATGTTCCTTGCGCTGCGCCGGAGTCAGCGTTTCCTCGAGGCGCGGCGGCGGGGTGGGCGCGGAGGCCTGCTTGTCGTCGAGCGCCGCGCAGGCGCCGAGCAGCAGCGCGCCGCCGAGCAGCAGGACGCGCGCAAGGGTACGCGCAAACGCCCGCTGCCGCGGCGCCGCCCGGTCGTGCACGCCCCCGATGCCCTCGGCCTGTCTCACTCGCTCCCCGTCTGCCTCTCTTCGCCTGCCCGTGCGTCCCACGCGATCTGTTCGGCCCAGCGCAGATCGATCGCCGGACCACCGGCTTCCAATACCGTTCCGCGCAGCGTCACGCGCCGCCCGGCGAGATCCGCCGCTGGCGTGCCGCGCGCGTCGAGCGCGATTCGCGCGGCCGGCGCGATCCTGCCCGTCATGTCCTGCCGCCAAACCGGGCCGAAATTGAGGTAATCCACCCGGCGCCGGTTTCCAACACTCAGCACGCGGCCTGCTATGATTGTGAAGCGGCCCTGCCGTGCGCGAATCGCGGCGATGTCGCGGGCGTCGAGCGGAAATTCGGCCCAGATGCCGCGCCGCGCGCGCCGCGCCGGCGTCTCGATGCCGGTCCATGCGGCGATGCAGCCCAGCAGGTCCTGCTCCGGCCGGGCGGCGGCAAGGCCGCGGGCGAGCATTTCCTCCTGCAGCGTGCGCGATTCCCCGGCGAGACGGACGAGGCCGGGCTGGCGGCCATAGCGATCGGCCCTGCCGGCGCCGGCGAACTCGACCACGCGGCCCGCGGCGCGGCCGGCCAGCGCGGCCCGCCAGACCCGCCCGCCCTCGGCACCGTCGGCGGCGAGGCCCGCGAGGCGCAGCACGCCGCCATCCGCCAGCACCAGGTCGCCCGCCTCGTTCACCGCCGCGACCGGTCCGCGCGGGGCGAAGCGGTCGGGGCAGGCCGCGGTGTCGGCCTCGGCCCGCGCGCCGCCGGAGGGCAACATGCCGAGCAGGACACTGAGGAAGACGCCGAGGAAGACGCCGAGCACGGCGCAGCCGCGCGGGCCGCGCGACGCCAGGGGCGCGGCGGACGGGGAAGGCGGCGCAGTCACGTGTCCCGGCATGATCATCCCCGGCCGTCCGATGCCCGCTCTGGCCGCCTCCCGGACGCGATCATCCGGGCCGGCGCCGTGCGGGGCATCGCGATCGAACATCATCGCGCGGCTCCAGCCTAGCGCAAGGCGGCCGCCGCGCCCACCCCGAGGCGGGGACAGGGATCGCCGCCCCTTGATCCGCGGCGCCGATTGGGTTCATGTACGCGCGGTCACTCCCGGTAGCTCAGCAGGATAGAGCACAGGTTTCCTAAACCTGGGGTCAGGGGTTCGATTCCCTTCCGGGAGGCCACTTTCGGCCGGGCGGGCGGCTGTCTCGCCGCATCCTCGCCCCCCGCCGCCGCGAACAACCGGCCGGGATCCGGCGGTTTCTCCGGAGCGTCCTGAATTACCTTGGAACGGTCGGCATCCGCGCCGGTTGTCCCATGCAGGACGAATCGGGAGAGCCACATGATCATCGCGGAACAGCACAAGCCGACCAGGCCGGACGACCGCCGCAAGGGCGCGGGTGACCGGGGCCGCAAGGATGCCGACAAGGCGGGCGCCGACAGGGCCGGCAATGCCGGCGGCAACTCCGACGATACGATCGTCGAGGCGAACCGGCGCACGCGTCAGGAAAACCCGCGCGCGAAAAGCCCGCGCGACCGCGAGACGTGACCCCAGGGGACGACGGCCCGTGCGGCCTCGCCATGCCGGCTCTCACCGGCGGCGGGGCGCCGAATTCAATGCGGCAGGCGCCGCGCCCTCCCGCTCACGACTGCGGACGACGGATGATCGGCTGCGCGTCGCAGGGCGCGGTGACGCAGCTCGGGAAGGGGTTCTGCTGGCGCGCTGCCGGTGTCGAGGGCGCCACGGGCTCCCAGGTCGCCGGCGGCGCGCCGGCCCGCTTGGGAGCCGGGGTCGAGGCGCCGGGATTCCTCAGTGTCGAATTGCCGTAATACTGCGCGCAGGCGGCGCTTGCGCCGATACCGATCATCAGCGTGGCGAGGGCGGCGGTGAGTGGCAGGCGGAAGGTCATCGGCCGTCCCGGTTTGCGTTTCGCCCCATAAACAAGAGTTTCGATGCCCGCGGTCAAGGGGTGGCGTCCGCCGACGCCAGGCAGGGATCGAGCACGACATGGTGATCGTCGAGCTGCCTGTAGCCGCCGCCCATGACGACGGCATCGCCCCGCTTCAGGTCGTTGGCGCTGTATGTGACGCACATGACCTGCACATCGGCAGGTTCGCACATCAGCAGATAGGCCATCACCCCATCGGTGTGCAGGCCGGTGAGCGCGCCCCGGATGCCGAGCGTCACGCGATTGTCGGTCTTGGGTGCCCGGTCGGCCCAGTGGCGGATCGTGTCGCAGGTGGCGAGGGTGTCCGGATAGGCCTCGCCCGGCCGGAACGGGCTCGCCGGATCGCAGCAGCCGCCCTCCTGCGCCGCCAGCGGCTGGGCGATGAAGGCGAGGAGCGCCGACAGGATGTGGAACCGGGTCGCCAAGGTCATCTCGCCCCCCAAACGCATGATGAAGCAGGGGGTAGGGGCACGTCTTGGTGAAAATGCGGCCGTGCCCGTGCCCGTGCCCGTGCCTGTGCCTGTGTCGGAGCCGGGACGGCGTTCACCGCCAATCCTGTGCTTCCCGCGTGCTCCCGCGCGCGGCAACGCCGACGAGGTGGTCTTCGTCGGTCGCGCCGCGTGTTCAGTTCCGGGCATTCAGTTCCGGGCGTTCGAAGGCCCGCCGGCGGGGCCGCTAGCTCGGGACGCGCCGGACGGTCTGTGTGACCGACCAGCGGCAGGGGCCTTCCTCGTTGCGCGCGTCGAACTGCCAGTTCATCCGGAACAGCGTCGGCGTCAGCAACTCCATGTCGTAGCGGCTGACCATGCCCTCAAGCGTTTCGCGGCCGCTGAAGCGATAAGGGCCCTGCCGCGTCCATTTCGGATTGGCCGCTTCCGGGTCGGGATTGGCGGCGAGCCAGGCGCGGAAATAGGTGTCGGCGTCGAAGACACCCTTCCAGGCGACGCGTGCCGGCTTCGCGCCGTGCAGGTTGCTCTCCAGAACGCCGCGCATCCTCGCCGTTCCGCTGCCGCAGCTGAGCGCGTTGACGCGCGCCCTGGAGGCCCAGATGCCGTCCTCCGGCTTCATCTCCTCGAAGAGTTCGAGCTCGCACGTGCCGTCGCCGCCCATCTGGAGGTCGATGTCGTCCAGGCTCTTCGAGCTCCATTCGGGCGTGCCGTCGGTCAGCACCAGCACGCTGTCCGCAGCGGAGGGAGCCGCGATGCCGAATACGATGGCCGCCTCGTCGGCGGTCGCGCTGGTGAGCTGGCAGCGGCAGCCCTTGCTGCCGCATTCGGCGATGACGACCTTCTCTGCGGCGGTGGCGCCGTGCGGCAGGCCGAGGAGCAGCAGGGCAAGGCCCAGAAACCGGAAGGACGCGGTCATGACGGGTTCCCGAATGTGCGGCGGCGGGACGCGGCCGGCTCAAGTGGTGGGGCGTAGCGGATCGATCCGGCGGCGCTGCCGAAGGCGGTCCGTCCCGGCCACGAAAGCTATCGCCCCATGACGGCGTGTCCGACTACCATTTGGTAGTGAGGCGGGATTTTCTTCCGCTAGGAGAGCGCCTGTTCCGGCAGCCCGGCGCGGGCGGCCATCAGCAGCGCCTGGCGCAGCAGCAGGTCGCCATGGTTCAGGGCGAGCGTGTGCCCGGCATCCGGCAGCAGGCGGAATTCGCCCTGCGGGATGCGTTCGGCGAGTTCGGCGGCGGCCTTGGCGGAGACGGTCTGGCTCCGGTCGCCATGGATGAGCAGGGTCGGGCAGGCGATGCGCCCGGCGAGCCCGCTCCAGTCCTCGTTGGTCAGGCGCATGTCCTGGCAGAATCCGCGCGCCTGCTGGCTGCCGACCAGGCCGAAGAACTCCTGGAGCGAAGGGGCGAAGCGCGGCTGCTGCCACATCTGCCGGTCGAAGTCGCAATCGGCGAAGACGAGGTCCGGGATGATCTCGACGCCCTTGCGCGCCACCTGCGCGAAGCCGAGCGCGACGATCCTGTCCATCAGCGCCGGCATCCTCTGCGAGGCCCAGGCGTTGACGCGGTGCTTCAGCGGCATGTCGGCGGTCTGCGACCAGGAGCGCATCGGCGGCGTGACGGGCGCGCAGACAAGGCCGGCGACGCGTTCGGGGTGGGCAATGGCGAGCGCCGCGGCGAAGCGGGTGCCGATGTCGTGGGCGACGACCACGACGCGCTCGAAGCCGTGGCGCGACAGCACGGCCAGCATCTGCCCCACCGCGCGATCGACGACCGACCCGTCCTCCGGCAATTCGCAGGCGCCGTATCCGGGGCGCGTCGGGGCGAGGACATCCAGTCCCAGCGTGTCCGCGGCCCGGCGTATCTCCGGTTGGGCGACGATGCCGAACAGCGCGCCGTGGATCAGCAGCACGGGATATCCGCCGGGCCGGCCGAACCGGTGCACGGGCACCTCGCAGCCGTCGACGCACTCGACGTTCAGCCGGGCGAGCGGCATCTGCACGCCGGCCGGCCGCTCATGCAGCCTCTCGCTGGTGATGGCCAGCGCGTAGCCGAGCGCCACCGCCTGCGTCTGGCTGTGGACACCCATCTTGGCGATGACCGCCTTGACGCTCTGGCGCACCGTGGAAAGCTTGCGCCCGCTCGCGGCGGCAATGGCCTCGACGCTCTTGCCCTCCATGAGCGCGAGCATGAGGCGCAGCTCGACCGGGGACAGGCCGAAGGTCTGCGCCAGAAGATGGGCCAGCGCCGGCTGCTGGCCGAAGCGGCACTCGGCCAGCACGATGTTGCCGCGGGTCTCCGGCGACGTGCCGGCGAGCAGGACGCTCTCGCCGCCGCTTGCCGTCACCTGGAGCGTTCCGACGCCGGACGACGCCCGCACGGCCTTCAGCAGGACGGGGACCGCGCTGTCCGCCAGCGCGATGATGCCGATGTTCTCGCCGATGGTCAGCGACAGCTGGCTGGAGGCGGCGGCATTGAGGCTCATGACGCGGCCGGTCGGATCGATGACCAGCAGCATGCCGTCGGTGGCGAAGGACTGGCCGTCGGGAAGAGCGGCGGGCACCTCGTCGAGCAGCGCGCCGAGCCGCTTGAGGTCCCCCTGACCGCGAATCTCGGCCGAGACCGAGTCGATGAGCTGGCGATAGGCAATGAGTGGCGCGGCGCGCGCCTCACGCGTCTCACTCAAGGACCGCCCCCACGCATGACCCAAGGAAAGATGATCCCGACGCTAGCAGCCGGACGGACAAAGTCCAGCGCGCCGGGAAGAGGCCTGCCCGCAGGCCGCGGCAAGCGCGCCGGGCTTTCGCCGTCGGGGGAGACGTCCGGTGCGGGCCCCCGTTTCATCCGGCGGTCTCCGGTGCCTGTGGCGGGCGTCCCGGATCCGGTCGCGGTGCCGGTCGCGGTGCCGGTCGATCGGGGCCGACCCAGAGCATTTCCGGTGAGTCGCGGTTCACCAGAAATGCTCTGGGTGATTGCTTGAACGCGCTTTCTTCACGCGGACCGGAATCCTCTTCGCGCGAAGGCGCCCTAGAGCGGCGCCTGCCGGAACACGTCTGTCACCCATTCCAGAAAGACGCGCAGGCGCGGGGCGAGCTGGCGGTTCTGCGGATACAGGCCGGACAGCGGCGTCGGGGGCGGCGCCGCGGCCGCGAGAACCTCGCGCAGCGTTCCCTTCGCGAGGTCTTCGGCAAAGCGGTAGCGCGGCGCCTGGATGAGCCCCAGACCCAGCCGGGCCAGATCCGCGATCGTGTCGGAATTGTTGCTGGTCACGCGGCTCGGCAGCTGGATCCGGCGAAGGCGCCCGCCGACCGTGAATTCGAGGGGCAGCACCTCGCCGGTCCGCGAGGAGACGAAACCCACCATGTGGTGCCCGTCGAGGTCCTCCGGGCTTTCGGGCGTGCCATGACGCGCGAGATAGGCCGGGCTCGCGACCGTGATCTCGTCGATTGTTCCAAGATGACGCAAAATCATTCCGCTGTTCACCGGCTCTCCCACCCGGATGACGCAGTCGATGCCCTCCCGCACGAGGTCGACCAGCCGATCTCCCTGGCCGAGGTGCAGATCGATCAGCGGGTAGCGTTCGAGAAAGGCGGGGAGTCGCGGCAGCAGGAAGGTGCGGGTGAGCAGCCCTGGCGCGTCCACCCTGAGCAGGCCGCGTGGCCGGCCACCGCGCAGGGCGGCTTCGGCTTCGTCCAGTTCGGCGAGAATGGCCAGGCAGCGCCTGTAATGGTCCTCGCCGTCCAGCGTGGGCGAAACATGCCGCGTCGTCCGCTCCAGCAGGCGGGCTCCCAGATGGGATTCCAGGTTCTTGATCGCCGCGGTGGCGGTGGAGCGCGGCAGGCCGAGATCCGCGGCGGCCGCAGTGAAGCTCCGCCGCTCCACGACGCGGACGAACAGGCGCATCTGCTCCAGGCGATCCATTCCGCATTGTTCATCACAGCTGAAAAGTGATGGCAACCGGCAGGCGATTATTCCGGCGCCGGCCGCCGCTATCTCCTGCATCGCACGACAGGAGATCCAGCATGACCAACCAGCAGCAACGCGTCGCGATCATCACCGGCGCCTCCAGGGGCATCGGCGCCGCCGTGGCCCTGCGGCTCGCCCAGGACGGCTTCGCCATCCTCGTCAACTATGCCCATGGCCGGCAGGAGGCCGAGGACGTCGTCGCCGCCATCGAGCGGGCGGGTGCGCGCGCCATCGCCGTTCATGCCGATATCACTGAAGCCGGGGGCATGGCCGCGCTCTTCGACGCCGCCGAACAGGCCTTCGGCGGCGTCGACGTCCTCGTCAACAATGCCGGCATGATGAAGACGGGTCCTCTCGCCGAGGTCGAGGATGCCGATTTCGAGCGTCAGATCGCGCTGAACCTCGGCGGCGTCTTTCGCGGCATGCGCGAAGCCGCGCGGCGCCTGCGCGAGGGCGGACGCATCGTCAGCTTCTCGTCCAGCGTCGTCGGGCTCTACCAGCCGGGATATGGCGTCTACGCCGCGACCAAGGCCGCGGTGGAGGCCATGACGCACATCCTGGCGAAGGAATTGGGTGCACGCCGCATCACCGTCAATGCCGTCGCGCCCGGCCCGGTCGAGACCGAGTTCTTTCTGCGGGGCAAAACGCAGGCGCAGATCGGCGCGATCGCCGACATGAACCCGTTCAAGCGCCTTGGCCAGCCGGCCGATATCGCCGGTGTCGTCGCCTTTCTCGCCGGACCGGAGGCCGGCTGGGTCAGCGGCCAGATCATCCGCGCCAATGGCGGCGTCATCTGAGGCGTGCCCGTCGGCGTCCTAGAGCCGTTCCGTTCCATCCCGCTTCCAAGGGCGGTGTACTCAACGAAGGAGACGTCCCATGCCCTTTGCCAACATCAAGGTGCCGCAGGCGGCCCTGTCGTCCGCCCAGAAGGAAGAGATCGTTCACCGGGTGACGAACATGTTCGTCGACTATTTCAGCGAAGCGGCACGCGCGCACAGCATGGTTCTGATCGAGGAGGTGCCCGATGGCGGCTATGGCCGCGCGGACGAGGTCTTCGTCATCCCGGAAGCCTATCGCGCCCGGGAGTGAGCCGCGGTTGCGCGGGCCTCGCCCGTCATGGCCGCGCGCCGCCGTCGTGGAACAGGCCGACGGGGCGGATCTCGTAGGAGCCGCCGGGATTGGCGGCGCCGAGTTCGCGGGCGATGTCGAGCGCCTCCTCCAGATCCCTGCAGTCGAGGATGTAGAAGCCGAGCAACTGCTCCTTGGTCTCGGCGAAGGGGCCGTCGAGCACCAGAGGCGGGTCCTGATCCTTGTGCAGCGTGGTGGCGGCGGTGGTGGGCAGCAGCCGCGCCACCGGGCCGAGCTTGCCGGCGGCCGCGAGCCGCTCATGGACGACGCCGAGCTTCTGCATCACGGCGTCGTCCTCTTCTTTGGTCCAGGCGCAGACGACATCTTCCTGGTGGTAGCAGAGCAGAGCGTAGAACATGCGGGACCTCTCCCAAGGCGTGCGGCTCAGCCGCCGCTGATGGCGGTGATGACGAAGACGTCGGCGCCCGGGGCCAGCGGCGTCGAGAGCCGGGCGCGGCGGCCGTCGACGAACACGTTGATATGCCGCCTTATCGCCGGCGTCTCGTCGCAGATGCGCTCGCGCATGCCGGGCCAGAGCGCGTCGAGGCCGTCGACCATCTCGGCGACGCTGCCGGCATCGAGCGGCACGAGCCGGTCGGCGCCGGGGAACAGCACGACGAGGTGCGGCGGCAGGCGCACGAGCACGGGCGCCCGTGCCGGCTCTCGCGCCGGCTCCCGCGCCGGCGCTTCGCCCGCCTCTTCCCGCCGCGCCTCGCCTTCCATCGCTCTCACCGCTCCATCACCACCGTCTCGACCGAGGTGATGGTCGGCAGATAGGGGGCGACGCAGTCCCATGTCTCGCCCTCGTCGCTGCTGGCATAGAGGCCGCCGGCATTGGTGCCGAAATAGACCCCCGCCGGTTCCAGCGTGTCGGTCGCCATCGCCTGGCGCAGCACGTTGAAATAGGCGCCGCCCTGCGGCAGGCCCTCGCGCCTGGCCTGCCAGTTCGCGCCGGCGTCGCGGGTGCGCCACACCGCGGCGTTGCCGTCCGGCATGAAGCGGCCCTTGATGTCGCCATTGAGCGGGATCAGGTAGAGGCCGTCCGGGTCGCGCGGATGCACCGCCGCCGGGAAGCCGAAGGAGGAGGGCAGGCCCTGCTCGATGCTCTCCCAGCTTCTGCCGCCATCGTCCGAGCGGTACATGCCGCAATGGTTCTGCTGGTAGAGCCGGCCGCGCCCGCCCGGCGCCATGACGAGGCAGTGCACGCACTGGCCGAACTCGGGATAGTTCTGCCCCTCCGGCATGAAATCGGCGCGGGTGCCGCGGTTGCGGGTCTCCCAGGTGACGCCGCCATCCTCGGTGGCGAAGACGCCGGCGGCGGAGATGCCGACCCAGATCTTGCTCTCGTCGGCGGGGTCGAGCACCAGCGAGTGCAGGATCAGCCCGGCGCCGCCGGGATTCCACTCCGGCCGCGTCGGATGCTTCTGCAGGCCCTCGACATGGGTCCAGCTGATCCCGCCGTCGCTGCTGCGGAACAGCCCGGCCGGCTCGACGCCGGCATAGAGGCTGCCGTCCGGCCCGGTGGCGAGGCTCCAGACCGCCTTCACCGGGGGCTGTCCGGCCTCATAGGCGAGGCCCTGGCTCGAATGGCTCCAGCTGGCGCCGAAATCCGTCGATTTCCACACCGCCGGGCCGAACCACTCATTGCCGCCGCCGGCATAGATCGTGCCGCTCGCGGGATCGGCGACGACATGGTTGGTCGGCCATGTTTCGCAGAACGGGCCGCGCATCTGCCATGAGCGGCGCGCGGCGTCGCTCTCCAGGATGAAGGCGCCCTTGCGCGTGCCGACCAGGATGAAGACCTGCTTCGCCATGGTGCCCTCCTGTCACACGGTGGATACGACGATCATCCAGGACACGCCGAAACGGTCGGTCAGCGTCCCGAAGGCGGGCGAGAAGAAGGTCGCGGCCAGCGGCATGGTCACCTGTCCGCCGTCCGCGAGGGCCGCGAATGTCGTTTCGGCCTCTTCCGGCGACGCGGCCGAGAGCGCCAGCGAGATGCCGTTGAACCCGGCGGCGTCGGACTGGCAGCCGTCGGACGCCATCAGCTCGGCATTGCCGACCCTGAAGCTGGAATGCATGATCTTGTCGCCCCAGCCCTCCGGGATCATGCCGGGCGGCGGCGGTTCCGGCGCCTCGCTGAAGCGCATCAGCGCGGTGACCTCGGCACCGAGCGCCTTCCTGTAGAAGTCGATGGCCTCCTCGGTGCGGCCGTTGAACATCAGATAAGCCTGCACATTCATCGCTTTTCGCTCCGCTTCTTATTCTCTTGGCCGCGCGCCTTGCTTCGGCGCCGGTGACACGAGGACGAACGGGGAAAGGCAGGACCGACATCGCCGCGAATTTTTTTCTTCGTACCCATGTGGACCGGTCCAGCCGCCGATCCCTACCGGGGAGGGGTTCCTCCAGAGCGTCGTCGGCGAGCGGATGTCGGCTGTGCGGCGGCACGGGCGAAGCGTCGCCGCGCGCCCGTGCCTCATGTTCCGATTCGACGGGAAACCCGTCAATGCGGGCCGGTCGCGCCCGGCCGGCTGCCGAAGCAGGCGCTCTTCCTCCTGCTCCGGCGCGGCTCCGTCCTCTGGTGTGGACGGAGCCCTTGCGACGCCTGATGCCGATCTGCCGGGCTCGACGCCCGGATCAGGCGTCGCTCGAGGCCACCCGAGCAACGGCTCCGGATGCTGCCCGCGGTTTCAGGCGAGGCCGTCCGAGGCATGCAGCGCATTGGCGACGGACACCGTCTCGGCCGCGGCCTCGTCGGCCGCATCGAGAAGCGCCTGCCATTCCGCGAGCGCCGTCGCATCCTTGGCCGCGATGTCGTCGATGGACATGTCGGCAAGCGTCACGCCGTCCAGCGTGTAGGTCTGGTCGTTGCCGGCGATGTCGATGACGACCGCGCCTCCCACTTCCGAAACCGAGAAGCTGTCCGCCGACATCCAGCCGAAATCGAGGGTGTCGGTGGCCGAATCGAAGGACACGACGCTGTGGCTGCCCCATGCCCAGGTGACGGTCGTGGTGGTGCCGGTTTCGCCGCTATCGGTGTTCCCGGTGTCGTCCTCGTCCCCACCGGTGTCGTCCCCACCGGTGTCGTCCGCATCGGTGTCGCCCGTGTCGGTGTTGTCCCCGTCCGTCGGATCCGTGTCGGAGCTGTCGTCGGCCGCGGCATCCAGCGCGTCCTGCCAGGCGGAAAGCGCGCTGGAGTCCTTTGCCGTGATGTTGTCCATCGACAGATCGTCGAGGCTCACCCCGTCCAGCGTATAGGTCTGGTCGTTGGAGGGGATGGAGATGACGACCGAGCCGTCTTCTTCCGAGATGGTGAAGTTGTCGGAGGAGAACCAGCCGAAGTCGAGCACGTCGGTGGCCGGATCGAAGGACACGACGCTGTGGCTGCCCCACGCCCAGGTGACGGTCGTGGTGGTGCCGGTGCCGATGTCGTCGCCGCCGGTGTCGTCGGTATCGGTGTCGTCGGTATCGGTGTCGTCGTCCGTATCGGTGTCGCCGGCCTCCGGGTCGTCGGTGTCGTCCGTATCGGTGGTGTCGTCGTCGGTGTCGGTGTTGCCGGTATCGTCGCCCGGCACGTCGTCATCCGTATCGGTGTCGTCGGTGTCGGTGGTGTCGTCGTCGGTCGTGCCGGTGTTGCCGTCGCTTACCGTCTTGAAGACTTCCGTGAAGGCATAGGTGTCCTGATCAACGCCGCTGCCGGTCGGCGAGACGTAGCCCGTGGCAGAGCCGTTGTCGCGGCTGAGGGACCATATGGAGAGGCCGGCCACGCTGGCGTTCGATTCCGCGAAATCGACGAGCTGCTGGGCATCCTCCAGCGTGAACACCTCGGTGGTGACATCGTTGATGCCGACCATCACGGTGATGACGATCTGGCTGTCGAGGCCGATGGCCTGCAGCTGGGCGATGGTCGCCAGCGTGGCGGAAATGGCGTCGGCGCCCATGTCGCCGGTGTCGTAATAGTCGCCATAGTCCATGGCCATGATGTTGACGGTGGAGATCGCCACCCCCGCTTCCATGGCCGCGGTCAGCAGGTCGATGCCGTCCTGGGTCAGGCCGGTGGTGAGCACCGGCAGGGTGAACGACACCTCCAGCTCGGGGTTCGCCGCCTGCAGCTGCACGAGGGCCTCGTTGCGCAGCGCGTTGGCGGCGTCATTGGCGATCGCCGACCCCTCGATATCGAAGTCGAGCTTGTCGACGTGATAGCGGTCGATGATCTCCTGGTAGGCGGCGGCGAGGGCCTCGGCGCTGCTGAAGGTGAGCGCCCCTTCCTGGCCGTTGGCGCCGCCGAGCGAGATGGTCACCTCCACGCCCATGGCCTGGAGCTGCTCGATCTGCGACAGTATCGTGGTGCCGTTGGGCTGGGTGTCCCCGGCAATCGTCCCGATGCCGCCCCAGCCGAGCGTATCGGTGCCGGAGGACAGGACGAAGGCCAGGGTGATGGCGCCAAGACCGGCGGCCGAGACGATCTCGACCAGATCCTGGCTGCTGGACAGCGACATGTCGATATAGGGCGAGAAGGTCTTGTCGCCGGTGCCGGTGCCTTCCGCCGCCGTGCTCACGCTCAGCACGTCGGAGGCCTCGGACGCCCCCGCCTCGTCGACCGCGACGATGGTGAAGGAATAGGTCGTGGAGGCATCCAGCTCCGTCACCTTGTAATAAGTGGAGGTGGTGGTGCCGATCAGGACGCCGTCCTGATAGATCTCGTAGGCGCTGACGGTGCCGACCCCGTTCACCTCTGCGGCATCCCACACCAGGACGGTGGTGGAGGCGGAGGTGCTGGCGGCATAGAGATCCTCGGGTGCATCGGGCACCACCGGGGTGGTGTCCATGTAGCCGACGAACGTCCACACCGAATTGCTGCCGGAGGGATCGTCACCCTGCGTCCACCACCCGGCCTGGTACACGGAATTGCCGATGCTGACGAGATCGCCGGCGGTGTAGACATTGCCGGCGGACCAGGTGGCGGCATAGGCGACGGTCTCGCTGGCGCTGTCCGTATCGCCGTCGGTGGCGCCGGACGAGCCGCTGTCATCGGTGCCCTCGTCGGTACTGTCGTCCGTACCGTCGTCGCTGCCGGAGCTGTCGCTGTCGGAGCTGTCGGCGGCCTCGCTGCCGGCGGCCTCGATCGCCGCCTGCCAGACCACGAGGGTCGAGGCATCCCGGGCGGTGACGTTCGCCAGCGTCAGATCGGAGAGCCGCACGCCCTCCAGCCTGTAGGTCTGGTTGTTGGACGGGATGGAGATGACGACCGAGCCGTCTTCTTCCGAGATGGTGAAGTTGTCGGAGGAGAACCAGCCGAAGTCGAGCACGTCCGTGGCCGGATCGAATGCAAGCACCGTCTCGGTGCCCCACAGCCATGTGATCGTCGTTGTTGTACCGGATGCAGAAGACATGATTGCCCCTTGTTCATATGCCGTCAGCCGCGAGGCTACTCCGCCGTAGAATCCGCGTGTCATCGGCTTCCAGGCTCCATATGCCCCTGTTGGATTTCGCTCGCGCGTCGGTCTATTCTGTCAAAAATACCCCGCTCGGACCATTTCAGCGGATGTTATATTTTATAAGTGTTCGTCTTCGGAATGATGACGGTCGCAAGAGCGGCAGATACTGAAGCATCCCGTCTTTCTGTTCATGTGATCTGTCGGCGCGGCGGGGCATCGCCCATGGTGGGCGTGCGGCAGGCCCGCCGCACGCTTCAATCCTCCCGGAACGCCCGGGCCATCTGGTCCGTCAGCGGCTTCGTCAGGTAGCTGAGGGGCGTGCGCATGCCGGTCACGACGAACACATCCGCCGGCATGCCGGGCACCAGGGGCTTGTCCGGGCCCAGCAGGGCCAGCTCGTCGGCATCTATTTCGACCTTCAGCGCGTAATAGGGGGCACCGGTCTGGGGATCGACGAGGCGGTCGGGCGAGACGACAAGAAGCGTGCCGGCGAGCTCCGGTGTGGAATGCTGGTCGAAGGCGACGAGGCGGATGCGGGCCGGCTGGCCGGCGCGGATCCGATCCACCGAGGCGGGGTCCGCCCGCGCCTCCACGATCAGGGTCTCGTTGTCCGGCACGATCTCCATCACCACGTCGCCCGGCTTCACGACGCCGCCGAGGGTGTGGAAGGCGAGGCCGTTCACCCGTCCGCTCACCGGGGCGCGGATATCCGTGCGGTTCAGCTTGTCGATGGCCTCGATGCGCTGTTCCGTCAGCTCCTGCACATTCGCGTCCGCCTCGCGCAGTTCGGTCAGGACCTTTTCCCGAGTGTCGCGCTCAAGCTCCAGGATCTGCAGCTGCAGCTGGCCGATCCCCTGCTCGATGGCGGCCTTGTCGGCAATGCGCCCGGCGATGGCGCCTTCCAGCTCGGCCTGCTGGCGCTCCAGCGCCAGAAGCCGGGTCGTCGGCATCAGGCCCTTCCTGCTGAGTGTGCGGGCCGCCTCCAACTCCTTGCCGATGAGATCGTGCTGCCGCAGGACCGCTTCCCGCTGCGCCTCGAGGCCGCCTATCTGCTCCCGGCTCTGGGCAATGCCGGCCTCAAGGCGCGCGACCTGGGCCTTCAGCGTGTCGCGCCGGGCCTGAAAGAGCCGCTCCTGGCCGGAAAACACCCGGTCGGCGATCTCCGCGCCGGTTTCCGGCGGGGCGATCGCATCCGGCGGCACGCTGGCGCCGACACCGACACCGACACCGACACCGACACCGGCGCCGGCGAGGACGAGGGCCGATGCGGGATCGGCCGGCACGAGGTTGGCCCACGTCCGGTCCGCCGCGACCATGACATCCAGCATCGCCGGGCGCGTCATCGCCGGGGCGTCGTCGCGCTCGGCCTTGAGGCGGGCCTGCCGGGCGAGGGCCTCGTAGAGCCGGTTCTCGATGATCGCCCGCTCGGCGGCGTGACGGGTGGCATCGAGGTGGATCAGCAGGTCGCCGGCCTTCACCTCGGCGCCGTCGCGCACCGCAAGCGCGCCGATGATGCCGCCATCCAGATGCTGGACGGCACGGGTCTTTCCTTCCGTGACCACGATGCCGGAGGACACCACCGCGCTCTGCAGCGGGGCGAAGGCCGACCAGACGCCGAAGCTGAGGGTGACGCCGGCGCACACCGCCGCTCCGAAGCGCAGATGGCGGGCGGGATCGGCGGGGTCGTGGGTCGCGCGGGGGCGGGCGGTGACGCCTCGCCGCGGGCGCAGGAGAGCACGCTTTCGTTTGCGCGCCGGCCTCGTGGACGTCGCCGGGGAGGTCCCTGCGGACGCGTCGTCCGGATGGATGCCCGTGGGCGTGGTGCTCACTGTGTGCGCTCCTTCGCGAGATGTGGTCTTGCCGGGGCGGCGGCGGCCGGCTTCATCAGGTCGCGCAGGACCACCTCCTTGGGACCGAGCGCGGCGATGCGCCCGTCCTTCAGCACCAGGGCCCGGTCGCAGGCGGCAAGGCCGCTGGCCCGGTGGGTGATGACGATCACGGCCGCCCCGCGCCTTCGGGCGGCCAGCAGCGCGGCCGTCAGCGCCGCGTCGCCCTCCTGGTCGAGGCTGGCATTGGGTTCGTCGAGCACGATCAGGCAGGGGTCGCCAAAGAGCGCCCGGGCCAGGGCGATGCGCTGGCGCTGGCCGCCGGAAAGCGCCGCCCCGCCCGGCCCGAGGCGGGTCATGTAGCCGTCGGGCAGCTTCAGGATCATGGCGTGGGCCGCCGCAGCCTGGGCGGCACGGATGATATCCTCGTCCTTCGCGCCGGGCCGGTGCCGGCTGATGGCGTCGCGCACGGTGCCGCCGATCAGCTCCACATCCTGCGGCAGATAGCCGAGATGCCGGCCGAGCCTGTCGGCGTTCCACTGCTCCAGTGTGGCGCCGTCCAGCCGCACGCTGCCGCTCATGGGGCGCCACAGGCCGACGATGATGCGGGCGAGGGTGGACTTGCCGGAGGCGCTCGGCCCGAGGATGCCAAGACCCTCGCCGGGTTCGAGCTGGAAGCCGATGCCCTCCAGCACCGGGCGGCGGATGCCCGGGGGGGCGGCCACCACGCCGGCGACGCAGAGGCGGCCGGTGGGCGTCGGCAGATCCATTTTCGGCCCGGCGCCGGCTTCCTGGGCAAGCCGGTTCTCCAGCCGGGCAAGGGCGGCCCGGGCGCCGGCCATGGCCTTCCACTGGGCCACGATCTGATCGATCGGCGCGAGCGCCCGGCCCAGCATGATCGAGGAGGCGATCATGATGCCGCCGGTCGCCGCCTGCTCGATGACGAGGACGGCGCCGATGGCCAGTGCCGCCGACTGCAGGAAGAGGCGGAAGCCGCGGGAGATCGCGGCAATGCGGGCGGCGGCATCGCCGCCGTCGCGCTCGGTGGCCCGCGCGCCGGCCAGGGCCCGGCTCCACAGGCCGGCCACGTCGGGCCGCATGCCCAGAGCCGTCACCGCCTCGGCCGAGCGGCGGGCGGCTTCCAGCATCAGGCCGGCCTGGGCCGCCTCGCCTCCTGCCCGGGCCATGGGCACGCGCGTCAGGCGATCGTTCAGGACGGCCAGCGACACCACCACCGCGACGCCGAGGAGGCCGATGAGCCCGAGGGACCAGTGGAGAAGCCCCAGCACCACCAGATAGAGCGGCACCCATGGCAGGTCGAACAGCGCCAGCGGCGCCGGGCCGCCGAGAAAGCGGCGGACCGTGGCCAGATCGGCGGTCGAGCGCCCGTCGGCCGCCTGTCCGCTGAACGCGTCGGCGATCTCGCTGCGGAAGGCCGGGCCGGCGAACTGCGCCTCCAGCCGGTCGCCGAGGCGCGCGAGAACCCGGCTGCGGGCATAGTCGATCATGGCGAAGGCGATGTAGAGCGCCGTCGCGATGAGACCGAGCACCCACAGCGTCGGCAGCGACCGGCTGACCAGCACCCGGTCATAGACCTGGAGCATGAAGAGCGGGCCGGTGAGCATCAGGAGGTTGGTGACGCCGCTGAACACCCCGACGCCGACGAGAGCCCGCCGGCTGCCGTCGAGGAGGCTCCTCGCGACGTCTCCGGGACGGCGGCGGGTGGGATCCGACGGTCTCGGACGCCCCGTCATGCGATCACCCGGTCGAAGGTGCGCCTGCGCGACGACAGGCCCGGCTGCACGGCCGCGCTCCGGAAAAGCCGCGTGCCTGCGACCGGCGGCTGGTTTTCCACGGACTGAATCGTGCTCATTGTCGAAGAGTCATCGCTCTTGGCCTGCATGCGCAGGGTTATGGGATGTACATGTTGGCAGGTGCGAACGTCGATATAAATTACCACGCGCGATGACAGGAAGTTATATTCGATAACATCGAGGATCTGCGGTTTGGTGTAGTATTGAATCCGTCCTGACCTCGTTGGAGGGGCTGGACCGCAAGAAGGCGGCGGCGGCCGGAGGCATGCGGGACCGGGAGCAGGAAGAAGCCGCGGGGAGGGGAGCGCACGGAGAGGAGATCCTTCCGGGCGGGCTATTTCAGGTCGTCGAAATTCCTGACCTCGGTGATGCCCACCGGGACCGTCTCGCCGCAGGGCTCATAGGAGATGGACATGAGCGTCATGTGTCCGAAGCGGCGGAAGCAGATGTTCCACTCGTGACGGACAGCGGTATCGACGACGATGTCGGTGTGGCGGTCGCTCACGCCGCTGATAAGCGCCAGCTTGCCGGACGCGATGTCCCGCTTGAGAGCCTCGTTGGACAGCAGCGATCCGGACTCGTTGACGAGATGGCCCGCCATGGACTGGCCCTGCAGAAGCGACATGCCCGGCCACAGGGCCTGATAGCCCCGCGACGCCGCCATGAAGCGTATGCCCTCGAAATCATAGAGCGCCATGATTCCGGGCTGGCGTTGGGTGAACACGCGCTCCAGCACGACCTCGTCGAGGCCGGTCCTGGAGATCATGTCGCTGATCCGCTTCATGAGGTCGGGAGATGGCCTGTCGCGCCCGGTCTCCCAGTAGGACACGGCGGCCTGGGAGACGCCGAGCATATCGGCCAGGGCAAGCTGCTTCATTCCGCTCAGTCGGCGCCAGGAGCGCAGCTTCTGAGAGAAGGGGATATCATTTTCCGACATCGACCTGGCATTCCACCCGAGGCGCCCAGAGCTTTCTCGCCGAAAGATCATGGCGGCGCTTCATCCGGAGTGTCAATCAGCCTCTGTGTTTCTCGTTGAAATTCCGCCCCTGCGCATTGATCGGCCGGCAGGTCCGCATGGCCGACGATGTCTCGCACATGGACTTCATCGTCCTCGACGCACCCGGCTATCCGCCCGCGCCGGCGGTCGATCGCCCCATGGAACGCAGCACGTCGATGAAGTCGGCGGCATTGGCGGAGGGCGTCTCGCCCTTGCGGGTGATGATGCCGAGCATGCCGAGCTGGTTCGGCATGTCCACCGGCAGGCGGGTGAAGGTGCCGCTTGCCACCCCCTCCACCAGGATGGATTTCGGCAGGCACGCCACCATGCCGGCCTCGCGCACCAGGTGCAGCGTGGCGAAGATCGAGGTGGTCTCGACGCAATTGTCGAGCGAGGCGATGCCCTGCTCGGCGAAGGTGCGGTCGATCAGCTGGCGCATCGGGCTGCTCTTGGGCTGAAGCACCCAGGGCAGCCGTGCCATTTCGACAAGCTCAATCGCCGCGCGCCCTGCCAGCGGATGGTCGTTGGCGGCGAAGATCCATAATTCCTCGCGCGCCAGCGGCTCGATGTCGAAGGCGAGCGCATCCTCCGGCTCGGTGAAGCGGCCGATGGCGAGGGCGATCTCGTTGCGGCTGAGCGCGCCGAGCAGGATGTCGCTGGTGGCGGCGAGCAGGCGGATGGTCATCAGCGGACGGCGCTGCTTCAATTCGGCGATGGCGCGCGGCAAGAGGCCCGGCGTCGTCGCCATGATGGCGCCGATGGCCAGCGCGCCGAAGCCGCCGGCCTTCAGATTGTCCAGCCCCTCGGCGAAGCTGTCGGTCTCGCGCAAGAGGCGCGCGGCATAATCGGCGACGAAGCTGCCGATCTCGGTCAGCGCCATGCCGCGCGGGCGCCGCTCGAACAGCGCGGCGCCGAGGATGTGCTCGGCGTCCTGCAGCATCTTGGTCGCCGCCGGCTGCGTGACGTGCATCTCCACCGCGACGCGGTGCAGATTGCCGTTGCGCGCCAGCGCATCGACGAGGCGCAGGTGCCGCAGGCGCAGCCTGGCGATCAGATGGGCGGCAAGGGGAGGGGCCATGGGACGGGTTGCCGATGGAGGAACGGGAAAGCGATAACCAGAAGGAATTATCCAAGTCAGAATTTTCATTATTCAGTTATCGGGCCTGCCGCTAGTGGAAGTTCGGTCTAGAGCCGCCCGCCAGAAGGCTGCCGTGAAAACAGTTTCAGGAGGTACGTTCGATGAAGCTCGTCCGCTATGGTTCCGCCGGTCGCGAGAAGCCCGGGCTGCTTGATGACGGGGGCGTTCTGCGCGACCTGTCCGCGCTGGTGTCCGACATCGCCGGCGACGCGCTGCTGCCGGAGAGCCTGGCGCGCATCCGTGCCGCCGATCCCGCCGCGCTGCCGGCGGTGGCGGGCGCCCCGCGCATCGGCGCCTGCGTCGGCAAGGTCGGCAAGTTCATCTGCGTCGGCCTCAACTACACCGACCACGCGGCGGAAGCCGGCATGGCCATTCCCGACGAGCCGGTGCTGTTCATGAAGCCGCCGAACTGCATCGTCGGCCCCTATGACAATGTCGAGATCCCCCGCGGCTCCACCAAGACCGACTGGGAGGTCGAGCTCGGCATCGTCATCGGCAAGCCGGCTAAATATGTCTCGGTGGAAGACGCCTATGACCACGTCGCCGGCTATTGCGTCATCAACGACGTCTCCGAGCGGGCCTTCCAGCTCGAGCGCGGCGGGCAGTGGGACAAGGGCAAGGGCTGCGACACCTTCGGCCCGATCGGCCCCTGGCTGGTGACCACCGACGAGATCCCCGACCCGCAGGTGCTCGACATGTGGCTGGAGGTCGACGGCAGGCGCTACCAGAACGGCTCGACCCGCACGATGATCTTCGACGTGCCGACCATCGTCTCCTACATCAGCCAGTTCATGAGCCTGCAGCCGGGCGACGTCATCTCCACCGGCACCCCGCCGGGCGTCGGCCTGGGGCAGAAGCCGCCGGTCTATCTCACGGCCGGCCAGACCATGCGGCTGTCGATCGCGGGCCTGGGCGAACAGCAGCAGACGACCGTCCCGGCGGCCTGAGGGGAAGACAGCTCATGAACGTTCTCGACCTCAACGGACGCGTCGCCATCATCACCGGCGGCGCCCGCGGCATCGGCTACGCCACCGCCGCGCGCTTCCTCAAATCCGGCGCCGCGGTGGCGCTGTGGGACATCGACGCCGCCCGCCTCGACGAGGCGGCGGGCCAGCTGGGAACCGCCGGCGAGGTCTCGACCCATGTGGTCGAACTGACCGACGAGGCCTCGGTGCGGGCGGCGACCGCCGCCGTCGTCGCCGCCCATGGCAAGATCGACATCCTCGTCAACAATGCCGGCATCACCGGCGGCAACGGCAAGCTGTGGGAGCTCGACACCGACACCTGGCGCCGCGTGGTCGACGTCAACCTGGTCGGGCCGTTCCTCACCTGCAAGGCGGTGGTGCCGGAGCTGTTGAAGAATGGCTGGGGCCGTATCGTCAACGTCGCCTCGATCGCCGGCAAGGAGGGCAACCCCAACGCCTCGCATTATTCGGCCTCGAAGGCGGGGCTGATCGGGCTGACCAAGTCGCTGGCCAAGGAACTGGCGACCTCCAACGTGCTGGTCAACGCCATCACCCCGGCGGCGGCCAAGACCGAGATCTTCAACCAGATGCGCCAGGAACACATCGACTTCATGCTGTCGAAGATCCCGATGAACCGCTTCCTCGCCGTCGAGGAAGCCGCCGCGCTGATCGCCTGGCTCGCCTCCGAGGACTGCGCCTTCTCCACCGGAGCCGTCTTCGACATCTCCGGTGGAAGAGCCGTCTACTGACGAGGTGCCGCCGGCAAAAGGCGGTCCCTCCAACAACAATGAAGATCGCAGCGGCCGGAAAGCTCCGGGCGCAAGGGCGGCGTATGTCCATCTAGCAAGGAGGGCGCCCGCATGGCTGCGCAGACACCGTTACTTCTACCGACCATCAGCAAGGTCACCAAGCGGCTGCTGCCGTTCCTGCTGCTGATGTACGTCCTGGCCTTCCTCGACCGGGCCAATGTCGGCTTCGCCAAGGCGGCCTTCCAGGCCGATACCGGCATTTCCAACGCGGCCTTCGCCTTCGGCGCCAGCATCTTCTTCCTGGGCTATGCGCTGTTCGAAGTGCCCTCCAACCTGATCATGCATCGTGTCGGCGCCAGGATCTGGATGGCGCGCATCATGGTGACGTGGGGCCTGATCTCGGCGGCGATGATGTTCGCCCACAACGAGACCACCTTCTACACGCTGCGCGTGCTGCTCGGCGTCGCCGAGGCCGGCTTCTTCCCCGGCGTGATCCTGTATCTGACCTACTGGTTCCCCTCCTTCGCGCGCGGCCGGGCCATGGGCCTGTTCTATTTCGGCGCGCCGCTGGCCTTCATCTTCGGCTCGCCGCTGTCGGGCCTGCTGCTGGAGTTTCAGGGCGTCGGCGGCCTGCATGGCTGGCAGTGGATGTTCCTGGTCGAGGGCCTGCTCGCCTCCATCGTCGGCGTCTGGGCGTATTTCTACCTCGACAACAAGCCGTCCGACGCCAAATGGCTGACGGCGGCGGAGAAGTCGGTGCTGCACGCGGCGCTGAGCGCCGAGGACACCGCCAAGCAGTCGCACGGTCCGCGCGGCGCGCTCGCGGCGCTGAAGAGCGGGCGCGTGCTCTATTTCGCGCTGATCTACTTCATCATCCAGATGAGCGTGTACGGCGTGGTGTTCTACCTGCCGACCCAGGTCGCCGGCCTGCTCGGCACCAAGGTCGGGCTGACGGTCGGCATCGTCACCGCCATTCCGTGGGTCTGCGCCATGCTCGCCACCTATTTCCTGCCGCGCTGGTCGGACCAGACGGGGGAGCGGCGCCTGTTTGCCGGCGGCATCCTCGTGGTCTGCGCGGCCGGCATCGCCGCCTCGGTGGCCTCGGGCTCGCCGCTGCTGTCGATGATCGCGCTGTGCTTCGCCGCGGCCGGCTTCATCTCGGTGCAGCCGATCTTCTGGACGCTGCCGACCGGCTATCTCGGCGGCGTGGCGGCGGCGGGCGGCATCGCGCTGATCAACTCGCTCGGCTCGCTCGGCGGCTTCGTGGCGCCGAACGTGAAGAACTGGGCGGAAGCCACCTTCGAATCGACCTCGGCGGGCCTCTATTTGCTCGCCGGCACGACGCTGATCGGCGCCATCCTCGTCTTCGCCCTCGCCGCCATCGGCGTCGGCCGCGAGACGCGGGTGCCCGCGCCGGCCGCGAGCCGCTGACGACACGCCCGCGGCGGGCTGTTTTCCGCCGCGGGCCCTTCATCTTCCGGGAGCTTCGACCACCATGACCATGCCGACCATCAAAGCCGTGCGTGCCTTCACCGTGCGTGGCGGCGGGGCGGACTATCACGACCAGGGGGCGGGACACTGGATCGACGACCACATCGGCACGCCGATGAGCAAATATCCGGAATACCGCCGGAGCCGGCAGAGCTTTGGCATCAACGTGCTCGGCACGCTGGTGGTGGAGATCGAGGCGGATGACGGCACGGTCGGCTTCGCGGTGACGACGGCCGGCGAGATCGGCGCCTATATCGTCGAGAAGCATCTTTCCCGCTTCCTGATCGGGCGCAAGGTCACCGAGATCGAGAAGATCTGGGACCAGATGTATTTCGCCACCCAGTATTATGGCCGCAAGGGCGTGGTGGTGAACACGATTTCCGGCGTCGACCTGGCGCTGTGGGACCTGCTCGCCAAGGTGCGCAAGGAGCCGGTGCACGCGCTGCTCGGCGGCCCGGTGCGCGACGAATTGCAGTTCTACGCCACCGGCGCGCGGCCCGACATCGCCAAAGAGCTCGGCTTCATCGGCGGCAAGATGCCCCTGCACCATGTGCCGGCCGAGGGCGAGGAGGGCCTGAAGGCGAATATCGAGGAACTCGCCACCATGCGCGCGCGCTGCGGCGACGATTTCTGGCTGATGTTCGACTGCTGGATGAGCCTCGACCTCAACTATGCCACCCGCCTCGCCCACAAGGCGCAGGAATACGGGCTGAAATGGATCGAGGAATGCCTCTCGCCCGACGACTACTGGGGCTATGCGGAGCTGCGCAAGAACGTGCCGAAGGGCATGCTGGTGACCACCGGCGAGCACGAGGCGACGCGCTGGGGCTTCCGCCTGCTGCTGGAAATGGGCTGCTGCGACATCATCCAGCCGGATGTCGGCTGGTGCGGCGGCGTCACCGAGCTGATCAAGATCTCGGCGCTGGCCGACGCGCATTCCACGCTGGTCGTGCCGCACGGCTCGTCGGTCTACAGCTACCATTTCGTCATCACCCGGCATAACTCGCCCTTCGCCGAGTTCCTGATGATGCACCCGGTGCCGGACCAGGTGGTGCCGATGTTCACGCCGCTGCTGCTCGACGAGCCGGTGCCGGTGAATGGGCGGATGAAGGCGAGCGCGCTCGACAAGCCGGGCTTCGGCGTGCGGCTCAACCCGGACGTCAAGCTGCACCGGCCCTATCCGGTCGGCTGAGCCGGACACCCATGGCAGGCCGGCGCGGCGCCCAAAGGTCCGCGCCGGCATCCATCGCCCGGACAGCAGGTCGGGAATGCCTGCGAACGCCGCTTCAGCCCTGCCGCGCCGGCAGCATCGAGCCGGCGAACTGCGCGTTCAGCGCATCGAAGGCGCTCTGGAAGACGTTCTGGCGCACGGTGGGGATCAACGTCGGGTCATCCTGCGCCGAGGCCGACCCGGTCGGCCGTCCACGCCGCGAGCGTGGCGTCGTCTGCGGTGACTCGATAAGGCCGCAGCCCGGCATGAGAGTTCGGCCACGGCATCGGGCTCATATCGATCTTGTAGCGGAACGCCGTGTCGCGGTCCGAGAGATATGCAAGCTGTTCGCGCAGCCTTCCGTCGCCGAACAGGATACGCCCCTCCTCGACCAGCGCTATCGCCGGAGCCATGGTGTTGGAGCCGGAGAACAGCGGGTAGCCGAGACACTCCATGATGATGACGCCCGCCGCGGCGCGCGGATCGCAGGCCGGCCGCGCAGATAGTCGCGCCGGGCGCGGACGAGCGCCTCGTGCGAGCCTCGGCTGGGTCAACGCCGGCTCAGCGCGGAATCCATGGCGCGGACGACGCGGTCGATCTCCTCGGGCGTGTTGTAGTGCACCGGCCCGATGCGGATGCCGCTGCCCTTTTCGAGAATGCCGAGATGACGGTTGGGCTCCAGCCCGTAATTGTGGCCGCTCCAGACCTGGATGCCCTCGGAGCTCCAGGATTTGGCGATCTCTGCCGAGGACGCCTCCTCGACATAGACGCTCACCGTCGACACGCGCCGGCCGAACGCCGCCGGATCGGTGATGCCGAGCACGCGCACGCGGTTGAAGGGCTTCAGCCCTTCGATCAGGCGCAGGGTCAGCATGTCGTCATGCTGCTTCATCACCTTGAAGCCGGCGGCAAGTTTCTCGCGCAGGCTCGCGGCGCCCGAGGCGCCTGCGTCGAAGCGCGAGAGGCCGGCGATGTAGTCGATCGCGGCATGCACGCCGGTGCCGTCGTCCTCGACGACGAGGCTTTGGCAGAGGGGGCGGACAGCATGGCCGCCCAAGCCGCGCTGGAACAAGCTCTCCGCTGGAACCTCTGCTGCTCCGCGCAGTGGAGCGTCACCAGGCTCTTCTCCCCAAGCGCTGGCCGCTCCCAACCGGCTCTGTGCATGGCACCTGCCAATTCGGTCCCGTTTGAGTAAGACTGTGCCGACAATTGGGAAGGCGCTGCGTCGAATGAGATCCTTATGATGGAGCTCCAGCCTCCGCTGTCGGCGAACGACATCCTGGCGCAACCGCGCTTCGGGCTGGCGCGGGAGATTTATGTCCGCGAAATGCTCGAACTGCACGAGAACCAGCCGGCCGAGAACCGGCTGCTGATCGATGGCGGCACAGCGACGATCTTCATGAGCGTCATCATCATGGACGCCGGACATCGACCCCACGACCGCGCTACATGGCCGACCATGCAACTGCTCAAAGGGCAGATGGAGGCACATGGCATCGCGAGCGGGCGCCGCACCCACGATATCGTCCGCCGTCTTGCGGATACGGGATACATCTCGGTCTACCGGGCGCCGGACGATCGCCGCGTCACATTGCTGGCGCCCACGGACAAGATGCTAATCCATGATCGCCGCGCGCTCCGGGTCTATTATCACCCGCTGCACGTCCTCTTTCCGGACCCTGGATATCCCGAACCGGTCAACCACGACCCGGCCTTTCATCGCGTGGCGCGCGATATATGCGCCGCGTTCCTGGCCCATGCGCAGCAATTCATCCTGGCCAATCCGGTGATCGCCTTCTTCCTGCCCCGGCAGGCCGGCCACATGATCCTGACCAAGCTCAAGCATGTGTGCGCCCATCAGGACGATCAGGCGGCGCCGCAGGTCTCCTTTCTCAAGATCGGCGACAGCTTCGGCGTGTCCCGCACCCATGTGCGCAAGTTGCTGCAGGCGGCGGCGGAGCTCGGCTTCGTGCGGCTGTCGGGCAACAGCGTCGACGTCACGCCCAAGTGTCGCGCCGGCTTTGACCGGTTCCTGGCCGACACCATGGCTGGCCATGATCTCATTTATCGCATGGCGAAAGCACGCATGGCCCCTGGCGAAGACACCGCAGCGGCCCCAATCGCGACCGTTGGAGCCATTTGACGGTATAGGGTAACCTAAAGCGCCGCCTTTCGCTTCCCTTTGCCAATACAGGCGAAAAGTTCCGTAACGCCCGTCCGGTGGCGCCTCTAGTGTCGGTGCGTCGGGACGTGGCGCGCGGCGTATCAGGTGGCTAGCAGCGCTCCGTGGCGATTGGAGCATCAGTATCGGAGGAATGTCATGGTACCCATTGTTGCCGCCGACATGCTCGCGCGGATCCATGTGCACGGCGCGACGGACCCGTCCGTCAACTGGCTCGGAGCCTTCGCTACCTGCGGCGGGCATGGCGCGAGCCAGTCCTCCACCATCGTCTATGAGATTCCGTCCGGCGGGCGCCTGGGCTGGCACACCGATGCCACGGAAGAGACCCAGTACATCCTCGCCGGGACCGGCGAACTCCTGATGGAGGACGGCAGCCGCACCATCGGCGCGGGCAGCGTCTTCGCCTTGCCGCCGAACGTGCGGCACGACATCGTCAATACGGGCAGCGAGACGCTGCATGCGGTGGCCTTCTTCGCGGCGGCCATGTTCACCCAGACCTTCGACCAGGTGATGCTGCCGCCCGATACGCATGTGCTCGGCACGCCGAACCGGGACGGCTGACTTCCGGCGCTGAAGCGCTCTCTCTTTTCTGAGCGGATCGGCCGGCATGCCTTAGGGCGCGCGGGCGCGGGGTGTTGGCCGCCTGCGCGCTGCCGCCCGAAGCGGCCTTATCTCGGCGTCCACGAAACCGGCAGCAGGCCACCGTAATTTATTGAGTTTCTGATACGATTCTGGACTCGTCGGAGTTGGGCCACCGATTCCAATTATTTCTTAAGTACTTTCTTCGAACGACTTCCTGTAAGGCAGAACTTCGAAACTTCCACAATAGGCAGCTCTAAACGGCCCCGAAAGCGGAAATTCCCGGAGCCCGACATGGGTCACTTCAGGACGCCACGTCGGTTAACCACGACGGCCGCTTTTGACTGGCCTGACGCCAAAAGCCGCCATTCCGCATACGGCCCCATACCGGGCGTTCAGACGCGCACCGGGCAATGTCTGCTGCTGGCGCGCCACGCCCATTCAAGTGTTATTCGATCACGGCTCCCAACTCGGCGGACTTCCGATAGACGCACGCAATGCCTCGGTGAAGGCGCGCACCTTCGCGCTCGGTTGGGCGAGGGCGCGCAGAAGGAAGATGCCGCCGGGCGCCGCGTTCCAAGCCTCGTCGCCGAGCCGCAACCGGATCAGCCTTCCCGCCCTGACATCCGGGCCGGCGACCCAGCTCGACAGGAATGCCACGCCCAGGCCTGCCTCGGCGGCTGCCCGCAGGGCCTCGAAATCATCCGAGCGAAACGCCACCGTGCCATTCCCGGCGTGGCCCGCCGGGCAACCGAGCACGTCGCGCCAACCAAGGAGATCGGCGCCATGGAGCTTGTCGAGCAGCCGATGCGATGACAGATCCGCCGCGCTGCTGGGCGTGCCCGCCCGCGCCAGATAGGCCGGGCTCGCGACCAGCAGCCGCGTGAGCGGCGCCAGTCTTGTCGCGATCAGCGTACTGTCGGCAAGCGCGCCCATGCGGATGACGACATCAAGCCGCTCGGCCACCGGATCGGCCAGCCGCTCCGTCAGGTCGAGCTCGACATGCAGAGCCGGATGCTCGGCCTGCAACGCCGCGACGACCGGCAGGACATAGCGCTTACCGAAGGTCGGGAAGCAGGCGATCCGAAGCGTGCCGGAGACGGAGCCCTCGAAGGCGGCAACCTCGGCGTGCGTGTCGGCCAGTTCGTAGAGATGCCGCAGGGCCCGCTCATGCAGGCGCTGGCCGGCATCGGTGAGCGTGAGCGCCCGCGTCGAACGGATGAGCAAGGCGACGCCCAGATCCTGCTCCAGCGCATCGATCTGGCGGACGATCGCCGAAGGCGTCACCGCGCGCCGGCGAGCGGCCCCGGAAAAGCTCCCCGCCCGGACGACATCGACGAAGGTGGCGAGGAACTCGGCGAAATGGGGTCTCATCTTTGCGATCCAGGCAAAGCCGTTTGCAGCAGGCTCCGGCTTATCGCCGATCCCGGACACTCGCATATTCGCGGCGTCCACACAGCGTCGGCGCCGCATCGCCGAACCACAATCGCCGGGGCAGAGCGAGCCAGCGTTCCATCTCGCAAGCAAGGATGGCGACTATGGAAATGTCGAAATACGTCCGGCGTGGCCGCCGCGCATAACCGCTTCAGTATCGATCTTCATCGTATTGGCGCTCGACCTCCGGGGGAGACGATCGCCGAAAGCTAATACAAACGTTTACCGATAGGGAAAATCCATGAAAATCCTGACCGACAAGATCCTCTCGCAGTCTGCCTATACCGCGGAAATCGACATGCCGCTGGAGAAAATCGACATCGCCGAGTGGCTGTTCAACCTTCCGGAGGCGGAATATCTGCGCTGTTGCCCGCCCGACCATATCGGTTCCGGCGTCACGACCACGGATGACGGCCGCCGCATGGTGATCAATGTCGAGATGATCGGCACCGGGCTGGTCATCCAGCACTATGTCGCCGAGGAAGCCACGGCGAGCTATTGCCGGATGAATTCGATCTCCGACGTGTTCACGCCTGTGGGCCGTACGCAGGTCAACGTGATCTGGGAGCTGATCGCCGAGGTCATCGACGGCGGGCGCACCCGCTACACCAACCGCGTCACCTCGCACCCGACCGACGCGTTCATGGACTTCGTCGCCGCGCACGGCCAGACCTTCGAGCAGGCGGCGGTGGCCCGGCAGGAAGCCGGTGGCGACCATAACCGCCGCGAGACGCCGCTTTTCGCCGCCAGCATCGCCCGCCGCGCCGTCGCCAAGGCCGCGACAAAATGAAAGCGGTCGTGTTCGACGATTTCGGTGCGGCGGACGTGCTCCGCCTCACCGACGCGCCCATGCCGGAGGTCCGCCCCGGCGACCTGCTGGTGAAGGTCCGCGCGGCGGGCGTCAACCGCGCCGATCTTCTGCAGCGTCAGGGCTATTATGGTCACCAGAGCTATGGCGAGAGCGACCTGCTCGGGCTGGAATTGGCCGGCGAGGTGATTGCGGTCGGCACCGACGTCATCGACATCCGGCCAGGCGAGCGGGTGATGGCAATCGTCGGCGGCGGCGCCTATGCCGAGTTTGCCCGGGTTGACCGCAGCATGGCGGTGCCTATTCCCGAGGATCTCGATTATGTCGGGGCGGCGGCGGTGATGGAATCCTTCGTCACCGCCTGGGAAGCCGCCGTGCATCTGGGCGAGACAGCCCGCGGGATGGCCGTGCTCATCCACGCGGCGGCCGGCGGTGTCGGCTCCGCCGGTGTCCAGATCGCTCACGCCCTCGGCGCCCGCGTCTTCGCGACCGCAAATGCCGAGCGCCGCGCCGAGGTGCTGGCGCTGGGTGCCGAGGCGGCGTTCGACTATCGATCCGAGGACTTCGAGCAGGGCGTGCGTGACGCCACCGGCGGGCGCGGGGTCGATGTGATCGTCGATTTCGTCGGCGGCGACTATCTCGCGCGCAACCTGCGCAGCCTCGCCCCGGGCGGGCGCCTCGTTCAGGTCGGCCTGCTCGGCGGGCAGGACACCGCCAGCATTCCGCTCTCGGTCCTGCTGCACAACCACCTGCGCCTCATCGGCACGGTAATGAAATCGCGAACAGTGGACGAGAAGCGCGCCATGGTGCGGCGTTTCGCCGAAAGCGCGCTGCCGATGTTCGCCGATGGCCGGCTGAAATCGCTGGTCGGCAAGGTCTTTCCGTTCGCGCAGGCCGCCGAGGCGCATCACGCGATGGAGGCCGGTGGTGGGTTCGGCAAGATCGTGTTGAAGATGACCGCGTGAGGCACAGCGGCGCGCTCCGCCTCGCGCTGCGGCCGTCGCCAGATTAATGGCCGAGATGGCGGCGCAAAGCGGACGTCGCTGAAAGGGCCGTCGAGGGGCAGGTATGGGTCAAGAGTGGCAGCGCCACCGTAGCCGAGAGACCGCCATGTCGAGCAACGAGGCGAGAGCTCAACCGCGGCGAGTTCCGATACCGGACGCCGATTGGTGTTTCGGTGATCTTGCTCGGCGAATTCGCGGTTCGAACCCGCGGCGCGCTTTTTTCGTGCGAAACCGGACTGCATCGCCGGCCGCGAGAGAATATCCTTGAGGGCTTCACCTCAGCGGCTCTTTTCAGAGCGAAATCTGGCGCCATGGAGACGGCCGCGAGTCGGAAAAGCGCCGCGCTTTCCGGTGGTTGCCGCGGTGCGTCAGAAGTCGAATATCTGGCGATATCAATTACTTGACTGGATGGCGGAGAGGGTGGGATTCGAACCCACGGTACGCTTGCACGCACAACGGTTTTCGAGACCGTCCCGATCGACCACTCCGGCACCTCTCCGCATGCGAGGCGCGGTGGCCGTCCGCGCCGTGGAGCGGGGGCTCAATAGCCGAGGCAAGGCCGGTGCACAAGAGCCGAGCCTGCGCTTCGCCGATATTCCTGTCGATCGGGAACGCCGGTACGGCGGCCGGCCGTGCTCGACCGGTTCACGATCGCGCCACGCGTCTGGCGCCGTGCCGGCGACAATGCCCGCGCGAGCCGCAGCGGCCCGAAAACCTTCGTCCGGGAGGTGGCCGCCATAGGCTTCACGCAGGCATCCTCATCGTCGACCGGCCCGTCGACCGCTTCTGCCGCGCGCCGTGGGCACCGAAGGCCGGACCATCCGGCCCCCATCGGCCGATACGGCCGGGCGCCCGGTGCGGGCGCCACACGGCACGGCGCCGGACCCGTGGCGGCAGATGCGGGGCCGCATTGCTGATCACCGGAGCCCGCACTACTGTCGGGCCGGATAAGGGTCGTCGGGAGCATCGAGGGTGCGGGAACGTCCGGGCCATATTTGGGATGAGGCGGAGCGGGCGCTCGACGCCGGTGGGGCGTCGGCCCTTGGCGTCGCGCAGACCGACGAGGCCTGGATCGCCGTCATCCAGAAGATGGACGAGACCTACGCCAAGCTGGTGACCCAGCAGGTGGCGCTGGAGCAGAAGAACGTCGCGCTCGAGGAAGCCCAGACCTTCATCGCCGGGCTCATGGCCTCGATGACCGACATTCTGATCGCCTGCGACCTCTCCGGCCGCATCGAGCAGGTGAACCTCGCCGCCGAGCGCGCCCTCGGGCGGCCGACCGGCGAGCTGGCGCGCACGCGGCTCGAGGAGCTGCTGGCGGCGGAATCGCCGACCCATTTCGACCATCTGCGCGGCTGCGTCGAGCAGCGCGCGCGCATCAGCGACCGCGAGCTGGTGTTCCGCACGCCGGAGGGGGCGTTTCTGGTTTCCGCCAATGGCGCGGTGCGCTTCGACGCGCGCGGGCGCGCCGTCGGGCTGGTGCTGGTGTGCCGGCCGATCGGCGAGCTGCGCCAGGCCTATAGCGACCTCGAAGCCGCGCATGAGCGGCTCAAGCAGGCGCAGCAGCAGCTCGTCCATTCCGAGAAGATGGCCTCGCTCGGCCGCCTCGTCGCCGGCGTCGCCCATGAGCTCAACAACCCGATCTCCTTCGTCTACGGCAATGCGCACACGCTGCGGCGCTATAGCCAGCGCCTGACCGCCTATGTCGACGCCGTCGCCCGCGGGACCGACGCGCCGGCTCTGGCGAAGCTGCGCCAGGAACTGAAGATCGACGGCACGCTCGCCAATATGGAGGGCACGCTCGACGGCATGCTGGAAGGCGCCGAGCGGGTGCGCGACATCGTCGCCGACCTGCGCCGCTTCTCCGCCGACCGGCGCGAGGCGCGCGAGGTGTTCGATGTCGGCGTCCTCGTGCGCGCGGCGCTCGACTGGGTCGCCAAGGCGCAGGCCCCCGACATCGAGACGCGGATCGACGTGCCGGAGGGCCTGAGGGCGGTCGGCCATCCCGGCCACATCCACCAGGTGCTGATGAACCTCGTGCAGAACGCCGTCGACGCGATGGACGGGCAGGCGGTGCGCCGGCTGGAGATCACCGGTAGCGGCGGCGACGAGATCGTGCTGGTCCTGCGCGACACCGGGCCGGGCATCGCGCCGGAGATCGCCACGCGCATCTTCGATCCGTTCTTCACCACCAAGCCGGTCGGCAAGGGCACCGGCCTCGGCCTGTCGATCAGCGACCGGATCGTCGAGGAGCATGGCGGCAGCCTTCGCGCCGGCAACCACCCGGAGGGCGGGGCGGTGATGACGCTGCGGCTGCCGGCGGCGCGGGAGGACTGAGCGCATGTCCGAGACCTTCAACGTGCTGTGGATCCAGTCCGGCGGCTGCGGCGGCTGCACCATGTCGCTGCTCTGCGCCGAGGCGCCGGACCTCGCCGCCACGCTGGCGAGCGCAAATATCCGCATGCTGTGGCACCCGACGCTGTCGGAGGAGACCGGCGCCGAGGCGCTCGCCCTGTTCGATCGCGTGCTGTCGGGCGAGGTCCGGCTCGATGCGCTGTGCGTCGAGGGGGCGATGCTGCGCGGTCCGAACGACACCGGCCGCTTCCATCTGCTCGCCGGCACCGGCGTGCCGACCATCGCCTGGGTGCGCCGGCTGGCGGCGGTGGCCGAGCATGTGGTCGCAGTCGGCACCTGCGCCGCCTATGGCGGCGTGACGGCGGCGGGGATCAACCCGACCGACGCCTGCGGCCTGCAATATGACGGACGCCGGGAAGGCGGCGCGCTCGGCGCCGATTTCCGCGCCCGCTCCGGCCTGCCGGTCATAAATGTCGCGGGCTGCCCGACCCATCCCAACTGGATCACCGAGACGCTGATGCTGCTGGCGGCGGGACTGCTGGGCTCGGATGATCTCGATCTCTACCGCCGGCCGCGCTTCTATGCCGACCACCTCGTGCACCATGGCTGCCCGCGCAACGAATATTACGAGTACAAGGCGAGCGCCGAGAAGCTGTCCGATCTCGGCTGCATGATGGAGCATCTGGGCTGCGTCGGCACCCAGGCGCATGCCGACTGCAACACGCGGCTGTGGAACGGCGAGGGCTCCTGCACGCGCGGCGGCTATGCCTGCATCAACTGCACGGCCCCCGAATTCGAGGAGCCCGGCCACGCCTTCCTGGAGACGCCGAAGCTCGCCGGCATTCCCATCGGCCTGCCGACCGACATGCCGAAGGCGTGGTTCGTCGCGCTGTCCTCCCTCGCCAAGGCGGCGACGCCGGAGCGGCTGCGGCGCAACGCCACCAGCGACCATGTCGTGACCCCGCCGGCCGTGCGCGACCTGCGCAGACGATGAGCGCGCCGGGGGCAGGGGACGGCACGACGCGCCTGGTCGTCGGCCCGTTCAACCGGGTCGAGGGCGACCTCGAAGTGCGGCTGGAGATCGCGGAGGGAAAGGTCGAGGCGGCCTTCGTCTCCTCGACCCTGTTCCGCGGCTTCGAGCGTATCCTCGAGGGCCGCGACCCGCACGACGCGCTGATGATCGCGCCGCGCATCTGCGGCATCTGCTCGGTCTCGCAGTCGCATGCGGCGGCGCTGGCGCTGGCGGGGGTGCAGGGCCTCGTGCCGACGCCGAACGGGCGCACCGCCACCAACCTGCTGGTCGCCACCGAGAATGTCGCCGACCACCTGATGCATTTCCACGTCTTCTTCATGCCGGACTTCGCCCGCGCCGCCTATGCCGACCGGCCGTGGTTCGCGCGGGCGGAGGCGCGCTTCAAGGCGGCGCAGGGCGCCTCCGTGCGGGCGGCGCTGGCGACGCGCACGACGCTGCTGCACATACTCGGGCTGCTCGCCGGGCGCTGGCCGCACACGCTGGCGCTGCAGCCGGGCGGGGTGACGCGCGGGGCCGATTCGCGCGACAAGATGCGGCTGCTGGCGACGCTCGGCGCGGTGCGACAGGCGCTGGAGGAGCGGCTGTTCGGCGTCCCGCTGGAACGCGTCGCCGCCCTTGCCGAACGCGGCGAGCTCGCCGCGCTGCGAGAGGGCGAAAGCGATTTCGCGCTGTTCCTCGCCATTGCCGAGGATCTCGAGCTCGACCGGCTCGGGCGCGCCCATGACAGCTATCTCAGCTATGGCGCCTATCCCGGCGAAGACGGCCCGCTCTATGCGCGCGGCATCTTCTCGGCCGGCGGCACCGGCCGGCTCGACACCGGGGCCATCGCCGAGGACCACACCAATGCGCGGATGGAAGGCCGCTGGCGGGCCCATCATCCCTTCGAGGGCTTCACCTTCCCGGATGCGGAGGACGAGGACGGCTACAGCTGGTGCAAGGCGCCGCGCCTCGCCGGACGGCCTTTCGAGACCGGCGCGGTGGCGCGCCAGCTCATCGACGGCCAGCCGCTGATCCGCGCGATCGTGGCGGAAGGCGGGGGCAGCGTCCTCGCGCGCGTCGTCGCCCGGCTGGTGGAGACGGCGCGCACCCTCATCGCCATGGAGGGCTGGGTGCGGGCGCTGGAGCCCGGCGCCCCGTGGTGCGCGCAGGGCGACATGCCGCGCGAGGGTCGCGCGGCCGGGCTGACCGAGGCGGCGCGCGGCGCGCTCGGCCACTGGCTGCGTGTCGAGAACGGTCGCATAGCCGGCTATCAGATCATCGCGCCGACGACCTGGAACTTCTCGCCGCGCGATGCCGCCGGCGTGCCGGGGCCGCTCGAAGCCGCGCTGGTCGGCGCGGCGGTGCGCCAGGGCGAGACGACGCCGGTGGCGGTTCAGCACATCGTCCGCTCCTTCGACCCGTGCATGGTCTGCACGGTTCATTGAGGCCAGCGATGCCCGCCGAGGAATTCGTGGTGCGCGGGCTGGTGCAGGGCGTCGGGTTCCGGCCCTTCGTCTGGCGGCTGGCGCAGCGGCTGGGCGTTGCGGGCGAGGTGTCGAACCGGGGCGACGGCGTGCTCATCCGCGCCATGGGGCCGCAGCCGGCGCTGGACGCCCTCGCGCTCGCGCTGCGGGCCGAGGCGCCGCCGCTGGCCCGGATCGAGGCGCTGGAGCGTCGCTGCGTCGCGCCATTCGCAGTGGAGGGCTTCACCATCGCGGCGAGCGCGCCGGGCGCGGTCTCGGTCGGCGTGGTGCCGGACGTCGCGACCTGCCCCGCCTGCCTGGCGGAAATCCGTGACCCGGCGGCGCGCCGCCATCGCTACGCCTTCGCCAACTGCACCGATTGCGGGCCGCGCTTCTCCATCGTCGAGGGCCTGCCCTATGACCGGGCGACCACCACCATGCGCGGCTTCCGGCTCTGCGCCGCCTGCCGGGGCGAGTATGAGAATCCCGCCGACCGGCGCTTCCACGCTCAGCCGATCGCCTGCCCCGCCTGCGGCCCGCGCCTGAGCTTCGAGGCCGGCGGCGTCGCGCCGGGCGGCGATCCGCTCCAACTGGCGGCCGGGCGCCTGCGGGCCGGGGCGATCCTCGCCATTAAGGGCATTGGTGGCTTCCACATCGCCTGCGACGCCGGCAATGAGGTCGCGGTGGCGGAACTGCGGCGCCGCAAGCGCCGTCCCACCAAGCCGCTCGCGGTCATGGTGCGCGACCGCGCCATGCTCGAGGCCCTGTGCGAGGTCGGCGCGGCGGAGGCGGAGGCACTGGCCCACCCCTCGGCGCCGATCCTGCTGCTGCGCCTGCGGCGTGGGGCCGCCCTCGCGCCCGCGCTGGCGCCGGGGCAGGACCGGCTCGGCGTCATGCTGCCCTACACGCCGCTGCATCACCTGCTGCTGGCGGCGGTCGACCGGCCGCTGGTGATGACCAGCGGCAACCGCTCCGGCGCGCCGCAGATCCATCGCGACGCGGAGGCGCGCGTGTCTCTCGCCGGCATCGTCGACGGCCTGCTGCTGCACGACCGCGCCATCGCCCGGCGGCTCGACGACAGCGTGGCGCAGGTCGCGTCGGGCCGGCTGCGGGTGCTGCGACGGGGACGCGGCCTCGCCCCGGCGCCGCGCGCCCTGCCGTCGGGCTTCGCGCCGGCGCCGGCGGTGCTGGCGCTGGGCGGCGAACTCAAGAGCGCCATCTGCCTCTGCGTCGCCGGCCAGGCGCTGCTCTCGCATCATCTCGGCGATCTCGACGAACTGGCGACGCAGGACGCGTTCGAGGCGGCGCTCGCCGACTACACCGCCCTGTTCGACCATCGGCCCGAGGCGGTGGCGGTCGACCTGCACCCTGACTACCGCGCCAGCCGGATCGGCGCGGGGCTGGCGGCCGCGCGCGGCCTGCCGCTGATCGGCGTTCAGCACCACCACGCCCACATCGCCGCCGCCATGGCGGAGAACGGCTGGAACCTGCAGGGCGGTTCGGTCGTCGGCATCGCCCTCGACGGGCTGGGGCTCGGCGAGGACGGCACCGCCTGGGGGGCGGAAATCCTGCTCTGCGACTATGCGGCGAGCCGGCGGCTGGCCCACCTCGCGCCGATTCCGCTGGCGGGCGGCGACGTCGCGAGCCGCGAGCCGTGGCGGGTGCTGCTCGCCCATCTCGACGCCGCCCTGCCGCCCGAGGCGGTGCCGGCCGGCCTGTTCGAGGGGTTTCCGGCGGCGACGCTGCGGGCGATGATGGCGCGCGGGCTCAACGCGCCGCCGGCGAGTTCGGCCGGCCGGCTGTTCGATGCCATGGCGGCGCTGCTCGGGCTGGCGCCGGCGCGGCTCAGCTTCGAGGGCGAAGCGGCGATGGCGCTGGAGGCGCTGGCCGCCACCGCGCCGGCCGACCTGTCGCCCTATGCGCTGGAGGTTCGCCGCTACGGTGAGCTGGCGCAGATCGACCCGGCGCCGATGTGGCGCGCGGCGGTCGCCGACCTCGCGGCCGGGAGACCGGCGGCGGAGATCGCCCGGCGCTTCCATGCCGGCGTGGCGTACGCCTTCGCCGACCTCGCCATGACCCTGGCCACGGCGCATGGCGCGACGGCCATCGCGCTCTCCGGCGGCGTCATGCAGAACGCGCTGCTGCTCGATCTCCTGCTCGGCCAGCTGGCCGGCGCCGGCCTGCCGCTGCTGGTTCCCGCCGAGGTTCCGGCCAATGATGGCGGGCTCGCCTTCGGCCAGGCCGCGGTCGCCGCCGCGCGCCTCCTGAAGCGGTAAGCGGCTTACCGATCCGGCCGGAAAGCGGTCTGCCGGCTTCCGCGCCGCCAGCCGGGTGAAGTCCATCAATTTGTTGTAATTGTTATAAAATCTACGCTGGCACAGCGGTTGCTGTGATCCTCCCGACCGGGATGCCTCGACGCGCCCGGTGCTCGAACCAATGGGAGGGCCGCTGCATGGCCGGGCTTGAGACCTTCTACGAGGTGATGCGACGCCAGGGCATCACCCGCCGCTCGTTCCTGAAATACTGCTCGCTGACCGCCGCCGCGCTCGGGCTCGGCCCGGAATTCGTGCCCGAGATCGCCCACGCCATGGAGACCAAGCCACGCACCCCGGTGCTGTGGCTGCACGGGCTGGAATGCACCTGCTGCTCGGAGAGCTTCATCCGCTCGGCGCATCCGCTGGCCAAGGACGTCGTGCTGTCGATGATCTCGCTCGACTACGACGACACGCTGATGGCCTCCGCCGGCCATCAGGCCGAGGCGATCCTCCATGAGGTGATGGAGAAGTACAAGGGCAACTACATCCTCGCCGTCGAGGGCAACCCGCCGCTCAACGAGGACGGCATGTACTGCATCGTCGGCGGCAAGCCCTTCCTCGACCAGCTGCGCATGGTCGCCAAGGACGCGAAGGCGGTGATCTCGTGGGGCTCCTGCGCCTCGCATGGCTGCGTGCAGGCGGCCCGACCGAACCCGACCCGCGCCACGCCGGTGCACGAGGTCATCACCGACAAGCCGATCATCAAGGTGCCGGGCTGCCCGCCCATTGCCGAGGTGATGACCGCCGTCATCACCTACATGCTCACCTTCGACCGCATCCCCGAGCTCGACCGGCAGGGGCGGCCGAAGATGTTCTATTCGCAGCGCATCCACGACAAGTGCTACCGCCGGCCGCATTTCGACGCCGGCCAGTATGTCGAGGCCTTCGACGACGAGGGCGCGCGCAAGGGCTACTGCCTCTACAAGGTCGGCTGCAAGGGCCCGACCACCTACAACGCCTGCTCGACCACCCGCTGGAACGACGGCGTGTCCTTCCCGATCCAGTCCGGTCACGGCTGCATAGGCTGCTCGGAGGACGGCTTCTGGGACAAGGGCTCCTGGTATGCCCGCCTGACCGACCTGCACGGCGTCGGCTTCGGCATTGAGGCCAATGCCGACCGCATCGGCATGGCCGCGGCCGGCGTGGTGGGCGGCGCCGTCGCCGTGCATGCCGCCGTGAGCGCGCTCAAGCGCGCCCGGCACAAGGGCGGCGACCTTCAGAAAAACGCCGCTGAAAACGGACATACGGGAGAAGCGGCATGACCATCCAGACGCCAAACGGCTTCACGCTCGACACCTCCGGCAAGCGCATCGTCGTCGATCCGGTGACCCGCATCGAAGGCCATATGCGCTGCGAGGTGAATGTCGACGCCGACAACATCATCCGCAACGCGGTCTCCACCGGCACCATGTGGCGCGGGCTGGAAGTGATCCTCAAGGGCCGCGACCCGCGCGACGCCTGGGCCTTCGTCGAGCGCATCTGCGGCGTGTGCACCGGCTGCCACGCGCTCGCCTCGGTGCGCGCGGTGGAAGACGCGCTGCAGATCAAGATCCCCTACAACGCCTTCCTGATCCGCGAGATCATGGCCAAGGTGCTGCAGTGGCACGATCATGTCGTGCATTTCTATCACCTGCACGCGCTCGACTGGGTGAACCCGGTCAACGCGCTCAAGGCCGACCCGAAGGCGACCTCGCAGCTGCAGCAGATGGTCGGCCCCGACCATCCCAATTCCAGCCCCGGCTATTTCCGCGACGTGCAGAACCGGCTGAAGAAGTTCGTCGAGAGCGGGCAGCTCGGCATCTTCAAGAACGGCTACTGGGACAACCCGGCCTACAAGCTGCCGCCCGAGGCCGACCTCATGGCGGTGACGCATTATCTGGAGGCGCTCGACTTCCAGAAGGAGATCGTGAAGGTCCACACCATCTTCGGCGGCAAGAACCCGCACCCGAACTACATGGTCGGCGGCGTGCCCTGCGCCATCAACATGGACGGCAACATGGCGGCCGGCGCGCCGCTCAACATGGAGCGACTGAACTTCGTCCACCAGCGGCTGATCGAGGCCTACGAGTTCTCCAAGAACGTCTATGTGCCCGACGTCATCGCCATCGCCTCGTTCTACAAGGATTGGCTCTATGGCGGCGGCCTGTCGGGCTCCAACGTGCTCGACTATGGCGACTACGAGCTGGTGCCGGGCGACAAGTCGACCGACCAGCTGCCCGGCGGCGTGATCCTGAACGGCAACTGGGACGAGATCCATCCCATCGACCCGCGCGACCCCGACCAGGTGCAGGAATTCGTCGCGCACAGCTGGTACAGCTATGGCGACGAGACCAAGGGCCTGCACCCCTGGGACGGCGTCACCCAGCCGAAATTCGAGCTCGGGCCCAATTTCAAGGGCACCAAGACCGACATTCGCGAGCTCGACGAGAGCGCGAAATATTCCTGGATCAAGTCGCCGCGCTGGCGCGGCAATGCCTGCGAGGTCGGCCCGCTCGCCCGCTATATCCTCGCCTGGGGCCACAATGTCACCTATGTGAAGGACCAGGTGAACGACGCGGTCGGCCGCTTCAATTCGCTCGCCGGCACCAGCCTCACCCCGAAGCAGGCGCTGCCCTCCACCATCGGCCGCACCCTGGCGCGGGCGCTGGAGGCGCATTACTGCGCCAAGATGATGCTGGAGGATTTCGAGCGGCTGATCGGCAACATCAAGGCCGGCGACAGCTCGACCGCCAATGTCGAGAAGTGGGACCCGGCCACCTGGCCGAAGGAGGCCAAGGGCGTCGGCACGGTGGCGGCGCCGCGCGGCGGCAACGCCCACTGGATCCGCATCAAGGACGGGCGGATCGAGAACTACCAGTGCGTCGTACCGACCACCTGGAACGGCGGCCCGCGCGACCCGATGGGCAATATCGGCGCCTTCGAGGCCTCGCTGATGAACACGCCGATGGAGCGGCCGGAGGAGCCAGTGGAAATCCTGCGCACCCTCCACTCCTTCGACCCCTGCCTCGCCTGCTCGACGCACGTCATCTCCCCCGACGGGGAAGAGATGGCGCGGGTCACGGTGCGCTGAGGGGAGGCGGCGATGACAAGCATCGACCCGTCCGCCCTCGAGGGCACCGACCGCCCGGCCATTCCCGCGACCGTCGAGGGGGAGCCGGCCGGACGCGTGACCGCCGTCTATGTCTATGAGGCGCCCGTCCGCCTGTGGCACTGGATCAACGCCGCCGCGATCAGCGTGCTGGCGGTGACGGGCTATCTCATCGCCTCGCCGCTGCCGACCATGTCGGGGGAGGCGAGCCAGCACTATGTGATGGGGACGATCCGCTTCCTGCATTTCTCGGCGGGCTACATCTTCGCCATCGGCTTCCTGTTCCGCATCTACTGGGCCTTCGTCGGCAACCACCACGCGCGCCAGCTCTTCATCCTGCCGTTCTGGCGCCGTGCCTACTGGATCGGTCTCGTCGAGGAGGCGCGCTGGTACTTCTTCCTCGCGTCGAAGCCGAAGAAATATGTCGGCCACAACCCGCTGGCGCAGTTCGCCATGTTCTGGGCGATCGGGGTGGGGTCGGTGTTCATGATCTTCACCGGCTTCGCCCTCTATTCCGAGGGCGCGGGGCGGGGAAGCTGGCAGGACGATCTGTTCGGCTGGGTCATTCCGCTGCTCGGCGGCAGCATGGAGGTGCACACCTGGCACCATCTCGGCATGTGGGTGATCCTGCTGTTCGTGATCGTCCACGTCTACGCGGCGGTGCGCGAGGACATCATGTCCCGCCAGTCCATCGTCTCGACGATGATCTCCGGCGTGCGCACCTTCAAGGACGACGACCCCGACTGAATTCCACCATCCCGGCCTTCCAGGCGGGGTCCGGCCGTGCGGGGACATGGTCGGCATTGGGGCGCGGCTTCGGCTGCGCCCTTTCTTTTGGAAAACAACCTTCCAATTTTACCCAATGTTGGAAATCATACTTCCAATACGTTGGAAGGCAGGTGTCCGTCAGATCCGGTTTTCCACGTATTCGCAAGGTGTTAGCCAGGCAGTCCGGCGTTGGCACGCGGCTTGAATTGAGAAGTATTCGAAAGAGCGGCGCAGACCGCTCGCATTCTGGGGCCTAGGAAATCCGCTCGGGAGACGTCGCCTATGGACGACGAACGCATTCTTGTGCTCGGCATCGGCAACATATTGTGGGCGGATGAGGGCTTCGGCGTCCGCGTCATCGAGACGCTCGACGCGCGCTACGAACTGCCGGACCATGTCTCCGTGCTCGATGGCGGCACGCAGGGGCTCTACCTCCTGCCCTATCTCGAAGACGCCTCCGGCGTCGTCATCGTCGACGCCATCGATTACGGCCTGCCGCCGGCGACGCTGAAGGTGCTGCGCGACGACGAGGTGCCCGCGGTGCTCGGCGCCCGCAAGATGAGCCTGCACCAGACCGGCTTCCAGGAAATCCTCGCCCTTCTGAAACTGAGGGACCGCGCGCCGCGCCGGCTGCGCCTCGTCGGCGTGCAGCCGGAACGGCTCGACGATTATGGCGGCGGCCTCACCCCGGTGGTGGCGGCGCGGATCGAGCCGGCGCTCGAGACCGTCCTGTCGATCCTCGCCGACGAGTTCGGCGTCGCTGCCGCGCCGCGCCGCTCCTTCGCCGGTTTTACCGCGCCCGCCATCTCGCGCGAGGCCTATGAAGCCAGCCGCCCGAGCGCGGAGGCGGCCTGCCGGGTCGGCGACGCGCGCGTGCTCGCCGGCTGGCATCGCGGGTAAGCGCCATGTGCCTGGGAATCCCGATGCGGATCGAGCGGATCGAGGGCTGGACCGGCCTCTGCCGGAATGGCGACGAGATCACGTCCATCGACCTCTCCCTGCTGCCGGAGGCGCAGCCGGGCGACCATGTGCTCACCTTCCTCGGCGCCGGCCGCCGGCTGCTCGATGCGCAGGAGGCCGGCCAGATCGCCCAGGCGCTGGCCGCCGTCGCCGCGGTGATGCGCGGCGAGACCGAGGGCATCGACGCCGCCTTCGCCGATCTTGTCGGGCGTGAGCCGACGCTGCCGCCGCACCTTGCCGCCCTGACCGGCCCCCAGACCGCTTCCGACCGGGAGGAAACCGCGCCGTGACCCTCGCCACGTCTACCCTCGCCCCGACTGTTCCCACGACGCCGGCCGGCGACAGTCTCCATCCGCTGGTCGGCCGCCTCATTGACGTGCACGGCTATCCCTATCTCGACGCGGAGAGCCTTCCCGACTGGCCGTCCGGTGTCCGGCTGCTGTTCCTGCCGGCGCACGGACGCGGCCATGTCGAGACGCCCGACATCGCCGTCGTGCTGCCCGAGCTCGTCGCCGTGCTCGGCACCGATGCGGCGGCGGTGGCCGGCCCGGCCTGCGAGCGCCACATGCGCGACAGGCTGGGCGGCATCGCGCTCCCCGCCATCGTCGTGCTGCGCGGCGCCGAGCCGATCGGCTCGCTCGCCCGCATGCGGGACTGGGACGAGTTCATCGACCGGCTCGCTCCGCTCGTCGCGGCGGCGCGGGACGGCGCGGCGTTGCCGCCTTCCGCCGCGCTCCCCACCGTCACGTCGTGAGGCCCGCCATGTCGTCACTGCCCTACGCAACGGTCCCGCCCATCGGCTACGGCCCCGGCAGCCAGCCCGAAGGCGAGGAAGGGCTCGCCTATATGCCGATGCCCTCCGGCATGCGCACCTATGAGCCGCATCTGCCGGAAATCGACGATCCGGAACGCGCCCGGCCAGCGCTGGAGACGCTGGAGGCGATCCATGCCGCGCTGGCGCAATGGACGCCGAACGGCTCCAGCGCCATCGCCCTCGACGAGCTCGACGCCGCGGCGCGCGCCCTCGTCGACGAGACGCTGGGCGAGGGCGAGGTCTCGGTGCTGCTCGAGACGCCGGGTGAGCGCATCGAGATCCAGGAAGCGACGCTGGCCGGCGTCTGGCGGGTACGTGCCGTCGCGAAGAGCCAGGGCCGGGCGGCGCCGGCGCGCGAGCGCATCGAGGTGACCGCCTTTCCGCGCGGCGCGCTGGTCCGCGCCTTTCCCCGCGAATGGCCGGTCGATCTCGACTACGCGCAGGCGCCGCGGCCCGGCATCGTCAACGCGCCGGCCATCCTGACCGAGATCGTGCACAAGAGCCGGGCCTACCGCCCCGGCGAGCTGCCGCACGTCGTCAATCTCACACTGCTGCCGGTCACGCCGGAGGACTTGGCGGCGATCGAGATGGGGCTGGGGCAGGGCGGCGTCACCATTCTCTCGCGCGGCTACGGCAACTGCCGGATCGACGCCACCGCGACGCGCGGGGTCTGGAGGGTGCGCTACTTCAACTCGGCCGACACGCTGATCCTCGATACGATCGAGGTGGCCGACGTGCCGGCAGTGGCCTGCGCGGCGCCGGAGGATATCGCCGATTCCGCCCTGCGCCTCGCCGATATCCTCGAATCGGTGCGCTAGGAGGCCGCCATGTCGATGCTCCGCTTCGAAGGCTCCTTCCTCGGCGATGCCTCCCGGCTGCCGCCCGAGGCCGTGCTCGAATGCAAGATCTGCTGGCACGTCTACGATCCGGCGGAGGGCTGCGACTACTGGCAGGTGCCGGCCGGCACGCCGTTTGCGGCGCTGCCGGGCCATTGGCGCTGCCCCAAATGCGACGGCGCCCGCGACCAGTTCATGGTGATCGACACCGGCGCCGCCGGCGCCGTGGCAGAAACACCGCGCCCGGCGCCGCGTGCCGATCCGCTGCCCGCGCTGGCGGCGGAAAGCGCCCGCCGCTTCGAGGCCACCTTCCGCGAGATCCATGTCGGGCAGATGCGCGGCGTGCCGCTGGTCAACGAGACGCTGGAGGTCCGCGCCATCGGCTTCCGCCCCTATGATGGCCGCGTCATCGGCGTGCTGCTCACTCCCTGGTTCATGAACATCGTGCTGGTGCCGGGGCCGGACGACGATTGGTCGGCACGGGATTCCGGCAGCCGCGAACTGCTCGACTTCCCCTCGGGCGAATATGAGTTCATCGACGCCAGCCGGCCCGAGACCGGGCCCTACAAGGCCTGCTCGCTGTTCTCGCCTATGTTCGACTTCTCCTCGATGCTGCAGGCGGAGGAGACCGCCCGGGCCGCCCTCGCCGCCCTGTTCGACCCCTCGCTGCGCGTGGACGAGGACGAGGCCGGAGGCACTGCCCTGGAAGGCCCCGCGCCGACCGCCGGCGGCACCCGGCCGGCCGAGCCGAGCCGCCGCGCGCTGATCTTCGGCGCCGGCCTCGCCGAGGCGCGGAGCGCGCAGACATGATCGGGGCGCTCGACATCGCGTTCGACGCGTCCGGTTCCGGGCCGAGGTGGCGCTTCGCCCCTACCGCCGGGCCGGAGGTCGCGCGCGTGGTGATCGGGCGCTCGCCGGAAGAGGCGGCGCGCATGCTGCCGCGTGTCTTCAACCTCTGCGCCGCCGCGCATGCTGTCGCCGCCGCCGGTGCCCTCGGCCTGGCATCGACCGGCGCCGGTGTCGAGGAGGGCCGGCGTGAGGCCGTCCGGCAGGAGCGGCTGCGCGACCACGCCGTCGCGGTGCTGAACGACTGGCCGGCGCTGCTCGGCGCGCAAGGCGATCGCGCCGCGCTGCGCCGGCTCGGCGGCGGCGCGCAGGAGCGGCTCGCGCTGCGCCGTCACCTGCTCGGCGGCGACATTGAGCTCGCCGAGGCCTCGCCCGCCGCGCTCGACGGCTGGCTGGCGCGCGGCGACAGCCCGACCGCGCGCCTCTTGCTGCTGCTGCGGACGCGGCTCGAACCGGGTTGGGGTCGGGTGGAGCTCGACCGGCCCCGGATGCCGGACATCGTCGCCGCGCTCGATGCCGGCCAGCCCGGCGCGCCGCGCGAGACGACGGCGGCGGACGGATGGCGCACGGCGCCGCTGATCGCCGCGCTGGTCGTGCGCGAGGGCGCCAGCCTGTTCGTCCGGCTGCTCGCCCGCCTGCTCGATTTCGTCGCCGGCCTCGCCGGGCGGCCGGAGCGGGACGCGCCGTGCCGCGCGCCGGCCGGCATCGGCCTTGCCCGCGCCGCGCGGGGCCTGCTCGCCCATCGCGCCCGTGTCGAGCACGGCATCGTCGCTGATTATCGCGTGCTGGCGCCGAGCGCGTGGAACCTGGCGCCGGACGGGCTGCTGGCGCGTATGCTCGCCGTCTTGCCGGTGGGGAGCGACACGCCGATGCTGGCGCGGATCGCCGTCGCCTGCGTCAATCCCTGCGTGCCGGTGCGGCTGCGTTTCGAGACCCGGGAGGGACGAGGCGATGCATGAGATGGCGCTGTGCGAGAGCCTGCTCGATTCGCTGCGCGAGGCCTCGCGCACCCATGGCTTCGCGCGGGTGACCAAGGTGCGGCTCGCCGTCGGACGCTTCGCGGGGGTCGAGGTCGAGGCGCTGCGCTTCGGCTTCGACGTCGTCATGCGCGGCTCGCTCGCCGACGGCGCCGTGCTCGACGTGCTGGAGGAGCCGGGCACCGGATGGTGCTTCGACTGTTCGACCACCGTGCCCCTCGCCGACCGCCTCGCCTCCTGCCCGCATTGCGGCGGCGAGCGGCTGCGGCCGAACGGTGGAACGGATTTGCGCATCAGGGATCTGGAGGTGGTGTGATGTGCGTGACCTGCGGCTGCGGCCCGGACGAGGTGACGATTTCCGGCGCCCAGGGCGAACGGCGACCGAGCGACCATGGCCATCACCACCACCCCGGTGGCCACGATCATGATCATCATGAGCATGGCCACGACCACCACGATCATGACGATCAGCATCACGCCGATCATCCCCCGCACGATCACGGCGGCCCGCGCGAGCAGCGGCTGATCGAGCTGGAGGACCGCATCCTCGCCAAGAACGACGCCTATGCCGTGCGCAACCGCGTCCGGCTGAACGAAGGCGGCGTCTTCGCCATCAACCTTCTGGCGGCGCCCGGCGCCGGCAAGACGACGCTGCTGGTCGAGACGCTGAAGGCGCTCGGCGGCCGGGTGCCGGCGGCGGTGATCGAGGGCGACCAGCAGACGCAGAACGATGCCGAACGTATCCGCGCCACCGGCACGCCGGCAGTGCAGATCAACACCGGCAAGGGCTGCCATCTCGACGCGCACATGGTCGGCCATGCGCTGGAGGAACTCCCGCTGCCGGCTGGCGGGCTGCTCTTCATTGAGAATGTCGGCAATCTCGTCTGCCCGGCAGCGTTCGATCTCGGCGAGACGCGCCGCGTGACGCTGATCTCGGTCACGGAGGGCGAGGACAAGCCGCTGAAATATCCCAACATCTTCGAGACGGCGGATCTCGTCGTGCTCACCAAGGTCGATCTGGTGCCGCATCTCGATGTCGACGTGGCGATGATCGAGCGCAACATCGCGCGGATCAATCCGACCGCGCCGATCCTGCACAGTTCGAGCCGCGGCACGCCGGGCCTGGCCGCCTGGCTCGGCTGGCTCGCCGAGGAGAGGCGTCACCTGCTCCACGTGCTCGCGGCGGAATCGGAAGGCAAGGCGCGCGCCCTGCGCGCCAGCGCGGAGATGGTGCCATGACGACGCGGGCGGGGATCCTCGTGGTCGACGACGAGCCGCGCTCGGTGGAGGTGATCGCCCGCGTGCTCGGCGAGGATTTCGACGTCCACACGGCGCTCAATGCCGGCGACGCGCTGACGATCCTCGAGAACGAATGGATCCAGGCGGTCTTCTGCGACCAGCGCATGCCCGGGCGTTCCGGCGTCGACCTGCTCACCGAAGTGAGGGCGCGCTGGCCCGACGTCGTGCGCATCATCGTCACCGGCTACACCGATCCCGGCGACATGATCGGCGCCATCAACGAGGCCGGCATCCACCAGTTCATCACCAAGCCCTGGCACCCCGACCAGCTGCTGCTGGCGGCGCAGGGTGCCGCGCGCCTCTACCAGCTCCAGCGGGACTATGACCGGCTGTCGCTCGAACTGAAGCTGGCGGCGCCGGCGGCGCAGGCGCGTGTCGTCGAGCGCCACGAGAAGGTGCTGCGCAATTTCCATTTCGACGCGCTGGTGCGCACGCCGGGCAGCCCGCTGAACGAGGTGTGCCGGCGCGCCGCGCAGGTCGCCAGCTTCGACATCCCGGTGCTGATCCTCGGCGAGACCGGCACCGGCAAGGAGCTGCTGTCGCGCGCCATCCACTATTCCAGCCTGCGCTCCGAGCTGCCCTTCTTCGCGGTGAATTGCGGGGCGATCCCCGACGAACTGTTGGAATCCGAGCTGTTCGGCCACAAGAAGGGCGCGTTCACCGGCGCCCACACCAACCGCATCGGCCTGCTCGACCAGGCCGATGGCGGCACCATCCTGCTCGACGAGATCGGCGACGTCTCGCCCGCCTTCCAGGTCAAGCTGCTGCGCTTCCTGCAGGAGGGCGAGATCCGCCCGGTCGGCTCGAACGACGTCAAGCGGGTGGATGTGCGCGTCATCGCCGCCACCCACCGCACCCTCGCCGCCGAGGTGAAGGCGGGCCGCTTCCGCGAGGATCTGTATTACCGCCTTGCCGCGCTGACGCTCACCCTGCCGCCGCTGCGCGAGCGGCGCGGCGATCTGCGCGCGCTCGCCCTGCGGCTGCTCGACCAGCTGTCCACGACCCATGGCAAGCGGGTGAAGGGCTTCACCGACGAGGCGCTGGGCTGCATCGAGACCTATGACTGGCCCGGCAATGTCCGCGAGCTGCAGAACGAGGTCACGCGTATGCTGGTGCTGACCGGCGGCGACCTGCTCGGCGCCGACCTGCTCTCCTCCCATGTCGTGCACGGCGCGGCGGCCGCCGCCGCCCGCACCATGCCGGACGACGACGCGGCGATCCGCGCCACCGGCCCGCTCAAGGACCGCGTCGAGCGGATGGAAGCGCTCATCCTGATGGAAACGCTCGTGCGCTGGCGCTGGAACAAGAGCCGCGCGGCGGAGGAACTCGGCCTGTCCCGCGTCGGGCTGCGGGCCAAGCTGGAACGCTACGGTATCGACCGCAACGCCGCGTTCGCGCGCAGTCACTGAGGAGGAAACCATGTGCCTCGGCATTCCCGGCCGCATCGTCGACATCGTCGACGAGGACGCCATGCTGGCCACCGTCGACGTCTCCGGCGTGCGCCGGACGGTCGACGTCGTCTGCGTGGCCACGCCCGGCAGGCCGCTGTCCGATCTCCTCGGCGGCTGGGTGATCGTCCATGTCGGCTTCGCGATGAGCCTGATCGACGAGGAGGAGGCGGCCGCCACGCTCAAGGTGCTGGCCGAGATCGGCGAGGCGGAGGCCGAGATCGAGGCGATCCGCGCGAGCAGCGTCGAACCCATCCACCCGGCCGCCGCTTCCTGAGGGGGAGAAACGCCATGCGCTATGTCGACGAATTCCGCGACCCCGCCCTCGCCCGCGCGCTGATCCGCGAGATCGAGACGCTCGCCGCGCGCATGGAGCGCGGGCGCGACCGGCCCTTCGCCATCATGGAAGTGTGCGGCGGGCATACCCACGCCATCTTCCGCTACGGGCTGGAGGGGCTGCTGCCCGACATCATCGAGTTCGTGCACGGCCCGGGCTGCCCGGTCTGCGTGCTGCCCATGGGGCGGGTGGACGACTGCGTCGACATTGCCGAGCGGCCGGAGGTGATCTTCGCCACCTTCGGCGACGCCATGCGCGTGCCGGGCTCGCGCAAGAGCCTGCTGACCGCCAAGGCGGAGGGCGCGGATGTGCGCACGGTCTATTCGCCGCTCGACGCGCTGGCGCTGGCGCGCCGCAACCCGGAGCGCGACGTGGTGTTCTTCGGCCTCGGCTTCGAGACCACCATGCCCTCGACCGCGCTCACCGTGCTGCGCGCCGCCCGCGAGGGCGTCGACAATTTCTCGATCTTCTGCAACCACATCACCATCATCCCGACGCTGCGGGCGCTGCTGGAGACGCAGGATCTCGGCATAGACGGCTTCATCGGGCCGGGCCATGTGTCGATGGTCATCGGCACCGAGCCCTATCGCTTCATCGCCGAGGAGTTCGGCAAGCCGCTGGTGGTCTCCGGCTTCGAGCCGATCGACCTGCTGCAGTCGCTGCTCATGGTGCTGCGCCAGCTCGACCGGGGCGAGGCGGCGATCGAGAACCAGTATGCCCGCGTCGTGCCGGATAGCGGCAACCGGGCGGCCATGGATGCGGTCGAGGCGGTGTACGAGACGCGGCCCACCTTCGAGTGGCGCGGCCTCGGCTCGATCGAGCGCTCCGGCGTGCGCCTGCGCGAGGCCTATGCCCGCTTCGACGCCGAGCGGCGCTTCGCCGTGCCGGAGATCAGCGTCGCGGACCCTGACGCCTGCCGCTGCGGCGAGGTGCTCACCGGCAAGCTCAAGCCCTGGGGCTGCCCGATGTTCGGCACCGCCTGCTCGCCCGAGACGCCGCTCGGCGCTCTGATGGTCTCCTCCGAGGGCTCCTGCGCCGCCTATTACCAGTATGGCGGGGTGCGCCAGCCCAGCCTGGAAGGTGCCGCATGAACCCGCATGTCCGCCCGCCATCGGTGTCGTCGGCGCGTCCCGCGCGCCGCGCGCTGCCGCCGACCATCACGCTCGCCCATGGCGGTGGCGGCAGCGCCATGCGCGACCTGATCGAGGAGATTTTCGTCGCGGCCTTCGCCGGCGACGGCGCCCCGCTGGAGGACCAGGCCCGTTTCGACCTCGCCACGCTCGCCGCGTCCGGCGACCGGCTCGCCTTCACCACCGACAGCTTCGTGGTCGATCCGCTGTTCTTCCCCGGCGGCGACATCGGCAAGCTGGCGGTGTGCGGCACCATCAACGACATCGCCGTCGGCGCCGCCCGCCCGGTCGCGCTGTCCTGCGCCGTCATCATCGAGGAGGGGCTGCCGGTCGAGACGCTGCGCGCGGTCGCCACCTCGATGGCGGAGACGGCGCGTGCGGCGGGGGTGCCGATCGTGACCGGCGACACCAAGGTCGTGACGCGCGGGGCCTGCGACAAGCTTTTCGTCACCACGACCGGCATCGGCGTCGTGCGCGCCGGCTTCGACATCGGCATTGGCCGCGCCCGGCCGGGCGACGTCGTGCTGGTCAACGGCCTCCTCGGCGACCATGGCGCGGCCATTCTCAACGCGCGCGGCGATCTCCTGCTGGAGACCGCCATCGAGAGCGACTGCGCCGCGCTGCACGGGCTGGTCGACGTGCTCGTCACCGCCGCGCCCGGCGTGCGCAGCCTGCGCGACGCCACGCGCGGGGGCGTCGCGGCGGTGCTGAACGAGCTGGCCGAGGCGAGCGGTGTCGGCGTGCGCATCCGCGAGCTAGACACGCCGGTGCGGCCGGAGGTGCAGGGCTTCTGCGAGATATTGGGGCTCGACCCGCTCTACCTCGCCAATGAGGGCAAGCTCGTCGCCATCGTCCCGCCGCAGGAGGCCGACGCGGCGCTGCGCGCCCTGCGCGCCCATCCGCTCGGCGTCGAGGCGCGGGCGATCGGCGAGGTGGTCGCCGATCGGCCGGGCCGGGTGGTGATGGAGACCCGGTTCGGCGGCGAACGCATCGTGGATATGCTCGTCGGCGAGCAGCTGCCGCGCATCTGCTAGCGCCGCGCGTCGCCCATGCCGCCCTCCACTCCGACGATCGGCGAGATGCTGCGCGTCGTCGGCTGCCCGCTGGTGGAGGTGGCGGCCGACGAGGACGTGCGGTCGATCGCCCGTCTCATGAGCTTCTCCGGGCTCGACGCGGTGCTGCTGGTGCGGCCTTGCGGCGCTGCCGAGCGGATCGTCGCCGGTCGGGACGTGCTCTGCGCGCTCGCCGGCCGGGAGAGCCCCTGCCGGCACGCCTGCGGGATTCCCCGCTGCGCGCCGGAGGACGCCTTCCACGCGGTCGCCCGGACCATGCTCGACGAGGATCACCCGGCCGTGCTGGTGGAGCGCCGCGGGGAGCGGCTCGCGCTCATCACCCGCGACAGCCTCGCCGACTATCTCGCTGCCGGTGCCTGATATCGCCCGGCTATTCCGGCGCCGGGTGGACGTGCAGGTGGCTGTGGTAGTGCGGATGGGCGTGGATCTCGCCCGGGACCAGGCGACGGTCGCGGAAGACCAGCGCGCGGGTCGCGAGATCGGCGACGAACGCGTCGTCATGCGAGACCAGCAGCATGGCGCCGGAGAAGGCGCGCAGCGCCGCGCGCAGGCGCTGCCCATTCGGCGCGTCGACGCCGTTGGTCGGTTCGTCGAGCGTCAGCACGTCCGGGCGCATCGCCAGCAGCCCCGCCAGGCAGACGAGCCGCTTCTCGCCACCCGACAGGCGATGGCTGAAGCGGTCGGCGAGATGCGCGATGCCGAGCTCGTCCAGCGCCGTGCGTGCCCGCTCCAGCGCCTCGGCCTGCGTGCAGCCGGTGTTCAGCGGTCCGAAGGACACGTCCTCGATCACGCTGGGGCAGAAGAGCTGATCGTCGCTGTCCTGGAAGAGATAGCCGATGCGCGGCCGCAGGAGCCGGAATTGGCGCTCCTCGCGGCACTCCGTGCCGAACAGCCGGACCTGCCCCCGGTCCGGGCGGTCGAGCCCGACGATCGTGCGCAGCAGCGTGGTCTTGCCTACGCCGTTCGGTCCGACGATGGCCAGCCTTTCGCCGGCGCCGAGCGTGAGGCTGACCTCGTCGAGAACGCCGGCACCGCCGCGCGAGACGCAGACATCGCGAAGTTCCAGAAGCGCGCTCATAGCCGGTCCATTAACAGTGCGAGGACGCCGCTGCCGGCGATCAGGCCGAAGCCGGCCCAGTCGCGCCGCGTCGGCGCCGACTGGGCACGATAGGGGAAGCGCCCGTCATAGCCACGGCACAGCATGGCCTCCTCGACCCGCTGCGCGCGTTCGAGCGCGCGCACCAGCAGCATGCCGATCAGATTGCCGTAGCTGCGCCAGGTGTGTCGGTTCGAGCGCGGCCGGAAGCCGCGCGCGCGCATGGCGTCGTGCAGGCGCCGCGCCTCGTCGCGGATCAGCGAGGTGTAGCGGACCGTCATCACCAGCAGGCGGGTGAGCCGCTCGGGAACGCGCAGGCCGCGCAGCGCGGCGCCGAGGCGGGAGGGTTCCGCGTCGCCCAGCAGCGTCATCAGCACCAGCACCGAGGCCGAGACCTTGCTGGCGATCAGCGCGGCGCGCCAGAAGCCCTCGACGCTTGCGGTCAGCGGTCCCAGCGTGAACAGCGGACGCCCCGCCAGGGTGAAGGGCAGGGTGGCGAAGAGCAGCAGCACGAAGCCCTCGACATGCAGCAGCCGGCGCCACGCCGGCGCCCCCGGAGCGGCGCGCCACACGGCCAGCATCACCAGGGCGAGCACGGCGCCCGCCACCGGCAGCGCGTGCAGCTGCGAGATGCAGGCGATCAGCACGAACGCCGCGACGATCCGAAGCCTGAGATCGCCGGATGTGATCATGCGCGCCGGCCGCGTGCCCAGAGGGCGATTCCGGCCAGGCCGACAATGAAGAAGATCCCCGAGAGGATGTCGACGAGGCGCAGGCGCGAATCCATCTGCTCGATGCGCTCCAGCAGCGGCTCCACCTGTCGCTGCACGGCGGCTTCGACCAGCGCCGCGACCTGCCCGTCCGCCAATGGCCGGGGCGCGGCGCCCGCGCTGGGCGCCGCCGCACCGGCCGTCGCGACGGGTTCCGATGCGGCAGTGCCGATGCCGAGCCGGGCGGCGGACAGCGTGGCGGAGGCGACATGCGCCTCATGCGTGTCGATGGTGACGGTGATGTCGGTGGTGACGGTATCGGGCAGCTCGAACGCGAAGCGCCCCTGATCGTCCGTCGTGCCGGCGGCGATCTCCGTGCCCTGCGTGTCCCTGGCCACCCACGAAGAGCCCCGCGCCCGGCCGCCGCCGACGAAGAAGGCGTAGCCGCCGACGCCGTCGCCCTCGGCCGTCGCGAAGACCTTCAGCCTGTGGGCGGCGGCCGGCCCGCACAAGGCGAGCGCGACGAGTGCGCAGAGCAAGGCGCGGATCATGAACGGGCCGATCCCAGCGCGTCGGGCTGCACGCGGGCGAGGAAGCTCACGATGCCGGCGGTGACGAACGCCTCGGCGAGCGCGAGCGGCAGATAGGTGGCGATGAGCACGCTCGCCACCGGCGTGTATTCCGACGAGGAAAGCGCGAGCGCGAGCGCCACCAGCCCGCCCGTGCCCAGCACGGAGAGCGCGCCGACGGCGCCGGCGAGCGCGGCCCGCGAAAGGCTCCCTCGCGCGCTGCGGATCGCCGGACCGAGGATCATGGCGAAGACGACGCCGGGCAAGGCGATGTTGACCGTGTTGACGCCGAGCGTCGTCAGGCCGCCGAAGCCGAACAGCACGGCCTGCAGCAGGAGCATCACCAGCACCGCGGCGAAGGTACCGGTGCCCAGCATGAGGCCCATCAGTCCCGAGAGCAGCACATGCACGCTCGACGGGCCGACCGGCACCGCGATCAGCGAGCCGGCGAACACCGCGGCGGAGAGGATCGCCGCCCGCGGGATCATCCTGTCGTCCAGCCGGCGCAGCGCCAGCGCCACCCCGCCGGCGGCGATCAGACCTCCGGCGACCAGCACGGGGACGGAAAGGATACCGTCGGGGATATGCGCCATCGGTGCCTACTTCGCGCCCATGTCGGTCTTCGCGCCCATGTCGGTGGCCTTGACCCAGATGAGGGCGCCCTCCTCGACGGGCACTTCCTTGCCGTCCGGGGACGTCTTCGGCGTGTCACCTTCCAGCAGGGCGGCAAAGCCCCACCAGCCGCCGCGCGGCATCGCATAGGTGAAGGTGCCGTTGGCATCGGCCTTGATGACCTGGGTCACGAAGGCGTCGTTCGGCGGCGTGACGGTGCCGTCATTGACGAACTCCACCTCCACCTCGGCGAAGGGAACCGGCTTGCCGTCCTTCAGCACGACGCCGGAGAACACATTGCCGGTCCAGATGCCGGTGGGGCGGGTGAGCGGCTGGATCTCGACCGGCAGACCCACCAGCTGGTCCCAACCCTCGCCGGAGGCGAAGCTGTCGACCACGACCTTGGCGTAGTGGACAATGAACTTGCCTTCCGCCGGCTCCCAATAGGCCTGCGGCTCGACATAGAAGATCGCGGCGCCGGGCTGGGGAAGTTCATGGGTCAGCGTCCAGGCAGCCTTGCCCTGAACGGGCTTCTCCGTGAGCGTCGCCAGCAGATCCGTCGGCTTGCCGTCGGCGAGCACGCCCACCCGCACCGGCTTCTTCATCTCCATCACCGGGCCGCCCTCGACGGGATGGGTGAACACCATGTCGAGCGTGACCGTCCCGCCCTCGGGCAGGACGTCGGCGGAGGGTATGATCTCCTGGAAATGGGCGAAGGCGGAGGAGGAACACAGCACCAGACCGACGAGGCCCATGCAAAGCGACGAGGTGATGCCGGTCACGGCGGTTCTCCGTGTATGAAATTTACTAGATAAAATCATACTCGCGGAATTCAGGACAAGGCAAGCGCGCAAGGCGCCGGTCAGGCCCATTATGTTGAGAAAATCAGAGTGATAGCCTAGCTTCCACCTCCTCTGAATGGAGCGCTTCCATGCAACGGACCACCATCGCCATCGACGACGAGCTGGCCGCCGCGCTCGATGCCTATATGGAGAGCACGGGCGCGCTGAGCCGGTCGGAGGCGATCCGCGACCTGGTGAGGCGGGGATTGTCCGCCCGTCCGGGTGGCCCGGCCGAGGCGCATTGTTTCGGCATCATAAGCTGCACCGTCGACCAGTCGGTGCGGAACCTGGCGGCGCGGGTGCCCCAGGGGCGGCTCGACCGGCACGACCAGACCGTTGCCGCCCTGTCGATCCCGCTGGACCACACCACCTCGCTCGACGTCACGCTGATGCGCGGTCCCGTCGGCGACGTCTCGGCCTATGCCGAGGCGCTGTTCATCGAGCGCGGGGTGATGCACGGCACGCTCAATCTCATCCCGGTGGCCGAGGACAAGCAGCCGCACGCCCATACCCACGATCATGCCCACGCCCACGACCATGCTCATGACGACGGGGCGGCGAAGCCGCATACGCATCTGAAGGTTCGTAGCGGCTTCTAGTTCGCCGGGGCGCGGGCCCGTCCGCCTGCCCGACAGGCCCGTCGCCGGGGGCGGCATGCGCCCGGGCGTGGCCTTTGCCGGCGCAACTGAATATGGTCGCGCCCTCCCGAAGCCAACCCGTGTTCCGCATGACAGCCGACATCTCCTCCATCGCCGCCCGCATCGCCACCGAGATCGGCGCCCGCCCGCAGCAGGCCGCCGCGGCCATCGCGCTTCTCGACGGCGGCGCGACCGTTCCGTTCATCGCGCGCTACCGCAAGGAAGCGACCGGCGGGCTCGACGACACCCAGCTGCGCCTGCTCGGCGAGCGGCTGATCTATCTGCGCGAGCTGGAAGCCCGGCGCGAGGCGATCCTCGGGGCCATCCGCCAGCAGGACAAGCTGACGCCGGATCTGGAAGCCGCGCTCAACGCCGCCGCGACCAAGGCGGAGCTCGAGGACATCTACCTTCCCTTCAAGCCGAAGCGCCGCAACCGGGCGGAGATCGCCCGCGAGCGCGGCCTCGGCCCGCTCGCGGAGGGCATCCTCGCCGATCGCGCGGCGGTGCCCGCCGAGCTGGCCAGGGCCTATCTCACCGACGAGGTGCCGGAGGTGAAGGCGGCGCTGGAGGGCGCGCGCGACATCGTCTCCGAGCAGTTCGCGCAGAATGCCGATCTCATCGGCCGGCTGCGCGCCCATCTGCAGGCGCATGCGCAGCTGTGCGCGCGCGTCGTCGAGGGCAAGCAGGAATCGGGCGCCAAGTTCTCCGATTATTTCGATCATAAGGAGCGCTGGTCGGGCGTGCCGAGCCACCGGGCGCTGGCCATGCTGCGCGGCCGCAACGAGGATGTGCTGGCGCTGGAGATCGAGGCCGACGCGGACGATCCGCGCCCTATCAAGCCGGTGGTGCGCATGATCGCGCAGGCCTACGGCATCGGCGAGCGCCTGACCGGCGACGCCTGGCTGATGGAGGTGGCGGGCTGGACCTGGCGGGTGAAGCTGTCGCTGCATCTGTCGCTCGACCTGATGACCGAGCTGCGGCTGAAGGCGGAAACCGAGGCGATCAACGTCTTCGCCCGCAACCTCAAGGACCTGCTGCTGACCGCGCCGGCCGGCTCGCGCGCGACCATGGGGCTCGATCCCGGCATCCGCACCGGGGTGAAGGTGGCGGTGATCGACGGCACCGGAAAGCTCGTCGCCGCCACCACGGTCTATCCGTTTCCGCCGAAGAACGACGTACGCGGCACCCAGGGCGAACTCGCCGGGCTGATCCGCAAGCACGGGGTCGAGCTGGTCGCCATCGGCAACGGTACCGGCGGCCGCGAGACGGAGAAGCTGGTCGCCGAGATGCTGGGCGACATGCCGGCGCCAAAGCCCATCAAGGTGGTCGTTTCGGAAGCCGGCGCCTCGGTCTATTCGGCCTCGGAGGCGGCGGCGGCCGAATTCCCCAATCTCGACGTGTCGCTGCGCGGCGCGGTCTCCATCGCGCGGCGGCTGCAGGACCCGCTGGCCGAACTCGTCAAGATCGAGCCGAAATCCATCGGCGTCGGCCAGTACCAGCACGATGTCGACCAGTACCATCTGGCGCGGGCGCTCGACGCCGTGGTCGAGGATGCGGTGAACGCCGTCGGCGTCGACCTCAACACCGCCTCGGCCTCGCTGCTGGCGCGGGTGTCGGGGCTGGGCAGTTCGCTCGCCGAGGCCATCGTCGCCCATCGCGACGCCAACGGCGCCTTCGCCAGCCGCAAGCAATTGCTCGACGTGGCGCGCCTGGGACCGCGCACTTTCGAGCAATGCGCCGGCTTCCTGCGCATCCGCGACGGCGCCGAGCCGCTCGACGCTTCCTCCGTCCATCCGGAAGCCTATGGCGTGGCGCGCAGGATCATCGCCGCCTGCGGGCGCGACCTGCGTACGCTGATGGGCGACAGCGCCGCGCTTTCCGCTGTGGACGCTCGCGCCTTCGTGGACGAGCGCTTCGGCCTGCCGACGGTGCGCGACATCATCGCCGAGCTGGACAAGCCCGGCCGCGATCCGCGCCCGGCCTTCCGCACCGCGACCTTCGCGGAAGGCGTCGACGACATGAAGCAGCTCAGGCCCGGCATGGAGCTGGAGGGCACGGTGACGAATGTCGCGGCGTTCGGGGCCTTCGTCGACATCGGCGTCCACCAGGACGGGCTGGTGCACGTCTCGCAGCTCGCCGACCGCTTCGTGAAGGACGCGCATGAGGTGGTGAAGGTCGGCGACGTGGTGAAGGTGCGGGTGCTCGAGGTCGACCTGCCGCGCAAGCGCATCTCGCTGTCGATGCGCCGGGACGGGGCTGCCGGCGGCACCCGGCCGCAGCCCGAGCGCGGCGCGCAGGAATCGCGCGACAAGGCGGGAGGACGCGGTGCGGCGGCCAAGGCACCGCCGCGCGCGCCGCAGGGTGCGCTCGGCGCCGCGCTGATGGACGCCTTCAAGAAGCGCTAGTGGTCGGGTCAGGGACGCCGGCGGCGCGATCGGCCGTCCGCCAATGAAAAACGCCGGCCACCCTTCGGCGGCCGGCGTCTTCCGATCATCATTAGCCGGCTCGTTCTATCCCGTGGCCGCCTATCCCGTGGCCGCGCGCGGGCGGAGCCGGTGGCCTCAGACGACCTTGACGTCGAGCGTGCCGACGCCGTCGACGCCGCCCTCCATGTGGTCGCCGCGCACGATGGCGCCGACGCCGGCCGGGGTGCCGGACATGATGACGTCGCCGGCCTTCAGCTCGAACAGGCCGGACAGGTAGGAGATCATCTCCGGCACCTTCCAGATCATCTGGTTGAGGTCGCCCTGCTGGCGCAGCACGCCATTGACCTTGAGCCACACCTTGCCGTGCGTCGGGTGGCCGATCTTCGAGGCGGGCACCAGCGCCGAGCACGGCGCGGAGGCCTCGAACGCCTTGCCGACCTCCCACGGGCGGCCGAGCTTCTTGGCCTCGCCCTGCAGGTCGCGGCGGGTCATGTCGAGGCCGATGCCGTAGCCCCACACATGCTCCATCGCCGATTCGACCGGGATGTTGATCCCGCCCTTGCCGAGCGCGACGAGCATTTCCAGCTCGTAATGCACGTCGTTCGACTTGTCGGGATAGGGGAAGGTGCCGTTGGTGATGACGTTGTCGGCGTTCTTCTGGAAGAAGAAGGGCGGCTCCTTGTCGGGGTCATGCCCCATCTCGATCGCGTGTTCGGCATAGTTGCGGCCGACGCAGTAGATGCGGTGGATCGGGAACAGCCGGTCCGAGCCTTCGACGGGCAGCGTCGGAATGCCAGGAGGCGTGATCACATAGGCGGAAGTGTCGATAGGCGCGTTCATCAGCGTACTCCTGCGTAATAATCGACGCGTTTTTCAATGGATTCGATGATCGCCGAGAGCAGCATGGCCGCGGCGAAAAGGATGATGGTCAGGGCCCAGAAGTTCTCCATGTCGAAATTGCGCGAATAGAGCTCGAACAACTCGCCATAGCCGAGGATCGAGACCAGCAGCTGGCCGATCACCACGCCCTTGACGCCGCGGATCACGCCGAGGCGGATGCCGGCGAGGATCTCCGGCAGCGCCGCCAGCAGGATGATCTTGCCGTAGAGGGCGAGGCGCGAGGCACCGTAGCTGCGGCCCATCTCGACCAGCGAGGGCGGCACGCCCTGGATGCCGGCGCGGGTGTCGAGCACGATGATCCAGACCGCGAAGAGGAACACGGTGACGACCACGGTCGTCTCGCCGATGCCGAACAGGATCATCAATACCGGCACCAGCGCCGACAGTGGCGCCGAGACGAAGATGTTGACCCAGATGCCGAGCAGGTTGTCGGCGGTGGCTGAACGCCCCATCAGCACCCCGACCGCCACCCCGACGAGGATCGCGAAGGCCATGCCGAGCAGGAAGCTGTTGAGCGTGGTGAGCGCCGCCGCCTGCCAGGTGCCGGTCTGCACCAGCGCCACCGCCGCCACCAGCACGTCGGAGAGCGGCGGGATGAGGAACATCGCGCCCGAGCGCCCGACAAGTTCCCACACGACGCACCAGACGAGCAGGGACGCCATCATGGGCACGCGATAGCCGAAAAGCGTCATCTTCCGCCTCCTCAGTCGACGTAGCGCTTGAGGCCCTGCCAGATCTCCTCGACCGTATCGAGGTAGCCCTGGTCACGGCGGATGGCGTCGGGGGAGGCCGAGCGGTCGATCTCCGGCTCGATGATCTGGGCGATGCGGCCCGGACGGCGCGACAGGATGACGATGCGGTCCGAGCAGTAGACCGCCTCCTCGATCGAGTGGGTGACGAAGATGAAGGTCTTCTTCTCCAGCGCGACGAGGCGCAGCAGGTCCTCCTGGAACTTGCGGCGGTTCTGCTCGTCCACCGCCGAGAACGGCTCGTCGAGGAGCAGCACGTCGGCGTTGACGGCGAAGGCGCGGGCGAGGCCGACGCGCTGGCGCATGCCGCCGGACAGCTCGTGCGGGTACTTGTTCTCGAAGCCGGACAGGCCGACCTCGGCAATGTATCTCTGCGCGATCGCCTGGCGCTCGTTCTTGCCCATGCCCTTGAGTTCGAGGCCGAAGGCGACGTTGCGCAGGACCGTCGCCCACGGCATCAGCGCGAAGTCCTGGAACACGAAGGCGCGCTCGGGGCCTGGTCCCGTGACCGTCCGGCCGTTCACCCGTATCTCGCCCGAGGTCGCTGGAACGAGGCCGGCGATGATCTTGAGCAGCGTGGTCTTGCCGCAGCCCGAGGGCCCCAGCAGGGTGGTGAGCTTGCCGGCGGGAAAGTCGAGGTCGATGGAGCGCAGCGCCTCGACCTCGCTGTACATCTTGCACACGCCGCGCACCTCGACGGCGATGTCGGGGCCGGCGGGCCGGGCGGCGGCGGTGGTCGCCTGGGCGGTGATGTTCCGCATGGTCAGGACTTCCTCTTCTCGGGGCGCAGCACGCGAAGCTCGAAAGCCTCAAGCGCGGCGAGCGTCAAGGTGGACACGAGGATGATGGAGACGACGGCGGCGTACATTTCCGGGTAGTCCGCCACCGAGCGGTGATAGGTGATGAGGTCACCGATGCCCGTCGGGGTGATCAGCAGCTCTGCAAGGATCACGCCGATGAAGCCGGCGGCCAGGCCGAGGCGCAGGCCCGCGAAGATGACCGGGCTGGCGTCGGGGATGATGATCCTGGTGATGCGCTGCCACCAGCTGCCCTGGAAGGAGTAGCACATCGCGACCAATGACGGATTGGCGTTGCGCACCGCCTTGTAGCCGTTGAGCGCGATCACCGGCAGGGCCAGCATGATCACCGCCAGCGTCTTCGACACCAGTCCGATGCCGTAGACGAAGGTGATGAGCGGGATCAGCGCTGCCATCGGCGCGGCCTGCAGCACGATGAACACCGGCGCGGCCAGCCATTCGGCGAAGCGCGACAGGCCCATGAGGATGCCGAGCCCGACGCCGATGACGGCGGAGATGACGATGCCGATCACCAAGGGCTGCAGCGTTTCGGCATAGGCCGCGACGAAGGAGCCGTCGAACGTCATCGTCACGAAGGCACGCAGCGTCTCCAGGAAGGTCGGGAAGGCGTAGCTGATCGGAATCCGGCCGGCGATTTCCCAGACGAGGAAGAAGAGGCCGATCGACGCGATGCGCCAGAGGGCCGAGCGGTGCTCCGAGAGCTTCCTCCAGAAGAAGGAAGCCTCGGAGGGGGGAACGGCTCGCGAGGAGCCGTTCGCCTGTACCGGGAAGCTCATCCGCCCGGCCTTCAGTTCGTGCCGACCTTGCCGAGCGCGCGGTTCAGCGGCTCGAGCGCCCAGAACTCCTCGATCTTGAGGCTCGCGGGCGCGCCGGTGAGCTGGCCGGAGAGGGTGTAGAAGGCGAAGTCGTCCTTGGCCGCCGCCGCGCCGCCGCCATTGGGCGGGAAGGCCTTGCCCTCGGCGAGCTCGGTGAAATAGGGCGTGATTTCCGCCACCTGGTCGGCCGGTAGGTCGGGCAGCAGATTGTACTTCTTGCGCCACTCGGCGACGATGGCCGGGTTCTTCGTCACCTCGCGCCAGGTGGTGAGCACCGACTCGACGATGACGTCGACATCCCCGGGGTTCTTGTCGAGGAAGTCCTGGCGGGCGAACAGTGCCTCGTCGGTGGCGTTGATGCCGTCGAGCGGCAGGATGATGAACTTGCCGGGGGCCTTCTCCTGCAGCAGCCGGCGGCCGGCCGAATCCACGATCGTCGCCTTGACGTTGCCCTGCAGCAGCGCGCCGGTGCGCACTTCCGAGCCGGGGATGTAGCTGATCTTGGAGAACTTGATGCCCTGCTTGTCCTCCATCAGCTTCATGATGGCCTCGGTGCCCGAGCCGCGCGAATGCACCGCGACCTCCTGGCCGTCGAGGTCCTTCCAGCTCTTGTAGAACTCGGCGTTGACCGCGGGATAGAAGCGCAGGGTCGAGAGCTGGAGGAAGATGCGCACCGGCACCTTCACCTTCTGGATCAGCGCATAGGGCCCGCCGACGCCGATATCGGCCTGTCCGCTGACCACCGCCTGGGCGGCGATGTCCTCGGACTTCAGATAGGTCATCTCGATCTCGACGCCCTTCTGCCGGGCGAGTTCGAAGGCCGCCAGAAGGTGGAGATTCTCCACGCTGGCGATGTCGCCATAGGCGACGCGGACCTTCGCCTCGGCCTGCGGCATGGCGATCAACACGGTGGAGAAACCAATGGCGGCCGCCACCCCGGACAGGTGACGCAGGCGTCCCTTGAGGTTCTTGAGCATTTCCAGTCTCCCATGAAGCACCGGGCGGTTGAATCCGCCCATGACCAACCTTGCAAGGTTGGATACCAATTGTTATTTGGTTTATATTGGCCCTAGCGAGGCGTCAAGGACTGGCTGGCTTGACCAGACGATTCCCGCGCTCCATACATTGAACCAATTCTGATTTGGTTGGACCCAGCAGGTATGTTGACGACAAGTGATCCGCACCCCGAAAAGAGCCTCGTGACCCAGCTCCGGGGGTTCCTGGCGCAGGCCGAACTGCCGGAAGACGGGCGCCTGCCGCCCGAGCGCGAGCTTTCCGCCGCGCTCGGCGTGTCGCGCGCCGAGCTGCGCAAGGCGCTGGACGTGCTGGAAGCCGAGGGCCAGCTCTGGCGTCATGTCGGCAAGGGCACCTTCATGGGCAGCCGGCCGCTCGACACCTTCTCCGACATCCAGGCCCTCGCCCGGCGTTCGAACCCGACCGAGGTGATGCGCACCCGCATCGCCATCGAGCCGGAGATCGCCCGCGCCGCGGCGTTCAACGCCACGCCTGCCGCGATTTCCGAGATGCGGCTGTGCCTGTCGCGCTCGCGCCAGGCCGATACGTGGCGCCAGTATGAGGGATGGGACACGCGCCTCCACCGCACCATCGCGGAGGCGACGCAGAACAGCCTGCTTCTGGGGCTGTTCGACACGCTGAACGCGGTGCGCCGCGCGGTGACCTGGGGGCGCCTGCGCACGGCGCCGCTGCGGCCGCTAGCCGACCATCACAGCTTCGCCGAGCACGAGGTGATCGTCGACGCCATCGAGAATCGCGACATGGCCGGCGCCGCCGCAGCGATGCACGCGCATCTGCAGACCGTCGAGCGCAAGCTGCTCGACAAGCGATAGGCGCGGCGCCTCAGGGGTTCAGGACGCTTTCAGCAGATGGCTGAAATCCCCGCGCCGGCTCAGCACGTCGGCCAGCGAGTGGCGGTCGAGCACCGCCATGAAGGCGCCGAGAGCCTCGTCGAGGACGCAGGTGAGGCCGCAGGCCGGCGCGATGATGCAGGTGCCGCAGCCGGCGAGGTCGAAATCGTCCTCGGTATGGCGGACCAGCGCGCCGATGTTGATCTCGCCGGGCGGGCGCGCCAGCCGGATGCCCCCGGACCGCCCGCGCACGCTCTGCAGGTAGCCGGCATTCACCAGATCGTTGACCACCTTCATCAGATGGTTCTGCGAGATGGCATAGGCGCGCGCGATCTCGGCGATGGAGCACTGCCGGTCGGGCTGCGAGCCGAGGAAGAGCAGCACGCGGATCGCATAATCGGTGTAGCGCGTGAGGCGCATCGCGGTGTCCAGACAATCGACGGGTTGGCTTTGAAGACTTCGGGATTTGAATGTTTCGAACCTGCCGTATAGATGTACACGAGATGCATCTTTTGGAGAAGGCGATGGCCAGACTTCCAATCGACGAGGCGGGGCTGAAGCGCCTGGTCGAGGCGTTCTACGCCCGCATTCGCGCCGATGCCGAGCTCGGCCCGATCTTCGACGACGCCATCCACGACTGGCCGGAACATCTCGACACGCTGGCGGCCTTCTGGTCGTCGGTGATGCTGACCAGCGGCCGCTACAAGGGCCGGCCCGTGCCGGCCCACATGAAGCACCGGGACCGCATCTCGCCGGCGCTGTTCGCGCGCTGGCTCGCCCTGTGGGGCCAGACGGCGGACGAACTGGCGAGCCCCGAGGCGGCGTTCGCCCTGAAGGACAGGGCCGCGCGCATCGCCCAGAGCCTGCAATTCGCACTGTTCCCGACGCTGGACGGGCCCCGCTCGTCGCCGCCGCTACCGTCGCCGCCCTTGCCGTCGCCGCGTCCCGGGGGGCGGCCGAACTAGGCCAGTCCCCGCGTGAGCACGGCGAGCCAGTCGGCCTCGGTGACGACGCCGACGGGCCGGCGCGCCTCGTCGACGACGAAGACCGCGTGGACGCGGTCATGCGCATAGCGATCCAGCAGGCCGATCGCCGGCGTCTGCGGCGCGGCGGTGGCGGCCGGCGTCATGATCTCGCGTATCGCCACGGCGGGCCGGACAAGCTCGCGCAGGCCGATGGCGCCGGCGATGCGGCCCTGCGCGTCGAGGACGGCCAGGCGGCGGACGTCATGCTGCACCAGAAGGGCGCGCGCCTGCTCGGGTGACGCGGCTTCCGTCACGGAGATGACGCCGGAGGTCATCAGGTCGGCGCATTTCAGCTCGTGATAGGTCCGCGCCAGCGCGCGCCGCTCGATCTGGTGCAGCAGCCCTTCGAGGTCCTCCGCGGCGATGTCGAACGTCTCGTCGATCTCCTCCAGCGCCGCCGCCACGTCCGACCGGCGGAAGGTCCACGGCGCCTCGCCAGGACGGGCCTGCGGCGGGACGGCGACATGCGGATAGGTATGGCCGGACAGGCGGTGATAGATCCAGGCGCTGGCGACCAGCACCACCGCGTTGAGGCCGACCGGGACGAACGGGAACAGCAGGCTCGACGACGTGCCTGCGAAAAGGCCGACCAGCGCGGCGGCGCCGCCCGGCGGATGCAGGCAGCGCAGCAGCGACATCGCCCCGATGGCGCCGGCGACCACCAACCCGGCCGAGAAGGCGGATAGCGGTAGGACATGGGCGACGAGGACGCCGATGGCGGCCGAGATCACATTGCCGCCGATGGTGGGCCAGGGCTGCGCCATGGGGCTTGTCGGCACCGCGAAAAGCAGCACGGCGGATGCGCCCATCGGCGGAACGATCCACAGAAAGTGGATGTTATCCGTGGCGACGAACCCGCCGACAAGCGCCGAGAGGGCGATGCCGGCCAGGGCGCCGAGGCATGCCAGGGCCCGGTTGCGAAGCGTCGCGCCGGCGAGGATGGGACGGAATAGTCGTAAGCGTGCAAAGGCTGACAAGGCCGACTCCAAATGCATCGCGTGGGGTGGGATGGATGAGGCTCGTGGTTTCGCGGCGCGCGTGCAAGCGCCGTCCGCTCGCATATCGTGCCGAGCCCATCTTTCTGGAGGCTTTCCAGTGTTCTTAAACATGCATATCATATGCATGAATGAACGGGAGTCCAGCATGACCAAGTCGACAGACGCGACCACGGGGACCATCGCTCCGGGTTCCGTCCCGCCGTCCGGCACGCGCCCCTTCGTCGTCGACAAGCGACGGCGCGAGAGCGAGACGATCGTTTCCTTCGTCCTGCGTCCCACCGATGGCCATCCGCCTGCCGCCCATATCGCCGGCCAGCATCTGACGCTCTTCGCGGAGATTCCCGGGGCCGGACTGCAGAAGCGCAACTTCACCCTCTCTGCGGCGCCCGATGGCGCGACCTATCGCATCTCGGTAAAGCGGGAGGCCGCAGGCACCGTCTCGCCCTGGCTGCACGACAGCGCCGCGCCCGGCACGACGCTCGCCATCGCCGGTCCGGGCGGCGGCTTCGTCCTGCCCGAACCGATGGAGCGACCGATCGTCATGGTGAGCGCCGGCGTCGGGGCGACGCCGATGATCGCCATGCTCGAGGCATTTGCGCGCCATCCGTCCGACGTCGCCATCCAGTACGTTCACTGCACGCAGCATGGCGGAACCCACGCTTTCGGCGATCATGTCCGCCGCCTCGCGGCCGTGGCGCCCGCGATCACGGCGACGACGTTCTACACCCGCCCGCGCGAGCAGGACGAGCCGGGGCGCGACTTCGACGTCGCCGGCCGCCTCACCGTCGACTGGCTGGCGACGCATACGCCGCTCGGCGAGGCTGATTTCTTCGTCTGCGGGCCGCTGGGCTTCCTGCGCGACATCGTGTCGGGCCTGGTGGCGCGCGGCGTTGCCAGGGAGCGGCTGCACTACGAATTCTTCGGTCCGGTCGAGGACCTGTTCGACGAGGCGGGAGCCTCGGCCCCGCCGGTGCCGCAGGCCGGTGCGGCGGTCGCGGCGCGCCATTCCCGGCTGATCGGCGGGTTGACGCGCGCGCAGATCGGCGACGCGCTGCTGGACAGCGCCGCCGACGCCGTCGTCGCCAGCGACGCCGAGGGCACGATCGTGCTGTGGAACGCCGGCGCCGAGCGCATCTTCGGCTTCACGGAGGCGGAGGCGTTGGGCCAATCGCTCGACATCATCATTCCCGAGCCCTTCCGGCAGCGCCACTGGGACGGCTATCGCGAGACGGTCGCCTCGGGGCAAAGCCGCTACGGTGCCGGCGACATGCTCGCCGTTCCCGGCCTGCGCAAGGACGGCACGCGCAACTCGCTGGAGTTCACCATCGTCCTCCTCACGGGCGCCGACGGGCGGGTCTCCGGCATGGTCGCGACCATCCGCGACGTGACCGCCCGCTTCGAGGAGACGAAGGCGCTGAAGAAGAAGCTGAAGGAGCTGGCGGCCGGTCCGACGGCGTCCGCCTAGCCTTCCGGCGCGACGGACGCCCGGCGGCGCGCCGCTTCAGGGCGCCTCGCGGGTGGCGGCGCGCGCGAAATAGCCGGCGGCGTGTTCGGTGAAGCGGTGCAGCAGCCCGCGATGGGCGCCGTAGCGCGAGGCGAGCACGATGCCCAGCGGGCGCACCGGCCCCTCGATCCGCAGCGTCTTGACCCTGCGTCCGTCATAGGTGGCGGCGGAAGGCGGGCGCATGACCAGCAGGGTGAAGCCGAAGCCGGCGGCCACCGCGCTGCGCACGGCCTCCAGCGAGGTCGAGACATAGGACACCGGCGGGCTGATGCCGCCTTCCGCCAGCAATTCCTCGAAATAGGTGCGGCTGCCGGGACCGTCGAGCATCACATAGGGCTCGTGGGCGAGTTCGCTCAGCCGGACGGAGCGCCGCGACGCCAGCGGATGGTCCGCCGCCAGCACGACCATCGGCTTGAGCGCCGTCATCGCGGCGAGGGTGAGCTCGGACAGATCGGCGCCGCGATCATAGGTCAGGGCGAGGTCGATCTCCCCCTCGCGCACCGCCTCGGCGAGTTCGGTCAGCGCCATCTCCTTCTGGCGGATGATGACGCCCGGCGCCTCCCGCGCGAAGCCGCGGATGAGGTCGACGGCGTAGAAGGGGGCGAGCGTCCAGAATACGCCGAGCCGGATCTCGCCGGCGGTCTCGGAGGCCAGCGCGCGCGCCTCGCGCTCGACCTGCTCGGCGTTGCGCTCGAGCGCGGCGACATGCTGGAGGAAGACGCGCCCCTGCAGCGTGAGCGTCAGCCCGCGCGCGTGGTGGCGCTCGAACAGGGTCAGCTCCGTCGCGTCCTCCAGCTTCTGCAACGCCTGCGAGATGGAGGGCTGGGAGATGTTCAGCGAACGCGCCGCCTGGGCGATGCCGCCATGCGCGGCGACCGCGCGGAAATAGGTGAGCTGGCGAAGCGTGTAACGAACCATAATTTGCCTAATTCAAAGCTCGGATAATTGAGTTTTTCCTTATCTTAGGATTGGTCCAGTCTGATGTCCAAGGCGCCGGGCAAGCCGTTTGCCGGCGCGCTCTCGCGCCTTTTTGGAAGACAGGATATCCGCATGTCCCTCGCTCAGCCCGCCGCCGAGCTGCTTGCCGCTGCCAGCCTTCCCTTCGAGGACGCCCGGGCGATGCCGCCGAGCGTCTACACCAGCCCGGATTTCCTTGCCCGCGAACTGGAGACCATCTTCTCGCGCGAATGGATCTGCGTCGGGCGGGCGAGCTCGCTGGCCAATCCCGGCGACTACCTGACCTACGACCTCGCCGGCCAGCCGGTCGTGGTGCTGCGCGACCGCGAGGGCGAGATCCGGGCGTTCTCCAATGTCTGCCTGCACCGCATGTCGACCCTGCTGGAGGGGACGGGCAACCGGCGCACCATCGTGTGCCCCTATCATGCCTGGACCTACGGCCTCGACGGCAAGCTGCGCGGCGCGCCGTTCATGACCGAGACCACGGGCTTCTGCAAAGAGGACTACGCGCTGCCGTCCATCCGCAGCGAGGAGTGGCTCGGCTGGATCTACGTCACGCTCGACGATGAGCGGCCCAGCGTGAAGGAGAGCCTGGGCGCGCTGGAAGCGATGATCGCGCCCTACCAGATGGAGAACTATGTCGAGTGCTTCCGCGAGGCCCATGTCTGGGACACCAACTGGAAGGTGCTCGCGGAGAATTTCATGGAGAGCTACCACCTGCCGGTGTGCCACGCCGATACGGTGGGCGGCCATTCCAAGCTGGAGGAGATGGAGTGCCCGCCGGGCCTCGCCGCCTTCAACTATCACTGGATCACCAAGGAGGCGTCGCTGCCGATCGGCAACGCCCATCCCACCAATACGAGGCTGGAGGGGCGCTGGCGCAAGACCACGGCGCTGCTGTCCCTCTATCCGAGCCACCTCATCACCCTGACGCCGGGCTATTTCTGGTATCTGTCGCTGCACCCGAAGGGCACCGGCCAGGTGTCGCTGCTGTTCGGCGGCGGCCTGTCGCCGGAGTTCATGGCCGATCCAAGGGCCGATGAGTACATCGCCACGCTCAAGGGGCTGCTCGACGAGGTGAACGAAGAGGATCGCGGCTGCACCGAGAAGGTGTACCGCGGGCTGAAGGCGGACCGCGCGCGCGCCGGCCACCTGTCCTATCTCGAGCGGCCGATCTACGATTTCATGCATTACATCGCCGAGCGCGCCGCCGGCTTCGACCGCTCCTTCGCCCTGGCCGCCGAGTGACGGGAGCGCCCATGTCCAGCCTCGCCACGATCGCCAACATGAACGCCACGCTGCGCGACGTCGCGGCGCTGCCCGAGCACGCGGCGCAGTCGCTGCCGGGGCGCTTCTATACCGACCCGGACTATTTCCGTTACGAGGTCGACACCTATCTGTCGCGCGACTGGCACTGCCTCGGCCGCGCCGACGAGATTCCGAAGGCGGGCGACTATTTCACCGCGCATCTGTTCGGTGAGCCGCTGCTGGTGGTGCGCGGCGATGACGGGGCGATCCGCGTGCTCTCAAACCTCTGCCGTCATCGCGGCATGCCGCTGGCGGAGAAGGCCGGCTCCACCCGTCGCTTCGTCTGCGCCTACCATGCCTGGAGCTATGGGCGCGCCGGCGAGCTGGTGAACGCCCCGCGCATGCGCGACAAGGGCGTGACCGAGAAGAACTGCAGCCTTCCCCGCTTCCGCAGCGAGATCTGGAACGGCTTCATCTACGCCAATCTCGACGACGATGCCGCGCCGCTGGCGCCGCGCCTCGGCCAGCTCGAACACCTGCTCAAGCACTACGATACCGCCAATATGCGGATCGTGCGCAGCTTCGAGGAGGAGTGGAAGACCAACTGGAAGTGCCTCGTCGAGAACTTCATGGAGGCCTACCACCTCTCCGTCGTCCATCCCGAGACGCTGCACCCCTACACGCCGACCGGGCTCAGCCGCAAATCCATGGCGGATGACGCCTTCACCTCCTATTGCGCCAATTACCCCGAGACGGCGGCCGCGCGCGGCAATGGCGCGCCGGGGCTGACCGAGGAGGAGCGCCGGCGCTCGACGCTGTTCTGCCTCTTCCCCACCCAGCTCGCCAGCCAGGCGGCGACGCTGCTGGTCTCGCTCTCGATCCAGCCGCTGGAGGTCGACCGCATCCGCGTGCGCTGGACGCTCTCGACCTATGCAGACGAGCTGACGCAGGACGAGCTTGAGCAGCGCATCGCCCTCTGGCACGAGGTCAATCGCGAGGACCGCGAGAAGCTGGAGAAGATGCAGCTCGCGCTGACCTCGCGCCATGCTCCCTCGGGCCCGCTGGCGCCGCGCGACTACGAGGGCACGATCTGGGATTTCTACCGCTACCTCGCCCGCCGCACCGACGCCGTCGCGCCCGCCATGCAGCCGGATATCGCGCAGGTCTGAGGCGTCGACGGTACGGCGCCCCTCCTTCCACTCGCCCGACACTCCGCAACCGACGCCACGCCCGGGCCGTGCCCGGGCGCTCGGGTCGGCGTGCCGTCTTCCCGTTCAGGATATTCGCCATGCCCCGCATCATCTGGAAAGGCCCCGATGGCCGCGTCGTCGCCGGCGAGGTCGCCGCCGGCCAGAACCTCATGGAGGGCGCGCGCGCCCATGGCGTCGACGGCATCCACGGCGATTGCGGCGGGGCGCTGGCCTGCGCCACCTGCCATGTGGTGCCCGAGGGCGACTGGGCCCAGCGCCTCGGCCAGCCCGGGGCGCTGGAAGAGGACATGCTCGACATGATCGAGGGCGGGCGCCAGCCCGCCAGCCGGCTGAGCTGCCAGATCCTCGCCCGCGACGAGCTGGACGGGCTCGTCCTTCACGTGCCGGGGGAATGAGCGTGCGCGGGCCTCTCGTCGTCGTCGGCGCCGGGCAGGCGGCGCTCTCCGCCATCGCCGCGCTGCGGGCCGCCGATCCCGCCCGCCCGATCACGCTGGTCGGCGACGAGCCGCATCTGCCGTACCGGCGTCCGCCATTATCCAAGACCTGCCTGCTCGGCGAGGAGGCGACGGCTGAGACGCTGGCGCTGCGCCCGCGCGACTGGTTCGCCGGCGTCGAGCTGCGCCTCGGGCGCCGTGCCGAGGCGGTCGACCGCAAGGCCGGGCGCGTCCGTCTCGACGACGGCACCCACCTTTCCTATGAGGCGCTGCTGCTGTGCACCGGCACCCGCGCGCGCGCCCTTCCTGCCGATATCGGCGGGAGCCTCGACGGCGTCCGCACGCTGCGCAGCCTCGCCGACGCCGAGCGGCTGAAGGTCGAACTCGCCGCTGCGCGCCGCTTGCTGGTCGTTGGCGGCGGCTATGTCGGGCTGGAGGTCGCGGCCGCCGCCCGCCAGCGCGGGCTCGACGTGACGCTGGTCGAGGCCGGCCCGCGCCTGCTCGGGCGCGTCGCCTGTGCCGCCACGGCCGATCACATGCGCGCGCTGCACGCCGCGCGCGACGTCGACATCCGCGAAGCCACCGGCCTCGTCACGCTGTCCGGCGACGGCCGGGTGCGGGCCGCGCATCTCAGCGACGGCAGCGAGATCGAGGTCGACCTCGTCGTCGCCGGCATCGGCGCCCAGCCCAATCAGGAGCTGGCCGCCGCGGCGGGCCTCGCCACCGACGACGGCATTCTCGTGGATGAATTCTGCCGCACCAGCGATCCCGCCATCCTCGCCGCCGGCGACTGCGCCAGCTTCCCGCATGACGGCGGGCGGCGCCGGCTCGAATCGGTGCAGAACGCGGCGGATCAGGGCACGGCGGCGGCGCAGACGCTGCTCGGCCAGCCGGCGCCGTACCGGCCGCTGCCGTGGTTCTGGTCGGACCAGTACGACACCAAGCTGCAGATCGTCGGCCTGGGCGAGGGGCACGACACCATCGTCGAGCGGCCCGGCCGGCGGGCCGGCGCGCGCTCGCACTGGTATCTGCGCGCGGGAAACCTTCTCGCCGTCGATGCCATCAACGACCCGGCCGCCTACATGCTCGCCCGCCGCCTGATCGCCGCCGGCATCAGCCCCGCGCCGGCGATGATCGCCGACGGCGCCGATCTCGCCGGCCTGCTGCGGAGCTGAGGGCGGTCGTCCGCCCCTTCACATCGCGCCCCTTCACATCGCGCCGCGTCACGCCGCCTTGCGGGCGGCGTTGCGGCCCTGCAGCCAGTTCAGCGTCAGGATCAGCACCACCGCGAAGATCGTCAGCAGCCCGGCCATGGCCAGGATGGTCGGGTTGATCTGGTCGCGTATGCCCGCCCACATCTGGCGCGGGATGGTTCTCTGCTCGGTGCCGCCGATGAACAGGATCACCACCACCTCGTCGAAGGAGGTGGCGAAGGCGAACACGCCGCCGGTCGCCACCCCGGGCAGGATCTGCGGCAGCATCACCCGCCGGAACGAGGTCCAGGGCGAGGCGCCGAGATTCGCCGCCGCCCGCGACAGGCTTTGATCATAAGCCATCAACCGGGCGGTGACGGTGATGACCACGAAGGGCGTGCCGAGCGCGGCATGGGCGAGGACCACGCCAAGATGGGTGTTGATGAGCCCGAGCGGGGCGAAGACCAGGTAGAGGCTGACTGCGACGATGACGATCGGGATGATCATCGGTGAGATCAGCAGCGGCACCACGAGCCCGCGCAGCGGGAAGGCCGGCCGGCTGATGCCCATGGCGGCGAGGGTGCCGAGTATGGTCGCGATGGCGGTCGACGACAGCCCGATGAGGAAGCTGTTGAGGATGGTGGCGCGCCATTCGGGCGAGGCGAAGATGGTATTGTACCAGCCGAGGGTGAAGCCGGTCATCGGGTAGGAGAAATAGGTGCTGTCGTTGAAGGACAGCGGAATGACGATCAGCACCGGCGCGATCAGGAAGACGAGAACGAGGCCGGTGAAGAGCCATAGCGCCCGCCGGGCGATGCGTTCCGACAGGACGGTGGTTGCGTTGACGCTCATCCGCGCCTCCCTCGCTCAGCCGAGCCGCAGCCGGTCGATGCCGACCAGCTTGTTGAAGACGAAATAGACCGCCAGCGTGAACACCACGAGATAGACCGACAGGGCGCCGGCGAGGCCCCAGTTGAGCTGGCGGTCCATCTGCAGCGCCACGAGCTGGCTGATCATCTCGTCGCCCGCCCCGCCCAGCAGCGCCGGCGTGATGTAGTAGCCGAGCGCTAGGACGAAGACGAGGAAGGTGCCGGTGCCGATGCCCGGCAGGGTCTGCGGCACGTAGACCCGGAGGAAGGCGATGGCGGGATGCGCGCCGAGCGACACCGCCGCGCGCTGATAGACCGGCGAGATGCCGCGCATCACCGCGTAATTGGCCAGAATCATGAAGGGCAGGAGAATGTGCGTCATGCCGATCAGCACGCCCGTGCGGTTGAACATCAGCCCGATGGGCGCGTCGATCAGGCCGCTGCCTTTGAGCAGCGAATTGACCACGCCATTGGGCTGCAGCAGCACGTACCAAGCGGTGGTGCGCACCAGCAGCGAGGTCCAGAACGGCACGATCACCAGCAGCATCAGGAGGTTGCTGTGGCGGGTGGGCAGGGCGGCCAGCAGATAGGCGACGGGGTAGCCCAGGATCAGGCAGATCAGGGTGACCGAGGCGCTGATGGCGAAGGTGCGCAGGAACGCGTCGACATAGATGGCCTGCGAGGGGTCGACCGGAGCGACCGCGCCGCTGGTGTCGACCTGCCGGTCGAGCGCGAGCAGAAGGAAGTCGGGCGTGTAGCCGCTCGACGCCCGCTTCAGCAGCCGCCACGTCTCTGCATCGCCCCAGCGCGGGTCGATCTCCGGCAGGACCTCGCCGGAGGGTCGGTCCGAGGCCGGGGTGAGGCGGCGGGCGCTCTTCAGCAAAAGGCTGCGGAATCCCGGCTCATAGGTGTTGAGCCGGCGTCCGGCGGTGGCCAGCGTGCCCTGTTCGGAGGCGTGGCGCAGATCCCCGGCGAGCCGGTCGAACGCCTCCGGCGGCGGAAGGCCCGGCGGGCCGGGCCATTGCGCCAGCGCGGCGGCGGTGCCCGGCAGGACCGAGGCCACCTCGTCGCTGCGCACGCTCATCATCAGCAGCTTGGCGATGGGATAGATGAAGGTGGCCGAGAGAAAGACCAGCAGCGGGACCGCGAGCAGGAAGGCGCGCAGCGCCTCGCGCCGACGTGCGGCGCGGTAACCGGCCTGCAGGTCGACGCCCTGTGTCCGCACATGGTCCAGCGGAATTCTCTCCATGTCAGCGATGGTCACGCGCCGATCCTCAGTTTGCAACCGAAGGCCGTCGGCGGGGTGTGTGGACACCGCCGACAGCCTGAACATCCCCGCCAGGGCTTGCGGGGGGTGCTAACGGGGATGTCCGCTCACTGGCTGAGCCAGGTGAGGAAGCGATTGTTCAGGCTGTCGTAATTGTCCGCCCAGAACTCGGCGTCGATCTGCAGGCCGTTCTTGAAGTTCTCCGGCGCGGTCGGCAGATGCGGCAGCACCGCCGGATCGACCTTGCCCACCGCCGACTTGCGCGGCGGGGCGTAGGGGATGAAGTTCGAGAGCTTCCAGATGTTGTCCGCCTGCGAGGCGTAGGCGATGAATTCCTTGGCCGCCTTTTCCTTCTTGGCGCCGGTCGGAATGCCCCACCACTCGTAATCGTAGACCTGGCCGTCCCACACGATGGCGAAGGGGCGCTTGGCTTCGAGCTGGGCGACACGGATGCGGCCATTATAGGCCATGGTCATGACCACCGCGCCGTCGGCGAGGAGCTGCGGCGGCTGCGCGCCGGCCTCCCACCACACGATGTCGTTCTTGATCGACGAGAGCTTCTTGAAGGCGCGATCGGCGCCTGCCGGCGTGCCGAGCACCTTGTAGACCTCGGCGACGGGGACGCCGTCGGCGATCAGCGCCCATTCCAGCGCGCCCTTCGGGCTCTTGCGCAGGCCGCGCTTGCCCGGGAACTTCGCGAGGTCGAAGAAGTCCGCCATGGTGGTCGGCGGCGTGGTGAGGCGGGTCGTGTCGTAGGCATAGACGGTCGACCACACCATCGAGGCGACGGCGCAGGGCAGCACGGCGCCGGGGATGTAGTCGTTCAGGTCGCCGAGCAGCTTGGGATCGAGCTTCTGCAGCAGGCCCTCGTCGCAGCCGGCGATGGCATCGTTCGATTCGAGGTCGATCACGTCCCAGGTGGTGTTCTTCGCCTCGACCATGCCGCGCAGCTTGGCGAGACCGCCATCATACTGCTCCTTGACGATCTCGACGCCGGTCTTGGCGGTGAAGGGCCCGAAGAACGCCTTGTCGACCGCGTTCTCGAACGCGCCGCCAAAGGTGACGACAGTCATCGAATCGGCAGCCGACGCCGGAGCTGCGAGACCGAGGCAGCCGACAGCCAGCAGCAAGGCCCGACCGGCCTTCTTAACGTCCATATGCATCGTTGTACCCTCTGAAAGATTTTATAATTAGTTGGGTCGGCGGCGATTCAGCCGCCTTCGTTTGCGATGATCTTGCAATCATCGAAGCTCCAGGAGATGGCGACCGACTGGCCGGATTCGGGCGGCGCCAGCGCCGTGCGGTTCGGCACGCGCATGATGAAGCCGCCGCAGCCGGCGACGGCCAGATGCAGGCGCCAGTGGTCGCCGCAATAGATGACCTCGTCGATCACCCCGGTGAGGCGGTTGCGGCCCTCGCCGGCGCCGTCGTGATCGAACGTCACATTCTCCGGGCGCAGCGCGAGCACCGCCTCGTCGCCGACGGCGACGCCCGGCCCGACGCGCCCGCACACCTCGACGCCCGGGGCCACGGCGAAGCTGGCATAGCCGTTGCCGATCCGCGTCACCCGGCCGGCCAAGCCGTTGTTCTCGCCGATGAAATTGGCGACGAAACTGTTGGCCGGATCCTCGTAGAGTTCCTTCGGCGTCGCGATCTGCTGGATCCGGCCGTGGTGGAACACCGCCACGCGGTCCGACATGGTGAGGGCTTCGGACTGGTCATGGGTGACGTAGACGATGGTGACGCCGAGCCGGTCGTGCAGGCGCTTGATCTCGTACTGCATGGTCTCGCGCAGGTTCTTGTCGAGCGCGCCGAGCGGCTCGTCCATCAGCACCAGCCGCGGCTCGAACACCAGGGCGCGGGCGAGCGCGACGCGCTGCTGCTGGCCGCCCGAGAGCTGCGCCGGCTTGCGCTCGGCGACATGCGACAGCTCGATCATGCCGAGCGCGCGCGCCACACGCTCCTTCTGCTCGGCACGCGACATGCCGCGCACCGACAGCGGGAAGGCGATGTTCTCCGCCACGCTCATATGCGGGAACAGCGCGTAGTTCTGGAACACCATGCCGATGTCGCGCTTATGCGGCGGCAGGTCGTTGAGGCGCCGGGTGCCGAGCAGGATGGTGCCGTTGCTGGGCGCCTCGAAGCCCGCCAGCATCATCAGCGTCGTCGTCTTACCGGACCCGGAGGGGCCCAGGAGCGACAGGAACTCGCCGTCGCGGATCTCGAAATTCAGGTTGCTGGCGACGAAGACGCGACCGTCATACGTCTTGTGGACGTCCGAGAAGACTACCAGCGGGGTGGGCGTACTTGTCGGCATGCTGGCCCACTTCAGTCGCTTGCGGGGTTGTGTGCGGCGCACGCATCGGAATCCGAAAGTGCCTCCAAAATTCGCGCGCCGCCAAACTGTGCAGCGCCCGTTTGGTTCTGAAAACTTAATTTTTTCGAAGCAGTGCTGCGGAAAAGCCGAGGTTCGCCGCGTGGTCGGCGGGCCGCGCGGGGTGGGGCGTCCGGCGAGCACCGGGGGCGCGCCGTCGGTGACGCGGATGGATCAGGCGCCGCTTAGGTTTTTCCGATGCGAAGTCTCATAAATTACTGTTTTCCTGAAGGTGGGCCGGACCTCATGTTTGGATCATGAGACAGGCATGCGCGACGATGGCCGGGCTGGAGCCGGCGCCCCCGCGGGGAGCGCCCCGGGCGTCGTGGCGCGCGCCGGCCTTCGTCGTCGACGGCACGCAGAGGATCGCGGACGAGCTGGCCGGCAGCGTCATGCTGCTCGGCAATTTCGACGGCTTCCACCGCGGCCATCGCGCGCTGCTGGCGCAGGCGCGCCGGCTGGCGGGCGCCGCGCCGCTGTCGGTGATGTCGGTGGAGCCGCATCCGCGCCAGTTCTTCAACCCGGATCTGGCGCCGTTCCGGCTCTCGACGCCGCGCATGAAGCAGCACCTGTTCGCGCGCGGCGGCTTCTCCTTCGTCTTCGGGCCGCGCTTCGACCGGGCTTTCGCCGACCAGAGCGCCGAGGCCTTCGTCGAGCATCTGCTGGTGGCGCGGCTACGGGTCGCCCATCTCGTGGTCGGCGAGGATTTCCGCTTCGGTCACCGCCGCCGCGGCGATGTCGCGCTGCTGCGGGCCATGGCGGCGGAGCACGGTTTCGCCGTGTCGCCGGTCGCCCCCGTGCGGCAGCAGGAGCTGGCGTGCTCCTCCTCGCTGGTGCGCGAACTGCTGCGGGCCGGCGACGTCGCCGGCGCGAACGAGGTGCTCGGCGCGCCCTGGCGCGTCGATGTCGGCGTCACCCGCCGGCCGGCGGGATTGGGTCTCGACTGGCCGGAGGGCGTGCTTCGGCTGCCCGACGGGGCCTATCGGGCGCGGCTCGTCGACATGGCGACCGACGCCGCCATCGGCGCCGGTACCCTCGCCATCCGTGGCGCACACACGACATTCCGGCCGGACCGCCCGGTCGCGTCCCTGCGCGCGCCCCACTCCCTCGCACTGGATATCACCGGTCCAGAATGACCTCGTCGCGCTCCATTGAGCTGCTGGAGCGGCTCATCGCTTTTCCCACCGTCAGCCGGGACTCCAATCTCGACCTGATCGCGTTCGTGCGCGGCGTGCTCGAGCCGCTCGGCGCGCGCCTGACGCTGGTGCACAACGAGGCCGGCACCAAGGCCAATCTTTACGCGGTGCTCGGGCCGGAGGGCCCCGGCGGGGTACTGCTTTCCGGCCATAGCGATGTGGTGCCGGTGGAGGGGCAGGCGTGGAGTACCGATCCGTTCCGCCTGACCGCGCGCGGCGACCGGCTGCTGGGGCGCGGGACGTGCGACATGAAGGGCTTCCTGGCCTGCGTGCTGGCGGCGGCCGAGCAGGCGGCGACGCGGCGCCTGGCCCGTCCGCTGCACATGGCGTTCAGCTATGACGAGGAAATCGGCTGCGTCGGCGTGCGCGGACTGATCGACCGGCTGGCGGGTACCGAGAACCTGCCGGCCTTCTGCATCATCGGCGAGCCGACCCTGCTGGAGACGGTCATCGCCCATAAGGGCAAGGTGGCCGGCCGCGTCACCTGCCGTGGCAGGGAGTGCCATTCCAGCCACGCGCCGGAGGGGCTCAACGCCATTTATCTGGCGACCGACATGATCGGCGCGATGCGCGGGCTGCAGGACGAGCTCGCCGCCGGCGGCCGGGACGAGGCCTATGCCGTGCCGTTCACCACGGTGCATGTCGGCACGATACGCGGCGGCACGGCGCTGAACATCGTGCCCAACGCCTGCACGCTCGACTTCGAGATCCGCAACCTGCCGACCGACGCGCCCGGGCCTCTGCTCGACCGTCTGTTCGACCGGGCGGCGGCGCTGACGCATGAAGCGAGGACCCGTTTTCCCCAGGCCGGGGTCGAGGTCGAGATCGTCAATGCCTATCCCGGCCTGGAGACCGCACGGGAAGCGCAGATCGTGTCGATGGTGCGCCGCCTGAACGGCGCGGGGCCGCTGCGCAAGATCGCCTTCGGCACCGAGGGCGGCCTGTTTCGCGAGCGGCTCGGCATTCCGACCGTGATCTGCGGCCCCGGCGACATCCGCGACGCGCACAAGCCGGACGAATATGTGAGCCGCGACCAGCTCGCCCGCTGCGATGCCATGCTGGCGCAACTCGTCGACGAACTCGCCGCCTGAGTTTCAGTCTTCCCAGGGGGCGGTGCCCGGCAGGCTGTCGGTCGAGATGAGCGCCCGGCAATGCTCCTCGAATTCCTGCGCGGTACGGGTCTTGCGCAACCCCTTCAGCGTCGCGATGCCGAGCACCATCGGCTCGTAATTCCCCTCCAGCCGCACATAGGCGAGCGGGCGGCCGTTCAGCGCCGCCTTGTTCATCGGCCGGGCCGTCAGCAGCGAGAAGCCGAAGCCGCTGGCGACATAGGAGCGGACCGTTTCCGGATAGTCCGAGCGGGCGACGATGTTGGGCTGCAGATCCTCGCGCAGGAACAGCGAGGCGAAATATTCGCGGCTGAGCGGCATGTCGAGCAGGATGAACGGCTCATGCGCGATCTCGCGCAGGGCGATGCTATGCCGGCTCGCCATCGGGTGGTCGGCCGGCAGGACGATGTAGGTCGGCAGCTGCGCCAGCGGCTCGAAATCGAGGTCGGGCGTGACGTTGAGGACATAGGTCAGCGCCACGCTGATCTCCGCCCGGCGCAGGTTGACCAGAAGCGAGGCCTCGTCGCCTTCGATGACGGTCAGCTGGACCCGGGGGAAGCGGTCGAGGAAGCTGCGGCACAGCCCCGGTATCAGCAGCGGCGACAGGGTGCGGAACGAGCCGACCTGCAGCGGCCCGGCCACCGCGCTGGCCACTTCGTCGGCGACGTTGTGCAATTCGTCGGCCTGCCGCAGCAGCGCCTTGGCGGCCTGCAGGAAGCGCTCGCCGGCGACCGTCAGCGACAGGCCCTGCGCGTGGTGGCGCACGAAGAGCTGAATGCCGAACTCGGTCTCCAACTGCGAGATCGCCGCGGAGACGGAAGGCTGCGAGATGTTCACGCGTTCGGAGGCGAGCGTGACGCTCCCGGTCTCGCCCGCCGCGACGAAATAGGCCAGTTGCCTGAGCGTGAAGCGCATCGCGAAGGACTGCGGGCCGGCTGTGACGATCATGATCTGCCCGGATGCCTGCGGGGCGACGAGCGCCGCGCCCACCGATCCGCATTTCCGGACGGCGGCAGGATCGGACACCTGCCGGGGGCGGTCAAGCGACGCGCCGGCGCGGGCGCGCCTCGAGCCCCCGACGGGTTCACCTCAGCTATCGCCGGGCACGCCGTAGGACGGGGCGGCGGACGGGTCGAGCGCGCGGGTGACATAGGCCTGCATCTGCGGCTTCCAGAGCTGCCACAGCGCGTCCAGCGCGCCGATGGGATCGGTCTCGTGCCAGTCGATCCGCAGGTCGGCGACCGGCCAGGCCACCGCGTCGACGAGCAGCATGCCGACCGAATGCACCGGGCCTTCCTCGCCGCCGGCGTCGAGCGCCGCCTTCATGGCGGCGATCAGCCGGTCGCCGAGCGGGTGCGCGGCTTCTGCCAGGAAAGCGGTGACCATGGCGTCCGGCACGTCCGGCGAGGCGAGCAGGTTGCCGGCGGCGATGACGCCGGCGCCTTCCGCGACGCGGTGCGTGCCGAGCGTCCTGGCGCCGGAGAAGCCGGCGGTGCGGCCCTCGCGGTCGATCAGGGCGAGCTGGCGATAGTCGATGTGGGTCGCCTGCGCCCGCAGCGCGGCCAGCGCCTCCGGCGCCGACAGGCCGGAGGCCATGAGGTCGAGCCCGCGCGGCCCGAGCGTCGGGTCGGTGATGTTCTGCGTCGCCACCGCCCCGATGCCGGCCCGCGCATGGGCGCAGCGGGCGGCCACGCAGGGCGAGGACGAGGAGACGGCGATGCCGAACATGCCGGTGCGCGCGCAGCGCGCGGAGATCGAGAAGGTCATGTCGGCTCGCTCAGGCGGCGTCGGGGATGACGGCGGTGACCTCGATCTCGACCACCCATTCGGGGCGGGCGAGCGCCGGCACGACGAGGCCGGTGGAGCAGGGGAACACGCCCGCCATCCACTTGCCCATCTCCTGATAGACCGCCTCGCGGTAGCGGATGTCGGTGAGGTAGACGACGATGCGGCAGATATGGCCCATCTCGCTGCCCGCCTCTTCGAGCAGCAGCTTGATGTTGGCCATCGCCTTCGCCGTCTGCGCGCCGGCATCGCCGACATGCAGGCTCTCGCGGCTGTCGAGATCCTGCGACACCTGCCCGCGCAGGAACACCATGGTGCCGCGCGCGACCACGCCCTGCGACAGGTCGTTGTTCAGCTTCTGCTCGGGATAGGTCTTCTGGGTGTTGAACGGGCGGAGACGCGTGTGAACCATGGCGGCCGGCTTTCGTGTGGCGATGGGCGGGGGACAAATGGCGGCGGTGCCGGACGGGGCCCGGCACCGTTCCGCGCGGGATGGGGGACTACTCGGCCGCGGCGCGCACGCCGTAGACGCGGTCCGACAGGCCCGCCGATTCCTTGGTGAAGCGCAGCGCGTCGTCCCAGTCGAAGTTCCGGTACACCGCCGCGAGATGGGCGAAGGGCGGCGACTGCGCGAAGAGCTGGAAGGTCAGGCGGTGGCCGGCATAGTCCGAGTTCAGCAGGTCGCGCGCGAAGGCGAGCAGCTTGCGGCGATCCTCGGCCTGCCATTCGTCGTTCAGCGTGTAGTACTTGTTGAGCCACTTGCCGGCTTCCGGGTCGCGGAAGGCGGCGGCGTCCGGGGTGACGCAGATCTGGCCGCCGCAGAGCTCGCGCGCCAGATGCATCATCTCGTGCAGCTGCGAGCAGGCGAGCACGCGGCCGGTCAGCAGCAGCGACTGGTTCGGCATCAGCAGCCCCGCCGGGCTCTTCTCGGCGGTGGCGATGGCGGCGGTCAGGTGGGCGTTGATGCCCTCGCGGTAGCAGGCGAGCTGCGCCAGCTTCTCCTGCACCGCCTGCTGCTTTTCGAGGCCGGTCTGGCGCACGTTCCACAGCGCCGCGCCGATCATCATGTCGGCGAGCTTGAGATTGCGCTGGACGAAGGCGAAGGCCGAGTAGCGGTGCAGCGTGGCGCGGATGAAGGCGGCCGCGCGGGTGTGCTGGTAGAACAGCACATTCTCCCACGGGATCAGCACGTCGTCATAGATGACCAGCGTGTCGACCTCGTCGAAGCGGTTCGAGAGCGGGTAGTCCTCGGCCGGGGCGCGGCCGGCGAAGCCGGTGCGGGAGATGAACCGTAGGTTCGGCGAGCCGAAGTCGCACACGAAGCCGACGGCGTATTCGGAGAGCTTCTCGTCGCCCCAATTGGCGATGGTCGGCTTGGTGAAGGCCTGGTTGGCGTAGGCGGCGGCGGTCTCGTACTTGGCGCCGCGCACGATGATGCCGGCATCGGTCTCCTTGACGACATGCAGCAGCATGTCGGGATCCTGATCCTGCGGACGCTTGGAGCGGTCGCCCTTCGGGTCGGTATTGGCGGAGACGTGGAACGGGTCGTTCTTGATGACGAGGTCGATGTGGCGCTTGATGTTGGCGGAGAAGCGCGGGTCGACCTCGTTGAGCACGTCCTGGCCGTCGAACAGCGACCACATCTCGCCGACCGTCTCGTCGCCGACGCGGGTGACGATGCCCTTCACCTCTTCCAGCACGGTGTCGGTGGCGCGGCGCTTGTCGTGCCAGTCCTGCTGCGTGTAGGGCAGCTTGAGGCCGATGGCGTAGCGCTCGCCGCCTTCCTCATAGGTCATGACGTCGCGATACTTGGCCTCGTGCGCCATGTCGTAGATGCGCGCGCGGATGTCGACGAGCGGCTTGAACATCGGATGCGTGGTGACGTCGTTCACGCGCTCGCCATTGATCCAGATGCGCCGGCCGTCGCGCAGCGAGTCCCGATACTGATTGCCCGTCCTGATCATGTGTCGCTCACTTTTCCTGATGTGTCTGGCGTCGGCGGGCGCGCGGGCGCCTCAACTCTGGGCCGGTATGCGTGACGTCGTGCAGTAGCTGCGCCGGTTGTGCGCCAGCGGCGTGTGGTCGGCGCCGGTCGCGTGCACGACGCGGCCGATGAGCACGACATGGCTGCCGGCTTCGTGGGCGCTTTCCAGCGTGCAGTCGAAGGTCGCCACCGCGTCGGACAGCAGCCGGCAGCCGGTCGGCCCGGCCTGCCACTCGGCGCAGCCGAAATCGAACGGCGCGCCATTGGCGATCCGTCCGGCGAAAGTGTCGGAAACCGTGGTCTGGTGCGTTGCCAGCAGATTGACCGCGAAGACGCCGTTGGCGCGGGCCGCCGCCGCCGCCGGGCTGCGGCGGTTGACGCAGGCGAGCACCATGGGCGGGTCCGCCGAGACCGAGGTGACGGCGCTGACCGTGATGCCGTAGCGGCCGGCCGGGCCTTCCGTCGTCACCACATGCACGCCCGTCACCGCGCCGCTCATGGCGCTGACGAAGAGATCGCGATCGACCGAGGAGAGTGGAGCCGCTGACACGTCGTCACACTCGCCGCGGGAAGGTCGGGCAGCCGTCGAACATGACACTCCTCCAGATCAGGCACGCGCCGGTCCGGCCTCTGGTTTCACCTTGTGCTGTGGCGAGGAGTGTAGGTGATTGGCCGTATCTACATAATAAATTCTATTGAGTTCTTGCTTCGGGTTTTCCGATGTTGTGTCCCTCCCGGCCGCGATCGCGCCGGGCGGGAAGATGCGCTGGCCCCGTGCGCCGCGATCCACTAGCCTTGCCGAAAACAAGGTCAACAGCCCGTGGAAACGCCTGAACTGCCCGCTCTGCGCTCCTATCATTCATGGATCGCGAACGAGACGCTCGAAGACTATTCGCTGCGCTACACGGCGCGCTCGTTCCGCCGCTGGTCGCCCTTCGTCATCGCCAACACGGCGCTGGGCGGCATTTCCTTTCTTGCGCTGGAGACGATCGGCGGCTCGATCACGCTGAGCTACGGCTTCGTCAATGCCGGGCTGGCGATCCTGGTGGTGTCGCTGTTCATCTTCGTCACCAGCCTGCCCATCGCCTATTATTCCAGCAAATACGGCATCGACCTCGACCTGCTGACCCGCGGGGCGGGCTTCGGCTATATCGGCTCGACGATCACCTCGCTGATCTATGCCAGCTTCACCTTCATCTTCTTCGCGCTGGAAGGCGCGATCATGGCGCAGGCGCTGAAGCTCTACGCCGACATCCCGCTGGTGCTGGGCTACATCATTTCCTCGCTGGTGATCATCCCGGTGACTGTCATGGGCATCACCATGATCTCCCGGCTGCAGATGCTGACGCAGCCGCTCTGGCTGGCGATGATGATCGTGCCTTTCGTGATGATCGCGGTGAAGTCGCCCGAGGACATCGCGGCGTGGACGCGCTTCGCCGGGCTCGACACCGGCACGCCGGGCTTCGACGCGCTGGCCTTCGGGGCGGCGGTGAGCATGATGTGCTCGCTGGTGGTGCAGATCGGCGAGCAGGCCGACTATCTGCGCTTCCTGCCGGAGAAGACGCATTCCAATCGCTTCGCCTGGTGGACCGCCGTGGTCATGGCCGGTCCGGGCTGGATCATCGTCGGCGGGCTGAAGATCCTCGCCGGCGGCCTGCTGGCGGTACTGGTCCTGTCCAGCGGCCTGCCGCGGCAGACGGCGCTCGAACCGATCCACATGTATCTCGTCGCCTATGAATACGTGTTCGAGGCCCCCGCCCTGGTGCTGTTCTGCGCAACGCTGTTCGTGCTGCTGTCGCAGGTGAAGATCAACGTCACCAACGCCTATGCCGGCTCGCTGGCCTGGTCGAACTTCTTCTCGCGCATGACGCACTACCATCCGGGCCGGGTGGTCTGGCTGATCTTCAACATCCTGATCTCGCTGCTGCTGATGCTGCTCGGCATCTTCGACACGCTGGAGGTCGTGCTCGCGGTCTATTCGAACATCGCCATGGCGTGGGTCGGCGCCATCGTCGCCGATCTCTGGGTGCTGAAGCCGCTGAAGGTCAGCCCGAGCTTCATCGAGTTCAAGCGCGCGCATCTGCGCGACTTCAACCCGGTCGGATGCGGAGCGATGGCCTTCGGCTCGCTGGTCTCCGTCACCGCCTTCACCGGCGCGTTCGGCCATGTCGCGCAGGCCTATTCGGCGCCGTTGTCCTTCGTGCTCGCCTTCGTCGCGGCGACGCTGATCGGCGTCGCGACGCGCGGGCGCTACTATCTCGCCCGGCCGCCGGTCGCCGCCTTCGGCAAGGACACCGGTCCGGTCATACGCTGCGAGATCTGCGACCACGGCTATGAGCGGGACGACATGGCCTATTGCAGCTTCTACGAGCGGCCGATCTGCTCGCTCTGCTGCAGCCTCGACGCGCATTGCCACGACGCCTGCAAGAAATCCAACCAGGACCTCGAGACCTCGCGCTCGCGCTATCTCGGCGCGGGCATCACCCGGCGCATCGCGCCGCACATGCCGCAGCGCCTGCTCAAGGTCGGCGGCGTGCTGATCGCGCTCTCGGTCGTCACCGCGGCGCTGTTCCTGCTCACCTACCGCCTGATCGAGCCGGGGGCGGAGACGCCGCATCTCGACAATGGCGCGCTGTTGCTGCGGGTCTTCCTCGCCATGCTGCCGCTGCTGGCGATCAGCGCCTGGTGGATCGTGCTCGGCAATGAGAGCCGGGAACTCGCCCAGCGCAACCTCGTCGGTTCGCTGGAAAAGCTGCACGAGACGCGCGAGGAGCTGACCCGCAGCGAACGCCTCGCCGCCATCGGCCAGCTCACCGCGACGGTGAGCCACGAACTGCGCAACCCGCTCGGCACGCTGATGACCTCGGTGGCGGTTCTCCAGCGCACCGGCAAGCTCGACGGCAATCCCGAGCAGGACGAGCTGGACCGCATCCAGCGCAATGTGCGCCGCTGCGTGCGCATCATCGAGGACCTGCTGGAATTCTCCCGGCGGCCGAACGTCACCATGGTGCCGCTCGCCCTCGACGCCTGGATCGTCGAGCAGGCCGCCGACCTGCGGGCCCTGTCGGCCGTCGATCTGGCGCTGGAGCTGGGCTGCGACCGCATGATCGAGGCCGATGGCGAGAGGCTGCGGCAGGTGCTGGTCAACGTGGTGCAGAATGCCATGCAGGCGATCATGGAGCGCTCCTCGGCGCGGCCGGCCGGGCGGGTGGTGATCTCCACCGCCTGCCAGGGCGACACGGTGCGCATCACCGTGAAGGACAACGGCGTCGGCATGAGCGAGGAGGTCAAGGCCCGGCTGTTCGAGCCGCTGTTCAGCACCAAGCCGTTCGGCCTCGGGCTCGGCCTCGCGTTGGTGCGGCGCATCGTCGAGCGGCACGGCGGGAGCGTCTCCGTCGTCTCCTGGCCCGAGGAGGGCACCAGCGTCGACATCCGCCTGCCGGCCGGTCCTTCGGAGCTCGCCGATGCCGCATGATCCCCCGCTGCGCGCCGCCCCGCCGCGCCGGCTGCTGATCGTCGACGACGATCACGACTTCGCCGCCAGCCTCGCGCGCTTCCTGGCGATCGAGGGCTACGACGTCGCCGTCGCGCATGACGGCGCGGGCGCGCTGGCGGCGGTCGGTCCGGTCGACGTCGCGCTGGTCGACATCCGTCTCGGACGTGAGGACGGGGTGCAGCTCGCCACGCAGCTGCGCCGGCTCAAGCCGGAGCTGCTGGTGGTGATGGTGACCGCCTATGCCTCGGTGCAGACGGCGATCAAGGCGCTGCAAGCCGGCATTTACGACTATGTCTGCAAGCCGTTCGAGCCGGACGACCTGCTCGCCACGCTGGAGCGCTGCTTCGACCGGCAGCGCCTCGTGCGCGAGCGGGCGGAGGCGGAGGAGATGCTGCGCCACAGCCGGCGCATGGAAGCGGTCGGCCGGCTGTCCGCCGGCATCGCGCACGACTTCAACAACCTGCTGGCCGTGGTCGGCGGAAATCTGCGGCTGCTGCAGGAGGAGGTGGCGCGGGGGCGCGAGGGCGACCTCGCCATCCTGCGCGAGCTGGTGGAGGACGCGCTGAGCGCGGTGGAGGAGGGGATCGAGGCCAACCGCCGGCTGCTCGCGGTCGGCCGGGCGCAGCCGCTGCTGCCGCGCCGGCTCGATCTCGGCGCCGCCGTGGCGCAGGCGGCACGCAATTTCCGGCGCGCCCTCGGCGAGGGCGTGGCGCTGGAACTGTGCCTGCCCGACATGCCCTGTCATGCCTATGTCGACGCGCATCAGTTCGAGGTCAGCCTGCTCAATCTCGCGCTCAATGCGCGCGACGCGCTGGCGGGGCAGGGGCGGATCCGCATTGCGGTGGACCCGCTTGCCCTTGGCGCGGGCGCCGCGCTGCTGGTGGATGACATGCGGCCGGGGGCCTATGCGCGCGTCGTCGTCGAGGACGATGGCTGCGGCATGGCGCCGGACATGGCCGAGCGGGCGCTGCATCCCTTCTTCTCGACCAAGCCGTCGGAGAGCGGCAGCGGTCTCGGCCTCGCCACCGTCTACGGCTTCGCGCGCCAGAGCGGAGGCAACCTGATCGTCGAGAGCGAGCCCGGACTCGGCACGCGCGTGACGCTGCTGCTGCCGGCCTTCCTCGCCGGGCCGCAGGAAAGGGCGGAAGAGCCGTAGCGGAGCCGTGCCCGAACCAGCTTCAGTGCCGGACTTCGGTGCCGGGCCGTAGCGGCGGGGTGAAGACGTAGCCCTCGCCGCGCACCGTCTTGATCAGCCGGTCGCCGCCGCCGTCGTCGAGCTTGCGCCGCAGCTTGCCGACCAGCACGTCGATGCTGCGGTCGAACGGCGCCCATTGCCGGTTGGCGACCAGGTCGAGGATCTGGTCGCGGGTGAGCACGCGCCCGGGGCGCTGCGCCAGCGCGACCAGCAGGCGGAATTCGTGGCTGGTGAGCGCGAGGATGGACGCGTCGGGCCGCCTCAGCTCGCGGCGGTCGAGATCGAGCCGCCAGCCGCCGAATTCGAGGCGGTTGGCGGAGGCCTCCGCTTCCCGCTCGGGCGGGGGGCGGCGCTCGCCATAGGCCCGGCGCAGGATGGCGCGGATGCGGGCGAGCAGCTCGCGCGGCTCGAACGGCTTCGTCACATAGTCGTCCGCGCCGATTTCCAGGCAGATGATCTTGTCGATGGTCTCGCATTTGGCGGACAGCACCAGCAGCGGCGTGTCCGACCCGGCACGGACCGTGCGCGCCAGCGAGAGCCCGTCCTCGCCGTTCGGGAAGGTCAGGTCGAGGATGATGAGGTCGAAGCGGGCGGCCTTGAGCGCGTGCCGCATCGACAGGCCATCCAGCGCGAATTCCGCGCAATAGCCCTCGCGCACCAGGAATTTGGTGAGGAACCCGCACATCCGGCGGTCGTCGTCGACCATGAGGATGCGCTGACTGCGCACCATTTCGTTCATCACCGCGCCCCGTGCATTCCCGCTACGAGACGACCCGTTGCGTCGCCCGGCACGATCATAGCCGCTCCGGCCGGCGATGCGCGGGCAACCGCGCGGGGTTTACAAAAAATTACATTGCCGCCCCCTTGGCGCCGCCAAGGCGCTTACATGCGGCTCCTAGCCTCCTGCCGAGGGGTGCAGGTGCGGCGGCTTACGTCCGCCCGCCTGCAGGAACGGCGATAACGCCGCAGCCCCCTCGATAGGAGAGGAAGCTCATGGCGAAGACAGTCTTCAAGATCGATCTCAACAAGGCGCCGGAAGATCAGGCGATCAAGACCCACAACCGCTGGCACCCCGACCTTCCCATGGTCGAGACGTTCAAGCCAGGCGATGAGTTCCGCGTCGAGTGCTATGACTGGACCGGCGGTCAGATCGGCAACAATGACAGCGCCAATGACGTGCGCGACGTCAACCTCACCAAGGTGCACTATCTGAGCGGCCCGTTCGGCGTCGAAGGCGCCGAGCCCGGCGACCTGATGGTGGTGGACATCCTCGACATCGGTCCGATCGAGGGTTCGGAGTGGGGCTTCAACGGCCTGTTCGACAAGAACAATGGCGGCGGCTTCCTGACCGAGCACTATCCGGAGGCGGTGAAGTCCTGCTGGGATTTCCACGGCATCTACACAACCTCGCGCCACGTCCCGCGGGTGCGCTATCCCGGCCTCGTCCATCCCGGCCTGATCGGCTGCCTGCCGGACCACAAGCTGCTCGCGGAAGCCAACCGGCGCGAGGCCGCGCTGGTCGCCACCAACCCTGACCGCGTTCCGCCGCTCGCCTGCCTGCCCTATTCGGACACGGCGCTGATGGGCCAGATGACCGGTTCCCTGCGCGACAAGGCCGCCGCCGAGGGCTGGCGCACCGTGCCGCCGCGCGAGCATGGCGGCAATTGCGACATCAAGAACCTGTCGCGCGGCTCGCGCTGCTACTTCCCGGTCTATGTGAAGGGTGGCGGCCTCTCCATGGGCGACATCCACTTCTCCCAGGGCGACGGCGAGATCACCTTCTGCGGCGCCATCGAGATGGCCGGCTGGATCGACATCGGCGTCGGGCTGATCAAGGGCGGCATGGCGAAATACGGCGTCATCAACCCGATCTTCAAGCCGAGCCCGGTCGACCCGCATTTCGACGACTACCTCATCTTCGAGGGCATCTCGGTCGACGAGCATACGGGCGAGCAGTACTACCTCGACGCCCACGTCGCCTATCGCCGCGCCTGCCTCAACGCCATCGAGTACCTGAAGAAGTTCGGCTATTCCGGCGAGCAGGCCTATTCGATCCTCGGCACCGCGCCGGTCGAGGGCCGCATCGCCGGCATCGTCGACATCCCGAACGTCTGCGCGACGGTGGCGATACCGACCAAGATCTTCGACTTCGACATCAACCCGAACTCCACCGGCCCCACCCGGCAGGTGTCGGGCGTCGACGTCGCCCGCGCGAGCTGAACCCTTCCGGCAACACTGGCGCCCCGGCCGGCTCGTCCGGTCGGGGCCGAGGAGATCAACCATGCTGCTCGGACTTGGCTTGCTCTATGTCGGCGCGGTGCTCGTGCTCAACGGCCTCTGGCTGCTCGGCAAGATCGAGGACCGCGAGATCATCGTCGTGAACGTCGTCTCCGGCCTCGTGACGCTCGCCATCTCGGTGTTCTGGGCCTTCAACCCGCAGGCGGATGCCGGCTCGATCAAGGGCGCGGCGCTGACGCTGCTGTTCACCGCCACCTATTTCTGGGTGGCCTATAACCGCGTGACCAAGGTGGACGGGCGCGGACTCGGCTGGTTCAGCCTGTTCGTCGCCATAACCGTGGTGCCGGTGGCGATCCAGTCGCTGCAGGGGGCGGACAGCCCCATCGGCCTCTGGATGGGGTGGAACTGGGTGGGCTGGGCCCTGCTGTGGTTCTGCTACTTCCTGCTTCTCACCATGAAGCAGCCGATCCTGCGCTTCACCGGGGCCTTCACCGTGCTCATCGGCATCCTCACCGGGTGGGTTCCCGGCGTGTCGCTGCTGCAAGGCTGGATGCAACCCTGACCCCACGGATGGCCCACGGGCCATCCGTTCCCGTCACGGAGCGAGAAAATGCCCCTCTACACCTATTCCTGCGACGATTGCGGCCCGTTCGAGGGCTGGACCACGATGAGCGAGGCCGACAAGCCGGCCTGCTGCCCGGAGTGCAGCGCCACGGCGCTGCGCGAAATGGCGACGCCGCATCTCAGCACCATGAACGGCACGCTCCGCAAGGCCGTGGCGCGGTCGGAGAAGACCGCGTCCGAGCCGAAGGTGGTGTCACGCGAACACCTCGCCAATTGCGGCTGCTCGCTGTGCGGCGCCCGCAAGAAGAAGCCGGCGCCGATCGAGCGGCGCTGGTCGCTCGGCCACTGATCGGCACGGCGAGGCTCGCTCGGGCAGATCGCTCGGGTAGGCAGGTGCCGGACATTGCGCGGCGGCGCCTGCCTGCTTTTGCCGAGGCGCCGCCGCTAGCCGGTTGTCGCCATGTCGGCGAGCACCTTGCGCAGCCGTTCCACCCCCTCGTCGATCTGCGCCGCGCTGAACGGGCTGAAGCCGAGCGTGATGTGATCGTCCACATCGGTGTCGGGATGGCGCGCCAGCAGCGACAGCGGCATGATCTCCAGCCCGGCCCGCGCCGCCGCCTTGGCGAGCGCGCGGGCGCTGATGCCGGGCGCGAGCTGGGCGACGATCTCCATGCCGGTGTCGGTCGGCTGCGCGCTCATATAGTCCGCCAGCCGGCTGGCGACCTTCGCCAGCAGATGCGCCTGACGCTGGGCGTAGAGCTTGCGCATCTTGCGCACATGGCTGGCGAAATGGCCTTCCTGCATGAAGCGCGCGACCAGCACCTGCTCGAGGATCGGCGAGTAGCGCCCGACCACGGTGCGGGCCGAGACGAAGGCCTCCACCAGCGGCGTCGGCACGATGGCGAAGCCGAGCCGCAGGGCGGGAAACAGCGTCTTGCTGAAGGTGCCGAGATAGATCACCCGCCCGCCGCGATCCATGCCGTAGAGCGAGGGCAGCGGGCGGCCGGCATAGCGGAACTCGCTATCGTAGTCGTCCTCGATGATCCAGCTGCCGGTGCGCCGGGCCCATTCCACGAGCTGGTGGCGGCGCTCGAGCGAGAGCACCATGCCGAGCGGAAACTGCTTCGACGGCGACACATAGGCCATGCGCGCGCGCGGCGCGCGGCGCAGCGCGAGATCGACGTCGAGCCCGTCCGCGTCGACCGGCACGGCGACCGGCGTCGCGCCGGTGGCGATGGTCGAGGCGTAGATCCCGTCATAGCCGGGGTCCTCGCAGATCACCTCGTCCTCGGCCATCAGCAGCAGTCGGCAGGCGAGGTCGATCGCCTGCTGCGCGCCGGCGAAGATGATGACGTTGTCGGCCGAGCAATCGATGCCGCGCCCGAACGAGACATGTTCGGCGATGGCGGCGCGCAGCGGCGCGTAACCCTGCGGGTCGCCCTCGCCCATCAGGTGGTTGGCGGTGGCGCCGTCGAGCTTGCGATAGAGATCGGCGGCGAGCTTGGCCCAGAGCTGCACGGGAAAGGCGTCGAGCGCCGGAAAGTTGGAGCGGAAGGGAACCGGCCGGCGCATGTGGCGCAGCGTTTCGGGGGCATGGGCGAGCGCCACGCCCAGCTCGACGCTCGCGCCGGGCTCGATGCCCGGTCCGGGGTCCGCACTGACCCCGAGCTCGGCGCTGCGGTCGAGGCTGCCCGCCGCCTTGATCGCCGGGTTGATGCGGGGCGGTTCCGGCTCGACGATCTCGGCCGGCGGCTGGCGCGAGACATAGGTACCCGAGCCGGAGAGCCCTTCCAGATAGCCTTCCGCCGCCAGTTGGTCGAAGGCGAGCATGATGGTGTTGCGCGAGACGCCGAGCGCCTGCGCGAGGTCGCGGGTCGAGGGCAGGCGCTGGCCGGGCCGGATCGCCCCGCCGACGATTTCGGCCGCCAGCCCGCGATAGATCTGCCGGTAGAGCGGGGCGTCCGGCCGGCGTTCGAGGTTCAGGCCCAGCGCATCGAGCAACACGTCGTGTCCTCCGCCTTCCATGCCCTGCGGATCGACGCAATCGGCGTGCCAGCCGGCTGCCGCGGGTCCGGCGGTTACGCCGCCCGTTCCCGCTCGGGACGGTGGCCGAAGGTCGCCCGCCCCGTGAGCATGAGCACGAACATGATGCCAAGTCCGACGAGGACCACAAGGTTCACGGCGGTCGCCAGCGCGTAGAGCTCCGGCTTTACCCCGTAGCGCAGCGCGCCCCAGGCGACGGAGGGCAGCGTCGGCGTCGCGCCGAGCAGGTAGAACGAAATCTCCAGATTGTTGAACGCCATGATGAAGGAGACGATGAAGGCGCCGAGCAGCCCCGGCCAGATCAGCGGCAGCGTCACTTCGAAGAAGGTGCGGCCGGGCGAGGCGCCGAACACCATCGCCGCGTCGTCGAGCCGCCAGTCGTAGCGGTAGAGCTGCGTCGCCATGATCAGCAGCGCGTAGCTGAAGCAGTGCACCGCATTGGCGAGGATCGCCGAGACGAGATTGCCCTGCAATTCGAGGAACAGCCCGTTGAAGATCAGCGAGGCGATGCCGACGAGCACCTCGGCGACGAAGAGCGGCGCCACGAACAGGGTGAGATAGAGCCCCGCCCGCCGGCCGGCATGCCGCATCAGCCCGAGCGTGGCGGCCGCCGCCAGCAGGGTGGCGAGCGCGCCCGCCCCGATGCCCAGCACCAGACTGTTGAAGAAGGCGGTCTGGTACAGCGAGTTGGCGAAGAGCCGGCCGAAGGTGTCGAGCGTCCAGCGCGGCGGGTAGGGGAAGGTGTGGTTCCTGGCGAAGGCGCCGAGGCCGATATGCAGGATCGGCAGATAGAGGAAGAGATAGGAGACGACCAGCGTCGCCAGCAGGGCGTAGCGCCCGAGCGCTTTTTTCAGCGACGTGCCCATCATCCCCTCCCGAAGCCGGTGAAGCCGGTGCGGCGCAGATTGACCCGCAGGCCGACCAGAAGCACCGCGATGATGGAGGTGAGGAACAGCACCACGCCCATCGCCGCGCCCAGCGCCCAGGTGCCGGATTCGCCGAATTGCTGCGCCATCGCCATGCCGTAGAGCGTGCCGTTCGGCCCGCCGAGGAAGCGCGGGGCGAGCGTGGCCGACAGGCAGGGGATGAAGCACAGGGCGAAGCCGATCAGCGTGCCGAACAGGTTCAGCGGCCACGTCACCTCGAAGAAAGCCCGCATCGGGCTGGCGCCGAAGATCTTGGCGGCGTCGATCAGCCGGGCGTCGAAGTTCAGCAGCGACAGGTAGATCACCGTCACCACGATCGGCAGGTAGAGATAGACGAGGCCGATCGCGCTGGCGGTGTTGGTGTACATGATGAAGCGCAGCGGCGCGCTGCCCAGCGCCATCAGCACGCTGTTGATCAGGCCGAGCGGCCCGAGAAGCCCCTGCAGCGCGATGACGCGCAGCACCTCGCCGGTGAGGAACGGCACGGCGAAGGCGAGGGTGAGCAGCAGCCGGTAGCGTCCGCCATACAGGATGATAGCGTAGCTCACCGGCCAGGCGAGGAAGATGCAGGCCAGCGAGACGATGGTCGCCATCACCAGCGAGCGGATGAGGAAGGTGACATAGGCCCCGCCGGTCGCCAGCGTGACGTAGTTGCCGAGGTTCCAGTCCTGGATGATGTGGTAGTTCTCGGTGCGCCAGAAGCTGAGCACCACCATGGAGAGCAGCGGCAGCACGAACAGCGCCAGCAGGAACAGCGTCGGCACGCCGAGAAGAACGGAACCCGCCCAGCGCCCCCTCATGAGCATCGCTCCCCTTCAGTGTCGAAGGCGTCGATGTCGCCCGGCCCGAAGCTGGCGACCACCGCCTCGCCGGCAAGGAAGGCGCGTTCTGAACGCGGCCGGCTGGCATGGAGCTCGCGCGCGCCGAAGGCGAGGATGTAGTCGGCATAGGCGCCGCGCAGGATCACGTCCTTGACGGTGCAGGCGATGCGGTTCGGGCCGGCGGCGGCATCGGGGCCGGCGGGATCGAGCCGCAGCTTCTCGTTCTTGACGAAGAGCTGCACCTCGCCGGCGGGCGGAAGGCCTGGCGCGGAGAGGGAGAATCCGGCCCCGCAGCGGGTCGTCACGCCGCGCCCGCTGGCGTCGACCGTGCCTTGGAAGCGGTTGGAGCGGCCGACGAACTGGGCGATGAAGGCGGTCTTGGGCAGGTCGTAGATGTTCGTCCGGGCGGCGAAGTCCTCGATGCGCCCCTTTCGCACGACCGCGATGCGGTCGCTCATCGAAAGCGCCTCTTCCTGATTGTGGGTGACGTAGATGAAGGGAATGCCGAGCGCCATCTGATGGCGGCGGATCTCGACCTCCATCTCCTGGCGCAACTCGCGGTCGAGATTGGCAAGCGGCTCGTCGAGCAGGAGGGCCTTCGGCCGTCCCACCAGCCCGCGCCCGAGCGCGACGCGTTGCTGCTGGCCGCCGGAAAGCTGGTTGGGGTAGCGCTTCTCCAGCCCGCCAAGGGAGAGGATGCCCACCACCCAGGCGACGCGCTCGGTGATCTCGGCCGCCGGCAGCTTCATCATGCGCAGCGGGAAGGCGAGGTTCTCGTACACGGTGCGGTGCGGGAACAGGAGGAATTCCTGGAACACCATGGCGACGCCGCGCCTGTGCGGCGGCAGCTCGGCCGCGTCCTCGCCGTCGATGAGGACGCGGCCGGTGGTGGGCTTCTCCAGCCCGGCGATGATGCGCAGCAGCGTCGTCTTGCCGGAGCCGCTCGGGCCGAGAAGCGAGACGAACTCGTTCTTCTCGATCCCCATGGTCACGCGATCGACCGCCCAGATGCTGCCATACTGGCGCGAGACCCCGTCGAGGGTGATGTACACGTATCAGGCTCCCGGAATGTCAGGACAAAGGGCAGGGCACGGCGGCCGGGCGTGGGCGGGCTGGAACCGCCCGGCCGCCGGCGCTCAGGCGGCCTGCATCCGCGACCACACCCGCTCCCATTTCTCGGTCGAGGAGGGCTGGTCGAACATGTACATCTTGGAGAGTTCGCCGGTGCGGTCCATCAGATAGAGCTTCTGCTCCTCCGGGGTCGACAGGGAGCGTATGTCGATGGTGGTCGAGCAGCCGCTGGCCAGCGCGATCTTCTTCATCGTCTCCGGCGCGATCATGGTGTCGATGAAGCTTTGGCAGACATCGAGCATTGCGCCGTCCGGCACGCCGGAGGAGACCAGCCAGGTGTCGACCCAGCCGAGCCCGCCCTCCTTCGGCACCAGCGTGTGGGCGAAGGTGGTGTCGATCTCGCCCTTGGCCTTCTTGGCGAGCAGCTGGCGGTAGACCTGCGCGAATTCCGGCGCCGCGACCACCGCGCCGCTTTCCAGAAGCTGCGCCAGCGTGGCGTTGTCCTGGTAGCGGGTGAGCAGCAGCGGCTTCTGCTCGATCAGCAGCTTCTCGACGCCGGCCAGTTCCTCGTCGGTGAGGTCATAGGGATTGAACGGCTTGCCGTTCGGACGCGGCTTGTCGATCGTGCCCATGCGGCTGGCGACGAGGATGCCGGCCAGCGCGATGTTCTCCTCGAAGCGGGCGCTGGTGGACAGCCGCCCGGCGAAGGCGGGGTCGAACAGCAGCTCGATGCTGTCGGCCTTCCCGGCCGGTACCTCGGCGGTATTGTAGGTGGTGCCGTAGCTGCCCCAGCAGAACGGCACGCCGAAATCGACGCCGGTCTTCTCGTCGGTCAGCAGCTTGAACTCCGCCGGCTCGAATACCGGGAACAGGTGCTGCGTGCTCGGAATCCTGGCGTAGTCGACGGTGCGGATCAGCTTCTCGCGGAAATACAGGCTCGGCCAGAAGCCGTCGGCCTGCACGAGGTCGAAATCCTTGGTGCCGCCGACGCGCAGCTTGTTGTAGGCCTCGGAATTGCCGTCGAAGAAGGTCGGCGCGAACGTGATGCCGTGCTTCTCCTCGAAGGCGGCAATGACGTCGGGCAGCAGATAGCCTTCCCACATCAGGGCGCGCAACTGCGTCGGAGCGGCCGAGGCCGGGCGGATATAGGGCGCGGCGACGGCCGCCATCGCGCCGGCGGCGAAGGTCTTGAGCACCTTGCGGCGGTCGACGGAGGATCCGGCGCGCTCCGCGAGGTCCGGCGTGGCCGCTGGCTCTGCCCCGGCGGAATTCGACACGTGCGGTTTCATGTTCCTGTCCCCTTGTTCGTTGTGGCGTTGACCATCGGCGGGAACCGCCCGTCCTCTCGTGCTCTCCCGATAGCCGGCCCCGGGCTGCATCGGCCCGGGGTCCGTCTGGCTGTCCGGCTGCCGCTCAGGCGGCGACGGCGAAGGGATTGTCGGCGTCGGCATAGTTGACCGGCGTCATGTGCCAGCCCTCCTTGTGCTTGCGCCAATAGGTTTCCTTGATCTTCGCGCTGATCGGGCCGGGGCGGTCATTGCCGTAGATCCGCTCGTTGACGCGCGAGCAGGGCATCACGCCGCCGGCGGTGGTGGTGGTGAACACCTCGTCGGCGTCCATCAGCTCCTCGAAGGTGATCGGCGCCACCTTGCCCTCCAGCCCGAGCTCGGGGCAGAGGTCGAGCACGGCGAGGCGGGTGATGCCGCGCAGCGCGCCGCGATCGGGGGTGATGACCTCGTTGCCCTTCACGATGAAGACGTTGAAGCCGGCGCCCTCAGTCAGGTAGCCCTCGGCATCGAGCAGGATGGCGGTGTCGAAGCCCTTGTCCTTGGCCTCGAACATGCCGCGGGTGAAGTCGCGCCACATGTAGTTCTTCAGCGTCGGGTCGAGCGAGTTCTGCGAGATGCGGGGCACCTGCGCGACCAGCAGATGGGCGCCGCGCGCCTGCACGTCCGGCTTGATCACGTCGACCCACGGCACGGCGTAGGCGATGAAGGTGTTGTCGCAGTCGTCCGGGTCGCGCGAGCCGTAGACGCGCGGGATGCCGCGGGTCGAGATCATGGCCACGAAGGCGTCCTTGAGGCCCGACAGGGCGACCACCTTGCCGAGGATGGAACGCATTTCCTCGCGGCTCACGCCGGGGTTCAGCCGGTAGCCTTCCAGCGAGCGATGGAAGCGGTCGAGATGGTCGTCGAGGCGGAAGAAGCCGCCATCGGTGACGTGGACGACGTCATAGGTGACGTCGGAATGGGTGAAGCCCCAGTCGCCGACCGGGACCTTGGCCTCGGAAATCGGCACGTACTGGCCGTTGATGTAGGCGGCGCCTTTCGAGAAATCGGGTTTCGCCTCGCTCATCGCATGCACTCCAGGCAGTGATCGGTTGCGCCATTGCCCCGCGAAGGTGGCCCAGTGGCCGGGTCGCAGAAAGTGCCGCTTGCCTGAAAAGTGACAGTGCCAATTTTGCGGGCAGCCGTCCGGTCGATGGCCGTCCGGCGTTCTAGACGATGCCGGCGGCGCGTAGCGCCGCCCGCTCCTCCGGGGCGAGGCCGAGCAGCGTTTCCAGCACCTCGTCGGTGTGCTGGCCGAGGGTCGGCGGGGCGAGCGGCGTGCCGGGCGGGCAATCGCCGAGCCGCAGCGGGCTGCGCACCCCCGGCGCGATGCCGCCAAGCGCATGCGGCAGGTTCATCGCCAGCCCCCGCGCCAGCGCCTGCGGTTCGGCGAAGGCCTGGGCGATGGTGTTGATCGGCCCGGCGGGAATGCCCGCCGCGTCCAGCATGGCGAGCCATTCGCCCGTCGTCTGGCGCTTCAGCGCGGCCGCCACGCGCGCAATCAGTTCGTCGCGATGGGCGACGCGGTCGCGGTTGGTGGAAAAGCGCACGTCGGCGGCGATGTCGGGAAGGTCGGCGATCCGGCAGAAGCGGGCGAACTGCGCGTCGTTGCCGACGGCGAGAATGAGGTGGCCGTCCGAGGTCTCGAAGGCCTGGTACGGCACGATGTTGGGATGGGCGTTGCCGAGCCGGTGCGGCGCGGTGCCGCCGACCAGGAAGTTCAGCGCCTGATTGGCCAGGCTCGCCACCGCCACATCGAACAGCGCGACGTCGATATGCTGCCCGCGCCCGGTGCGGTGGCGCTGCTCCAGCGCGGCGAGCACCGCGATGGCGGCGTTGAGCCCGGTGAGGATGTCGACGAGGGCGACACCGATCTTCTGCGGCTCGGTGTCGGGGCTTCCGGTCACCGACATCAGGCCGGACATGCCCTGAATCATGAAATCATAGCCGGCGCGGCCGGCCTCCGGTCCGTCCTGCCCGAAGCCGGTGATGGAGCAATAGACGAGGCGCGGATTGACGGCGGACAGGCTCTCGTGATCGAGGCCGTAGCGCTTCAGCCCGCCGACCTTGAAGTTCTCCACCACGACGTCGCTCTGCTCGGCGAGGCCGCGGATCAGCGCCTGCCCCTGCGGCGTCGCCATGTCGATCGTCACCGAGCGCTTGTTGCGGTTGGCGGTGAGGAAATAGGCACTCTCGCGCGTCGGCTTTCCGTCGCCGTCGACGAGCCAGGGCGGGCCCCAGCCGCGCGTGTCGTCGCCTTCGCCCGGCTTCTCGATCTTGATCACCTCGGCGCCGAGATCGCCCAGCGTCTGCGTCGCCCAGGGGCCCGCCAGGACGCGTGAAAGGTCGAGCACCCGGATCCCCGCCAGTGCCTGCGCGGCGGGTTGGCTCGTTCGGTCGTCGGTCATGAAACGCGTGTCCATCTCGCCATACGGGTCGGCCGGGAAGCGGGACGGCGCACCCGTGTCGGGCCCCTGCGCGCCCGCCTCGCGGTACGATAGCCCCGCCCTTGCAGCCGCGCCATTGCCGGTTCGGATCATCCCCGATGCGGTCCGGCGGAGAGGGCACGATGGCCTTGTCAGGACTCATCATCTGGTATAATCACTACATCAATATATGAGTGAGCTTGTACTCACCGCCGAGGAAACGCATCAGGAGCCGCGCGCCGCGCCCGCCGACAGGCCGGGGTGGGCGGTCCCTTGTCCGGGACAACGACACGCATGACGACGCCTTCCCGTATCGAAGCCGACTACATCATCGAGACCGCGTTCGACCCGCGCGCCGCGGCCGAGGCCATGGCCGGCGAGCAGTCCAGCGGCACCTTCGTCGCCATTCCCGGCGAGACGCCCGAGCTGAAGGAGCGTTCCGCCGCCCGCATCGAGGCGCTGGAGCTTCTGGAGAGCGTCGGGGCGCCGTCGCTGCCGGGCGCGGGACGCCCGAAGGGCGGCGAGGGGCCGATCCGGCGCGCCCGCGTCACCCTCTCCTGGCCGCTCGACAATGTCGGTCCCTCGCTGCCCAACCTCATGGCGACGGTTGCCGGCAATCTGTTCGAGCTGAAGCAGTTCTCCGGGCTGCGCCTCACCGACATCCGCCTGCCGCAGGCGTTCGGCGACACCTATCCCGGTCCGAAATTCTCCGTCGCCGGCACGCGCCGCCTCGCCGGCGTCGAGGGGCGGCCGCTCATCGGCACCATCGTCAAGCCGAGCGTCGGCTTCGGTCCGCAGGAGACGGCGTTGCTTGTTAGCCAGCTATGCGATGCCGGCGTCGACTTCATCAAGGACGACGAGCTGCAGTCCGACGGGCCGCATTGCCGCTTCGACGAGCGCGTGCGGGCGGTGATGCGCGCCATCAACGACCATGCCGACCGTACGGGAAAGAAGGTGATGTTCGCCTTCAACCTCACCGGCGAGATCGACCAGATGCGCCGGCGGCACGATTTCGTGCGGGAAGCCGGCGGCACCTGCGTGATGGCGAGCCTCAACTCGGTCGGCCTCGTCGGCATGATCGAACTGTGCCGCTTCACCGAATTGCCGGTGCATGCCCACCGCAATGGCTGGGGCTATCTTTCCCGCGCGCCGATGCTCGGCTGGTCCTATGTCGCGTGGCAGAAGATCTGGCGCCTGGCCGGCGCCGACCACATGCACGTCAACGGCCTGTCCAACAAGTTCTCCGAAGCCGACGACAGCGTCATCGCCTCGGCGCGCGAATGCCTGACGCCGATGTTCCCCGACAAGCCCTGCATCGCCATGCCGGTGTTCTCCTCCGGCCAGTCGGCCAAGCAGGCGCCGGGCACCTATGCCGCGCTCGGCTCGCCCGACCTCATCTTCGCGGCGGGCGGCGGCATCATGGCCCATCCGGACGGGCCGGCGGCCGGCGTCGCCTCGCTGCGCGAGGCGTGGGACGCGGCGCTCGCCCGCGTGCCGCTCGCCGACTACGCCCGCGACCACGCGGCGCTGGCCCGGGCGCTGGAGGCCTACGCCGGATGAGCGCCGCCGCCGAGGTAACGCCGGAAGCCGGTCTTCCCGCGGGCCCGCTCCTCTCCTTCTATGGCGACGACTACACCGGCTCCTCCGCGGTGATGGAGGTGCTGAGCTTCGCCGGCATCCCGACCGTGCTGTTCCTCGGCACGCCGACGCGCGACCAGCTCGCCCGCTTCGACGGCATGCGCGCGGTCGGCATTGCCGGCGTGGCGCGCTCCATGCCGCCGGAATGGATGGACGCGCATCTGCCGGCGATGTTCGAGGTGCTGGCCGCTCTTCGCGCGCCGATCGCCCATTACAAGGTGTGCTCCACCTTCGATTCCGCCCCGCATGTCGGCTCCATCGGCCGCGCCATCGAGCTGGCGGAGCCGATCCTCGGCGGGGCCTGGCATCCGCTCGTGGTCGGCGCGCCGGCCATCGCCCGCTATCAGGCGTTCGGGCATCTGTTCGCGGCCATTGACGGAGAGGGCTACCGGCTCGACCGCCACCCGGTCATGGCGCGCCATCCGGTGACGCCGATGGGCGAGGCCGATGTGCGCCTTCACCTCGCGCGCCAGACCGACATTCCCATCGGGCTGGTCGACTTCGCGGCGATGAAGAGCGGCCGTTCCGGGGAGCAGCTCGCGGCCGCGCGCGCGGCGCAGGGGCGCATCGGGGCGCGCATCGTGGCGCTCGACGTGCTCGACGAGGAGACGCTGGCGGAGGCCGGCCGGCTCGTCTGGCAGCATCGCGGCGACCGGCTCTTCGCCGTCGGCTCGCAGGGGCTGGAATATGCGCTGGTCGCCCATTGGCGCCGCGCCGGGCTGCTTCCGGCCGAGGTTCCGGCCACCGCCGTGCCGGCGCGCGCGCGTATCGCGGTCGTCTCCGGCTCCTGTTCGCCGATCACCGCCGGGCAGATCGCCTGCGCGCTGGAGCACGGTTTCGCGGGAGTGCGGCTCGACGTCACCCGCGCGGTCGATCCGCAGGCGTGGAGCGCCGAGCTGGCGCGCGGGGCGGCCGAGGCGCTGCGCGCGCTCGGCGAGGGGCGCGACCCGCTCGTCTTCACCGCCAGCGGCCCGGACGACCCGGCGGTGCCGGCGCTGGCGACGGCGGTCGCGGCGGCCGGGGCTCCGGCCGGCGAAGTCAACGCCCGGATCGGCGACGGCCTCGGCCGGGTGCTGGACCGGGTGGTGCGCGAGGCGCGGCTCGGGCGGGCGGTGATTTCCGGCGGCGACACCTCCGGTCACGCCGGCATGGCGCTCGGCATCTATGCGGTGACCGCGCTGGCGCCGCTGGCGCCGGGCTCGCCGCTCTGCCGCGCCTATGCGGACAACGCCCATGACGGGCTCGAACTCGCGTTCAAGGGCGGCCAGATGGGCCGGTCCGACTTTTTCTGCGCCGCCAGGGATGGTGGCGTGCCCAACCGATGACAGATGGGAGTATGCCAGTCATGAAGAAGATCGCGTTGCTGGGAGCCGGCGGCAAGATGGGGGTCCGCCTCTCCACGAACCTGCAGGGCTCCCCCTATGAAGTGATGCATGTCGAGCCGTCCGAGGAAGGCCGCGCCCGGCTGAAGAAGGCGACCGGCCTCGACTGCGTCGACGGCGACAACGCGCTGGCCGATGCCGACGCGGTGCTGATGGCGGTCCCGGACCGGCTGATCGGCAAGATCGCCCACACCTTCATCGAGAAGGTGAAGCCCGGCACCGCCATCATCATGCTCGACGCCGCCGCCCCGCATGCCGGCGAACTGCCCAAGCGCGACGACGTCACCTATTTCGTCACCCATCCCTGCCACCCGCCGATCTTCAACGACGAGGTGACGCAGGAGGCCAAGAACGACTTCTTCGGCGGCGTGCATGCCAAGCAGCATATCGTCTGCGCGCTGATGCAGGGCCCGGACGAGCATTACGCCCAGTGCGAGCAGATCGCCCGCACCATCTACAAGCCGGTGATGCGCGCCCATCGCTGCACGGTGGAGCAGATCGCCATCATGGAGCCGGCGCTGGCCGAGACCATCGGCGCCACGCTGTGTCTCGCCCTGCGCGAGGCGACCGACGAGGCGGTGCGCCGCGGCGTGCCGCGCCAGGCGGCGACCGACTTCCTGCTCGGCCACTTGACCATCGAGCTGGCCATCGCCTTCAACATCTTCCCGGAAGGCAAGTTCTCCGACGGTGCGCTCTATGCGATCGACCAGGCGCGTCCGCAGATCTTCCGGGATGGCTGGCTCGACCGCATCTTCGCGCCCGAGGCGGTCCAGCGCTCGGTCGAGGAGATCTGCAACCCGCCCAAGGCGGCGTGAGGCAGGCGACCAACAGGCGGGAAGGGAGCGCGCGCACCCTTCCCGCGCGTGAAAGTGACCACGCGGGAGCGTTTCGTCTCCCCGCTCGCCACGGACCCTCGACGGTGCGTGGAACGTCCAACATAACGATGAGAGAGGAAACCCCATGAACCGGATCATCGCCCTCACGGCGGCGGCCGTGCTCGGCTTCGCCGCGCCCGCGGCCGCGACCACCGTGATCAAGGCCGGCCACGGCACGCATACCACCCATCCCACCCATCTCGCGCTGGTCAAGCTGGCCGAGATCGTCAATGCCAAGAGCAATGGCGAGATGAAGATCGAGATCTATCCCGACCGGCAGCTCGGCGAAGAGCGCGAGATGGTCGAAGGTCTCCAGCTTGGCACCGTCGACATGGCGGTGGTCTCCACCGGTCCGCTCGTCGCCTTCGTGCCCGAGCTCGGCGTCGTCGATCTGCCCTTCCTGTTCAAGAACTCGCAGCATGCCTACAAGGTGTTCGACAGCGAGATCGGGCAGGGGCTGCTGGAGAAATTCGAGACGCGCGGCATCGTCGGCCTCGCCTGGTGGGAGAATGGCTGGCGCAGCCTCACCAGCAAGAAGGAGGTCAAGTCTCCGGCCGACCTCAAGGGCATGAAGCTGCGCACCATGCAGAACCCGGTGCATATCGCCGCCTTCAAGGAGCTCGGCGCGGCGCCGATTCCGATGGTGTGGGGCGAGGTGTTCACCAGCCTGAGCCAGGGCGTCATCGACGCGCAGGAGAACCCCGTCACCATCATCTACAGCAATTCGCTGTGGGAGGTGCAGAAGTACCTGACGCTCACCCGGCACGTCTACGGCCCGCATGTCGCGCTGTTCAGCAAGTCGGTCTGGGACCGGCTCACTCCCGATCAGCAGAAGATCCTCACCGAGGCGATGATCGAGGCGACCGCCTATCAGCGGGAGACGTCGGCCAAGCTTGAGGCCGAACAGCTGAAGCTGCTCGCCGACAAGGGCATGGTGATCGAGGAGGTCGACATCGTCCCGTTCCAGGAGGCGACCGCCGACACCGCCGCCGCCTTCAAGAACATCGACCCGGCCGTCGTCGCCAAGATCAAGGCCGCCGCCAACTGACGCCGGGCCCTCCGCGCCGTACCCCTGCGAGGGGGTGCGGCGCGGCGGTGCGGCGCGGGAGGCTTAGAGCCCCGCCCCCTCATGGAGCGCGACATGCTTCGCAGATTATGGACCGGCGTGGAATGGGCGGCCAAGGCTGTCCTGGTCCTGCTGGTGACAGCCATGACGATCGCCTGCCTGGCGCAGGTGGTCTGGCGCTACGTCTTCAACGATCCGCTGACATGGTCGGAGGAGCTGGCGCGCTACCTCTTCGTGTGGGTGGGCTACCTGGCGGCCTGGCTCGCCTGGACCCAGCGCGCGCATATCGCGCTCGATGCCGTGACCTATCTGCGGATGCCGTGGCTGGAGCGCGCCTGCCTGCGTCTCGTCGAGGTGATAGTGCTCGTCTATTGCGGCTGGACCTTCTACGCCAGCCTCGGCTTTCTGCAGCTCACCAGCACCCAGCCCTCGGCCGTGCTCGAAGTACCGATGAGCTACATCTATGCCGGCTACAGCGCCATGTGCGCCCTCATCATCGGCGACATCATCGTCGGCTGGATCAGTGGCGAGCGCCACGGCCATCCGGCTCTTCCGCAGGAGTGAGCCTGATGGCCACCGTGCTTTTCATCTCTTTCGCCGCGCTGCTCCTGCTGAACATGCCGGTCTCCTTCGCGCTGGCGGTCGCGTCTGCGCTCTCATTGCTCTGGGGCGGCCTTCCGCTTGCGCTGGTGGTGCAGAAGATGACCGCCGCGATGGACAGCTTCGTGCTGCTCGCGGTGCCGTTCTTCCTGCTCGCCGGCCACCTGATGGCGCGCAGCGGCATTGCCCGCGACATCATCGACTTCGCCGACGCGCTCGTCGGCTGGATGCGCGGCGGCCTCGCCCACGCCAATATCGGCGCCGGCATGCTGATGGGCGGCATGACCGGCTCGGCCGTGGCGGAGGCCTCGTCCACCGGCGGTGCGCTCATCCCGCCCATGCTGCAGAAGGGCTATGATGGCCCGTTCACCGCCGCCGTCACGGCCAGCGCCTCGACCATTTCCGTCGTCATCCCGCCCTCCATCCCGATGATCGTCTTCGCCGTCGTCACCGGCGTGTCGGTCGGCGACCTGTTCATCGCCGGCGTCGTGCCGGGGATCCTGATGACGATCGCGCTGATGTTCACCGCGTGGCTCATCGCCGTGCGGCGCGGCTATCAGCGCGGGCCGCGCCCGACGCTTGGCTCGGTGGCGCGCGCCACCCGGGCGAGCTTCTGGGGCCTGCTGATGCCAGTCGTTATCATCGGCTCGATCCGCTACGGCATCGCCACGCCCACGGAAGCTTCCGTCGTGGCTGTCATTTATGGCCTGCTCGTCGGGCGCTACGTCTACCGTACCATCGCCTGGCGCGACGTGCCGTCGATCGTGCTCGACAGTACCGTGACGACCGGCATCGTCATGCTGATGATCGCCGCCGCCTCGGTCTACGGGCTGATCGTCACCCGCGAGCAGATCCCCCAGGCGGCCGCCCAGCTCATCCTTGAACTGACCACAAATCCCTATCTGGTGCTGGTGCTCATCCTCTGTGTCTACCTCATCGCCGGCATGCTGCTCGATCTCGCCGCCAACATCATCATCCTGGTGCCGGTGCTGTGGCCGCTGGTGAAGCAGGTCGGCATCGATCCGGTGCAGTTCGGCGTCATCACCGTCATCGGCCTCGCCATCGGGCTGGTGACGCCACCGGTCGGCGCCTGCCTGTTCGTGACCTGCGGCATCGCCAAGACCAATCTGCTGGAGGGCAGCAAGGCGGCCGTGCCCTTCATCCTCGCGCTCATCACGGTGGTGTTCCTCATCATCGCGGTGCCCGGCATCGCCACCTGGCTCCCCTACAGCGCCAAGGCCATGCACTGAGGAGGACGGGCGGCGTACTGGTCCGCCGGAAAGCGCGCTGGTATACTGAACACACCAAAGCGGCATGAACCGCGGAGGAACGAAGGGCGGGAGCGCGCAGCATGGCCATCGGCACGGACACCATCATCCGTCGAAAGCTCTCGCACGAGGTGTTCGACCGCCTGCGGACGATGATCACCGGCGGCGAGCTGGGGCCGGGCGATGCCATGCCGTCCGAGCGCGACCTGATGGAGCGCTTCGGCGTCGGTCGGCCGGCGATCCGCGAGGCCATGCAGGCGCTGGCCAATATGGGGCTGATCGCCATCACCCATGGCGAGCGCGCGCGCGTTCAGCAGCTCACCGCGCGCAGCATCTTCCAGCAGATGGACGTCACGGCCAATATCCTGCTCTCGGCCTCGCCCGACAGCCTCGAGCATCTCAAGCAGGCGCGCCTCTTCTTCGAGCGCGGCATGGTGCAGGCGGCGGCGGCGCGGGCGACGGTGCAGGATGTGGAACGGCTGCGCGCCACGCTCGACCAGCAGGCGCAGGCGATCGAGAACGCGGACGCCTTCATCGCCGCCGACATGCGCTTCCACACCCAGATCGCGGCGATTTCAGGCAACCCGATCTTCGAGGCGGTGAGCGAAGCGATGCTCGGCTGGCTGCGTCAGTACCATACCGAGATGCTGAGCTGGACCGGGCGCCAGAACGTCACGCTGACCGAGCATGAGGAGATTCTCCAGCGCATCGCCAATCACGAGCCGGAACGCGCCGAGCAGGCGATGATCCGCCATCTCGACCGTTCGAGCGCGCTCTACACGCATGGCGACTGACGGCCCGCGCCGTGCCCGTGCGTGTCATTCCTCGACGCGGGCGACGGCATAGGCTGGCAGAACTAGCCGTCCGCTCGTGTCGTGTGACACGGGCAATCGGCCCGTCGCCGCGAATGCCGGCACCGCCGCCGCGTCCAGCACGCCGACCCGCTCGCCCCACGGCAGTTCCACGCGCTGCTCGTCGCCGGTGAGGTTGGCGAGCAGGAGGGTGCGTGCGCCCGCGCGTTCGACGGCCAGCGCCAGCAAGCGGTCCTCGGCATCCGACCGGCAGGCGAGCGCCGGCGCTCCGGCGATGCCGGCGAGCAGCGCGGCGGCATGAAAGGCCGGACGGCGCATGAGGGCGTCGCCGGTCTCCGGCGGTTCGACGAGGCCGAAGGAGCCGGTCAGCGCGCCGCCGGTGAAGCTCTCGACACCGGCCTCCACCAGCCGCGCCGCGTAGCCGATCATCCAGGCGGCGGCGAACAGGCCGCGCTGGCGCGGATCGTCCGGCGTCATGGTCATGCGGCGCCCGTGCGGGTTGGGCAGGGTGCGCGCGCCATAGGGATTGTGCCGCATCCCGAGCGTCGACGGCCCGATGCGGTAGGGCGTGGCGGGCCCGACGATCGCCCGCGCCGAGCGCAGGATGAAGGGCAGCGCCTCCAGCGACTGCATGACGCTGCGGTCGTCGGCATCGTGGACGATCGGGCAGGTGCAATGGGTGACGTAGTCGAGCAGGTGCGCCGGCGGGCGCTTGCGGTTCAGCTCGGTGAAATAGCTGAACATGCCGCCGCCGAGGCGCAGGCCCGGAAAGGCCGCGCGCGCCGCCGCATAGACCTCCTCCAGCGGCGGGCAGTCCGGCCAGGCGCTGCCCGGCGGGGTCGAGCGGCGGTCGACCGCCGGGCTGACGGCGATGGCGTCGAGCCGCAGGCGCGCCTGCGCGACCAGCCGGGCGACCTCGCCGAACTCGATGTCGAGCGGGCGGATACAGGGCACGACGCATTCCAGCACGGTCTCGGCCGGCCGGAGCGCGGCGAGGCGGGCAAAGCCGGCCATGGCCTGCGCGCCGTGGCCGGCGGTCGGATCGAAATGGAAGAGCAGCGTCTGCGGGCCGAGTTCCGCGAGGCGGTCGGACGCCTGGAGCGTCGCCTCGGTCTCCTCGGGGGTGACGACGAGCCCGAAGGCGGGCGCCCGGCCGATGACGCCGCCGGTGGTGAGGCGCACGGGCGCCGGCCGCATCGGCGCGGCTGCCGTCCGGCCGCCGGTCACGGCCTCACTGTTGCCGCGCAGGGCGAGCGTCACCGACTGGTGCACCGTCTCGCCCGCCGGCAGCACATAGGGCCAGGGCAAAGCGAGCGGGCGCACATAGGTCTTGTAGGAGGCGTCGGACCAGTTGCGCTGGTCCTCCATCTCGAACGTGTCGCCCTCCATCCGGCAGGTGGCGAAGACGCCGGGCGCCACCTCATGGGTGATGGCGCGCATGTTCCTGAAGGGCTGGGCGGGGTCGATGAGATCGGGCAGCACGGCCCGCGCGACCGAACCGTCGACATGCTCCACTTCGACTGGCGCGCCGGCGAGGCCGACGATCGGGTGCAGGATGGTGAAGCCGCAGCGATTGGTGAGGAAGTCGCCGTTCGGCACGGCCTCGACCGTGAAGGAAAGGCCCGTCGCATCGCCGGCGATGCGGGCGTGATAGAGCAGGCGCGGCCCCTCCGGCGTGCCGCACGCCGCCTCGTAGCGGACGCGGAAGCCCCCGGCCGTCTCCTCCACGGCAAGGCCCCGCAGGACAGGGGCGTAGGTCCCCCAGTCCTGGTCGCGCACCAGATAGGAGATGGCGCGCAGCACCTCGCGTCCGGCCAGCCGGATATTGCGCAGATTGCCGTCGGCGAGTTCGCAGCTCAGTGCCCCGGCGCGCAGCAGGCGGGGGGGCGGGACCGCCTCGTCGGTGCCGAAGTGGATCTTCCGCAGGGCCGCCTCATCCCGGGACCGCGCGTGCGTGTCTCCCCTGTCGCCGACGTCCGGCATGCTCACCCCCGTGCCTCGCCGGCAACCGCCTTCGGCGGCGGTGCGGCACGGCGGCGCACGGCGCGTCCGCCGGCCAGCGCCAGCACGGCGATGACGACGAAGCCCTGCACGATGTCCTGCGTGCCCGGCGGCAGGCCGGCGATTTGCATGGTGGTGACGATGAGCACCAGCAGCAGGCTGCCGAACAGCGTGCCGAGCGCGGTGGAGGCGCCGCCGAAGATCAGCGAGCCGCCGAGCACCACGGCGCCGAGCGACTGCAGCAGATAGGGCGTGCCCATTTCGAGGAAGGCGCCGCCGACATAGGCGCCGAGCAGCATGCCGGTCAGCGCCGCCAGCGTCGAAGAGGCCAGGAAGGCCAGCGCGATGACGCGCCCGGTCTTCACGCCGGCGAGCGCCGCCGCCCGCTCGTTCTGGCCGACGGCGGAGAGCTGGCGGCCATAGACGGTGCGCTGGAGCAGAAAGCCGACCACCGCCACCGTGCCGAGGGCGATGACCAGGATTAGCGGGAATCCCTCAACGCGGCCGGCCGCGAGGGTCTTCAGCAGCGGGCTGACGGTGAAGCCGGCCGCCCAGCGATTGGCGAGGAGGGTGCCGGTGGCAAGGATGTAGCCGGTCGCCAGCGTGGCGATGATCGCCGGGATGCGGAAGGCGATGACCAGCAGCGCGTTGACGAGGCCGGTAACGAGCCCGATGCCGAGCACCGCTAGAAGCGCCAGCGGCAGTCCGGCGTCGCGGCCCGCGGTGACGACGATGCTCGCATAGGCGCTGAGCGTCAGCACGCTGGCGATCGACAGGTCGATATTGCCGCGCCCCGTCGTCACCACCAGCATCTGGCCGAGCGCCACCAGCACGAGGAAGCTCGCCGACACGGCAACGCCGGAGAGCGAGTGCAGGGTGAACCGACCAGTGGTGACGGACAGGATCGCCCACAGCAGGGCGACGCCGAGCGCCGCCCAGACCCAGCGGTTGCGCTCCAGCCACTCCCTCGGGCGCGTGGTGCGGCTCATGGCGCCTCTCCCGTTCGTCACGGTGTCCTCCGGCGGTCGGCCAGCGCGCGCAGCACCAGCATGCCGAGGAGCAGGCAGCCCTGCACGGCGGCATTGTAGTCGGTGCTCACGCTCAGCGCGCCCAGCAGCGCGCCGACGAGGGCCAGCGTCAGCGCCCCGGCGACGACGCCGAGCGGCGAGATCAGCCCGCCGATCAGCGCACAGCCGCCCATCACCACCGAAGCGACGCTGATGAGGGTGAAGGGCGCGCCGGCGTTGATGTCGCTGGCGGTATTGATGGCGGTGAGCGACAGGCCCGCTGCCACCGCGAACAGGCCGGCGATCATGTAGCGGAGCACCGCGTAGCGCAGCGGCGACCAGCCGCCGAGCGCCATTGCCGGCGCGTTGCTGCCGAAGCCGCGCAGCACCACGCCGAGCGGCGAGCGGTCGATGGCGAGCGCCGCCAGCCCCGCGAGCGCGATCAGCACCAGCGTCGCCGGCACGTCGGCGAGATACCAGCCGAAGGCGGCCGACAACCATTGCGGGCTCGATCCGCCCGGCGTGGGCTGCAGCGTGTAGCCGATGCCGATCCAGATGAAGGAGGCCCCCAGCGTCACCACGATGGCCGGGATGCGCCGCAGCTGGATGGTCGCGCCGATCAGCCCGTAGGCGAGGATACCGGAGACGAGGGCGGCGACGCCGAGCAGCGGCGAATCCACCAGCAGCGTGGCGCTCACCACATTGACCAGCCCGGCGAAGGCGCCGACGCCGAGGTCGATCTCGCTGCCGCCGACCACGAACATCTGCGCCAGCGCGATCAGCACCAGGGCGATGGCCGGCCCGAGCAGCAGCTCCAGGCCGAACATCGAGACGGCGAGCGGGTTCACCCACGCCATCAGGGCGAAGACGAGGGCGAGGCTGGCGAAGGGCGCGACGTCGACCAGCCGGTCGGCGAGCCCCTGCGCCGCGCCGGCCGCCTCCCGTTCGGTGCCCGCCGCCGCGAAGGAGGCGTCGACGATGGCCTGTTCGGTGATCGCGGCGCCCGTCAGTTCGCGCACGATCCGGCCGCCGCTGAACACCAGCACGCGGTCGCATTCGAGGAACTCGATGTCCTCGGTCGAATGCCACACGACCAGCCGTCCGCTGCGGGCGACGTCGCCGACCAGCGCGTAGAAATCCTCCTTCGCCGCGACGTCGACACCGCGCGTGGGGTCGTCGAACAGGATGGTCGGGGCGTCGCCGACCAGGGCGCGCGCCACCAGCGCCTTCTGCTGGTTGCCGCCGGAGAGGTCGAGAATGGGGGAGTCGAAACGGTCTGGGTCGAGCTTCAGCCGTTCCGCCGCCTGGCGTGCCGCGGCGTGTTCGGCGCGATCGGAGACGAGGCCGAGGGGCGCGCGCCCGTTGAGCCGCCCGATGGCGATGTTGGACAGCACGCTCCACAGCGGGAACACGCCTTCCTTCTGCCGGTCGCCGGAGACGAAGCTGGCGCCGCCGGCGCGCCGAACCTCGCCGTCCGGGCGGCCGAAGAGCCGGTGCAGCAGGTCGCGCTGGCCGGAGCCTTCGAGCCCGGCAAGGCCGACCACCTCGCCGGCCCTGAGCACCACGTCGCGCCCGAGCGGGGCGACGACCGCGCCGGACAGGCGGGCGATCTCCGGCGCGTCGGCCGGGACGGCGGCGCGGGCGTTGCGCCGGCCCCGCATGGCGGTCTCGGTCGGGCCGCCCATGGCGCTCACGAGGTCGGCCACGGTGGCGTCGGCGCAGGCGCCGTACCAGGCCGAGCGGCCATTGCGCAGCACCAGCACGCGATGGGCGATGTCCACCACCTCCTGCAGCTTGTGGCTGATGAAGATGAAGGCGAGGCCCATTTCCGTCCTGGTGCGGATGAAGGTCCGCAACTGCCGGCTGCGTTCCGGCCCGAGCGAGGAGGTGGGCTCGTCGAGGATGATCAGGCGCACGCGCGGCGCGGTGACGGCGCGGGCGATCTCGACCATCTGCCGCTGGCCGATCTGCAGGCCGGCGACGGCGGCGTCGACATTGATGCTGTGGCCGGGAAACACCGCGTCGAGCGCGGCGCGGGCCTGCGCGCGATAGGCGCCGCGCCAGCCGGGCCGGGCGCGCGCGGCGGCCGGTGCCTCGAGGAAGAAATTCTCCGCCACCGAGAGGTTGTCGCAGAGCGACAGCTCCTGATGGACCATGCGCACGCCGCCAACCTGGGCGAGCGTCGTGTCGTAGAGGCCGGGCTCGATGTCGATGCCGTCGAGTGCGATCGTGCCCTCGTCGGCCCGCGTGACGCCGCACACTATGCGCATCAGGGTCGACTTGCCCGCGCCGTTGCCGCCCACGAGGCCGAGCACCTCGCCGCGCGCGACGACGAGATCGACCTGATGATTGGCGCGGGTCGGCCCGAACGACTTGCAGATGCCGGCGAGCCGCACGACCGGCGCGTGCTTGCCGGGCGCTTCTTCTCTCGTGACGAGGGTGTCCGTCGCGGCCGTCATGGTCGGGGGTGGGGCTCCCGTCTCGGCGGCCGGAAGGGGGCGAAGCGCCGACGCGCCGGCGAGATTCGCCGGTGCGTCCTGCGCGGTGCGGTAGGCCGCGATCATCGATCCCGCTCGCGACCGGTCAGTTGCCGGGCTTGGCGTCGATCAGGTTCTTCTCGACCCATTCCTGCGAATAGGACGGGCTGACGATGACACCGGCGGGCAAATCCGCATAGTCCTTGAGGTTCTCGTCGGTGACGGTTGCCACCGGCATGACCATCATCTTCGGCGGATTGGCCCCCTTGACGATCGAATAGGCCAGCCAGAAGGCGGCGCCGCCGATTCCCGGCGTGGTGTTCATCGAGATGGTGGAATAGCCGTTGGCCTCGTGCTGCTTGGCCCACCACTGGATGAAGTTCGAGCTGCCGCCGCCCTCGATGACCGGCATCTTCTTGGCGTAGGCGCCACCATACTGGTCGAATGCCTGGGCGATGCCGGTGTCGTCGCTGCCGCCCTGGGCGAGCACGGCGTCGACCTGCGGCAGGCTCGGCAGCACGTTCGCCACCGCCGACTGGGCGACCGAGGCGGTGGCCTGGCCGTAGACCGTGGCGACGACCTTCACGTCGGGATAGTTCTTCAGCACGGCTTCCTGCGAGGCGTACATGTCGGCATCGGGAGCCGAGCCCTTCACGCCGCGCACGACGATCACGTTGCCCTTGCCGCCGAGCTTCTTCATGACCCACTCGGCCTGATCGCGCTTGTAGCCCTTGAAGTCGAAATTGAGCTGGTAGTTGCAGGGCGCGGAGGCGACGGAATCGAAGGACACGACCTTGATGCCGGCCTTGCACGCCTTCTCGATGATGCCGTTGACGGCGGTCTCGGAGGCGGCGTCGATCGCGATGGCGTCGACCTTCTTGAGGATCAGCTCAGCGATCTGGCTGTTCTGCTGGGCGACGGTGCCGTCGCCATTGAGGATGATGTAGTCGGCGATCTTGCCGTCGGCCTTGGCCTTCTTGGCCGCCGCCTCGAAGGCCTCGACCATCTGGTGGCGCCAGCTATTGCCGAAATAGGCGTTGGACAGGGCGATGACCGGCTTTTCCGGCGTCGCGGCGGCCGGGCCGGCGGCGGCGAGAACGGCGGTCGCGCAGGCGAAGGCAAGGGTTTTCAGGCGCATCGGTTATCCTCCCATTGGCCTCGTTAGGAGGCTCTCGTGGCATCAGGAACCCGTCGAGGGGCTGCATGATGACGGCAAGATTATCTCATCATACCAGTTATGCAAGAGAGTGATCCCGATGGCGTGCCGGCCCCGGCCGGCTGGAGGCGGCGGAGATTCCCGCCGCGCACGCGCGACCCTTCCGGGGCGGGCTTTTCCTTGACAGGGCGGGCATTGCTGGCTATGAGCGCGGCGCGTGCGCAGTGGGATCAACGTATCCCGCCTGCGTTCCATCAACCCATCGACCGAAAGAAGCCGGTCCACGCCGCAAGGCGGGAGACCGGGCTCGAACGAAAGGACAGAACATGTTCGCGGTCATCAAGACGGGTGGCAAGCAGTACCGCGTTGCCCCCGATGCGCTCGTTACCGTCGGCAAGATCGAAGCTGAGGCGGGTTCTTCCGTGACCCTGCCGGTGCTCATGCTCGGTGGCGAGAGCCCGAAGATCGGCGCTCCGCTGGTCGACGGCGCTTCCGTCACGCTTGAAGTGGTCAAGCACACCCGTGGCGACAAGGTCATTGCGTTCAAGAAGCGTCGCCGTCAGAATTCGCGTCGCAAGATCGGCCACCGGCAGGACTTCACCGTCGTCCGTGTGACCTCGATCGTCGGCGCCTGAGACCGCCAGCTAGGAAATTAGGAGAGCAACATGGCTCATAAGAAGGCAGGCGGTTCCTCCCGCAACGGTCGCGACTCGGCTGGTCGTCGTCTCGGCGTGAAGAAGTTCGGCAGCGAGAAGGTCGTGGCCGGCAACATCATCGTGCGTCAGCGCGGCACGACCTGGCATCCCGGCACCAATGTCGGCATGGGCAAAGACCATACCCTCTTTGCACTCACCGACGGCCGAGTCGAGTTCCGAGCTAAAGCCAATTCCCGCACGTACGTATCCGTCATTCCGGCCGCCGAGGCCGCCGAATAAAGCCGGTGAGGGTTCTTGGAAATCCCGCCGGTCTCGCCCGACCGGTAGGATTTCCCGAACGTCCCTGATGGACACCCGGGGTACCCGACAGGGGAGGCGAGGAAACCGCCTCCCCTTCGTCGTTCTGGTCCCAGGAGCCCTCAGATGACCATTGTCGAAGCGACCCTCGGGTCTCCCCTCGCCGAGAGCAGTACCGCCGTCCTCGAAACTGGCCGCCTCCTCCTGCGCGTGCCGCGGATCGAGGACATGACGTGGATCGCCGAGCTCGCCGACAACCGCAAGATCGCGGAGATGACGGCCAACATCCCCCATCCCTACGGCATGGCGGATGCGGCGGCCTTCATCGCCAACATGCCCGGCGGCGCGCAGGCGGCGACCTTCGCCATCTTCCTTAAGAACGAGGCGGCGCTGCGCGTTCCGGGGCAGGCGGGCTTCGGCCCGGCCATTCCGGTCGGCATGTGCGGCTTCGTCCGCCGCGACGAGGACGCGCCGGAGATCGGCTACTGGCTCGGCGAGCCCTATTGGGACCATGGCATCGCCACCGAGGCGGTGCGCGCGCTGATCGACCACGCTTTCGGCGACCGCAAGCTCGAGGCGCTCATCGCCTCGGCTCGCGTCGTCAATCCGGCCTCGCGCCGGGTGCTGGAGAAGTGCGGCTTCCAGTGGACCGGCGTCGGGCTCGCCCGGGTCCGGGCCATCGGGGCCTCGGTGCCGGTCGACCGCTTCCGGCTGGAGCGGCGGCTGTGGACCTCGCTGCGGGCCTGGGGCGCCACCAAGCCGCCGCGTCTGCACGATATCGACACCACCCGGCACTGAGCCGGCCTTTTTGCTATACCTGACCGGGTCCCCGCAGTGGCGGGGCCCCTGCAACGCTGAGCCCTTCCGATGAAATTTCTCGACCAGGCCAAGATCTATGTCCGTGCCGGCGACGGCGGGGCGGGCTGTCTCTCGTTCCGGCGCGAGAAATTCATCGAGTTCGGCGGTCCGGATGGCGGCGACGGCGGGCGCGGCGGCGACGTGTGGATCGAGTGCGTCGACGGGCTCAACACGCTCATCGACTACCGTTTCCAGCAGCACTTCAAGGCCAAGAAGGGCGGCTACGGCATGGGCAAGAACCGCGCCGGGGCGAAGGGGGACGACGTGGTGCTGAAAGTTCCGGCGGGCACTGAAATCCTCGAGGAGGATGGCGAGACCGTGCTCGCCGATCTGACCGAGATCGGCCAGCGGCTGCGCTTCCTCAAGGGCGGCAATGGCGGCTTCGGCAACGCGCATTTCCAGACCTCGACCAACCAGGCCCCGCGCCGCGTCAATCCGGGCCAAGAGGGCGAGGAGCGGTGGATCGTCCTGCGGCTGAAACTCATCGCGGATGCCGGTCTTGTCGGCCTGCCCAATGCCGGCAAGTCGACCTTCCTCGCCGCCACCACGGCGGCCAAGCCGAAGGTCGCCGACTACCCCTTCACCACGCTGCATCCCGGGCTCGGCGTGGTGCGGGTGGACGAGCGCGAATTCGTGCTGGCCGACATTCCCGGCCTGATCGAGGGCGCGCATGAAGGCGTTGGGCTGGGCGACCGCTTCCTCGCCCATATCGAGCGTTGCCGCGTGCTGCTGCATCTGGTCGACGGCACCTGCGAGCATGCCGGAAAGGCTTACAAGACGGTGCGCGCCGAGCTGGAGGCCTATGGCCCCGAGCTTGCCGACAAGCCGGAGATCGTCGCCCTCTCCAAGATCGATTCGCTCGACAAGGAGACGCTGAAGACCCAGCTCGCCCGCCTGCAGCGCGCCGCCAAGAAGAAGCCGCTGGCGCTCTCTGCCTCCTCCGGCGAGGGCGTTCGCGAGGCGCTGCGGGCGCTTGTCGCCATCATCGACGAGGGCCGCGTCGCGGAGACCGAGAAGGTGGTCGCCGAACCCTGGCGACCGTGAGGCCAGGGCGTCGGTGAGAGAGGCCGGTCATCCCGGCCGTGGCGAGGCAGAGAGCCGGGATCGCCCGCCATCCGTCCTACGGTCCCGGACCGGCCTTCGGCCCCCGGGATGACGAACCGGCCTCCACAAATGCCGCGCGCCGGCCGGCAAATCGGCGTATGAAGCGCGCCGTCCCTTTCCGTCCAGACGAAGCCCGCCGAGATGAAACACGCGCCTGCAAACGCTGCTGCCACCTCAAGCTGCACGACCGGCCCCGCGCCGGCTGCACCGCAGCTCGCCTCCTTCCGCCGCATCGTGGTGAAGGTCGGCTCGGCGCTGCTGGTCGATTCGGCGCGCGGCGCGCTGCGCCATGCCTGGCTGGCGGCGCTGGCGGAGGATGTCGCCCATCTGCACCGCGGGGGCCGCGAGGTGCTGGTGGTCTCCTCGGGCGCCATCGCGCTGGGGCGCAACGTGCTGGGGCTGCCCAAGCGCCCGCTGAAGCTGGAGGAGAGCCAGGCCGCCGCCGCCGTCGGCCAGATCGCGCTGGCGCGGGCCTGGTCGGAGGCGCTGGCCCATGAGGGCGTGACCGCCGGGCAGATCCTCATCACGCTGGGCGACACCGAGGAGCGCCGGCGCTACCTCAACGCCCGCTCCACCATCGGCAAGCTGATGGAGCTGAAGGTGGTGCCGGTGATCAACGAGAACGACACGGTGGCGACCTCGGAAATCCGCTATGGCGACAATGACCGGCTGGCCGCCCGCGTCGCCGGCATGGCGAGCGCCGACCTCCTGGTGCTGCTGTCCGACATTGACGGGCTCTACACCGCCCCGCCCAACGACAACCCGGACGCGCAGTTCCTGCCGCTGGTGCCGCGCATCACCGCCGAGATCGAGGCGATGGCCGGGGCGGCCGGCTCGGAGCTGTCGCGCGGCGGCATGAAGACCAAGATCGAGGCCGGCAAGATCGCCACCACCGCCGGCGCCCACATGGTGATCGCCTCCGGCAAGGTGAAGAACCCGCTGCGCGCCATCGAGGCGGGCGCGCGCTGCACCTGGTTCCTCGCCCCCGCCAACCCCGTCGCCTCGCGCAAAAGGTGGATCGCCGGGGCGCTGGAGCCGCGCGGCGTGCTGCATCTGGATGCCGGCGCGGTGGCCGCGCTGCGCCGCGGCTCCTCGCTGCTGCCGGCCGGGGTGAAGCAGATCGAGGGCGAGTTCCAGCGCGGCGACGCCGTGGTGCTGCGCGGCCCGGACGGCGCCGAGGTCGGCCGCGGGCTGGTGGCCTATGACCACGACTACGCCGCGCGCATCAAGGGCCGCTCCTCGGACGAGATCGTCGGCATCACCGGCTTCGAGGGCCGCGCCGCCATGGTGCACCGGGACGATCTGGTGCTGGGCGGGGGTGGGTGAGGGTGAGGGTGAGGGGCTTCAGCTAATCCTCTAGAGCCTTCTTTTGTGCAGTGAGCATGTCGATGAGGCGCTGAATTTCTTTCGGCCCGATCTCGTCTTCTCCCCGATAGAGCACGATGACTTGCTTATCGGGGCCGACTTTGGCCCGAAACCACTCCTCGCCCTCGATCGCGGGCCGACCTCTTTCTTCCGGCAGTGTCTTTGGTGGTGGGGGCGGCGTTGGAGGGGTGTTCCTCTCAACGATGACTTCGTCCATTGGAATGCCCGTGTCGCTTCCGTCAACTGCCACCCACTGGGCGTCATCCGATACCCAGCGGACGCGCGTCGGCCGTTCCAGGGAGAGTACTCCGCCGCTTTCCCATTGGATGAGATCGCCAACTTTAGCTCCGCCGTACTTAATGGAGTTACCGGCGTCTCGCCGTTCAGAGGGTGCGCCGTGATCGTCCGCTGATCCGGGACTGTCGGCGGCTCCAAGTTCCTCGATGTATCGCATAGTCTCAAGGAACGCTTTGGCAGCCGGTCGAACAGCGGTCGGATTGAAGCCCTGCCGGTTGAGATAGGTGATCACCCCTTCTTCGGGCGGGATGGTCAGTCCTGCAAAACGCTCTCGAAGTTCATTGAATAGCTCAGGCTCAGAAGCTGCTGCAAAAAGATTTTCGATCCTTTCGTGATCGTTGTTTGCGTGGAGTATGGCGCGTGCGCGGGACGTGACTCTTGTCTCTCCTTTTCCGGCGCGCTCGAGAAGTCCGTAAGACGCCAGAGCGGCTAGTGCCTTGTTGGCTGGCCCGCTCAGGGAGGAGTAGCCGATCAGTCGCGCCGCAATCTCCCGATCAACGGCGTTATTACGATACTTCGCCTCAATTTTCCGAACACTTTCAACGGCCTCTCTTAGGGGCATGCTCGGATACGATGGGCTCCGAATCGGCTTGGCGGAATCGTTCATGGCTCTCTCCCATTCGACCGTCAATATATAGTCTGAGGAATGAACGAGCAATGGAAATTACTCGATGACTTGACGGTTTCTCCAATCGAATCCATATTGCTGGGGTTGGCGCGAGTCGCCGACAAGGCCCCGGTATGAACCGGGGCCCCGCGTGACGGCATAACCGGCGATGGTCGCCGAGTAGAAAGGAGAGTGACGGTGAGAAGCCGTCTCGGGAGGATAGGGCTTGCACCCCTATCGTTCCCATTGCTCTTGTTAAAGAACAAAACGGCGGGGCAGTGCCCCGCCGCATTTTTATCAGGCGTTGGTTGAGGGTTCAAGAATCTTGCATAGCGTTGATGTTACGCGTCAAGACAACGATCTACTCGATGAACCCTCCTAGCATCGTGACTCCCCTGATCTTCTCAGGCGCCCCATCTTTCCTGGCATGCACGTCGTTCCCCGCTCGCCGCGCCCCGGCTTCTCCTCGGCCCGCGCCGCGCCGCCCTTCCGGCTTCGCCTTCCTTGCGCTTCCCCCCGAAACGAAACCCCGCGCCTTTCGTCCCTGCCGTCTTTCGCGCCTGAGGCGCGTGCCTCGCGGCGGGGCAGGGTGATGAAAACGGCGCCATAAGCGGCGGGCGGGGCCGCGCGGGCCGGGCCCTGGGCGCGGGCGCCGCCGCGCCGCGTCGCCTCGGTACAGCCGGGCCGTCGGCTGCGTGCAACGCGGCCGCGCGGCTTCGGGCGCTGGCACGCTTCGTGCTCACCTCCTGTCCGGTCCGACCGCCCAGATACCCGAACCGCCGGGCGGCACTCTCGAGGGGATAGCCGTGACGAAGAAGCCAGACGCTCCGAACTCGTCGATCGAAACGCTGCTCGCCGCCCGCAGCTTCACGCGCCGCGTGCTGTTCAAGGGCGCGATGAAGAGCGCGCTTGCCGCCGGCACCCTGGCCGCCGCCGGCCCCTTTATCGTCCGCGACGCCTTCTCCTCCTCCGGCGAGCTGAACATCCTCAACTGGGCCGACGAGCTGCCCGACCCGGTGATCCCGGAATTCACCAAGAAGACCGGCATCAAGGTCAATTCCACCCCGTTCTCGCAGAACGAGGAGCAGATCAACAAGCTGCAGGCCACCGAGGGCGAGGGCTTCGACCTGTGCGCCCCGACCCGCGACCGCGCGCCCCAGTTCAAAGAGCTGGACGTGCTGGCGCCCTACGACACGTCGAAGCTCAACCTCGGCAACGTGCTGCCGGCGATGCTGGAAGGCTCCACCAGCGTGTGGACCTGGGATGGCGGGCTCTACCATGTGCCCCATTGCTGGGGCTCGGAAGCCATCGCCTGGCGCACCGACCTCGCCAAGCTGGAATACCCCACGCTGAGCTACGGCACGCTGTGGGCGCCCGAGTTCAAGGGCAAGATGCAGGGCCGCCCGCACTCGCTGCTGCTCGGCATCGGCCTGTGGTGGGACAAGACCGGCAAGCTGCCCTCCAACCGCATGCTCGACGCCTTCAAGGACGAGGCGACGATGAAGAAGATCTACGATCCGATCCTCGAATTCGCCATCGCCAACAAGGCGCAGGTGAAGCAGTTCTGGGATTCGGCCGACAACACCAAGTCCGGCTTCATGGAGAATGGCTGCGTCATCGGCCAGACCTGGGACGGCCCGGCGCTGTCGCTGAAGAAGGACGGCAAGCCGGTCGCCTACATGGCGCCGCAGGAAGGCGCCATCACCTGGATCGACGGCTGGTCGATGACCAAGGCGGCCAAGAACACCGCGCAGCTCTACGAGTTCATCAACTTCCTGCACACGCCGGAAATCTCCGCCATGGTCGCCAACGGCTCGGGCTACAACCCGGTGGTGAAGGGCGCGGACAAGTTCCTCTCCGAGGTCGCCAAGAAGAACTTCGCCGAGGCCTATCCCGGCAACGCGCTCGACAACCTGTGGAGCCGCCCGCCGGAGCCGTCCTGGTACGCCGAGCTGCGCACCCAGTACGCCGAGAAGTTCAAGGCGGCGTGAGCGCGCCGGCGGCGTGCGCGCCGCCTCTCCCCGTCATCCCGGACGCGCCGACGGCGCATCCGGGATCGCGTGACAGCTAGCCGCACGATCCCGGAGCGCCGCCGCGCGGCGTCCGGGACGACGGCAATCGATTGAACGGAAAACCGCATGGCCGCAGCCGTCGAGCTTGAGGGCGTCAACGTCACTTTCGGGGACTTCGTCGCGGTGCGCGAGGCCAACCTCACCATCGAGCCGGGCGAGTTCTTCTCCTTCCTCGGCCCCTCGGGCTGCGGCAAGACCACGCTGCTGCGCACCATTTCCGGCTTCATCGAGCCGACGCGCGGCACGGTGCGCATCGGCGGCCGCGACATGAAGGGCATCGGCCCGAACCGGCGGCCGACCGCGCTGATCTTCCAGAACCTCGCTCTGTTCCCGATGATGACGGTGGCCGAGAATATCGGCTACGGCCTGCGCGTGCGCGGCGTGCCGCGGCACGAACGCGACGAGAAGGTGAAGAACCTCCTGATCCAGGTGGCGCTGACCGAGCACGGTCATAAGCGCGTGTCGGAACTCTCCGGCGGCCAGAAGCAGCGCGTCGCCATCGCCCGGGCCCTTGCCGTGGAGCCGTCCGTATTGCTCCTGGACGAGCCGCTCTCGGCGCTCGACCTCAAGCTGCGCCAGCACATGCGCACCGAGCTGCGCGCCATCCAGAAGCGCGTCGGCATCACCTTCATCTACATCACCCACGATCAGGGCGAGGCGCTGACCATGTCGGACCGCATCGCCGTGATGAATGCCGGGGTGATCGAGCAGGTCGGCGACGGCCGCGCCGTCTATGCCGAGCCGCGCACGCCGTTCGTGGCCTCCTTCGTCGGCGAGAACAACCGCATACGCGGGCGCGTGGCGGCGGTCGCGGACGGACTGGCGACGCTCGACACGCCGCTCGGCCCGCTCACGGGGCGCAACCCGGTGGCGCTGGAGGTCGGGCAGGAGGCCCTGCTGTTCGTGCGGCCGGAGGCGATGCAGCTCCGGGCCAATGGCGGCACCGCCGGCTTCGAGGGCGAGACGCTGGACGTCGCCTATGAGGGCAGCGTCACCCATGTGACGCTGCGGGCGAAGACCGGGCAGAAGGTGACGGCGAGCGTGGGCGCCGGCGTCACGCTGCCGGTCCCGGGCGAACATCTGCGCGTCGGCTTCAACCCGGAGGACGGGCTGCTGCTGGCCCGGCTGGAAGGACACTGAGATGAATGGCAGCCTCGCCTTCGTCTTCGGCCTGCCGGCGGCGGTGGTCGTCCTGTTCTTCGCGCTCGCCGCCTATGAGCGGCGCACCGGCGTGGCGGCGGGCCCCGGCTTCTTCCAGCGCAACGGCCTCGCCATCGGCCTCTATCTCGTCGTGGCGGTCGGCTTCTGGGCCTTCTTCATCATCCTGCTGCCGCAGCTCGCCATGGTGGACATGTCGTTCCGCCCGAAGCTGCCGCCCTCGCAGATGGGCGGGCCCAAGGACCTCTATACGCTGGAGAACTACCGCTACTTCCTGTTCGGCTCCACCACCTCGACCGAGGAATGGAACTGGCTGCACATCAAGGCCTTCTTCCTCACCATCGGGGTGAGCATCGTCATCACCGTGCTCAACTTCGCCATCTGCTACCCGCTGGCCTTCCACATGGCGCAGTCGGCGACGGCGGCGCGGCTGCGGGTGCTGCTGCTCCTGCTCATCCTGCCCTACTGGGTCAACGAGATCCTGCGCGCCTTCGCCTTCCGGGTGCTGCTGTCCTCGGGCGGCATCATCAACCAGGCGCTGATGGGGATCGGGCTCACCTCCGAGCCGATCGACTTCCTCGGCGCCGATGTCGGCCTCTATATGGGGCTCTCCTACGCCTACCTGCTGATGATGATCTTCCCGCTCTACAACGCCATCGAGAGCCTCGACAAGAACCAGGTCGAGGCGGCGCGCGACCTCGGCGCGCCGTGGTGGCACATCCACGCCTTCATCGTGCTGCCGCACGCCAAGCCGGGCATCGCCTCGGGCTGCACGCTGGTGTTCATGCTCACCGCCGGCGCGCTGGCGGCGCCGCTGGTGCTGGGCGGGCCGCGCACGCTGTGGTTCACGCCCATCGTCTATGACCGCTTCTACCAGGCCTTCAACTGGCCGCAGGGCGCGGCCTACGCCTTCATCCTGCTGATCAGCTGCATCATCTTCGTGCTGGTGGTGCTGAAGGCGTTCCGGCTCAGCCTCGGAGAAATCACGAGATGATGGAAATTACGCGATGACGGAGATCACGCGATGAAGCCCGGCGCGTTCCAGCGCGTGATGTTCGCGCTCTATGCGGTGATGTTCTTCATGTACCTGCTGGGCCCGCTGGCGGTGATGGGCATTTCCGCCTTCAACACCCCGCAATACCCGCAGGTCTGGCCGTTCGAGGGCTTCACCCTCGACTGGTTCGCGGCGCTGTTCGCCGACCGGGACATGATGACCGGCCTGCAGATGAGCGTGTGGATCGGCATTCTGGTGGTGGCGATCTCGGTACCGATCGGGTTGGCGGGCGCCATCATCATGACGCAGATCCAGCCTCGGGTGCGCTCGCTCTATTATCTCGTGGTGGTCTCGCCGGTGCTCACCCCGGGCATCATCATCGGCATCTCCACCGTGGTGTTCTGGCGCCAGTTCACCGGGCAGACCGGCACGCGCTTCCTCTATGACGGCGTGGTGCTGACCGTGCTCGGGCAGGCGAGCTTCATCTCGGCCTATTGCATGCTGATCATTCTGGCCCGGCTGCAGCGCTTCGACCGCTCGCAGGAGGAGGCGGCGCTCGACCTCGGCGCCAGCTACCCCCAGGTGTTCCGGCATGTCCTTCTGCCGTTCCTCAAGCCGGCGCTGGCCTCGGCGGCGGTGCTGGCCTTCCTGTCCTCCTTCGAGAACTACAACACCACCACCTTCGCCATCCTTTCCGACAAGACGCTGACCACCGTGCTGGCGGGCCGCGTGCGGCAGGGCTCGACCCCCGCCATCTCGGCGCTGGCGGTGGTGATCGTGGCGGCGACGGTGATCGGCGCCATCGCCTTCGAGATCTACAAGCGCCGGGCGGACGCGGCGGCGGCGCGGCGCCAGCGCGCGGCGCTGGAGGCCGAGGAGGCCGAGCTTTCCGGCACGCCGGTGCCGGCCATGGGCTGAATTTCCGCGAAGGCGGGGCGTGCGAGGGCGGGCGGCGCGAGAAGGCTCAGCGCCGCCTTCGGCCGAGCACGAGCAGCAGCACGGCGGCGGCGAGCGTCACCGCCGACAGCACGAGCGAGAGGACGAGCGATGCCGCCGGCCCGACATGCTCGCCGACCAGCGCATAGGCCACCGGCGCGGCGGCCGAGAGCATGAAGCTCGGCGCCACCAGCCGGCCGACCACCGTGCCATAGGAGCGGGGATCGAACAGCACCAGCGGCAGCGTGCCGCGCGTGATGGTGAGAAGCCCGTTGCCGGCGCCATAGAGGAAGGCGAAGGCGCCGGCGGCCAGCGTCGAGCTGCCCGAGAACAGGCCGGCGGCGAAGGCGAGCGGCAGCAGCAGCGCGGCGAGGACGTTGAGCGCCAGCGGATCGAGGCGCCCGCCCGAGGCGACCTCGGCAAGCCGGGCGAGCGACTGGCCGACGCCGCGCAGCGTGGCGATCCACACCGCCGCCGCGGCGGCGACGCCGAGCCCGGCCAGCAGCCCGATCATATGCGCCGACATGCCGGCATTGAGGAAATTGGTGACGCCGGTGCCCAGCGCATAGAGCCCGCCGAGCCGGGCGACGTCGCCGGCGCTGCGCGCCAACGGCCGGGGCGGGGCGGGGGCGCTCGCATCGACAGCAACCGTCATCGCCGCGCGCGGCAGCGCGAGATACAGCGGAACGGTGAGCAGGGCGAAGCCGGCATAGGCGAGCACGGCGCCGCGCCAGCCGACATGCTCGGCCAGCAGATGCCCCACCGGCCAGAAGACGGTGGAGGCGAGGCCGCCCAGCAGGGTGATCTGCGACATCGGCCGCCGCGCCTGCGGGCCGGCGATGCGGGCGAGCGTGGCGAAGGCGGCGTCGTAGAGCGTGAGCCGCATGGCGAGGCCGAGGACGACCCAGGCGGCGTAATAGGCCGGGAGGCTGGTGCTGGACGCCAGCGCGACGCAGCCCGCCGCCGTGACCAGCGCGCCGGCGACCATGACGGGGCGACCGCCATGGCGGTCGATCAGCCGGCCAATCAGCGGCGAGGTCAGGCCCATCACCACCAGCGCCACCGCGAAGCCGCCATAGACGGTGCCGCGCCCCCAGCCGAGATCGGCGGCGATGAGATCGGCGAACACGCCGATCAGGTAGTAGCTGATCCCCCAGGCGACGAGCTGCGAAAGCGCCAGGCACAGGACGGCGCGGGCGGGGATCACCGGGCGCCGTCCGGCGCCGACGCCTCCGGCAGGGTCGTGTCGCCAGGGCCGAGCGGGCGCTGCATCAGCACCGAATCCACCCAGCGGCCGAACTTGAAGCCGACCGCGCGGAGGCTGCCGGCCGGGGCGAAGCCCAGGCGGCGGTGGAGCGCGATCGACCCCGCATTGCCGCTGTCGCCGATGACCGCCAGCATCTGCCGCCACGGCCCCTGCTCGCAGCGGGCGATGAGCGCGCCGAGCAGCGCGGTGCCGACGCCCCGGCCGCCGCAGCCTTCGGCGACATAGACCGAATCCTCCACCGTGAAGCGGTAGGCCGGGCGCGGGCGGTAGGTCGAGGCGTAGCTGTAGCCGACGACCCGGCCCGCGCGCTCGGCGACGAGATAGGGCAGGCCGAGGTCGAGAACGACGGCGCGGCGCGCCATCAGTTCCCCGGTCGCCGGCGGCACCTCCTCGAAGCTGGCGAGCCCGGTGAGGACGTGGCGGGCATAGATCGACTGGATCGCCGCCATGTCGGCGTCGACGGCGTCGCGGACGAGAAGGCCGCCCTCGGGCGGCGGCGAGGCAGGGGGATGCACGATGTCCTCACATATTATTTGCCGGCGAATGACCGGCCGGCGCGGCGTCCCTGACGGTGCGCGCTGCCCGATATCGACCAGCATGGGGCTTCCGCTCGCATAAGAGAAGCTTGGGAGAATTATACAAAGTATGAGATTTTCTTTGCATGAAGAATCTCAATCTCGACCAGCTCGACACCTTCGTCGCGGTGATCGAGCTGGGCAGCTTCTCGGCGGCGGCGGAGCGGCTGGGCCTCAGCCAGCCGGCGGTAAGCCTGCAGATCCGCCAGCTCGAGCGCCGGCTCGGCGCCGGGCTCATCGAGCGGGTGGGGCGCAAGGCGCGCCCGACCGCGGCCGGCGCCGAGCTGCTCGCCCATGCGCAGGCGATCGGCGCGGCGGTGGAGGCGGCGGTCGACGCGGTCGCCCATCACGCCACCGGCTCGGCCGGGCGGGTGCGGCTCGGCACCGGCGCCACCGCCTGCATCTTCCTGCTGCCGCCGGTGCTCGGGCGCCTGCGCCGCAGCCATCCTGGCATCGAGATCACCGTCACCACCGGCAACACGGCCGACGTGGTCCGGGCGATCGAGGCGAACCTCCTCGATATCGGGCTGGTGACGCTGCCGGTGACGGGGCGCGCTCTGGAGATCGTCCCGGTGCTGGACGACGCCTTCGTCGCCATCGCCCCGCCCGGCGCGAAGCTGCCGCCGCGGGTGACGGCGGCGCGGCTCGGCGCGCTGCCGCTGCTGCTCTACGAGCCGGGCGGCAACACGCGCCGGATCGTCGACCGCTGGTTCGCGCGCAGCGGCGTGGCGGTGCGCCCGGCGATGTCGCTGGGCAGCATCGAGGCGATCAAGGCGATGGTGGGGGCGGGGCTCGGCTGCTCGGTGCTGCCGGGCATGGCGGTGCCCGACCGCTCGGCGGCCTGCGGCCTGACGGTGCGCCCGCTGGCGCCGGGCCTGGCGCGCCGGCTGGCGGTGGTGATCCGCCGCGACAAGCGGCTCTCGCGCGGCATCCGCGCGGCGGTCGAGGCGCTGAAAGGGCTGGGCGACCCGCCCGCGGCGTCCCGACAGGCCGATGATTAGAGCGCTTGCGAGTGAAGGCGAGGCGGCCGCCCCGCGGGGCGGGACGGCCGGGACGCTACGGCTCAGCCCTTGATGAAGGCGAGAATGTCCGGGTTGATGACGTCGGCATGGGTGGTCAGCATGCCGTGCGGGAAGCCGGGATAGACCTTCAGCGTGGCGTCCGGCAGCAGCTTTGCCTGGAGTTCGGCGGCGTTCTTGTAGGGGACGATCTGGTCGTCATCGCCCTGCAGCACCAGGGTCGGGACGGTCATCGCCTTGAGGTCCTCGGTCTGGTCGGTCTCGGAGAACGCCTTGATGCCCTCGTAATGCGCCTTGGCGCTGCCGATCATGCCCTGGCGCCACCAATTGTCGATCACGCCCTGCGAGACCTTGGCGCCGTCGCGGTTGAAGCCGTAGAACGGGCCGGCGGCGACATCGAGGAAGAACTGGGCGCGGTTGGCGGCGAGCGCCGAACGGAAGCCGTCGAACACCTCGATCGGCAGGCCGCCGGGATAGGCCGCGGTCTTCAGCATGATCGGCGGCACGGCGGCGACCAGCACGGCCTTGGCGACGCGGCCCTGCGGCAGGCCGAACTTGGCGACATAGCGGGCGACCTGGCCACCGCCGGTGGAGTGGCCGATATGGACGGCGTTCCTGAGATCGAGATGCTCGACCACGGCCGAGACGTCGGCGGCGTAGTGATCCATGTCGTGGCCGTCGCTCACCTGCGCCGAGCGGCCATGGCCGCGGCGGTCGCTGGCGACGACGCGGAAGCCCTTGCCGAGGAAGTACAGCATCTGCGCGTCCCAGTCGTCGGACGACAGCGGCCAGCCATGATGGAAGACGATCGGCTGCGCGTCCTTCGGACCCCAGTCCTTGAAGAAGATCTCGACGCCGTCCTTGGTAGTGACGTAGCCCATGGTTCGGTTCCTTTGTTCGATGCTGGGAAGATCTTGCGTGGAAGTTCGTCGGTCGGCTCGGCGGCGCGGAACCTCTTTCCGCGCCGCGAAGACGTAGGACGGATGCGTGTCAGGCGTGGGACACCGGGGCCCGTCGGAGCAGAGCCGGCGGGACGCTGTCTCAGCTGCCCATCTGGAGCGCGAAGGGCAGCATGACCAGTCCCCCGCCGAGCAGCCCGACATCGAGCAGCACGAAGGCCGCGATGGCCCAGGCATGCGGTTTCGGGAGGCTGGCGATCAACGTGCCGCCGATCACCGTCAGGAGCAGGCCGGCTGTAAGGTTGACCGCCGCAAGAGTGAGACTCATCGCCGTGCTCCACATTGCTCTGCCGGGCACGCGATCCGGGACGGAGTCCCGTTCAGCCTGTTGCCAGCCCCTGTCGAGCAACCTACGAGACGCCCGGAATTACTCAATTCAGACAGTCGTTTAGGATGCCATTACCTCGGGATGGAGGACCCATACCTAGGTATGATCGGCGCTGACCGCGGTGCCGATCCGCGCCTTCAATGCGGCGTGGCGGAGGGCGCCGCGCCATAGCCGCCGGCATGGACGACGGTCTTGCCGCGGAACACCCAGTAGGCGTGCGCCTGATAGGCGAGCACGATGGGGATGATCACGGCGACGCCGACGCCGATGAAGGCGAGCGTCTGCGGGTCCGAAACGCCGTCCCACACGGTCACATGGCGCGGCACGACATAGGGCCAGAGGCTGACCACGAGGCCGATCAGGCCGAGCGCGAACAGCACCAGCGCGAGCAGGAAGGTGCGGATCTCCGCGCCCTGCCACAGGCCGCGCCCGATCGAGACGATGACGGCGAGCGTCACCAGCGGCACCGGGGCGAGCAGCAGCAGATTGGGCCAGGCGAACCAGCGGGCCGCCACTTCCGGCACGCTGAGGGCGCTCCAGGCGCTGACCAGGGCCATCATGGCGGCGGTGAGGATGAGCGCGGCGCGGGCGATCTCGCGGGCGAAGATCTGCGTCGGGCCGTCGGTCTTCCAGATCAGCCAGCCGGCGCCGATCAGCGCGTAGCCGCCGACGAGGCCGACGCCGCACAGCACGCCGAGCAGGCTGAGGAAGCTGAACGGCCCGCCGGCGAACATGCCGTTCTCGACCGGCACGCCGTCGATCAGTCCGCCGAGGATGAGGCCCTGGCAGAAGGTCGCCAGGAACGAGCCGGCCGCGAAGGCGATGTCCCAGACGAGGCGGAACCGCGTCGCCTGCACGCGGAAGCCGAAGGCGACGCCCCGGAAGATCAGCGCGAACAGCATGAACATGATCGGCAGGTAGAAGGCCGGCAGCAGGATGTAGTAGCCGGCCGGGAAGACGGCGAAGAGCAGCGTGCCGCCCATCACCAGCCAGGTCTCGTTGCCATCCCAGACCGGCTCGATCGACTGCATCATCAGATCGCGGTCGGCGTCGCGCGGGGCGGCGAGGAACAGGATGCCGACCCCGAGATCGAGGCCGTCGGCCAGCACATAGACCGTGACGCAGAAGACGGCGACGGCGGCGAAGAGGAGCGGGATGTGGTCCGCCTGCATGAACGCGGTCATCGTCAGGCCCTCGCTTGCCCGGTGCCGCGCGCGGGCGACGGAGCGGGATGGGTGGAAAAAAGGTCGACATTGATCCGGTCGAGGCCGGGATGCTCGCGGGTGGGCGGCGCGGTATCGGCCGGCCCCTTGAGCGCGACGCGGGCGGCGAACCAGAAGAAGCTGGCCAGCAGCACGTTGTAGACGGCGAAGAAGATGAGCAGGCTGGTCGTCACCGCGCCGGCCGCGACCGGCGCCACGGCGTCGGCGGTGCGCAGCGCGCCATAGATGATCCAGGGCTGGCGCCCGGCCTCGGTCACGGTCCAGCCGGCGAGCACGGCGAGGAAGCCGAGCGGCGTCGCCGCCATGGCGACAAGCTGGAACCAGCGCGCCTCGTAGAGCCGGCCACGCAGCCGCAGGATGAAGCCGGTGATGGCGGTGGCCAGCAGCACCATGCCGATGCCCGCCATGATGCGGAAGGCGAAGAACACGATCGGCACGTTGGGCTGGTCCTGCGGCGCCACCGCCTTGAGCCCCTGCACCTCGCCGTCCCAGCTATGGGTGAGGTAGAGGCTGGCGAGATGGGGAATGTCGATGGCGTAGAGGTTCTTCTGCGCCTCCATGTCCGGCCAGGCGAGGACGGTCATGGCCGGGCCCTTCGTGGTGTCCCACAGGCCCTCCATGGCGGCGAGCTTGGTCGGCTGCTCGACCAGGGTGTTGCGTCCGTGCAGGTCGCCGATGACGATCTGCAGCGGCGCCAGGACGAGGGCGAGCCACAGCGCCATGGAGAAGGCGGTGCGCGAGGCCGCGACGTGCTGGCGGCGCCAGAGATGGAAGGCGGAGACGCCGGCGATCACGAAGGAGCAGGTGAGGAAGCTGGCGCACACCATGTGGGCGAGGCGGTAGGGGAAGGACGAGGTGAAGATCACATCCCACCAGCTCACCACATGATAGATGCCGTCGGCATCGGCGACCGCGCCGGCGGGGGTCTGCATCCAGCTGTTGGCGGCGATGATCCAGGTGGAGGAGATGAGTGCGCCCATGGCGACCATCAGGCAGGCGAAGAAGTGCGCGCCCCTGGAGACCCTGCCCTCGCCGAACAGCATGATGCCGATGAAGCCGGCCTCCAGGAAGAAGGCGGTCATCGTCTCATAGGCGAAGAGCGGGCCGAGCACATTGGCGACGGAGCGCGAGAAGCCGGCCCAGTTGGTGCCGATCTCGTAGCTCAGCACGATGCCGGTGACGACGCCCATGCCGAAGCCGAGCGCGAAGATGCGCATCCAGAAGCGCATCAGGTCGCGATAGACCGGCTTGCCGGTGCGCCACCACAGGAAACTCAGCACGGTGACGAACCAGGCGGTGCCGATGGTCAGCGTCGGCCACAATATGTGGAAGCCGATGGTGAAGGCGAATTGCGCCCGGGCGAGTTCGACGGCGTCCATGGTCAGCGCGCTCCCTGCGCGGCGGCGGCCTTCACGAGGCGCACCGGCACGGCCTTGGAGGAGGGGGTGAAGCTCTGCGGGTCATGCGCGTAGAGCGGCACCAGCGGGTTGGTCTCGGGGTAGTAGGCGGCGCAGCTCCCGTCCGGGAAGCTGTAGGGCACCACCTTGAAGCCGCGCACGGCGCGCGTGATGCCGTCCTGCGACAGCGTCTCGATGTCGACCCGGTCGTCGGCCTTCAGGCCGCGCCGCTCCATCTCCCGCGCGTTGAGGAAGATCACGTCGCGCTGGCCGTAAACGCCGCGATAGCGGTCGGACAGCGAGTAGAGCGTGGTGTTGTACTGGTCGTGGCTGCGCGCCGTGGTCAGCCACAGCGCCTCGGGATCGTCGACCCCGGGATCCTCGCAGAGCCCGTCGCACACCAGCAGGTTGGCCTTGCCGGACGGCGTCGCCCAGATCCGCTCGCGGGCGAGCGAGGTGAGGTGGAAGCCGCCGGGCTGCGCGATGCGGGCATTGTAGCCCTGGAAGATCGGGAACACCGCCTCGATGTCGTCGCGGATCAGGCGGTAGTCGCCGATCCGCGCCTCCCAGTCGACCCTGGAGCGCGCGCCGAGCGTGGCGCGGGCCATGCCGGCGATGATGGCGGGCTCGCTCTTGAGATGCTCGGAGGCGGGCGCGCGGATGCCGGTCGAGGCATGTACCATCGACATCGAATCCTCCACCGTGACCGATTGCGGGCCGCCGGCCTGCAGGTCGATCTCGGTGCGGCCGAGGCAGGGCAGGATGAGCGCGGCGCGGCCATGCACGAGATGGCTGCGGTTGAGCTTGGTGGCGATGTGGACGGTGAGGTCGAGCTTGCGCATCGCCGCCCGGGTCTGCTGCCAGTCGGGAATGGCGGCGGCGAAATTACCGCCCAGCCCGATGAAGACGCGGGTCTCGCCCTTCACCATGGCCTCCAGCGCGGTGACCACGTTGTGTCCGAAGGCGCGCGGCGGGGTGAAGCCGAAACGGGCCTCGAGGGCGTCGAGCAGCGCGTCGCCGGGCACTTCGGTGATGCCCACCGTGCGGTCGCCCTGCACGTTGGAATGGCCGCGCACCGGGCAGATGCCGGTGCCCTCGCGCCCGACATTGCCGCGCAGCAGCGCGAGATTGGCGAGCTGCTGCACGTTCTGCGTCCCGTGCCGATGCTGGGTGATGCCCATGCCGAAGACCAGGATGGCACGCTCGGCCGTCGCATAGGCCCGCGCCGCCACCGCGATGTCGCCGCGGGCGATGCCGGACCTGGCCTCGATGTCCTCCCAGGCGGTGGCGTCGAGATCGGCGATCAGCGCCTCGATGCCGAGGGTGTGGCCGTGGATGAAGTCCCAGTCCAGCACCGGCGCGCCGTCCGCCGCCTTCGCCGCGCGGTCGGCCTCGACCAGCCACTTCATGAGGCCCTTGATCAGCGCTACATCGCCGCCGACCTTGACCTGGAACAGGCGCGAGGAGATCGGCGTCGAGGTCAGCGTCGCCATCTCCACCGGGTTCTGCGGCGCCTGGAAACGCTCCAGCGCCCGTTCGCGGAATGGGTTGAACGACATGATGGTGGCGCCGCGCCGCGCGGCGTCGCGCAAATCCGTCATCATGCGCGGCGAATTGGTGCCGGGGTTCTGGCCGAAGATGAAGATGCAGTCGGCGCGTTCGAAATCCTCCAGCAGCACCGTGCCCTTGCCGACGCCGAGCGACTGCGGCAGGCCGACGCTGGTGGCCTCGTGGCACATGTTGGAGCAGTCGGGGAAATTGTTGGTGCCGTATTCGCGGGCGAAGAGCTGGTAGAGGAAGGCGGCCTCGTTGGAGGCGCGGCCGGAGGTGTAGAAATCCGCCATGTTCGGGTCGGGCAGGGCGTTGAGGTGCTGGCCGACGAGGGCGAAGGCTTCCTCCCAGCTTACCGGCACATAGCTGTCGGTGTAGGAATCGTAGCGCATCGGATGGGTGAGCCGGCCCTGCATCTCCAGCTCGAAATCGGTGAAGGCCTCCAGCTCCGACACGGTATGGGCGGCGAAGAATTCCGGCGTGCAGCGCTTTGCCGTCGCCTCCCACGCCACCGCCTTGCCGCCATTCTCGCAATATTCGAACGGCGAGGGATTCTTCGGGTCGGCCCAGCCGCAGCCGGGGCAGTCGAAGCCGCCCGGCTGGTTCATATGCGCGAGCAGGGCCATGCCGGAGACGGCGATGTCCTGCTCGGCGAGGGCGGTGCCCATCGCCTTCAGGGCACCCCAGCCGCCGGCCGGCTCGTGATAGGGACGGATGGTCTTGACGATGCCCATGGGTCTCTCCCGGGTCGCGAGCGGTCGGCGGGGATGGATGCGAAGCGACGCGGGCGGGCTCAGCCCGGCTGGATGCCGACCTGGCCGCGCGGGAAGCGGGCGATCGCGGCGGGGTCGATGTTGAGGTGCTGGGCGACGAGTTCCGGCGGCGCGTGGGTCAGCCAGTCGGAGAGGTCGACTTCCTGATATTCGGGCGCGCGGAACACGACGAGGACCTGCAGGTCCTCCTCGCCGGTGTTCTCGATGTAATGGCCCTGGCTCTTGGGCACGACGCCGAGATCGCCGGCCTGGAAGTCGATGGTCTGGGCGCGCGGACCGGTGTTGAACACCGTCATGCGACCCTTGCCCTTGATCCAGTACTGCCACTCGTCGGCATTCGGGTGCCAGTGCATGCGCCGCAGCGCGCCGGGCTTGATGGTCTCGATGGCGGCGGCGATGGTGTTGGAGGCCTTGAAGGTGCGGCTGTCGGCGAGCTGGACGTGGCCGCCGGCATTCTGCTTCACCGGCGTGGTGGCGGTGAGCGAGAAGGTGAACGGCTCGGCCGGCGAGCCGGCGCCGGCCACGGCGGCCTGATCGACGGCGAGCGGCGGCGGTTCCTTGCCCTGGAAGATCCAGAGGTCCTGCAGCGGGATGTTCTTGAAGGTGTCGGCCGGCACGCCGAAATTCTGCGCCAGGATCGCCGGCGGGGTGTGGGCGATCCAGTCGGTCAGCAGCAGCGTGTTGTATTCGGACTGGTAGGCGTCGTCGAAGACCAGCAGGAATTCGGCGCCGTCCGGGCCGAGGCCCTGCAGCGAGTGCGGGTAGCCGGCCGGGAAGAACCACAGATCGCCCGGCCCGACGTCGCGCACATAGGGGTGGCCGTCCTTGTCCAGCACGGTGACGCGGCAGCGGCCATTGGTCATCAGCGCCCATTCGCCGGCGAGGTGCCAGTGCATCTCGCGGATGCCGCCCGGCCCGAGGCGCATGTTGACGCCGGAGACTTCCTTGGCGGCGGGGAATTCGGTGGCGGTGATCTGCCGCGCCCAGCCGCCATTCTGGATGCGCTTGGGCATGATGTTGAAGGACGACCACAGCATCGGCATGTTGCCGACACCGGTGGCGGGCGGGCTCTGGAAGGCCGGGATCTGCGCTTCCAGCGCCGGGCTCTGCGGGCCGGGGCTGGACAGCGCGCCGGGGGTGGAATTGATCGCGCCTTCCGGGGGCTGATCCGGATTGCCGAAGGTCGCGGCCTGCGCCGCGCCGGAAGCGACGGCGGCGCCGCCGAGGGCGCTCAGTGCAAGCAGGGTGCGCCGGGACAGGTCTTCCATGTTTCGCTCTCCTCGATTGCAGCGTGCCGGCAGGCACCGCGCCGTGACCCGGAGGGACGAGGCTCGATCGATGCGGCGGCCGGGGGACCGTGCGGCCGCCTTGCCGACTGGGGCGAGGTTGCGGCGGGAGCGGCGGAAAATCTTCCGCGCATGCATGCGGCCCTGCCGGTGCGGCGGGCGCTTTGGCAAAAACGACCCTTGGGGAGGTGGCGCCGAAGCCTTGGTATGAGCCGGTGCTACGGGTGGCGCCGCGCGGCGGCCCGTCGCGCCGGCGCGGATTTCGCGGCGGCGGGCACGGATATGCGCCCCGTCGCGCCGGCGCGTGATCCGATCAGGTGATTCCACCCGATCGGAAAGGGCTCAGCGCGGGCGGTCGCAGGATGGCGGAAGAGAGTGGGAGTCGAACCCACCAGGGACCGGCTCGCGGCCCCTTCCGGATTTGAAGTCCGGATACCTCACCGGAGGTAACGCTCTTCCAGAAGTCGTGTCCGCATCCGCTGCTGGCGTGGCAGTGTCGTCGATCGCGCCGAACAGGTCCAGCCGGTGGCGGTTGAGGCGGCGCAGGTCGCCGCGGCGCAGCGTGACGCCGTGGCGGTCGAAGAATTCGAGGATCTGGATCGCCACCTTGCGGCCGACCGCGTGCTCGCCCTGCTCGATGCGGTCGCGGAAGGTGCCGGCGGCGAATTGCCGTCCGGTCGCGCCGTCGGAGAGCTCGCGCACCATGGCGACCATCGCGGTCACGGTCGGGCGCAGGTAGAAATGGTCGTGCGCCACCTCGTCGACCTTGCCCATGCGGGCGAGCAGCTTCAGGAGCCGGCGAATATCGGATTCCGCCTCGCCGGTCATGGCCGCGAGGTCGCGCACGCGCGGCGGGCGGAAGCGCTCGGTGCCGCCGAGCTTCGGCTCGACCAGCTCCCACAGCAGCTCGTCCTGGCGGGTGAGGCGCACCTCGTGCCCGGCGAGCCGGACCCAGGCGCCGTCGAGCACCAGCCTCGACGCATCGGAAAGGCGGCGCAGCGCCTCCAGGAAGACCGGCCTGGGCAGGCGCGGCACCAGCGCCAGCCGCAGCTTTTCGGTGCCCATGCCCGGCAGATCGGGATTGGCGTCGTGGAAGCCCTCGAGCGCGGCGAGCAGCGCCTCGCCATAGTGCGCCCAGCGCGCGGCGGAGAGCACGGTGAGCCCGCCGCCGGCGGCGAAGCCGACGAGGCCGAGCCGTCCGGCGATCGCCGGCGCGGCGTCGGCCGCCAGCGCCCGGTCGCGGGCGAAGGCGTCGAGGTCGAGATGCCAGGGCGCGACGGCAAGGAGGCCGGCCACGGCCGCGTCGGGATCGGCCTCACGGAGGGCTTCGAGCTGGGCGAGGCGCTCGGGCGTGCGGCGCTTGCGGGCGGGGGCGCGCAGGTCGATCAGCCGGCCGCCGCCGATGCTGCGCCGGGCCGAGGTGTCGCGAATGACATAGCGGTCCCCCGCCGCGGCCGCGATGGGCTGTTCCAGCACGATCTGCACCAGCCCGGTCTCGCCCGGCGCGAGGGTGTCGGCGGAGAGCGGCACGAGGCGGGCGCCGATGTCCGCCGCGCCGTGATGGAAGCGCACCGGGAACCACTGGCCGAGCGGCTTGGGCTCGCTCGCCAGCACGGTGAGGGTGGCGTCGATGCGCTCGGTCGGGGCGTGCAGCGCCGGGTCGAGCACCATGTCGCCGCGTCGGACGGCCTCGGCCGAGATGGCCTCGCCCGCGAGGTTGAGCGCGCAGCGGTCGCCGGCGCGGCCCTGCTCGGCCTTGCGGTTCTGCGCATGCAGGGAGCGCACGCGCGCCGGCAGGCCGGAAGGGCTCACCACCACCTGATCGCCCGGCTTCACCGCGCCGGAAAGCACCGTGCCGGTGACCACCGTGCCGGCGCCGGCCAGCGTGAAGCAGCGATCGACGGCGAGGCGCAGGCGGCCCTGCGCGCTGCGCTCGGCAAAATTCCGGGCCGCCTCGACGAGGCGGGCGCGCAGCGTGTCGATGCCCTCGGTGGTGAGCGAGGACACCGCCAGAACCTCGGCGCCCTGCAGCGAGGTGCCCTCCACCAGGGCGCCGATCTCGGCGCTCACCTCGGCCCGGCGGGCGTCGTCGGCGAGGTCGGCCTTGGTCAGCGCGACGAGGCCGCGCGAGATGCCGAGCAGGTCGAGCAGCGCCAGATGCTCGCGGGTCTGCGGCATCACCCCGTCATCGGCGGCGACGATCAGCAGCGCGAAGTCGATGCCGCTGGCCCCGGCCAGCATGGTGTGGATGAACTTCTCGTGCCCCGGCACGTCGATGAAGCCGAGCGTGCCGGCCTCGGTCGAAAGGTAGGCGAAGCCGAGGTCGATGGAGATGCCGCGCGCCTTCTCCTCCTTCAGCCGGTCGGTATCGACGCCGGTGAGCGCGCCGACCAGCGCGGTCTTGCCATGGTCGATATGGCCGGTGGTGCCGATGATCATCCCGGCACCCGCAGATGGCCGAGGCTGTCGAGGAAGCCGGCCTCGTCCTCCAGACAGCGCAGATCGAGGATCAGCGCGCCCTCGGTGATGCGGCCGATGATGGGGACGGGAAGCGCCCGCAGCGCGGCGGCCAGCGCGTTGAGCCGTCCGCCGGAGGCCTCGCCGGCCGGGCGGATGGCGAAGGCGGCGCTGGCCAGGGTTTCCAGCGGCAGCGCGCCCGAGCCGATCTGGCTGGCGCAGTCGACGATCTCGATGTCGAAGCCGTCGCCCAAAGCGGTGGCGAGCGGCTCGGCGAGGGCGTGCGCGCGGGCGGCGATCTCGGGGCGCGTGCGCGCCAGCAGGCGCAGCGTCGGCAGCCGGGCGGCCAGCCGCTCGGGATCGCGGTAGAGCTTCAGCGTGGCCTCCAGCGCGGCGAGGCGGATCTTGTCGACGCGCAGCGCCCGCTTCATCGGATTGCGGTTGATCTTCTCGATCAGCGCGGCGCGGCCGACGATGAAGCCGGTCTGCGGCCCGCCGAGCAGCTTGTCGCCGGAGAAGGTGACGATGTCCGCCCCCTCCGCCACCGCCTCGCGCACGGTCGGCTCATGGGCCAAGCCTGATTGGGCCAAGCCTGATTGGGCGACGCCGAGGCGGGCGAGATCGACCAGCGTGCCCGAGCCGAGATCGTTGACGAGGGGCACGCCGCGGGCCTGGGCGATGGCCGCCAGCTCGCGCGCCGGCACCTCTTTGGTGAAGCCCTCGATGCGGTAATTCGAGGTGTGCACCTTCAGCACCAGCCCGGTCGCCTCGGAGAGCGCGCCGGCATAATCCTTCGGGTGGGTGCGGTTGGTGGTGCCGATCTCGACCAGCCTTACCCCGGCGCGGGCCATGATGTCGGGCATGCGGAAGGCGCCGCCGATCTCGATCAGCTCGCCGCGCGAGACGACGGCCTCGCGGCCCAGCCCGAGCGTGTTCAGCACCAGCAGCACGGCGGCGGCGTTGTTGTTGACGACGGTGGCGTCCTCGGCCCCGGTCAGCTCGATCAGCAGCGCGCGGACATGGTCGTCGCGCTCGCCACGCTTGCCGGTGGCAAGGTCGTATTCCAGCGCCACCGCCGCGCGCATGGCCTGCGTCGCGGCCTCGACCGCCTCTTCCGCCAGCACGGCGCGGCCGAGATTGGTGTGCAGCACCGTGCCGGTGAGGTTGAACACCGGTCGCAGGCTGGAGCGCGCCGCCCGCTCCAGCGCCTCGGCGGCGGCGAGCGCCACATGGTCGGGCGAGGGCAGCGCGGCGAGCTTGCCGGCCAGCAGGCAGGCGCGCACCTCGTCGAGCGCGGCGCGGATGGCGGTGGTGGCCGGGGCGCGGCCGAACGCTTCGACCGCCTGCTGGCCGGCCGGGGTCTTCAGCACGAGATCGACCGCGGGCAGGTCGCGCGGCGACAGCGGGGCGGGGGAGGGGTGAGGCCCGGCCGGGCGGGGCTGCGCGTCCATCCTCGCCCCCGTCAGTAGCCGAGAAGGAAGGGGTTGAAGGCGGCCCGCCGGTAGGGGCCCTCGCGCATCATCAGGTCGAGCGCCAGCGTGCCGATGTCGTCCGCCACCGGCTCGATGGTGGTGTCCTTGCTCTGGTACATCACCTTCACATAGGTGCGGCACTCGTCGCAGGTCTCGGCCTTGACGGTGCCGGGGCTGCCCTCGATTTCCTGATAGCCGATGCCCTTGGTGGTGCCGCAGGCGCAGCAGCGTATGCGCACATAGTTCCACAGGGTGGAGCACAGCGAGCAGGCGCAGAAGCGGCTGCCATGCGCGTTCGGCCATTCGACGATGAGCGAGGCGACCGGCGGGCCGCCGCAGGCCGGGCACACGCCGTCGCCCACCGGCACGAGGCGCTTGGCGTCGAGCGTGGCGGCTAGGCGGGCGAAATGCACCTGCAGCGCGCCCGCGACATAGACATGCTCGGCCAGCGTCTCGACCGGCATGTCGTGGGCAAGCACGTCGCGCACCATCTGCGCACGCTCGGCGCCGTCGGCCAGGCGTACGCGGGTCAGCGCCTGCGCCGCCTCGTCCGGCATCGCCACGCGCGCCGCCGCGTCGAACAGCGCGTCGAGCGTGGTCTCCAGCGTGTCGTCGAGCGTGAGGCCGGCCCGGTCGAGCGGCGGCATCTCGAAGGTGCGCGCCCTCTCTGTGGCCTCCGCGTCCGGCGGCGTGACCGGCGGCAGCGCCGGCACGATGGCCTGCTGCGCCTCGATGAGGCCGGCGACGAAATCGAGATAGGGCTTGAGCGGGCTCACCGCCGCATAGGTGCGCAGCCGCGCCGCCCGCACGCCGAACAGGCGCGACGGGTCGGGCAGGACCGCGAAGGGCGGGGTGGAGACGGAGCCGATCACGCTCGGATCGGGCTGAAGCTCTGCCGACATTGTTTCCTCACGAACCGCACGGGCCACGTGTTGCGTCCAGGCACGTGTTGCATATAGGGCGGCGCGCGATCGGCGCGACGGCCCGTTCCCTCATCATCCCGGCCGTCGCAGGCCGATCCGGCTTCGGCACGCGATCCCGGATATGGCCTGCGGCCAATCCGGGATGACGGCGGGCGAGCACGCGCGTGCTCGCCCGCGCCGCCTATTCGGCCGGCGTGACCGGCGGCCTTGCCGGACGCTTGCCGGGCTTGCTGCCGACCAGTTCGCGCAGCCATTTGCGGTGATGGCGCCAGGCCCAGCCGCCCGTCACCTCGCCCCGGGTCATGGCGCCGATGGTGCCCTTCACCCAGATGGCGGCGTAGACATGGATGATCCACACGCAAATGATCACCACCGCGGTAATCGAATGCACGAGGATGGCGATGCGCTTCTGCTCGATGGTGGTGAAGGGATAGAAATACTGGTCCCACATCACGACGCCGCTGGCGATCAGCACGATGATGAGGGCCGACATCGACCAGAAGACGAATTTCTGGCCGGCATTGTACTTGCCGACCTCCGGCATCTTCTCCTCGCGGCCGGCCAGCAGGTCGGCCGAATGGGCCACCCAGTCGACGTCCTCGCGCGCGGGCAGGTTGGCCCGCCAGAAGCGCAGGAACAGCCCGGCGAAGGAGAAGAACAGCACCACGCCGATCCACGGATGCAGCGCCCGCGTCCACTGCCCGCCGCCGAACAGGCCGGTGAGGAAGAACAGCTTCGGCGTGAACAGCGCCATGCCGGACAGCGCCAGCAGCACGAGGCTGGTGGCGGTGACCCAGTGGTTGATGCGCGCGGGAAGCGTGTAGCGCGACACCTGGACCGGGTGGCCCGGGCGAACGGCGTCGCCCGGTTCCACGTCGGCGGGAGTGTGGTTCTCGAGGTTGGCGGCCGTCATGGCGTCCTCCCCTCATGCGCGTCGGCGGATGGCGCCGGCGGGGGCGCGCCCGTGCCCTCGACCAGCCTCTCGGCGTTCTCCTCGTCCTCCTCGCCGACCCTGTTCGGGCCGGCGACGGCGTAGTGCAGGAAGCCCGCGGCGGCGGCGAAGCCCATCACCGCGAGGCCGACATATTTGGTCACGCCCTTCCACGCATCGACGATCGGCGAGATGCGCGGATTGTCCGGCAGGCCGGCATAGATGGACGGCGTGTCGGCGTGGTGCAGCACGTACATCACATGCGTGCCGCCGACGCCCTGCGGGTCGTAGAGGCCGGCCTTGTCGAAGCCGCGCGACTTGAGGTCGGTGATGCGGAACTCCGCCCACTCCTTCATCTCGTCCTTGGTGCCGAAGACGATGGCCTGGGTCGGGCAGGCCTTCTGGCAGGCCGGGCCCTGGCCCACCGCCACGCGGTCCGAGCACAGCGTGCACTTGTAGGCGGTGTGGTCGACCTTGGAGATGCGCGGGATGTCGAAGGGGCAGCCCTTGATGCAGTAGCCGCAGCCGATGCAGTTCTCGTGCTGGAAATCGACGATGCCGTTCGAGTACTGCACGATGGCGCCGGGCGCCGGGCAGGCCTTCAGGCAGCCCGGATCCTCGCAATGCATGCAGCCATCCTTGCGGATGAGCCATTCGAGATTTTCGGTCTCGGGGTTCACCCATTCGGTGAAGCGCATCAGCGTGAAGGTGTCCGGCGTCAGGTCCATGGGATTGGTGTAGATCCCGTGGTTGAAGCCGATCTCCTCGGTCAGGTTGTTCCATTCGAGGCAGGCCGCCTGGCAGGCCTTGCAGCCGATGCACTTGGTCACGTCGATGAGCTTGGCGACCTCGGTCAGCCGCTCGGCGGGCGGCGTGACCTCGGAGGCGCTGCGGCGAAGGATGTCCTTCTCGCCGAAGCGCGGCTTTGCGGCGTCGGGGGCGACGGAGGGGTTGGGGATAGCTGGGAACATTGCGCCGCCTCCCTATGCCGCCACCGGCCCGGACGAGGGCTCGATGTTGACCATGAACGCCTTGAATTCCGGCGTCTCGATGTTCGCGTCGCCCACGAACGGGGTCAGCGTGTTCGCCGGGAAGCCCTTGCGCGCCGCCCCGACGAAGCCCCAGTGGATCGGCACGCCGACCACATGCACCGTCTTGCCGTCGATGGTCATCGGCTTGATGCGCTTGGTGACGACCGCCTTGGCGTAGAGCTCGCCGCGCTTCGACCACACGCGCACCCAGCCGCCGAGCGCGATGCCCTTCTCCTTCGCCAGCTCCTCCGAGATCTCGACGAACTGCTCCGGCTGCAGGACCGCGTTCACATGGTTGTTCTTGGTCCAGTAGTGGAAGTGCTCGGTGAGGCGGTAGGAGGTGCCGGCATAGGGGAAGGCGGGATCGCCGATGTCGGCGAACTGCTTCCAGTCGTCGGCGAAGACGCGCGCCACCGGATTGCCGCGCACCTTCGGCGCGATGACGTTGGCGACCGGGCTTTCGAACGGCTCGTAATGCGCCGGGAATGGCCCGTCGCGCATCATCTTGCGCACGAAGAGCCGCGACGTGCCCTCCGGGTTCATGATGAACGGCCCGACGTCGCGCGGCTTGGCGGTCGGCGCGATGTCCGGCACGTCGTAGCCGGTCCACTTGGCGCCGTCCCACTCGATCAGCTTGCGCGAGGGATCCCACGGCTTGCCGTCGAGGTCGCAGGAGGCGCGGTTGTAGAGGATGCGCCGGTTGGCCGGCCAGGAGAACGACCATTTGAGGAACATGCCGGCGTCGCCCGGGTCGGAATTGTCCCGCCGCGCCATCATGTTGCCGGCCTCGGTCCAGCAGCCGGAGAAGATCCAGCAGCCGCCCGCGGTGGTGCCGTCGTCGCGCATCTGGCCGAAGCCGGAAAGCTGCTTGCCGGCCTCCAGTATCTTCTTGGTCGGGTCGGCCGGGTCGTAGACGTCGGCCAGCACCGAGCCGTTCATCTCCCTGGCGAGCTCTTCCGCCGTCGGATGGTTCGGGTCCTTGTAGGACCAGTTCAGATTGACGATCGGATCGGGGAAGGCGCCGCCTTCCTTCTTGTAGAGCTCCTTCAGCCGCAGATGGATCTGCGCCATGATCCAGGTATCGGTCTTCGCCTCGCCGGGAGGCGAGCCGCCCGGCCAGTGCCATTGCAGCCAGCGGCCGGAATTGACCAGCGAGCCCTCGTCCTCGGCGAAGCAGGTGGTGGGGAGCTGGATCACCTCGGTCTGGATCTTTGCCGGGTCCGCCTTGTTGAAGGTGCCGTGATCCTCCCAGAACCGCGCCGTCTCGGTCTGGAGCGGGTCCATGATCACCAGCAGCTTCAGCTTGGCGAGGGCCTCGGCCAGCTTGGCCTTGTTGGGGAAGGCCTGCAGCGGGTTGAACCCCTGGCAGAAATAGAGGTTCACCTTGCCCTGCTTCATCATCTCGAAGATGCGCAGGACGTCGTAGCCCGGCACGTCGAGCTTGGGCAGGTAGCCATAGGCCCAGTCGTTCTCGACTGTCGCGGCGGAGCCGTACATGGACTTCATGAAGCTGACGAAGAACTTCTTGTAGTTCTGCCAGTAGCTCATCTGGTTCGGTCGCAGCGGCTTGAAGGCCCGCGTCGACATGTAGGTGGCGAAGTCCGCCTCCTTCTCCGTGGGGATGTTGAGATAGCCCGGGATGAGGTTGCTCATCAGCCCGAGATCGGTCAGCCCCTGGATGTTGGAATGGCCGCGCAGTGCGTTCATCCCGCCGCCGCGCACGCCGATATTGCCGAGGATGAGCTGCAGCATCGCCATGCCGCGGATGTTCTGCGAGCCCTTGGAATGCTGGGTCCAGCCGAGCGCGTACATGCTCGTCATGGTCTTGGTCGGCGTGGAGCACTCGCCGATCATCTCGGCCACCTTCAGGAACTTGTCCTTCGGCGTGCCGCAGATGCGCTCCACCATCTCGGGCGTGTAGATGGCGACGTGCTGCTTCAGCAGGTTCCACACGCAGCGCGGGTTCTGCAGCGTCTCGTCGACCACCGCGTAGCCGTCCGCGCCGATCTCGTAGTCCCAGGTGTCCTTGTTGTAGTCGCGCTTTTCCTCGTCATAGCCGGTGAACAGGCCGTCCTTGTAGCCGAAGCCCTCCTTCACCACGAAGGTGGCGTTGGTGAACGGCTTCACATACTCCCACTGCACCTTGTCGTTGCCGATGCACCAGTTGATGAGGCCCATCAGGAAGGCGATGTCCGAGCCCTGGCGGATCGGCGCGTAATAGTCCGCCACCGACGCCGAGCGGTTGTAGCGCGGGTCGACGACGATGAGCTTGGCGCCACGGTTGGCTTTCGCCTCGGTGACCCATTTGAATCCGCAGGGATGCGCTTCGGCGGCGTTGCCGCCCATGATGACGACGAGGTCGGTATTCTTGATGTCCGTCCAGGCGTTGGTCATGGCGCCACGGCCGAATGTTGGGGCGAGACTCGCCACCGTCGGGCCGTGTCAGACGCGTGCTTGGTTGTCGAACGCCAGAATGCCGGTGCTGCGCACCACCTTGTAGGTCGCGAAGGCCGTCTCGTTGGTCGTGGCCGAGGCGGCGAGGAAGCCGGCGGTAAGCCAGCGGTTGACGGTCACGCCGTCCTTGTTGGTGGCGACGAAATTGGCGTCGCGGTCGTCCTTCATGGCGCGGGCGATCTTGTCGAGCGCCACATCCCAGGAGACGGCCTCGAACCTGTCGGAGCCGGCCTTGCGCAGCATGGGCTGGGTGAGGCGGGTCTGCGACTTGACGATGTCGCGCAGCGCCGCGCCCTTGGGGCAGAGCGTGCCGCGGTTGGTGGGATGGTCGGAGTCGCCCTCGATATGGACGATGTCGGCCGTCTCGCCCTTCCGGAGGTCGCCCTTGGAATAGATGATGATGCCGCAGGCGACCGAGCAGTAGGTGCAGGTGTTTCGCGCTTCCGTCGTGTTCACCAGGTGAAACGGCTTCACGGCGGCGGCCACGGCGGCCTCCGCTTCGCTGAAGCCGAAGGCACCCAACGTCGTGCCGGCGATGCCGGCTCCCGACGTTTTGAGGAACGTGCGGCGCGAGAGCTCCATATTCATCGAGGCCCTCCCGAAAATCTCTCCGCGAAGCCCATCGCTCGATAGGCTTTTCCGATCACAAGGCTATTTTTTAGCTGGTCCAATGTCAAACAGTGTAAGGGCTGGACGCAGGACAAAAAAGCGTGTGATTTCAAGCCATTCCTTATATTGCCGTGCGGTTCGGAAATGCTGCGTCGCAATAGTTGCCCGGTTCGCCGATCGACCGATTGACGATTGGGCGGCCCCGTCGCAGCATCATGGCCGTGCTCGCATGGACGGCTCCCGCGTGTCGGGGCGAGACGATCCGCTTTCCGTGGCTGTTTGCCGCCTCCCTTGCGTCGATCGCGCTGGGCGGCGCGGCGAGGGCGTCTGACGTCTCGCCCCTGCCGATCGGCGGGATGCCGCCGGCGCTGGCGCTGCCTTCGCTCGACCATGGCCCGCAGGAGCTTGCGGCGCTGCACGGGCGCCCCGTCCTCGTTCACTTCTTCGCGACCTGGTGCGAACCCTGCCGCGCGGAAATGGCGGGACTGGCGCGGCTCGCCGGCCGCCTGAAGGAGCGGCCCTTCGCGCTGCTCGCGGTCGATGTCGGCGAGGTTCCCGTGCGGGTGCGCCGCTTCTTCGACGCCGCCCCCGTGCCGTTTCCCGTGCTGCTGGACGAGGACCGCGCCGCGCTGAAGGCGTGGAAGGTCGTCGGCCTGCCGTCGAGCTTCGTGCTCGATGCCTCGCGGACCCTGCGCCTTTATGCCGGCGGCCCGGTCGACTGGGACGACCCGGACGCCGCGCGCCTGCTCGACAGCCTGATGCCCGACACGCCCGCCGACACGGCCGCCGCGCCCACCGGCGCGAGTCTGCCGCCCCTCCTGCCGCCCCTCAACGATTGAATGAAACCGACCGGGAGCCATCGCCATGACCAGTCGCCGTGAATTCCTCAAAGCCGGCGCGGCGCTTGCCGCCGTCGCCGCCGCCCCTCACGCAGCCTTCGCCCAGGCCGCCAGTCCGGCCGCCGCCGCCGTCTTCGCACCGAAGCCGGACAAGTGGCGCCAGTTCGAGGTGGTGACGGTGCTCGACGTGAAGCCCGTCGAGGGCAAAGCCGGGCCGGCGCAGGCCTGGGTGCCGCTGCCCTCCTACACGGCGGCGGACTGGTTCAAGCCGGGCGAGAGCACCTGGAAGACCAATGCGGCGACCGCCACGGTCGAGAAGGACTCGGTCTATGGCGCGCAGATGCTGCATCTGACCTGGGCCGAGGGGGAGACGAAGCCGAGCGTCGAGATCACCTCGCGCTTTGCCACCCGCGACCGCGCCACCGATTTCGCCACGCCCGGCAACGCGGCGCCGCTCTCGTCCGAGGAACGGGCGCTGTTCCTGGCCTCCACCGACCTCATCCCCACCGACGGCATCGTCAAGGCGACCGCCGACAAGATCACCGCCGGCAAGACCAGCGACGTCGAGAAGTCGCGCGCCATCTATGAATGGGTGGTCGAGAACACCTACCGCAACGCGGCGACGCGCGGCTGCGGCACCGGCGACGTCGCCTCGCTGCTGGCGAGCGGCAATCTCGGCGGCAAATGCGCCGATCTCAACGCGCTGTTCGTCGGCCTCAACCGCGCCGCCGGCATCCCCGCGCGCGACCTCTACGGCATCCGCGTGGCGCCCTCGGCCTTCGGCTACAAGAGCCTGGGCGCCAATTCGCCGACCATCTCCAAGGCGCAGCACTGCCGCGCCGAGGTGTGGCTCGACGGCTTTGGCTGGGTCGCCACCGACCCGGCCGACGTGCGCAAGGTCGTGCTGGAGGAGCCGCCGGGCAAGAACGCCATGGACGACGCCAAGGTGCTGGCGGCGCGCAAGGCGCTGTTCGGCTCCTGGGAGGGCAACTGGCTGGCCTATAATGACGGCCACGACATCGCCCTGCCGGGCGCGAACGGGCCGAAGCTCGGCTTCCTCATGTACCCGCAGGCGGAAGTGGCGAGCCTGCGCCACGACTGCCTCGACCCCGACGCCTTCGCCTATGTGATCAAGGCGAGCGAGGTGTCGGCCTGATCGGAGGGCCTGCGCCCTCTCCCCGCCGGGGAGAGGGTTGGGGTGAGGGGGTGCCGGCCGACCGACGGGCCCCTCACCCGCCGCTGCGCGGCGACCTCTCCCCGCCGGGGAGAAGTGAAGATCATCATCGAGGACCCATTCCATGCTCGACAAGCCCACGGAGGGTGCCCCCTTCCGCCTCACCAGCCTCGCCCATGGCGGCGGCTGCGGCTGCAAGCTCGCGCCGTCCGTGCTGCGCGAATTGCTGGGCGAGCAGCCGCCGGGCTCGCCCTTCGAGCGGCTGCTCGTCGGCACCGAGACCGGCGACGACGCGGCGGTCTGGCAGCTCGACGACGAGACCTGCCTCATCGCCACCACCGACTTCTTCATGCCGATGGTGGACGACCCCTACGAGTTCGGCCGCATCGCCGCCACCAACGCCATCTCCGACGTCTACGCCATGGGCGGCAAGCCGCTGCTGGCGCTGGCGATCCTCGGCATGCCGCTCGGCAAGTTGGAGCCGGCCATGGTGCGCGAGATCCTGAAAGGCGGCGTGGCGATCGCCCGCGAGGCTGGCATCCCTGTCGCGGGCGGGCATTCCATCGACGCTCCCGAGCCGATCTACGGCCTCGCCGTCATCGGCACGGCGCGCCCGGAGCATATCCGCAGGAACAGCACCACCCGGCCGGGCGACGCGCTGATCCTCACCAAGCCGCTCGGCGTCGGCATCTATTCCGCCGCCTTCAAGAAGGAGGCGCTCTCGCCCGCCGCCTATGCCGAGATGATCGGCGCGATGACGACGCTGAACCGCGTCGGCACGGAGCTCGGCCGGATGCCCGACGTGCACGCCGTGACCGACGTCACCGGCTTCGGCATTCTCGGCCACGGGCTGGAAGTGGCGCGCGGCGCGGGCGTGGCGCTGCAGATCGAGGCGGGCGCGCTGCCGCTGCTCGACGAGGCCGGCGCGCTGGCGCAGGCCGGCTTCATTACCGGCGCCTCGCACCGCAACTGGGCGAGCTATGGCGAGGGCGTGCGGCTGCCGGCGGATTTCCCAGACTGGCGCCGCCATCTGCTCACCGACCCGCAGACCGCGGGCGGCCTGCTGGTCGCGGTGGCGCCGGAAGCCGCCGCCCGCGTTCTGGCCACGATCCGCGCGGCGGGCTTCGGCAAGGCGGCGATCATCGGGCATGCCGGCGAAGGCGAACCGTCGGTGACGGTGGTCTAGGCCCGCCGCCGGCGCACGGTCCGGAGGATCGGCCCGGAGGATCGGCCCGGCGGGTTGATCCTGTGACTTGGCCTGCCGATGCGGCCGGTTTATGAGCCGGCGGCGCCGGGCTATCATGGCCCGGTCCCACCCGGCATCGCGGCCGCGTCCTCGTGTCCGGGACCCCTAGTCAAGGATCGACCATGCTCGATACGGCCCTCGAACTCGCCTTCGGTCGCGGCACCCTGCCGCTCACCCTTCCGCCGGGGGCGAAGCCGACCGTGCTGCGCAAGGCCGAGCTGCCGAAGCTGGCCGACAATGTCGCCGGCATCCGCCGCGCCTTCGAGCATCCGGTCGGCTCGCCGCCGCTCGGCGAGCTGGTGAAGGGGCGCGCGAGCGCCTGCATCCTCGTCTGCGACATCACCCGGCCGGTGCCGAACCGGCTTTTCCTGCGCCCGATGATCGAGACCATGATCAAAGGCGGCATCCCGGCCGAGGCCATCACCGTGCTGGTGGCGACGGGGCTGCACCGCCCGAACGAGGGCGAGGAGCTCGCCGAGCTGATCGGCGATCCGTGGGTGCTGGAGACGGTGCGCGTGGTGAATCACTTCGCCCGCGACGAGGAGGCCCATGTCGATCTCGGGCCGACGCCGACGCGCGGCACGCCGGTCCATATCGACCGGCGCTTCGTCGAGGCCGATCTGCGCATCGCCACCGGGCTGGTGGAGCCGCATTTCATGGCCGGCTGGTCGGGCGGGCGAAAGGTGGTGGCGCCGGGCGTCGCCGGCCACCAGACCATCCGCACCTTCCATTCCGCCCGCTTCATGGAGGACCCGCTCGCGGTGCAGTGCAACCTCGTCGGCAACCCGCTGCACGAGGAGCAATTGGAGATCGTGCGCAAGGTCGGCGAGATCTACGCGCTGAACACCGTGCTGGACGAAGAGCGCGACCTCGTCTTCGTGTCCTTCGGCGAGATCATCGCCAGCCATCTCGCCGCCGTCGACTTCGTCGAGGAGGCCACCGTCATCGAGGTGCCGCGCCGCTTCCACACGGTGGTGACCTCCTCGGCCGGCTATCCGCTCGACAAGACCTACTACCAGACGGTGAAGGGCATGGTGACACCGCTCGACATCCTCGAACCCGGCGGCACGCTGATCATCGCCTCGGAATGCTCGGAGGGCTTCGGCAGCGAGGAATTCCGCGCCGCGCAGGCGCGCCTCGTCGAGCTCGGCCCGGAGCGGTTTCTCGCCACGCTGACCGCCAAGACGCTGGCCGATGTCGACGAGTGGCAGACCGAGATGCAGCTCAAGCCCATGCGGGTCGGGCGCATCCAGCTCTACACCACCGGCCTCACGCAGGAGGAGCGCCGCATCACGGCGGTGGAGATCGTGCCCTCGCTCGACGAGGCGATCGCGCAGAGCCTGGCGCGCTCCGGCGACGCCGCGCTCGCCATCGTGCCCGAGGGGCCCTATGTGATTCCCGTCTTCCGGCAGCGGCAGGCGGCGGCGTGACATCCGGCGGCGTGACATCCGGCGGCGTGAGACGCATCCATCTCGACGCGGTGGGCGGCGTCGCCGGCGACATGTTCGTGGCGGCGCTGCTCGATGCCTTCCCGGAGCTGCGTACCCGCGTGCTGGCCGATGCCCGCGCCGTGCTGCCCGAGGGACTGGGCGCACCCTTCCTCGACGAGGGGATGAGCGGCGGGGTGCGGGCGCTGTGCTTCGGGCTGGCGGGCGCTGCGCACGCGGATGCGCATGCCGGGGCTCAGGCTCATTCACCTGTCGAGCGGTCACATGACGAGCGGCCACTTGCCGAGCGGTCGGGCGGCGAGGCCGCTTCGCTTCACGCCCGGCTCCCTTCCTCCCTCATGGCCGGGCTGGTTTTGACCGAGACAGACACTTAATAACAGTGGAGATTTGAAGTCTGCCCCCGCAACCACTTCCAGCACGAATCGCTCGTCGTGGCGATTTAAGACCATACAGGCCGCCCTTCGGGGCGACCTGTGCCATTTAGGCTCACGCTTTCAGAGCGGAGCGGCGACCGTGCCCCCCATGACCTTACGAGTTCGAATCGCCCCCGCTCCGCCACGGACGGAAGGCTGCACTTTGCGGCCGGTCGAGCAGAAGATGTAGCATCGACATAATTGGCATGCGCGCCGGCGTGGCATGATCGACCGCCATATGCTGTAGATCTGGCCTCGCCCGCGCTGGATGGAAGGCGTCTCGCCTTCCATCCCATGCTGATGATGTCCATGCTCGTCGGCGGCTCCAGCGTAGGGTTCGCCTCCGATCGTTGTCGGCCATCTTCACCTTCCACAGCGCAAGCAAGCTCGTTGACCGTCCGTTATTCCGCGATCAGGTTAAACTCTTTGAGAAGTTCGGCGATCTCAGTCCCTTCGAGCTTCTTCATCAACAGTTTGCGCAGGAAGGCTGGCCCGGGAATTCCGATCCCCTTCCCGTCTCTCAGCGGTTCGATCGCGGCAAGCAGCGTGCGGATGTCATAGGTCGAATTGAACACCTCGGGCACGCCACGCTCGACATTAAGCAGTGTGTAGACCGCCTCCATCGGCGTGCGGACGGAATATTCCGTTGTGAAGATGCAGTCGCGCTGCTTCGACTCGGAGAACTGGCCGATGAAGGCGAAGTTGACCGCACCCTCAGGGACCACATCCGGCCGGTCGCCAGCTTGGCGCGGCATGAAGAAGGCGGTGATATAGGGCATCATTACTGGAACCGTTCGGGCTCCCGTCGCGGCGAGTTCGGTAATGTCCTCGGTTGGCACTCCCATATGATAAAGCCATTCCCGGGTGATTTCCTCGCCGGTGCAGTCCTGCATCGGCTTCTTCACATAGTCGCCTGGCCTGTCCACAAAGAGCGCGTAGAGCCAGCCCACAATCTGGTCCTTCGGCTGCTTTTTGAAGTGCGGTTGCCGGCTTACGGTCCAGCTCAACAACCAACTCGAATCCTTCACCGTGACGATGCCAGCCGTCACCACCTTGCCGCGGAACGGATCGCGCTTGGCGATCTTGCGGATATACTCCGGAATGCGCTCGTCCAGCGTGGTGATCGTCGCCGACGCCCATTTGGTTTCTGGGATGTGCGCGCCGAACGTATCGGGGCGCCCAAAGGCGGGGTTCTTGGCCGCGATACGGCGCCATAGATCCCAGGCCGGCGCCGGCCCCTCCTTCAGCTTGGCTGGGGTGTGATGATCGCCATTGTCCGAATTCTCGGTCAGCGAACCGATGGTGATGAAGACGAGATCGTCGGGGCCGAGATCTACACCGCCTTCTACGCCGTTCTCGATCCAGCGAATTCGTGTCGCCTGTTTGCGGTCGGCCTGGATCTCGAAATCGACATCGGTGACCTCGACGCCGTAGCGGAACTGGACACCATGACCCTGCAACCACTTCACCAGCGGCAGGACCATCGATTCATACTGGTTGTAGCGATTGAACTTGAGGGACGAAAAGTCCGAAAGGCTTCCGATATGATGGATAAAGCGGTGGAGATAGAGTTTCATTTCCAGTGCGGAATGCCACTCCTCAAAGGCAAACATGGTCCGCCAGTAAAGCCAGAAATTGCTCTTGAGAAAATCTTCGCTAAAAACTTCGTTGATGCGCTTATTTTCCATCTCCTCCCGCGTCGCGAGAAAGACGGAGAGCAGGTTCTTCTGTGCCTTGTCGTTCAGCGTCAGCAGGGCCTTGTCCGGCACGTCCTGCCCGCGGTTCTGCGTCACGCGCTGCAGCGAAAAGTTCGGATCGTCCTTGTCGAGCCGATAGAATTCATCGAGGACGCTCGCGTCTTCGATCTCCAGTGACGGGATCGAACGATAGAGGTCCCAGAGGCACTCGAAATGTTCCTCCATCTCGCGCCCGCCGCGGATGACGAACCCCTTTTCGGGCACATCAAGACCGTCGAGAGCTCCACCCGGTATTTTCAACTCCTCGAGTATGTTGATGCGCTCACCCGCAACACCACCATCCCGGATGAGGAAAGCTGCGCCAGCAAGTCCGGCGAGACCAGAGCCGACGAACCACGCCGTCTTCTTGTCCGCACCCTCGGGTTTACGGGGGCGGACGAAAGCTTCATAGTTTCCGCGGATATAGCGCATAGAAAATTCCTTCTTCTTAGATTTATTAGGCGTTAATCGGCAGTTTTTTAGGTGTAGAAGCTTTCGCCAGACGCGACGCCAAGTTTGCATGCCGCAGATTATGCACCAACCTCAGGGGCAATCATCGGATGTCTTCGATCCGGCGATGACGGCTCGCAGGAACATGGTGAGGGTCGCAGCAATTGGTGCCGGGCAGCTAACGCTCTCCTGCATTACCAGTCCATTCATCAGTGCAGCGAACCCTATCGCGATTTGTTCCGCCTGAGACCCTTTTCTCCTCCGGCTTAGGAGAGAGCCCGAGGGTTGGTTGATCCGAGACCATTTTCTGGATCGCCGGAAGCTGGAGTTTCCGGCCTTCTTCACGGCGGTGGGCTGGTTACGCCGCCGGGGTTCTGTAGCGAGATCGGGGGCTTGTGGCCGATGGCCCCGTGCGGCCGATCCTCGTTGTAGTATCTGAGCCAAGCCTCCATCTTTTCGGCCGCATCCGCAAGCGTCAGGAACCAGTGCGTGTTCAGGCACTCACTGCGGAAGCGGCCGTTGAACGCCTCGATGAAGGCATTGTCGGTGGGCTTGCCTGGCCGCGAGAAGTCGAGCGTGACGCCCTTGGCATAGGCCCACAGATCGAGATCGCGGCTGACGAACTCGGAGCCCTGATCGACCCGGATCGTCTTAGGATAGCCCAGTTTCGCGCAGACCCTTTCGAGCGTGGCGACGACGTTCTCGGCCCGGTAGGCGAAGCGGGGATCGACCGTCGGCGAGAAGCGCGAGAAGGTGTCGACCACCGTCAGCACCCGGATCTTGCGACCTGTGGCTAGCTGGTCGTGGACGAAATCCATCGCCCAGACATCGTTCGGCCGGGTGGCAAGTGCCCGGTCGATGGCGATCCAATCACCGCCGATAGCCGCACGACGTCACCTGCGGCACTCCGGGTTATTGCTAGCGCGTGGCGTCGGTCCCAGGCCTTGGCTCAGACCGGTTGCTCGGCCATGAAGCGCGCGCGGTGTCCGATGGACTGATTCCCTGCCTCTGGCGAAAGTGGTGACGGAGCCCGTAGGCGCTGCCCAGCCCGACTGCGGTCGCCACGTCATCCAGGCTTCCATCGCCCTCCCGGAGCAAGGTTTTTGCGGCTTCCAAGCGCTCGGAAGTGAGCCATTCGCCGGGAGGAGCGCCCGCTGCCTCTACGAAGCGGCGAAGGAGGGATTGGGCCCGGCCTTCAGCTTCCCCTCCCATCGAAGCAATAGGGCGCGTGGTCTGAGTTGACGATGTCGATGGTTCCGTCTTCGATGCCGCGCCACAGCGCGGCCTGCGCCGTGGTGTCACGCGGCGGAGGGCTGCACATCGCCTTCGCTCCCAGCATGTCCGGCTGATCGAGGTCCTGCTCGGTCAACAGGAGATATTGCGGACAGGTCTCGGCCAGAACGGTGTGACCGCGCGCCCGGGCGCGGCGGATTTCCTCGAGCCGATCTCCGCCGCTGACATGGACGATGACGAGGGGAACGCCAGCGATCTCCGCCAGCGTCACGGCTCTGTGCGTCGCTTCCCGCTCCACCGGCAGCGGACGGGACTGGGCGTGGGCGACCGGCCTCGTGCGCCCCGACCGTTCCAGCCGGTCCGCGAGCCAGCCGATGATCTCGTGATTTCCAGCATGGATGAGCATGATCGCCTTCTCCTGCCGCGCGATCTCGAATACGTCGAGAATTTGCCAGTCGCTGAGCAGCATCGCCTCATAGCACTACTTTGGCATATTTTTGATATTTGGATCCCCGCTGGGATTCCCCTGGGGCGGTTTGCGTGATTCATGGGCGGTCGGCTTATGGAGTGCCGACCATGAACGAAAGCTGGAAAGCGGATCTGGAAGAATGGCTGGCGCCGTTCCTCAGCGCTCTGGGTCATAAGGTCCGGGCGCGGCTGTGTCCCTTGTATGTGGCGGGGCTGATCGGTCCGGGAGATCGCAAAAGCATCCAGCCCATGGCAGCGCGTGAATGCGGCGTCGGGTACGACCAGTTGCATCACTTCGTGGCAGCCGGGACCTGGGATCAGGCGCCACTGGCGGATGTTCTGCTGAAGGAGGCCGATCGCATAGTGGGCGGCCCGTCCGCTTTCTTGATCATCGATGACACGGCGCTGCCCAAGAAGGGCAAGCATTCGGTGGGCGTCGCCCCGCAATACGCGACTACGCTCGGCAAGAACGCCAACTGCCAGACGCTCGTCTCCATCACGCTGGCACGCGACGAGGTTCCGGCCATGGTGGGCCTGCGCCTGTTTCTGCCGGAGAGCTGGACAAGCGACCCTGACCGCATGATCCGGGCGCGTGTGCCGGATGCCAATCGGTCCTACAGGACCAAGCCCGAGATCGCTCTGGAAGAGATCGACCGCATCCGGGCGGCGGGCGTGCGCTTCGGCTGCGTGCTGGCCGATGCCGGCTATGGTCTGAGCGCCCCGTTCCGCCAGGGCCTGAGTGCGCGTGGCCTCACCTGGGCGGTGGGTGTGGGCGGGCGCAAGAAGGTCTATCCCGCCGGCGTGGCCCTGACCTTCCCAGCGGCGGCGCGCGGCAGGCCGCGCAAGAACCCCGTGCCCGACGTGACCTCGCTTTCGGCGGAGAAGACGCTGGCGAGCGCCCCCTGGCGCACGCTGAGCTGGAGGCGGGGGACCAAGGGCCCGCTCAAGGCCCGCTTTGCCGCGGTGCGGATCCGGGTGGCCGATGGGCCGCCCCAGAGGATCGGCGCCATGGGACAGCAGCATCTGCCGGGGGAAGACGCCTGGCTCATTGGCGAGCACCGGTCCACTGGCGAGCGGAAATACTATCTCTCCAACCTTCCCGCCGATACGCCTCTCAAGCGCCTGGCGGGCGCGGTGAAGGCGCGGTGGGCCTGCGAGCAGGCGCATCAGCAGCTGAAGGAGGAACTTGGGCTCGACCACTTCGAGGGCCGATCCTGGGGCGGCCTGCACAGGCACGCCTTGATGACGATGATCGCCTACGCCTTCCTGCAGAACCGCCGCCTGCGTCAGGCGAGCGGGGGGAAAAAGGACCTCCGGCCCCCCGCCGCAGCCCAGCCTGCCGGCGATCCGCCAGGCCATCCTCGATCAGATCTTCAAGCCCGAGACACTCAGATGTCCACACTGCAGGGCGCGCTTCAGGCGTAAACTGCCAAAGTAGTGCTAGGTCATGTAGACTTTGATGCTCGTATGCCCGCGGCGGATCAGCGCCGGCAGTTCCTGCCCAAGAACGGCGGGCGTCGGGTCGCTGACGATCAGCTGAAAAGCGTAGTCGCCACCCGATGCTACGTCAACGCCACTGCTTCTCCTCCAATGTCCAGCGCTGGCCGGGCAAAGCACCATCCTTGACGAAAGCGTCGACCACGTTTCGAAGCACCTTGGAGGCCGTGCCTTCATAGCCCTTCGACGGCAGCGCTTGCCCGAATGCAATCGATCCGGAACTGAAGACGGCACCGTTGTTCGAACTCGTATAGAAAATCATGTCAGCGCGAATGCGATAGTCAAGGGTCCCAACCATACCGGCATAAGCATAGAGAATCTCCTCCGTAGCCAGAACGTAATTGTCCGTGTGGCCACCCGACGAGGCGATAATCTTCGTGTGCGGCGGCGTTCCGAGCGACAGATCGTAGCGATCGACTTCAATGCCTGCGGCGCCTCCGTAAGCCAAGCCTTGATCGCCAATCAGATCACCCTCAACACCCTGCGTGATCCAAGAAACCGTACGGTGCCAGGAATCGGGCATGCGGCGGAACGGCGCGCAGGTCTCGAAGCCCTCGGCGATCATGCCCACGCCGACGAGCTTCTGCGGCGCACGTCCACGATTGCGCCAGAGTCCGCTCTTCTCACCGGTGGTCTGCAGATAGTGCTCGCCGGCCTTGGCAGCCCAGGCGCGCATACCGCTGTCGAGTTTGCGCACCTCCATGACCGCGTTCTCTTCCGGGTCGAAATTTACACACCAATAATAGCCGTTTCCGCCCATGTAGATCAGGCGCCCGCCCTGCGCGACGAAGTCCTCCTGAGCATCAAGCATCCGCTCCGACACGTATTCGGGATGGGTGCCCGTCATCACACATTTATACGGAGCGATAGCGTCGACGCCTTCACGATGCAGGTCCAAATCGGAGATGAAATCGCACTCATATTCGAAATGCTCCAGCCAGGCGACGATCGAAAGATCGGCGGGGAATTGCCACGGAACGCCCATCCACGAATTGCGAAACTTGGGCCGCATGTTAATGAGCGGACGCTTGAAGGAACTGAAGCAGACGCCCGCGCCATCCTCAAAACTATTGTAGGTGGAAAGCCCGTATTCACGGTGCTCGTAGGTCTCGATCTCGACATCGGAGATGATGGGCGGCTGGCCGGTCATCGGCTGCACGATCTGCGCGTCGAAGGCGAGGGTTTCATTTCCGTAAGCTAGATAACTGGCCAACGGCACGAGGAAGCACAGCTTCGCGGTTGGCTTCGCGGGGCGGACGATGAAGACGATGTATTCCTCGGCGATGCCCTTGCCCGGCCCCACGCGGAGACGGATGGCGTAGGCGCCACTCTTCAGTTCGACCGGGATCTCCATGCTGCGGGTCGCCGCCCAAGCGCAATCCGTGATCGCATCCGGATGGAACTCGATGCCGCCGAATTCCTGCGGCGCGAGGCGGAAGCAATCGTTCTTGCCGTTCCAGTTCCAGCCGGTCATGCCGCGCACGGGATGGTTGACGCCGCGCGTCTTCAGCCTGAAGGGGCCGCTTTCCACCACCTCGTGGCCGATGCCATGCTCGGTATAGCCGGCAGCGGTGTCCCAGTAAGCGACGAGGCCGTCTCTCGGCGGAAGCTGCCCGGCTTTCACGCTATCGAATTCCTGGCGCGACAAGAAGCGGCCGGCGACGAAGGGGCGATCGATCTTGCCCGCATAGAGATCCGAGACGAAGTCCCCGCGCAGCACGTGGCGGTCCCGAGCACCGCCGATCAGGAACGGAATGTCGTCCCGGTTATGCTGTCGGAATCGAAGCCGCGTCCGGACGTGGGAAGCATAGTCGTAGGGGACGGTGGGACCGACCAGTGAATTGTAACGATTGAGCGCGCTCTCCTGGTAGAGCGTCGCCTCGCCCGTTTGCGCGTCATAGCTTACGCCGACAAGATACCAAGCATGGCGAATGAGCGGCATCTCGGCGGTGATGTAGTCGACCTCCTTGCCGTCGCCGACCCAGAATTGCAGGTAGCCGTCCGGCGTGATGCCGAAGCCGAAGCCTTCGTTGGTCAGGGTATCCCAGCGCCCCATGATGGTCTGCCGCATGCCCTTCTTGGGCATGGACGGCCAGATGAACGCAGCCATGGAGAGGGAGCCGTCGAGCTTCAGCCGGCGGTCGGGATCCTGAACCGCCAGGAAATTGCCCAGCTGCGTGAACTGCTTTTTCACGGCCCACGATCCGTTGACCGGGTGCTCGATCTCCTGCTCGATATAGCCGGGGCCGTCCTCCCGGTTATCGTCGCCATGGATCAACCGAACAAGCTGGGCTTCGGCCGTGCTGGCTCCATCGCAGTTCACATAGAACCGGATACACTCTCCCTGCTTTACTGAAAACTGATCCGCGTATCCGAATATCTTGGTCTCAGCCATCGCTCTTTTCCATAAGGTCGCTGATCTTCCGCAGGAAAATTCCGTGGAAACCTGCCGATGTACTAGTATAGTCGGCGCCGTCGAGGTCGACAGCGCGCTGGCCCGGCCGCGGGAGATTGGTGATCCGGTATCGGCCCTCGGGCGTCAGCCGCAACGCGTACTGCTCCTCGATGGGCAGGTTTTTGAAGTAGAATAGCAGGCGCCCGAGAGGTTCGCTGCGGTGCTGCGCGTTCGGTCGGCGGCGATGCTCCTCTATAAGCGCGTCGTTGATGACGGTGCGCAGGTACTCTCTCGTTTTTGCATCGAAATAAGCCCGGATTCGTCTCCCACCATCACGCGGCGAGGCGATCTCTTTTTCGACGTCGTCTTGCTCCACGCTGGACTTTCTCACGATCAGCTCTCCATGACGTCATGGATGCGGCGCACGAAGATCGCGTGGTACCCCTCGCCTATGGAATCATATTCCCGGTCTTCGACCACCCGGGGCGAGACACCTCGCTCGCCAGAAAAGGCAATGATCTTATAGCGGCCACTCACTGCATTGCGATGCAGGGCGTACTTGTCGTCCATCGGCGCCCGCCGGAAGTACATGAGAAGTCGTTCCAGAGCGGCGCTGTGCTGGCCCAGCGGCTGCCGGCGATGCTCCTCGACGATCTCGGGGCAAATGAGAGTCTTCACGTAATCCCGCTGCATCTTGTCGAAGCGCTTGAAGTACAGAACGTCCTTGTTGTCCTGTTCGGTCGCCTCCTCGGGCAGCGCCTCACCGCCCTTCTCGGCGCGCATGGAGCGCCACTCGCCGCGCTTCTTGTCGCGCCAGGCGTTGAACTGCTTCTTGATGCCGAAATAGCCGTTGTTCAGGAAGAGCACGACAGCAAGCATGATCATACCGATCAGGAACATGCGCATCGGACCGAGCCCAATCAGAACCTTGTCGAGGAAGATCACGACGAGCGTGCCGAGTATGGCCCCCTCCGCCTTGCCGATGCCGCCGATCGTCACCATCGCCAACCCGAGCAGCACCGTGTCGAAGCTGAAGATCGAAAAAGCGGTGCCGCCGTAGAGCGCGGCGTAGAATCCGCCAATGAACCCAAGCGCTGCCGAGGTCAGGACGAAGATTGTCATGCGCGCTCGGCGGTAGTCGACGCCGCAGGCTGCCGCAAACGCCTCGCGCTTTTCCGGCGCCATGCGCAGGACGCGGCCAAGGCGCTTGCCGTTTATGAAGCGGAAGAGGAACAGCGCGGCAATCAGCAGCAGGAAGGCACTGTAATAGGAAAGAAGCGACTGGGCCTCCGGGGACCAGCCTTTCGGCAGGAACGTGTCAGCGCCGTACAGGCCGCCGGAGGCGGAACCGAACTGTTTCGACGTGGTGAAGAAGACCCGGCAGAGTTCGTTCAACCCAAGCGTCAGCAGAGCGTAATAGAAGCCATCGAGCCGGAGTGCGGGAAAGGCGATGACGCCGCCCATGACAAGGCCGAGCGCGCCGCCTATCACTGGCAGCGTGTACCAGGGCAACCCCAGCTGTATAGACATGTAGGTGGTAACGAAGGCCGAGACGCCGACCACGGCATAGGTCGCCAGCGAGAAGATACTCGCCGAGCCGATGATCAGCGTCCAGCAGACATTGATGGCGGCGAAGACGCCGAAGATCGTGCCCGCCGACAGCATTGTATTGTACATCGACGCCGGGAAGAGCAGGGGTCCCAGAGCGAGCAACAGCAGGGACAGCGCCCAGTAGATCGGCCGTCGATCGAGGATCTCCTTCTCGGCCGCGAGCGTCTTTCGGTTGTAGACTCCGCGAATGTTGAGCAGCGTCCGGCGCGTCGGCCACCAGCGCCAGCGGGTCCACAGTTTCTGCCCGTGATTGGGCCAGATGACATAGTGCTTCAGTCGGCCGACCTTGTAGGTTTTCGCCTTGAAGCGGATGTTTGCCTCCCAGACATCGCCAGCATCGGGAGGCTGGACCGAGGTCAGCTCCGTGGTTTCAGCGCCCCAGGGGGCCAGGGGATTGCGCCAGACGATAGGGGGCAGGGCTTGGGGTTCCGTCATTGTTCGCGGGCCTTGTCGAGCAGTCCGGATATGCCACGTGGCCGGACGATCAGGATCATGATGATGACCAGGAACTGGGTGATGAGCACATACTGACCGCCGAGATAGCGGGAGGTCGTGGCTTCGGTGGCGCCGAGGATGAAGGCCGCGATCACCGCGCCCTGCACCGAGCCGAGCCCCCCGCACAGCGCGATGGACACGCCCTTAATGAGAGGCGTCAGACCGCTGAAGGGGGCGATGTAATAGGTCTGCGACAGAAGCACCGACGCCAGCCCGGCCATGGCGCCGGTCAACGCCATCACATAGATGCCGGTTGACCGTATTCCAATACCTACGATGGAAGCCGCGTGCGGGTTCATCATCATCGCCCGGATCTCAAGCCCGCGACGGCTGCCTTTCATCCAGGCGACGACGAAAGCGAGCATGAGGAGTGAGCAGATGACGATGCCGATCTTGTCTGACGTCAGGATGGTCGCGCCGATGGATATTTGCCACGTGCCGAACAGCTCCGGCAGGGATTTCGCGCGTGGGCCGAATTGCATCAGGAGCGCCTGCGAGCCGATGAGGCTGATCGCCAGAGTCCCGATCAAGCCGCGCGAGGTGAAATTCGGCTTGTCATGGAGCGGAATGAAGACAGCCAGGCAGATCAGGATCCCGCAGAGCGTTCCGCCGAGTATGCCAGCGGCCGCGATGACAGGCGGAAACTCGGAGATATGCTGGGCCGCCAGCCAGGCGCAGTAGCCCGCAAAGGAAAAGACGAAGCCGTAGCCAAGATTGATAAGACCGAGGCTTGACCAGGTGATCGAGACGGCGACCGCGATAAGCCCGTAGATGGCCGCGATCGTTACTGCATTCATCAAGATGAAGCTGATTTCCATTGTGAGGTACCGTTCAGCCAAGCCCGAGCGCGGTCGATGCCTCGCCCTTCAGTTTTCCGGCATGCATGCCGATGCAGCGATCGACCCGCCCTTCGAGCAGGGCGACGTTCTGCTCGGCGATGAACATGGCACTGTCCTTGAGGTCGATGGAGAAGAGCGCCTCCATAACTCTCTGGCCGATCTTCGGAGCCAGACCGAGTGAGGGCTCGTCGACCAGGTATAGCTTGGCGTCCGTCATGAGCCCGCGCCCGATCGAGACCATACGCCGCTCCCCGCCCGACAGGCGTCCGACTGGGGTCTTGGTTAGCTTGCGCAGGGGCTCAAAGAGATCGAGAATTCTTTCTTTGCGGGCCTTGCGGTCACGCCACGCCTCAGAGGTAAACGCCCCGGAATCGAGATGTTCCTCGACCGTGAGACCGGTGAAGATCTCATCGCCCTGCGGCATCAGGGCTAGCCCCCTGCGAACGATCTGGTGCGTATAACGCCCCGGCCCCTGGCTGCGCGTGCGTCCGATCTGCACGCCATTCAGCTCGATCGAGCCGCGCTGCCAGCCGGTCAGGCCGGCGATGGCATAGATAAGCGTCGTCTTTCCGTGGCCGTTGAGGCCGACGATTCCGAGCCGCTCGCCAGGTCGAATGACGAGGTCGAGATCGTGGATGACCCGGAGCGGGCCGTATCCGGCGGAGAGGCCGCTTATGTTGAGGACATCTTTCATGGCGTTCCCTCGGCACCCTCAGTGCGCTTCAAAATAGGCAGCGCGCACGGCCGGGCTGTCGATGATGTCGGCGAGCTTGCCCTCGGCGATGATCTCGCCGGCATCCATAACGATCACCCGGTCGGCGATGGAGGCGAGAAGCTCCATGCGGTGTTCGACGATCAGCACCGCTACTTCCATTTCTTTCGAGAGCATGCGGAGTATCTGGTCGATTTCGTCGATCTCGGCATTGATCAGGCCAGCAGCAGGCTCATCCATCAGAAGCACCTTCGGCCGCCGCATCAGGATGTTTGCCAGAAGAAGCTTGCGCCGCTCGAAGGTCTTGAGCTGCGTGTTCGGTTTGTCGTGGGAGGTGCGAAAATGGACGAGATCGGAGCCGTATTCGGCGTCGAAACGGGTCAGATAGGGCCTGTAGGCCTGCCGGGCCGCCTTGAACGTCTCGCCGACGGTCAGATCCTCGCAGACGATCGGGGTTTGGTAGGTCCGCCCGATACCCAGGCGGGCGCGCTCGAAGAGCGGCAGGCCGGAGATGTCTCGCCCACCATAGATCACGCGCCCGGTCTTCGGCCGGTATCGGCCCGAGAGGATCTCGAGTAGGCTCGTCTTGCCCGCCCCGTTCGGCCCGATGATGCCCAGCACTTCCCCGGGTTGCAGCTCGAGGCCGATATTGCGTAACACCTCTCGCCCGCCAAGGTCGAGCGAGAGGTGCTCCGCCGCGAAGATCGGCGCGTGGCGCGCGGACTCCATCGTCAGATCCACCACGGGGCGCGGCGGAGAGAGGATTCGGCGATCTGATTGGGCCAGACAACCTTGTGGGCGCCGTCCTGAACCTGAACGAAGAGCTGCGACATGCCCTTCTCGAGTTCAGTGGCCTGATTCCCGAACCCATTGTCAGGGAAGTGCAACGCCTCCTGAAGGTCATTACGCATGTCCATCAGGCCGCAGACGCCGCGATAGGGATTGTTTCGAATCCAGGCGACGTTGGCGGCGAAATCCTCCGGCTTGCCGGTCGCCTCCCAGGCGAGCTTGAGGTACTGGACGATGTCATAGCCGTTGCCGGTATAGACGAGGCCCATATTGCCCTCGAACTCTGAATACCGCGCCATGTACGCCTTGCGGAACGCTTGCCCGCGCGCGTCGCCATAGACGCCCAGCGTTGTCGCCCAGCAGAAGCCTTCCGTGGAACGCCCACCAAGTTCCAGGAATTCGGGCTGCGACGGACCATATTGGAGGTAGACGAGTGAATTCGGAACAGGGTCGGCGCGGAATTGCTTGCAGAAGGCCGCGTATTCGGCGGCAACCCAGTGGTCGATCATGATCGCGCCAGCATCGACTTCCTTCAGGCGGCGGATCACCGGGCTCCAGTCATTGACCGGATACTGGATGTCGGTCACTTCGGCGAGTTCGAAATCGTATTTCGGAATGGCCTCGCGCATCGCCCTCAGGATGGTCTGGTTGTAGCCGACCTGCTCCGCGACGACGTGGATCTTACGGTTCTTCGGCTTCCAGACGCCGGAACGCTCCATGGTGGTGAGCCAGAGCGGATAGGTCCAGCCGTAATTCACCTCGGCCGGACAGGTCTGCAGAACGTGACTGTATTTGACCGGGTCAGCCCGGTACGCTTCCGTGGGCAGGCGCTGCGCATTGCCGTTCAGATAGGGACACTTGTACTTCGCGGATTCGTCCAGCGCAGGAATGGGCGCGAAAAGGAAGGAGTTGGAGATCGCCATCACCTTCTTGTCGATGCAGGCGGCGATGGCCTGCCGGCAGCTCTCCGGCGAGAGCTTGTCGACGTCGGGGACGAACAGCTCGATTTCGCGACCCTGCACGCCGCCAGCGGCATTGATCTGCTCGACCGCAAGCTTGGTGCCGTTCAGGTGGTCGGTATCGTCGGCCACGCCGTAAGGCGTCGAGAGCGAGGATGGGACCCCCACCAGGATTTTGTCTGGCAGGCCGGTGGACAGAGCTGGAGCGCCAAGGCCGACCGCCGAGGCGCCGGCGAGGGCGATCTTCAAGGCATCGCGCCGCGAGACGGCCGAAAGGGCCATCGGCGACGCCGGCGAACCGATACTCCGCTTCTTCGTCATGAATCCCCTCCAGCCAGGCGTCCCGCGCCCGGTCATCTAGATCGATATTATCGATATGTCTATTTATGTTCGCAATCCGATAGATTCAGACTAGGCAATTCATCCTATAAGCGTCAATGATTTTTATCCGGCAATCTACGGGTTTTATATTATTAACAACCAATTCAAGAGCTAGTGCGACTAGACTGGTATGTCTATGATCAATAAAGAGGCAAATGCGGAAAATTTATCTCGGAAGGCTGGCGATGAATCGGGCATTCCTGCTAGAAGTGGCGAAGGAGCCGTTAACTGCCATGCTTGGAGCGGAAGGCGCCGTGCGAAGGCTGTGGCAGATGCCGCGCGCTGCCCCTGCTTCGGATGCAACAAGGGAGGGCACTCATTCGGGATATCGAAGAGTGCCAGATCATTTATGAACAAGTCCGCTTCGATGAAAATCGAACCCAACGACCCGAGCCAGGCCATCTCCATTCTGATCACCGACGATCACTGGGTGGTCCGGGAGTCCCTCAAGCATGTCGCGCGCGGACTCTGCGACGGTGAGATCGAGGAGGCTTCCAATCTGGACGAGGCGCTGGCGGCGCTGGCCCGGAACCCGTCGATCGGCCTGGTGCTGATCGACCTGGTCTTGCCGGACACGAAGGAGTTCGAAGGCCTGCAGGAACTGCGCAGCCGCTTCCCGTCCGTCCCCGTGGTCATCGTCTCGGTCCACGAGGATCCCGAGCATGTGCTCGAGGCGATCCGCCATGGCGTCGTGGGCTATATCCCGAAATCCTCTGGCGCGGTGCAGATCAAGCAGGCGCTCGGGCGGGTACTGGCGGGAGAGGTGAGTTTTCCTCGCGACATTCTCACGCGCGCGCATGTCGTCCCGGGACGGGAGAACCCTTCCACCGCCCCTATGCCTTCGTCTTCCGACGCGCGACCGGGTGTTGACGCCTTCCAGCACCTCACGCGACGCGAGACCGAAGTCCTCGTCGCGCTCGGTCGTGGCGAAGCCCTTCACAACATAGCCAACGCGCTGGAAATCAGCCGGCAGACTGTGCGCGTGCATCTCGGTAACGCCATGAAGAAGCTCGGCACTATGACACGCGAATCGGTAATCCGGCTGGCGGTGGAACGGGCGAGCGAACTGCAGAGGGTGCTGGAGACGAAATGAGCCCTTCGGATGAACTCGGCGCGCGGCAGGAAGCCCCCAGTGCGGATCAGGGGACGCGGCGGGCATGCGCTTTCTCCAGCCTGGGCTTCGGGATCGCGCTGTGGGGCTCCGATGGTGAGATAGTCGACGCCAATCCGGCCTTTCTGCGCCGTTTCGCCTTTTTGTTACCAAGGGAGCAGTGGCATGGCCAGTCCCAGCGGAACTTTCTAGATGCACTCAATTCCTCCGGGATGCTGGTGCACGCACAAGAGCCGCCCGAGGTCACCAACCGCTTGCCTCTCGCTGGCCGGACTCTCACTTTCACAGATGGCCAGGTCCTGAAGGTAGAGAGTTGGCCTATGCCGGAAGACGGCGTGGTGACCCTGTTCAGTGATATTTCCGAAGCTTGGCAATCGCAACAGGCCCTCGAGCGGGCGCGCGACAAGGCGGCGGCGGCGGATCAGAGCAAGTCACGTTTCCTGCGTGCCGCTAACCACGACCTGCGCCAGCCGCTCGCATCCCTGAAGCTGCTGATCTATTCCTGCATGGCTGCAGAATCGGAAAGGGAGCGCGCCGAAGCTCTCCACGCCATGGATGTCTCCGTTTCGATCATGGAGGACCTGCTCGGCGCGCTGCTCAATATCGGGCAGCTCGACGCCGGCAAGGTTGTCCCGCGCATCCAGACTTTTCAGCTTTCCACCGTACTGGAGCGGCTGCGCATCCAGTTCAGCCAGTTGGCGCGGGAGAAGGGTCTCGACCTGCGCATCCTGCCGTCTCGCGCTGCCGTCCAGAGCGACAGGGCCCTACTCGAGCGCATCCTGTCCAATTTCGTCGGCAATGCCATCAACTATACGGATGTGGGGCGCATTCTTGTGGGATGCCGGCGGCACGGTAGATTCCTGCGGATCGAGGTGCATGACACCGGCCGCGGCATTGCTCCCGAACACCAGGAGGCCATCTTCGAGGAGTTCTTCCGGGTGCCGGAGCGGCAGACCGCCCGCCACAATCTCGGGCTCGGCCTGAACATTTCCCGCCGCCTCGCAGAGGTTCTCGGGCACCGTATCACGCTCCGGTCCAGGCTCGGCAAGGGGGCAGTCTTCGCCCTCGATGTGCTGCTCGGAGACGTCTGGCATTCCTCGGTTGGCGAGGCGGAAATCAGCGAGCGGATCGGCGGAGAATTTACCGGTCTGAATTGTGTCGTCATCGAAGATGACATTCACTTGCGGAATGCGCTGACGGCGCTCCTGAAGCGGTGGGGCATAGGAACCCATATTCTCGATGCCTTCAACGACATAACGGCCTCAATCGCGGGGCTGCCCAGCCCGCCGGACATCATCATCACGGATCTTCGCCTGCGGGGCGGTGTGCTGGGAACAGACGTCGTTCATCAGATCAACGACCTTCTCGAACTCCCATGCCCCGCGATCGTCATTACGGCGGACACTGGGCCGGAACTGATCGACTCGATCCGCAATCAGGGGTTCCCGGTGTTGATCAAGCCCGTCAGCCCGCCAAGCCTTCGAGTCATCATGCACAATATTCTTTTCGAGCCAGAACTCGTGCCGGAACTTTCGTGAGTAACGCGCCGCCATGACGGACACCACAATCCCCATCGGCGGCATGGTACCGCTGACCGGCACCGCCGCGAGCGATGGTCGGGAGTTCAGCAACGGGATCATGCTCGCGTGCGAGGAAATAAACGGCCGTGGGGGCATACTCGGGCGCAGTCTCAGCCCGATCCTGATCGACACGGGCAACCAGACCGCCGCGGAGACCGTGCGAGCGGCGCGCCATCTGATCTCCAAGGGTGTGCATGCCATTTTCGCCGGCTACAACATCGGCGCGCAGAATTCGGAATACGAGCCCATCGCGGACGCTGGGATCATCTACATTCATCACAACACACTGCTGCAGCACCACGACACCGTCATGAGCGCCCCTCAGCGTTACTTCGGCTGTTTCATGGCTGATCCGGCCGAATACTGGTATGGTCAAGGCTTCATCAAATTTCTTTCTTGGCTGCGCGGCAGTGGGCAGTGGAAGCCCTCGAACAACCGCATAGCCATTGTCTCCGGGCCGAAGCCTTACAGCATCGTCATCGCCAACGCGATGATGCAGGTCGCAGAAGAGTTCGGCTGGAGCCCGGTCTCCCGTCCGAGAATCCTGCGGCGTCTACCGGCCGATTGGCGTCCCCTGTTGGAGGAAATCCGGAGCGAGGAGCCTGCAGTCCTCGCCATGACGCATTTTCATTCGGGCGATCTCGCCCGTTTCCAAATTCAGTTCATGAACGAACCGATACCGGCGCTGCTCTATCTGCAATATGGCGCCCTGCACCGCACATTTTCCGAACTCGTCGCCGAAAAGGGGCGCGGTGTGATCGTCGGAACTGTCATTGGCCTGTTGCGCGACGAGATGGGGTGGAACTTTTTCAGGCGCTACAAGGAACGCTTCGGGCAGGGTTCGACGCCTGAGATCGGTTGCCAGACCTATAATGCGCTCCACCATTATGCCATTGCCGCAGCTGTCGCTGGCGGCACTGCCGGTCCCGGCGCACATGAACGGAACCGGCGGATCGCTGCGATTTTGCTGTCTATGCCCTATCGCGGTGTGTCGGGCACCATCCGCTATCATCCCGATTGGCAGGCTGCCATGCCTTATCCGGACCTGACGCGCGACCCATCCCTGGGCCTGCCCCATCTGTTTTACCAGCTTCGGGGTCCGGACGACCCGCCCGCGCTCATCGCGCCGGAACCATTCGGCGATGCATCCTTCAAGTTGCCGCCGTGGTTTCAATCGCATTGAACTTGCGGTGGACTCGGCCTATCAACAAGTGCCGCTGGGTGGTCGGGGCAGCTTACGCGGGCACTGCAGCGACCCGAGGTCCCACCGCCTTGGCAACACCTTGAAACCGGGCTCCTTGTCGGTGCGGCGGACGACCGCGCGGGGGTGCCGCGCGGAACCGATACTCATGCGGGCGGAAGCTGGAAGTAGTAGTGACCGAATAGGATCACTCCAGCGCCCAGAGCGAGCGTGAGATACGGCAGAATGCCGGCCCGCCGTTCACCCAAGTCCTGTCCCTTCAGATCAAGATCCAGCAACATATGGTCGGGGAAGCGTCCCTTGTCCTGGACATAATGCCGGTAAAGGAAGACGGGAATGATGAGGAGTGCAAAAACAAGCCCGTACCAAAGCGCATTGGGATTGCCCCACACTTTGGCGCCTGCCCCCATGAAAAGCAGATTCACGAAGCCCAGCACCGCGTTGAACGCCACCAGCCAGTTCGGCGCGCGGTATGGGCGCGGAATCTTCGGACTGTCGATGCGATGGATCCAGGTAGCTTGTAGGTTCAGAAAAATGAATAGCATATAGCCGACGTTGGAGATGGACAGAATTAAGTAATATGCGCTCGCATCCGAGGCTGCGAACGTGAGCAAACCCAGGTTGAAGACGAGGTCCGTCCACAAGGCTCTGGTGGGCGCGCCATTTTTATTGGTGTGAGCGAGGTAGTTGGGCAGCCAGCCATCGACGCCACCTTGATAGAGGGTACGTGAAGAACCGGCCATGGCCATCATGATGGCCAAGATCAGCGCCAGGATCATCATCATTTCGAGCAGATGCGTAATAATTGCGGAGCCACCGCCGACCATTTCGCCCATTGCGGCGGCGACACCGGTACCGTCCACGATGCCCGGCTGGGTCATACCCTCAAGTCCGAGATAGCCTTGAAAGGTCGCGGCCACCAATGTGTAGAGCACCACGCACAGCAGCCCCGCGCTGATGATGGACGTCTTGGTGTCGCTTGCCGGATTTTTGAACTCGCGGGTGTAGCAGACGGCGGTTTCGAACGCGTAGGTGGACCAGCCCGCAATGAAGAGCGCGCCGAAGAATTGGGTCCAGCCACCATTATTCCACTCCCCCGTGGGGGGTAGGAGCGGAACGTAATTATCGTAATGGACGCTGCCGTTGAGGAAGGGAACGATACCCACAATCAGCATGGGAATGACCACCAACAGGCCAATCCACATCTGCACTCGCGCCGTGCCGAGAATGCCACGATGTTGGATGGCGAAGGCGACCAGCATCAAGATTGCGCCGATGAAGAAGGTGGCGCCAATCTCGATATTGGCCATTCCGAACAAGGAGAAGCTGACCAGCTTGAAAGAACGCAGGGCCGGTGTGCCGGCCTCGGCCAGCGCGGCGATGGCGATCTTTGTCGCGTCCTCCAAACTCTTGCCATCAATGGCGGCGGCATGAGACGCCATTTTGAGCCAGGCGCCCACTTCTGCGGATTCCGCGGTGAACACCGGAATTGGCGCGATGGCATTCAGGATATATCCGGCCGCGATAGCGCAACCGAGGGAGAGCACGGGCGACCAGGCAAACCAATTGCACCACACTGAGAGCGGAGCGGTGAGCTTGCTGTAGCGCAGCCACGCCGCCGCGCCATAGACGGCCGCGCCGCCCGACTTATTAGCGAACAAGCCGCCGATCTCGGCATAGCTGTAGGCTTGGCTCAGGCCCATGAGCACCGATATCGCCCAGACCAGGAATGCCAATTTTCCAGCGGTGGCGCCCATGCCACCGATTGATATCAAGACCAGGGCGGGAACACCGCTGGCGATCCAGAATGCCCCCTTCCAATCGATGGTCCTGTGCAGACCCTCGACTTCCCGCATGGAGCTTTTTCCGCTCCCGTTAACGTCTGACACGATGGACATAGGCCGACCCCTTCAGAAGACTCTGACATTTATGGAAAGGTTGTTTTTGCATATTATGCATTATTTTTGCATGCATTTGATGCACATTTTTTTACCCTCCGCAACATCCTTCTGAGGTCGGCGAGACTATTTTTCAGTCTCTGCAGACACTGAGAGATTCACAGGCTCTTACCAAAGTCGAATGAACCCGCTATGCTTCGGTTGCTTACGTAACGTCGGTGCAGGGATCAGAAGAATGGCAATGAAGGCGAAGGGGGCTGCCCGAACACGAGTATCGAGCAAGAGCGCGGTTGATCAGCAGGGCCCATCAGAACAATCTGCCGCGCGGGTGCCTCTGGAGAAACGGATCGGCGTTGTTTTGCGCAACCGGCGCGCGGCCGCCAAACTCACCTTGGCGGAAGTGAGTACCGGAGCCGGAATTTCCAGCGCCATGCTGAGCCGAATCGAGAACGGCGCGGCCACCGCGAGCCTTGATTCCCTCGAACGGGTCTGCGAGGCCCTCGGCATCGGCATGGCCGACCTGTTTCAGGAAACCGACCAACAGAACGGCATGGCACAGCTCATCAAGCGCAGCGACCAGATGGAGGTCGTTCGCGTGGGCACCAAGCACGGCCATACTTATAAACTGCTGTCCTATGATCGCGGACCTAGAAAGATCTTTGAGCCTTTCTTCATCGAGATGGATAAAAAGAGCCAGTCCTGGCCGCGCTTTTCGCACCCTGGAACGGAATTCATCTACATGCTGCAAGGACGCATGGAGTATCGATTTGGAGATCACACCTATGTTCTGGAACCCGGTGATGCCTTCACCTTTTCCGGAAATGTGGTGCACGGGCCAGAGCGCATTTTCGACGAACGTGCGAAATTTCTCTGCATAATCATTTATAATGAGTAGGTAAGCCGTGGGGAGAGCGGGATAACCCGCTCTCCGTTCGTGCGATCCGTACAGCCTTCCCGGCGCGCCTTTCCTGGACGCAAAACCCGCCAGGCTCATGCAGCGGGAGCAGCGTGGATTAGAAGCGCTGGCCGGGAATCCACTCGGTTCCGGCGAGCGGCACCCGGGCCATGGCAGCGGCCTCTATGGTGAGGGCCACAAGGTCCTCCGGCTCCAGATTATGCAGGTGGTTCTTGCCGCATGCGCGCGCCAGCGTTTGCGCCTCAAGGGTCATCACCTTGAGATAATTGGCGAGCCGATGGCCGGCCTTGACCGGATCGAGCCGCGCGGACAACTCCGGCGTCTGGGTCGTGATGCCGGCAGGATCCTTGCCCTCGTGCCAATCGTCATAGGCGCCTGCAGTGGTGCCGAGCTTTTCATACTCGCCTTCCCACCTGGGATCATTGTCGCCGAGGGCGACCAGAGCCGCGGTGCCGATGGCGACGGCATCAGCACCGAGCGCCATAGCCTTGGCCACATCCGCACCGTTGCGGATGCCGCCGGAGACGATGAGCTGCACCTTGCGATGCATGCCGAGGTCCTGCAACGCCTGCACCGCCGGGCGAATGGCCGAGAGCAGGGGAATGCCCACATGCTCAATGAACACTTCCTGCGTCGCAGCCGTGCCGCCCTGCATGCCGTCCAGAACGATCACATCGGCACCGGACTTCACGGCCAGCGCCGTGTCATAATAAGGCCGGCTGGCCCCGATCTTGAGATAGATCGGCTTTTCCCAATTGGTGATTTCACGCAGCTCATGGATCTTGATTTCAAGGTCGTCGGCGCCGGTCCAGTCGGGGTGGCGACAGGCCGAACGCTGGTCGATGCCCTTGGGCAAGGTGCGCATTTCCGCCACGCGATCGGAAATCTTCTGGCCCAGCAGCATGCCGCCGCCACCGGGCTTGGCTCCCTGGCCGATGACGATTTCGATGGCATCGGCCCGCCGCAGATCATCGGGATTCATGCCGTAGCGCGAGGGCAGATACTGATAGACGAGATATTTTGATTGCCCCCGCTCCTCCGGAGTCATGCCGCCATCGCCCGTGGTGGTGGAGGTTCCGGCAAGGCTGGCGCCCCGTCCCAGAGCTTCCTTCGCCTGGGCCGACAGTGAGCCAAAGCTCATGCCGGCGATGGTGATGGGAATGGAGAGCCGCAGCGGGTTCTTGGCGAAGCGCCCACCCAGCGTCACATCGGTCCCGCACTTCTCCCGATAGCCTTCGAGCGGGTAGCGCGTCATGGACGCGCCCAGCAACAGAAGATCGTCAAAGTTCGGCAGCTTGCGCTTTGATCCGCCTCCCCGGATATCATAAATGCCGGTCGCCGCAGCGCGCCGAATTTCAGAGAGCGTATAGTCATCGAACGTATGAGACTTACGCGGCGTTGTGGGGATCCAGTCCTTTTCGCTCATCAGTAAGCATCCACGTTGTCGATGTTGAAGTTATATAAGTTGCGCGCGGAGCCGTAGCGCCGGAACTCGCCCACATCCACGTTTCCCGCCTCGCCTGAGGCCTCAAGCAAACGGTAGAGCTCCGCGCGATGCTCTTCGCGCATGGCCTTTTCAATGCAATCCGCGCCGAGGCCGGCCACCGGTCCGCGCACATAAAGGCGTGCCTCATAGAGGCTGTCACCGAGCGCCTCACCCGCCTCCCCGAACACCACCATGCGGCCGGACTGACCCATGAAGGCGGAGAGATGGCCGATGGAGCCTTTCACGACGATATCGATTCCCTTCATGGAAATGCCGCAGCGGGCGGAGGCATTGCCGTCGACGATGAGCAGACCGCCGCGCCCGGTGGCACCGGCCGATTGGCTGGCGTCACCCTTTACATGAATGAGGCCGCTTATCATGTTCTCGCCGACACCCTGGCCGGCGCTGCCTTCCACCACGATGGTGGCGTGCTTGTTCATGCCGCCGCAAAAATAGCCGACCGGCCCATCGATGGTGATGGAGACCGGCGCATCCACGCCGGCCGCAACCGCGTGCTCGCCGGAGGGGTTGAGAATGGTCCAACTGGTTTCGTTGGTGTCCGCCCGCAGCTTCTGCAGGGCGGCGTTCAGCTCCCTGAGAGAGGTCTTTGCAAGATCAACGACGGGCATATCACGCGTGCTCCCAGAAATAGACCGTGGCCGGCTTCGGTTCCCACACCCGCGCGGTGGCGATATCGGGCAGGCAGGTGAGGCTTTTGAATTCGGACGCGAAGGCCACGTAACGGTCGGTCTCGGCCATCACCGCAGGCTTGCAGGCGATGGGATCGCGCAGCACGCTGAAGCCATTCTCGGTGCCCACCACGAAGGTGAAGAATCCGTCGAGATCATCGAGACTTGAGGTCAGCGCCTCGCCCAGGGTTTCGCCATCCCGCATCTTCTTGGTGAGATAAGCGGCGGCGACCTCGCTATCATTTTCGGTCCGGATCGTGATTCCGTCCCGCTTCAGCTCGCGGCGGAGCGAGGAATGGTTGGAAATGGAGCCATTGTGCACCAGGCATTGGTCGGCACCGGTGGAAAACGGATGGGCGCCATTGGTGGTCACCGCGGATTCTGTCGCCATGCGGGTATGCGAGATGCCGTGGGTGCCCTCCATTTCAGCGATGTCGAAGGCTTTCGCCACATCATCGGGGTAGCCCACCTCCTTATAGATTTCGAGCCGGTTTCCCGCGCTCATCACGGTGGCTTGCGGGGCATGGGCGGCGAGCCAGTCTTCCGCGCGTGCCACGTCCTGCGGCGCGAGCGTCACCACGGCGTGGGTATGACGGGTCGCAACGCGCGTACCATGACCCAGTTCGTCCGCAAGACGGCCGGCAAGCTCAGCGATATCGGTGCCCTCGGGCGCTGAGAAGGTGAGCTTGGAGAAACCCGGCGTGCTGTCGCGATAGATGGCGAACCCCGCTGAATCCGGCCCGCGGCTGCATAGGCTGGACGTCATTTGGGCGAGCAAGCGCCCAAGCTCGGGTTCGAGTGTGGGATCCTTGATGAAGAGGCCAGCGATTCCGCACATGGGCGGGGTCCTTCCAGTTCGTGTGGTTCAGAAGAAGGTGAGGTATTGGCGGGTTTCCCAGTCGGAGACGTGGCGGTGGTAATCCGCCCACTCGTCCCGCTTGAGGCCCACGAATTCGTCGAGAAAATCGGCGCCGAGCGCGGTGCGGAACAAATCGCTGGCGGCAAGATCCTCAATCGCCTCGCTGAGATTTTGTGGCAGCATGTCGATGCCGCGCGCGGCCACCTCCGCCGGGGTTAAGGCGTAGAAGTTCACATTGTGCGGGGCGCCGGGATCGAGCTTGCGGTCGACACCGTCCAAACCGGCTGCGATCAGCGCCGCCTGGGCGAGATAAGGATTCATGCCGGAATCGCCGACTCGGATCTCGATCCGCCCATAGGGAACGCGGACCATAGCGGTGCGATTATTGTCGCCATAAGCAACAAACACTGGCGCCCAAGTCGTGCCGGAGGCGGTCCGCCCCACCACTAGGCGCTTATAGGAATTGACCGAAGGCGCCAGCAGAGCGGTGAGCGGCCGGGCGTGAGCAAGAATGCCGGCGGTGAAGTGATAGGCAAGCTGCGACAGGCCGAGCCCTTTGGGATCGGCGGCATCGTGGAAGATGTTGCGGCCATTTTCATCGGCGAGCGAGCAGTGAATATGCATGCCGTTGCCGGTCATGGAGCTTTTCGGCTTCGGCATGAAGGAGCAGATGGCACCGAGCTCATGGGCGACTTCCGCCGACACCATCTTGAACAAAGTAATATTGTCGGCGGAATTCAGCGCATCTGAATAGTTGAAATTGATCTCATATTGCCCGTTCGCGTCCTCATGATCGATCTGATAGACGTCGATACCTACCGCCTTCAGACTTTCCGTCACCCGCTCCAAAAACTCCCGCGCGCGGGAGAGGCCGCGATAGTCGTAAGCCGGCTTGCGCAGGGTATCCGTGGCATCGAAGGGTCGGACCGTGCCGTCCGTAGTGCGCTCGAACAGGCTGAATTCCGGTTCGATGCCGGTGTTGAGAACCCAGCCCCGTTCGCTCAGGCGCGCAACCTGCATCTTCAACATGTTGCGGGTATCCACCGCATGCATGCGGCCGGATACAAGTCCGGTCCCCATCATGCGGGCATATCCGGGCGCCCATGGTAGCAACTTTAAGGTTTCGAGGTCTCCCCGCACGATATACTCGGCCTCATGGGGTGCAAGACGCAACCCGAAGACACCGCCACCCGCAAAGCCAACACCATCGGTGACAAGTTCGTCCAGATGGTCAACCGGAACCGCCTTACTCTTTGCTGTTCCATAGATATCGACAAATTGGGCTAGCACATAGCGCACCTTATGCGCGCTCAAAAACGCCTTTGCCCCTTCGATATCGAGACTTTCCGGCGTTGCGAGCTCGCCGGGCGCCAAACTCCATTGCTCGGTCATGAGTGAACTCTTCCCCTGAATGATTCGTCTATTTGGACGTCTTCTGGCTGGTTTCCGGATCCAACGCTTTGCCGCTTATCCGCTCCGGGTATTCTCCGAGTACAAGGAACTTGCATGATATGCAACATCTTTGTATGAAACGCACACCGTCCCGGCGAGCGCGGCGGAGCAAGAGGCACAGGACGATGCGCAACGTTGCGGCACACCCCACACTCGGCGCGCTGGCAGGCGGGCGCGACCTTTCAGGGGCAGCCCTTGCATACCGACCGTTCTGGTGGGAGGCCGCCCCAAGAACCGCCACCGCGCCCAGACAATTGCCGGCGGTGGTCGATGTGGTCATCGTGGGCTCCGGCTTCTCCGGCCTCTCCGCCGCTCTCACCCTCTTGCGCGCCGGACGGCAACCTTTGGTGCTGGAACGTGATGTTCCAGGCTTTGGCGCCAGCACCCGCAATGGCGGTCAGATCGGCAGCGGCAACCAGAAGTTCCGCGTTCAGCATCTCATCGCATTGCGAGGGCGCGCCAAGGCAGAGGCGCTGCTGCGCGAAGGTGTCTTGATGCTTGACTACATTGCGGAGCTGATCTCGGCCGAAGGCATCAGTTGCGCCTTCTCCCGCTGCGGCCGCTTCCGCGGCGCCATCCGCCCGGAGCATTACGAGGCGATGGCGCGGGATATGGACGACCTGAGAGCCCTTGTGGGGGTCAAGAGCTTCATGGTGCCGCGGGCCGAGCAGCATCGCGAAGTCGGAACCGATCTCTTCCACGGCGGCTCAGTTCTTCCCGGTGACGCGAGCCTACATCCCGGCCTCTATCACGCCGGCCTGATGCGTCGGATCAGCGAGTTGGGCGGGGCCGTCGAAGGCGGGGCCGGTGTCACCGGAATCACCGCTGAAAAGGGCGGCTTCACCGTTGCGACCGCGCGCGGCACAGTGTCCTGCCAATCGGTCATCATCGCCACAAATGGCTATACGGACAATCTGCTGCCGGAGCTTGGGCGGCGCATCGTGCCGGTCGGTTCCGCCTTGATCGCAACCGGCGAGATTCCCGAGGCCCGCTTCGCAGCATTGATGCCCACCGGCCGCATGTATGGAAACACGAACCGCGTCTTTTCCTATTTCCGTGCCGCGCCGGACGAACGGCGGATCGTGTGGGGTGGGCGCGTGGGGCGCTTATCCAATCCCCGTTCTCCAGCCGCCTACGGCCATCTTGCCCGCGATCTCCTGGCCACATTCCCGGAGCTTGCGGATATCCCCGTGAGCCACGCCTGGGATGGACAGATCGGCTACACCTATGACGAGATGCCTCATCTTGGCCGCACGCGCACGGGCATTCATTACGTCATCGGCTATTGCGGCACCGGCGTCTCCCGCTCCACCTATTTCGGCCACAAGATCGCATTGCAGCTGATCGGCTCCACGCAGGGCCGTACCGCCTTCGACGATCTCGCCTTCCCAGCCTATCCCGCCCCCCCAATCGCCCGGCGTGCCGTTCCGGTCGTAGAGACCTGGTACCGCCTACGCGACAAATTTAACTTCTGAAGGACAGTTTCATGATCCACGATACCCTGGTCGAGCGCCGCAACATCTCTTCCGGCGGCGCGTATGAAAGTATTTTCGGATATTCGCGCGCCGTACGTATGGGTGCAGATGTACACGTCTCCGGCACCTGCGCGCCCGCAGGTCATGAAGAGAGTGACGCCTACACCCAGACGCGGGCAGCCCTCGCCATCATTGAGTCCGCTCTGGCCGAGGCAGGGGCCGGTCTGGAACATGTGGTGCGCACGGTGGTCTATGTGCGCGACATGGTTGACGCTGACGCGGTGGCCCGGGGCCATCTGGAGAGCTTCGATGCCGTGCGCCCGGCAAGCACGCTGGTGCAGATCACATCCATGCTGCGGCCATGGCAGAAGGTGGAGATCGAGGTCTACGCCAAGGTCTGCGGCGCTGACGCTGTGCGGGCGATTTGAGTCGATCGAACGAAACACAGGCTGCGGTCGGTAATCTTTTGGCAGGGCGCTGAAATAGCACACTGCTTGATGCACTTTGAACTGGGCTCCATGCCTCACCGCTCGCCGGTCGGACGCACCGCAGGACACGCGCGACATTCACCCCAACATCGCCGAAACCTACCGCCGCAGGATCGAGCGACTGACCGCCGCGCTCGCTCATCCCGACGACGCCTTGGAAGCTGCCGACGCGCTGCGCGGTCGGTCTCGGTCAAAACCTGCCCGATGTTGATTTCCACTGAGAAGTGGCCCAGGTTGATGGTGTTCGGCGGTCAGTTGGCGGTCAAGTTTCGGGGCTTCTCCTTTGTGGGCTTGGTTGGGATATTCCGGCCGTAGCCGCACGCAGGACCCGTCATTGAGCCAGAGCCGGCCTTTCTTCGGCTGCTTGTGCGGCACCTTGAGCCCCTCCCGCCGCCAGATCCGCTCCACCCGCTTGACGTTCACCGCCCACCCGGCGGCATGCAGCAAGGCCGTGATCCGGCGATAGCCATAGCGTCCGTACCGGGTGGCGAGTTCGACGATGTCCGCGGTCAGGGCCGCCTCGTCGGCACGGCCCACCGGCACCTTGCGTTGGGTCGATCGATGTTGCCCCAGAACCCGGCACGCCAGCCGTTCCGACACGCCGAGCTTGCTCACGACGTGTTCGACGCAGCGACGGCGCCGGGCGGGGCTTAGAAGTTTCCCGCCGCAGCTTCCTTCAGGATCAGCTTCTCGAGCGTCAGATCCGAGACCGCCTTGCGCAGCCGCTCGTTCTCCTTCTCGAGTTCCTTCAGCCGCTTGACCTGGTCGCTCTTCAGCCCGCCAAACTCCTTGCGCCAGCGGCAATATGTGAACGCCGTCACCCCGATCGCCCGGATCATTTCGGCAACAGGGCGCCCCTGCGACACCAGAACGTCGACCTGCCGAAGCTTCGCGACGATCTCTTCCGGCTTGTGCTTCTTCCGCGCCATGGCGCCATCCTCCAAACGCCCGAAAGCCTACTTCACGGAGGACCACTTTCCAGCGGGCTGGCCAGTACGTCACGCATTGTCACCGCCGCCTTCGTTCTAAAAATCTGCCAAAGTAGTGCTAGGGCCGCTGCCACAGATGCCGGTGGCGCTGCCGTCCTCGTGGTCGGTGAGGCCAATGAGTCGGCCCGAACTGAAACGGTCGGCGGATCGAGCGTTGCCCGCCCACGCGCTTGTCCGGCGTGTCCAGCAGCGCATTGCCATAGGTCAGCGCCAGCGTCATTATGGCCGCATAGTGCGACGCCTCAGTATCCGGCGCGTTACTATTTTGCTCAGCTCGCGCAGCCACAATACAGAACTTGAGACCGCCCCACAAAACAGCCAGTCTCCAGCGTCCAAGCTGACGGTCGAGAATGCCTGCTGGAGGAGAGGCGTGTAAACCACGCAAGCGTGCAGCAGCAGCGAAAGCGCTACCGCGCTCCAGAGCCAGCGATTGGTGAAGAGGCCATTAAATGCGGTGCGATCGTCGGACCGTGCGTTGAAAACGTTGAAGAGCTGAAACATCACTAGCGTCGTAAAGGCCATGGTCCGGCCATAGGCGAGAGTGCCTGAACCTTCGACCATCCCCCCGGGTAGCGCTGCGTCGAGCACGAACAGCGTGCCGACCGCCATGATTGCGGCGACGAGGAATATGCCGACCCACATCTGTCCAGTGATGACCCCCTCGCCGGGCGGGCGAGGCGGATGGCGCATCCCATCCTCGTCGGCGGGATCGATGCCGAGCGCCAGCGCCGGGGCGCCATCGGTGACGAGGTTGATCCAGAGGATCTGCGTCGCCAGGAGCGGGAGCACGACGCCGCCGATGGCCGCGCCGGTCAGTCCGATCACGTCGGCGAGGAGAATGCCGAAGAACATGGTCATGACCTCCCCGATGTTCGACGACAGGAGGTAGCGCAAGAACTTCCTGATGTTAGCGAAGATCGCGCGCCCCTCTTCAACAGCGGCGACGATAGTGGCGAAGTTATCGTCCGCCAGCACAATGTCGGCCGCTTCCTTGGAGACGTCGGTGCCGGTGATCCCCATGGCAACGCCGATATCGGCGGCCTTCAGTGCGGGGGCATCGTTGACGCCGTCACCCGTCATCGCCACCGTCTCACCCGCGCGCTGCAGCGCTTTGACGATCCGCAGCTTGTGCTCGGGATTGACACGCGCATAGACGGAAACCTCCTGAACCGTTCGGTCCAGTTCCGCCTTGGTCATGGCCGCGAGCTCTGCGCCGGTGACGGCGCGGCCTCCCGAGGTGATGCCAAGCTCGGCGGCGATGATCCCCGCGGTCACGGGATGATCACCGGTGATCATGATGGAGCGGATGCCCGCAGCCTGCGCCCGCGCCACCGCCTCGCGCGCTTCCTGGCGCGGCGGGTCGATCATGCCGATCAGGCCGACGAAGACGAGATCGTGCTCCACATCCTTCTCGAAGGCGTCACGGTCGGAATGGTCGGCCGGCAGCAAGCGGAAGGCGACGCCAAGCGTGCGTAGCGCCTCCTGGGCGAGCGCGTCGTTGCTCGCCATGATCTCGGCCCTGCGCGCATCGGTGAGTGCGACGGCGTCTCGACCGACAAGTTCATCGGTGCAGTGCGCGAGCAGAATATCCGGCGCGCCCTTGGTCACCATGATCAGACGCTCGGGCTGCTCGGCATCCGTGTGGACCGTGCTCATCAATTTGCGTTCGGAGGAAAACGGTACCTCGCCGACCCTTGCGAAGCGTGCATCGAGGGCCTCGGCAAGCAAGCCGGCCTTGCGCGCCGCAACGATCAGGGCGCCCTCCGTCGGGTCCCCCTGGACGAACCAATTGCCGTCGCACTCCTGCAGCACCGCGTTATTGGCCCGCTCAGCCGCCGTCAGCGCGCGCGTAAGCTCGAACTGCAAGGACTCGCCGGGCGATTGCGGCCCAATGAGCTGTATGTCGCCGTGCGGCGCATATCCGGTCCCGGACAGGTTCGCGCTGCCGCTCGCCGTCACGACCCGGCGCACCGTCATCTCGTTTCGGGTCAGCGTGCCCGTTTTGTCGGAAGCGATGACCGTCGCCGAACCGAGGGTCTCCACCGCAGCCAGTCGGCGGATGATGGCCTTATTCTTCGCCATGCGCTGCATGCCGAGCGACAGCACCGCGGTGACCACTGTCGGCAATCCCTCCGGCACCGCGGCGACGGCCAGCGCGACGCCGAGGATCAGCACGTCGAGTATCTCGGAGAAGCCGCGAATATCGCTGACGAGGAAGATTGTGCCAATCACCGCGAGGGCGATGAGAACGACGGTAACCGCCAGCGCCTTGCCGACCCGATCGAGTTCCCGCTGCAGGGGCGTGATCTCATCCGGAGCTTTTTCCAGCATGCCGGCGATCCGCCCCATGGCAGTTCGCATCCCCGTCGCGGTAACGACGGCGCTGCCATGGCCATAGACCGCCGCGGTTCCGCTGAAGACGATGTTGTGCTGGTCGCCGAGCTCGGGCGTGCCGTAGAGGACTGCGATGTCCTTCGAAACCGGCAGGCTCTCGCCGGTGAGCGCGGCTTCCAGCGTCTGCAGGGAGGTCGATTCGATCAGTCGCGCATCGGCGGGAATGGTATCACCTTCCTCCAGGAGGACGATGTCGCCGGGAACGAGCTCGGCTGCTGGGATGCGCCGCCTCTCGCCGTCGCGAATGACGGTCGAATGTGTGGCAGACATTTGCCGCAGCGCCGCCGCCGCCTGCTCCGCCCGGGCTTCCTGAATGTAGCCCATCAGGGCGTTGAGGATCACAATGGCGAAAATCGCCAGGGCCTCATATGGGAGCGCCGTGTCGCGCTCCTGCAGCCAGATCGCGGCGGAAACGATTGCCGCGGCGAGCAGCAGGAGCACCAGCACGTCGGCGAACTGATCGAGGAACTTCAGCCAATGCGAACGCGGCGGCACTGCGTCGAGTTCGTTGCGGCCATAATGCGCCAGGCGCCACGCAGCTTCCGTCCGGCTGAGGCCGGACTGGCGCTGCGTCTTCAGGATGGCGATGATCTCGTCGGCGCTTTGCCGGTATGGCTCGTCAATGAACGGGGCGGGGGACGTCGCGGACATATCACAACGATACGCGTGCGCGACGGATTGCAATAGCTTGGTTTAGCGATGTGACGATCACACCGACCCAAAGAGCAAAGCCGACGCTGATGGCCCAAAGAACTAGCGGTCCGGGAATGGAGCCGCTCATAGGCAATGAACGGCGCGGCAATAGCGGGCCGATGACGAAGCCCTTCATACCGAGCACCGAGAGGCCGCCACCGTCGATATGAGGACGGTTTAGTCCGGCGGGCGCGTTCCCCTGCCGACCAGGGGAGGGTGCTGGAGATTGTGACCCTCTCCGCATCGAGATGCCGTGGTGAAAGCCGATCAGCCTGATCCGATAACGGTGCGGATGGGGCCACCAAATGACTTCCCGCGCGGGCAGCGGATTGAGGCATGTCATGGAATAGCGCGGGCGATCAATATCATATGCAAACAATAATACGGCCTGCTGGGGCAGCACTCCTGCATCGGTAATCGTCGCTCGCGGTCGGTCCGGGACGGCGCGCCATGGTCACAGCGTTGGACAAAGGCAAGTCCTTGAATCCCGGTCCTTCTTCCGGCCAGCAACCCTGCGCCGACGACCCGACGGTCGCCAGGAGCGTCGGGGATCAGTTCCGCCGCGGGCAGGAACAGCGAGGAACTGTCGGTGGGTTCTTGCATGTCCTGTGGCGCCATAAACGGTGGATCGGCGCCGCGGCTCTTTTGTTCGCCGCCGCGGCATGGATGTTGCTGCGCTGGCTAGTCGGGCCCGAAGTCGTGCTTTACCCGGTGCTGAAGGCTGAACTGGTGCGCACCGTGGTCGCCACCGGCCATGTAGAGACGCCGTATCGTGTTGAGATCGGTAGCCAGATCACCGGCACGGTGAAGGACGTGCTGGTGGAGGAGGGGCAGACGGTGAGGCAGGGCCAAGCCCTGGTCGCGCTCGACACCACCGAGCTCGATGCCGCGGTGGTGCAAGCGCAAGGGGCGGTAGCACAAGCCGAAGCGCAAATGCGGCAGATGCAGGAATTGACGAGACCCGCCGCCGACGAGGCGCTCAAGCAGGCCCGCGCCAATCTCGACAATGCCAAATCCGCTTTCGAGCGCGCCGACCGGCTCGCCAAATCCGGAGCGGGGACCCAAGCGACGCTGGATGAGGCGATGCGCGCTGTGAATGTCGCCCAGGCCCTGACGCGCACCGCCGAACTGCAGGTCTACACATCGAGCCCGGGTGGCAGCGATTATGTCATGGCGCAGACTCAGCTCGACCAAGCGCGGGCGAATCTGGCCACTGCCCGCGCGCGACTCGGCTACGCCACCATCACCGCCCCGCGCGACGGGGTACTCATCACCCGCAGCGTCGAGCGTGGCGCCGTGGTGCAGGCGGGGACAGCGCTCCTAGTGCTCGCCCCAGCCGGAGATATCCAACTGGTCGTGCAGATCGACGAGAAGAATCTGAGCCTGCTCAAGGTAGGTGAGGATGCCCTCGCCTCCGCCGACGCCTACCCCGAGGAGCGTTTTGCAGCTACTCTTTCTTATATCAACCCATCGGTTGATATCACCCGAGCCTCGGTCGAGGTGAAGCTCACCGTGCCCGATCCGCCGGCCTATTTCCGGCAGGACATGACGGTATCCGTCGATATCGCGGTCGATCGCCGGCAGGATGCAGTGATTGTACCGGCACGGACCGTACATGAACCAACCTCCGCAGCGCCTTGGGTGCTCGTGGTGCGTGAGGGCCGCGCCCGCAATCAGCCGGTGCGCCTCGGCCTCAGAGCGGCTGATCAGGTTCAGATTCTCGAAGGTGTCCTACCTGGCGAGAAGGTCGTACCCGTGGCGGCCGGCGTGCGTGCGGGCCAGCGCATTCGTCCGGTGCAGCCATGAACCGTTGGCTGCCCTTCGAATGGATCGCCGCCTTGCGCTTCCTGGCAGAGGGCCGGATGCAGACCGCCTTCATCCTCGGCGGGGTGACCATTGGCGTGGCTGTGATCGTATTCATGTCAGCCATGCTGGCGGGGCTTCAGGCCAATTTCATCAAGCGGGTGATTACCTCCCAATCGCAGATCCAGATCCTGCCACCCGACGAAGTGGCGCGGCCGCTACGCGAGCAGCCAGGCGTGATCGAAGGCGCGATCGTGCAGAAGCCGACCCAGCGAATCCTCTCCATCGATCAATGGCAATCCATCGCCGCCGCCATGCAGGCGCGACCCGACGTGTTGGTGGTCGCTCCCACCGCTTCGGGAGCTGCCCTCGCAGTCCGGGGCGACGCCAGTCGCAGCATCTCGATCATCGGCATGGAACCCGCGCAATATTTCCAGATCGTGCGGGTGCCGGATTACATCGTGGCGGGCGAAGTGCGGCTTGGAACCGATGATATCCTCGTCGGAACCGAACTGGCCAAGAACCTCGGCGCCAGTGTGGGCGACAAGATCATTGTCACCACCGCCAACAGCGGGAGGCGGGTGCTCACGGTCACCGCCATTTTCGATTTCGGCAACAAGGGGGCGAACGAGCGCTTCGCCTATGTGGCCTTGCGAACGGCGCAGAGTCTTCTCAACCTGATCGGCGGTGCGACCAGCATCGACCTCACCGTGACGGACATCTACGCCGCCGAGGATATCGCCCGCGACATTGAGGCCATTATTCCCATCAAGGCGGACAGTTGGATCGCCACCAACGCCCAATTCTTCACTGCAGTCGGCGCTCAGCAGACCTCCAACACCCTGATTCGGCTCTTTGTGGGTCTCTCCGTTGCCTTCGGGATCGCGGCAGTGCTGGTGGTGTCGGTAATCCAGCGATCGAAGGACATCGGCATATTACGCGCCATGGGCACGTCGCGAGGCCGAATCTTGAGGGTCTTCCTGATCCAGGGCGGCGTACTCGGCTTCGCGGGTTCGGTTTTGGGATCGGCGCTCGGTGCTGGAGCGCTCATCCTCTGGCATCGCTGGTTGCGCCAGGTTGATGGCTCGGAACTGTTCCCGCTGATCCTGGACCCCAGCCTGTTCGTCGCCTCGGCGATGCTCGCCACGGTAACCGGTGTCCTCGCCGGTCTGGCTCCCGCGCTCAGAGCGGCTCGGCTCGATCCTGTGGAGGCGATTCGTGGCTGACGTATTGGTTCTGGAGGCAGTCCGGAAATCCTACGCCATCGGCACGCCGGTCGAAACCGAGGTTCTGCACGGCATCGACCTTTCCGTGCGGGCCGGCGAGTTCGTCGCGTTGATCGGGCCGTCCGGGTCCGGAAAGAGTACGCTTCTCAACATCATCGGGCTTCTCGACAGCCCGACCTCCGGTCGGCTGTTCATCAATGGGGTCGATACGATGGAACTCGGCGATGCCGAGCGCACAAGGCTGCGCCGCCATGCCGTCGGCTTCGTGTTTCAGCATCACTATCTGATCTCTGCCTTCACAGCAGTCGAGAACGTGATGATGCCGATGCTGGTCGACAAAGGCCGCGCTGACCGGCAGATGGAGCGCCGGGCGGACGAACTTCTGGAGTGGATGGGCCTCAGCAGATGGCGGAATAACCGTGCCACCAATATGTCCGGAGGCCAGCAGCAGCGTGTCGCCGTGGCGCGGGCGCTCGTCATGGATCCCACGCTGGTGCTGGCCGACGAGCCCACGGGGAATCTCGACACCGCCTCCGCCGAAGGTGTCTTCGGACTGATGCGCCGCATCAACGCCGAACGGGGCACCACCTTCCTCGTCGTCACCCACAACCTCGCCCTGGCGGGACGATGCGACCGCATTATCGAGGTTGTCGATGGTCGTATCAGCACGGGACGCTTAGGCGCGCGCAATTAGTCCGGCGCTGCCCGGCAGCCTGCTGACTGATCTTGGACTCCCTTCCTTGAGGCGCATTCCAATGGCCTGCCCCCTGAAAAGTGGTCCTCCTTGAAAGAATGCTGCGCCCCGTCGTGCCCACGCCTCCTTCCGTCCGGCGTCTTTGGTCTCGGCCAGCACGAGCAGGGCGCCGGCGAGTTCCTCGGCGGTGAGCGCGTCCGCGCCGGTGGCAATCACCAGATCGCCGAGTTGCTGCACCTTGCCGGTCTTGAGCTCTCGTGCCTTGTCTTCCAGAGCCTTCAGCTCCGCGTCGAAGTCCCGTGGCTTGCGCATGGGTCTCTCCATCAGCAATCGATGGATGGATGATAGTTGAGCGGATTGCAGATGGCTGTAATGTTGCCGGGACAGACTGGGATGGCCTCGTCGCTCCCGAGATTTTTTCGAGGGAGGGCGCGCTTATACGTCGTTCCGACGTGCGCTTCGCCGTGCTGATGTTCGGATCGCGATGGCGATCTATCATCTTCACGTCAAGGTCATTGGCCGCAAGGCCGGCTCCAGTGCGGTGGCGTCCGCAGCCTACCGCTCTGCTAGTCGGCTGCGCGATGCGCGCATCGATCGCGTCCAGGACTTCTCCGGTAAACGCGGCGTCGTGCATTCCGAGGTCCTGCTGCCGGACGGGGCGCCTGAGATGTGGAGCGACCGCGAGCGGCTGTGGAACGATGTCGAAGCCTTCGAGCTGCGCAAGGACGCCCAGCTCGCCCGCGAGGTCGAGTTCGCCCTGCCGCGTGAGATGAGCCAGGCACAGGGCATCGCGCTGGCCCGTGACTTCGTTGAGGCGGAATTCGTCGATCTCGGAATGGTCGCCGATCTCAATGTGCATTGGGATGTCGATGAGGACGGCATGGCCAAGCCCCATGCCCATGTCATGCTCACCATGCGCTCGGTGGATGAGGACGGCTTCGGCCCGAAGGTGCGGGAGTGGAATGCGACTCATATGGTCGAGCGCTGGCGCGAACGCTGGGCCGCGCTCGCCAATGAGCGGCTGGCCGAGCTCGACATCGACGCGCGCATCGATCATCGCAGCCTGGAAGTCCAAGGCATCGCACTGGAGCCGCAGAGCCAGATCGGCGCGCCCGCCCAGCGCATTGAAGCGGAGGGAATCGAGGTCGCCGATCGGTCGGAGCTGCATCGCCAGATCGCGCGCGGCAATGGTGCGCGCGTCATCGCCGATCCGTCGCTGGCACTGGAGGCCATCACCCATCAGCAGTCGACCTTCACCCGGCGCGACATGGCGCGTTTTGCGCACCGCCACAGTGACGGTATTGAGCAGTTCAACGAGGTGATGGGCGCGATGGGCCGCGCCCCCGATCTCGTCGAGCTCGGCAAGGATGGACGCGGCGAAGATCGCTTCACCACCAAGGCAATGATTGAGGCCGAGCAGCGCCTGCACAAAGCTGCCGAGCTGATGGCCGAGCGCGAACGCCATTCCGTGAACGACAGGGACCGCGAAGCCGCCTTGGAGCGCGCCGAGCAGCGCGGCCTCGTTCTCTCCGCTGAGCAATCTGATGCGCTGTCGCACATCACCGGCACCCGCGATCTCGGCATCGTCGTCGGTTATGCCGGAACGGGGAAGAGCGCCATGCTGGGCGTCGCGCGCGAGGCCTGGGAGGCGGCCGGCCTGGAGGTTCGCGGCGTCGCCCTGTCCGGTATCGCGGCGGAGAATCTGGAGAGCGGATCGGGCATCACGTCCCGAACGATCGCCGGCCTGGAACATGGCTGGGGGCAAGGCCGGGATCTCCTTACATCACGCGATGTTCTGGTGATCGACGAGGCCGGCATGGTCGGCACGCGCCAGCTGGAGCGCGTGCTCTCCCATGCCGCTGACGTCGGCGCCAAGGTGGTGCTGGTTGGCGATCCGCAGCAGCTGCAATCCATCGAGGCCGGCGCCGCCTTCCGCTCGCTTGTTGAGCGCCAGGGCGGCGCAGAAATCGGTGAAGTGCGCCGCCAGCGCGCGGACTGGCAGCGCGACGCCACGCGCGACCTCGCGACTGGCAAGATCGGCGATGCGATCCAGGCCTATGAGAGGAATGGCATGGTCCATTCCTCGCAAACGCGGGAACAGGCGCGGGGCGAGTTGATCGACCGCTGGGAGCGTGACCGGCAGGCCGCACCTGACCGCAGCCGCATCATCCTCACCCACACCAATGACGAGGTGCGTGCCCTCAACCAGGCCGCCCGCGAACGCATGCGGGAAGCCGGCGATCTCGGCGAGGAGGTGCGTGTCACCGTGGAGCGCGGGGAGCGCTCAGTCGCCCGCGGCGACCGTGTCATGTTCCTGCAGAACGAACGTGGGCTCGGGGTGAAGAACGGCACGCTCGGCACTGTCGAGCAGGTCAGCGCGCAGTCCATGTCGGTGCGCACCGATGAGGGCCGATCCGTCGCCTTCGACCTGAAGGGTTACGATCGTATCGACCACGGCTATGCCGCCACCATCCACAAGGCGCAGGGCATGACGGTGGACCGCACCCATGTGCTGGCCACCCCCGGCATGGATGCCCATTCCAGCTATGTCGCGCTGTCGCGCCATCGCGACGGCATGGACCTGCATTACGGACGTGACGACTTCGCCGACGGGGAGCGCATGGTGCGTACCCTGTCGCGTGACCGGGCCAAGGACATGGCGTCGGATTACGCGCCGTCGGATCCGGCGCAGGCCTATGCCGAGCGGCGCGGCATCACCTTCCGCGAGCGGGTCGTGGAGATCGTCAGGAAGATCGTGCCGGAACAGGTGCGCGACCGGATCGGCGACATGATAGGGGGCATGCGCTCACCCGCAAACGGCACACAGACGCCAGAGCGGGCAGCGCCGGACAGGAAGGTGGCGGAAGACCCGGAGGACGCGTTGCGCAGCGCCCGCAGGCGGGCGCTTGTCCGCCACGCCCGCGCGTCCGATGCCATCATCGAAGCCAAACAACAGGGCCTTGCGCCTTCCGTCGAGCAACGGCGCGAGCTCGGTGCGGCAAGGCGCGCCTTCGATGAGGTGAGGCCCTACGGTTGGCAGGATGCGGAAGCCGCCTACAGCAGGGATAACAGCCTCGCGCGCGAAGCAAGCTCCGGCAGGATCGGCCGCGCCATCCGCGCCCTTCAGCTCGAAACCGAAATCCGCACCGGACGGGATGCCGATCCCGGCATCTCTCCTAACGTGCGCGCCGACCGCTTCGTGGAACGCTGGCAGAAGCTCGAACAGACCAGCCAGCACCAGTATCAGGCAGGTGACATGTCCGGCTACAGGGCCACGCGCGCCTCCATGGGCGACATGGCCAAAAGCCTGCAACGTGACCCGCAGATAGAATCGCTGCTTGCCAACCGCAAGCGCGAACTCGGCATCAGCGTCGAGACAGGCCGTCGTCTCGGTGACGAACTCGCCTTCACGCACGGCATCGACCTCGGCAGGGGCCGGGGCATCGGAATCTGACCCGTCCGATTTGCCGCCGTCTCTTCGCCACAGCCCTATGACGGGCTGAGCCCTCTTGCGCACCTGTCGAGGCCTGTCCTGTCTGGTCCTGGAAACAGCCAGCGGGAGGCAGGCCGGCCATGCGAGAACCAGACCGTATCATCCGTTTAAAGACCGTCCTCTCCCGAACTGGGCTGTCCCGCTCCACCATCTACCGCAAGATCGCCGAGGGCACCTTTCCCGCCCAGATCAAGATCAGCACGAACGGCGCGGGCTGGCAGGAATCCGACATCAACCGATGGATCGCCAACCCTGTCGGGTGGCGTCCGAAACGTGAGTTTGACCTCCTTGAACTCCGGTGACGTCGCTTGCGGGATCTTGGGTGGCACGCCCTTCGGGACAGCTCGATTCCGCTACGGCTTCCGCCGTAGCTTCACCGAACCCCAGACGGGTTAAGGCGTGACGATCCTTCGTGCAGCCGGCTTTCAGCCGGAACATGACGCGCATTCGCGCGAATTTCCTGTCTGTGGAGGGAACCGAGGGCTTCGCCCTTCTCTTCCCCAAACAGACTTCCGCCCACCTTCCTCCACGGCGCGTCGCGCCGTTCCGTGCAGGCGGGTCCCCGCGAAGCCTGTTTTCCCCTTCCAACCCACCGCTCGCGCGGCTCCGGGAAGCAGGCAGGGCCCGCTTTCCCATCCATCTGGGAAATGGCGGCAGCGAGGCAGAGCGCATGGTTTTGTTGGCAGAATCCTTGAAGCAGCTTGTAAAATTGCCTAATTGCAGTAATGTAGGTAATATAACTACTAGCATGGAGTCTTCGATGGAAGAAGCCGTTACGGCAGCGGATGCCAACCGCAAATTCTCCCTCATCCTGCGCAGCGTGCGCGAGGGACACAGCTATGTTGTGACCAGTCACGGGCGACCCGTGGCCCGCATCATTCCCGCCAACAAGCAAGAGAGCGTGGCTTCTGGCGCACGCGCGGCACTACTGTCGCGTCTCCAACACCAGCCCGTCGTCAATGCCGGCCGCTGGACACGCGACGAGCTTTACGAGGACGAGCGGTGAAGGTCGCTCTCGATACCAACGTCCTCGCCTATGCGGAGGGCGTCAACGATGGCGGCAAGCGCGCCATCGCCCTCGAACTGGTGCGCGACCTTCCTCAAGCGGCCGCCGTCATTCCCGTTCAGGTGCTTGGCGAACTGTTCAATGTTTTGGTGCGCAAGGCCGGCAGGTCGCGCACCGATGCGCGCGATGCCCTTCTGGCATGGCGCGATACCTTCGCGACGGTCGAGACCGCGCCCGAAGTTATGCTGGCCGCCGTCGACCTTGCGACCGACCACCGCTTCAGCATCTGGGATGCGGTCATTCTTTCAGCCGCCTCTCATGCCGGTTGTCGGTTGCTGTTGTCCGAAGACCTGCAAGACGGGTTCACATGGGGCGGGATAACGGTCGTCAATCCCTTTGCATCGCCCCGTCATCCGCTGCTGGAATCGCTATTGTAAGGACAAACCGAGTAAAGCAACCCGTCCTATGTGCCGCCGATACGTCGCCAGCGCCGCACGCTTGCGTTTTATGCCTTCACAGCCTGAATCCCGTGCCGCTTCATACCTGTTTGTCTCGAAAACAAAGCAGGAAGCGACATGGAAGAGGATACCGAACCGAGGCCGGAACGGTTCAGACCGGCCAACGACAATAGCGGTCCGCTTGGCGAGCCGAGCACGGAGACCTGGCTCAAGATCGACCGCGCGGCGCTGACACTGGCCCGCATCATCGGCCGCCGCATGGCGCGTGAGGATTTCGAGCGGCTGACCGCCGCCAACGACAACAGGCCCGACGTTTCCGAAAGCACGGAGGACGGGGCCGGCAAGGAGTGAAAGGACCGCCCCCGATGACTGCCCGTCCGACGCCGCGCGTTGCGCTCTATGCCCGTTATTCCTCCGACAACCAGCGTGACGCTTCCATTGAAGACCAGTTGCGCCAGTGCCGCGAACGCGCCGCCCGCGAGGGCTGGGCCGTCGCGGAAACCTATTCCGACCGCGCCATCTCCGGCGCTTCGCTCATCCGTTCGGGCATTCAGTCCCTGCTTGCCGACGCACAAGCCGGACGCTTCGATATCGTACTGTCCGAGGCGCTGGACCGCATCAGCCGAGATCAGGAGGACGTGGCGGGCGTCTTCAAGCGGTTGAGCTTCGCGGGTGTTCGTATCTTCACCCTCTCCGAAGGCGAGATCAACGAGCTTCATGTCGGCCTCAAGGGCACCATGAACGCCCTGTTTCTGAAGGACCTCGCCATCAAGACCCATCGCGGCATCCGGGGCCGCGTAGAAGCGGGCAAGATCGGCGGCGGCAACGCCTATGGCTATCGCGTCGTCCACCAGCTCGACGCGCGCGGCGAGCCGATCCGGGGCGAACGCGAGATCATCGAGGAGCAGGCCGAGATCATCAGGCGCATCTTCCGTGAATATGTCGCCGGCAAGGGGCCGCAACGCATCGCCGCCGATTTGAACCGCGACGGCATCGCCAGCCCCACCGGCAAGCGCTGGAACGACACCACCATTCGCGGCAACCGCATCATCAGTTCCGGCATCCTCAATTGCGAGCTTTACAACGGCGCCATCCGCTGGAACCGGCAGCGCCAGATGAAGAACCCGGACACCGGCCGCCGCGTCCTGCGTCTCAATCCCGAGAGCGAATGGATACGCACCGAGGTTCCCGAGCTTCGCATCGTACCGCAGGAGCTTTGGGACGCGGCCAAGGTCCGGCAGGACGAGTTGACCGCGCTCTATCAGAAGCAGATCGACGGTTCGCGCGCGGCCACGCGGGCGATGATTGCGAAGAATGCCGGGCTCAACGCCACCCATCGCCCGCGCACCCTGCTGTCCGGCCTCGTCTTGTGCGGCTGTTGCGGCAGCACCTACGCCCGGCGCGGGCAGGATCGCTTCGCCTGCACCAATCATGTGCTTGGCAACGGCTGCGACAATGCCCGCACCATCGCCCGCGAGGTACTGGAAGCCCGCGTGCTCACCGGCCTCAGCGAGCGCATGATGACGCCGGACATGGTAGCGGAAGCCATGCACGCCTACGCGCAAGAAACCAACCGCCTCAAACGCGAGCGCCGCCAGACGGAGGATGCCACCCGCCGCGAGCTTGCCGAGACGACCAAGGCCATTGCCGAGATCGTGCGCGTCATCGAGCAAGGTGGCTGGCACCGCGCCCTGTCCCAGCGCCTGACCGAGTTGGAGATGAAACAGGACGGCCTCACCGCCCGCCTGTCGGACGCACCGCAGGACACACACGATATTCACCCCAACATCGCCGAGACCTACCGCCGCAGGATCGAGCGACTGACCGCCGCGCTCGCTCATCCCGAAGACGCCCTGGAAGCCGCCGACGCGCTGCGCGAAGTCATCGAACGCGTCGTCGTCACTCCCGGCGAGCAACACGGCAGCTACCGCATCACCCTGCAAGGCGAGCTTGGCACGATCCTCGACTGGATCGACCGCACCGGAAAACCCGGCTACAAGCCCAATCCTGACCTGCCAACCTCTCGTTTGTCGGTCTCGGTAAAAACTCGGGCTTGACCCGGCCACCCAGGCTTCCGTGGGGGTTCTGGTGGAAGGGCTGGATCCCCGGGTCAAGCCCGGGGATGAGGGGAGCCGTGCTGGGGATGAGGGAAGCCACGGCCACCACGCCCACACGCCCCATCACGCGCACCAGCACGCCCCCGGCGCCGGCAGCTATCGCGACATGCGGGCGCGGATCGAACGCGCCGCACTGAGCGCGGGCACGGCCGGGCACGCCGCTGCCATCCTTGCCATCCTCGCCCGCGCCGAGGCGACGATCCATGGCGTGGCCATCGAGGAGGTGCATTTCCACGAAATCGCCGACTGGGATTCGCTGCTCGACGTCGTCGCCGCCGGCAGCATCGCCGGCGCGCTGGAGGGCGCGGACTGGACCGTCTCGCCCCTGCCGCTCGGCGGCGGGCTGGTGAAGACCCAGCACGGGCTGCTGCCGGTTCCGGCGCCGGCCACCGCCGCGATCCTCACCGGCTTCGACTGGCGCGACGACGGGGTTTTCGGCGAGCGCGTCACCCCAACCGGCGCCGCCATCCTCAGGCATCTGGCGCGGCCCGGCCGGCCCGCCGGTGGGCGGCTTGCCGCCTCCGGCACGGGCGCGGGCACGCGCACCTTGCCGGGACTGCCCAATGTGCTGCGCGCCCTCGTCTTCGAGGAGGTCGAGGCGAGCGGCGACCGGGTGGCGGTGATCGAGTTCGAGATCGACGACATGACCGGCGAGGAGATCGGCCAGGCCGTCGAGCGGCTGCGGGCCGAGGCGGGCGTGCTCGACGTCAGCGTCGGGCAGCGCCTCGGCAAGAAGGGCCGGCCGATGGTCTCGCTGCGCCTGCTGGTCCGGCCGCAGGAGGCCGATGCGGTGGCGCGGGCCTGCTTCGACCAGACCTCGACCCTCGGGCTGCGGCTGCGCGAGGAGCGGCGCCTGACCTTGCCGCGCGCGGCGGGCACCGCCGCCGGCGTCGCGGTCAAGCGGGCCGAGCGGCCCGGAGCGATCACCGTCAAGGCCGAGAGCGACGCGCTGACCGGGGCGACCCTCGCCGAGCGCCGGGCGGCCCGGCTGCGGGCGGAGCAGGGCGATGGATGAGGCGCGGCCGGAAGGACCGGCCGGGGCGCGGCTGGCCGCCGTTCTCGGCCGCTTCGACGCCCTCGCCGTCGCGGTGAGCGGGGGCGTCGATTCGATGACGCTCGCCACCTTCGCCCATCGCCATGGCCTGCCGGTCACGGTGATCCACGCGGTCTCTCCCGCCGTGCCGGCGGACGCGACGGCGCGGGTGCGCCGCCACGCGGCGGCGGAGGGCTGGGAGCTCGTGGTCACCGGATCGGGCGAGTTCGGGGATGCGCGCTATCGCGACAACCCCGTCGACCGCTGCTATTTCTGCAAGACCAATCTCTATGACCGCATCGCCGCGCTGACCGGGCGGCCGATCGCCTCGGGCGCCAATCTCGACGATCTCGGCGACTACCGGCCCGGACTGATCGCCGCCGCCGAGCGCCGCGTCGTGCATCCGCTGATCGAGGCGCGACTGGCCAAGCCGGACGTGCGCGCGCTGGCGCGTGGGCTCGGCCTCGCGGACGTCGCCGAGCTGCCGGCGCAGCCCTGCCTCGCCAGCCGGGTCGAGACGGGGATCGCCATCGACGCCGGCGACCTCGCCTTCGTCGAGATGGCCGAGCGGCGCCTCGCCGCGCTGACCGGCGGCGGCACCCTGCGCTGCCGCATCACCCATGAGGGCGTCGTCGTGGAACTCGGCGAGGACGCGATGGCGCGGGCGCCGGCGGTCGAGGCGGCGATGGCGGAACTGTGCGCCGGCGCGGCGCGGGTCTATGCCGGTGCGCGGCCCTACCGCCGCGGCGCGATGTTCGTCAGGACCTGAGCGATGGAATTCACCTTCGACTGGCAGCGCGCGGCCCGCGCCGGGGTGCCCGAAGCGGTGCTGTGCAGCGCCAAGACGCCGGACCAGCTCGCCGCCATTCTCGCCGAGGCCCGTCGGCGCGGCGCACGCCTTCTGCTGACACGGCTGGAGGGCCCGACCTTCGAAGCGCTAGATGCCGAGGCCAGCGCCGGGCTCGACTACGACGCCGCCTCGCGCACCGCCGTGCTCGGCGGCGGGGTGCCGCTGGTGGCGGGGGGCGTGGCGGTGGTCGCGGCCGGCACCTCCGACCTGCCGGTCGCCCGCGAGGCCGAACGCACGCTGGCCTTCTGCGGTCACGAGGCGCTGCTGGTCGCCGATGTCGGCGTCGCCGGGCTGTGGCGGCTGATGGCGCGGATCGAGGAGATCCGTGCCTGCCGGGTGGTGATCGCGGTGGCCGGCATGGAGGGCGCGCTGTTCAGCGTGCTCGGCGGCCTCGTATCGGCGCCGGTGATCGCCGTGCCGAGTTCAGTCGGCTATGGAGTAGCCGAGGGCGGCAGGGCGGCGCTCTCCTCGGCGCTGGCGAGCTGCGCGCCGGGCGTCGTCGCCGTGAACATCGACAACGGCTTCGGCGCGGCCTGCGCCGCCATCAAGATGCTCGACGCTGCCACCCCGGCCGGCACCCCGGCCGCCACACAGGCGGACTAGCGGCGCGCGGACCCGGTTTGCGGCCTGCGGCGCTTGGCGCGGGAGCGGTGGCGCCATAAGGTCCGGTAAGCGTGTCGCCGGATTTCCTCCTTCATGAAGTACAGGCCCGAGATCGACGGCCTCAGGGCCGTCGCGGTTGTTCCCGTCATCCTGTTCCATGCGGGTTTCGGCGCGTTCTCCGGCGGTTTCGTCGGCGTCGACGTGTTCTTCGTCATCAGCGGCTATCTCATCACCACCCTCCTCGCGGCGGAGATGGACACCGGCACGTTTTCCATCGCCCGCTTCTACGAGCGGCGCGCCCGCCGCATCCTGCCGGCGCTGTTCGTGGTGGTGGCGGCCTGCATCCCCTTCGCCTGGATCTGGATGTTCCCGGCGCAGTTCGAGAGCTTCGCGCTGTCGGTGGGGGCGGTGGCGCTGTTCGCCTCCAACATCCTGTTCTGGCAGGAGGCCGGCTATTTCGCCGCCGCGGCCGAGTACAAACCGCTGCTGCACACCTGGAGCCTGGCGGTCGAGGAACAGTTCTACATCCTGTTCCCGCTGCTGCTGCTCGGGCTCTGGCGCTTCGGGCGCCGGGGCGTGCTGGCCGGCATCGCCGCGCTCTCGCTCGGCAGCCTGCTGCTGGCCGAGCATGGCTGGCGCAACCATCCGGAGGCGAATTTCTACCTGCTGCACGCCCGCGCCTGGGAACTCGGGGCGGGCGCGATCTGCGCCCTTCTCATGCGCGAGCGGGCGCCCCGGCCCAATGCCGCGCTGTCGCTGCTGGGACTGGGGCTGGTTGTCTTCGCGGTCTTCGGCTTTGACGGGACGATGCCGTTTCCCTCGCTCTACGCCCTCGTGCCGGTGGGCGGCGCCGCGCTGATCATCCTGTTCGCCGCGCCCTCGACCCCGGCCGGCCGGGTGCTGGCGGCGCGGCCCTTCGTCGGCCTCGGGCTGATCAGCTACAGCGCCTATCTCTGGCACCAGCCGCTCTTCGCCTTCGCCCGCCTGCGCAGCCTCGACGCGCCGGGGCCCGGGCTGATGCTCGGGCTCGCGCTGGCCTCGCTCGGGCTGGCCTATCTCACCTGGCGCTTCGTCGAGCGCCCGTTCCGTGCCGGCAGCTTCGCCCGGCGGCTGTCGCGGCGCGAGCTGTTCGCCGGCGCGGCGGCGGTATCCGTGCTGTTCCTCGGCTTCGGCGCCTTCGGCTCTCTCCAGGACGGGGCGCCGTTCCGGCTGCCGGAGAAGGTGCAGGCGCTGCTGCGCGTCGAGAGCGAGTGGCAGCAGCACGGCGGAGGCGGTGCCTGCAATTTCAACGAGTTCAAGCCCCTGCGGGCGCAGCCGGTGGCCGGCTGCACCGGCTACATGATCGACGGGCGGGCGGAGGTCGTGCTCATCGGCGACAGCCATTCCGCCGCCATCACGCATGGCGTGCAGGAGGAACTGCGGCGCGCGGGCATCTCCTCCTATGCCGCCTCCTATGTCGGGTGCATCGGCCTGCCGGGCTTCTACCGCGCCGACCGGACCCGGTGGCATGCCTGCGACGCCTATAATCGCGCGATGCTGGATTTCGCCCGCACGCACGGCACGAAGACGGTGGTCATCACCTCGCGCTTTGCCTCCTATGTCGAGGGCTCGCGTTTCGACAATGGCGAGGGTGGCGTGGAGACCGGCACGGATACGCGCCTCGACGTTCTCGATGCGGTGAAGCAGGCGACCGGCGACCGGCACCAGCGCGTGCTGGCGGCGCTCCGGCCCGGCGTCGAGGCGATCGCGGACGAGATCAACGTCGTCCTCGTCTATCCCATTCCGGAGGCCGGCTGGAACGTGCCGCAGCGGGCCGCCCGGATGGCGCTGAACGGGGAGGGCGATGCCGGGCCGCTGTCGACCTCCTACGAGGCGTTTCGCGCCCGCAACGCCAATGTGCTCGCCGCTTTCGAGGCGATCGAGCATCCCGGCGTGTTCAAGATGCGCCCGCACGAGATCCTCTGCGCCGCCGGGCGCTGCCGCAACGCCGAGGGCGAGGTGGCGCTGTATTTCGACGACGACCACCTCTCCAGCGCCGGCGTCGGGCTGATCGTTCCCGAACTGGTCGCGCAGATCCGCAAGGCGCTCGCCGCGGCGCGATCCTAGGGGGGCGACCGGAGCCGACCGGGGCCGCCGGGGGATAATGGTGCCGTGCGCGGCACCCGACAGGGAGACGATCGTGGCGAAGGTTCTCGTTACCGGCGGTTCGGGCTTCATCGCCGTCCATCTCATCCTGCGGCTGCTCGCCGAGGGCCACGCGGTGCGCGCCACGCTGCGCGACCCGGCGCGGGCGGGACAGGTGCGGGCGATGCTGGCGGCGGGCGGCGCGGCACCCGGCGCGACGGTGGACTTCCACACCGCCGATCTCCTCGACGATGACGGCTGGACGCCGGCCGCCGCCGGCTGCGACTACGTCCTGCACGTCGCCTCCCCCCTGCCGGCCGGCATGGCCGCGGCGAAGGAGGGCGAACTGATCCGCACCGCGCGCGAGGGCACGCTGCGGGTGCTGCGGGCGGCGCGGGCGGGTGGCGCCCGGCGGGTCGTCGTCACCTCCTCCTTCGCGGCGGTCGGCTACGGGTACGCGCCGCGCGCCGGGCGCTATGACGAGAGCGACTGGACCGACCCGGCCGGTGCCGATGTCGACGCCTATACGCGCTCCAAGACGCTGGCCGAGCAGGCGGCGTGGGAGTTCGTCGCCCGCGAGGGCGGCGGCATGGAGCTGACGAGCGTCAACCCGGTCGTCGTGCTGGGCCCGGCGCTGGGGCCGGACATGTCGGCCTCGCTGGACCTGATACGGGCGCTGCTCGACGGCGCCGTGCCGGCCACGCCGCGCATCTTTCTCGGCCTCGTCGATGTGCGCGACGTCGCCGACCTGCATCTCAGGGCGATGACGGCGCCGGCGGCGGCCGGCGAGCGCTTCCTCGCCACCGCCGGCGACGCGGTCTCGCTCCACTGGATGGCGCAGACGCTGCGCGCCCGGCTCGGCCCGGCGGCGCGGCGGGCGCCGCGCTTCGAGCTGCCGGACCTCGCGGTGCGCCTCGCCGCCCTCGCCCTGCCGATGGCACGGCTGGCGGCGCCGCGCCTGGGGGTGCGGCGCGATGCCTGCGCCGACAAGGCGATGCGCCGGCTCGGCTGGGCGCCGCGCTCCGCCGAGGCGGCGGTTCTCGCCACCGCCGAGAGCCTGATCCGGCTCGGCCTGGTGAAGCGGTGAGTGTCCGATCGGCGCACCGCCATCCCGAGGTGCGCGCGGAGCGCGCCTCGAAGGATGCGCCTCGCGTACCTTGAGCCTCCTTCGAGGCCCGGCCGACGGCCGGGCACCTCAGGATGACGGTGCGCGAGGTTGGCCCCGTCCCCTCGCCGCGATCCCGGCTTTCGCGGCGCTCGGCCGGGATGACGGCGAACGGGATGACGATGCCGCCCGCTCAGCCCGGCGTGCCGAGGGGCTGCTGCTGGGTGATGCAGTGGATGTTGCCGCCGCCGAGGATGATCTCGTGCGTCGGCACGCCGACCACCTCGCGGTCCGGGAACAGCCGGGCGAGGATGGCGCGGGCGGTCTCGTCATGCGCGGGATCGAGCAGCGGCATCAGCACGTGCCCGTTGCCGATGTAGAAATTGGCGTAGGAGGCGCCGAGCCGCTCGCCATTGCCGCGCGACATGGTGCCCGAGCCCGGCCCGGCGTCGATGGCCTCCTCCATCGTGCGGAACAGCGGACCCGGCAGCGGCAGCTTGACGATCTCGATGGAGCGCCCGCGCGCGTCGGTCATCTTCGACAGGCGCTCATGGGCATCCCGGGAGATGGCGTATTGCGGATCGAGCGGGTCCTCGCACCAGGTCAGCGCCACCACGCCGGGGCGCACGAAGCAGGCGAGGTTGTCGATATGGCCGGAGGTCTCGTCGTCGACTAGGCCGGCGCCGAGCCACAGCACGCGCGAGACGCCGAGATGGTCCCTGAGGTGCTGCTCGATCTCCTCGCGCGTGAGGTCGGGGTTGCGGTTGGGGTTGAGCAGGCATTCCTCGGTGGTCAGCACCGTGCCCTCGCCATCGACATGGATCGAGCCGCCCTCCAGCACCAGCGGGGCGGCGTAGCGCGGGGCGCGCTCGATCTCCAACATCTTGGCGGCGATGAGCCGGTCCTGGTCGCAGGGGGCGTAGAGCCCGCCCCAGGCGTTGAAGTCCCAGTCGACGCCGCGCAGCCGTCCGGCGCCGTCGGTGACGAAGGTGGCGCCGCTGTCGCGGCACCAGGAATCGTCCGAGGACGCCTCGACCACCCGCACCGAGGGCGGCAGCATCGCGCGCGCATTGCGCCATTGCCGGGCGGTGGCGAGCATGGTGACCGGCTCGAAGCGGGCGATGGCGCTCGCCACGGCGACGAAGGCGTCCTGCGCCGGCAGCGCGCCCTCGCGCCAATTGTCCGGCCGCTCCGGCCAGATCATCCAGGTGCCGGCATGCGGCTCCCATTCGGCCGGCATGCGGAAGCCGTCGGCGGCGGGCAGGGTGGTGAGGGTCTGGCTCATGCCGATCACCCGATCGCGCGCGTCGGCGCGCGCCCGTCGAGGGAGAGCAGCGGCCCGTAGAGTTCCGGCCGCCGGTCGCGGAACACGCCCCAGCTGTGGCGCTGGCGGGCAATGCCGTCGAGGTCGAAGGTGGCGGTGAGCACCGCCTCCTCCTCGCGCCCGGCCTCGGCCAGCTTCTCGCCGGTCGGCCCGGCGATGAAGGAAGAGCCGTAGAAGGTGATGGCGGTGCCGTTGCGGCCCTCTTCCCGGCCGATGCGGTTGGAGGCGATCAGCGGCGTCAGGTTGGCCCCGGCATGGCCCTGCATCACGCGCTGCCAGTGGCCCGACGAATCGAGGCCGCTGTCGTGCGGCTCGGAGCCGATGGCGGTGGGGTAGAGCAGCACTTCGGCGCCGAGCAGCGCCATGGTGCGCGCGCATTCGGGGAACCACTGGTCCCAGCAGATGCCGACGCCGATGCGCCCGACCGCCGTGTCCCAGACGCGGAAGCCGGTGTCGCCCGGCGAGAAGTAGAACTTCTCGGTGTAGCCCGGCCCGTCCGGTATGTGGCTCTTGCGGTAGAGCCCGAGCACCGAGCCGTCCGCGTCCACCATGGCGAGGCTGTTGAAGGCGGCCTGGCCGGCGCGCTCGAAGAAGCTGATCGGCAGCACCACGCCCAGTTCCTTCGCGAGTTTCGCGAAATGGGCGATCAGCCGGTTGCCCTCGAAGGGTCTGGCGAGTTCGAGGAACTCGTAGAGCTGGTCCTGGCAGAAATAGGGGGTTTCGAACAGTTCCTGCAGCAGGATGAGCGTCGCGCCGCGCCCGGCGGCCTCGCGCACCAGCGCCTCGGCGCGGGCGATGTTGCCCTCGATATTCCAGTCGCAGCTCATCTGGGTGGCGGCGACGGTCAGGCTGCGCATTCGGATCTCCGGGGACAGGGGACGGGGTGGTCAGTTGACGGCGCGCAGCGGCTTTTCCAGCACCGCGAGGACGCGTTGAAGCTCATGGCCGCGCTTGAGGATGAGGCCGGTCTGCGACACGACGGTGTAGGCGCCCTGCCGGCGGGCGAGGCGCGGATCCTTCTCGACGCGGTAGATCGGCACTTCGGCGGCGCGCCGGAAGATCGAGAAGATCGCCCTGTCGCGGGTGAAGTCGATGGCGTAGTCGCGCCATTCGCCGAGCGCCACCATGCGGCCGTAGAGGTCGAGGATGCGGTCGAGCTCGCGCCGGTCGAAGGTGACGAGGGCGCCACGCGTGCCGACCGGCAAGGCTATGGGGTCGATTTCCGCCACGCGGCTCCTCCGGCTTGGCCGGCCCGGCTCTCCCGGACGGCCGGTCCGACGTCGTCATGTGCCTGTCATGATCCACCGGCCGGCGGGCGCCTTCAAGCGCCTTTCGCATTCATGGGGTATCCGGCGGCGTTCACGCGCTCGTTAACCGAAAACACATCGCCGCCCGAATTCGGCCGTTGCGATGCCGCCCGGCGCCACCAATCTATCCCTCATAGCGTTGGGCCGGTTCGCGTGGCGCATCGGTTTCCCAGCCCCCCAGCCCCCCGCGGTGCTCGCGGACCGGCCTGACGTTATGTTCTAGGTTCAATCCCCGAATTGCTCTTCAGGGCCGGCCATGTCGCCGGCCCTTTTTCTTTGTCCGCGCCACGGCGACGCCCGAGGGCACGGCACGGCGCGGCGCGGATTGGCCTCGCGGCCCCGCACCGGTCCGTCGGCAGGCTCGGTGGGAATCAGTGCAGCGGCTGCAGGGAGGCGCCCAATATGGCGCCGGGCTCGGTCGCGGAGCCGGACTGCACGAAGACGACGACCGCGTCGGTCGCATCGCCGGGCGGGCGGGGCAGGATGGTTTCAAAACGCGCGGCGCTGCCGTTCCAGTCGCCGAGCTTGGTCCAGCCGCGCACCACATTGTGGTAGGTCATGCTGGCGCCCTCGTTCTCGCCCCGGCCGATCTCGACCTCCATGCGGCTGATGACCGGGCACAGCCAGACCTCGCCCGATCCCGGGGCGGCGTCGATCTTGACCGTGATGCGGTCCTTCGCCGTCTCGACCGTGATCGGCACGGCGGGCCGGGCGATGGTCGACAAGGTGCGCTCCAGCGTCGAGCGATCGGAGCCGATGGCCATGACGTGGCCGTTCACCACCGCCTGCGGCGTGAACATCTTGCTGTCGCCGCGCATGTGGGCATAGGCCTTCTGGCGCAGCGAATGGCCGTGCTTGGCCAGCGTGTCCTTCCAGCCGAGATAGTCCCAGTAATCGACCGCGAGGGTGAGGGCGATCACGTCCGGTCGCTCGGCCATCTCGGCGAGCAGCTTGTCGGCCGGCGGGCAGGCGGAGCAGCCCTGGCTGGTGAACAGCTCGACCATCGCCCGCGGCGCCGTCACCGGCTTGATCGCCTCCGCCGGCGCCTCCTCGGCCCGCGCCGCTGCCGGCAGCACGAGCACCAGCGCCAGCAGCACGAAGCCGATCCGTGAAAACCGGTCGCGACAGGCGCCGGCGGTGTGTTCGGGCATGCGGAAGGCGGGGTGTGCGACGGTAACGGACATATCGAGCAGGTCGTCCTTGGGCGCGAGCTCAATGGTGCGACACGGGCCGTTCCGGATATCGGCGGACCCTGTCGCTTGGCTCCGGGAAGGATCTCCGGGCAGGTCTCGACCGACCGGATCCACCCTAGGCAATAGGACGTGGCAGGCGCCGCTGCCAGTCACATTCGGGTGTCGCGGGGCCGGTGCGGGCGGGGTGTCGCCGCCAGGCCGCAGGAAGCTGCCGCCGGGAAGCCGCCGGCGGAAGAGGTCGCGGAGAGAGGCGCAGGACGGAAAAGGGCCGGCGCGGGGTCGGATATCCCGCGCCGGCCCTTCCTGTCGTCGATCAGGCCGCGAGGTTGCGCAGCACGTAGGGCAGGATGCCGCCGTTGCGGAAGTAGTCCAGCTCGTCGAGCGTATCGATGCGGCAGGTGAGCGGGACGTTCTTCACGGTGCCGTCGGCGAAGGTGATCTCGGCGACCAGCGTCTGGCGCGGCTTGAGGTCGCCCTCGATGCCCCGGAGGGTGACGATCTCATCGCCCTTGATGCCCAGCGACTGCCAGGATTCGTCGTTCTGGAACACCAGCGGCACCACGCCCATGCCGACCAGGTTCGAGCGGTGGATGCGCTCGAAGCTCTGGGCGATGACGGCGCGGATGCCGAGCAGCGCCGTGCCCTTGGCCGCCCAGTCGCGCGAGGAGCCGGTGCCGTATTCCTTGCCGGCGAAGACGACGGTGGGCACGCCTTCCTGACGGTAGAGCATGGCGGCATCGTAGATCGGCATCTCGGCGCCGTCCGGCCAGTGGCGGGTGAAGCCGCCTTCCTTGCCGGCCAGCATCTGGTTCTTGATGCGGATATTGGCGAAGGTGCCGCGCATCATGATCTGATGATTGCCGCGCCGCGTGCCGTACTGGTTGAAGTCCGCCGGGCGGACCTGATGGTCGCGCAGGTAGACGCCGGCGGGGCTGGCTTCCTTGATCGAGCCGGCGGGCGAGATGTGGTCGGTGGTGATGGAATCGAGGAACAGGCCCATGACCCGCGCCTTGATGATGTCGGTGACGGGCTCCGGCTCCATCGCCATGCCCTCGAAATAGGGCGGGTTCTGCACATAGGTGGAGCGGTCGTCCCAGGCATAGGTCTCGCCGAGCGGGATGGCGATCTTCTGCCAGTTCTCGTCGCCCTTGAAGACGTCGGAGTACTTCTCCTGGAACATCTTCTTGGTGACGTTCTCGCGGATGAAGGTGGCGATCTCGCGGTTGGTCGGCCACACGTCCTTGAGATAGACCGGCGTGCCGTCCGAGCCGATGCCGAGCGGCTCGGTGGTGAGGTCGATCTGCAGCGAGCCGGCGATGGCGTAGGCGACGACCAGCGGCGGCGAGGCGAGGTAGTTCGCCTTCACGTCCGGGTTCACCCGGCCCTCGAAATTGCGGTTGCCGGAGATGACGGCACCGGCGATGAGGTCGTTCTTGTTGATGGCTTCCGAGATCGGCTCCGGCAGCGGGCCGGAATTGCCGATGCAGGTGGTGCAGCCGAAGCCGACCAGGTTGAAGCCGAGCGCGTCGAGGTCCTTCTGCAGGCCGGCGGCGTTGAGATAGCCTTCCACCACCTGCGAGCCGGGCGCCAGCGAGGTCTTCACCCACGGCTTCGACTTCAGCCCCTTGGCGACCGCGTTGCGGGCCAGCAGGCCGGCGGCGATCAGCACGCTGGGATTGGAGGTGTTGGTGCAGGAGGTGATGGCGGCGATGGTGACGTCGCCATGGCCGAGATCATAGTCGGTGCCGGCCACCGGCACGCGCTTGGCGGTCTCGCCGGCCTTCTTGAACTCGCCTTCCAGCGCGGCGAGGAAGCCCTGCTTGGTGCCGGAGAGCAGCACGCGGTCCTGCGGGCGCTTGGGGCCGGCGAGCGAGGGCAGCACGGTGGAGATGTCGAGTTCGAGGACGTCGGTGAACACCGGGTCCGGCGTGCCGGCCTCGCGCCACAGGCCCTGCGCCTTGGAATAGGCCTCCACCAGCGCGATGCGGTCATCCGTGCGGCCGGTCTCGTCGAGATAGGCGATGGTCTCGCCGTCGACCGGGAAGAAGCCGCAGGTCGCGCCATATTCGGGCGCCATGTTGCCGATGGTGGCGCGGTCGGCGAGGGTGAGATGGTCGAGGCCGGGGCCGAAGAACTCGACGAACTTGCCGACCACGCCCTTCTTGCGCAGCATCTGGGTGACGGTGAGCACGAGGTCGGTGGCGGTGATGCCTTCCTTCAGCTCGCCGGTCAGCTTGAAGCCGATCACCTCGGGAATGAGCATGGAGACCGGCTGGCCGAGCATGGCCGCCTCCGCCTCGATGCCGCCCACGCCCCAGCCCAGCACGCCGAGGCCGTTGATCATGGTGGTGTGGCTGTCGGTGCCGACGCAGGTGTCGGGATAGGCGACGGTGACGCCATCCTCGTCCTTGGTCCACACGGTCTGCGCCAGATATTCGAGGTTCACCTGGTGGCAGATGCCGGTGCCGGGCGGCACGACGCGGAAATTGTCGAAGGCCGACTGGCCCCATTTCAGGAAGCGGTAGCGCTCCTGGTTCTGCTTGTATTCCTCGTCGACATTCTTGCCGAAGGCGGCGTTGTCGCCGAAGAAGTTCACGATCACCGAATGGTCGATGACGAGGTCGACCGGCACCAGCGGGTTGATGCGCTTGGGGTCGCCGCCCAGATGCACCATGGCGTCGCGCATGGCGGCGAGGTCGACCACGGCGGGAACGCCGGTGAAGTCCTGCATCAGCACGCGCGCCGGCCGGTAGGCGATCTCGTTCTCGACCTTGCCGCGGTTGATCAGCCAGTCCTTGACCGAGATGATGTCCTGCTTGGTGACGGAGCGCCCGTCCTCGAATCGCAGCAGGTTCTCCAGCAGGACCTTCATGGAGAAGGGCAGGGCCGAGACGCCGTCGAGGCCGTTCTTCTCGGCCTCCGGCAGACTGTAATAGACGTAGGTCTTGTTCCCGGCGGTGAGGGTTTTCCGGCTTTTGAAGCTGTCGAGCGACGTCACGGCTGACTGATCCCCGCTAACGATGTGGCAAGGATGCGCTTGGCCTTGGAGGGAGGAGGGCTGGCGGGCTATAGCTCGCGGGGCCCGGTCGCGGCACGGGGCGCATCGTTCAGAATTCTATATAGAGCCATTTCAAACTCCGATCCTAGAGGGCTTGACGCGATGCATCGGAAATTTGTGCGTTGCGTCGGCGGCGGTAAGCGGTGGACGTCGTGATGCGTCTCGTGGTCGAGGAACTGGCCTGCCGGCGCGGCGTGCGGCTGCTGTTCGAGGGGCTCGGATTCACGCTCCAGGCCGGGCGGGCGCTCATCGTCACCGGCCCCAACGGGACCGGCAAATCCTCGCTGCTGCGGCTGCTGGCCGGGCTTTCGCGGCCGGCCGCCGGGCGGATGCGGCTGGAGGGCGCGGCCGAGCCCGAGGATTTCGCCGAGGAGGTGCACTATCTCGGTCATCTCGACGCGCACAAGGCGTCGCTGAGCGCCGAGGAGAACCTCGCCTTCTGGCGCGACATGCTCGGCCGGCCGGGGCTGTCCGTCGCGGCGGCGATGGACGCGGTCGGCCTCGGCGGCCTCGGCCGGCTGCCGGTGGCGGTGCTCTCGGCCGGGCAGAAGCGGCGTCTCGCCCTGGCCCGCCTGCTGGTCGCCGAGCGCCCCCTCTGGCTGCTCGACGAGCCGACCACGGCGCTCGACACCGCCGCGCAGGCCCGATTCGCCGAGCTGGCGCGTGCGCATCTGGCAAATGGCGGCCTCATCGTCGCCGCGACGCATGCCCCGCTCGATCTGGGCGCGGGCGACGCGCTCGACCTCGGCGCCTGGCGTCCCGCCCGGCCATTGTCCTCGCTGCCGGAGATCGCATGAGCCGCGCCTTCCTTGCTCTTCTCGCGCGCGACCTGAAGCTCGCCCTGCGCGCCGGCGGCGGGGCGGGGCTCGGCGTGGTGTTCTTCCTCGCCGTGGTGGTGGTCACGCCCTTCGCCATCGGTCCGGACCTCGCGCTGCTGGCGCGCATCGGCCCGGCGATCCTGTGGATCGGCGCGCTGCTGGCCTCGCTGATCGGCCTCGACCGGCTGTTCGCCGCCGATGCCGAGGACGGCTCGCTCGACGTGCTCGCCATGCTCGCGCTGCCGCTGGAGCTGATCGCCGCGGCCAAGGGGCTGGCGCACTGGATCGCCACCGGCCTGCCGCTGGTGATCGCCGCGCCGGTGCTGTCGCTGCTGCTCAACCTGGAGCCCGCCTCGATCGGCGCGCTGACGCTGACCCTGCTGGTCGGCACGCCGGCGATCACCTTTCTCGGCCTCATCGGCGCCGCCTTCGCCGCCGCCTTCCGGCGCGGCGGGCTGCTGGTCGCGGTGCTGGTGATGCCGCTCACCATTCCGGTGCTGATCTTCGCGGTGGCGGCGACCGGCACGGCACTCGGCGGCACGGTGCCGTTCGGCACGCCGTTCCGCATCCTGCTCGGCCTGTCGCTGGCGGCGATGGTGCTCGGCCCGATCGCGGCGGCGGCGGCGCTGCGCGTGGCACGCGACTGAGGTGCGACGACGCGCGACCGGCGCGGCGCGCCTCTGGTATGCCAGCAGGCGCGACATCCTCGCGCAGGCGTGGAAAACCTCCGCGCGCGGTCCATCGGCCGGTCGGTGCAGCAATGCGCCGCAGGGCGCGCAAAGCCTTGCAGCGGCGTGATGGCAGGTGTCGCAGGCGGTTACGGGGCCGCTACGTCATTTGCCCCCCTGAATCCCTCACGTCCTCGTGTTGCAGCACGCCCGGAGCCGTGTTAGGGAACCGCCGACCTCAAGGGAGGGTAAGGGAAACTCCTACGCCGCCTTGAGTTTGAACCCTTCCAGTCCGGAAGCCGGCGTCCCGCTCCTGGCGGACATCGCTCCGGACAAGCCCCGAGAGAGGCACTGTGGCCGAGACCTACGTATCCGGAGTGGCGGGACGCTACGCGAAGGCGCTCTTCGAGCTTGCCTGCGATGCCGGTTCCGTCGATGCGGTGAAGGCGGACCTCGCCAGGTTCAGCGCCATGATCGCCGAGAGCGACGACCTCAAGCGTCTGGTGCGCAGCCCGGCCTTCTCGTCCGAGGAACAGGAGCGGGCGGTTGCCGCCCTCCTCGACAAGGCCGGGATCGGCGGTCTCGCCGGCAATTTCTTCAAGACCGTGGCGGCCAATCGCCGGCTGTTCGCGGTCGAGTCGGTCATCCGCGGCTTCGACGCGCTGGTCGCCGCCTACCGTGGCGAAGTGACGGCGGAAGTCACCGTCGCGCAGCCGCTCTCGGATGCCCACGCCGCCACGCTGAAGCAGTCGCTCGACACGCTGACCGGCAAGGACGTCAAGCTCGCCGTCGAGGTCGACCCCTCGCTGCTCGGCGGCCTTAAGGTCAAGGTCGGCTCGAAGCTCGTCGATGCCTCGCTCAAGACCAAGCTCAATTCGATCCGCTATGCGATGAAAGAGGTTCGCTGATGGATATCCGCGCCGCAGAAATTTCCGCGATCCTCAAGGAGCAGATCAAGAATTTCGGCCAGGAAGCCGAAGTCTCCGAGGTCGGTCAGGTTCTGTCCGTCGGTGACGGCATCGCCCGTATCTACGGTCTCGACAACGTCCAGGCGGGCGAGATGGTCGAGTTCGAGAACGGCACGCGCGGCATGGCGCTGAACCTCGAAATCGACAATGTCGGCGTCGTGATCTTCGGTTCCGACCGCGAGATCATGGAGGGCCAGACCGTCAAGCGCACCGGCGCCATCGTCGACGTTCCCGTCGGCAAGGGCCTGCTCGGCCGCGTCGTCGACGCCCTCGGCAACCCGATCGACGGCAAGGGCCCGATCGAGTTCACCGAGCGCCGCCGCGTCGACGTGAAGGCGCCGGGCATCATCCCGCGCAAGTCGGTGCACGAGCCGATGCAGACCGGCCTCAAGGCCATCGACGCGCTGATCCCGATCGGCCGTGGCCAGCGCGAGCTGATCATCGGCGACCGTCAGACCGGCAAGACCGCGATCGCGCTCGACTCCATCCTCAACCAGAAGCCCATCAACCAGGGCACGGACGAGAAGGCCAAGCTCTACTGCGTGTATGTCGCGGTGGGCCAGAAGCGTTCGACCGTCGCCCAGTTCGTGAAGGTGCTGGAAGAGCAGGGCGCGCTGGAATATTCCATCATCGTCGCCGCCACCGCCTCGGACGCCGCTCCGATGCAGTTCCTGGCGCCGTTCGCCGGCACCGCCATGGGCGAGTTCTTCCGCGACAACGGCATGCACGCCCTCATCATCCATGACGACCTGTCCAAGCAGGCCGTGGCGTACCGCCAGATGTCGCTGCTGCTGCGCCGCCCGCCGGGCCGCGAGGCGTATCCGGGCGACGTGTTCTATCTCCACTCGCGCCTGCTCGAGCGCGCCGCCAAGCTCAATGACGAGAACGGCGCCGGTTCGCTGACCGCGCTTCCGGTCATCGAGACCCAGGCCAACGACGTGTCGGCCTACATCCCGACCAACGTGATCTCGATCACCGACGGCCAGATCTTCCTCGAGTCCGACCTGTTCTTCCAGGGCATCCGCCCGGCGGTGAACGTCGGCCTCTCGGTGTCGCGCGTCGGCTCCTCGGCGCAGATCAAGGCGATGAAGCAGGTCGCCGGCAAGATCAAGGGCGAGCTCGCCCAGTACCGCGAGCTCGCCGCCTTCGCGCAGTTCGGCTCGGACCTCGACGCCTCGACGCAGAAGCTGCTCAACCGCGGCGCGCGCCTGACCGAGCTGCTCAAGCAGTCGCAGTTCTCGCCGCTGAAGGTCGAGGAGCAGGTGGTGGTGATCTACGCCGGCACCAACGGCTATCTCGACGTGCTGCCGGTCTCCAAGGTCCGCGAGTTCGAGGCGGGTCTGCTGCTGTTCCTGCGCTCCAAGCACGCGGACATCCTCGAGGCCATCCGCACCTCGAAGGAACTGTCCAAGGACACCACCGAGAAGCTCGTCAAGGCGCTCGACGCCTTCGCGAAGACCTTCGCCTGAGCGACAGAGCCGAGCATCCGGGCACGGGAGTCCAAGTTAGATGGCCAGCCTTAAGGATCTGCGCAATCGCATCGCTTCGGTGAAGGCGACGCAGAAGATCACCAAGGCGATGCAGATGGTCGCCGCCGCCAAGCTGCGGCGCGCCCAGCAGGCCGCCGAGGCCGCGCGCCCCTATGCCCAGCGCATGGAAAGCGTGCTCGGCAACATCGCCGGGGCGATCTCCGGCGGGCCGGACGCGCCGCTGCTGCTGACCGGCACCGGCCGGGACGAGACGCATCTCCTGCTCGTGCTGACCGCCGAGCGCGGCCTGTGCGGCGCCTTCAACTCGTCGATCATCCGCCTCACCCGCGAGCGCGCCGCGGCGCTGATGGGCCAGGGCAAGACGGTCAAGATCTTCTGCGTCGGCCGCAAGGGCCACGAGGCGCTGCGCCGGCAGTTCGAGAAGCAGATCGTCGATGTCGTCGAGCTGCGCGCGAACAAGGGCGTGACCTTCGCCGACGCGCAGAAGATCGCCGACAAGATCGGCGCCATGTTCGCCGCCGGCGAATTCGACGTCGCGACCCAGTTCTTCAGCCGCTTCCACTCGGTGATCTCGCAGGTGCCGACCGCGCAGCAGCTGATCCCCGCCACTTTCGCCGCCCCGGCCGAAGCCGCGAAGGGCGCCGAAGCGATCTATGAATATGAGCCGGGCGAGGCCGAAATCCTCGCCGACCTGCTGCCGCGCAATCTCGCGGTGCAGGTCTTCAAGGCGCTGCTCGAGAACGGCGCGTCCGAGCAGGGCGCGCGCATGAGCGCGATGGACAACGCCACCCGCAACGCGGGTGACATGATCAAGAAGCAGACTTTGACCTACAACCGCACCCGTCAGGCGATGATCACGAAGGAACTTATCGAGATCATTTCCGGCGCCGAGGCGCTGTGAGGCAGGACCCGGAAGGACGACGAACATGGCTAATGTCGGACGCATCACACAGGTCATCGGCGCCGTCGTGGACGTGCAGTTCGAGGATCACCTCCCGGAGATCCTGAACGCGCTGGAGACCACGAATCAGGGCAACCGCCTCGTGCTCGAGGTCGCCCAGCATCTCGGCGAGAACACCGTGCGCACCATCGCCATGGACTCGACCGAAGGTCTGGTCCGCGGCACCGAGGTGAAGGACACCGGCGGCGCGATCTCCGTGCCGGTCGGCGAGGCCTGCCTCGGCCGCATCATGAACGTCATCGGCGAGCCGGTCGACGAGCTGGGCCCGATCATCGGCGATTCCACCCGCGGCATCCACCAGCCGGCTCCCTCCTATGCCGATCAGTCGACCGAGGCCGAGATCCTCGTCACCGGCATCAAGGTCGTCGATCTGCTGGCGCCGTACTCCAAGGGCGGCAAGGTCGGCCTGTTCGGCGGCGCCGGCGTCGGCAAGACCGTGCTGATCATGGAGCTGATCAACAACATCGCCAAGGCGCATGGTGGCTATTCCGTGTTCGCCGGCGTGGGCGAGCGTACCCGCGAGGGCAACGACCTCTACCACGAGATGATCGAATCCAAGGTGAACGTGGATCCGCACGAGCACGACGGTTCCGCCGCCGGCTCCAAGTGCGCCCTCGTCTACGGCCAGATGAACGAGCCTCCGGGCGCCCGCGCCCGCGTCGCGCTGACCGGCCTCACCGTCGCCGAGCACTTCCGCGACCAGGGCCAGGACGTGCTGTTCTTCGTCGACAACATCTTCCGCTTCACCCAGGCGGGTTCGGAAGTGTCGGCGCTGCTCGGCCGCATTCCCTCGGCGGTGGGCTATCAGCCGACGCTGGCCACCGACATGGGCGCGCTGCAGGAGCGCATCACCACCACGACCAAGGGGTCGATCACCTCGGTGCAGGCGATTTACGTGCCCGCCGACGACCTGACCGACCCGGCGCCGGCCGCCTCCTTCGCCCATCTCGACGCGACGACCGTGCTGTCGCGCTCGATCGCCGAAAAGGGCATCTACCCGGCGGTCGATCCGCTCGACTCGACCTCGCGCATCCTCTCGCCGCTGATCATCGGCGAGGAGCACTACAATGTGGCGCGTCAGGTGCAGCAGACGCTGCAGCGCTACAAGTCGCTGCAGGACATCATCGCGATCCTGGGCATGGACGAGCTCTCGGAAGAGGACAAGCTCACCGTCGCCCGCGCCCGCAAGATCGAGCGCTTCCTGTCGCAGCCCTTCCACGTCGCCGAAGTCTTCACCGGCTCGCCGGGCAAGCTCGTCGACCTCGCCGACACCATCAAGGGCTTCAAGGGCCTGGTGGAAGGCAAGTACGATCACCTCCCGGAGCAGGCCTTCTACATGGTCGGCACCATCGACGAGGCGATCGAGAAGGGCAAGAAGCTGGCTGCCGAGGCGGCGTGATCCCATCCGCCCGGCGCCGATGACGGCGCGGGGCGGCGATCGCCCAAGCTGACGCATCCCCTGGAGGATCCATGGCCACCTTCCCGTTCGAACTCGTCTCGCCCGAGCGCCTCGTCTACGCCGGCTCCGTGACCGAGGTCGTCGTCCCGGGCGCCGAGGGCGAGTTCGGCATCCTCGCCGGCCATTCGCCCTTCGTGTCGACGCTGAAGCCCGGCATCCTGACCATCAAGGGCGATGGCGCGCCGAAGAAGCTGTTCGTGCGCGGCGGTTTCGCCGAGGCCAATCCGCAGGGATTGACCATCCTGGCCGAAACCGCCATCCCGCTCGCCGAACTGCGCGCCGAGAATCTCGCGCAGATGATCACGGACGCGCAGGAGGACGTCGAGGACGCCCGCGACGAGGCCACCCGCGCCAGCCGCCAGCAGTTCCTCGAGCAGCTCAAGTCGGCCGCGGCCGCCGTCGAATCCGACTCGCGCGGCACGCACTGAGTCGACGTACCCATCGACGCGATTATGATCCGGGCCGCTGACACCAGCGGCCCTTTTCATTTTGGGAGGAAATGCCCGTGAGCGATTCGACGAGTTTCAGCGGCTCGACCTTCAGCGTGCAGGCCTGGGGCCGGAACCTGCCGACCTTCGAGGCCATCCGCACCATGCCGTTCAACGACGCGCTGGCCGACGGCACGCTCTCGGCGGAGCGCTTCCGCCACTACATGGTGCAGGACGCGCATTACCTCATCGCCTTCGGCCGCGGCCTCGCCGTCGCCGCCGCCAAGGCGGACGATCCGGACGGGCTGGTGCAGTTCGCGGAAGCCGCCAAGGTCGCCGTGGTGGTGGAGCGTTCGCTGCACGCCGACTTCTTCGACCAGTTCGGCATCGACGCGGAGGCGTTCGGGCGCACCGAGATGTCGCCGGTCTGCCACCACTACGCGAACTTCCTCATCGCCGCCGCCTATTCGGAGCCCTATCCGGTGGTGCTGGCGGCGCTGCTGCCGTGCTTCTGGATCTATGCCGAGATCGGCCGCGACATTCTCGGCCGGGCGGTGCGGCCCAATCCCTATGACGCGTGGATCGACACCTATGCCGGCGAGGAATTCCACGAGGCGGTGCGGGCGGTGATCGCCACCACCGACCGTGCGGCGGCGGGCGCCTCGCCGGACGTGCTGGCGCGCATGCACGCCGTCTACAAGCGGGCCACGCAGCTCGAATGGATGTTCTGGGATTCGGCCTGGCGCCAGGCGACCTGGCCGGTCTGAGCGGCGGCCGGCGGAACGCCCACCCGCAGCGCCCACCCGCAGCGCCCGCCTGTCGCGCCGCGCGCGCCACGAGAGCCCGCTCACGCGAAAAGGCCGGCGCGAATGGCCCGGCCCTGTGTCACGATTGGAGATGACGGCGCGATGCGCGCCGGGCCGCAGCCCGGCGTGTCAGCGGCGACGGCCGGGTGGCGGGCGACGCTGGCCGCTGCCGATCGGCGGGGTCGGGCCACCGGTCTTGTGACGGAAGTTGATGCGTCCGCGCTCAAGGTCGTAGGGCGACATCTCGACGACGACGCGGTCGCCGACGATGGTACGGATGCGGTTCTTCTTCATCTTGCCCGCCGCATAGGCGAGTATCTCGTGTTCATTGTCGAGCACCACGCGGAAGTTGCCATCGGGCAGGACTTCCGTCACCGTGCCGTCGAACTCGAGCAGTTCCTCTTTCGCCATTAATGGCTCTCCTCGTACAGGCTGCCGCCGGCTTCGCCGCTAGGCAAATACCCTGACGGCCGGCATTTGTCTCGTGCAGATATTACGCGGCGGCAGCGGAAACCACTTCAGCCGCGCGCCGGCCCCCGAATCGAGGGGCCGGCGCATCGGAATGGGTCGTATCAGGGGGCCGAGTTGAAGGACTTGCGCCGCGGCGGGCGACGCCCCTCGCGGGCCGGACCTTCATGACGTGCACCCTCGTGCCGGGCGCCCTCGTGGCGCGGCCCTTCGTGGCGCGGGCCATCCTTGCGGAAGCCGTCGCGGGCGCCGTCCTGCGGACCGCGCTGGAACGGACGCGCGGCGCGTTCGCCCTCGCGCGGACCACGCGGGCCGCGCACGTCGCGCGACTGCGGACGGCCGGCTTCCGGGCGGAAGCCCTCGAGCTGCGGCGCGCCCTCGCGGCGGCTTTCGCCACGGCGGTCGACGGACGGGATGGTGATCTTGATCAGCCGCTCGATGTCGCGCAGGAAGGCGCGCTCCTCGCTGTCGCACAGCGAGATGGCGATGCCCTCGCGGCCGGCGCGCGCGGTGCGGCCGATGCGGTGGACATAGCTTTCCGGCACGTTCGGCAGGTCGTAATTGATGACGTGGCTGACGCCCGGCACGTCGATGCCGCGCGCGGCGATGTCGGTCGCCACCAGCACCTTCACGATACCCTGCCGGAAAGCGGCCAGGGCACGTTCGCGCTGCGGCTGCGACTTGTTGCCGTGGATCGCCTCGGCGGCGATGCCGGCCATCGAGAGGCCCTTCACCACGCGGTCGGCGCCGTGCTTGGTGCGCGAGAACACCAGCGCGCGGTCGAGCGTCGGCTCGGAGAGCACTTCGACCAGCAGGTTCGGCTTGCCGGAGCGGTCGGTGAAGAACACCTTCTGCTCGACGCGGTCGGCGGTCTTGGCGACCGGGGTCACCGCGACGCGGACGGGATTGGTCAGCAGCGAATCGGCCAGCTTCTCGATCTCGCGCGGCATGGTCGCGGAGAAGAACAGGTTGCGGCGCTTGGCCGGCAGCCGCGCGACGATGGCGCGGATGGCGTGGATGAAGCCCATGTCGAGCATCTGGTCGGCCTCGTCGAGGACGAGGACCTCGACCATGTCGAGCCGCACGGCGTTGTTCTCGAGCAGGTCGACGAGGCGGCCGGGCGTGGCCACCAGCACGTCGACGCCATTGGCCAGCGCGCGCGCCTGCCGGCCGATCGGCACGCCGCCGATGGCGAGCGCCGTCGAGGGCCGCACATGCTTGCCGTAGAGCCGGAAGCTCTCGAGGATCTGGCCGGAGAGCTCGCGGGTCGGGCTCAGCACCAGCGCGCGGGCCGAGCGGCGCTCGGGGCGGAAACGGTTGGTGACGAGATGCTGCAGGATCGGCAGCGCGAAGGCGGCCGTCTTGCCGGTGCCCGTCTGGGCGATGCCGATGAGGTCGCGGCCGGCGAGAACCTGCGGCACGGCCTGGAGCTGGATCGGGGTGGGGGTGGTGTGGTTCGCTTCCGCGAGAGCCTTCAGAATCGGCTCGGCAAGGCCGAGTTCGGCGAATTGGGTCAAGTAACGTTCTTTCATGGGCGATTGCGTCCGCGCGCACAGATCGGGCGCGAACCGCGAATCACGGGGGGCGATGAGACACCCCGCGTAGCCTGGGACGTCGGCGTTTCTGGGTGATCAGGGGCTGAAGACTGCCGCGGCTTTGAGTCTGGAAGCGGAATTCCCGGTCAGGTCAACCTGAACAGATCCGGTTCCAAGCCGAAGCGGACATCGAGCGACGCGGCCCCGATACGGACACCTCGTCCGCATGCACCGCTTATGTGGCCTAAAAGGGTGGTGATTTCAAGGCGTCATTCACCCGCTATAAGATGGGGCATGTATCCAGACGTCGCCGGCCTCCGCAGTTTCTATGCCCAGCCCCTCGGCGTGGTGACGCGCCGCCTGGTCGGGCGCGCCATCCGTGCGCGCTTCGACAATGTGCGCGGCCTGTCGCTGCTCGGCATCGGCTATGCGACGCCCTATCTCGGCGTGTTCCGCGAGGAATGCGAGCGCGCGCTCGCCTTCATGCCCGGCGCGCAGGGCGTGACGCGCTGGCCCTCCGCCGCGCCGACGCTGGCGGCGCTGGTCGACGAGACCGAGCTGCCGCTGCGCGACGGCATGATCGACCGGGTGATCGCCGTGCATCTGCTGGAGATGACGCCCGATGCCGGGGAGGTGCTGCGCGAGGTCTGGCGCGTGCTGGCGCCGGGCGGACGGCTGCTCTGCGTGGTGCCGAGCCGGCGCGGCGTGTGGGCGCGCACCGAGAACAACCCGTTCGGCCACGGAAGGCCGTTCTCCCGCACCCAGGTGACCGACCTGCTGCGCGGCGCGCTGTTCACCCCCGTGGGCTGGGACGAGGCGCTCTACATGCCGCCGGTGGCGCGCAACTGGTTCCTGCGCTCGGCGGTGGCGTGGGAGCGGGTGGGGTCGAGCCTGGCGCTGCCCTTCGCCGGGGTGCACATCGTCGAGGCGACCAAGCAGGTCTACAAGCCGGTATCGACCAAGCGCCGCTCACGCCTGCGCGTGTTCCAGCCGGTGCTGGAGCCGGTGCTGGCGCCGAGGCCGCTGGGGGGCTAGGAGCGCGCCCGCGCTCAGCCCTTGCGCGCGCCCTCAGCCCTTGCGCGAGAGCAGGAACACCGCCTGCTCGCCGAGCAGGTTCCACACCGCCCAGGGCAGGTTGAAGCGCACGGGGCGGCCATAGCCGTTCAGCGCCGCCGCGCGGTCGATGCGCGCGCCGACCTCCTCCACCAGCGCGACGAAGTCGCGGATGGTGCAAAAATGGATGTTCGGCGTGTCGTGCCAGCTATAGGGCAGGTTCTCCGTGCTCGGCATCCGGCCGTTGAGCAGCAGATCGAGCCGCATGCGCCAGAAACCGAAATTGGGGAAGGAGACGATGGCGTGGCTGCCCACGCGCAGCATCTGCTCCAAGACCCATTTCGGCCGCCGCGTCGCCTGGATGGTCTGCGAGAGGATGACGTAGTCGAAGGAATTGTCGGGGTAGTCGGCCAGATCCACATCGGCGTCGCCCTGGATGATCGGCAGGCCGCGCGCCACGCCGGCATTGACGCCCTCGCGCGACAATTCGATGCCGCGCGCGTCGCAGCCGCGCGTGGTGGCCAGCAGCTCCAGCAATTCGCCGTCGCCCGAGCCGACATCGAGCACGCGGGTGCCCGGCCGCACCATGTCGGCGATCAGCAGCAGGTCGACGCGCGTGCCGGAGGCGGCGCGGGCGGCCTCGCGCATGGTCAGGTCGTGCGCCTTGAGGTCCTGCAGGGCGAGATCGCGCGGCGACATCATTTCACCCCCACGGTACGGGCGGCGGCGTCGATGAAGCCGCGCGTGATGGCGAAGAATTCCGGCTCGTCGAGCAGGAAGGAATCGTGGCCCTTGTCGCTCTCGATCTCGGCGAAGGAAACTGGTGCGCCGGCGGCGTTCAGCGCGTGAACGATGGCGCGCGAATCCGCCGTGGTGAACAGCCAGTCCGAGGTGAAGGAGACCAGGCAGAAGCGCGTCCGGGTGCCCTTGAAGGCATTGGCGAGCACGCCGTCATAGTCCGCCGCGAGGTCGAAATAATCCATGGCGCGGGTGACGTAGAGATAGGAATTGGCGTCGAAACGGTCGACGAACGCCTCGCCCTGGTGGCGCAGATAGCTCTCCACCTGGAAGTCGGCGTCGAAGGAGAAGGTGTGACCGTCGCGGTCCTGCAGCCGCCGGCCGAACTTCCGGTGCAGCGAACTGTCGGACATGTAGGTGATGTGCGCCGCCATGCGCGCGACCGCGAGGCCGCGTCGCGGGCTGGTGCCCTCATTGAGATAGCGCCCGCCGCGCCATTCCGGGTCGGCCATCACCGCCTGGCGGCCGACCTCGTGGAAGGCGATGTTCTGCGCCGAGTGGCGCGCCGCCGTGGCGATCGGCATCGCCGCGAAGACGCGCTCGGGATAGCTTGCCGCCCATTGCAGCACCTGCATGCCGCCCATCGAGCCGCCGACCACGGCGAGCAGCCGCTCGATGCCGAGATGGTCGATCAGCATGGACTGGGCGCGCACCATGTCGCGGATCGTCACGACCGGCAGGTCGAGGCCGTAGGGCTGGCCGGTGGCAGGGTTGGTGGAGGAGGGGCCGGTGGTGCCGAGGCAGCCGCCCAGCACGTTGGAGGCGATGACGAAGAAGCGGTCGGTGTCGACCGGCTTGCCCGGACCCACCAGCGTCTCCCACCAGCCCGGCTTGCCGGTGACGGGGTGCACGTTCGCCGCGTGCTGGTCGCCGGAGAGCGCGTGGCACAGCAGGATCGCGTTGGAACGCGCGGCGTTCAGCGTGCCGTAGGTCTGGTAGGCGATCTGGAACGGCGTGAGCACGCCGCCCGCGTCGAGCGGCAGCGGCTTGTCGGCGCCGAAGCGCGCCACGGCGGAATGCGGATGGTCCGCCTCGCCGCGCGCCGACTCGAACGTCCCGATATCGCGAATGGCTGTGCTGTCAGACATGGGAACCGTCATACCGGACGAAAGGTTCGTTATACCGGACGATCGGATGATCCTACAGCCGCGACTTGTCAATATGGCGGGCGGCAGATTTCGTTTTGCGCCCGGCGCGCGCGGCGCTAGAGCAGGGGCCGTCGGGATCGGAGCGATCTGCGCGGAACATGGCCGGGATCCTCGATCCGCGGCCTTTCCGTGTCGGTCCGGTCATTCCTCCGGGTCGGGAAATGCTCTAGGACATCCCTTGATGGACAAGATCACCAACATGCCGGCGGCGCGGCAAGCCCCGGCCACGCCCCCGGCTGCGGCCGAGCCCGCGACGGACCTCGGCACGCTGCGCGCGGAGATCGACCGCATCGACGCGGCGATGCACGCGCTTTTGATCGAGCGCAGCCAGATCATCGACCGGCTGGTGGCGGTCAAGCGCGCGCAGGGGACGGAAAGCGGCTCGGCCTTCCGCCCCGCCCGCGAGGCCTCGATGATGCGCCAGCTGGTCGACCGGCATCGCGGCATCCTGCCGCTCGACACGGTCGAGGGCATCTGGCGCGTCATCATCTCCACCTTCACCTATGTGCAGGCGCCCTATGCCGTGCATGCCGACCTCGCCTCGGGCGAGGCGGCGATGCGCGACACCTCGCGCTTCCATTTCGGCTTCACCGTGCCGTTCATCGGCCATATGGGGGCGGCCGGCGTGGTCGCCGCGGTGGCGCGCTCGCGCGGCGATCTCGGCATCGTGCCGGCCTTCGCGGCGCCCGGCGCCGGGGCCTGGTGGACCGCGCTGGAGGGCGAGCACGCGCCCAAGATCATCGCCCGCCTGCCCTTCGTCGAGCGTGCCGACCATCCCGCCGGCCTGCCGGTGTTCTGCATCGCCCATCCGGTGACGGACGGCGCGGTGACCGAGGTCGAGACCTGGAGCCTGCACGTCTCCGGCTGGAACGCGCAGGCGGCGCGCGCGCTCGCCCCGCTCGCCGAGGTCATCGCCGTGCCCGATCGCGGGCTCGACGGGGCGGCGCTGCTCGCCTCGATCCCGGTCGGCGGCGCGGCCGATCTCGACACCGTGCTGGCGGCGCTGCGCGCCTCCGGCGCCTCGGTGCGCGCGGCGGCCCTCGTCGGCAGCCATGCGAGCCGCTATACCCACTCGCCGCAGGGTTGATCCCGCCGGCCTTCCGCCGTTCAGCCGCCTCGCGATCCGCCGCCTATCGGAGTTCCGTCATGTCGTCCGCCGTTTCCCGTCCCACCCGTCCCGTCCCGCGCGCCAACGTGCTGGCGATCGAGGCCTATGTGCCGGGCAAGTCGCAGGCGGGCGCGGGCGTGAAGGTGCATAAGCTCTCGGCCAACGAGAACCCGCTCGGCGCCAGCCCGAAGGCGCTCGCCGCCTTCCAGTCGGCGCAGGCGCTGGAGCTCTACCCCGACGGTTCCTCGACCAAGCTGCGCGAGGCCATCGCCTCGACCTACGGGCTCGACCCGGCGCGCATCGTCTGCGGCACCGGCTCGGACGAACTGCTGATGCTGACCGCCGCCGCCTTCGCCGGGCCGGGTGACGAGGTGCTGTATTCGCAGCACGGCTTCCTCGTCTACCGCATCGCCGCGCTGGCGGCGGGCGCGACGCCGGTCGTCGCGCCGGAGAAGGACTATCGCTCCGACGTCGACGCCCTGCTGGCGGCGGTGACGGACAGGACGCGCGTCGTCTTCCTCGCCAACCCGAACAACCCGACCGGCACCTACCTGCCCTTCGACGAGGTGAAGCGCCTGCAGCGCGGCCTGCCGCCGCATGTGCTGCTGGCGCTCGACGCGGCCTATGCCGAATATGTCCGCCGCAACGACTACGAAGCCGGCATCGAGCTGGTCGCCACCTGCCCGAATGTCGTGATGCTGCGCACCTTCTCGAAGATCTACGGCCTGGCGGCGCTGCGCGTGGGCTGGCTCTACGCGCCGGCGGAGGTCGCCGACGCCATCAACCGCATCCGCGGGGCGTTCAACGTCTCGGCGCCGGGCCTCGCCGCCGCCGTCGCGGCGATCGAGGACACCGCGCATGTCGAGACCGCCATCGCCCATAACGAGACCTGGCTGCCCTGGCTCGCGGCCGAGCTGACGGCGCTCGGCCTCACCGTGACGCCGAGCGTGACGAACTTCCTGCTGGTGCATTTCCCCGACGTGCCGGGCCGCACGGCGAAGGACGCCGACGCCTTCCTGACCCAGCGCGGGCTGATCCTGCGCCGGGTGGATTCCTACGGCCTGCCGGGCGCGCTGCGGCTCACCGTCGGCACCGAGGAGGCCAACCGCCTGCTGGTCGACGCGCTGGCCGAGTTCCTCGGCCGGAAGGGCGCGGACAAGAAGGAGCCGGGTCATGGTGCTTGATCCGCCGCTGGCCAGCCCGCTGGTCGGGCGGCTCGCCGTCATCGGCATCGGCCTCATCGGTTCGTCGATCCTGCGCGCCGCCAAGGCACGCGGGCTTGCCGGCACGCTGGTCGCCTATGACGGCGCGGAGGCGGTGCGCGAGCGCTCCCATGCGCTGGGGCTGGCCGATGTCGTCGCCGCGACGCCGGAACAGGGCGTGCACGACGCCGACATCGTCATCCTCTGCGTGCCGGTCGGCGCCATGGGCGCGGTGGCGGAGGCGATCGCCCCGCACCTGAAGCCGGGCGCCATCGTCTCCGATGTAGGTTCGGTGAAGGGGGCGGTGCTGGCGGCGCTGCGCGCGCATCTGCCGGCAAATGTGCACATCGTCCCCGGCCATCCGGTGGCGGGCACGGAATATTCCGGCCCGGATGCCGGCTTCGCCACGCTGTTCAAGAACCGCTGGTCGATCCTCACCCCGCCGGCCGATGCCGATCCCGAGGCGGTGGCGAAGCTGTCCGGGCTATGGGCCGCCATGGGCGCCAATGTCGAGACGATGACGCCCGAGCACCACGACCTGGTGCTGGCCATCACCTCGCATGTGCCGCACCTCATCGCCTACAACATCGTCGGCACGGCGGCGGACCTGGAGGCGGTGACGCAGTCGGAGGTGATCAAGTACTCGGCCGGCGGCTTCCGCGACTTCACCCGCATCGCGGCGTCCGACCCGACCATGTGGCGCGACGTGTTCCTCAACAACCGCGAGGCGGTGATCGAGGTGCTCGGCCGCTTCACCGAGGACCTGATCGCGTTGCAGCGGGCGATCCGCTGGGAACAGGGCGACGTGCTGTTCGACCTGTTCACCCGCACCCGCGCCATCCGCCGCTCGATCATCGAGATCGGCCAGGAAACCGCCGCGCCCGACTTCGGCCGCGAGCGGGAGTGAGGGGCGGGTCTGCCCGCCCCGATTTCTACACCGCCTGATTGCGCGCATAGACCCGCAGCCGATGGCCGTCGGGATCGAGGGCGACGAAGCTGCGGCCGAAGTCGAGATCGGTCGGCCTCAGGGCGATGGCGATGCCTTTGGTCGCCCAGCTTTCATAGGTGGCATCGACGGCCGCGGCGTCGGCCACCTTGAAGCCAATCTCGCCGCCACCGGCACGCAGCTGCGGCGCCGGCTGCACGTCCCTGCGCTGCCACAGGCCGAGCGCAAGGTTCGGCGCGAGCGGAAACAGCGCGAAGTTCGCGCTTTCCTCGATCGGCGCACGCTCCAGCACCTGGCCGTAGAAGCGGGTGCTGGCGGCGGCATCGGCGACATAGAGAAGAATATTGCTGGCGTCGTTCATGGTGTGCCCCATTGGTTGGTCGAGGGGTGCAACCTAACCGTCGCTGCTGCCAGTTTCCGTCAGCATATTTAGGCCTCGCAGCCGTCCCGCGCCTCCCGCCAGCGCTTCATCAGCACCGCGCGGCGCTCCGGGTTGCGGACATCGAGCAGCTCCACGGCGGCGATGCGGTCGGTGCGGAAGCTGCGGAAATCGCCGCGCAGCTCGCACCAGCCGAGCAGCACCCGCACCTGGTCGAAAAAAGCCAGTGCGAACGGCCAGATCACGCGCTGCGTCGGCACGCCATGAGCGTCGCGATAGGCCAGCTCCAGCTTGCGTTCGGTGCGGATCGCCTTGCGCAGCAGCGCGGCGTCGATGCTGTCGGCCGGGATCGGCGCGCCGGGCACCACGAACAGCGAGGCGGCCTCCATCTCTTCGCGCAGGTCGGCCGGCAGCACGGCGCCGATGCGGGCGAGCGCGCTGCGGGCGGCGGCGCTGAGCGGCCCGTCGGTGCGCTCGGCGACCCAGCGCGAGCCGAGCACCAGCGCCTCGATTTCCTCGGGCGTGAACATCAGCGGCGGTAGCAGAAACCCGGGTTTGAGCACATAGCCGACGCCCGGCTCGCCCTCGATGGTGGCGCCCTGCGCCTGCAGGCTCGCAATGTCGCGATACAGCGTGCGCAGGCTCACCCCGATCTCGCCGGCCAGCACCCGGCCGCTGACCGGCTGGCGGTAGCGCCGCAGCGTGTGCAGCAGATCGAGCAGGCGTTCGGAGCGGGACATGCGCGGAGGATAGCAGGGGATGCTGCCGGAAGGTGGCAGTATGATGAGGGGTCCGCCCTGCCCGGCGAAGCCATGGATTGCGCGCCCCGCCCCGGGGCGGACGGCGCCTTCCGGCGCCGGCCCGCGTCTCAGACGAAAATGCCCGGCTCATCGCCGGGCATTCCCATGTCCTTGGCCGGATTCGGTTCCGGCCTTGAGCCTGTCCGCTCAGCCGCTGGTCGGCATGACGAACTGGGCACCCTCGCGGATGCCGGTCGGCCAGCGCGCGGTGGTGGTCTTCATCTTGGTGTAGAAGCCCACGCCCTCCATGCCGTAGACGTTGCGGTCGCCGAACACCGAGCGCTTCCAGCCGCCGAAGGAGTGGAAGGCCACCGGCACCGGGATCGGCACGTTGATGCCGATCATGCCGGCCTTGGCGTCGCGGTCGAAGGCGCGGGCGCTGTCGCCGTCGCGGGTGAAGATGGCGGCGCCATTGCCGTATTCGTGGTCGTTGACCAGCTTCAGCGCCTCGTCATAGCGGTCGACGCGCACCACCGAGAGCACCGGGCCGAAGATCTCTTCCTTGTAGATCTTCATGTCCGGCGTGACCTTGTCGAACAGGCAGCCGCCGATGAAATAGCCGCCCTCATAGCCCTGCAGCTTGAGGTCGCGCCCGTCGACGACGAGCTCCGCCCCCGCCGCGACGCCGGCATCGACATAGCCGCGCACCTTGGCGAGGTGTTCCTTGGTCACCAGCGGGCCCATCTCGCTGTCGCGGTCGAGGCCGGGGCCGACCTTCAGCGCGCGCACCTTCGGCACCAGCTTCTCCATCAGCGCGTCGCCGACGCCGCCGACCGCCACGGCCACCGAGACCGCCATGCAGCGCTCGCCGGCCGAGCCGTAGCCGGCGCCCATCAGTGCGTCGACGGTCTTGTCGAGATCGGCGTCGGGCATCACCACGAGGTGGTTCTTGGCGCCGCACAGCGCCTGCGCCCGCTTACCGTGCGCGGCGGCGGTCTTGTAGACATATTCGCCGATGGCGGTGGAGCCGACGAAGCTGACCGCGGCGACGTCCGGATGGGTGAGGAGGGCGTCGACCGCCTCCTTGTCGCCCTGCACGACGTTGAACACGCCGGCGGGCAAGCCGGCCTCGGCGAGCAGTTCCGCCAGCATCAGCGAGGGCGTCGGGTCCTTCTCGGAGGGCTTGAGCACGAAGGCGTTGCCGCAGGCCAGCGCCACCGGGAACATCCACATCGGCACCATGACCGGGAAGTTGAACGGGGTGATGCCGGCCACCACGCCGACCGGGTGGCGGGCCGAGAACACGTCGACGCCGCGCGCCACCTGCTCGGTGAAGTCGCCGCGCATCAGGTGCGGGATGCCGCAGGCGAACTCGACCACCTCGATGCCGCGGGTGACCTCGCCCTTGGCGTCGTCGAAGGTCTTGCCGTGCTCGCGGGTGATGGCGGCGGCGAGCGCGTCGATGTCGCGCTCCAGCAGCGCCTTGAACTTGAACATGATACGGGCGCGGGTCAGCGGCGGCGTATCGGCCCAGCCGGGGAACGCCTTGGCGGCGGCAGCGACCGCCTCGCCCACCGTGGCGGTGGAGGCGAGCAGCGTCTCGCCCGATTGCGCGCCGGTCGAGGGATCGAAGACCGGCGCGGTGCGCCCTGCCGTGGTGACGACCTTGCCGCCGATGTAGTGACCGATGACCGCCATGGCGATCTCCCCTCTGAGTTTTCCTGTCCTGGTTGTGCTTGTCGAAACTCGTCACTTCAACGACGATGTTTCCGCATCCGTTGTGCGTCCGTGCACAATAAGCTAGGGAATGCGTCATGGACTGGGACCATTTGCGCATCTTTCTCGCCGTCGCCCGGGCCGGGCAGATGCTGGCGGCCGCCCGCCAGCTCGGGCTCGACCACGCCACGGTCGGACGCCGGCTCGGCGCGCTGGAGGCCAGTCTCGGCAGCAAGCTGGTGGAGCGGCGCACCACCGGCAGCGAGCTGACGCCCGCCGGCGAGCGCCTGCTCGCCCATGCCGAGCGCATCGAGACCGAGATGCTGCAGGCGCAGGCGGCGCTGGGCAATGTCGACCTCGCGCTCGCCGGCATGGTGCGCATCGGCGCGCCGGACGGTTTCGGTACCTATTTCCTCGCCCCGCGCCTCGGCCGCCTCGCCGAGGAGCATCCGAGCCTGACGATCCAGCTCGCGCCGCTGCCGCGCAGCTTCTCGCTGCCCAAGCGCGAGGTCGACATCGCGGTGACGCTGCAGCGGCCGGTCGAGGGCCGGCTCATCGCCCGCAAGCTCACCGACTACACGCTCGGCGTCTATGCCTCGCGCGACTATCTCGCCCGCACCGGCCCGATCGAGGAGCTGCGCGACATCGCCGGGCGCCTGCTCGTCACCTATGTGCCCGATCTCGTCTATTCGCCGGCGCTCGACTATTTCGAGGTTTTCCGCGACGTCGAGGCGCGCCGGCTGGAATGCGCCAGCGTGGTCGGCCAGATGGAGGCGGTGCGGGCGGGGAGCGGGGTCGGCATCCTGCACGACTATGCCGCGCTCGGGCATCGCGAGCTGGTCCGGCTGCTGCCCGAGCTGAGCTTCCGCCGGGCCTACTGGCTGGTGGTCCACGCCGACATCCACGATCTCGGGCGTATCCGGGTGGTGGAGGATTTCATCGCCGGCGCGGTGCGGGAGGAGCGCGCCCGCTTCACTCACGAGGCCGGCACGCCGCAGGCGGCGGAGGTCTAGAGCCTGAGTTCGGCCAGCATGGCGCGCACGCGGGCGATCTCGCTGCGCACGAAGCTGCCGAAGGACGGGCCGGCGAGATAGTCGCCGGTCCAGTTGTAGCGGAACAGCGTCGCCTTCCAGGCTCCGCCCGAAACCATCAGGTTGGTCAGCGCGATCAGCCGGTCGAGTTCCCGCGCGGCGACGCCGGGCGGGGCGAAGACGCCGCGCCAGTTGCTCAGCTCGATCGCCATGCCCTGTTCGAGGAAGGTCGGCGCGCTGATGCCCGGCAGGCGCTGCGGCGCGGAGATCGCCAGCGCCCGCAACTGCCCGAGGGCAAGCTGCGCCTGGAGTTCGCCGAGGCCGCGGACGACGCAGGCCTCGTGCCCCTGCAGCACGGCGACGATCGCGTCGCCGCCGCCGGCAAAGGGGCGGTACGACATGCGGTCGGCGCCGATGCCGGCCCGGCGCGCGATCATCGCCGCGAGGAGATGGTCCGCCGTGCCGAGATCGGCGCCGCACAGCTCGACCGACGCCGGTTCGTGATGCAGCCGTGTCACCAGATCGGTGAGCGACTGGATGGGCGAATCCGGCCGCACCGCGCACACCATGTATTCCGTCGTCAGGCGCGCCACGGGCGAGAGGTTGTTCAGATTGACGGGAAGTCCGGCCAGGATGGCGGCGCCGATCATGCTGTAGCCTCCCAGTATCAAGGCATCGCCCCGCCCGGCGAAGTCATCGACAAAGGGGACGAGACCGGCTGCGCCGCTGCGCGGATCATGCGTGAGGGTGGTGGAGACCCGGTTCTCGCCCAGGCACAGCCCGATCGCCTGGCCCAACGCCGAAAGCCCGCTGTTCGCCAGGGTGGGGACAAACAGCGTCAGCGGCGCGGCAGCCGCCTCGGGCTGCGCCCGTGCGACGGACAGCCCCAGGCCGCTCGCGGCGAGTCCGGCGATGAAGCGGCGGCGATGCATGAGTATGGCGCGGCTGACCTTGAGCAGTTTGCCACGAAGATAGTTCTAATCTTGACATAGTTCGTCGGACGGTCGGACGAAAGTGACGAAGCGGAAATCGGACCGCTTCGTCGGAGCGTGTTACCGCCAGGACACGCTATCCGTGCATTGATGGGTAATAAAATACCATATTCAATAAATGAAACTGGCGCGTCACCCCGGCGCAATCCCTCTCCCGGTCCGGGCGAGCCAGGGTGGCGGGCCGGGGTGGCGACCCGGCGCAGGAGCGCGCGCTAGGGTTGCCCGGTCGCGACGGGGCCGGCCGCGCCGTCATGGTGCCGGCACTCGTCATGGTCGGCGAGGATCTCGATCACCCGGCAGGTGGCGACATGGCCGTGCGAGCAGCCCTCGACCATGCGCTGCAGCTCGGCGCGCAGCGCGGTGAGGCTGGCGATGCGGCGGTCGACGGCGACGAGGTGGTCGCGGGCGAGGGCGTCGGCGGCGGCGCAGGACTGGTCCGGATCGTCCTGCAGTCGCAGCAGGGTGCGGATCGCCTCGATCTCGAAGCCGAGTTCGCGGGCGTGGCGGATGAAGGCCAGCCGGCGCATGTCGGCCGCGCCATAGGAGCGCCGCCCGCCCTCGGTCCGGGGCGGCGGCGGCAGCAGGCCGATCTCCTCGTAATAGCGGATGGTCGGCACCTTCACGCCGCTCTCGCGCGCGACCTCACCGATCGTGAACGGGCCGATCGTAATCGGGTCGCGGTTGGACAGGCCGGCGGCGGACGATTCCCGGGTCATTTCGCGCTTGCTCCTCTAGTCGCTAGAGGAACTAGGCTCGCACCGACGCTGAGGCAAGTGCAGGCGCAGGAGAGACCATCATGCCGGCCGTGAAGACCCGCTACCGCATCGACGGAATGGACTGCGCCTCCTGTGCCACGAAGATCGACACCGCCGTGCGCCGGGTGCAGGGCGTGGCGCAGGTGTCGGTCTCGGTGACGGCCGGGACGATGACGGTGGAGCATGACGGCGCCGACCTGCTGGTGCTGGAGAAGCGCGTTTCCGGCCTCGGCTACGGCATCGTCCCGCTGGCGGCCGCGGCGAAGGCGCCGCCGCCCGCGCCGGTCCCTCACCATGACGCGGGTCACGCCCACGATCACGGATCGTGCTGCGGCCATGCTCATCCGCACGACCACGACCACGACCACGACCACGACCACGACCATGACCACGGCCACAGCCATGGCGGCACGGATCGCGTGCCCGCGCCGGCGAAAGAGCGTGCGGTCGGGCACGACCATGCGCAGTTGCCGGGCGACGGGCCATGGTGGACGAGCGGCAAGGCGCGGCTGGCGCTGGTCTGCGGCGCGGCGCTGGTGGCGGCCTATGCGCTCGGCCATTTCTTCCCCGTGCTCGATCCGTGGATCTTCATCGCCGCGCTGTCGATCGGCCTCGTGCCGATCGCCCGGCGCGCGCTCATGGCGGCGCTCTCCGGCACGCCCTTCTCCATCGAGACGCTGATGACCATCGCCGCCGTCGGCGCGGTGATCATCGGCGCGTCGGAGGAAGCGGCGGCGGTGGTGTTCCTGTTCCTCGTCGGCGAAGTGCTGGAAGGCGTCGCCGCCGGGCGGGCGCGCGATTCCATCCGCTCGCTCACCGCCCTGGTGCCGAAGACGGCACGGCTGGTCGCGGCGGGCGGCACGCGCGAGGTGCCGGCCGAGAGCCTCGCCATCGGCGACGTCATCCTCGTGCGTCCCGGCGAGCGCATCCCCGCCGATGGCGAGGTGCTGGAGGGCGCCGGCTCGGTGAACGAGGCGCCGGTGACCGGCGAGAGCGTGCCGGTCGGCAAGGAGAAGGGCGATACGGTCTTCGCCGGCACGGTGAACGGCGAGGCCGCGCTCACCATCCGCGCCACCACGGAGCCGTCCGACAACACCATCGCCCGCGTCGTCCGGCTGGTCGAGGAGGCGCAGGAGAGCAAGGCGCCGACCGAGCGCTTCATCGACCGTTTCGCGCGCTGGTACACGCCGCTTGTCGTCGTGCTGGCGGCGCTGGTGGCGGTGGTGCCGCCGCTCGTCTTCGGCGCGGGGTGGGACGAGTGGATCTACAAGGGCCTCGCTTTGCTGCTCATCGGCTGCCCCTGCGCGCTTGTCATCTCGACCCCGGCGGCGATCGCGGCGGGGCTCGCCTCCGGCGCGCGGCGCGGCCTGCTGATCAAGGGCGGCGCGGTGCTGGAGGTGCTGCGCACCATCACCGCCGTCGCCTTCGACAAGACCGGCACGCTGACCGAGGGCAAGCCGACGGTGACCGACATCGTGGCCTTCGACGGCGACGAGGCCGCGCTGCTGCGCCGGGCCGCGGCGCTGGAAGCGGGCTCCACCCATCCGCTCGCCGCGGCCATCCTCGACGCGGCGGGCGCGCGCGGGATCGCCGTGCCGGCGGTCGCCGAGGCCGGCGCGCTGGGCGGCGAGGGGGTGAGCGGCACGGTGGAGGGCGCGGCGCTGTTTCTCGGCTCGCCCAAGGCGGCGGCCGCGCGCGTGCCCCTCGCCGACGAACAGACGGCCGCCATCCACGCGCTCAACGACGCCGGCAAGACGGTGGCGGTGCTGCTGGCGGATGGTCGGGCGCAGGGCGTGATCGCCATGCGCGACGAGCCGCGCGCTGACGCGGCGGCGGGCCTGGCGGCGCTGAACGCGGCGGGCATCCGCACGCTGATGCTGACCGGCGACAATGAGCGCACGGCGAAAGCCGTCGGCGGCGATCTCGGCATCGCGGTGCGGGCCGGGCTGATGCCGGCCGACAAGCAGCGCATCATCGGCGACCTGCAGCGCGAGGGGCTGAAGGTGGCCAAGGTCGGCGACGGCATCAACGACGCGCCGGCGCTGGCGGCGGCCGATGTCGGCATCGCCATGGGCGGCGGCACCGACGTCGCGCTGGAGACGGCGGACGCCGCCGTGCTGCACGGGCGGGTGGCCGACGTGGCGGCGATGATCGGGCTGTCGCGCGCCACCATGCGCAACATCCACCAGAACATCACCCTGGCGCTGGGACTGAAGGCGGTGTTCCTCGTCACCACCATTGCCGGCATCACCGGCCTGTGGCCGGCCATCCTCGCCGATACCGGCGCCACCGTGCTGGTGACGGCCAACGCGCTGCGGCTGCTGGGGCGGCGGGGCTGACGTCGCCGTAACCTGTCATCCCGGACGGCCGCAGGCCGATCCGGGAGCGCTTTCCGCTCCAGAATGGCGCGCGATCCCGGCTCTCGCGATGCGCGGCCGGGATGCCGGTCCGGCCTATTTCGCCAGCTGCTTCAGCCAGCGCTTGGCCTGGGCGCGGACGTTCTTCGGGGCGGTGCCGCCATAGGAAACGCGGCTCGCCACCGACTTCGCCACCGAGAGCACGCCGAACACCTCCTTGGTGATGCGCGGCTCGACCGCCTGCATCTCGTCGAGGCTGAGCTTGTGCAGCGGCGCATCCTTGGCGGAGGCCAGCGCGACGATGCGGCCGGTGACGTGGTGCGCCTCGCGGAAGGGCAGGCCGAGCACGCGCACCAGCCAGTCGGCCAGATCGGTGGCGGTGGAATAGCCGCCGCCGGCGGCGTCCTTCATGCGCTTCTCGTTCGGCACCATGTCGCGCACCATGCCGCTCGTGGCCGCGATCATCAGCGAGAGGGTGGAGAGCGCGTCGAAGGCGCCTTCCTTGTCCTCCTGCATGTCCTTGGCATAGGCGAGCGCCAGGCCCTTCATCACCATGAGCAGGCCCGCGAAGGCGCCGGCGATGCGGCCGATCTTGGCGCGCACCAGCTCGGCGGCGTCCGGGTTGCGCTTCTGCGGCATGATCGAGGAGCCGGTGGTGAAGCGGTCGGAGAGCTTGAGCAGGCCGGTCAGCGGCGAGGTCCAGATCACGATCTCCTCGGCGAAGCGGGAGAGGTGCATGGCGCAGATCGAGGCGGAGGCCAGCGTCTCCAGCACGAAGTCGCGATCCGAGACCGAATCGAGCGAGTTCGCCGTCGGCCGGTCGAAGCCGAGGCTGCTGGCGGTGGCGAAGCGGTCGATCGGGAACGAGGTGCCGGCCAGCGCGGCGGCGCCGAGCGGGCACTCGTTGAGCCGCGCGCGGGCATCCTTGAAGCGGCTGCGGTCGCGCCCGAGCATCTCGACATAGGCCAGCAGATGGTGGCCGAAGGTCACGGGCTGCGCGGTCTGCAGATGGGTGAATCCGGGCATCACCGTGCCGGAATGGATGAGCGCCTTCTCGACCAGCGCCTGCTGGAGATCCTTGAGCTGGGCGTCGAGCGTGTCGATGGTGTCGCGCACATAGAGCCGGAAGTCGGTCGCCACCTGGTCGTTGCGCGAGCGCGCGGTGTGCAGCCGCCCGGCTGCCGGGCCGAGCAGCGTGGCGAGGCGCGATTCCACGTTCATGTGGATGTCCTCCAGCGCGCGCTGGAAGGTGAAGTCGCCCTTCTCGATCTCTGACAGGATCGTGTCTAGACCGGCGACGATCTTTTCGGCATCAGCCTTGTCGATGATCCCCTGGGCCGCCAGCATCGAGGCATGTGCCTTCGACCCCGCAATGTCCTGCGCATACAGGCGCTGGTCGAAACCGATGGAGGCGTTTATCTCCTCCATGATCGCATCGGGACCGGTCTCGAAACGGCCGCCCCACATCTTGTTGCTCATGCTGACTGATCTCCGAGGACGGCCATGACCGAACGACCTGAGGACGCGACGGGACCCGAGAACGAGGGTCCGCTGCGCCCCAAGGGGCGGTTCGCCCTCATCGTGGCGGCCGCGATCCTTCTGGGCGCCATCGCCGGGCTGGCAGGCGTATACGGGATCGGGGGCGGGGCGCGCAACGCCGTTGCGACGGTGCCGCTCGCGCCGGCGGCCGATACGGCCTCGCCGCCGCTCGCCGCCGAGGCCGCCTGCCAGGCGGCGAGCGACATCGGCCGGCGGCTCGCGACCCTTGCCACCGGCGAACTCGCCGCCTTCGCCCCCACCGAGAAGCCGACCCGCATTCCCGACCTCGCCCTGATCGGGCCGGATGGCCAGCCGACGACGCTCGCGCAGGTCGGCGGCGACGGGCTCAAGCTGGTCAACATCTGGGCCACCTGGTGCGTGCCCTGCCGCAAGGAGATGCCGGCGCTGGATGAACTGCAGGCGATGCTCGGCACCCGGGGCGGCGCGGGCAAGCCCGGCTTCGAGGTGGTGACGGTGAACATCGACACGCGCGATCCGGCCAAGCCGAAGACCTTCTTCGAGGAGACCGGCATCAAGAACCTCGTGCTCTACACCGACCCCAAGGCGCAGGCCTTCCAGGATCTGCGCGTGGTCGGGCGCGGCTTCGGCCTGCCGACCACCATGCTGATCGACGCGCAGGGCTGCGAGATCGGCCACATCGCCGGGCCGGCGGAATGGGCGAGCGCGGACGCGCAGGCGCTGGTGAAGGCGGCGCTGGCCGAGGCGGCGGCGGGGCCATAGCGGGCGCCGCCCGGCGGAAACGGGTGGCGCCCGGCCGCGCGAGGGACTAAAAGGCCGCTCCACGCGTCGCAGGAGCCTTCCATGTCCGCCTCGGAGCCCGTCGCCCGCACCGGGCTCGCCACCTCCGTCGCCGGCCCGCTGCCGATGGCCGCCGCCGACTGGGGCGCGCTGGTGCTCCTCGCGCTGATCTGGGGCGGCTCGTTCTTCTTCGGCAAGGTGGCGGTGCAGGAAGTGCCGCCGCTCACCATGGTGCTGACCCGCGTCGCCATCGGCGCGCTGGCGCTGTTCGTCATCGCCCGCGCGCGCGGCATCCACATGCCGCTGAACCGCGGCCTCGTCGGCGAGTTCGTGGTGCTGGCGATCATCGCCAACATCATCCCGTTCGGGCTCATCGCCTGGTCGCAGCAGCACATTCCGAGCGGGCTGTCCTCCATCCTCAACGCCGCGACGCCGCTCTTCACCGTGCTGGTGGCGCAGGCCTTCACCCATGACGAGAAGTTCACCGCCGGCAAGCTGGTCGGGGTGGTGCTCGGCTTCACCGGCGTGGCGCTGATGATGGGGCCGGCGCTGCTCGGCCAGCTCGGCGGACACCATCTGCCGGCGCAGCTCGCGGCCATCGGCGCGACGGTGTCCTACGGCTTCGCCAGCGTCTATGGCCGGCGCTTCCGCCATCTGCCGCCGCTCGGCGTCGCCATGGCGCAGCTCGCCACCTCCAGCGTGCTGCTGCTGCCCGCCGTGCTGCTGATCGACCGGCCCTGGCTCCTGCCGGTGCCCTCGCTGCCGGTGTTCGGCGCGCTGGCGGGCCTCGGCGTGCTCTCCACCGGCATCGCCTATATCCTGTATTTCCGCATTCTGGCGCGCAACGGGGCGACCAACATCTCGCTCGTCACCTTCCTCGTGCCGGTCAGCGCCATCCTGCTCGGCGCGCTGATCCTCGGCGAGGCGCTGGAGCCGCGCGAATTCCTCGGCTTCGCCATCATCGCGCTGGGCCTGGCGGCGATCGACGGGCGGCCGGCGCGGTGGGTGCGGGGGAAGATGGGGTAGGGGACGCGCTTCCCGCCGTCATCGCGGCCGCGCGCCGGGAGAGCCGGGAGCGCTCTCCATTGTCCGGCGATCCCGGATCGGCCTGCGGCCGTCCGGGATGACGGGAGCCGAATGCTACGCTGCGGCCGGAATGACCGGCCGTGTCGGCGTGCCCCGCCTCTATCTTGTCGGCACCGGCTTCTCGCCGCGGTAGTCGTAGAAGCCGCGCTGGGTCTTGCGGCCGAGCCAGCCGGCCTCGACATATTTCACCAGCAGCGGGCAGGGCCGGTACTTGCTGTCGGCCAGCCCCTCATGCAGCACCTGCATGATCGACAGGCAGGTGTCGAGGCCGATGAAGTCGGCGAGCTGCAGCGGGCCCATCGGGTGGTTGGCGCCCAGCCGCATGGCGGTGTCGATGGCGTCCACCGAGCCGACGCCCTCATAGAGCGTGTAGATCGCCTCGTTGATCATCGGCAGCAGGATGCGGTTGACCATGAAGGCGGGGAAATCCTCCGCCACCGCATAGGTCTTGCCCAGCCGGGTGATGAAGGCCTTGGACAGCTCGAAGGTCTCGTCCTCGGTGGCGATGCCGCGCACCAGCTCGACCAGCTGCATCAGCGGCACCGGATTCATGAAGTGAATGCCGATGAAGCGTTCCGGCCGGTCGGTCGAGGCGGCCAGCCGGGTGATCGAGATCGAGGAGGTGTTGGTGGCGAGAATCGCCTCCGGCTTCAGGAACGGGCAGATGGAGGAGAAGATCTTGCGCTTGACCTCCTCCTTCTCGACCGCCGCCTCGACGACGAGGTCGACATCGGCGAGGTCGGAAGTCTGGTCGGTGCCGTGAATGCGGGCGAGCGCGGCCTTCTTCTCGTCCTCGCCATAGAGGCCCTTGGCCGCCTGCCGGGACATGTTGCCGTTGATCGTGGCGAGGCTGGACTTGATGCGGTCGGCCTGCAGGTCGTTCAGCACCACGTCGTAGCCGGCAAGGGCGCACACATGCGCGATGCCGTTACCCATCTGGCCGGCACCGATAATGCCGACACGCTTGATCTCGAAAGCCATCGCTACGTCCGTTCTGCCCCACGCTGACGGCGGCAGTATAGTGTCCCGTCAGGCTTTTGCCTTAGCTATTTCCGCCTTCAGCGCCGGCACGATCTCGAACAGGTCGCCGACCAGGCCGTAATCGGCCACCTGGAAGATCGGCGCCTCCTCGTCCTTGTTCACCGCCACGATGACCTTGGAATCCTTCATGCCGGCCAGATGCTGGATGGCGCCGGAAATGCCGAGCGCGATGTAGAGGTCGGGCGCCACCACCTTGCCGGTCTGGCCGACCTGCCAGTCGTTCGGGGCGAAGCCGGCATCGACCGCCGCGCGCGAGGCGCCGACCGCCGCGCCGAGCACGTCGGCCAGCGGCTCGACCACGGCGTGGAAGTTCTCCGCCGATCCGATGGCGCGTCCGCCCGAGACGATGATGCGGGCGGCGGTGAGCTCGGGCCGGGCGCTGGTGGCGATTTCCTCGGCCACGAAGCGCGCCTGCGCCGACGGCTCGGAGAGGTCGATCGCCCGGATCGGCGCCGACCCGCTCTCGCCGGCCGGGGCGAAGGAGGCGGTGCGGATGGTCAGCACCTTCGTCGCGTCGGTGGCGCGCACGCGCTGGATGGCGTTGCCGGCATAGATTGGCCGGTCGAACGTGTCGGGCGCGACGACGGCGATGACGTCGGAGACCTGCATCACGTCGATGAGGGCGGCGAGACGCGGCATCACGCTTTTCCACACGGCGGTGGAGGGGGCGATCAGCGCGCCATAGCCCGGGGCCAGCGCGACGCCGAGCGCGGCCACCGGCTCGGCCAGACGGTGGGCATAGGCCGGGCCGTCGGCCAGCAGTACCTCGGCGACGCCGTCGAGCTTCGCGGCGGCCTCGGCGGCGGCGCGGGCCTTCTCGCCCACCACGAGCACATGCACCGGGGCGCCGAGCGCGGCCGCGGCGGTGAGCGCGCGGGCGGTGACGGGGTTCAGGCTCAGATCGTCATGTTCGGCGAACAGCAGGGTCGGCAGGTTGTCGGCCATGATCAGAGCACTCCCGCCTTCTTGAGATGATCGACCAGTTCGGCCGGCGAGCCGACCTTGATGCCGGCGGTGCGGCCGGGCGGCTCGGTGGTGGAGACCACCTGCAGCCGGGGGGCGAGGTCGACGCCGAGATCGGCCGCGGCCTTCTCCTCGATCGGCTTCTTCTTCGCCTTCATGATGTTGGGCAGGCTGGCATAGCGCGGCTCGTTGAGGCGCAGGTCGGTGGTCAGCACCGCCGGCAGGTCGAGGGCGAGCGTCTGCAGGCCGCCGTCGATCTCGCGCGTCACCTCGGCGCTGCCCTCGCCGAGCACCAGCCGCGAGGCGAAGGTCGCCTGCGGCCAGCCGAGCAGGGCGGCCAGCATCTGGCCGGTCTGGTTGCAGTCGTCGTCGATGGCCTGCTTGCCGAGGATGACGAGGCCCGGGCCTTCCGCCTCGACGATCGTCTTCAGGAGCTTGGCGACGGTGAGCGGCTCGATGCCGGCCTCGTCGGTCTTCACCCAGATGCCGCGGTCGGCGCCCATGGCGAGCGCGGTGCGGATGGTCTCGTCGGTCTTTGCCGGGCCGATGGAGACGGCGACGACCTCGGTCGCCTTGCCGGCCTCCTTCAGGCGGAGCGCCTCCTCGACGGCGATCTCGTCGAAGGGGTTCATCGACATCTTGACGTTGGCGAGCTCCACGCCGGAGCCGTCGGCCTTGACCCGGATCTTGACGTTGTAATCGACCACCCGCTTCACGGGCACCAGGATCTTCATCACCTATCTCCCCTCCGGCGGATGCGCGGGGCATCGCCGTTGGCAGCCGCATTCGGGGCAGGCGATCGCCGCCGCAAGGCCGGGCAGGGAGCCGGGAGGGGCCGCCTGGGGCGGTGCGGAGGGCGCAGTCGGCCTGCGGAAAACGCCGGCAAACTATGGTTCGGCCTGGGGCCTGTCAACGCCGCGCGCGGGGCTTTCATACCGGCGGGCGGGTATCCGGCGTGCCGTCGCGCGTCGTCACCCAGAGCGGCACGCCCGGGCGCCGCATGAACACGATCAGCACCGCGCCGGTGATCAGGCCGGCGACATGGGCCCACCACGCCGTCTCCTCGTCGCCGGACATGAACAGGCTCCAGAGCTGGAAGCCGATCCAGGCGCCGAGCGGCCAGATCGCCGGGACGCGCAAGGGCACGCGCAGGAACATCAGCACCCAGAGGCGCACATTCGGGTGCAGCATCAGATAGGCGCCGACCAGCCCCGAGATTCCCGCCGAGGCGCCGACCAGCGGCGAGGCCGAATCCGGCACGGCGAGGGCATGGGCGAGGCCGCCGGCGATGCCGCACAGCAGGTAGAAGGCGAGGAAGCGCAGATGGCCGAGCGCGTCCTCGACATTGTCGCCGAACACCCAGAGGAAGGCCATGTTGCCGCCCAGATGCAGCCAGCCGCCATGCAGGAACATGTAGCTGACCAGCGTCAGCTCGGAGGGCAGGCGGACATATTCGTCCGGCAGCACCGCGGCATGGGTGACGACGGCGGGTATGGCGCCGTAGCCGAAGGCCGAGGCGACGTCGAGCTCCGGCCGGTAGCCGTGCTGGACGAACAGGAACACCAGCACGTTCACCGCGATGATCGCCCAGGTGACATAGGCGTGGGTGATGCCCTCCAGCGGGTTGTCGTCGTTGAAGGGGATGAGCATGGCGCGCGTCAGTCGCCACGCCCGGCGGCCGGGACCCAGAGCACGTCGCCGGTCTGCTCGCCGGCCTTCTCGCCGCCCGCGCGGGCATTCGCCGCGCGGCTCATGACGAAGAGCAGGTCGGAGAGGCGGTTGAGATATTTCATCGCCGCCGGCGAGACGCGCTCGTCCGGCAGGCCGGCGAGTTCGACCACCAGCCGCTCGGCGCGCCGGCAGACGGTGCGCGCGACGTGCAGATGCGCCGCAGCCGGGGTGCCGGCCGGCAGCACGAAGGAGCGCAGCGGCTTGAGCGGGGCGTTGAGCGTGTCGATGTCGCGTTCCAGCTTGTCGACCTGAGAGGCGACGATGCGCAGCGGCTCATAGCCGAGATCCGCACCGGTGTCCGGCGTGGCGAGATCGGCGCCGAGGTCGAACAGGTCGTTCTGGATGCGGGCGAGCATCGCCTCCATGTCGGCGAGCGCCGGCGCGGCGCCGGTGTGCAGGCGCACGACGCCGAGGGTGGCGTTGGTCTCGTCCACCGTGCCATAGGCGGACACGCGCAGATCGTGCTTCGCCCGCCGCTCGCCGGTGCTCAGCGCCGTGGTGCCGTCGTCGCCGGTGCGGGTATAGATGCGGTTGAGGACCACCATGACGCGCGGCCGCCTCAGCCCCGGTTCATCAATACGATGGTGATCAGCACGAAGCAGAGCGCCACCGCCTGCAGCAGCACGCGCCACTGCATCAGCTTCTGCGAGAGAAGCGGCGAGCCGCCGCGCGCCATGTTGGCGAGGCCGAGGATCAGCACCAGGGCGACCGAACCCAGCGCGATCGGCAGCACCACGAATTTGGCGATGGTGACGAGGTCCATCGAAGTCTCCGGCGACCCCGCGGGGCCGACTCTAGTTCAGGGCGAGGATGGCAGCATTCAGGGCTGTCGCATAGGATACCCACGCCAGATAGGGAACCAGCAGCCCGGCCGCCATGCGGTCGATCCGCGCGCAGGCCCAGATGGTCGCGGCGATCGCCAGCCACAGCGCGGCGACCACGGCGAGCGCGGCCCCCACCGCCTCCATGCCGAAGAAGACCGGCGACCAGATCGCGTTCAGCGCCAGCTGGAGGAACCACAGGCCGACGGCGAGGCGGCGCTTCGGCGAGGGCGCGTGAAGCTGCCAGAGCCGCCACAGCGCCACCGCCATCAGCACGTAGAGCGTGGTCCAGGCGATGGGGAACACCGCGTCGGGCGGGGTCCATGAGGGCTTGGCCAGCGCCGCGTACCAGGTCGGGATCTTCGGCGTGGTGACGAGCGAGCCGAGCGCGCCGACGGCCAGGCACAGCCCGACCGCGATCACCAGGCGGAAGAAGGACAGGGTCTTCATGCGGCGTCTCCCGTCGAGGCGGCGTGGGGTCGCTTTCCCGTCACTACGGGCGAGCGGGCGATCGGTTCACGTCGGCTGCGGCGCGGCGCGCGGCCGGGGCGCACGGGCGGCGAGGTCGCGGAAGGCGGAGGAGGCGCCGTCGAGCCGCGCCGTCCATTCCGGGTCCGGCACCTGGCCGCGAATGGCCAGGTCGTAGGCCTGCAGCAGGGCGGCGATGGCCAGCGGCTCGATCAGCGCCGCCTTGAGCGCCCAGGCGACGATGGCGGCGAAGACGACGCCGAAGCCGGTCAGACCGCCCGGCAGCGCATAGGCAAGGCCGATCGCCGGGCCGAGCAGGATCAGGAAGATCAGCGCCGCCGCCGCATATTCGAACAGCGCGATCCAGACGGCGTTGCGGATCAGCGGCCCGGCATTCTGGGCGTAGAGCACCAGCCCGTCGCGCGCGGCCTCCGCCGGCGGGTCGTTCTCGCGCCGGATGATGTAGGCGAGGATGACCTCGTCGACGAGGCCGAGCGCCACCCGCAGCACGGCGTTGAGGAAGTCGTTCAGCGTGCGGAAGCCGGGGATCCAGCCGGTGAGCATGTTGAGGAGGCCGACAAGGGCGCGCACGGTGCCGCGGATCAGCAGGTCGATGGCGAACAGCACGTTCACTTCGAGGAAGCGCGCCTGGACCGTGGCGACGGCATAGGCGATCTGCGCCTGTCCGCCGGGAATGGCGCCGCCGCGCAGCAGCGCGTCCATCGCCGCGACATGGCCGGCCTTGATCATGTAGACGAGATACTGGCGCACCCACCACAGCACGCCGAACACCACGGCGAGGCCGCACACGCCGCCGATCAGCGCGCCGGTGATCGGGCCGTCGCCGCCGAAGGCGAGGCCGATGGCCCACCCCGCTCCGACGCCGACGCCGGTGCCGAGCACGAAGCCGACGGCGATGGCGGCATAGACGACCAGGCGCAGCAGCACGAAGGGCCAGGTGCGCAGCACCAGCCCGAACGTGGTCGCGATCGAGAAATCCCACATCGTCGCCCCCGAATGCCCGCTCCCGCGTCGCGCGCCTCCGTGCCCGCGCCGCAAAAGCAAACCCCGCCCCGGTGTTCCGGTGGCGGGGCAGCGTAGTCGTCTTTGCGGCGCGAGCAAACGGAGCGCCGCGGCTCAGGCGGCGAGATGCGCCTCGATCTCGTAGATCGGCAGCTTGACCATGTCGCGGTCGACCTCGGCGACGATGACGTCCTGTACCGCCTTGCCGAGATGCGGCCGCAGCGCGCCAAGTGCGCGCGGGGCGGCGACCAGCACGATCGCCTTGGCCTCGCCCGCCGCGACGGCGGCTTCGAGACGGTTGGCAAGGGTACGCATGAAGGCGCGCTCGGCCTCCTCGTGCCAGTCGGTCGGCTCGACCGAGGAGCGCCCCGCATTCGCCGATTCGTGCACGCGTCCGGGCGCGTCCGTGCCCTGCGCGCGGGTCGGCGGGTTGTCCTGCTCGTGCACTTCGTGGGTGCGCAGATTGGGAAAGACGGCGTCGCCCTCGTTGCGCAGGATGAGGGCCTTGCGCCCGTCGCACACCACGACCCATGCACCGGCGTCGATCTTGAGCTTGTTGTAGTTCGTCATGCGAGCCTCCTCCTCGAGGTCAGCGCCATTCCACACCGTTGGCGTCGGCGTGCCTTGACCTCGGTCAAGCGGCGATGACGGGCGGAAGTTCCATGCCGCCGGGAAGGATCAGGGAAGTCCCTCGCGGGCGCGCCGGATCGCCGCGTTGAGTTCACCGCCGTAAACGAAGATCGAGGCGGTGGTGTAGAGGAACACCAGGGCGATCATCACCGAGGCGAGGCCGGCATAGGTGGTGACGTAGTTGTTGGCGAATTCCGCGAGATAGCGGCCGAAGGCGGCGCCGGCGGCCAGCCACAGGCCCAGCGTGACGAGGATGCCGGGGGCGACCTCGGCCAGCGTCCGCCGGCCGGCCGGCAGCCACATATGCGCGACCACCAGCGCCACGACCAGGATGGCGGAGGTGGCGGCGTAGCGCAGGAAGGTGATGACCCAGCCGAAGGGTTCCAGCGCCGGCACGTAGCGCACGGCGGCGAGCCACAGCACCGGACCCAGCACGACGAGGAAGGACAGCGCCAGCAGCCCGGCGGCGCCGACCACCACGTAGCCGATCGATTCGAGGCGCAGCCAGTACCAGGAGCGCCCCTCGCGCACGCCATAGGCGCGGTTGAGGCCGATGCGCAGGCTCTCGATGCCGTTGGACGAGAAATAGATGGCGAGCACGACACCGATAGTCAGCACGTCGGTGCGGACCTGGGTCAGCACGTTGCGGATCTCCCGCCCGATCGGATCGGCAACCTGGGCCGGCCAGGCTTCCAGCATCAGCTGCACCGTCTCGTCGGCGAGGTTCTTGAAGTCGAAGAATGCCGCCAGCGCGGTGACGAAGATGAGGAAGGGAAACAGCGACATCAGCGCCGACAGCGCGATGTGGCTGGAAATCGCCCAGCCGTCGTCCTCGACGAAGCGCCAGAAGGCGTCCCAGCAGATGTCGAAGGCGCGCAGCAAGAGTTCCGGTCTCCTCGCGGAAGCGGATCGGCAGGGGCGGGTCCGCCGTGACATCGGATGTCCGGCGGCAAATGGCAAGTCTGACGGTCGCATAGGGTAAAGGCGGGGCCCGGTAAAGCCGCGCCGGGCGGTTCCATTTCGTTTTGGCGCCGAACCGCCCGCCTGTGGTAGATAGGGCGCCCGTTTCATGACCTGTGAGTGAAGCCATGTCCGCCCCGTCGTCGCTGCGTGCCGCCCCCGCCACCGAGACCCGTCTCGGCGCGCCGGTGCCGCGCGCGCCGGAGGATGTGCACGGGCTGATGCTGGAGATCGGTACGCGCGCCCGCGCCGCCGCCCGCACGCTGGCCCTCGCCTCCGCCGAGACCAAGCGCGCCGGGCTGAAGGCGGCGGCGGCGGCGATCCGCGCCCGCGCGGCCGACATCCTCGCCGCCAATGCGGAGGACGTGGCGGCCGCGCAGGCCGCCGGCATGAGCGCCTCCATGATCGACCGGCTGACGCTGAACGCCGCCCGGCTGGAGGGCACCGCCCGCGCGGTCGACGAGATCGCCGAGCTGCCCGATCCGGTCGGCCGGGTGACGGAGAGCTGGGAGCGCCCCAACGGGCTGCGCCTCGAGCGCGTGCGCACCCCGCTCGGCGTCGTCGGCGTGATCTATGAGAGCCGGCCCAACGTGACCGCCGATGCCGGCGGCCTGTGCCTGAAGGCCGGCAATGCGGTGATCCTGCGCGGCGGCTCGGACAGCTTCAATTCCTCGCGCGCCATCCATGCCGCCATGGTCGAGGGGCTGGCCGGCGCCGGCCTGCCGGCCGACGCCATCCAGCTCGTGCCGACCCGCGACCGCGCGGCGGTGGGCGAGATGCTGGCCGGGCTCGGCGGCACGCTCGACGTCATCGTGCCGCGCGGCGGCAAGAGCCTCGTCGCCCGGGTGCAGAGCGAGGCGCGGGTGCCGGTCTTCGCGCATCTGGAAGGCCTCGTGCACATCTATGTCGACAAGGGCGCCGACCTCGCCAAGGCGCTGTCCATCGTGAAGAACGCCAAGCTGCGCCGCACCAGCGTGTGCGGGGCGGCCGAGACGCTGCTGGTCGACCGCACGGATGCCGGCCGGCTGCTCGCCCCGCTCGTGACCATGCTGCTGGACGAGGGCTGCGCGGTGCGCGGCGACGCCGCCACCCGGGCGGTCGACCCGCGGGTGACGCCGGCCACGGACGAGGACTGGCGCACCGAATATCTCGACGCCGTCATCTCGGTGAAGCTGGTGGACGGCGTGACGGCCGCCATCGACCATATCGAGACCTATGGCTCGCACCACACCGACGCCATCCTGACCGAGGACGCGGCGGTGGCCGAGACCTTCCTGAACGAGGTCGATTCCGCCATCGTGGTGCACAACGCCTCGACCCAGTTCGCCGATGGCGGCGAGTTCGGTTTCGGCGGCGAGATCGGCATCGCCACCGGCCGCATGCACGCGCGCGGCCCGGTGGGCGCCGAGCAGCTCACCTCCTTCAAGTACCGGGTGCGCGGCACCGGCCAGATCCGCCCGTGAGCGCACGGCTTGCGGCCGAGGCGCGCATCCCCCCGCTGGCGGCGGGCATGCGCGTCGGGCTCTATGGCGGCAGCTTCAACCCGGCGCATGAGGCGCACCGCGCCGCCAGCCTGCTGGCGCTCAAGCGCCTGCGGCTCGACCGTGTGTGGTGGCTGGTGACGCCGGGAAACCCGCTGAAGGACAATCAGACGCTGCCGCCGCTCGGCCGGCGTCTGGCGCAGGCCCGCGCGGTGGCGAACCATCCCGCGCTGCTGCCGACCGGGCTGGAGGCGGGGCTGGGCACGCGCTTCAGCCACGACACGGTGGCGGCGCTGGTGAGGCGGTTTCCGCAGGTGCATTTCGTCTGGCTGATGGGGGCGGACAACCTCGCCTCCTTCCAGCGCTGGCAGCGCTGGAAGGAGCTGGCGGCGCTGCTGCCGATCGCGGTGATCGACCGGCCCGGCTGCACCTTCCCCGCCATGGCGGGCCCGGCCGCCGGCGCGCTGGCCCGCTGGCGCCGCCCGGAGAGCGAGGCCGGCGCGCTGGCCACCATGCGCCCGCCGGCCTGGGTGTTCCTGCACGGGCTGAAATCGCCGGTATCGTCGACGCGGATACGGGAAGCGGGGGAGGGGTGAGGGAGCGGGGGCTCGCGGCTTGGCGGAGGTTGCCCCCCCGCCTGCCATTGAGCGGCGTCCTGTCCCGGCGTCGCGCCGTCCGGCCCTGTTGCCGGGTGCGAACGTCCACTCCCGCGCGGATGCATGTTCCGGCCGCCGATTCCCATGGCCATCGTCTTGACCTTGGGGCATGCTGGTTGGCGTCGCACGGCGGGGGACGCGCTATGGCCGATGATGCACGCTTCGTGGCAGGCTGCCCGACCGCCTTCATTCATGACGGCGTTGGCGGCGCCGCCAGAAAGCAGCTGCTGTGGGGCGACCATGTCCGCCTGACGGGACCGGAGGCCGGCGGATGGGTGCCGGTCTTTTCGCGCAATGTCGAAGGCTGGATGAAGACGGGCGATCTCTCCTCGCGACGGCTTCTGGAAATCGTGTTTGTCGACATCGGTCAGGGTGACGGCGCGCTGGTGGTGACCCCGGACGATCAGCACCTTCTGGTTGATGCGGGGATGGAGGACAATCTCTACCGCTTCCTGCGCTGGCGCTATGGCCGCTTCCAGCGCCCCTTCTCCTTCGCCGCGGCGGTGATCAGCCATCCGGATTCGGACCACTACAAAGGTTTCCAACCGATATTCGACGACGCGAACATCCGCTTCGAGGCGCTGCATCACAACGGGCTGATCGAACGCGGCGGCGCCCATCCGCTTGGGCCGCGCGCCGACGGCTTCGTCACCGACGTCGTCCAGACCCACGCCGCCCTCCAGGACCTCCTGTCCGATCCGGCGCGGCGCGGACGGAAGATCTATCCGAACATGCTGCACGAGCTGCTGGCATCGGGCCGCCTCGGCGAGGCCACGGCGGTCTCCTCCGCCGACCGCCATCTGCCGGGCTTCGCGCCCGGCAATACGCCGTCGGGCCTCAGGATCGAGGTACTGGCGCCGGTGCTCGACCTCTCGGGGCCCACGCCGCGCCTGCCCTGGTTCGGCGATCTCGGCAAGACCAAGAACGGCCATTCCGTCGTGCTGCGTCTCGTCTATGGCGAGATTTCGGTGCTTCTCGGCGGCGATCTCAACGTCCCCGCCGAGCACAGGCTGCTGAACCACTATACCGGATATGCCATGCCGCCACGCGAGGAGGATCGCCCGGCGGTGATCGAAGGCGCGCGCAAGCTGTTCCGCTCCGATGTCGCCAAGGCCTGCCACCATGGCAGCGCGGATTTCTCCGACCTGTTCCTGCAGGCCATCGATCCGCTGGTGACCGTGATATCGAGCGGTGATGACGAGCCTCACGCGCATCCTCGCGCCGATGCCCTGGGAGCGGTCGGTCGCTGGGGGCGCGGCGCCCGGCCGCTGGTGTTCTCGACGGAGCTGGCGCGCTCGGCAAAAGAGGTCATCAAGCACCCCTTCGTTTTCCGTCAGCAATTGCTCACCGCGCAAGCCGCGCTCGCCGCGACGCCGCCCGGTTCGGAAAGGGACCGCGCGCAGAAGAAGGTCGACACGCTGCTCGGGCAGATCGAGCGCAGCGTCGCCGTCTATGGCGCGATCAATTTACGGTCGGATGGGCGGCACATCGTGATGGCGCAGAAAGTGGAAGCGCCGAGCCGGGTTTCCGGGCAATGGGACGTCTATCTGATGACCCCCGACGCCGCCGGCGTCCTGCGCTATCAAAGCAAGCACTGACGGTTGTCTTCCAAGTCACGGGGAGCGTCGTGCGAGGCATTCCCGATTCCCGGCGGAAACAACCTCGCTCTGCCGGAGCCATGGCCTGTCGCATGCCGATGGGCTGAGGGCGCCCCCGCACCGGCCTCTCCAGGTCTTCCGCACGGCCGCCGGGCGCGGAAGCGCGCGGCCGGGCGAGAATGTCTCGCGCCGACCGCCTCGCTCACCCGCCAGCCCGCCTGCAGACGCGCCCGGCAGTCGTCCGCCCCGCTGCGGCGCCGCCGCGCCTCATCGGTTGAGGCGGGAGGCGTGCCAGGCGATGTGATCGGCCATGAAGCTGGAGATGAAGAAATAGGAGTGGTCGTAGCCCTCGCGCATGGTGAGCGTGAGAGGGATGCCGGCGGCCTGACAGGCCCGCACCAGAAGTTCGGGCCGCAGGCCGGTGTTCAGGAACGGATCCGCCGACCCCTGATCGACCAGAAATTCCGGGAAGCGCCTGCCGTCCTCGATCAGCGACACGGCGTCATAGGCCCGCCAGGCCCGCTCGTCCGGGCCGAGATATTTCTCCAGCGCCGGCCGCGACCAGTCGGCCGTGCTCGGCTGGACGATCGGCGCGAAGGCTGAGCAGCTCCCGAAGCGATCCGGATGCTTCAGCGCGATGGTCAGCGCGCCATGCCCGCCCATGGAGTGGCCGAAAATGCCCTGCCGGCTCATATCGGCCGGAAATTCGGCCGCGATCAGCGCGGTGAGTTCCTCCAGGAGGTAGGAATACATCCGGTAGTTCGCGGCATAGGGCGCCTGCGTGGCGTCGAGATAGAAGCCGGCGCCCGAGCCGAACTGCCAGTTGCCGGGCTCGTCCGGCACCTCCTCGCCGCGCGGGCTGGTGTCCGGCGCGACGACGATGACGCCATGCGCCGCCGCGGCCGCCCGGTACTCGCCCTTCTCCATCACATTGGCATGGCTGCAGGTGAGGCCCGAGAGATACCACAGCACCGGCACCGGGCCGTCGGCCGCCTGCGGCGGCACGAAGACGGCGAAGGTCATCGGCGTGCCGGTCGTCCTCGATTCGTGCCGATAGACGCCCTGCACGCCGCCATGCGACTTCGCCGTCGACACCGTTTCCATCACTGGGGCGCCCATCAGTAGATCACCACGGAACGGATCGACTTGCCCTCATGCATCAGGTCGAAGGCGGTGTTGATCTCGTCGAGCGGCATGGTGTGGGTGATCAGGTCGTCGATGTTGATCTTGCCCTCCATGTACCAGTCGACGATCTTCGGCACGTCGGTGCGCCCGCGCGCGCCGCCGAAGGCCGAGCCGCGCCAGTTGCGGCCGGTGACGAGCTGGAACGGGCGGGTGGAGATTTCCGCTCCCGCCGGCGCCACGCCGATGACGATGGAGGTGCCCCAGCCGCGATGGCAGGCTTCCAGCGCCTGGCGCATCACGTTGACATTGCCGGTGCAGTCGAAGGTGAAGTCGGCGCCGCCATCGGTGAGGTCCTGGATCGCCTGCACCACCTTGTCGTTGCCGACCTCCTTCGGGTTGATGAAGTCGGTCATGCCGAATTTTTTGGCCATCTCGACCTTGGCCGGGTTGATGTCGACGCCGATGATCCTGTCGGCACCGACCATGCGGGCGCCCTGGATCACGTTGAGGCCGATGCCACCGAGACCGAACACCACGACATTGGCGCCGGGCCACACCTTGGCCGTGTAGACCACCGCGCCGATGCCGGTGGTGACGCCGCAGCCGATGTAGCAGATCTTGTCGAAGGGGGCGTCCTCGCGCACCTTGGCCAGCGCGATCTCCGGCAGCACGGTGAAGTTCGAGAAGGTCGAGCAGCCCATATAGTGGAAGATCTCGCCGCCATCGCAGGAGAAGCGGGTGGTACGGTCGGGCATCAGGCCCTGTCCCTGGGTGGCGCGGATCGAGGTGCACAGGTTCGAGCGCTGCGACAGGCAGGTTTTGCAGCTCCGGCATTCCGGCGTGTAGAGCGGGATGACGTGGTCGCCGACCCTCAAGGAGGTCACGCCGGCGCCGATCTCGCGCACGATGCCCGCGCCCTCATGGCCGAGAATGGCGGGGAACTTGCCCTCGGAATCCAGCCCATCCAGCGTGTAGGCGTCGGTGTGGCACACGCCGGTCGCCATGATCTCGACCAGCACCTCGCCGGGCCTGGGCCCGCCGATCTCGATGGTCTCGATGGTCAGCGGCTTCTTGGCTTCCCAGGCGACGGCGGCACGCGATTTCATCGGATGTTCCCTCTTGAGGTCGAATTTCGGCTATTTCAGATAGGTGCGCAGGATCTTCATGATCGCGTCGAGGTCGTCCGCGGCGGGCCGGGCGCCGGCCTCTTGCATCCTGTGCCCGAAGCTCTCGCGCAGGTGGATGTCGAGCACCTCGGCCATCAGCCCGCCGGCGGCGCCGCGCAGCGCGGAGATCTGCTGCAGCAGCACGCCGCATTCGGCCTCCGCCTCGATCGCCCGTTCGAGCGCCTCGGCCTGGCCCCTGATGCGGCGCAGCCGCGTCAGGGCACGCTTCTTGTCGTCCGGCGAATGGGGCATCGGGACACCACGGTACCGCGCTTGCGTAGGCGGCTGAGCCGCTTGAATATACTGGAGGGAGTATATGCGCAAGGGTATGGCGACCTTGACGCGGCTACCCGGCCGCGGCGCTGGTGCGGCGGTTTCCGCAGGTGCCTTTCGTCCGGCTGATGGGGGCGGGCGACCTCGCCGCCTTCCCGCGCTGGCCGCACCGGCGCGAGAGCGCGGCGCTGGCGCCGATGGTCCTCATCGACCGCCCCGGCGGCACCTTTTTCGCCATGGCTGGCCCGGCCGCCGTCGCGCTGGCCCGTGCCGGAGAGCGAGCCGGTATGCTGGCTACGATGCGCCCCCGGCCTGGGTGTTCCTCCACGGGCTGAAATAGCCGGTGTCGTCGACGAGGATACGGGAGGTGGGACGTGGAGACTGATCTTCTTTGACGTTGGGCCTGTCCGTTGCTGGGCCCGCACCGGCCCCAAAGTCCCGCATGGACCAGTTTGACGAAGGCATCGGTCGTTTCGCCTTCTAGGGGCGCCAGGAACCTTCGGACGCGCTCGGCGGAGATTTTACCGCCGCCGGACGCGGACGGCTCAAAGAGCTACGACGGCCCTCCGAATACCAAGCGTCGGCTCCTCCCCGTCCTCAAACCTCGCGGCAATCTCTCGATCGAGCTGCTCTCCTTCGAGCAACAAGAGTTCATAAGTATAGCGATTGTAGAACTGGATCACGCCGACGATGCCACGCGCGTGGTTCTCCAGCCTGACGTTAATCGCGTTCGGAAATCGCATGGTCACCGTCTCCTGGCCAGTCCAGAATGGGCCGTCTGACACGCGCGCGCCAAGCTCACCTTCGCCGTATCGGATGAAGCGTTTGAGGCTGGCCCAACGGGCGGCATTGACCTCCTCGCCAAGATAGAAGGCGGCGAAATTTACGAAGATCTTGGCCAGCGCCCGCCGATGGAGCTGATCGAAGGTTTCCTCGATGTGGACGCCGACGGTTGGCTGGCCGGTCTCGTCGACGCTCGGGTTGATGTCGAACTGCGATGGCTCCGCCATCCGTACGTGAAATCCAGCGTGGCTCAATTCTTTCAGGAAGGCGTCATGCGCCTCCTTTGAGGGGGCAAAGATGGCAAGCTTTTGCGCCCCCGGCGGCCCATAGACCTCGTCGGGCAAGGCAAATCGCCCAAGCTCCGCGCGGGTAAAGATGTCGGTCTTGCCGGTTTGTCGATTCTCGATCCGCAGCTGGGTCGCCAGCGGAAGAAGTTGATTGGTTGTCGGATCAAGGCCCGCAACGGCGGCGCCCAGCATCGTTCCAGCCTCGGTCTGATCCGCAAGTGTAAATCGCAATCGCCGTTGCGGACGCATTTCCCTGGACAGCCGCCCCTGGGCGTAGCGCGCTATACCCTCCAGTGTGTCGCGGGCGAGCATCTGGTCGAGCTCGCGCCCAAGAACGGTGTTGCAGGGATCGCAGACACATTTGAGCGTCGGCGTCTTTGTGCCGAAGGTTCCGAACGCTTGGGGAATGACGTGCTCGCGCCCCGAGAACTTTATCGGGTCGCCATCGCCGCAGTAAATGCAAGCCGTAACCATCAATGGTCGAGAGATCGGAGCCAGTTTATACCGTCAAAAGGGCCTGGACGCAGCCCTAAAGATGTATCCTAATCCAACACCCCCGGGGTGTCGAAGTCGAAGTGGCCTGATAGGGATACGCTCCTTCGCGGCGATGCGGTCGCGGGGGAGCGCTTGCCGGGCCGCTCATGCGGATAGCGGCGCAAGGCCGTCGAGCGCCCGCTGTCTAAGTCGACTCCAATGCCGGCAATTGGCGTAAATTCACCCCCGGTTGAAGATCGCCCCCATCCGCACTATCCTAAGGGGGCGTGCACGGCGCGGGAGGTCCGCCCGTGGCATTGCGGTTAAGACGAGAGGATCTGGACCCCTGTCCATCATGGCGCTTGCAGCGGCCGACACCAGCCCGGCGACTGCACCTGTCTCCGACGCGCGTTTCGACGCCGAGGAGATGCTGGCCCTCGTTCTCGCCCGTCTCGACGACGACAAGGCCGAGGACGTCGTTTCCATCGAACTTCGCGGCAAGACGACCATCGCCGATTACATGGTCGTGGCCTCGGGGCGCTCCCAGCGCCATGTCGGCGCCATCGCCGAGCACCTCGTCGAGGCGCTCAAGGCGCGTGGCGTCAAGGGCGTGCGGGTCGAAGGCCTTCCGGCCTGCGACTGGGTGCTGATCGATGCGAGCGATGTCATCGTCCACGTCTTCCAGCCGGAAGTGCGCGGGTTCTACAACATCGAGAAGATGTGGTCGGCCGCCGTTCCCGGCGGTCCGGCGCAGATGACGCGCGGCTGACACCGCCTTGCGTCTGGTGATCCTTGCCGTCGGCCGCCTCAAGGCGGGGCCGGAGAGAGAGCTTTGCGCGCGCTATCTCGACCGCGCGGGCAAGGGCGGCCGGTCGCTGGGCCTTTCCGGACCCGACGTGACCGAGCTTGCCGAGAGCGCCGCGCGCCGTCCCGAGGATCGCATGAGCGAGGAAGGGGCGGGGCTGATCGGCGCGCTGCCCGAGGCCGGCGCCATGATCGCGCTCGACCCGCGCGGGCTCGAGCTGACCAGCGAGCAGCTCGCCGCCGACGTCGCCGCCCTGCGCGACCGCGGCGCGCGCAACCTGACCTTCGTCATCGGCGGCGCCGACGGGCTGAGCGAGGCGGTGCGCGCAAGGGCCGACAAGCTCCTCGCCTTCGGCCGCGCCACCTTTCCCCACCAGTTCGTCCGCGTCATGATGGCCGAGCAGATCTATCGCGTGACCACGATCCTCGCCGGCCATCCCTACCACAAGGCCTGATCGCCGGGCCCGGCGGGCGGCCGGCGCTAACCGAAGATTAACCACGCCAGCCGCTCCCTGTGCCGATGCTCTCGCGACGCCCCGAACCGTCTCCCGCCGACCGGCCGCTCCGCGCAGCCGGATGGCGCGCGTGCGCGCTGGCGGTCACGCTGCTGGCGGCGGTCCTGTGCGGCGCCGCCGCAGCTCGCGCCCAGACGTCCGTGCAGCCTGATCGTGCAGCCGAACAGCAGCAGCGCATGCAGCGCATCGACGCCGAGCTGAAGGGCTCGGCCGCCGAGCAGCAGCGCCTGGTGTCCGAGATCGAGGCGCTCCGGGGCGACCGGGCAAAGCTCAATGCCGCGCTGCTCGACACCGCCATTCGCGTCCGCGACACCGAGGCAAAGCTCGACGCCAGCGAACTGCGCCTTCTCCAGCTCGGCCGCGAGGCGGCCGACATCCGCGAATCGCTGCAGTCGCGCCGCAAGATGCTGTCGGAAGTTCTCGGCGGATTGGTGCGCCTCGGCCGGCGCCCGCCGCCGGCGCTGATGGTGCGCCCGGACGATGCGCTGCAGTCGATCCGCTCGGCCATGCTGCTCGGCGCCGTCCTCCCCGAGCTGAAGGCGGAGACCGACCTGCTGGCCAGCGAGCTGGCCGCACAGGAACGCGTGCGCCAGGAAACCGCCCGCGAGCGCGACGCTCTCGCAGAATTGAAAGTCTCGCTCGCCGAGGAGCGGCGCCGCACCACGGCGCTGATCGACGAGAAGAAGAAGTCGCTCGAACAGGGCGAGACGGCGCTGGCCGGCGAGAAGAACCGGGCCGCCGCGCTGGCCGCCGAGGCGGGCAATGTGCGCGAGCTGATGGAGCGCATGGAGACCGAGATCGCCGCCGCCCGCAAGGCGGCACAGGAAGCCGCGCAAACGCAGCCGGAACAAGGCCCCGCGGCACGGCTGGCGGCGTTGCAGAATCCCGGCCGGCTGGCCCCCGGCATGCCGTTCGAGGACGCCAGGGGCCTGCTGCCGATGCCGGTCGGCGGGACGGTGCTGAAGGCATTCGGCACCGAGGACGGTTATGGCGGACAGGAAAAGGGCGTGTCCTTCGGCGCCCGCGTCGAGGGGCAGGTCGCCTCGCCGAGCGACGGCTGGGTGGTCTATGCCGGGCCGTTCCGCTCCTATGGTCAACTATTGATCATCAACGCCGGCGGCGGATACCATATTCTGCTGGCGGGGATGGACAAGATCACCGTGGAGTTGGGTCAGTTCGTGCTGTCCGGCGAGCCGGTCGCGATCATGGGGCGTGGGCCGCAGCTGGTTTCTTCGGCCAGCCTTGGAACCGCCCAACCTATTCTTTACGTCGAGTTCCGTAAGGATGGAAACTCGATCGATCCAACGCCATGGTGGGCGACGAGCGAAAGCGAGAAGGTACGCGGATGATGCGTAGGACGTCAGTATTTATCTTCGGTGCGGCGGCCGGCGCCCTGATCGCGGTCGGCGCCACCCAGCCGCGGCTGCTGCTGCAGCCGACCCAGGCGGTGGCCGCCGCCTCGGACACCTATCGCCAGCTGAACCTGTTCGGCGACGTCTTCGAGCGCGTGCGCGCCGACTATGTCGAGAAGCCGGACGATTCCAAGCTGATCGAGGCGGCCATCAACGGCATGCTCTCCTCGCTCGATCCGCACTCGACCTACATGGACGCGAAGGATTTCCGCGACATGCAGGTGCAGACCCGCGGCCAGTTCGGCGGGCTGGGCATCGAGGTCACGATGGAGGACGGCCTGGTCAAGGTCGTCGCCCCGATCGACGACACCCCGGCCGCCAAGGCCGGCGTGCAGGCCGGCGACCTCATCGCCAAGCTCGACGGCGAAGAGGTGAAGGGGATGACCCTGAACCAGGCTGTCGACAAGATGCGCGGCGCGGTGGCGACCCCGATCAAGCTGACCATCATCCGCAAGGGCCAGGACAAGCCGATCGAATTGTCGATCACGCGCGATGTCATCAACATCAAGTCGGTGCGCTCGCGCGTCGAGGCGGGCGACATCGGCTATATCCGCATCACCTCGTTCAGCGAGCAGACCGGCGAAGGCCTGAAGAAGGCGATCGCCGACCTCACCAAGCAGATCGGCGAGGACAAGCTCAAGGGCTTCATCATCGACCTGCGCAACAATCCCGGCGGCCTGCTCGACCAGGCGATCGACGTCTCCGACACCTTCCTCGACCGTGGCGAGATCGTCTCGACGCGTGGCCGCAATCCCGAGGAGACCGAGCGGCGCAATGCGCGGCCAGGCGACCTTGCGGATGGCAAGCCGATCATCGTGCTGGTCAATGGCGGTTCGGCCTCGGCCTCGGAGATCGTCGCCGGCGCACTGCAGGACCACAAGCGCGCCACCATTCTCGGCTCGCTCTCCTTCGGCAAGGGTTCCGTGCAGACGGTGATCCCGGTGTCCGGCAATGCCGCGGTCAAGCTGACCACGGCGCGCTACTACACCCCGTCCGGCCGCTCGATCCAGGCCAAGGGCATCCAGCCGGACATCGAGCTGGTGCAGGACGTGCCGGCGGAAGTGAAGGAGAAGGCGGAAGCCGCGGGCGTGGAGACCACGCGCGGCGAGGCGTCGCTCAAGGGTCACCTGAAGAACGGCGAGGACGAGGCGACCGGTTCGCCGGCCTATGTGCCGCCGGATCCGAAGGACGACACGCAGCTCAAGCTGGCCATCGACCTGATCCAGGGCGTGCAGAAGAATGCCGCCTATCCGGCCGACCCCAAGGCGGCCGTGCCGAACTGATCCTGCCTGGTTTCCGGCCGGCGCCCGCGCCGGCCGTGACGGCAACGACACGAACCCCGCTCTTTCGCGAGAGCGGGGTTTCGCATTTTGAGGGATGCCGCAGCGCCTGCCCGATTTTGCCGCGATCCCGCCTTGGTCGGGGGCGACAAACACCGTCATGAATCGCCTGATCCTCAAACGCGCTCCGCGCGAGACGACGGCCCCACGCAGTGGCGAGGCCCTGCCGGGACACGACGCCGGGCGCGACAGCGCGCGGCACTACGCGGCGGTGGGTTTCTTCGGCGTCGCCGCGCTGTCGGTGTTCGGCGTCGCCGTGGCGGCCTATACGTTTCGCGATGCCGAGCCGCACGGCCCGGCCGGCGCCAGCTTCAGCCTCGATACTGCCGGATTTGCGGCCACGGGATTCGCGACCACGGGCGTCGCCGCCGACGCGCCGACGCTGCGGCCCAGCCTCGGCGGGACGGGTGGGGACAGCATCACCGTCTTCGACAGCGCGACCGGCCAGAACGAGGTGATGGCGGGGCCCGGCGCGCTCGATACCGCCGACGCCGCCAGCTTTACCGGCGGCGGGCCGGCCGCGCCGTTAACCCCCTGATCAGGCCGGCGCGTGCGGACCCTACGCGCGGCTGTCATCATCGCCTATGATCATGCCGTTCCTCGTGCTTGCAGTCCGCGGGTGCCTTCATGATTCCCTTCGACCAGCTTCCCTATCGCCCCTGCGTCGGGGTGGTGCTCGTCAACCGCGACGGGCTCGTCTTCCTCGGCCAGCGCACGGGCGGGCCCGAGCACGTCGACGCGCATCATTCCTGGCAGATGCCGCAGGGCGGCATCGATGAGGGCGAGAGTCCGGAGGAGGCGGCGCTGCGCGAACTCTACGAGGAGACCAACGTTTCCTCGGTCGAACCGCTGGCGATCGCCTCGGACTGGTTCGCCTACGACCTGCCGGAGCCGATCGCCCGCGAGGCTTGGAAGGGACGCTATCGCGGCCAGAAGCAGAAATGGATCGCGCTGCGCTTCACCGGCGAGGAGACGGAGATCGACGTCCGCCGCCCGGGCGGGGGGCATCACAAGCCGGAGTTCACCGGCTGGCGCTGGGAGCGGCTGGAGCGCACACCCGCTCTGATCATTCCGTTCAAGCGCCCGGTCTATGAGCGCGTGGTGCAGGAGTTTCAGTCGCTGGTGACGTCGGCGCACTAGGCGCCGCGCCCCGCGAGCGCCGCGCTTTCCTGGCTTCCGGCGAATGGCCGACCCGGTCTTCCTCGCATCCGGGAGTTAACTGTGCGGACGAGATCGAAGGTGCGAACGAACGTTCGTTCTTGACTCGCCCGGCAGGATTTATCTACATGCGAACGAACGTTCGCTCCGCTGCTGGAGCCAAGGGATCGTATCCTCAATGGCCGTGCTTGCTCCACGCTCCCGCGCCGCCGCTTCGAAGAGCGCGGCAAAGCTCGCCCCCCGGGCGGGCGCCAAGACCGGCGCGGCTGCCGCTGCGGTTTCCGCTGCCGGCGCGGCGACGCGGCGCGATCCGCGCCGGCGGGTGCTGGATGCGGCGATCCTGTGCTTCTCCCGCTCCGGCTTCCACGGCACCTCGATGCACGAGATCTGTAGCGAGGCCGGCATGAGCCCGGGCGCGCTCTACCGCTATTTCCCCTCCAAGGATGCGATCATCATCGCCATCGTGGAGGAGGAGCGGGCGGCACGGGCGAGCCTGATGGAGATGCTGGAGAGCGCCCCGAGCTTCGTCGAGGGGCTGAGGCGCATGGGCCACGCGCTGTTTTCCGGCGAAATGCCGATGGTCTGCCTCGAACTCGGCCCCGAGATCTATGCCGAGGTGGCGCGCAACTCGGCGCTGAAGGCGGTGTTCGAGAGCGTCGAGCAGGAGATGGACGTCGCGCTGCGCGGCGCCTTCCTGGCGGCGCAGGCCCGCGACGAGATCGATCCCGCCATCAGTCCGGATGTCGCGCTGCTGCTGATCGGCGCCATCGGTGACGGGCTGCTGCTGCGCAACCGTTTTGAGCCCGACCTTTCGCTCGATCAGATGATGCCGGCGCTGACCGCGCTTATCGGGCGCATGCTGGCGCCGCCCGGCGCGGCGCGCCCCCTTTCGGATGTGAATCCATGACCGTGAAGCTGCCTTCCTTCCGCGCCCGCGTGACGCTCGCCATCGCCATGACCGCCGTGGTCGTCGGTATCGCCGGCTATGCCTTCCGCGACCGCATCCTGTCCGGCTTCAGCTTCGCCGAGCCGGCGCAGGCCGATGTCGCCGCGCCGGAGCCCGCGCAGGTGCGCGGCATCACCATCACCGTGGTGCCGGCCGCCCGGCGCGAGGTGATCGAGAGGCTGCCCGTCACCGGCACGCTGGTGCCGCGCGAGGAGATCATGGTCGGCCCGCAGATCGACGGCTACCAGATCACCGAGATCCTCGTCGACGAGGGCGACACGGTGGAGAAGGATCAGGTTCTCGCCCGGCTCTCGCGCGAGACCATCGAGGCCCTGCTCGCCCAGAACACCGCCAATGCGGCGAAGGCGCAGGCCGCCATCGCCCAGCAGAAGGCGCAGCTGCTGCAGATGCATGCCCAGCGCACCGAGGCCGATGCCGCGGTCGAGCGTGCCCGCACGCTGATCAAGACCGGCGCCACCTCGCAGGAAGTGCTCGACCAGCGCGAGCGCGCCGCCAAGGTCGCCGCCGCGCAGGTCACCGCGGCGCAGGAGATGGTGACGGCGGCCGAGGCCGAGGCCGCGCAGATCAAGGCCAACCGCGACGAACTCGAGGTCCGCCTCTCGCGCACCGAGATCAAGGCGCCGGCGGCCGGCATCGTCTCGGCGCGCTCGGCCCGCATCGGCGCCATCGTTCTGTCCTCGCATGCCGAGCCGCTATTCCGCATCGTCCGCGACGGCGCCATCGACCTCGACGCCGAGGTGCCGGAATCGGCGCTGCCGCGCATCGCGGTGGGCCTGCCGGTGGCGGTGACGCCGGCCGGCTTCGACGCGCCGCTCGCCGGCACGGTGCGCCTGGTCGGCGCCAAGGTCGATTCGTCGACGCGCCTCGCCCGCGTCGCGGTGGCGCTGCCGGAGGACGAGCGCCTGCGCCCCGGCGCCTACGGGCGCGGCGTGATCGAGATCGCCCGTCATGACGGCGTCGCCCTGCCGCAATCGGCGGTGCAGTTCTCGCCCGAGGGCATCTTCGTCCTCGTCGTCGAGGGCGAGACGGTGCGCCAGCGCCCGGTGAAGACCGGCCTGCAGGGCGACGGCTTCGTCGAGATCCTCGACGGCGTGAAGGAAGGCGAAAGCGTCGTCGCCCGCGCCGGCGGCTTTCTGCGCGATGGCGACCGGGTGACGCCGGTGCCGGTCGCGCCGACGGCGAAGGACGGCGTCTGATGGCTCTCAACGTCTCCGCCTGGGCGATCCGCAAGCCGGTGCCCTCCATCGTGCTGTTCGTGGTGCTCACCGCGATCGGCCTCTACACCTTCGACCGGCTGCCGATCACCCGCATGCCGAACATCGACGTGCCGATCGTCTCGGTCACCATCACCCAGCCCGGCGCCGCGCCGAGCGAGCTGGAAACCCAGGTGACCAAGATCATCGAGACGGCGGTGTCCGGCACGCAGGGCGTGAAGCACATCACCTCGACCATCACCGAGGGCACCTCGCTCACCGTGGTCGAGTTCCAGCTTGAGACGCAGGTCGACCGCGCCGTCAACGATGTGCGCGATGCCGTGACCAAGGTGCGGACCGAACTGCCGCAGGATATTGAGGAGCCGCTGGTCCAGCGCGTCGACGTCGAGGGCATGGCGATCGTCACCTATGCCGCCTCGGCGCCGGGCATGACGCCGGAAGAACTCTCCTGGTTCGTCGACGACACGGTGATCCGCTCGCTGCAGGGCGTGCGCGGCGTCGCGCAGGTGCGCCGCGAGGGCGGCGTCGACCGCGAGATCCGCATCTCGCTCGATCCCGACAAGCTCGCCGCGCTCGGCGTGACGGCGGCGGACGTCAACCGCCAGCTCGCGGCGACCAATGTCGATCTCGCCGGCGGCCGTGGCGAGATCGGCACGCAGGAGCAGTCGGTGCGCACGCTGGGCGGCGCGGCCTCGGTCGCCGACCTCGCCGAGACCCGCATCACCCTGCCGGCGGTAGGGGGCGGGACGCCGCGGAGCGTGCGTCTCGCCGATCTCGGCACGGTGACGGACGGCGCGGCCGAGCCGCGCATCTTCGCCCGGCTCGACGGCAAGCCGGTGGTGGCCTTCGGCATCTACCGCGCCAAGGGCTTCTCCGACGTGGTGGTGGCCGAGCGTGCCGAGGAGGCGTTGCGGACGCTGGAAGCCCAGCACCCGGACGTCGACATCACGATGATCGACTCGACGGTGAAGTACACCCAGGCCGACTACCAGTCCGCCATGCACACGCTCATCGAGGGCGCGGTGCTGGCGGTGATCGTGGTGATGCTGTTCCTGCGCGACTGGCGCGCCACCATCATCACGGCGACGGCGATCCCGCTCTCCATCCTGCCGACCTTCTGGGTGATGGACCTGCTGGGCTTTTCGCTGAACGGCGTGAGCCTGCTCGCCGTCACGCTGGTGACCGGCATCCTCGTCGACGACGCAATCGTCGAGATCGAGAACATCGTGCGCCACATGCGCCTGGGCAAGTCGCCCTACCGTGCCGCCATCGACGCGGCCGACGAGATCGGCCTCGCCGTGGTGGCGACGACGCTGACCATCGTCGCGGTGTTCCTGCCGGTCAGCTTCATGGGCGGCATCGCCGGCCAGTATTTCCGCCAGTTCGGCATCACGGTCGCGGTGGCGGTGCTGTTCTCGCTGCTGGTGGCGCGGCTGCTGACCCCCATGCTGGCCGCCTATTTCCTGCGCGACCAGGGGCACCGGGAGAAGCCGGACGGCGTGCTGATGCGCTTCTATGTCGGGCTGCTGAAACGCTCGGTCCGCCATCGCTTCCTCACCGTGGCGGCCGGCATCGCGCTGTTCATCGGCTCGATGTGGCTTTCCACGCTGCTGCCGTCCGGCTTCATCCCGAATTCCGACGTCTCGCGCTCGGTGCTGGCGCTGGAGCTGCCGCCCGGCGCCACGCTCGACACCACCAAGCGCGTGGTGGACGAGGTGACGGCCAAGCTGAAGGCGCAGCGGGAAGTCGACAGCGTGTTCGCCACGGCGGGTTCCGGGGCGACCGGCGGGGCGGTCGACGGCGCCGGCGAGGTGCGCAAGGCGACGATCATCGTCAATCTGGTGCCGCGCGCCGCGCGCACCGAGACGCAGAAGCAGTTCGAGACGCGCCTGCGCGAGGAGATCGCGCGGATCCCCGACCTGCGCTTCAATTTCGGCGCCTCGGGCGGCGCCGGCCCGGGCGGGCGCGAATTCACCCTCGTCCTGTCCGGCTCGGACGGCGTGGCGGTGGAAAAGGCGGCGCTCGAGCTGGAGCGCGAGATCCGCGCCGACGTGAAGGGTCTGTCCAACGTCCAGACCTCGGCGGCGCTCGACCGGCCGGAGCTGCGCGTCGTGCCCAAGCTCGCGGAAGCCGCCGAACTCGGCGTCTCGGTCGCCGACATCGCGCAGACCGTGCGCATCGCCACCATCGGCGACGTGTCGCAGAACCTCGCCAAGTTCTCCGCCGGCGACCGTCAGGTGCCGATCCGCGTGCAGCTCGACGAGGAGGCGCGGGGCGACCTGTCGACCTTCGAGACGCTGAAGGTGCGCAACGCGGCGGGCGCCTCGGTGCCGCTGTCGGCGGTGGCGGACATCTCCTTCGGCACCGGTCCGTCCAGCCTCAACCGCTATGACCGCGCACGCCGCGTCGCCGTCGAGGCGGATCTCGCCGGCAACACCCAGCTCGGCGAGGCGCTGGCCGAGGTCTATGCGCTGCCGGCGGCGAAGAACCTGCCGCGCGGTGTCATGATCACGGAGACCGGCGATGCCGAGATCATGGCCGAAGTGTTCGGCGGCTTCGCCACCGCGATGGGCGCGGGCATCCTGATGGTGCTGGCGGTGCTGGTGCTGCTGTTCGCCAACGTGCTGCAGCCGGTGACGATCCTCATCGCCCTGCCGCTGTCGGTCGGCGGGGCGTTCGTCGCGCTGTTGCTCACCAACAACGCCATGACGCTGCCGGTGGTGATCGGCTTCCTGATGCTGATGGGCATCGTGACGAAGAACGCCATCCTGCTGGTCGACTTCGCCATCGAGGCGGTGCATGCCGGGGTCGACCGCACCACGGCGCTGATGGAGGCGGGCCGCAAGCGCGCCCAGCCGATCGTGATGACCACCATCGCCATGGCCGCCGGCATGATGCCCTCCGCCATGGGCTTCGGCGAGGGCGGCGACTTCCGCTCCCCCATGGCCATCGCGGTGATCGGCGGCCTCATTGCTTCCACCGTGCTGTCGCTGGTGTTCGTGCCGGCGGTGTTCACGCTGATGGACGATCTCGGCCGGCTGTTCGCCCGTCTGTTCGGCCGTTTCGTCGGCGAGCGCGACGAGCCGGGCGAGCACGGGCACACGCCCGCCGCAACGATGGGCGTGCACGCCGTCGATGCCGGCCCGCATTCGACGCCGCGCCCGCCGCTGGCGGCGGAATAGGCGGCGGGCGCACTATCTACTGCAGCGAGCCGTCGCCCTCGCCGCCGGTGCGGGCCATGGCCATCTGCGTGACGGCGATCAGCATCTCGGCGCGCGAGGCGAGGCTCGGCGCTTCCAGCAGGGCCTGCTTCTCGCGCGGCCCGAACGGCGCCATCATGGCGAGGGCGTTGACCAGCGCCTCGTTGGGCGCGTCCTTGATGCTCTTCCAGTCGGCTTCCAGCCGGTTGGCGTCGAGATAGTCGGCCAGCGTGCGCAGCAGGGCGCCGCGGTCCACCGCCTCGGCGCCGGCATTCGGCGTGAAATCGTCACGGAACGCCTCGTAATCCACCTGCGCCTGCCGGAACGGCGTGCCGGCATCGACCTCCGCCACGACACGGAAGCGGGCGACGCCGCTCAGATTCAGCAGATAGCGCCCATCGCCGCTCTCGGCGATCTCGGTGATGCGGCCGACGCAGCCGACGCCGACGATCTCCGGCGCGCCCGGCACGGCGAGGGACGGCTGCTCGGGCGCCGTCTGGATGATGCCGATCAGCCGGTTGCCCGCCAAAGCGGCGTCGATCATCGCGAGATAGCGCGGCTCGAACACGTTCAGCGGAAGCTGGCAGCGCGGTAGCAGCAGCGCGCCTTCCAGCGGGAAGAGCGGGATGATCGTCGCCAGCTCGGAAGGGGCGGTATAGGGATGGTTGATCGCCATTGAGTTCCTTGAGGCGTTGCGGGCGGCATGTCTCGGCGGCGTCGCGCGAGATGTCGTCCCGCGGCCATGGCGGGGAGTACCCCCGTCGGCGTCAGGCGAACAGGATGGAGGACAGGCGGCGACGGCCGGCGACGGTGTGCTCGTCCGTGGGGCCCCAGGCCTCGAAGAACTGCACGAGCTGCTTGCGCGCGCCGTCCTCGTTCCAGTTGCGGTCCTTGCGCACGATGGTGAGCAGTTCGTCGACCGCCTCCTCGCGCCGGCCGCGCGCGCTGAGCGCGACGGCGAGGTCGAAGCGGGCCTGATGGTCGAGCGGGTTGGCGGCGACCTTGGCTTCCAGCTCCTTCACGTCGCCCAGCGCGCTCGCGGCCTCCTCCAGCTCGATGGCGGCGCGGACGGCGACGATGGCGCTGTCATTCGCGGCGGTTTCCGGCGCCATGGCGAGCGCGGCCCTGGCCTGCTCGATATTGCCGGCGGCAAGCTCGGTGCGGGCGAGGCCGGCGATGGCGGCGAGGTTGGCCGGCTCCTCGCCGAGCACGGCCGCGAAAATCTCCGCCGCACCGGCGAGGTCGCCCTCGGCGAGCGCAGCCTCGCCACTGGCGAGGATATCGGCGATGTCGTTGCCGCCGCCGGACGCGGCGACCAGCTTGTCGACCAGCGCCTTGATCTGCGTTTCCGGCTGCGCGCCCATGAAGCCGTCGATCGGCTGGCCGTTGACGAAGGCGTAGACTGTGGGCAGCGACTGGATGCCGAGCTGCTGGGCGACGGCGGGATGCTCGTCGGTGTTCATCTTGGCCAGGCGCACCTTGCCCTTGGCGGCACGCACCACCTTCTCGATGAGCGGAGTGAGCTGGCGGCAGGGGCCGCACCAGGGGGCCCAGAAATCGACCAGCACCGGACGGATGCGCGATTCCTCGACCACGTCCTTCATGAAGCTCTTGGTGGTGACGTCCATCACCACATCGTCGCCGGCCGGCGCATCGCCGTTCGCGGCGGGAGAGGAGGGCTGGTTCAGCAACATGGGGCGTCCTCGCAATAGGTGCTCGTGCTCGGCGTCTAAGATGGTCCGCTGCGCCGTGAATGCAACGGGCGGGGGGTACTCAGGCCTCGTCCGCCGCCTCGCTGCGGCGCGGCACGGCCATGATGACCGGCTCGTGCCCGGTGGTGCGCAGGAAGCGCACCAGGTCGTCGCGGCGGATGGTGGTGGTGGCGGTGTTCACCAGCGGATGGCAGTTGATCTCGTCATGCGCCATCAGCTCCTCGTCGAGCACCACGGTCACGCGGCCCTGCGCGTCGTTGACCGGGCCGAAGGCGGTGACCGCGCCCGGCTTCACGCCGAGCACCTCTTCCAGCAGCTCGGCGCTGCCGAAGGAGAGCCGGCTCGCCGCGCCGAGCGGGACGTGCAGGCTCTTGAGGTCGACGCGGGCGTCCTCCTCGACCACGACGAGGAAGAGATTGCCCTTCTTGTCCTTGAGAAACAGGTTCTTGGTGTGGCCGCCGGGAATGTCGCCGCGCAAGCCTTGCGAATCCTCCACCGTGAACAGCGGGGGATGCTCGATGGTGCGGGTCTCCATGCCGAGCTCGGCTAGGCGGGCGAGGAGGTCTTCGGCGGAGAGCGGAGCGGGCATGAGCGGACCGGCATCGGTGCGGGGGAGGAAAGGGCTGGCCGCGTTCTAATGCGGCCCGCGGGGTCGCGGCAAGGCGGGAACGATGGGCCGGATCAGTGCGCCTTGGCCGGGTTGCGTCCGCCGGTGCAGGGGAAGAAGCGCTCGGTCGGCGTGTAGATCAGGATATCCGGCCGGAAGCGGGCGATCAGGCCGCGGTCGAAATGGCACGTCTGATGATGCGTCCACAGGAAGGCGGAGCTGCGCGCCGCCAGCAGCCCGTGCCAGAACGTGCGGGTGAAGGAATCCCCGACCACCATGATGCGCGGGCCGGCATGGCCGGTCTCGACGGCCTGGGAGGGAAAGAGCGGATTCTCGTTGTCGCCGATGACCCCCGGGATCGGCGTCAGGCCCTTCGGATCCGCAAAGGGCTCCTGCCATTTGTAGCGGCGATCGGGCGGATCGCGCTCGTCGAGCCCGCCCAGACGCAGCAGGTCGCCGCCCGGCTTGTCGACCAACGGGCCGAGCGCGTCCTGCGGGCTCACCTCGAGATCCGGCCGGCCGGCTGCCGCCATCGCCGCGTTGAAGGCAACGAGCGCGCCGCGCTCGTTCCAGTGCGTATCGTACTGGAAATAGGTGGGGCCGTCCTTCTTGGCGGCGTCGAGAAGCGGGCGCAGGTCGACGAAGGGGATATCGTCGGCCCTGAGACGCGCGGCGACGAGGTCGTATTCGGTCGGTGCCTTCTTCTGCCGCCGGGCATAGGCGGGCAGATTCTCGAAATAGACGGTGTGCGCGTTGGGCGGGATGAGGACGACGAAGCGGCCGCCCAGCGCCTTCATCTTCTTGTCGAGCTTCTGGGCGAGGTCGATGAAGGCATTCACCGCGTCGGGGCGGATGATGCGGCCGATCGACTGTTCGAGCGCGTTGTTGTCGCGGATGAACAGCCAGCCATTCTCGCCCTGCAGCACGCGCTCGCCCTGCGGCTCGTCGATGAAGCGCAAATACCGCTGATGCGCGGCGAGAACGGCGCCGCGGAAGCCGAACACGTTGTTGACGTAGGGGTCGAGCCGGCGCGAGGCGTCCTCCCACCAGTGCTCCTCCGGCTCCAGCACGGTGCGCATCGGCGCCGGCAGGTCGGGTGTCATCAGCCCGATGGTCGGCAGGGTGAGGATGGCGACGAAGATGATCGCCCACCAGCGGCGGAAGGCCATGAGCAACGGCATCGTCTTCTCCCCCCGCTCAGAACCGGAAATACAGGAAGGGCGAATAGGTCGCCGCTCCCACCGACAGGACGCACAGGCTGAACAGCAGCGCGATCACCACCGTGTCGGTCGCGCCGTAAAGGGCGAGCCGCGCCCGCGTCGCCAGATTGCGCGCGCCGGGCTGCGGCAGCCCGAACATGGCGAGCGGCCAGGCGAGCACCATGATGGCGACGGTCACCGGCTTCAGCTCGGTCAGCAGGTTGACCGAGAGCGCCTCCACGCCGTTCAGCCCGGCGAGGCCGGCGAACAGGTCGAGCGCGTCCGGCAGGCTGTTGGCGCGGAACCAGACCCAGCTGGTCAGCACCACGAGCAGCACATAGGCGTGGTTGACCACGCGTGGGGCGCGGCGGAGCGCGGCGCCGATGCGCGTACGCTCCAGCACCAGGAAGCTGCCATGGTGGATACCCCAGATCACGAAGGTCCAGCTCGCCCCGTGCCACAGGCCGCAGAGCAGGAACACGGTCCAGAGATTCAGCGCGGTGTGCAGATGGCCCCGCCGGTTGCCGCCGAGCGGGATGTAGACATAGTCGCGGAACCAGCTCGACAGGCTCATATGCCAGCGGCGCCAGAAATCGGTGATCGAGAGCGAACCGTAGGGCAGGTCGAAATTGCGCGGGAACTTCAGCCCCATGGCCAGCGCCAGGCCGATCGCCATGTTCGAATAGCCGCCGAAGTCGAAATAGATCTGCAGCGCATAGGCGCAGACGCCGATCCACGCCTCGCCGAGGCTGGGCGTCGTGGTGTTGTCGAAGACGACCGCGACGATCGGCGCCACCTCGTCGGCGATCAGCACCTTCCAGGACAGGCCGATGACGAAGATGCGCAGGCCCGCCGACACGCGGCCCAACGTGGTGCGGCGCGCGCGGATGCGGTGCGCGATGGTCGAATAGCGCACGATCGGACCCGCCACGAGCTGCGGGAACATGGTGATGTAGACCGCGATCTCGTCGAAGCGGCCATTGGCCCGCGCCTTCCGGCGGTAGACGTCGACGAGATAGGAGATGGCGTGGAAGGTGAAGAACGAGATGCCGAGCGGCAGCGCCGGATGGATGACGGGAAGCTGCAGCCCGGCCGGTAGCGCGAGATTGATGTTCTCCGCCAGGAAGCCGGCATATTTGAAGGCCACCAGCCCGGCGACGTTCACCGCCACGGCGAGCGCCAGCATGCGCAGGCGCCACGGCTCCGACCGTCGATCGATGAACAGGGCGAAGAAATAGTTCGCCACGATCGAGGCGGCGAGCACCATCACGTTGGCGATGCCGCCCCAGGCATAGAAGACCAGCGAGAAGGCGAGCAGCACCAGATTCTTCGCCCGCACACCCGGCATGGCGAAGTAGCAGATCAGGAACGCCGGCAGGAAATAGAACAGGAAGGAGACGGACGAAAAAACCATGAGGTCCCGGCGTTGCGTGCCTGCTACCGATGATGTGCGGCCTCTTTCATACACGAAGGCGCGCACTCGGAAACCTTCGGCAAACTTTCTCGCGCGGCAGACGTCGGGTGTGGCGCTGGCGCACCAGGCGGCCGCATGGCGCGCGGGGCCGCTCCCCGGCCGGCGCATGGCGGCCGCGTCTCCGGCGCCGTTGACAGGCGGCGGGGGCCGGTACCACATCTTGCCCAGCAGGTTGCGGGAGACATCATGCGTCCAGTCATCGGTGTGATCAGCGACGTCAAGGCCAGCGGTGGCCACGTCGTCCACGGCGTCACGGAAAAGTACATCTACGCGGTCGCGCGCGGCGCGCAGGCCATGCCCGTGCTGATTCCCGGCACGGTCTCGGCGGTCGACGCCGACATGGCGCCGGAGCGGGTGGGGATCGAGGAGATCTTCGATCTCGTCGACGGCCTGTTCCTGCCGGGCAGCCCGTCCAATGTCGCGCCACATCACTATGGCGATCTGCCACATGATCCGCCGCTGCCGGCGGACCCGCATCGCGACGATATCTCACTGCCGCTGATCCGGGCGGCGCTGGAGCGCGGCGTGCCGCTGTTCGGCGTCTGCCGCGGCTTCCAGGAAATGAATGTGGCCCTGGGCGGCACGCTGTTCCAGAAGCTCTACGAGCAGCCCGGCCGCTTCGACCACCGCGAGGATTCCAGCCTCGACATCGACGGCCAGTACGCGCCGGCGCACGAGGTGATGCTGGAGCCCGGCGGCCTGCTGGCGAGCCTCGCCGGGGCACCGAGCTGGCGCGTCAATTCGCTGCACGGGCAGGGCATCGCCAGGCTGGCGCCGGGCGTCGTCGTCGAGGCGCGGGCGCAGGACGGCACCATCGAGGCGTTCCGGGTGCCGGACGCGCCGGGCTTCAACATGGCGATCCAGTGGCATCCGGAATGGCGCTTCTGGCAGGACAGGCTGTCCACCGGCATCTTCGCCGCCTTCGGCGCGGCGGCGGCGCAGGCGGCCGAGCGCCGGCGCGGCGGCGCCAGGCTGAAGGCGGCGGGCTGAGGTTTCGCCTTTTCCGTCATCCCGGACGGCCGCAGGCCAATCCGGGATGGTGCGCGGGCGCCGATCAGCCGAGCTGTGCCAGCAGGTGGCCGATGCCGTCGCGTATGTCGGCCTCGATGGCGCGGCGTAGCGCCGCTTCGTCGCGCGCCCGCAGCGCGGTCAGCGCCTGCGCGTGGCGGTCGACCGGGTAGTGCGTTTCGAGGTCGGCCAGCGCCATGCGCATGAACGGGCCGATCTGCAGCCACACCGATTCGATCAGCGGCAGCAGCACATTGTCCGCCCGCCCGCCATACAGCGCGGCGTGGAAGGCGAGGTTGGTCTCGATCATCGCCTCGGTGTCGTCGGCCGCGACCGCCGCGTCGGACGCCTGGTTGAGCATGTCGAGACGCTCGATGGCGTCGCGGTCGACAACCGCCAGCGAGCGGGCGGCGGCCTCGCATTCCAGCAGGGTGCGCGCCGCCATCAGCTCCTCGAAGCGGCGGGCGGTCATCTCCGGCACGCGCACGCGGCGATTGTCGAGCAGCACCAGCGCCCGTTCGGCCACCAGCCGCCGCAGCGCCTCGCGCACCGGCATGGAGGAAACGCCGAGCGCGTCGGAGAGTCCACGTATCGTCACCGCCTTGCCGGGCGGGAAGCGGCCGGCCATGACCGAGCGGCGCAGCCGGCGGAAGACCCATTGCTGCAGCGTTTCGCCGTCAAGGCGGGGTTCGAAGGCGAGGTCGAGTGCGGGTTGGTCCATCGATCCGTATGCGAACGCGCCATGTGGCGACGTGAGAATGTCAGCTTGCTGCGCTATATACCCGGAATTCGCCGAATCCGGTCGCCGAGATTGAGAGAGCCGCCCCATGGCCGTGAGACCCGAGAAGCCCGTCGCCCGCGCCGGCTACGAGATCGACCCCAAGCTCCTCGAGCTGCTGGTCTGTCCCGTGACCAAGGGGCCGCTGGAATATGACCGCGAGGCCCATGAGCTGGTCTCCCGCGCCGCGCGCCTCGCCTATCCGATCCGCGACGGCATCCCGATCATGCTGGCCGACGAGGCGCGCCCGCTGACCGAGGAAGAAGCGGCCAAGTGAGGCTGCCAAGTGAGGCTGCTTCAGGCTTGAGGCTGCTCAGCTTGAGCGCCTCCAGCTAAAGCACCTCGCCGCGCAGCAGCCTCGGGGCCTGCCCGCCGATGCCGGCGGCGTCGCGGATGAAGAAGGACTTCAGCGCCGGGAGGCGCTCGACGAGGCCGAGGCCGACGTCGCGCACCAGCCGCACCGCGTCCGAGCGCACCCCGAACAGGCGGTTGAGCCCGTCGGTCGCCGCTCCCATGGCGAGGGTATCGAAGCGGCGCCAGCGCTGGTAGCGCTCCAGCACGTCCGGTCCGCCGATGTCGAGGCCGAGCCGCGCGGCGTCGGTGACGGCCTCGGCCAGCGCGGCGACGTCGCGCAGGCCCATATTGATGCCCTGGCCGGCGATGGGATGAATGGTGTGCGCCGCGTCGCCGACCAGCGCGAGGCGGTCGCCGACGAAGGCGCGCGCCATCTGGAAGCCGAGCGGGAACGCCTTCGGCTCGTCGAGGATCTCGATCTCCCCGAGCTCCAGCCCGAAGCGGCGCTCCAGCTCGTCCTGCAGCAGGACGCGCGGCAAAGCGAGCAGGCGTCCGGCCGTCTCGGTCGATTCGGTCCAGACGATGGAGCAGCGATTGCCGGTCAGCGGCAGCATGGCGAAGGGCCCGGCGGGCAGGAAATGCTCGACTGCCTTGCTCTCGTGCGGGCGCTCATGGCCGACGGTGAGCACGATGGCCGACTGGCCGTAGGGCCAGCCGACGACGCCGATGCCGGCCAGCGCGCGCAGCTTCGAGCGGGCGCCGTCGCAGGCGGCGAGCAGCGCCGCCGAGGCCTCCCCGCCGTCGGCGAGCCGCAAGGCGGTGCGCGTCGGCCCGGCGGTGAAACCGGCGACAGTGGTCGGCAGCAGCTCGATGCCGCGCGTGCGGGCCAGCGCCGTCATCGCGTCCTGCAGCACGGCGTTTGGCACCATGTGGGCGAAGGGTTCGCCCGGCTCCACCTCGCCGGCGAAGGAGAGGAACACCGGGCGGGCGGCGTCGCCCAGCTTCGAATCGGTGATCTCCATGGCGAGGATCGGCTCGGCCTGCGCCGCGACGTGCTGCCACACGCCCAGCGCCTCGAACAGGTGCCGGGCACCGGCGGCGATGGCGGAGGCGCGCATGTCGGTGCTGTGCGGCTCGGCCGCCACGAAGGCAGGATCCGCCACCGCGAGGCGCGCGCTCGCGCCCAGCCCCTGGCGCAGCGCCAGCGCGAGGGAGAGGCCGGCAAGGCCGCCGCCCGCCATCACCGCATCATATCGCCCGGCCTGTTCCATGGCTTTCGCCCTCGTTCCCATTCCATCCGCGCATTGTGCGCCGGGCATCATATGCCTTAGCTACCAGTGTGGAACAATGAGCGTGGTCAAGGCCGCGCTGTGCCCGCGGGGTGCCGCCCCGCGCGCGAAGGAGCCGGAAGCCGATGTCGAACAGCGCCGCCGAACTCGTCGATCTGCTCGATCTGGAGCGGCTGGAGGACAACCTCTTCCGCGGGCTCAACCCGCCCGAATCATGGCCGTTCCGCAGCCGCGTCTTCGGCGGGCAGGTGCTGGCGCAGGCGCTGGTGGCGGCGCAGCGCACGGTGGAAGGGGCGGGCGCCCATTCCATGCACGCCTACTTCCTGCTCGGCGGCGACCCGAGCATTCCGATCATCTACGACGTCGAGCGGGTGCGTGACGGCCGCAGCTTCGCGACGCGCCGCACGGTGGCGATCCAGCACGGGCGGCCGATCTTCATCATGTCGGTGTCGTTTCATCGCGAGGAGCCGGGCCTGGAGCACCAGCTCGACCTCGACATCGTCGTGCCGGCGCCCGAGGAAGTGCCGGGCATCGGCGAACTGCCGGAGGAGGTGCTCGCCCGGCTGCCGGCACCGGTGCGGAACTACTGGCTGCGGCCGCGCCCGATCGAACTGAAGCCGATCGGCCTCGGCGAGCGCCATGCCGCGCCGCGCCGCGCCGTCTGGTTCCGTGCCAATGGCCGTCTGCCGGACGAGGACGGCCTGCACCGCGCCGTGCTCGCCTATGCCAGCGACATGACGCTTCTGGAGGCGACGACGCTGGTGCACGGTACGAGCGTGCTCGGCGAGACGCTGCAGGCAGCCAGCCTCGACCATGCGCTGTGGCTGCACCGGCCGTTCCGCGCCGACGACTGGCTGCTCTATGCCCAGGACAGCCCCAGCGCCGCGGGCGCCCGCGGCCTGGCGCGCGGGCTGGTCTACGACCGGGCCGGGCGGCTGGTCGCCTCGGTGGCGCAGGAAGGGCTTATCCGGCCGATAACGCCTTCCTTGAAGGCACCTGCCTAAAAATTAATCTTCACGTGGCAATTGTGGGGCGGTGACTCCGGATGGATCATTTCGCCGACCAAGAATTGAGCAAGCGGGCCGTGTCTCATCCACCCTGCGTAACGCCAGCCTGGGCCGCGCAGGGGCAGGATGTGTCGCGACTGCGCCGCAGGAAGTGTTGAGTCGGCACGGTTGGCACGGGAATTGTTTCCTGTCTCTTCGGCTTGACCGAATGGTCGGAATAATCCGCCTGGCCGAGTCCGACATGAAACGCCCAGAACCCCGCCAGCGGTTCGGGGCCAAGCGGGGACAGGAACCATGAAGATCGTCATGGCTATCATCAAGCCTTTCAAGCTTGAGGAAGTCCGGGATGCGCTCACTGGCATTGGTGTGCACGGACTGACCGTCACGGAGGTCAAGGGATATGGCCGTCAGAAGGGCCACACCGAGATCTATCGCGGCGCGGAATACGCGGTGAGCTTCCTGCCGAAGCTCAAGATCGAGGTCGCCGTGCCTTCCGATCAGGTTTCCAAGGTCATCGACGCGATTACCACCTCGGCCAAGACCGGCCAGATCGGCGACGGCAAGATCTTCGTCTACGCGATCGACCAGGCCGTGCGCATCCGCACCGGCGAGACCGACGCCGACGCGCTCTGAGCCCGCGTCACTGATCCCGACATTTTCCGATTGCGACGGAGCATTGAACCCATGACGACGAAGAATTGGATACGCGCGGGTCTGCCTGCGCTGGCGACGACGGCGCTGTTCGCGGCCGCCGCTTTCGCCCAGGACAACCCGGCCACCGGCGCGGAAGCCACCGCCGAGGCCGCCGCCGCGGTCGCCACCGTGGACAAGGGTGACGTCACCTGGATGATGGTCTCCTCCATCCTCGTGCTGTTCATGACCGTTCCGGGCCTCGCTCTGTTCTATGGCGGCCTGGTGCGCGCCAAGAACATGCTGTCCGTGCTGATGCAGGTCACGGTCATCGCCGCGGTGATGATGCTGATCTGGGTGTTCTACGGCTACTCGCTCGCCTTCACCTCCGGCAATGCCTTCATCGGCGGCTTCGAGAAGGCCTTCCTCGCCGGCGTGACGACGGACAGCCTGGCCGACACCTTCTCGGCCAACGTGAAGATTCCGGAGTACATCTTCATCGTCTTCCAGATGACCTTCTCGGCCATCACCCCCGCGCTCATCATCGGCGCCTTCGCCGAGCGCATGAAGTTCTCGGCGATCGTGCTGTTCTGCGTGCTGTGGGTGACGTTCGTGTACTACCCGATCGCCCACATGGTGTGGTTCTCGGAGGGCTACCTCTTCGCCATGGGCGCGCTGGACTTCGCCGGTGGCACCGTGGTGCACATCAATGCCGGTATCGCCGGTCTCGTCGGCTGCATCATCATCGGCAAGCGCACCGGCTACGGCAAGGAACTGATGCCTCCCCACTCGCTGCCCTTCGCGATGGTCGGCGCCAGCGTCCTGTGGGTCGGCTGGTTCGGCTTCAACGCCGGCTCCAACCTCGAAGCCAATGCCGGCACCACCCTGGCGGTGATGAACACCTTCGTCGCCACCGCCGGCGCGATCGTGGGCTGGACGCTCATCGAGTGGCTGGCCAAGGGCAAGCCCTCCATGCTCGGCGCGATCTCCGGCATGGTCGCCGGCCTCGTCGCGATCACCCCGGCGGCCGGCCTGTCCGGTCCGCTCGGTGCGATCGTGCTCGGCTTCGTCGCCGCCATCATCTGCTTCTTCTTCTGCACCACCGTCAAGAACGCGCTCGGCTATGACGACAGCCTCGACGTGTTCGGCGTTCATGGCGTGGGCGGCATCGTCGGCGCCCTCGGCACCGGCATCGTCGTCGCGCCGGCGCTCGGCGGCCCCGGCATCGCCGACTACGAGATGGGCCATCAGCTGTGGGTGCAGTTCCAGGCAGTGGCGGCCACGATCGTGTGGTGCGGCGTCGTCTCGGCGATCCTCTACTACATCGTCAACATCATCGTCGGCCTGCGTCCGTCGGTTGAGAAGGAGCGCGAGGGTCTCGACATCGTCGAGCACGGCGAGCGCGCCTACCACAGCTGATCGCGGCCTGACGGCTCCGATGCCCGGCGCGCGACCTGCGCGCCGGGACGCTTCTCAGGACCTGTGCCGAGTTGCGCCGCGATGCGCAGTCTCCGTTCCTGCAGCCTCCCGCTGCCTCGAGACCCCGGTCGACGCCGGGGTCTTTTCTTTTTCAGTGGCGCGGCGTTTCCCGGCGCGGCGTCCTTCGATCGCATGGTTAAGAACGCCTTTACCGCGTCGGCCCTATTCTGGTGCGAGACGCCGCATTCCCGCGGCCGTGGCGAGACGTTCCCCCGTGCCCGAATCCCGTTCCCAAGGCGCAGCGACAGACCTGGCGACGCCGGCTCCCGATCCCGGGCCGGCGGCGCGTTCGCCCTTCGTGCGCCTGACCGAACTGCTCGCCGACATCACGCCCGCCAAGCCGGCGCTCAGCCTTGCCGTGGGCGAGCCGCGCCACGCCATGCCCGGCTTCGTCGGGGAGGTGCTCGCCGCCCATCTCGACGGCTTCGGCCGCTATCCCGCCGGCAAGGGCCTGCCCGAGTTCCGCCGCGCCGCCAGCGACTGGTTCGCCCGCCGCTACGCGCTTTCGCATGCGCCCGATCCGGAGCGCGAGGTATTGGTGCTCAACGGCTCGCGCGAGGGGCTGTTCTTCGCCGCGCTGATGGCGCGCCGGCTGCTGTCGCCGGCAAAGCGCGCCCGCATCGGAGCCGGCGGGCCGGCGGTGCTGCTGCCGAATCCGTTCTATGCCGCCTATGGCGCCGGCGCCGAGGCGGCCGGCTGCGAGAGCGTCGCCCTGCCGCTGCCGCCCGGTGGCGGCTGGCTGCCGGATCTCGACGCGCTGCCGCCCGAACTGCTCGACCGTTCGGTCGCGCTCTATTTCGCTTCGCCCGCCAACCCGCAGGGCACCATCGCCCCGCGCGCCTATCTTGAGCGGCTGGTCGCGCTGTGCCGCGCGCATGAGGTGATGGTGTTCGCCGACGAATGCTATTCGGAGATATGGCTCGGCGACGCACCGCCGACCGGCATCCTCGAGGTCGGCGGTACGGACTTCGCCGGCCTCGTCGCCTTCAATTCGCTGTCCAAGCGCTCCAGCCTGCCGGGGCTGCGCTGTGGCTTCTGCGCCGGCGACGCCCGGTTCATCGAGGCTTTCGGCGAGTTCCGCAACGTCGCCGCGCCGCAGGTGCCGGAGCCGCTGCAATGGGTCGGCATCGCCGCGCTGGCGGACGAGGCGCATGTGAGCGCGAGCCGCGACCTCTACAAGGCCAAGTTCGACATTGCCGACAGGGTGCTCGCCGGGCATTTCGGCTATGAGCGGCCGGATGGCGGCTTCTTCCTCTGGCTCGACGTCTCGGCGGTGGGCGGCGGCGAGGCGGCGGCGCGACGGCTGTGGCAGCGCGAGGGGCTGCGCACCGTGCCGGGCGGCTATCTGTGCCGGACCGGGGCGGACGGCCGCAATCCGGGCATTGATTACCTGCGCATCGCCCTGGTTCAGGATCTGGCGACCACGGAGGCGGCATTGCCCCGCCTCCTGGCCGGCCTGTCCTGAACGGGCGGCGGCGGGGACACGGGCGAGGGAGCGGGGCAGGACATGGGCCGGCAGACGCAGACGACGATGCGGGCGCCTCGGCTGGAGCCAGCCCCCGGCCGCGCGGCCAGGGCGCGCTCGCGGCTCGATGTGGCCGGCAAGGGGGGCGCCGGCAAGGGCGGCGCCGCCACGCGGACCCAGTCCCGGCGCCGCAAGGGAACTCCGGGTGGTTTCCTGCCCGAGGAGATCAAGGGCGCGCTCGGTCGCCGCGGGGCGGAACTGGTGGGCCTGCTGCTGCTCTTCCTGTGCGGACTGATGCTGCTCGCGCTGGCGAGCTGGTCGGCCGACGATCCGAGCCTGAGCCGTTCCAGCGCCGCCGCGCCGTCCAATCTGCTCGGCCTGCCCGGTGCAGCCTTCGCCGATCTCATGATGCAGCTCTTCGGCGTCGCCGCGCTGGCGGCGGTGCTGCCGCTCGGCGTCTGGGGCTGGCTGGTCCTGACCCATCGCCGCCCCCGGCGTCCGCGCGCCCGGCTGATCGCCTTCGTCGTCGGTGTGGTGTTCGCGGCGGGCTTCGCCGCCTGCCTGCCGCGCTTCGGCGGCTGGCCGCTGCCGAGCGGGCTCGGCGGCGTGCTCGGCGAGGGCGTGCTGGCTGTGCCGGGCGCCTTTCGCTCCAGCTGGCTCGGCAGCGTCGACTACGCCATCGTCGGCGCCATCTGCCTGCTCGGCGCCGTGGTCGCGCTGCCGATCGCGGTCGGTGCGGGCCTGAAGGGCGGCGAGGACGCCGAGGCGGAGGACGACGAGGCCGGCTTCGAGGATGACGAGCCGGGGCGGTTCGCCTTCCTGCTCGGCATGGCGACGCATGCGGTCCTCTCGCTGAAGGCGCGGCTCTCCTCCGACACGCCACGGCAGGCCCGTCATGCGCGCCCGCGACGCGGCCTCATGGCCCGCATGCGCGGCGCCTTTGGGCTCGACGAGGAGGAGGATGATCTTCCGGCCCCACGCCGCGCCCGCCACGAGCCGAATTTCGGCCGTCGCGAGGCATTCGACGACGACGACGAGGAGGATGTCGCCGGTTTCGAGAGCGCGCAGGACGAGATGCCCGAGCCGGAGGACGAGCCCGCGCCGGCGCCGCTGCCCGCGCGTTCCGGCCGGCGTCCGCCGCTGCGTTCGATCCGGGGCGGGCGCGCCGCGCTGGAGGAGCAGCGCCGGCGCTACATGATGCCCGGCCTCGACCTGCTGGCGCCGCCGCCGCCGCGCAGCGGTCCCGCCCTGCCGCGCGAGGTGCTCGACCAGAATGCGCGCGACCTCGAGGGTGTGCTCGACGATTTCGGCGTGCGCGGCGCCATCGTCAATGCCCGGCCCGGTCCGGTGGTCACGCTGTACGAGCTGGAGCCGGCGCCCGGCATCAAGTCGAGCCGGGTCATCGGCCTTGCCGACGACATCGCCCGCTCGATGAGCGCAATCTCCGCCCGCGTCGCGGTGATCCCGGGCAAGAACGCCATCGGCATCGAGCTGCCCAATCCCAAGCGCGACAAGGTCCTGCTGCGCGAGATCATCGCCGCGCGGGACTTCGCCGAGGCGGCGCACAAGCTCGCCATCGCGCTGGGCAAGACCATCGGCGGCGAGCCGGTGATCGTCGACCTGGCGCGTATGCCGCATCTGCTGGTCGCCGGCACCACCGGCTCGGGCAAGTCGGTCGCCATCAACACCATGATCCTGTCTCTGCTCTACCGGCACCGCCCGGAGCAGTGCCGGCTGATCATGATCGACCCGAAGATGCTGGAGCTCTCCGTCTATGACGGCATCCCGCACCTCCTCACTCCCGTCGTCACCGACCCGAAGAAGGCGGTGGTGGCGCTGAAATGGGCGGTGCGCGAGATGGAGGAGCGCTACCGCAAGATGTCGAAGGTCGGCGTGCGCAACATTGACGGCTTCAACGCCCGCATCGCCGAAGCGCAGGCCAAGGGCGAGGCGATCGTGCGCACCGTGCAGACCGGCTTCGACAAGGAGACCGGCGAGGCCATCTATGAGCGCGAGGAGATGGACCTCTCGCCCATTCCCTACATCGTCATCGTGGTCGACGAGATGGCCGACCTGATGATGGTCGCCGGCAAGGAGATCGAGGGCGCCATCCAGCGCCTCGCGCAGATGGCCCGCGCCGCCGGCATCCACCTGATCATGGCCACCCAGCGCCCGAGCGTGGACGTCATCACCGGCACCATCAAGGCCAACTTCCCGACCCGCATCTCCTTCCAGGTGACCTCGAAGATCGACAGCCGCACCATTCTTGGCGAGATGGGTGCCGAGCAGCTGCTCGGCCAGGGCGACATGCTCTACATGGCCGGCGGCGGGCGCATCTCGCGCGTGCACGGCCCCTTCGTCTCCGACCAGGAGGTCGAGCGCGTCGTCGAGCACCTCAAGGCGCAGGGGGCGCCGGACTATCTCGACGAGGTCACGGTCGACTTCGACGCGGAGGGCGAGGACGGCGCGGTGTTCGACAAGGGCGGCTTCGGCGCGCCCGAGGAGGGCGGCGATCTCTACAGCCAGGCGGTGGCGGTGGTGATGCGCGACAAGAAGTGCTCCACCTCCTACATCCAGCGCCGGCTGCAGATCGGCTACAACCGCGCCGCCTCGCTGGTCGAGCGCATGGAGCGCGAGGGGCTGGTCGGCCCGGCCAACCATGCCGGCAAGCGCGAGATTCTCATTGAGGCAAGCGGGACCGAGGGCAGCTGAGCCGATGCGGAATCCGCCTCTCTCCGCAGCACCTGCCCCAAGGTCGGGGCCACAGGATCGCCACAGCGACGCGCTACCCGCATCGCTGAAACAGAGATTCGCGCGCGGCCGGTGCCCTGGTGCCCCGCGCCCACCGAGACGTGCTCCATGCGCCATATGATCCGCATTCTTGCCGCCGCTGCCCTTCTGGCCCTGCCCTGCGGTACGGCCTTCGCGCAGGTGTCGCCACCCTTCGTGCCGGTGCCGCCGAAGAAGCCGCCCATGTCCAAGCTGACGCGCACCGCGCAGGCGGCGCCGGCCGCCTCCGCGGCCGCCGACCCGAACATCCAGATCGCGGCGACGGCGAGCCGCAGCGCGGCGGCCGACACGGTCCAGCGCATCAACGATTATTTCAACAGCTTCAAGAATATGACCGGCAATTTCGTGCAGGTCGATCCGGATGGCACGCGCCGCCAGGGGCAGTTCTACATCCTCAAGCCCGGCCGCGTGCTGTTCGAGTACGACCCGCCGAGCCCGATCGAGCTGGTGGCCGACGGGCGCTCGGTCGCGGTACGCGACAAGCGGCTGAAGACGCAGGACATCTCCCCGCTCTCGGCGACGCCGCTGCGCTTCCTGCTGTCGGAGAATTTCGACCTCGCCCGCAACAGCAGCGTCACAGGCGTCTACCAGGACGACGTCTTCGCCACCGTGGTGCTGGAGGAGAAGCAGCCCATGGCCGGCACCTTCCGGCTGATGATCATGTTCGACGCCAAGACCATGCAGCTCAAGCAGTGGACGGTGACCGACCCGCAGGGCTACGACACCACGGTGGCGGTTTCCAATCTCGATACCCGCGAGCGGCCCGACCCGATGCTCTTCGTCATCAATCGGAACTGAGACGGCCCTTTTCGTTGTCCGGGAGCGACTGTCGGATCGTCTCCACGGCCGTGTGACGATCCCGGTTCCGCGCGGCGCTCCGGCCAGGATGAAGATCGCGGACGGGCGCCCCGTTCAACTTCGGCGGAACATGCTCTAGGGTCGCGGCCGAATCCCGCAGACGTCTCCAAGGTTTTGCCGCCCGTGCCGCTGACAATCGCCACCTGGAACATCAATTCGGTGCGCCTGCGCATCGGTCTCGTCGCCAAGCTTGCCGCCGAGCACCAGCCCGACGTCATCTGCCTGCAGGAGACGAAGACGCCGGACGACCGCTTCCCGCTGAAGGAAGCGGCCAAGTTCGGCTACCCGCATGCCGCGATCCACGGCCAGAAGGGCTATCACGGCGTCGCCATCCTCTCGAAGCGTCCCTTCGAGGCGGTGAGCCGGCAGGGTTTCTGCGACATGGGCGACGCGCGCCACATCTCGGTGGTGCTCGGCCGCGAGGCGGGGCTGGCGCAGCCGCTGAGCATCCATAATTTCTATATCCCGGCCGGGGGCGACATCCCCGATCCGGCGGTGAACGAGAAGTTCCGCCACAAGCTGGCCTTCCTCGACGAGGCGACGGCGTGGGAGACGCTGCACCCGGCCGATCCGGCCGCCCGCTCGGTGCTGGTCGGCGATCTCAACATCGCCCCGCTGGAGGCGGACGTGTGGAGCCACAAGCAACTGCTCGACGTGGTCAGCCACACGCCGGTCGAGGTGGACAAGCTGGCGAAGCTGCAGGCGGCGGGCCAATGGGTCGACGTGATGCGCAACTTCATCCCGCCGCAGGAGAAGCTCTTTACGTGGTGGAGCTACCGCGCGGCCGACTGGGCCGCCTCCAATCGCGGCCGCCGGCTCGACCATGTATGGGCGACGCCCGCCCTCGCGCCGGCCGCGCGCGCCATGACGGTGCTGCGCGAGGCGCGGGGCTGGGAACGGCCCTCCGACCATGTGCCGGTGGTCGTGGCCTTCGACGCCTGACCCGCGGACCAAAATGCGGGCATGGCGAAAGGCGAGGCGAGCGAAGCCGTTTTGCGGGCTCGCCTTTCGGCGGGCGTCGTTATAGTTTGCGCCAAACCGTTCGCGTTGAGCGCGCAGGTGCGCGCCATCGCGTGTAAGTGACCCAAGCCGAGGAAGTTTCCTTGTCCCGCCGCTCCCTGCCCCGCCTGACCCGCATGCTCGCCGTTTCGCTCGTCCTCAGCGGCGCGCTGGCGCTGGGCGGCTGCGGCGTGAAAGGCCCGCTCGAGCCCCCGCCGGGCACGCCCCTCGGCACGCCCGGCCCGGACGGCAAGATGCCGAAGGACACCGGTCCGGTGAAGCCGGACAAGCCCTTCTTCCTCGACGGCCTGCTCTGAACGCCCGAACCGCGCCATGCATCACTTCGCCTATCGTGACGGCATCCTCCATGCGGAGGATGTGAGCCTCGTCGACATCGCCCGGGCGGTCGGCACGCCGTTCTACGCCTATTCGACGGCGACGCTGGAACGGCACCACCGCGTGTTCACCGAGGCGTTCGCCGACATGCGCACGACGCTGTGCTACGCGGTGAAGGCCAATTCCAACCAGGCGGTGATCCGCACCTTTGCCAAGCTTGGCGCCGGCGCCGACATCGTCTCCGGCGGCGAGCTCAAGCGTGCGCTCGCCGCGGGCATCGAGCCGCGCAAGATCGTGTTCTCCGGCGTCGGAAAGACGCGCGAGGAGATGGCGGCGGCGCTCGACGCGGGCATCATGTGCTTCAATGTCGAGAGCGAGCCGGAGCTGCTGACGCTGTCGGAAGTCGCGGTGAGCCACGGCGTCGCCGCGCCGATCTCGATCCGCGTCAATCCGGATGTCGACGCCAAGACCCACCACAAGATCTCGACCGGCAAGTCGGACAACAAGTTCGGCATCCCGGTCTCGCGGGCCCGCGAGGTCTATCGCCATGCGAGCGCCCTGCCGGGCATCCGCATCACCGGCGTCGACATGCATATTGGCAGCCAGATCACCGATCTCGGCCCGTTCGACAATGCCACGGCGCTGCTGGTCGAGCTTGCCCGCGACCTGATGGCGGACGGCCACGGCCTGACCCATCTCGATCTCGGCGGCGGGCTCGGCGTGCCCTATGTCGCGGGCGAGCCGGAGCCGCCGCTGCCGTCGGCCTACGCCGCGCTGGTGAAGCGGCACACGCATAATCTCGGCCTCGGCCTGGTCTTCGAGGTCGGGCGCATGCTCGTTGCCAATGCCGGCGTCCTGATCGCCCGTGTGCTCTATGTGAAGGAGGGCGAGGGCAAGCACTTCGTCATCGTCGACGCGGCGATGAACGATCTCATCCGCCCGACGCTCTACGACGCACATCACGAAATTTTGCCCGTGCGCGAGGCGCGGCCGGGCGAGGGGCAGATCGTCGCGGATGTGGTCGGTCCGGTGTGCGAATCCGGCGATTTCCTGGCGCTCGGTCGGCGGCTGCCGGCGCTCAAGGCGGGCGACCTCATCGCGGTGATGACGGCCGGCGCCTATGGCGCGGTGCAGGCCTCGACCTACAACACCCGCCCGCTGATCCCGGAAGTGCTGGCAAAGGGCGGCGAATTCGCCGTGGTGCGCCCGCGCGTCGAGGTGGACGAGCTGATCGCCCTCGACCGCATTCCGGGCTGGCTGGCCTGACGCGGCGGGCCGAGCGCCCGCCACATTGTCCCGCGACATGTCTCACGATGTGATGATGGATTGAGCGCGCCCATTCCGGCGGCAGGGATGGCGTGCAGGGACCGCCATGTTAAGGTGACGCTGGGGCTGGTGTCGGACCAAAGTGCGTCGGAGGCTCACGCGTGACGGCAACACCGGAAGGAACGGAAGGCGTCGAGGCGCGCCCTGAAACGGCCGCCAGTGCGCGGGCGGAGCGGGCGCGGAGCAGGGGCCGGCTGGCTGAGCTGCGCCGTGCCGAGCAGCGCATGGGCGCCGCGCTCCAGCGGGCCTGGGCGACGCTGATGTGGGAGCGCGTCTGGCCGGCGGTCGCGGCTGTCGGCGCGGCCATCGGCATTTTCCTCATCGTCTCCTGGCTCGGGCTGTGGCTGGCGCTGCCGCCCTATGGCCGGATCATCGGCCTCGTCCTCTTCGCCGCGCTGTTCGCGTTCGCGCTCATTCCGGCGCTGCGCATTCGCCCGCCGTCTTCCGCCGAGACGCTGTCGCGGCTCGATCGCGAAAGCCATCTTCCGCACCGGCCGGCGACCGCGCTCGCCGACCAGATCGCCAGCCGGCCGGACGATCCGGTCGCCGCCGCGCTGTGGCGCGCGCATGTCGCGCGCATGTCGGCGCAGCTGGGGAGCCTGCGCGCCGGGCTGCCGTCGCCGCGCCTCGCCGCCATCGACCGCCAGGCGTTGCGCGCGCTGGTGCTGCTGGGTGTGATCGCCACCTTCTTCATGGTGCCGGGCGACCATCTGCGCCGCATCGCGGCAGCCTTCGACTGGCAGGCGCTGGTGCCGCCCAAGCCTTACCGCATCGATGCCTGGGTAACGCCCCCGGGCTACACCGGACGTGCGCCCGTGATGCTGCCCGGCCTGCGCTCGCTGGAGACGGCGCAGCACACCGGCGAGGCCGGCGGCGCGGGCGAAGCGAGTGACTATGAGGCGACGGCGCTGACCGTGCCCGCCGGCAGCGAATTGGTGGTGCGCATCATCGGCCTCGACGACGCGAAGCTCGTCACGCAGGGCGGCATCGCTGCCGTACCAGAAGCGGATGTGGCGGGCCCGGCCGGAACCGGCCCGGCGCCGCAGGCGAGGGCGACGCCCGCCGGGCCAGCGGCATCTCCCGCCTCGACGGCTTCCGCCTCGACGGCTCCCGCCGCGACTGGCGATGAGCGTCATTTCGTCATCGCCGCCGATGGCTCGGCCCGCGTCGAGGGCCCGGACGGACGCTTCGTCTCCTGGCACTTCCGTGCGCAGCCCGACGGACCGCCGACCATCGAGCTGACCAAGGAGCCGCAGGCCTCCGGCAACAACGCCCTGGCGCTGAGCTACAAGGCCGAGGACGACTATGGCGTCGTCGGTGCCGAGGCGCGCTTCGCCGCGCTGCCCGCGCCGCCGCCGCTGCACGCCCTCAAGAATGCGCCTCCGGCCCCGGCGCCGCGCCCGCTGGTGGAAGCGCCGAACTTTCCGCTGCCGCTCGTCGGCGGCCGCTCGAAGACGGCGACGGGCCAGACCACGAAGGACTTCACCGAAAGCCCCTGGGCGGGCACGCGCGTGACCATGTCGCTGAGCGTGCGCGACGAGGCCGGCAATGTCGGCCAGTCGCGCCCGCGCAGTTTCACGCTGCCGCAGCGCGGCTTCTCCAATCCGCTCGCCCGGGCGCTGATCGACGAGCGTCGCATGCTGGCGCTCGACGCCAACCAGCGTGAACGGGTCGAGGCCGGTCTCGACGCGCTGACCATCGCGCCGGACCGCTTCACCCCGAACGCCGCGCATTATATGGGGCTGCGCAGTGCCTATTGGCGGCTGGTCAATGCCAGGAGCGACGAGGACCTGCGTGGCGTCGTCGACTATCTCTGGGAGATCGCCGTCCGCATCGAGGACGGCGACCTGTCCGATGTCGAGAAGCGGCTGCGCGACGCGCAGCAGGCGTTGCAGAACGCGCTCGAGAACGGCGCCAATGACGAGGAGATCCAGCGCCTCACGCAGGAACTGCGGCAGGCGATGCAGGACTTCATGAAGGCGCTGGCCGAGGAGGCGCAGCGCAACCAGAACCGGGCGGACCGCAACCAGCCGATGGATCCGAACACCCGCACGGTGCGCCCGCAAGATCTGGAGAAGATGCTCGACCGCATCGAGGACATGGCGCGCAACGGCGCGCGCGATGCCGCGCGGCAGATGCTGAGCGAGCTGCAGAACATGCTCAACGGCCTGCAGGCCGGACGGCAGCAGCAGCGCCGTCAGGGCCAGAGCCAGATGTCGCAGGCGATGGACCAGCTCGGCGACATGATCCGGCGCCAGCAGCAGTTGCGCGACCGCACCTTCAAGGAAGGGCGCGACGGGCAGCAGGACCAGGCGTTCAACGACCTCAAGCAGAACCAGGAGCAGCTGCGCGACCAGCTCCGCCAGCTGCGCGAGAAGATGCAGCAGGCCATGCGCGGCCGCCAGCAGGGGCAGGGCGAGCAGGGGCAGGGCGAACCGGGCGAGGGTCAGCAGCCGGGCCAGAACGGCGAGGGCCAGCAGGGCGAGGGCCAGCAAGGGCAAGGGCAGGGGCAGGGTCAGGGTCAGGGCACGCCCGGCGCGGGCGGGCTCGCCGATGCCGAGCAGGCCATGCGCGAGGCGGAGCAGGCGCTCGGCGAGGGCGACGGCACCGGCGCCGTCGACGCGCAAAGCGAGGCGCTGCAGGCGCTGCGCAAGGGCGCGCAGCAGATGGCGGAGGCCATGCAGCAGCAGGGCGGTCCAGGCGGCGAGGGACCCGGCAGTCCCTCGGGCGAGACCGCCGAGCGCACCGACCCGCTGGGCCGGCCGCTGCGCTCGCGCGACTATGGCGACGACCAGACCGTGAAGGTGCCGGACGAGATCGACATGCAGCGTGCCCGCCGCGTGCTGGAGGAACTGCGCCGGCGCTTCGGCGAGCCTGAGCGCCCACGCCTCGAGCTCGACTATCTGGAGCGGCTGCTACGGGACTTCTAAGCGTCGCGCGCTATCCCCAATCGTCATCCCGGACGGCCGAAGGCCGATCCGGGAGCGTATTCTTCGGGATAGGGGGCCGACCGGGGAGCGCTTCCGGCTCTCCGCTTCGCGGCGGCCGGGATGGAGGTCGTATGCGGACGAGCAGGTGACGCGGCCCCGCCCTATTTCTCCGCGTCGGGGATGTAGCCGATGAAGGGGAGCTGGCGGAAGGCGTGCGACACGTCCATGCCGTAGCCGACGACGAAATAGTCGGGGCACTGGAAGCCGACGAAATCGGCGTCGATCTGCACCGCCCGCTTGTGCGGCTTCTCCAGCAGCACGCAGACCATGACGCGGCGTGCGCCACGCGCCGCGAGCAGGTCCTTGGCGAAGGCCAGGGTGCGCCCGGATTCCAGGATGTCGTCGATCAGCAGCACGTCGCGCCCGCGTACCTCGGTTTCGATGTCGCGCAGCACCGTCACCTGTCCGGAGGAGACGCGCGCGTCGCGGTAGCTGGACAGGGTGATGAACTCGACCTCCGGCGCGAGGCCGGCCGTGTGCATGGCGCGGATGAGGTCGGCCGCGAAGACGAAGCTGCCCTTGAGCACGGCGATGACCACGAGCTTCTCGGGCTCGGCGGCGACGATCTCGTCGACCAGCTCGCGATTGCGATTGGCGATGGTCTCGGCGTCGTACAGCACCTCGATCCGGGCGTTCTGGTAGGCATTGCCCGCCTCGGGGGCGGCCTGCGTGGCGGTCGTCTCGGTCATCTGTCTCCCCGCGCGCGGCGCCTTGCGCGCCCTGTCATCTGTCCGTCAGGATGGACCGGTCGGCTGGCCCGCGTCCAGCGGGCTTTCGGCGAATGCCGTCCACCGACGTTTCGGTCGCCTTCTTTTGCCGCGCGGCGCACACGCTATGTTAGGGGTGGCTGCGCCATCAGAATCACAGTGCGGCGTAGGGTTCGCCGAAGGATTGAGTCTTGGTTCGCTTCGAGAATGTCGGTCTGCGCTACGGCATGGGGCCGGAGGTGCTGCGGGATGTCACTTTCGGCATTCCCCCACACTCGTTCCAGTTCCTCACCGGGCCGTCCGGCGCCGGCAAGACGACGCTGCTGCGGCTGCTGTTCCTGTCGCTGCGCCCGACGCGCGGGCTGATTACCATCTTCGGCCGCGATGCCGCCAAACTCGATGCCGATGAAACGGCGACGCTGCGCCAGCGCATCGGCATCGTGTTTCAGGATTTCCGCTTGCTCGATCATTTGAGTACCTATGAGAACGTCGCGCTGCCGCTACGCGTTCAGGGGCGCGAGGAGGCGAGCTATCGCGCCGAGGTGACGGAGCTGCTGCACTGGGTCGGGCTGGGCGAGCGCATGCATGTGCTGCCGCCCGTGCTCTCCGGCGGCGAGAAGCAGCGTGCCGCCATCGCCCGCGCGCTGATCAGCCGGCCGGAGATCCTGCTGGCGGACGAGCCGACCGGCAATGTCGATCCGAGCCTTGCGCGCCGCCTGCTGCGCCTGTTCCTCGAACTGCACAAGAGCGGCACATCGGTGCTGATCGCGACCCATGATATCGGGCTGATGGACCAGTTCGACGCTCGTCGGCTGGTCATCAATCAGGGGCGGCTGACCGTCTATGACTGAGAAGCTGAGCGCAGTGCCGGGAATGCTGGCGGGAATCGTCGGCCGTCTGCGCCGTCAGGCACGGACGGCCGCGCCTGCGCCCGCGCCGGCCCTTGCGGCGGCGGAGCGTCCGCCGCGACCGTCCGCCGTCCCGGCCGCCAACCCGGCAAAATCGGCTGCGCAGCGCTCCATCGTGCCGAGCGCGACAGTGACGGCGCGGGCGTTGATCGCCGTGATCGCCATCATGACCTTCCTGGCCGGGATCACCATCGGCGCCGTCTCGGCGGTGAGCAATGTCGCGGCCGAATGGACCTCCGACATCGCCCGCGAAACCACCATCGAGATCAAGCCGGGCGACGGGCTCGACGTCGAGGCTGCGCTCGCCAAGGCGGTCGAGGTCGCCAAGGCGACGCCGGGCGTGAGCAATGCCCGGGTGCTCGACATGTCCGAGACCGCGGCGCTGCTTGAGCCCTGGCTCGGCACGGGCATCGACGTCGCCAATCTGCCGGTGCCGCGCCTGGTGGTGGTGAGCCTCGATTCCGACGCCGACGCGCACACGCTGACGGCGCTGCGCGCGGCGCTGGCCGAGCAGGTGTCCTCGGCGAGCCTCGACGATCACCGACTCTGGGCCGAGCGGCTTTCCGCCACCGCGCACACAGCGATGGCGATCGGGCTCGCCGTGCTGGCGCTTGTGGGCATTGCGACCGTGCTGTGCGTGGCGGTTGCCACCCGCGCGGCGGTCGACGCGGCGCGCTCCGTGGTCGAGGTGCTGCACTTCGTCGGCGCGCGCGACACGTTCATCGTGTCCGAGTTCCAGCGTCATTTCCTGACCGTCGGGCTCAAGGGCGCGGCGATCGGCGGTGGTGCGGCGGTGGCACTGTTCTTCCTCGGCTCGACGCTGCCCTCCTGGTTCGTCCTCGACCGGCAGGTCGACACGCTGATCGGTGCGCTGACGATCGACGCGCGCGGCTATGGCGGCATTCTGGGCGTGGCGGTGCTGGTGGCTCTGGTGACGACACTCACCTCGCGCACCACCGTCTACCGCACGCTGCGCGGCATCAACTAGGCGACCGGCCGTGACCGACATCCTCCCACCGGTCCCTTCCCAGACGCCGCGCCGGCCCGGCCGCCGGCTGCGCCTCGCCGCGCTGCTGGTGCTGGCCGTGGCCGCCGTGCTGCTGGCGGGCTTCGCCGTCTTCGTCGCCTGCATCGCGGGGCGGGAGGCGCAGAGCGCGCGCCGTACCGACGGCATCGTCGCGCTGACCGGCGGCTCCGAGCGCATCGCCGAGGCGACCGGCCTGCTGATGGAAGGGCGCGGCAAGCGCCTGCTGATCACCGGCGTTCACCCGGACACGACGCTGACGGAGATCGTGCGCACCGTGCCGGCGACGCGGGAGGCGCTGGAGTGCTGCGTCGAGCTCGGCCGCTCGGCGCTCAACACGCGCGGCAACGCCATCGAGGCGGCACAATGGGCGCGCGAGCACCATTTCCGCTCGCTCCTCGTGGTGACGTCGGCCTGGCACATGCCGCGCGCGCTCGTCGAGCTGCGCCGGACCATGCCGGACATCGAGCTGGTGCCCTATCCGGTGGTGCCCAGGCGCGCGCCGGAAACCGGCTGGGAGGGCACGCTGGCCAACGGGCGGCTGCTCTTCGTCGAATATGTGAAGTTCCTCGCCGCCTATGCCGGGGTGCGCGCCTGGCCGGCGCTGACATCACAACTCGGCGAGGCAGGACGGCCGGCGACGCCCTGAAGGGCGCTGTGAACGGAACATTCAGCATGTCCGCGGATTCCTGTGATGGGAAGAGTTGACGTCACCTGTGGATGTTCTAGATTTGTTCTCATGATGACACGCGACAGAATCGTTGCCGATTCGCTGCAGGACGGTGGGCCGCTGAGTGCCAGCGGGCTGTTGGCCCGGCGCTTTCGCCTGTGGCGCGGCCCTGATGGGCGGCGGCAGGTGTTCTCCGTCTATGCGGCCGATGAGGCGCCGGATTATCCGGATGCGGTCGCCATCGCCGTGCGCATGGAAGGCACGCGGCGCGTGGCGGTCTGGACGGGGCCGGCGGGCGCCAAGGCGCGCACCGCGGCGCTGGCCGCCGATGCGCAGGAAATCCATCTGCGCATCCTGCCCGAGACCGAGAGCGGCGCCCTGGCGCCGCTCTGAGGCCGCTTGCCGGGCGCGGGCTCCGCGCCCGGCGTCAGAGCCGCTCGACCAGCCAGAGCAGTTCCTCGTCGCGTATGCCGAGCTCTGTCAGGTGCCGGGCGGTGGCGGTGACGTAGTCGGCATTGGGTCCGCCGATGCCGTGACCCTGGCGGATGAGGTGCAGCCGTTCCTCGGCGGAGAGCCGGCCGGCATATTGGGCGTGGCCGCGATCCACCAGGAACGCCACGGCCGGCACGGTGCGTTCGCTGCCATCCTTCAGCCAGACGCGGCGTACCGCCTCGCGATAGATGTTCGTCACCTGCTCGCGCTCGCGCAGATAGGCGAGGGTGTCTTCCGCCTGCGCCGGGGCGACGCGGAAGGCGATGCCGACGCAGGCGCCCCCCCGGTCGAGCCCCAGCACCAGCCCCGGCCGCTCCGGTGTGCCGCGCCAATGCACCGATTTCACGCAGAAGGAGCGGTGGGCGCCGATCAGCTTGCCCGGCACCCGCTCCTCATAGGCGAAGCCGGGATTCCACATCAGCGAGCCATAGCCGAACACCCAGAGCGGGGCGGTGGACGGGACGGAACCGGTGGCGGGCGGGACGTGGCGGGCGGCGGACATGGCGGCGAATCCGGAATCGGCGAGCCTGGACGAGGGAGCAGAAGTCCTTGCGTGAGGCGGAAGCATGGCGCAAGGGGCGTGGCGACGATGAGGGGGCCCGGGGCGGACCGGCTTGCAAGCTGCGGCATGGCGGTTACGGTGCCATGCCTTAAGCCTGCCGCATCGGTATTCGAGCGTGCGCCGCCCGCGATCCCTGGAGTTGCCGCATGAGCCGTCCCGACGTCGCCTTCGAGCCGACCCTGCCGCCGTCCGGCGCCGCGCCGGGAAAACGCCGGCCGTGGCTGATCGCACTGCCATTCGCGGGGCTGGCCGTACTGGGCATCGGCTGGTCGCTGGCGTGGAACTGGGGTGCGGGCCGCGCGGCGGCGGAGATCGACGCCTGGATCGCGCGCGAGGCCACCGAGGGACGCAACTGGAACTGCGCCAGCCGCGAATTCGGCGGCTTTCCCTTTCGCTTCGAGCTGATCTGCGCCGACCCGACGGTGAGCTTCGCCGGTCCGAGCACCTGGACGGCGCGCATGGCAGGCGCCCATGCGGTGGCGCAGATCTGGAATCCCAACCACATCATCGCAGAATTCCAGGGACCGGCGACGCTGGTGGAGTCCTCGACCGGGCGCGAGGTTGTGGCCAACTGGTCGCTGTTGCAGGTGAGCGGCGTCGGCAGCGAGGGGCGTGCCGAACGGTTCTCGATCGCCGCCAACGACTATTCGCTGGCCGAGGGCGGCACCACCGTGTTTTCCGCCCGCCACGCCGAACTGCATGTGCGCCATCACCCCGGCGAGGCGGCCGGGACGCTCGACCTCGCCATGGGCTTCAAGGGCGCGACCGGCATGTCGCTGAACGCGCCGGCGCCGCAGGCGCGCACCACCGGCGTGGCCGCCAGCCAGGCTGCGGCCCAGGCGGCGGCCAGCATCGACGGCGAACTCGAGGCGACGGTGACGGGGGTTCCGCCGTTCCGTTCCATGCCGCCGGAGCAGCGCCTCGCGTTGTGGCAGCAGGCCGGCGGGCGGGTGAATCTTCTGGTGGCCCGGGTCACCGGCGGCGGTGGTTCGCTTAGCGCCTCCGGCGACATCGCCCTCGATCTCCAGCGCCGGCCCGACGGCCGGCTCGACATCGCCGTGGTGAGGGCGCAGCAGCTGTTCGGATCGCTGGCGGCGGCGGGGCTTCTGCCCGACTTCGTGGCCAATCTCGCCCCCGCCATGATGATGGCCGGGCTGCCCGCCACGGTCGACGGCACGAAGGCGAGTTCCTTCCCCTTCGTCTTCCGCGACGGACGGGTCCTGCTCGGCGTGCTGCCGCTCGGCAAGATCGGCCCGCTGTTCTGAGCGCCGGCTTTCCCTGGCCCTCGCCGGGGATGCGGCTCACACCGCGAAGATCGACGCGCCGGTGTCCGCCGTGCCGACGGCGGCGCGGAACGAGGCAAAGAGTTCGCGCCCGACGCCGACATGGGAGGGCGCGAGATTGGCTGGGGCCGGCGCGCGCTCGGACCAGGCCTCCGGATCGACCAGCACGGTCAGCGTGCCGGCCACCGCGTCGAGCCGGATCATGTCGCCGTTGCGGATCAGCGCGATGGCGCCGCCGTCGCAGGCTTCCGGTGTGACATGGATCGCCGCCGGCACCTTGCCGGAGGCGCCCGAGAGGCGGCCATCGGTGACGAGCGCGACCTTGTGGCCGCGATCCTGCAGCACGCCGAGCGGCGGCATCAGCTTGTGCAGTTCCGGCATGCCGTTGGCCTTGGGGCCCTGGAAGCGGACGACGGCGACCATGTCGCCCTTCAGCTCGCCGGCCTTGAAGGCGGCCTGCAACTCTTCCTGGCTGTGGAAGACGCGGGCCGGCGCCTCGATGACGTGGCGCTCCGGCGCGATGGCGGAGGTCTTGATCACCGCCCGGCCGAGCGTGCCCGAGAGCAGCTTGAGGCCGCCCGTGGCCTGGAACGGCGCCCGGGCGCCGCGCAGCACCGCCTCGTCGCCGCTGGTCGCGGTGCCGTCGCGCCAGCCGAGCGAGCCGTCCTCGGCGAGCGTCGGCTCCAGCATATAGGCATCGAGCCCGCCGCCCCACACGGTCTCCACGTCGCGGTGGAGCAGGCCGTCATTGATGAGCTCGCGGATGACAAAGCCCATGCCGCCGGCGGCGTGGAAGTGGTTCACGTCGGCCTTGCCGTTCGGATAGACGCGGCAGAGCAGCGGGGTGACATCGGCGAGGTCGGAGAAGTCGTCCCAGGTCAGCTTGATGCCGGCCGCGGCCGCCATGGCGACGACGTGCAGCGTGTGGTTGGTCGAGCCGCCGGTGGCGTGCAGGCCGACCACGCCGTTGACGAACACCTTCTCGTCCAGCATGCGCCCGACCGGGATGTAATCATTGCCCAGCGCGGTGATCGCCATGGCGCGCTCGGCGGCGGCGGTGGTCAGCGCCTCGCGCAGCGGCGTGTTGGGGTTGACGAAGGAGGCGCCGGGCAAATGCAGGCCCATGATCTCCATCATCATCTGGTTGGTGTTGGCGGTGCCGTAGAAGGTGCAGGTGCCGGGCCCATGATAGGACTGGCTCTCGGCTTCGAGCAGGGCGTCGCGGCCGACTTTTCCTTCCGCGAAGAGCTGGCGGATCTTGGCCTTCTCGTCGTTCGGCAGGCCGGAGGTCATCGGACCGGCGGGCACGAACACCGCCGGCAGGTGGCCAAAGCTGAGCGCGCCGATGACGAGACCGGGCACGATCTTGTCGCAGATGCCGAGGAACACGGCGGCGTCGAAGGTCTGGTGCGAGAGCGCCACCGCGGTCGCCAGCGCGATCACGTCGCGCGAGAACAGCGAGAGCTCCATGCCGGCCTCGCCCTGGGTGATGCCGTCGCACATGGCCGGCACGCCGCCGGCGACCTGCGCCACGCCGCCGGCCGCCCGCGCGGCGGCGCGGATGAGGTCGGGATAGCGCTCATAGGGCTGGTGCGCCGAGAGCATGTCGTTATAGGCGGTGACGATGGCGAGGTTGGCGCCGGCACCCTCGCGCAGCATGGCCTTGTCGGAGGGGCCGCAGGCGGCGAAGCCGTGCGCCTGGTTGGCGCAGCCGAGCTTCATCCGGCCCGGCCCGCGCTCGGCGGCAGCCGCGATCCGCTCCAGATAGCGCGAGCGGGTGTCGTGGGAGCGCCTGGCGATGCGCTCGGTGACTTCGCCGATGCGGGCGTTCACGCTGGACGGGGTGGCGTCGGCCATGCGGCTCTCCTCAGGTCGTCAGCGGCCGGCGATCCCGGCCGGTCGTCGGTGGCGGTGCCCGTCGGTTCAGGGGCACCAGAAAATGTCGAGCGCGGGCTTCGCGCGCAGCACGGCGCGGATCGGCATGTCGGTCGCCGGTCCCTCGCCCAGCGCCTTCTCCAGCACGGGGCGCTTGGCCGCCCCCTCGATGTGGAGCGCCAGCGCGTCGGCCGCCAATAGTATCGGCAGAGTGAGGGTGATGCGCGGCTCGCCGGCATCGGGCGCGCGCATCGGGATGAGGCCGAGCGTGCCGTCCGGGTCGAGCGCTTCGTCGAGATGGTCGCCATTGGGGAAGAACGAGGCGGTGTGGCCGTCATCGCCCATGCCGAGCACGGCGCAGGCGAGCGGCCAGGAGAGGTCTTCCAGCGCTTCGTTGACGGCGAACAGCCCGTCTTCCGGCGTCGGCGCGTCATTGGCGAGCGGCACGAACTTCGCCGCCGCGGCCCGGTTCTTCAGCAGATGCTGGCGCACCAGCCGGGCGTTGGACCGATCGGAGGTCTCGCGCACCCAGCGCTCGTCGACAAGGGTGATGGCGATCTTCTCCCACGGCAGGTCGCGGGTCGACAACTCCTCGAAGAAGCGGGTCGGGGTGCGCCCACCGGAGACGGCGAGGCTCGCAAAGCCGCTGCGCGCCACGCGCGCGGTCAGCGCCGAGCCGACGAAATCCGACAGGGCCCGCGCCAGCGCGGCGCCATCCTTCAACTCGTGCATCGTCGACATGCTCACACGGTCTCCTCGTCGTTCTCCGGCGCCGGCTTGCTGCCGGCCATATTCATCGCGAACGGGGCCGAAGCACCGTCCGCCGGAGAGTATACGGCACTGTCCGGCGGAACGGCGTTTCGATGGCGCCGTTCCCTAGCTGGTGGATTGGGCTAAGCGCCGTCCTCCAGCCACAGGCGCGATTACGCGCCGTCCTCCAGCCACGTGCGACCGTCGCGCTCGATGAGGGCGATGGAGGCGGAGGGGCCCCAGGTACCCGCCGTGTAGGGGCGTGGCGGCTCCTTGGCGCTGCGCCACGCCTCGAGGATCGGGTCGACCCATTTCCACGCCGCCTCGACCTCGTCGCGGCGCATGAACAGGGTCTGGTTGCCGCGCACCACGTCGAGGATGAGCCGCTCATAGGCGTCCGGGTTGCGCACCTTGAACGCCTTGGCGAAACTCATGTCGAGCGGCACATGGGTGAGGCGGATACCGCCCGGGCCGGGATCCTTGATCATCAGCCACAGTTTCACGCCCTCGTCCGGCTGCAGGCGGATGACCAACCGGTTCGGCTCGATGGCGCCGACCGCGTCGCCGAAAACCGAATGCGGCACGTGCCGGAAGCCGACGACGATCTCCGACACGCGCGAGGCGAGGCGCTTGCCGGTACGCAGATAGAAGGGCACACCGGCCCAGCGCCAGTTCTCCACCTCCGCCTTCACGGCGACGAAGGTCTCGGTATTGCTGGTGGAGGAGCCGAGCTCGTCGAGATAGCCCGGCACGGCGCCTCCGGCCGAGGCGCCGGCGCGGTACTGGCCGCGCACAGTGACTGCGGCCATGTTGAGGTCGTCGATCGGCTTGAGCGCGCGCAGCACCTTCAGCTTCTCGTCGCGCACCGCGTCAGCGTCGAGCGAGGCGGGCGGCTCCATGGCGACAAGGCAGAGGAGCTGCAGAATGTGGTTCTGCACCATATCGCGCATGGCGCCGGCGGTGTCGTAATAGCCGGCGCGCTCCTCGACGCCGAGCGCCTCGGCCACGGTGATCTGCACATGGTCGATATGGGCGTTGTTCCACAACGGCTCGAACAGCGCGTTGGCGAAGCGCAGTGCCATGAGGTTCTGCACCGTCTCCTTACCCAGATAGTGATCGATGCGGTAGACGCGCTCCTCCGGGAAGATGCGCCCGACCTGCTCGTTGAGCGCGACGGCGGACTTCAGGTCCTTGCCGATCGGCTTCTCGATGACGACGCGGCCTTCCGCAGCGAGGCCGTATTTGCCGAGCCGCTCGCAGATCGGCCCGAAAAGGTGGGGCGCGGTGGCGAGATAATAGACGGGAATATGCTCGGGAAAGCCACCCACGCGCCGCGCCAGCTCGGCCCAGCCGGCATCGGCATCGGCATCGGCGGCGACATAGGAGAGGCGGGCGAGGAAACGGTTGATCTCCGGCCCCTCGAGCTCGCTGGCGGGAATGTGGTCGGTGAGCGCCTGGCGCGCGAAGGCGCGGAACTGCTCGTCGCTCAGCTCGCGGCGCGACACGCCGATGATGGAGGCGTCATCGGGAATCTGGCCGTCGAGATCACGATGGAACAAGGCCGGAATCAGCTTGCGGCGGGACAGGTCGCCGGTCGCCCCGAAAACGGTGAGCGTGAAGGGAGCCACCGGAATCACGCGGCTGGTCATTTGATCAGTGTCTCCTCTTGCCGTGGCGGGTGGTGTGTCCCAAGGATCGGCTCGCATCGCGGCCGGATTGCGGACGCGGATTCTGTCCTTATGGATGCTCTAGCAAAAACGATTCCGCACGGCGACGTCGGCGCCGCGTTTTGCCGGCCCGTACACTGCCGGCTGTGTACGACGTGGCAATGATGCGCGGGGCGGCTCGCGGCCCGTAAGAAAATGTGTTGCGACGCAACAATATGGCGACAAAGCGGGCGCAAGCGGGGCAAAATCGGGCATGTCGCAGCGCGCCAAGTATTCGCGGCCCGGTTCGACGCATCACGGCGCCGGACGATCGGCGCTGCATGAAGCGCTGGGACATGGGCCGTCCGGCGCGGGACCGGGCCGTGGAGCTTGAAGGAAAAGGCTTTCTTGTCAACGGTTTGAGTAATAAGGTATGCGTTTCGACATTATGAATTATTACGTATACCAAAGTATGTATGCCAAATACATAATAACGCGAATACGTAATACCAACTGACATTGCGTCGCAACATTGAACTTTAGAATTATCTCTTGGCTTCGGCCTCTTCTTGGTACAAGTTATTCCACAGAATATCCGGCGGAGAGACACAACAAAGTCGCCGGCTATCGAGGTCCAGCCCCGTCCTCCGGATGAGAGGCGCGACCCAATCAGAAAGCCGACCTGTTCAAGAGTCGGCCACTCGCCAAACCCTTTGGGAAGGAAACGCCAAATGAAACACTTGCATGCTCTCGGCCTTGGCGCCGTGACCGCTCTTGGCATGACGGCCCTGTCCATGCTGCCCGCGTCGGCGGCCTGGGAGCCCACCAAGCCGGTCGAGTTCATCGTGCCGGCCGGTACCGGCGGCGGCGCCGACCAGATGGCCCGCACGCTTCAGGGCATCATCGCCAAGCACGACCTGATGTCGACCCAGCTCGTCGTCATCAACAAGTCCGGAGGCGCCGGCGGCGAGGGCTTCCTCGACGTGAAGAGCAACAAGGGCAATCCGCACAAGATCGTCATTTCGCTCTCGAACCTGTTCACCACCCCGCTCGCCACCGGCATTCCCTTCAACTGGAAGGACCTGACCCCGGTGGCCATGCTGGCACTGGACGAGTTCGTGCTGTGGGTGAATGCGCAGGAGCCCTACAAGACCGCGCAGGAATATGAGGCCGCGATCAAGGCCGCCCCGGACAACACCTTCAAGATGGGTGGCACCGGCTCCAAGCAGGAAGACCAGATCATCACCGTCGCCATCCAGAAGGCGCTGGGCAAGAAGCTGACCTACATCCCGTACAAGGGCGGCGGCGAAGTCGCGGTGCAGCTCGTCGGTGGTCACATCAACTCGAGCGTGAACAACCCGATCGAGGCCGTCTCGCAGTGGCGCGGCGACAAGCTGCGCCCGCTGTGCGTGTTCGACTCCAAGACGCTCCCCTACACCGACAAGATTCAGGGCGACCTGTCCTGGTCCTCGGTGCCGACCTGCAAGTCGGCCGGCCTCGACGTGGAATATCTCATGCTCCGCGGCGTCTTCATGCCCCCGGGCGTGACCGACGAGCAGGTCGCCTATTTCGTCGACCTGTTCAAGAGGGTCCGCGAGACCCCGGAGTGGAAGCAGCTCATGAAGGACGGCGCCTTCAACCAGACCTTCATGGCGGGCGACGAGTTCAAGGCCTGGCTGACGCAGTCCGAGACGACCCACAAGGGTCTGATGCAGGAAGCGGGCTTCATCGCCGGCAACTGATACGCCTGTCGATGGCGTAGCGTGAGCACGGTCGACCCTCGGGCCGACCGCGCGATCCTCGACCGGATCGCGGCACCAACGGTGCAGGGCGGGGACCGAACAGTGTCCCCGCCGAGCCGCCCTTCGGGCGAGACAAGAACAAACTTTCAGCGGGCTGGCGTCAAACGCGATGCCGACGGGTAGCTGTCCCGCCGGCCCGTTCTTCGCGCGGATTTTCGGAGACATCGTGATGGAACAGGCTCACCACGGAGCCGCAGCGGGACCGAAGCAGCGTGCCGTAGAGATCGGTACGGCGCTGCTGACCCTGCTGTTCGGCCTTATCGTCATCTATGGCAGCGTCATCGTCGGCTTCGGCTGGGGCTCGGACGGCCCGCAGGCCGGCTTCTTTCCCTTCTATGTCGGGCTCATCATCTGCTTGTGCAGCCTGATCAACCTTGTCATGGCGTTCCGCGAGGACTCCGTTGGGCTGTTCGCCGAATGGGGCCAGCTCGGCCAGGTTCTCCGGGTTCTGATCCCGGCGTCGATCTACGTCGTGATGATCCCGTTCCTCGGCATCTATCTTCCGTCGTTCCTTCTCATCGTCGTGTTCATGACGTGGCTGGGCAAGTACGGCTTCCCGCTTTCGCTGGCGGTGGCGGTCGGTGTGCCGGCGTTCTTCTACGTGACGCTTGAGCGCTGGTTCCTGATCCCGCTCCCCAAGGGGCCGATCGAGGCGATGCTCGGACTCTGACCATAGACAGATAAGAGGGGGCCGGTCGCGGCCGCCCCCAGGGAAAAGCGCCCATGCTCGACAATTTCATCAACCTTTATCACGGCTTCTACATAGCCGGCGATCCGTTCAACATCCTCCTGATGGTGGTCGGCATCCTGCTCGGCGTGATCATCGGCGTGCTGCCGGGCCTCGGCGGCGCCAACGGCGTCGCGATCCTGCTGCCGCTGACCTTCTCGATGTCGCCGACTTCGGCGATCATCCTCCTGACCTGCATCTACTGGGGCGCGCTGTTCGGCGGCGCCATCACCTCCGTCCTGTTCAACATCCCGGGCGAACCCTGGTCCGTGGCGACGACCTTCGACGGTCATCCCATGGCGCGTTCGGGACGGGCAGGCGAGGCGCTCACCGCCGCCTTCACCTCGTCCTTCGTCGGCGCCTTCTTCGCGATCGTGATGATCACCATGATCGCGCCGCTGGTCGCACAGTTCGCGCTGCAGTTCGGCCCGGCCGAGAAATTCGCGGTGTACTTCCTCGCCTTCGCGTCCTTCGTGGGCATGAGCAAGGAGCCGCCGGCCAAGACCGTCGTGTCCATGATGATCGGCTTCGCCCTCGCGGCGGTCGGCCTTGACATGGTGACGGGCCAGCTGCGCCTGACCTTCGGCGTTACCGAGCTGCTCAACGGCTTCGACTTCCTCATCGCGGTCATCGGTCTCTTCGGCATCGGCGAGATCCTGCTGACCATGGAAGAGGGCCTGGAGTTCCGCGGCAAGGCGGCGAAGATCGACCCGAAGGTGGTGTGGAAGACCTGGAAGACGCTGCCCAAGTACTGGGTGACGTCGCTGCGCTCCTGCATCATCGGCTGCTGGATGGGCATCACGCCCGCCGGTGCGACGCCGGCCTCGTTCATGGCCTACGGCATCGCCAAGCGCGTGTCGAAGAACGGCAAGAACTTCGGCAATGGCGAGATCGAGGGCGTCGTGGCCCCCGAGACCGCCGCGCATGCCGCCGGCACGGCGGCCATGCTCCCGATGCTGGCGCTGGGCGTTCCCGGTTCGCCGACCGCCGCGGTTCTGCTCGGCGGCCTGCTGATCTGGGGTCTCCAGCCCGGTCCGATGCTGTTCGTCGAGCAGGCCGAATTCGTGTGGGGCCTCATCGCCTCCATGTATCTCGGCAACATCGTCGGCCTCATCCTGGTGCTGACCACGGTGCCGCTGTTCGCCTCGATCCTGCGGATCCCCTTCTCGATCATCGCCCCGGTGATCCTGGTGATCTGCGCCATCGGTGCCTACACGGTGAACAACAACGTGTTCGACGTGCTCATGATGATGGTGTTCGGCGTCCTCGGCTACCTGCTGAAGAAGACGAACTACCCGCTGGCCCCGCTGGTGCTGGCGATCGTTCTCGGCGACAGCGCCGAGGAAGCCTTCCGCCAGTCCCTGCTCGGCTCCGGTGGCTCCATCGCGGTGTTCTGGTCGAACCCGCTCGTGTCCTCGATCATGGCCCTCGGCGTCATTGCCGGCATATGGCCGCTGATCGGCATGCTCTTCAGCAAGCTGCGCGGAACCTCTGCCCAGCCCGCCTGAAGTCGGCATGAAGCAAGAGAGCCCGCCGTGCGATGAACGCGCGGCGGGCTTAAGTCGAGGGGGTTACCTCAGGTAATTCTTCCGACGCCCAGGCGAAGGGCGGGGCCAATCGCTCTTCCGCCGAATCCCTCGCCCCCGGAGAGGGAGATCGGGCCATCAACGGTCGCGGGACACCCCGTCGCCCGAGCCACGCAACAGAAGGTGGCCGGCAGGCGGGAGCGCGAACCGGCGTTTCGGGGGGACGGGAGGCAACGCCAATGTTTTACGCCGATAGAAGGCTTCATTCCCGATGCCATGGGCCGGTGCCCGGCACCGGGCCCGGGATGGAAGCATCATGATGAGCGTCGAAAGCACCATTCGCCGGGTGAACGGCGGGGCTGCGAAGCTCTCCGTGGCACCGCTTGAGGATACCTCCACCTTCAAGAACCGCGCTTACATCGCGCTGAAGGAGGTCATCGTCTCGCTCAACATCTACGATCAGACCAACGAGGTCCGGCTCGACGAGCGCCAGCTCGCCCAAAGCCTCGGCGTGAGCCGCACGCCGGTGCGCGAGGCGATGGCGCAGCTGGAGCGCGAGGGCTTCGTGCATTCGGTGCCGCGGCGCGGCATCTATGTGGTGCGCAAGACCAAGCGCGAAGTGATCGAGATGATTCAGGTCTGGGCCGCGCTGGAGAGCCTCGCGGCGCGGCTGATCACGCTGCATGCCAGTGACGAGGAGATCGGCCGGCTGCGGCAGATGTTCGCCTCCTTCGAAGAGGGCGAGGATGCGCCGCACGCCAAGCTCGACGAATATTCCGAGGTGAACATCCAGTTCCACCAGACCATCATCGCGATGGGTGGAAACGGCATTCTCGTCAATCTGGCAGAGAACCTGTTCACCCATATGCGGATGATCCGCCGCAAGACGATCGCCGAGGAGGATCGGGCCAACCGCTCGATCCAGGACCACCTCGCCATCATCCAGGCGCTGGAGGCGCGAGCCACCGACGCAGCCGAGGTGCTGGTGCGCAACCATGCGCTCGGCCTGGCGGATCACGTGTCGCGCTACGCCGACTATCTCGAATAGTCCGGCATCGCGCGGCGGGTCGGTGCCGGACGGCACGGCCCGGATGGATTCCCCAACCTCATCCCGGCGGGTTCCTCGACCCCGTCGGGCTCTTTTTTGGGCGGTCGGAATTCGATCGCCGCTGGCGAGCGGCTCCAGCCCCCGACGTGGGTGTGGCGTGGCTGCACCGCTGCGCCCGCGATCTGTCGCGCGCGGCGGACCGGCCGTTGCGCCGTCCAGACGATTACGTTACGCACGCTGAGGACCTGAAAGCCGGGTCCCATCCCATTTCCCGACCTGTCCGCCCCGTCGCAGGAGGAGCCGCCCGGCATGCTGCGCTCGCTGACCGATTTCATCGCCGAGATCGCCGGTGGCGGCCGCGAGACCGCCGCCTTCGCCGAGAACGACTACCGTCTGGCGGCGGCAGCGCTGCTGGTGCATGTCGTGACGATCGACGGCATCATCGGCGCGGACGAGATGGCCAAGCTGCGGGGCATCCTTGCCGACCGTTTCAGTCTCTCCGACGGCGACGCCGAGAAGCTTCTGGAAGCCGCCATTGCGCGCGATGCCGAAGCGGTCGACCTCTATGGCTTCACCAGCGTGCTCAATCGGGCCATGGATGAGGAGGGGCGCAAGCGCGTGGTCGAGATGATGTTCGAGGTTGCCTATGCCGATGGCGGCCTGACCGAATTCGAGGACAATCTCGTCTGGCGGGCCGCGGAGCTGCTCAATGTGAGTTCGCGCGACCGGGTCGAGCTTCGCAAGCGGGTGCGCGACGAGTTCGACGAATAGGCTTTCCGGGCGGCCGGAGGAGGCTGCGGCCGCGTCGCCTGAACCGCCCGCGAGTCCTTGGCGTCATCCTTGCTTGCGGGAAGAGGAAACGCCCGACGTCCCCTCCGGTCCCGTGCCTGATCGAAATCATGGCTTCCGCTGTTCCGCCGCTTCCCGTGCTCATCGTGCTCCATCAGGAGCATTCCTCCCCCGGACGGGTCGGGAGGCTGCTGGTCGAGCGCGGTCATCGGCTCGACATCCGCCGGCCCTGCCTCGGCGAGCCGCTGCCGGCGACGCTCGCCGGCCATGCCGGGGCCGTGGTGTTCGGTGGTCCGCAAAGCGCCAATGACTGCCACGATTATGTGCGCTCCGAGATCGACTGGATCGGCGTGCCGCTGGCGGAGGGCAAGCCCTATCTCGGCATTTGCCTCGGCGCGCAGATGCTCGCCCGGCATCTCGGCGCCAAGGTCGCGCCGCATCCCGAGGGGCTGGTCGAGATCGGCTACTACCCGATCCGCGCCACGTCCGCCGGGACGGCGCTGCTGGACGTGACATCAGGGGAGGGGCCGGGCGCGCCGTGGCCGGACCATGTCTATCACTGGCACAATGAGGGCTTCGAGCTGGCCGCCGGGACGGAGCTCCTGGCCGAGGGCCGGACCTTCCCGAATCAGGCGTTCCGCTTCGGGCCGAGCGCCTACGGCATCCAGTTCCATCCCGAGGTGACGCATCACATGATGTGCCGCTGGACCGTGCGGGGCAGCGAGCGACTGGACCAGCCGGGTGCCCGGCCGCGCCGCGCGCATTTTCTCGACCGCTTGCAGCACGATGCGCGGATCCGCCTCTGGCTCGATGCCTTCATCGGCCATTGGCTCGCGGGTGGCGCGGATGCGGAGCGTCGACCAGATCAAATCTAGCCCCGCGGGCGCGCCAAAGAAAATGCCGCGCTGACCCGGTCAGCGCGGCATTTTTCAATTGGTCCGATCGCCTGGCGCGTGCGGCGGAAGCGTCGCCTGCTTCACGCCACCTTCTTGGCGCGGCCGCGGGTCTTGACCGGCGCCGCCGGTACCGGCTTCTTGCGCTGCTGGCCGAGGCCCATCTTCTTGGCGAGGTTGGAGCGGGCCTCAGCATAGCTCGGAGCGACCATGGGATAGTCGTTCGGCAGGCCCCACTTCGCGCGGTATTCTTCCGGCGTCATGTTGTACTTGGTACGCAGATGACGCTTGAGGGACTTGAACTTCAGGCCATCCTCAAGACAGATGATATATTCCGGCGTGACCGACTTCTTGACCGGAACCGCAGGCTTCAGAACCTCCTCGACCACAGCCGGAGCCGGGGTGGAAAGTCGAAGCAGCGCGCCATGAACCTTGGCGATCAGATCGGGAAGCTCGGTGGCGGGGACCGAGTTGTTGCCGACAAAAGCCGCAACGACATCAGCGGTGAGGCCGAGATAATCGACCGACGAGCTATCCTGCTCCGACATCTATTTCCTCCATGGAGAACCATGTCGGATTTAACACCAAATGTGAAAAGGTCAATAAGCAATCGGCAAGCAGTGTTTCCCGATGACATGCACAAGTCTCATTGGCCAGCCTGCTATACCGCCATGTCCTCAATGTTCCGGCGGAGTTGGTCGGACAATGCACGCCGCATCGGGTTGGTGATACGGGAATCGGATGAATTCGTTGGCTTCCGGTGCTTTCGTGCGTTTTGTCGACGGCATCAGGCGTGAATAATTTGGTGTCAGATAATTTGCAGACCGCGCCTGAGTTCAACCGAGAGGGATTGCCGGAAATAAAGCGGAAACGATTCAGGCGAACACAATCTTTTGACGAAAGCCGCAGAGGTGCAATCCGTGGATGTTGTGCGCGACGGTAACGCGTTTTGCTCGCATCAATCGTAGATGTGATCGAAGAAGGCGCGCTCCAGGCTGACGGCACGGCGGAAGAAGGCGGCAGCGGAGGCGCGCTTCTCTTCGTCGACTGCTGCGCCGACACGGTCGAGTTCGCCGCGCAGCCAAGTCACGAAGGCGCGGAAACTGTCATTATTGTGCAGCGTGATCCATTCCGCATGCACGAAATCTTCCGGCAGCGGTGCGTCCGGCCTGTCGGCCCAGGAGAGATAGAGCCATTCGGCCACGGCGAGCACGGCGAGGCAGCTCGCGTAGTCGCGGCTGGCGGCGGCGTCCTTCATCAATGTCTGGAAGCCGCTGGTCGGCGCGGTGAGCACGGGATGCGCGCGTTCGGCCGCCGGCACGCCGAGCGCGTCGAAGGAGCGCTGGAAATAGGTGTTCTCGTCGCTGGTGATCATCGCGGCGAACTGGGCGAAGCGGATGCGCGAATCGAAGCGGTCGGCGGTGGCGATGGCCATGCCGAGCAGGGCGACGAAGCCGTCGATGAACTGATAGTCCTGCGTCAGGTAGCGGCGCATCACTTCGGGCGGAATGGCGCCGCGAAAGATCTCGTCGACGAAGCGGTGGCCGACCGAGGCGTTCCAGTCCGCCGCATTCTCCTCGCGCAGGCGTTCGCTGAAGCTCATCCATATTCCTCCCTGAACCCGGCGGGGTTCTAGGGCGCATCCGCCGGTGCGTCGAGGGCGGAAGCGCGCGGCAGGTCGGCGCGGCAGGTCGGCGCGCGCTACATGCGCACGGTCTGTCCGCCGTCGACCACCAGCACATGGCCGTTGACGAAGGACGCCTCGTCCGAGGCGAGGAACACCGCCGCGGCGCCGATCTCATCCGGCTTGCCCCAGCGGCCGATGGGCACGCGGATGTCGACGAAGGCGGAGAACTCGGCATCGCCGACCAGCGCGGCATTGGTCTCGGTCGCGAACATGCCGGGCGCGATGGCGTTGCTGGTGATGCCGAGGCGGGCATAGTCGACGGCCAACGCCCGCATCAGGCCGGTCAGCCCCGCCTTGGCGGCGGTGTAGACCGGGTCGTGGCGATTGGCGACGTGGCCGGCGATGGAGGTGATGGTGATCAGTCGGCCATGCCGATGCTCGGCCATCCGCTCGGCGGCCTCGCGCGCCAGCAGCATCGGTCCGACGAGGTCGGTGCCGATCAGCGCGCTCGCCTCCTCCGGCGAGAAGTCCTTCAGCGGCCGGCGGTCGCGCGCGCCGACATTGTTGATCAGGATGTCGAGCCGGCCATGCTCGCGCGCCAGGGCGGCGATGGCCTCCCGGCCGGCGCCGATATCGGCGACGTCGAACGGGGCGATGTGTATCGCGCGCCCGGTCGCCGCGCCGAGCGCCGCCGCCGCGATCTCCAGCCGCTCGGCATGGCGCCCGTTGATCACGACCGTGGCACCGGCGGCCGCGAGCGCCTTCGCCATTTCGAAGCCGAGACCCCGGCCGGCCCCGGTGACGAGGGCAATGCGACCGTCGAGCCGGAACGGGCGGGGGGCGACAAAGGCGGCGTGCGTATCGGTCATTCGGGGCTCGTGGCGAAGGAGCTGGTCAATCGCAGTCACTCTGGCCCGGTCCCTGCGCCGACGCCACCCGCTTTCGCGCCGGACCAGCCGGGGCGGCGCTGCGGCCTTTGCGCCCGAGCCGCGCGACCGGCTTCCTCTGCCGTCGCCGGTCATGCCACAGTGACAAATGGTGCGCCCGCCTTCTGGCATCGGTTTCGCATGGTGGATCGGCGGGGATCCGGCGCAGACAGGGGAGACGTGGTCATGCCGCTCATTCGCAATTCCTACGGCAAGGGCCGCGTCCGGATCATGCGGGTGCAGCGCGACACTCCGCGCCACGAGGTGCGCGAGCTTTCCGTGCAGGCGATGCTGACCGGCGATTTCGACGCTGCCTATACGGAGGGCGACAACACCAAGGTCATCGCCACCGATTCGATCAAGAACATCATCAATATCGTGGCGCGCGACCATGTCGGGGCCGAAAATGAGGTGTTCGCCAGCGAACTGGCGCAGTATTTTCTTGGCCGCTATCTCCATGTCGCCGGCGTCGAGGTGACGGCGAGCGAGACGAAGTGGCGCCGCATCGAGCTCGATGGCGAGCCGCACGATCATTCCTTCGTGCTCGACGGCAATGGCAAGCCTTTCGTCAAGCTGTCGGCGACGCGCGAGGGTACGCGCCTGGCCTCGGGCGTCAGCGGCCTTACCTTCCTGAAGACGACACAGTCGGGCTGGGAGAATTACTGGGTCGACGAGGCGACGACGCTGAAGCCGACCGCCGACCGGCTGTTCGCCACCTCGATGGACGCCGAATGGCTCTGGGGCGGCACTCCCGCCAGCTATGAGGCCGCGAACGCGGCCGTGCTGGAGGCGGGGTTGAGGGTGTTCGCGACCACTTACAGCCCCGGCGTGCAGAACACCATGTATCTCATGGGCGAGGCGGTGCTGGCGGCGGTGCCGGAGGTGGCTGAAGTCTCGATGGCCTGCCCGAACAAGCACTATCTGCCGATCGACCTGTCGCCCTTCGGCCGGGCGTTCGACGGTCAGGTCTTCACGCCGACGGACGAGCCGCACGGCCAGATCGAATGCACGCTGGCTCGCGGCTGAAGGGCGAGGGAAGACGTCCATGGATCTCAACGCGGTCACGTCCGTTCTGCGACCACGCGGACGGGCCGAACTTCCGCCTGCGGTGGAAGGCGATGCCTGGCTGGGCGGGGGGACATGGCTGTTCTCGGAACCGCAGCCGGACGTCCGGCGGCTCATCGATCTCGCCGCTCTCGGCTGGATGCCGTTGCGTGCCGGCGAGCACGGGCTGACCGTTTCCGCCACCTGCACCGTCGTCCAGCTCTACGGCTTCGAGCCGCCGGCGGGATGGAGCGCGGCCTCGCTGATCCCGGAGTGCTGCCGCTCCTTCCTCGCCTCGTTCAAGATCTGGAACATGGCGACGGTGGGCGGCAATATCTGCCTGGCGCTGCCAGCCGGGCCGATGATCTCGCTCTGCGTCGCGCTTGACGGCACCTGCCTTCTCTGGACGCCGGACGATGGCGAGCGGCGGGTGAAGGTCATCGATTTCGTGCGCGGTCCGCGCGACATCGCGCTGGAGCCCGGTGAGTTTCTGCGTGCGGTCGAGTTGCCGGCGGAAGCGCTGCGACGGCGCGCCGCCTTCCGCCGCGCCTCGCTCACCCCGCTGGGGCGCTCGGGCGTGCTGCTGATCGGCACGCTCGATGCGAGCGGTGCCTTCGCGCTCACCATCACCGCTGCGACGCGCCGTCCGCTGCAGTTCGCCTTTCCCGGAATTCCCTCCCGCTACGATCTTGCCACGCGCCTGGCGGCGGCGATCCCCGACGAGCTCTATTATGACGACATGCATGGCCGGCCGGACTGGCGCCGCCACATGACGGCCATGCTGGCCGAGGAGATCCGTGAGGAACTGCAAGAGGAGGGGGCGTGAGGTTCACCGTCAACGGCCGTGGCTTCGACATCGACCCCCGTCCCGGTCAGTGCCTGCGCACGCTGCTGCGGGAGCTGGGCTGGTTCGGCGTTAAGAAGGGCTGCGACGCCGGTGACTGCGGCGCCTGCACGGTGCATCTCGACGGGCGGCCGGTGCACAGCTGCGTCACCCCCGCCTTCCGCGCCGAGGGGCGCAGCGTGACCACCATCGAGGGGCTGGCCGACACGACGCAGGACACCGGGCTCCACCCGATGCAGCAGGCCTTCCTTGCGGCGCAGGGCTTCCAGTGCGGCTTCTGCACCGCGGGCATGGTGATGACCGCCGCGGCGCTCGACCAGGGACAAAGGGCCGAGCTGGCGGCGTCGCTGAAGGGCAATCTGTGCCGCTGCACCGGCTACGCCGCGATCGCGGATGCGATCGACGGGATCGCGACGGTGGAGCCGGACCTCACGGGCGAGGCGGCCGGCCGCAGCCTGCCCGCCCCGGCCGGCCCGGCCATCGTCACCGGCGCGGCGCGCTACACCATGGACGTCGCGCCCGAAGGCGAACTCGCCGGGCTGCTGCACATGAAGCTGCTGCGCGCGCCGCTGCCGCATGCCCGCATCCGCGCCATCGATGCCTCGGCGGCGCTGGCTGTGCCCGGCGTCGTGGCGGTGCTCACCCATGAGGACGCGCCGGAGCGGTGTTTCTCCACCGCGCGGCACCACCACGCCACCGACGATGTCGACGATACGCGCGTGCTCGACAGCCAGGTACGCCATGTCGGCCAGCGCGTCGCCGCCGTGGTGGCGACGAGCGAGGCGGCGGCGGAGGCGGGGTGCGCCGCCATCCGCATCGACTACCAGCCTTTGCCGGGCGTGTTCGATCCGGAAGCGGCGATGGCCCCCGGTGCGCCGCTGGTGCATGGCGACAAGGGGGCGGCCTCGCGCATCGCGGATCCCGCGCGCAACATCGTCGCCGAGATGCACGGCGAGGTCGGCGACGTCGCGGCGGGCTTCGCGGAGGCCGATGTGATCCACGAGGCGACCTATGAAAGCCAGCGCCTGCAGCACGCCCATCTGGAGACGCATGGCTGCATCGGCTGGCGCGACGCGGATGGCCGGCTCAATATCCGCACTTCGTCGCAGACGCCCTTCCTGACCCGTGACGCGCTGTGCGCGCTGTACGACCTGCCGCGCGATGCGGTGCGCGTCTTCGCCGAGCGGGTCGGCGGCGGCTTCGGCGGCAAGCAGGAGATGCTGACCGAGGACATCGTCGCCCTCGCCGTGATGAAAACCGGGCGGCCGGTGAAGCTGGAATATACCCGCGGCGAGCAGTTCGCCGCCTCGACCAGCCGCCACCCGATGAAGGTGACGCTGAAGATCGGCGCCACGCGCGAGGGGCGGCTGACGGCCATTTCCATGCGCATGCTGCTGAATACCGGCGCCTATGGCAACCACGCCGCCGGCGTGCTGTTCCACGGCTCGGGCGAATGCGTCGCGCTCTACCGCTGCCCGAACAAGAAGGTCGACGGCTATTCCGTCTATACCCATTCCCTGCCGAGCGGAGCGTTTCGCGGCTACGGGCTGAGCCAGACCAATTTCGCCGTGGAATCGGCCATGGACGAGCTGGCGCACCGGCTCGGCATCGATCCGTTCGCGTTTCGCCGGCTGAACGTCGTGCGGCCCGGCGACCCGATGGTCTCCTCCTCCGAGGAGGTGCACGATGTCGAGATGGGCAGCTATGGGCTCGACCAGTGCCTCGACCTGGTGGAGACGGCGCTGGACCGGCCCTCCCCGCAGCGTCTGTGCGGCGACTGGCGGATCGGACGCGGCATGGCGGTGGCGATGATCGACACCATCCCGCCGCGCGGGCATGTCGCGCAGACGCGGCTGCGCCTGACCCTGGAGGGCGGCTATGAGCTGCACACCGGAACGGCGGAGTTCGGCAACGGCACCACGACCGTGCACGCGCAGATCGCCGCGACGCTGCTCGGCGCCCGGATCGGGCAGGTCGCGATACGCCAGTCCGACACCGAGCATGTGAGGCACGATACCGGCGCCTATGGCTCGACCGGCACGGTGGTGGCCGGCGAGGCGACGCGCAAGGCGGCGGAGGCTCTCGCCGCGAAGATCCGCGCGGCGGCGGCCGAACGGCTGGGCGTCGATGCTTCCGCGTGCCGGATCGAGGCCGATGGCGTCGTCGCCGGTGCAGCGCGGATTGCACTCGGCGAACTGGCGCCGCTGGAGGCCCTCGGCGATGCCGCCGGCACCCCGCGCTCGGTCGCCTTCAATGTGCAAGGCTTTGAAGTCGCTGTACATTCTCGCAGCGGCGAGATTCGCATCCTACGCTCGCTGCACGCGGCTGATGCGGGGACTGTAATCAACCCGATGCAGTGCCGGGGGCAGGTTGAGGGCGGGGTTGCGCAGGCCATCGGCGCTGCACTTTATGAGCGGCTGATCATCGACGAGGCGGGCGCGGTGGCCAATCCGAGCTTTCGCGGCTACCACATTCCCGCCTTCGCCGACGTGCCGCGCACCGAGGTGTTCTTCGCGCAAACCTATGATTCCATTGGACCGCTGGGAGCGAAGTCGATGAGCGAGAGCCCCTACAACCCGGTGGCGGCCGCGCTCGCCAACGCCATTTTCAACGCCACCGGCGTGCGCCTGCGCGCGACGCCGTTCATGGCCGACCAACTGTACGCGCTGCTGCCTCATCAAGCTGCAGAGGGCGCAGCCGAATGAGCGCCATCGGCGGGACGGTGGTGCTGCGCGGGCCGGCGGCGACGCTGGTCGACGATCCGTTCGACAAACCCTCGCGCGCCTGCCTGGATTATCATGACGACGCGCTGGTGCTGATCGAGGACGGCATCATCCGCGCCTTCGGAGCCTATGCGGAGCTGTGCGACCAGGTGCCGGCCGGCAGCGAGATCCGGCACTATCGCGACCATCTGCTGGTGCCCGGCTTCATCGACGCCCATGTGCACTACCCGCAGATGCAGATGATCGGCGCCTATGGCGCGCAACTGCTCGAATGGCTCGACACCTACACGTTCCCGGCGGAGATGAGCTTCGCCGACGCCGGCCATGCCGAGCGCGTGGCGCGGCTGTTCCTGCGCGAATTGCTGCGGGCGGGCACGACGACGGCGATGGTCTACTGCACCGTGCACCCCCATTCGGTGGAGGCCTTCTTCGCCGAGTCCGAGCGCTTCAACACCCGCATGATCGCCGGCAAGGTGCTGATGGACCGCAACGCGCCGGCGGCGCTGCTCGACACCGCCCAGCGCGGCTACGACGAGAGCCTCGCGCTGATCGAGCGCTGGCACGGGCGCGGCCGGCAGCTCTATTGCGTCACGCCGCGCTTCGCCCCGACCAGCACGCAGGCGCAGCTCGAGGCGGCCGGCGCTCTGCTGAAGAGCCGCGACGGGCTCTTCCTGCAGACCCATCTGTGCGAGAATCCGGGCGAGGTGGAATGGGTGCGCGAGCTCTTCCCCGCGCGCTCCTCCTATCTCGACGTCTATGCCCATGCCGGGCTGGTGGGGCGGCGCTCCATGTTCGGCCATGCGGTGCACATGCATGAGGGCGATTTCTGCACCTGCCACCAAAGCGGGGCGGCGCTGGCGCATTGCCCGACCTCGAACCTGTTCCTCGGCAGCGGGCTGTTCCGCCTGTTCGACGCGGTCGATCCGCGCCGGCCGGTGAAGGTGGGGCTCGGCACCGATGTCGGGGCCGGCACCAGTCTCTCGCAGTTGCAGACGCTGAACGAGGCCTACAAGGTGGCGGCGATGGCGGGGCACAAGCTCGATGCGGTGCAGGGCTTCTATCTCGCCACGCTGGGCGGGGCGCGCGCGCTCTGCCTCGACGACCGGCTCGGCCGGCTGGCGCCGGGCTTCGAGGCGGATATCTGCGTGCTCGACGCCAGGGCGACGCCGCTGATGGCGTTCCGTGCCGGCTATTGTGCTTCCATCGAAGAACTGCTGTTCATGCTGATGACGCTCGGGGATGATCGCGCGGTGCGGGCGACCTATGTCGCCGGCGACTGCGTCTATGATCGCGCCCGCGCCGACGACCCGTTCCGATTCGCCGCGGCCATATGAGGTTCCCGTGTCCGACCGCATCAGCCTCGACGACCTGAACGCCCAGGACAAGGCCGGCTTCGTCATCGCGCTGCACGATATTTTCGAGCACACGCCCTGGGTCGCCGATTCGGCCTTTCGCATGCGGCCCTTCGCGACGGTGGCCGCGCTGCACGAGGCGCTGATGGGGGCCGTGCGCGCGCGCAGCGAGGCGGAGCAGGCGGCCTTCGTCTCGGTTCATCCGGACCTCGCCGGCAAGGCGGCGCGGGCGGGCGACATGACGGCGGCCTCCGTCTGCGAGCAGGCCGGCCTCGGCCTCGACCGGCTCTCCGAAGAGGAATATGGGCGCTTCGAGGCGCTCAACGCGGCCTATCGCGAGCGTTTCGGCTTTCCCTTCGTGATCTGCGTGCGCCGACAGACGCGCGACGCCATTCTCGACGCCTTCGAGCGGCGCCTCGGCAATGACCGCGCGCACGAGCTCGCCATGGCGCTCGACGAGATCGGCCACATCACCCGGCTACGGCTGATCGAGCGGGTGACCGGCCCCGGCGTCCCGAACGTCGCCGGCCGGCTCTCCACCCATGTGCTCGATACCCGCAAGGGCGGGCCGGCGGCCGACGTGCAGGTGGAACTCTACGAGGTGGGAACCTCCGGCCGGGCGCGGCTGGTGCAGGTCCGCACCAATGAGGACGGACGCACCGACGCGCCGCTGATCGCCGGCGTACCGCTGCGCGTCGGCACCTATGAGCTGGTGTTCCACATCGGCGACTATTTCGCCGGGCAGGGGTTCGCCTTGCCGGAACGGCCCTTTCTCGACACGGTGCCGATCCGCTTCGGCATCGCCGAGCCGGAGGGGCACTATCACGTGCCGCTGGTGGTCACGCCCTGGAGCTATTCGACCTATCGGGGGAGCTAGAGCACTCCCCCTGAAAGGCGAGTGGTCCTCACGTCTGTAAGACGCTTTGGAACACCGAATCGAGAGCCCGTAGATCCCGGCGATGTTCTCCGCGATGGCGGGAAATCGCAGGGCCTCGGACAGCACCGGTCGCGGGCCGCGCACCGTCGCATCCGGGGCGCGGCGCCATCAGCGGCCGCGGGAATAGGCGTTGATGGTCTCCTGCCAGCGTATGGCGGCGTCGCCATTTATGGCGGCCTGGTTGGTCGCGCGGGGCGGCGTCGCGTAATTGCGCAGCCAGGGGAAGGCCGACGGCGGCGCGTTCTGCGCCTGCGCGGCGGCGGGCAGGGCCATCGCGGCGGCGAGCGCGGCGGCGGCCAGGATCTTGGTGGCACCCATGATGGGTCGCTCCTCAACAGGCGTGCGACATGCACGACCACCTGTATCTATGATCGACCTTGACGAAGCGCTTTCAAGGGCGCGCGGATTCCGCCCCGCTTCACCGCCTGTTGATGCGGGCGCGGTTTCGCCACCGCTCAGTCGTCGGTGGGGCCGGCGAGGGTGTGGTAGCGCCGGCTGTAATAGATCAGGCCCTCGCCGGCGCCGCCCTCGGAGACGCCGATCACCTCGCAGAACAGCACGTCATGTGTGCCGACCTCGACCGTGCGCACGATGCGGCAGTCGAAGGCGACGACCGCGCCGACCAGCATCGGCGCGCCGGTGGCGGCCACGCGCCATTCGCCGCTGGCGAAGCGCTCCTCGGGCGGGGTGCGCCCGCCGAACAGGTTGGAGAGCGGCTCATGGCCCGCCGCCAGCGTGTTGATGCAGACGACGCCATTGGCGTGGACGGGGCCCGCCGCCGAGGAGCCCTTGTTGAGGCAGACGAGCAGCGTCGGCGGGCTGTCGGTGACGGAGCACACCGCCGAGGCGGTGAAGCCGTGGCGGCCGCCCGGCCCGTCGGTGGTGACGATGTTCACCGCCGCGCCGAGGCGCGCCATGGCGTTGCGGTAGCCCTGGCGCGTCACGGCGTTCGGGGGCGGTTCGGTTGTGCCGTCGACCGGCGAGCACTGTGCCATGCCCATCCTCCATCGCGCCGGGTCGTGGGCCGGCGAGGTTTTGCGGGGCGCGGGCGAGCCGCGCCCCCGACGGTCAGAATTCGCGCAGATTGTCGCGCAGCATCTGATGCTTGTATTGCGTGCGGGTGAGGCCGCGCTTCTGCAGCTCGGGCACCAGGCCGTCGCAGATCTCGGTGATGTAGCGGCGCGAGACGCGCAGCACCGGCGTGGTCAGGAGGAAGCCGTCGCCGCCCACCTCCTCCATCGCCGCGCCCATCTTCTCCGCCACCTGCGCGGGCGTGCCGATCAGCTCCAGCGAGGAGACGAGGCCGCCGCCGCCGGCCGCCGCGAGCTGGCGCAGCGTCTTGCCCGAGCCCCATTGCTGGAACTTGTCGAGCGTGCCGGATTCGCCGTTGGTGACGAGCTTCTCCGGCAGCGGCTTGTCGAGGTCGAACTGCGCGAAGTCGATCTCGGTGATGGCGGAGATGGAGATCAGCACGTCGGTGACGAAATTGTCCGACATGGTGACGTGCTCGTAGCGCGTGCGGGCTTCCTCCTCGGTCTCGCCGAGGCTCGGCGTGATGCAGAAGAACACCTTGATGTCGTCCGGGTCGCGGCCGAATTTCTCGGCGCGGGCGCGGATGTCGGCGCGGAACTCCTTCATGCCCTCCACCCCGTTGGCGACCGAGACGATGGCATCGGCGTAGCGGGCGGCGAAATCGCGCCCGCGCGGCGAGGCGCCGGCCTGCAGGTAGACCGGACGGCGCTGCGGCGAGGGCACGGTGTTGAGCGGGCCGCGCACCTGATAATACTTGCCCTTGTGGTCGATGGTGTGGACCTTCGAGCCGTCGGCATAGATGCCGTTCTCGCGGTCGAGCACCACCGCGTCCGGCTCCCACGAATCGAACAGCTTGCCGACCACCTCCATGTATTCCTCCGCCATGGCGTAGCGGTCCTCGCGCGGGGGCAGCTTGTCCATGCCGAAATTCTGCGCCGCGAGGTCCTCCGCCGAGGTCACGACGTTCCAGCCGAAGCGGCCCTTGGTGAGGCTGTCGATGGTGGAGGACAGGCGCGCCAGCATGAAGGGCGGGTAGGCCATGGTCGACATGGTGGCGACGACGCCGAGATGGCGCGTGGCCATGCCCATGGCGACGGCGAGCGGGGCGGGGTCGGCCTTGGGCACCATCATCGCGTGCTTGAGCGAGAGGTCGCGCGAGGCGCCGAAGGTCTCCGGCACCATCAGCTTGTCCTCGATCATGATGAGGTCGAAGCAGGCGCGCTCCAGGCTCTGCGCCATCTCGATGTAGAACTGGCCGTCCCAGGGATAGCCGCCCTGCCCGAAGGGTTCGCGCCACTCGTCGGGCGTGAAGTTCATGAACCAGGCGAGATGAAAGCGCTTGTCGGCCATTGCAGTCAGTCCTTCACAAGTGCCGGGACGGTCGGGCCGTCTTCCGGCAGGGAATTGCCGGCGAGGAGGGCGAGGCGCACCCTCTCGCGTTCCGCTTCGAAGAGGCGGGATTCGCGCACGCTGCGGCACTTGCTCTCGAAGTCGGAGACGATGGTGGCGCCGAAGCGTTCGGGCGCCTGCGGGTCGTTGCGCGGGCGGTCGACCGCGATGACGCGGGTGCCGAGCAGGAAGGCCTCCGGCAGGTCGTGCGTGACCATGACGATGGTCATGCGGTTCTCCTCCCACAATTCGCCGACCAGCTCGTGCATGGATTTGCGGGTGCCGGGATCGAGCGCGCCGAACGGCTCGTCGAGGAGCAGCACCTTGGGCTTCATGATCAGCGCCTGAGCGAGGGCGAGGCGCTGCTGCATGCCGCCGGACAGCTGGGCGGGATATTTGTGCGCGTGCTCGCCGAGGCCGACGCGGGCGAGCAGCGCCATGGCGCGCTCTTCCAGCGCCTTGCGGCGGGCGCCGAAGAAGCGGCCGAGCAGCGGCGCGCCGGCCCATTGCGGGCCCATCATCACATTGCCCAGCACGGTCCGGTGCGGGAACACCGAGTAGCGCTGGAAGACCACGCCGCGATCGGCGGTCGGCTCGGCGGCGATGGGGTCGCCGTCGATCAGGATCCTGCCGCGCGTCGGGCGCTCCTGCGAAAGCAGCATGCGCAGCAGCGTGGTCTTGCCGACACCCGAGGGGCCGATGATGACGAGGAACTCGTGGTCGTCGAGCGAGAGGTTGACGCGCTCGAGGACGACGCGGTCGTCATACTCTTTCCAGACGTTCTCGAAGACGATGGTGGTCATTCAGGCCGCCTTTATCTGGTCCCACGGATAGGCGGCGACCGCGAGGCGGCGCAGCGCGTAATCCATGAGGAAGGCGAGCAGGGTGATCCAGATCACGTAGGGAAGGATCACGTCCATGGCGAGGTAGCGCCGCACGAGGAAGATGCGGTAGCCGAGGCCGCCCTCGGCGGTGATCGCCTCCGCGGCGATGACGAACAGCCAGGCGGCGCCGAGCGAGAGGCGCACCGAATCGATGAGGCGCGGCATGACCTGCGGCAGCACCACGCCGGATATCATCTGCCAGGTCGAGGCGCCGAGCGTCTGCGCCTTGATGATCTGCTCGGTCGGAATGGCGGACACGCGCAGCATCACGTCGCGGATGATGAAGGGGGCGATGCCGAACACGATGAGCACGATCTTGGACGCCTCGCCGAGGCCGAACAGGATGAACAGGATCGGCAGCACCGCCAGCGGCGGGATCAGCGAGAAGGCGGCGAAGAACGGCTCGAAGGTCGAGCGCAGATAGGGCACGAAGCCGACGATGATGCCGAGCACGAGGCCCAGCAGGGCGGAGATGCCGAGGCCGAGGAACAGACGCTGCAGGCTGAGCCAGGTGTCCCACCACAGAAGATACTGCTTGGTGGCGATGTCGATCGTCGTCGCCATGCGCACCATGGTCGCCCAGAAGCTGGCGAAGCTCGGCATCAGCTTGTCGGCCGGCTCCACCGCGAGGCGCGCATTGGAGGCGAGCAGATAGATCACCAGCACCGCGAGAAAGGGCAGGATGGCGAGGATCAGCCGGACGCCCGGACGGGGCGCGTAGTTGATGATGCGGCGCATGGCGGCTTTCCGTTTCGAGGGCGTCACCCGGGAGGCTGCACCTGCTCCCGGGATGCTCGTTGTCGAGCACTCAAGATCCCATCCTTCGAGGCTCGCTTCGCTCGCGCCTCAGGATGACGGAGCTTTGGAGAGCCGTTTATTGCCGGCTCCCGCCGGGGCGAGGGGCTGAGGAACGTCCAACCGTGGTCCCCTCACCGTCCCGCGGAGCCTGTCCTCGGGCTCGCCGAAGGCGAGACCCGTGGGCTGGCCACTTCTCCCCAATGGGGAGAGGGATGAGCGGGGACGGCTCTCCGGTCCTTCGGGCGTCAGAGCTTGCCGTCGGCGACGTCCTTGGTGAAGGTCGCGTTGACCCGCATCTTGATGTTGGCCTTGTCGCCCAGCACCGTGCCGTCGGCGACCTCGATGCCGATCGTGTCGACGCTGGTGGCGCCCTGTCCGAACAGGCCCTGCTGGAAGCAGAAGGTGCGGATGCTGTTCCAGATCTTGGCGTTCTCGGGCGAGGCGAGGAAGCTGTAGGCTTCGCCCGCCGTGTAGAAGAAGTGGGTGGTGTCGAGCTGCGCCTGCAGGCCGCCGGCATCGGTGCCCATGGCGCTGGTCATGACCGCGCGCATCTCCTCGCCCGGCGCGCCGCCGGCCTTGAGGATGCCGAGCGCCTCATACCAGGCGCCGACCACCGCCTTGCCGAAATCGGGATTGTCCTTCAGCGTCTGGGTATTGCCGATGAACACATCCATGATCTCGCCCGGGATCTTGGAGGAGTCGAACAGGTTCGTCGCGCCCTTGACCTTGAGCATGTCCTCGGTCAGCGGCTTCCAGGAGACCGCGTGCTTCATGTCGTCCTGCGAGACGAAGGCGGCGGAGATCTCGGCGTCGGAGATGTTCACCGTCTTGGCGGCGGTGGGGTCGTCGATGCCGTTGAGCTGCAGCGCGCGGTTCAGCAGATAGTGCGAGACGCTGTACTGGAGCAGGTAGGTGTCCTGACCGGCCAGTTCCTTGACGGTCTTGGCGGTCTTGGACAGGACGATGTCGTTGCCGTTGGAATAGTCGGTGATCAGGAAGATCGAGGTGTCGACGCCGCCGGCCGCCGGCATGGTGAGGCCATCCATCGAGGCCACGCCCACCGCGTCGATCTCGCCGGCGATGAACTGGTTGATGCTGCCGACGTAATCGTTGGCCTGGATGATCTCGACATCGATGCCGTACTTGTCGGCCCACTTCTTCATGATGCCGGACGACTTCATGTAGGCGAAGGGCATGAAGCCGATATAGACGGTGTAGGCGACCTTGAAACTCTTCTTGGGGGCGGCCTGCGCCCCCGGCATTCCCGTGAGGGCGGCGGCAGTGAGGCTGGCGAAGACGGCTGCAGCCCTGAAAATGCGCTTCATGAGGAGTGGCTCCGGTCGCTGAAATGGCTGGACCGGGTTATTAAACGGTGACTTAATATCGTCTGCAAGCCCAACAAATGGGCACGCCTAGCATATGAGCAAGGCAGAAAATTCCGTACAAGTACGGAGGAGCCGCATGATTGCACGACCCGCGCGCAAGCGCCTCCAGCCGGCGGAGCGGCGGGGGATGATCCTCGAGGAAGCCTTGCGGCTGTTCGCCGAGCGCCATTTCTCGGTGGTCACGGTGCGCGACATCGCGATGGTCTGCGACATCAATGTCGGGCTGCTCTACCACTATTTCGACAACAAGGACGATCTGGTGCGCCGCGCGCTTGGGCACGCCATCGAGCAGCTCATGGCCGGTTACGAGGCGCGCCGCGCCGCCGGCACGGAGCCGCTGGCGGAGATTCTCGCCTGGCTCGACACCCATATGGAGCTTGCCCCGACGCTGGCGCTGATGGTCAAGCTGATGTCCGATTATGCCAGCTCGGGCCTGCGCGACGTCGAGCTCGACGCGCTGATCGCCGGCTTCTACGGGCGCGAGAAGCAGCTTCTGGAAGGGGCGCTGCAGCGCGGCGTCGCGAGCCGCCAGTTCGCCGAGGTCGACATTCCACGCACCGCCCGCCGGATCGGCCTGATGCTCGACGGCATCTTCTACGCCTCCGCCAGCCGCGGCGACGACCGCATCACCGACGACATTAGCGACCTCGCCGATTTCGTGCGCGCCATGCTCGGGGCGACCGAGCGGGCGGAAGCCTGAGGCGTCGGTACCCGCGTGCGGGCGCGTCGTCCGGCGGGCGGCGGCGTCACGTATTGGTGATTAGATGACGGCCATCATGAAGCCTAGCTTCCGCGCGGGAGCGCAGACGACATAGCCGGAGGTGGCCGGGACACCGCCCGCCGGCGGCGTCGTCGCGCGTCCTCATCCCCGATAAGGAGAGGGCGACTGATGAAATTCACACTCAACGGAAGCGAACGCACCATCGACGCCGATGGCGGCATGCCCCTTTTGTGGGCGATTCGCGACATTGTCGGCCTGACCGGCACGAAGTTCGGCTGCGGCGTCGCCCTGTGCGGCGCCTGCACGGTCCATGTCGACGGCGTGCCGGTGCGCTCGTGCCAGACCTCGCTCGCCGATGTCGAGGGCAAGAGCGTCACCACCATCGAGGGCGTCGGCGGCGAGGTCGGCGCGGCGGTGGTCGCCGCCTGGCGCAAGCTCGACGTCGTGCAGTGCGGCTACTGCCAGTCCGGCCAGATCATGTCGGCCATCGGCCTGCTCAGCGAGAATCGCAAGCCGAGCGACGAGGACATCGACAGCGCGATGGACGGCAATGTCTGCCGCTGTGCCACCTATCAACGCATCCGCGCGGCGATCCACGACGCCGCCGCCAACCTCGCGTGAGCGCCATGCATATCATCAAACCCGAACATTACCGGCAGATGCTGGCGGGGATGGGCGAGCCGGTCGCTCCCTCGCGCCGCAATTTCCTCAAGGGGCTCGCCGCCGCCGGTGGCGCGCTGGTGATCGGCGTGCATCTCGACCCGCGCGCGGCGTACGCCGAGGGCGCCCCCGCCGCTTCCGCGCCGCCCATGCCGAACGCCTTCGTGCGCATCGCGCCGGACAATACGGTGACGGTGCTCATCAAGCATCTCGACATGGGGCAGGGCGTCACGACGGGCCTTTCCACCATCGTGGCGGAGGAACTGGACGCCGACTGGAGCCAGATGCGCGCCGCCTTCGCCCCGGCCGACGCCACGCTCTACAACAACCTCGCCTTCGGCCCGGTGCAGGGCACCGGCGGCTCGACCTCGGTGGCCAATAGCTGGGAGCAACTGCGCAAGGCCGGCGCGGCGGCGCGCCAGATGCTGGTCGCGGCCGCCGCCGCGCAATGGCGCGTGCCGGCCGACACCATCACCGTCGCGAAGGGCGTGCTGACGAGCGGCAGCCATTCTGGCCGTTTCGGCGACTTCGCCGAGGCGGCGGCGAAGCTGCCGGTGCCGGCCGAGGTGACGCTCAAGGACCCCAAGGACTTCACGCTGATCGGCACGCGCCTGCCGCGCCTCGATTCCGCCGAGAAGACGGACGGCAAGGCGATCTACGCGCTCGACATGAGGCGGCCGGGCATGCTGACCGCGGTGATCCGCCGGCCGGACCGCTTCGGCGCCACGGTGAAGAGCTTCGACGCCGCGGCGGCCAAGAAGGTGCCGGGCGTGGTCGAGGTGGTGGCGGTGCCCTCGGGCATCGCCGTGCTGGCGCAGAACACCTGGGCGGCGATACAGGGCCGCGACGCGCTCGCCGCCATCGAATGGGACGAGGCGCAGGCGGAGACACGCGGCACGGCCGAACTGTTCGACGAGTACCGCAAGCTGGCGCGGACGCCGGGCGTGCCCGCCGCACGCCGGGGCGATGCCGCCAAGGGCCTGGCGGGTGCGGCGAAGACCATCGAGGCCGAGTTCAGCTTTCCCTATCTCGCCCACGCGCCGATGGAGCCGCTGAACTGCGTCATCGAGAAGACCGGCGATGGTGTCACCATCTGGACCGGCTCGCAGTTCCAGACCATCGAACAGGCGGTCACCGCCGGCATTCTCGGCCTGAAGCCGGAACAGGTGAAGATCGAGACCTTGTGGGCCGGCGGCTCCTTCGGGCGCCGCGCCAACCCGCCGGCGGACTACATCGCCGAGGCCGCCACCATCCTGAAGGCGATCGACGGCCGCGCGCCGGTGCACCTCGTCTGGACCCGCGAGGATGACATAAAGGGCGGCTTCTACCGCCCGATGTTCTACCATTCGGTGCGCGCCGGCCTGACGGCGGACGGCAAGATCGCCGGCTGGGACCAGCGCATCGTCGGCCAGTCCTTCATCGCCGGCACGCCGTTCGAGGCCTTCATCATCAAGGACGGCGTCGACGGCACCTCGGTCGAGGGCGCCTCCGACACCAATTACGCCATCGGCGATTTCCGGGTCGACCTGCATTCGCCGGCGGTGAAGGTGCCGACGCTGTGGTGGCGCTCGGTCGGCCACACCCACACCGCGCATGTGGTGGAGGTGATGATCGACGAACTCGCCCGCGCGGCCGGTCGCGACCCGGTCGAGTTCCGGCTGGAACTGCTGAAGGACATGCCGCGCCACGCCGGGGTGCTCAAGCTGCTGGCCGAGAAGGCGCAATGGGGTCCCAAGGCCGGCGCCGGCAAGGGGCGCGGCGTCGCGCTGCACGAGAGCTTCAACACCGTGGTTGGCAGCGTGATCGACATCTCGGTGGTGGATGGCAAGATCAAGGTCGACCGCGTGATCTGCGCGGTCGATTGCGGCATCGCGGTCAATCCGGACGTGATCGCCGCGCAGATCGAGGGCGGCGTCGGCTTCGGCCTCGGCGCGGCGCTGCATGACGAGATCACGCTCGACAAGGGCGTCGTCGAGCAGGCCAATTTCGACACCTATATTCCGCTGCGCATGTCGGAGATGCCGAAGGTGGAGGTGCATATCGTGCCCTCCGCCAACGCGCCGACCGGCATCGGCGAGCCGGGCGTTCCCGGCGTCGCCCCGGCGCTGTCCAACGCCATCTTCGACGCCACCGGCCAGCGGCTTCGCTCGCTGCCGTTCAAGCTGGAAGACTTCAAGGCGTAGGTCGCTGCGTCACCGATCCCGTCGGCATCCCGGACGGTCCGCAGGACCGATCCGGGATGGCGCGAAGATGGAGAGCGATCCCGGCTCTCCGCTTCGCTTCGGCCGGGATGACGGAGGGGGCGGTGGCCGGCTGCTATTGCAGGGCCACCGTCCGCAGGCCCTCGACCAGCGCGTCGAACACCACGCGGTGGCGGCGGCTGGCCTTCAGATCCTCATGCATGACGATCCACACCGGCAGGTCGAGCGCGAAGGCGTCCGGCAGCACCGGCACGAGGTCCGGCTCGCGCCGGGCGATCGCCCCCTGGCAGATGCCGATTCCGAAGCCGGCGCGGATCGCGGCGAGCTGCGCGAGGTCGCTGTCGGTCCTGAGCGCGAAGGCGGCGCGCGCCAGCACCGGAAAACGCTGGACGGCGGCGCGGATCGCCGGCGTCTCGCGGTCGAAGCCGATGAGGTCGTGTCCGGCCAGCGCGTCGAGGCGTGCGGGCGTGCCCTTGCGCGCGAGATAGCGCCGATGGGCGAAAAGGCCGACGCGGATCGACGGCAGATGCCGGGCGAGCAGCGCCTCCTGCGCCGGCTCGACCATGCGTACCGCGATGTCGGCGGCGCGCTCCAGCACGTTCTCCACCGCATTGGACAGGGCCAGCTCGATCACCAGGCCGGGATGGCGCGCGCGCAGATCCGCGAGGAGGGGCGGCAGATGCTCCGCGCCGACCACCTCGGAGGCGCTGATCCGCACTGTCCCGCGCACCTCCCGCGCGCGGCCCGAGGCGGTGCGCAGCAGCGCGGCCGAGGTAGTGGCCATCGCGCGGGCATAGGGGCCGAGCTCCAGCGCCGTCTCGGTGGGGGCGAGGCCGCGCTGCGAGCGCAGGAAGAGCTGCGTTCCGATCGCCTGTTCCAGCGCGTCGAGATGGCGGGCAATCGTCGGCTGGGTCAGCCCGAGCCGCCGCGCCGCGCCGGACAGCGAGCGCTCGTCGAGGACGGCGAGGAAGCTGCGGTAGAGGTTCCAGTCCGGTTCCACGTTCATTCATTCATGTATAGCGATGGCAAGATTATAGGCAATTTCGTTTATCTCCGCATGCGCCCATTCTCGCGTCGCCACGATGTTGAGGAGATGGACATGACGACAAGGACAGCCCTCGTGCTCGGCGCGACCGGCGGCATCGGCGGGGAGGTCGCGCGGCATCTGGCCGGGCGCGGCTGGACGGTGCGGGCGTTGGCCCGCTCATGCGAGGCCGGGCAGCGCCAGGGCATCGCCTGGGAGCGCGGCGACGCGCTGAACGCGGCCGATATACGCCGCGCCGCCGCGGGCACGTCGCTCATCGTGCACGCGGTGAACCCGCCCGGCTATCGCGACTGGGACCGGCTGGTGCTGCCCATGCTGGACAACACGATCGGCGCGGCCCGCCTCGCCGGCGCGCGCGTGCTGCTGCCGGGCACGGTCTATAATTACGGGCCGGACGCCTTTCCGCTGATCGACGAGGAGGCGCCGCAGAACCCGCTGACCCGCAAGGGCCGGATCCGGGTGGAGATGGAGCGGCGCCTGCGCGCGGCGGCCGAGGCCGGCGACATCCGCGCGCTGATCGTGCGGGCGGGAGACTTCTTCGGGCCGCGCGCCGGCAACAACTGGTTCGGGCAGGTGCTGGCGAAGGCCGGCGCCCGGCCCCGCAGCCTGACCTATCCCGGCCGGCAGGGCGTCGGCCACCAATGGGCCTATCTGCCGGACGTGGCGGCGACCATGGCGCAACTGGCCGAGCGCGAGGATCTCGGCGCGTTCGCGCGCTTCCACATGGAGGGGGAATGGGATGGCGATGGCGGCGGCATGATCGGCGCGGTCCGCCGGGCGCTGGGCGACCCCGGCCTGCCGGTCCGTCCGCTGCCCTGGCTCGCCCTGCGGCTGGCCTCGCCCGTGGTGCCGCTGTTCCGGGAACTGGCCGAGATGCGCTATCTCTGGCAGCGGCCGGTGCGGCTCGACAACCGCCGGCTCGTCGGCCGGCTCGGCGCGGAGCCGCATACGCCGCTCGATATCGCGGTGCGGGCGACGCTGGCCGGGCTCGGCTGCCTCGACCGGCCGGCGGTGGCGGCCTAGATCCTGGTCCCGGCCCGCCGCGCCGCCCGCTCGCGCCATGACTGGCCGAGCGGGCGCGCCGTCAAGGCTCAGAGGCCGATGCAGACATATTTGACGTCGACATACTCGTCGACGCCGTATTTCGAGCCCTCGCGGCCGATGCCCGATTCCTTCACCCCGCCGAACGGCGCCACTTCCGTGGTGATGACGCCGGCATTGATGCCGACCTGGCCGTAGCGCAGGTTTTCCGAGACGCGGAAGGCGCGGGCGAGGTCGCGTGTGTAGAAATAGCAGGCGAGGCCGAACTCGGTGTCGTTGGCGAGGCGCACCGCCTCCTCCTCGGTCTCGAAGCGGAACACCGGGGCGACGGGACCGAAGATCTCCTCGCGGGCGAAGTGCATCTCCGGCGTGGCGTCGGCGATCACGGTCGGCTGGAAGAACTGGCCGCCGCGTGCGTGGCGCGCGCCGCCGGCGACGATCCTGCCGCCCTTGGCGAGGGCGTCGGCGACGAAGCTCTCGGTCTTGGCGACCGCCTTGTCGTCGATCAGCGGGCCCTGCACCACGCCGTCCTCGAGGCCGGGGCCGACCTTCAGGGCGGCGGCGGCGGCGGCCAGCTTCGCGACGAAGGCGTCGTAGATGCCGGCCTGCGCGTAGAAGCGGTTGGTGCAGACGCAGGTCTGGCCGGAATTGCGGTATTTCGAGGCGATGGCGCCGGCCACCGCCGCGTCGACATCGGCGTCGTCGAAGACGAGGAAGGGCGCGTTGCCGCCCAGTTCCATCGACACCCGCTTCACCGTTTCGGCGGCCTGCTTCATCAGGAGCTTGCCGATCGGGGTGGAGCCGGTGAAGGTGATCTTGCGCACGGTCGGGTTGGAGGTCATCTCGCCGCCGATGGCCGAGGCCGAGCCGGTGAGGATGTTGACGACGCCCGCGGGATAGCCGGCCTGCTCGCACAGCACGCCCCAGGCGAGGCCCGAATAGGGCGTCTGCGTCGCCGGCTTCACCACCGAGGTGCAGCCCGTCGCCAGCGCCGGGCCGATCTTGCGCGCCAGCATGGAGGAGGGGAAGTTCCACGGCGTGATGGCGGCGACGACGCCGACCGGCTGCTTGGTGACGAGGATGCGGCGCTCGCCCCAGGGCGAGGGGATGACGTCGCCATAGACGCGGCGGGCTTCTTCCGAGAACCAGAGCACATAGGCGGCGCTGGCGCCGACCTCGCCCATGGATTCGGCGAGCGGCTTGCCCTGCTCGACGGTGAGCAGCTCGGCCAGCGCGCGCTGATTGTCCATGATGGCGGCGTGGAGGCGGCGCAGCAGCTTGGCGCGCTCGTCCGCCGTGGTGCGCGAGAAGCTTTCGAATGCCGTCTCGGCGGCGGCGATGGCGCGGCGGGTCTCCTGCGCGCCGGCGTTCGGCACGGTGCCGATCACCTCGCCGGTGGCCGGGTTGGTGACCTCGATGGTGCCCTTGCTGTCGGCGCCGACCCAGTCGCCGCCGATGAAATTCGCCTCGCGCTTGAAATCCGCCCAGTTCATAGGCCTGCCTCCTGACGGGCGCGCGCCCTCATGGCCCGCGCCGGGTGAGGCTATGTAGCGCCCGCGCCGGAAGGCGACAACGCCAGCGGGCGCGCATCAGCTGCGATGATAGGCGGCTTCCAGCGCGGCGATGTCGAGCTTCACCATGTCGAACATCGCCTCCATCGCCCGCTTCGCCCTGGCCGTGTCGGGGTCCTTGATCATGGCGAGGAGCACGCGCGGTGTGATCTGCCAGGACAGGCCGTAGCGGTCGGTGATCCAGCCGCACTGCACCGGCGTGCCACCTTGCGACAGCGCGTCCCATAGCCGGTCGATCTCTTCCTGGCTGTCGCAGGGGACAATGAGCGAAACGGCGGGCGTGAACTGGTAATGCGAGCCGCCATTGAGCCCGAGATAGGCGACGCCGTTGAGCGTGAACTCCACCGTCAGGACGTCGCCCGCCTTGTTGCCGGGCGTATCGACGGGAGAGAGGTTGACGGATTCGACATGCGAGTTGGGAAGCAGCGAGACGTAGAACCGCGCCGCCTCCTCCGCCTTGCCGTCGAACCACAGGCAGGTGCGGATGGGCTGCATCGCTCAGCCCCCGCTCACGTCGAGCAGCGGGGCGAAGCCGCCGAAGATCATGCGCTGGCCGTCGAAGGGCATGTCGGTCATTTCCTTCAGGCGCGGATCCTCCATGAATTTCTTCATGCCGATGTCGCGCGCCTCGCGCGAGGGCCACTCGATCCAGGAGAACACCACGGTTTCCTCGGGCGTCGCCTTCACCGCCATGCGGAAATCCGTGACCTTGCCGTCCGGCACGTCGTCGCCCCAGGCCTCGACGGCGCGCGTCGCGCCGTGTTCCACGAAGATCGGGGCCGCCATCTCGGCCATGGCGCGGTAGGCGTCCTTCTTGGCGGTCGGCACGGCGACAACGAATCCATCGATGTAGCTCATCGTTTCCTCCTGTCCGCAAATGCGGGTAAGCCGGTGTCAGGATGCGTCCGCCCGCGCGGCGGTGGCAGGCTGCATGTCCATCCAGAACGGTTCCCAGATATGTCCGTCCGGATCCTCGAAGCTGCGGCCATACATGAAGCCGAGATCCTGCCGCGGGCCGGGATCGGCCTTGCCGCCGAAGGCGACGGCCTGCGCGACGATGGCGTCCACCGCCTCGCGGCTGTCCTGCGAGAGGGCGATCAGGACTGCGCAGGCGGCATGCGCGTCGGCGATCGGCCTGGGCGTGAAGCCGCTGAACTTCGCATGGGTGAGAATCATGACGAAGATGGTCTCGGAAAGCACCATGCAGGCGGCGGTGTCGTCGGAGAATTGCGGATTTCGGGTCGCCCCGATGGCCTCATAGAAGGCGATGGAGCGGGGGAGGTCGCGGACCGGCAGATTGATGAAGACGTGCTTGGACAAGGCTTCCTCCCGCGGCTCTCTGCCGCCTTCCCCAGCGGCATTTTATTGACGTGATAGAGCGATAAGTTACATAAGGCAACAATGGACTTAAAAAAGGTAACCATGGAGGGCGGGGCACCGTCGCGGCGTCACTATCAGGATGCCTGCGCCGCCGCGCATGCGCTGGACCTGTTCGGCGAGCGCTGGGCGCTGCTGGTCATGCGCGAGCTGATGATGGGACCCAAGCGCTTCGGCGACATCAAGGCGGACCTGCCGGGCATCAGCGCCAATGTGCTGACCCAGCGCCTCGAAAGCCTTGAACAGTCGGGCGTGCTGCGCCGCCGCCGCCTGCCGCCGCCGGCCTCCGCGCAGGTCTATGAGCTGACCGAATGGGGCTATGAGAGCGAGCCGATCTTCCAGGCCATGGGCCGCTGGGCGGCGCGCTCACCTCTGCACGACCCGACGCTGCCCTTCGGCGCGGTCTCGCTGATGATGTCGCTGCGCACCATGCTGAGCCGCGAGCGGGCTGCGTGGATGGCGGCGAGGATCAACATGGCGATCGGCCGCGAGACGTTTCGCCTGACGCTGGCGGAAGGCGAGATCGCCGCCGAGCGCGGGCGGCACGAGGCGCCGGATTTCACCTTCACCGGCGAGGCGCGGATGATCGCCGCCGCGATCTATGGCGGCCAGCCGATCGAGGCGCTGGAGGCGGCGGGGCTGCTGAGGCTGGACGGCGACCGGGCGCTCGCCGGGCGCTTCATCAGCCTGTTTCCGCTGCCGCCGAAGGCCGAGCTGCCGGCGCCAGCGGAGGCGTGACGGATCTTTCCCGCCCTCGGGCGCGCGGACAAAGAAAAAGCCCCGGCGGCTGCCGGGGCTTTCGGTCTGCGTGAGGCCGCTGCGCGAGGGCGCGGGGCGGCTCAGTTGTTCCGGTTGCCGAAGAGCTGCAGCAGCATCAGGAACAGGTTGATGAAGTCGAGATAGAGCGTCAGCGCGCCCATGATGGCCTTGCGGCCGGCCACCACGTCGTCGTCGCCGGCGAAGTACATCTCCTTGATGCGCTGGGTGTCGTAGGCGGTGAGGCCGGCGAACACCAGCACGCCCACCACCGAGATGATGAACTGCAGCATCGAGGAGCCGAGGAAGATGTTCACCACCATCGCGATGATGATGCCGATCAGGCCCATCATCAGGAACGAGCCCATGCCGGACAGGCTGCGCGTCGTGGTGTAGCCGTACAGGCTCAGCCCGCCGAAGGTCGCGGCGGTGATGAAGAACACCCGCACGACGCTCTCATGCGTGTAGACCAGGAAGATGCTGGCGAGCGACACGCCGACGAGGCCGGCATAGAGCCAGAAGATGCCCTGCGCGGCGCCCACGCTGAGGCGGTCGACGCGGAAGCTGAGGAAGAACACCGCCGCGAGCGGGGCGAGCATCACCACCCAGCGCAGCGGGCTGAAGAACAGCGCGACGCCGAGATCGGTGAGATAGATGCCGGGCGCGATGGCGGACGCCGTCGGCACGTCGGAGACGGCCAGCATGTAGATGCCGAGCGCCGCCGCGCCGGTGATGGCGAGGCCGAGCGTCATGTAGTTGTAGACGCGCAGCATGTAGGAGCGCAGGCCCAGGTCGATCTCGGCCTGCGTCCGCGCCGCCGTCGCCCCGAAGCGCGGCACGGAGACGTTGCGGTTAAAGTCGGACATGGTCGGATCCTCTCCCGATAACACCGTGCCCCATCCGGGCACCGGCAGCATGCCGGTTCGCCCGAACGGGAAGTCACGGGGAATATGAGGGGCGTACCGGCTTGCCGCAAGTGAAGTTTGCGACAGGAATGACGCTGCGGCAGCCCTTCTTGCCGCCGCGCACGCTCACAGGTTGCGCAGGATGCGCGCCGGTTTCTGCCCCAGCGCGCGCCAGGTGCCGATGAGGCCGAAGCCGACGGTGAGCACGAGGGCGACCGCCACCGCGCCGACCGCCGCGCCGGTCGACCAGGCGAAGGCCAGCTTCATCACGTAGACCACCACGACATAGGCCGCGGCCGCGCCGGCGCCGACCGCGACGACGGCGGTGACGAGGCCGAGCGCGGCATATTCCAGCGCGTAGGCGGCCACCAGCCGCGCCCGCGTGGCGCCCAGCGTCTTGAGGATCACCGCATCGTAGACGCGGTGGTGCTGGCCCGCCGCCAGCGCGCCGGCGAGCACCAGAACGCTGGAGAGCAGGGTGACGAGGCTGGCGCCGCGTATCGCCGTCAGCAGGTTGGCGACGATCTCGCCGATCTGCGTCAGCGCCTCCTTCACCCGCACGGCGGTGACGGCGGGGAAGTCGGCCGCCACGGCGCGGCCGAGGCTGCGCTCGGTCGCCGCGTCGCCGCCCTCCGGCAGGGTGAGGGTGGCCAGCGAGGTGTGCGGCGCGCCGGCGAAGCTGTTGGGCGAGAACACCATGACGAAATTGATCGCCAGCCGTTCCCATTCGACGTCGCGCAGATTGGCGATGGTGGCGGTGATCGACCGCCCGAGGACGTTCACCGTCACCTCGTCGCCGATCTTCAGGCCGAAGGCGTCGGCGATCTCGCGCTCGAAGGAGACCAGCGGCGGGCCGGCATAATCGGCCGGCCACCAGTCGCCGGCGGTCAGGATCGAGCCTTCCGGCACCTCCTGCGCATAGGTGACGCCGCGGTCGGAGGACAGCACCCAGGCGAATTCCGGCGGCGGGTCGAGGCTTTCCGCCGGCCGGCCGGCGAGCGTGATGATGCGCCCGCGCAGCATCGGCACGATCTCGACCTCGCCCTCGGGCGCCTTCTGCTTCAGCCATGTGGCGAAGCGGTCGGTCTCGTTGCTCTGGATGTCGAGGAAGAAGAAGCTCGGCGCCTCGGTGGGCAGCCGCGAGGTCAGCTCGCGCGTCAGGCTGCGGTCGATCAGCGCCAGCGTGACCAGCAGCGTCAGGCCGAGGCCGAGCGACAGCACGATGGTCGGCGTCAGCGCCGCCGGCCGGTGGATGTTGGCCAGAGCGAGCCGCAGCGCCGTGGAGCGCGGGCGCGGCAGGCGGCGGGCGACCGCCATGATGAGCGCCCCGACGAGGCGCAGCGTCACCAGCACGCTGGCGGCGGCGACGAGATAGAACAGCGCGATGCGCCGCTCCTCGGACGCGGCGACGGCCAGCGCGGCGAGGGCGAGGATGGCGAGGCCGGTCAGCGCGATATAGACGAGGCGCGGCCGCCGCCGCCCGCCTTCCACGCGCTCGCGGAACAGCGCCGAGACCGGCACGTCATGGGCGAGGCCCAGCGGCCACAGCGCGAAGGCGAGCGCGATCAGCCCGCCATAGGCGACGGCCAGCGCCAGCGCCGCCGGCTGCAGGCTCGGTTCGATGGGCACGGGCAGCAGATGGCCGAAGGCGGCATTGGCGATGAAGGGCAGCGCCGAGCCGACCGTGACGCCGATGGCGATGCCGACCAGCGCGATCAGCCCGACCTCGGCGAGATAGATGGCGAACACGGTGACGCCGGGCGCGCCCAGGCTCTTGAAGGTGGCGATGACGCCGCGCTTGGCGTCGAGATGGCTCTTCACCGCATTGGCGACGCCGACGCCGCCGACCAGCAGCGCGGTGAGGCCGACAAGGGTCAGGTACTCGGTGAAGCGCCGGACATTGTTTTCCAGCCGGGGAGCGGCGGCGTCGCGGGTGCGGACCTCGAAGGCGGCTTCCGGCGCGCCGTGCTGCACATGCTCGACGAAGCTCGCGAGGGCCGCCGGATCGGTCATCCGCACCCGGTAGTGCCAGCGCACGAGGCTGCCGGGCTGCAGCAGATGGGTCGCGCGCAACGCGTCCATCGACACCATCAGGCGCGGGCCGAAGCCGATGCCGGTCGACAGCAGGTCCGGCTCGCGGGCGATGATGCCGCGGAGGGTGAGCGTGGCCTCGCCGAGCTGGAAACGGTCCCCGGCCTTGAGGCCGAGCCGGTCGGCCAGCGCCGGATCAACGACCGCGCCATAGCTGCCGTCGCGTTCCGCCAGGGCGGCGGCGAGCGGCTGGGAGGGTTCGATGTCGAGGGTGCCGACCATCGGATAGGCGCCGTCGACCGCCTTCACCTCGGCCAGCGTGGCGTCGAGCGTGTCGCCCGCGCCGGCGCGCGCCATGGCGCGCAGCGTCGCGACGGTGGAGACCCGGCCGCCCTCGGCGATCAGCCGGTATTCCTGCGGCGTGGCCTCGCGCTGGACGAGGCTGAAGGCGGCGTCGCCCCCGAGCAGGGTGGTGCCCTCGCGGGCCAGCCCGTCGGTCAGGGCGCGCGAGAAGGCGCCGACGCCGGCGATGGCCGCCACGCCGAGCGCGAGGCAGGCGAGGAAGACGGCGAAGCCGCGCAGGCCGCCGCGCAGCTCGCGCAGGGCGAAGCGCAGCGCCAGCGTCCGGCGGGCCGGGCGGGGCATTGCCGTCGGCCGCGCGGCATCGGCGGCGGAGGACGACAGGCGTTCCGTGCTCATGCCCCGGTCCCGGCAAGGGCGGCGTCGAGCGCCGTCTCGGCCTCGATGACGCCGGAGCGCAGCCGCACGGTACGGTCGCAGCGCCCGGCCAGGGTGGCGTCGTGGGTGACGATCACCAGCGTCGCACCGCGGCGCGCCTGCGCGTCGAACAGCAGGTCCATGATCTGTCGACCGGTGGTCTCGTCGAGATTGCCGGTCGGCTCGTCGGCCACGAGGATGCGCGGCTCGGGCGCCAGCGCCCGGGCAACCGCCACGCGCTGCTGCTCGCCGCCGGAAAGCTGCGAGGGATAATGGTCGAGCCGCTGGCCGAGCCCGACCGCCGCGAGTTCGGCAGCGGCGCGCTCGAAGGCGTCGGCGCGGCCGGCGAGTTCCAGCGGCACCGCGACATTCTCCACCGCCGTCATGGTGGGGATGAGATGGAAGGCCTGGAACACGATGCCGACATTGCGGCCGCGGAAGCGGGCGAGGGCGTCCTCGTCGAGCCCGGTCAGCTCCTGCCCGGCGACCGTCACCCGGCCGGAATTGGCGCGCTCGAGGCCGGCGAGCACCATCAGCAGGCTCGACTTGCCGGAGCCCGACGGCCCGACCAGGCCGACGGCCTCGCCCTGGCCGATGTCCAGCGACACGCTCTTGAGGATATGGACGCGCGCTGCGCCGGTGCCGAGGGAGAGTTCCACCTCATGGAGGCGGATGGCGGGATCGGTCCTGGAATGTGACGGCATGTCTTCCTTTTCACGTCTGGCCCGGCGTGGATGGTGCCCGGCGTGCCCCCGGTGCGCCTCGTCGATGCTGCTTGACGGATGCGTTCCCCTTGGCGGCCGGCAGCAAAGGCAACATATGCTGCGCTGCACCGTTTCCGGAAGGGTATGGCCTTGTCACGATTTCTCCACCACCTCCTCGCCCTCGGCGGCCTCGTGCTGGCGACCTGCGCGCCGGCGGGCGCCGCGACGCTGCGCATCGTCGCCTTTGGCGACAGTCTCACGGCCGGATACGGGCTTCCCGCCAGCCAGGCCTTCCCAGCGCGGATGGAAGCGGCGCTGCGGGCCAAGGGACACGATGTTGTGATCGAGAATGCCGGAGTGTCGGGCGACACGACCAGCGCCGGCCTCGCCCGGCTCGACTGGTCGGTGCCCGAGGGAACCGACGCGCTGATCCTGGAGCTCGGCGCCAACGACTCGCTGCGCGGCCTCGATCCCGCCATTCCCGAGAAGTCGCTCGACGCCATTCTGGCGCGGCTGAAGCAACGGGGCATTCCGGTGCTGATGGCGGGGATGCTGGCGCCGCCGAACTACGGCGCCGATTATCAGCGGCGTTTCGATCCCATCTATGAGCGCCTGGCGACGAAATACGACGCGACGCTCTATCCCTTCTTCCTCGACGGGGTGGCCGGCCAGCCACGCCTCAACCAGCCGGACGGCCTGCATCCTACCGCCGCCGGCGTCGACGTCATCGTCGCCCGCATGCTGCCGACGGTGGAGGCCTTCATCGTGGGCCTGCCCGCCCGAAGGGCCGACTGACGGGCGGCCGGGCCATTCACCGAGCCCGCGTTTCGAGCCCGCATCTTTCATCGCGTCGAAGCTCCCGGCGGCGTCTGTCACATGAATGCCGCAGGGGTGTGTCCGCGCGGCCCTCGACGCCGTCAGGGGCATATTGTATTGACTGATTGCGGAGCATTTCAGGTCGTTAATTGAACTTATTGCCTTGTTCGGGGTGTTATGAAGTATAGAAGCGAGATCGACGGGTTAAGGGCCGTCGCTGTCGTCCCCGTTATTCTGTTTCATGCGGGATTTGGCGCTTTTGGCGGCGGATATGTCGGTGTCGACATTTTCTTTGTCATCAGCGGCTACCTCATCACGAGGATCCTGCTCGCCGACATCGAGAGCGGCAGGTTCTCCATCGCGAAATTCTACGAGCGGCGGGCGCGGCGTATCCTTCCCGCGCTGTTTCTCGTCATGGCCGCCTGCATCCCCTTCGCCTGGATCTGGATGATTCCGGAGCAGCTGCGCGATTTCGGCCGCAGCATCGTCGCGGTGGTGTTCTTCGTCTCGAACTTCCTGTTCTGGCGCGAGGAGGGCGGCTATTTCGCCGCCGTCGCCGAGCTGAAGCCGCTGCTGCACACCTGGAGCCTGGCGGTCGAGGAGCAATATTATCTGTTCGCGCCGCTCAGCCTCGCGCTGCTCTGGCGGTTCGGCCGCAGGGCGGTGTTCTGGGCGGTGGTCGCCACGGCCGTGGTGAGCCTGCTCGCCACCGAATGGGGCTGGCGCTACGCGCCGCGCGCGAATTTCTATCTGCCGCAGTTTCGCATCTGGGAATTGCTGGCCGGTTCGATCTGCGGATTTCTCGCCGCCGAGCGCATGCCGCGGCCGAACAACTGGCTGAGCGCCCTCGGGCTCGGGCTGATCCTGTTCGCCGTCTTCTATTTCGACCGCAACACGCCGTTTCCGAGCCTCTACGCCCTCATTCCGGTGGTCGGCACGGCGCTGGTGGTGATGTACGCGCACAAGGGCACCATCGTCGCCCGGCTGCTGTCGGCGCGGCTGCTCGTCGGCCTCGGACTGATCAGCTACAGCGCCTATCTCTGGCACCAGCCGCTCTTCGCCTTCGCCCGCATCCGCTCTATGGGCGAGCCGCCGCCGGCGCTGCTGCTGGCGCTCGCCGTGCTGTCGCTGCTGCTCGCCTATCTGAGCTGGCGCTTCGTCGAGCAGCCGTTCCGCAAGCGTCCGCTCCCGCTCCTGCCGAGCCGGCGCCTGGTGTTCGGCGTGAGCAGCGTGGTCGGCATGCTGTTCGTCGGCTTCGGCCTCTATGCCAGCGTGACCAACGGCATTCCCAGCCGCCTCGCCAATCCCGAGCTGGGCAGCCGCGAGGCGCGCCTGCTCGAATCGGTGCGGCCGAGCCGGCTCGGCGCCAAGTGCTACGCCGGCAGCGAGCTGCAGAATGCCGGCGAGCGCGGCCAGCTCTGCCCGATCTTCGAGCCGAAGGACCCGGAGCTGCGCATATTGGTGATGGGCGACAGCCATTCCTACACGCTGCTGCCGGCCTTCGCGGAGATCGGCAAGCGCAATGCGGTCTATCGCATGGGTCTCGGCAGCTGCCCGCCGATCATCGGCGCGTCGGTGCGCGGCGGCGTGTTCGACGAGCATGTCTGCCCGGATCTGGCGCGCCGGCAGATGCAGGCGGTGAAGGACGGAAAATTCGACGTCGTGGTGCTGTCCGCGCGCTGGACGTTGTACCCGGTCGGCACCGGCAATCATTTCCGGCTGTCGCGCGAGGGCGATCCCTATTTCCCCTCCCGCGCCGAAGCGCAGGACGTGTTCGCCACCATGCTGGCCGAGACGGTGAAGGCGTATCGCGCGCTCGGCGCGGCGGTGGTGCTGGTCGAGCAGGCACCGGAACAGGCCGTGCTGCCGCAGAAGATCCTGCAGCAGGTCGCGCTGCTCGGCGTCGGCGAGGGACTGACCGAGGAGCAGTTCGAGGAGGCGATCTTCGACACCTCCGCGCCGGCCGAGGGGGAGCGGGAGCGGCAGGCCTTCGTGCGCAGCGTGTTCGACAAGGTGAAGGGCGAGAAGGTCTGGGTGCTGTCCTTCGACGAGGCCTTCCTGCTCAATGGCCGCTATCTCTGGGGCGACCGGAACGGCAGCTACTATATCGACGGCGACCACCTCTCCGCCTATGGCGGCAGGCTTCTGGAGCCGGCGATGACGGCGGCCTTCGCCGAGATCCGGCGCAGCCTGCGCGGCGATTGAGGGCGGGGAGCGCGACGGCAGCCGTGAGCCGCCCATCGTCGCGCTCCCCGCGTTCCAGCTCCCCGAAAAACCGCCCCATGCAATAGCGTGCGCTCGGCCGCACCGGCCGTGAGGTCAGCACCCTCCGTCTCGGCACCATGACCTTCGGCCGGCAGAACACCGGGGGCGGTGGCGGCCCGCCGTCAGCTCTCGCCCTTGGTCTCGGGCGGCGCGTGGCGGGTCATCAACGGCACCTGCGCCATGGCGAAGACAAGCGTCGCCGGCAGGTAGACGAAGGTCTTGAAGGCGACCCAGGTGTCGGTCGACACGTTGCGCCAGACGATCTCGTTGAGCACCGCCATGACGAGGAAGAAGGAGCCCCAGCGCAGGGTGAGCTCGCGCCAGCCGAGATCGGTCAGCGTGAAGACGTCGCCCAGCACATAGGGCAGCAGCGGCTTGCGGAAATACAGCCCGCTGAACAGGGCGAGGCCGAACAGCGCGTTGACGATGGTCGGCTTCATCTTGATGAAGTGGTCGTCCTGCAGGACGATGGTGAGCGTGCCGAACACCATGACGACGCCGGCCGAGACCAGCGGCATCACCGCGATCTTGCGCGCCACGATCCACATCACCGCCAGCGCCGCGAAGGTGGCGACCATGAAGGCGCCGGTGGCGAGATAGATGCCGCCGCGCCCGTTGGCGATGAAGAACACGGCCAGCGGGCCGAGCTCCAGCGCGAATTTGAGCATCGGGTGCATGGTGCGCAGGCGGGTCGCGGACGGCGTGTCGGTCATGATCAGCTCTCCAGTCCGACGATGGCGCGGGCAAAGTCCCTCGCCTCGAAGGGTTGCAGGTCGTCGATGCCCTCGCCGACGCCGATGAGGTGCACGGGCAGGCCGTATTTGGCGGCGATGGCGACGAGGATGCCGCCGCGCGCCGTGCCGTCCAGCTTGGTCATCACGAGGCCGGTGACGCCCGCCACCCGCCGGAACACCTCGACCTGCTGCAGCGCGTTCTGCCCGACCGTGGCGTCGAGCGTCAGCACCACGGCGTGCGGGGCCGAGGGATCCTGCTTCTTGATGACGCGCACGACCTTTTCCAGTTCCGCCATCAGCTCGGCGCGGTTCTGCAGGCGGCCGGCGGTGTCGACGATCAGCACGTCGGCGCTATCGGCGCGCGCCTGCTGTAGCCCGTCGAAGGCGACGCCGGCGGCGTCGGCGCCGGGGGCACGGGAGACGATGGTCGCACCGGTGCGGTCGGCCCAGACCTTGAGCTGCTCGATCGCCGCGGCGCGAAACGTGTCGCCGGCGGCGAGCACGACCTTCTTGCCCTGCGCCTTCAGGATGGAGGCGAGCTTGCCGATGGTGGTGGTCTTGCCCGAGCCGTTGACGCCGACCATCAGCAGCACGAAGGGCTTCGTCTCGGCGGCGAAGACCAGCGGATGGGCGACGGGCTTGAGCACCGCCTCGATCTCCTCGGCGACCAGCGCGCGGACCTCGTCGGGCTCGATGGTCTTGTCGTAGCGCCCCTTGCCGACCATGGCGGCGATGCGGGCCGAGGTCTCCACGCCGAGATCGGCGCGGATCAGCACGTCCTCGAGGTCCTCGAGCGTGTCGGCGTCGAGCTTGCGCTTGGTGAAGAGGTCGGTGATGCCGGTCGACAGGCCGGACGCGGTGCGCGTCAGGCCCTGCGTCAGGCGTTTCCAGAAGCCGGGGCGGGAATTGGTCGTGTCGTTCATGTCGCTCATGCCGCGATCAGCCGCGCGCCGTCATGGCCGGCGATGCGTATCTGGGCCAGGGTGCCGGGCGCCAGCGGGCGGGCGAGGCGTACCGGGGTGAAGCCGGGGGTGCGGGCGATGCCGCCGCGCTCGGCCAGCACCTCGCGGCGCCGGCCGACCTCGCCGGCGAGGTGGCGCAGCAGGGCCTGCGCGGCTTTTTCCCGCAGACGGCGGGCGCGGTCCTTCACGATGTCGGTTCCGATCTGCGGCATGCGCGCCGCCGGGGTGCCCTGGCGCGGGGAGAAGGGGAAGACGTGCAGATGCGTCAGGCCGCAGGCGTCGACGAGGTCGAGCGAGGCGCGGAACTGCGCCTCGGTCTCGGTCGGGAAGCCGGCGATGATGTCGGCGCCGAACACCATGTCGGGGCGGCGGCGGCGCATTTCGGCGCAGAAGCGGATCGCGTCGGCGCGCAGGTGCCGGCGCTTCATGCGCTTGAGGATCAGGTCGTCGCCGGCCTGCAGCGAGAGGTGCAGATGCGGCATCAGCCGCTCCTCCTCGGCGATGGCGCGCATCAGTTCGTCGTCGACCTCGACCGAATCGATCGAGGAGAGCCGCAGCCGGGCGAGTTCCGGCACATGGCGCAGCAGCGCGCGCACCAGCGTGCCGAGCCGCGGCGCGCCGGGCAGGCCGGCGCCATAGGAGGTGAGGTCGACGCCGGTCAGCACCACCTCGCCGAAGCCCTCGGCGACGAGGGCGCGCACGCGCTCCACCACCGCGCCCATCGGCACGCAGCGCGCGTTTCCCCGTCCATAGGGGATGATGCAGAAGGTGCAGCGGTGGTCGCAGCCATCCTGCACCTGGACGAAGGCGCGGCTGTGCCCGTCGATCGTGTCGGCTGGGCCGTCGAGCAGGTGCGGCGCGCTCTCGCGCACGGCCATGATGTCGCCGACGCGGATCTTCTCGCCGGCCTCGAGGTCGAACGGGTTAGCGAAGGCGTCGCGCGTCGCGCGCCAGCTCTGCGGCGACAGCTTCTCGGCATTGCCGAGCACGCGGTCGACCTCTGCCATGCCGGCGAAGGCGGCGGGCTCGGTCTGGGCGGCGCAGCCGGTGACGACGATGCGGCGGGCGGGGTCCTCGCGCTTGAGCCGGCGGATCGCCTGCCGCGCCTGCTTCACCGCCTCGGCGGTGACGGCGCAGGTGTTGACGATGACGGCGTTCTCCAGCCCGGCGGTCTCCGCCATCGCCTTCGCGGTCGCCGAATCCAGCGCGTTGAGCCGGCAGCCGAAGGTCACGACGTCGACGGGCGAGGCAGAAGCGAGGGCGGGAGAGGCGAGGCTCATGGGATCAGTCGGCGCCGGCGGGGGCGCCGAGCATGGCGGCGGTGAGACGGCCGTCGAACTCGAATTCGGCCGGGCCGGTCATCAGCATGTGGTCGTCGCTCGCGCGCCAGTCGATGACGAGATCGCCGCCCGGCAGGGTGACGGTGACGCGGCGGCCGGTGAGGCCGAGACGGGCGGCGGCGACGGCGGCGGCGCAGGCGCCCGTGCCGCAGGCGCGAGTGAGGCCGACGCCGCGCTCCCACACCTTCAGCACGATGTGCTCCGGCGAGACGACCTGCGCGGCGGAAATGTTGGCCCGCTCGGGGAAGATCGGGTGATGCTCCAGCTCCGGCCCGTAGCGGCCAAGCTCGACGGCCTCGACGTCCTCGACCCAGAAGATGGCGTGCGGATTGCCGACATTCACCACGGCCGGGGCACGCAGCACCGGCGCGTCGGCCGGGCCGGCCTGCAGCTCGATGGCGCGGGTGTCCGCCACCGGGCCGGCGAGGGGGATGTCGTGCCAGCCGAAATGCGGCACGCCCATGTCGACGGTGATGCCCTGCGTGCGGACGGTGCAGTCGAGCGCGCCGGCCACGCTCTCGAACACCAGGTGGCTCGCGCCGGTGCGGCCGGCCTCGTAGAGCGCGATGCAGCGCGTGCCGTTGCCGCAGGCGCCCGATTCCGAGCCGTCGGCGTTGATGATGCGCACGAAGGCGCTCGTGCCTTCGCTCTTCGGCGGGTAGAGCGCCATGATCTGGTCGAAGGGCAGCACGTCGGGGCGGGCCAGCGCCCGCGCTTCCTCCGGCGGCACGGCGAGCGGCGCGTCGCGCAGATCCAGCACGACGATCTCGTTGCCGAGGCCGTTCATCTTGACGAAGGGACGGTTTTCCAGCGCTGCCATTGATCCGGGTTCGCGGCTTTCGGCCCGCAGGCCTGAAGATTGGCTCCTTATATGGCGAAGCGCCGCGGATTGGCCAGACTCAATGGCCCGACTTGCGGCGGCGGGCGCCGCATCGATCGGCGTGCGAACGCGCCCTCCGCGCGTCGCGCCCCGGTCGCGGGCGGCGCGGGAGAATGCTAAGCATGGGCGGCGTCCGTGCCTTTTTCCGGTGAACCGATGATGTTGGTGATCTCGCCCGCCCGCCTTGCCATGCGGCGGCTGTCCGCTCCGCTCGCGCTGCTTGTCGCGGCGCTCCTGTTCTCGGGACCGTTGCGGGCGCAGACCGCGCCGGCCGACGGCGCTCCCGTCGCGCCGCCCGCCGGGCCGGCGGCAACGGACGCACCCGCCGCGCCATCGCCCGACGCTCCATCGCCCGAGGCTCCTGCACCGCCCGACGATGCGGCGCCGCTGGACGATGACGGCATGGTCGCCCCGCCGGTGGTCGACCCGAAGGCGGTCGACACACAGAAGATCGCCCCCGCCGGCGATCCGCTGAAGCGGCCGGACGGTTTTGGCGACGCGGCGACGCTGCAGCCCGTGCCGGTGCTGATGAAGAAGGCGCATGCGAGCTGGGACGACGCGTTCAAGACCATCGTCGCCACGCTGAGGGAGATCGACGCCGAGATGGCGCGGCTGAAGCTGACGCCGAACGGCGCCTCCTTCATCATCTATACCGCGACCGACGATCTCGGCTTCGACTTCGAGGCGGCCGTGCCGTTCGAGGGGGCGACGACCGAGAAGCCGCAGAACGGCGTCAGCTTCTCCGCCTCGCCGGCCGGCAAGGCGCTGCGCTTCACCCATCGCGGCCCCTATGACGCGATGGACCCCACTTACGAGCAGATCGCCAACCTGCTCGACGCCAAGGACCTGGAGGCGCAGGACCTCTATGTCGAGGAATACCGCTCCGATCCGCGCACGACCTCGCCGGACGATCTCGTCATCGACATCTGGGTGCCGCTGAAGTGAGGCGGCGGGCGGCGCGCCGGCATTCGCATCGCGCGCCGCTCTGTGCTATGAGGCGCGCAAACACGCATCCTCGATAAAGCAATGAACCTGATCGATACCACTGCGGCGACCGCCGCCGGGGCAGCCCCCGGCGTCGAGACGCACCCTTCCGAAACGACGAGCGCGGCGGCGACGCCGGCCCCGGCGAAGCGTTCGCTTGCCGGCCTCGACCGCGCAGGCCTCGCCGAGGCGCTGGCGCAGATCGGCGTCTCCGAGCGCGAGCAGCGTATGCGCGTCGCCCAGCTCTGGCACTGGATCTATCTGCGCGGCGTCACCTCCTTCGACGAGATGACCAATGTCGGCAAGCCGCTGCGGGCGAAGCTGGAAGCCGCCTTCACGCTCGCCCGGCCGGAAGTGGTGGTCGAGCAGGTGTCCAATGACGGCACCCGCAAATGGCTGCTGCGCCTGCCTCCCGACATCGCCGGCGACAAGCCGCACGATGTCGAGATGGTCTACATCCCCGAGAGCGACCGCGGCACGCTGTGCGTCTCCAGTCAGGTCGGCTGCACGCTCAACTGTTCGTTCTGCCACACCGGCACGCAGCGGCTGGTGCGCAACCTCACGAGCGCCGAGATCGTCGCGCAGGTGATGGTGGCGCGGGACCGTCTGGGCGACTATCCCGGCATGGCGCGCGCCGTCGGCCCCGGCCTGCCGACCGAGGGCGACCGGCTGGTGACGAATATCGTCTTCATGGGCATGGGCGAGCCGCTCTATGCCTATGAGTCGGTGGCGAAATCCATCGAGATCCTGGCCGATGGCGAGGGGCTCGGCATCGGCAAAAGGCGCATCACCGTCTCCACCTCCGGCGTGGTGCCGGAGATCGAGCGGCTCGGCCGCGAGGTCGGGCCGATGCTCGCCATCTCGCTGCACGCGGTGCGGGACGAGCTGCGCGACGAGCTGGTGCCGATCAACAAGAAATACCCGCTGAAGGCCCTGCTGGAGGCCTGCCGCACCTATCCGCCGGCCTCCAACGCCAAGCGCATCACCTTCGAGTACGTCATGCTGAAGGGCGTGAACGATTCACCGGCCGACGCCAAGGCGCTGGTGAAGCTGCTGGCCGGCATCCCGGCCAAGATCAACCTGATCCCGTTCAACCCCTGGCCGGGCACGAAGTACGAGTGCTCGGACTGGGAGACCATCGAGACCTTCTCCGACATCGTGTTCCGCGCCGGCTATTCCAGCCCGGTGCGCACGCCGCGCGGGCGCGACATCCTCGCCGCCTGCGGCCAGCTCAAGAGCGAGACCGAGAAGCTCTCCGCCCGCGAGCGCCTGGCGCTTCGGGCGATGGCGGCGGCGGCGGAATAGGCGGGAACGATGGACAATCTGCTGCGTCTCCTGCTGCGGCTGCTGCTGGTGCCGACCGGCGTCGTCGCCGGCATGCTCGCGACCATGGCCGTGGTGCTGTTCGGCTACTGGCGGATCGGCGATCTCCTCGCCGGCAATGACGAGGTGCAGGCGGTGGCGCTGTTCGACGCGCTGGCGGCGGCGAGCTACCTCTTGATGATGGTGGTGATGGCGATGTGGGCGGTGGCGCTGATCGGCATCCTGTTCGCCGAAGCCTTCGCGGTGCGCTCCTGGATCTTCCATGTGGCCAATGGCGCGCTCTCGGCCTGGCTGGCCGCGTCGGTGTTCGCGCCCTATGCGCAGGCGCCGGTGCCGTTCGACGGCGATCTCTACATCGTCGCGGCCGGGCTTGCCGGCGGGCTCGCCTACTGGCTGGTCGCCGGTTGGAGCGCCGGCTTCTGGAAGCCGCTGCGGCCCGAGCGTGCGATGGCGCCGCTGCCCCCCTCTCAGCCGGCACCGCCGCCATCGACCCCGGCGGGCTGAGCCAGCGGGCGATTTTTCATACACACGAAAATGTTGCGCCCGCGCGGGCCATGCCTATAGTCCGCGCGCTTTTCTGGGCTCGGCTTCTCTCCTGCGGAATGTGACATGGCTAGCGATGTGAAGAAGGTGGTGCTCGCCTATTCGGGCGGTCTCGACACCTCGGTGATCCTCAAATGGCTGCAGACCACCTATGGCTGCGAGGTGGTGACCTTCACCGCCGATCTCGGCCAGGGTGAGGAGCTGGAGCCGGCGCGCAAGAAGGCCGAGCTGCTCGGCATCAAGCCCGAGAACATCTTCATCGAGGACGTGCGCGAGGAATTCGTTTCCGACTACGTGTTCCCGATGTTCCGCGCCAACGCGCTCTATGAGGGGCTGTACCTGCTCGGCACCTCCATCGCGCGGCCGCTGATCTCCAAGAAACAGATCGAGATCGCCCGCAAGGTCGGCGCCGACGCGGTGGCGCACGGCGCCACCGGCAAGGGCAACGACCAGGTGCGCTTCGAGCTGAGCTATTACGCGCTGGAGCCGGAGATCAAGGTGATCGCGCCGTGGCGCGAATGGGACCTGACCTCGCGCACCCGGCTGCTGGAATTCGCCGAGAGCCACCAGATCCCGATCGCCAAGGACAAGCGCGGCGAGGCCCCGTTCTCCGTCGACGCCAACCTGCTGCACTCGTCCTCCGAGGGCAAGGTGCTGGAGGACCCGGCGGACGAAGCCCCGGAATATGTCTATCAGCGCACCATCTCGCCCGAGGCGGCGCCCGACAAGGCGAGCTACATTACCGTCGGCTTCGAGAAGGGCGACCCGGTCTCCATCGACGGCATCGCGCTCTCCCCGGCGGCGCTGCTGACCCGGCTGAACGAGCTCGGCAAGGAGAACGGCATCGGCCGGCTCGACCTCGTCGAGAACCGCTTCGTCGGCATGAAGTCGCGCGGCGTCTACGAGACCCCCGGCGGCACGATCCTTTTGCAGGCGCATCGCGGCATCGAGAGCATCACGCTCGACCGCGGCGCGGCGCATCTCAAGGACGACATCATGCCCCGCTACGCGGAGCTGATCTATTACGGCTTCTGGTTCTCGCCCGAGCGCGAGATGCTGCAGGCGCTGATCGACAAGAGCCAGGAATTCGTCACCGGCGAGGTGCGGATCAAGCTCTACAAGGGCAATGTCGAGGTGGTCGGCCGCGAGAGCCCCTATTCGCTCTACAATCAGGACCTCGTCACCTTCGAGGAAGGCGCGGTGGCCTATGACCACCGCGACGCGGCCGGCTTCATCAAGCTCAACGCCCTGCGCCTGCGCACGCTGGCCAACCGCCACCGCCGCATGGGCCGCTGACGCGGTCCGCCATGCACGCCTCGAACGCTGGGCCCCGCCCGGCGACGAGGGGCCGCAGCTGGAACGTGCACGCCGGGATCGCTCCCGGGCGATCACCCGTCATCCCGGATCGGCCGTGCGGCCGTCCGGGATGACGGGCCCTTCAGGAGGGCGCGCCAGCCTAGTCCAGCGGCACCTTGCGGTTGTCGCCAAAGTCGGGCTTCTCGCCGGCGAGGCGGGCGGCGGCGCGCGTGAGGCCGACGAGGACCGAGCTCGACGGGCCGTCCCAGTACTCGGCGTGCGCGGGCAGGAAGCGCAGCACCTGAATGTTCGGATCGTCCTTGCCGCGCGGCCAGTAGGCCGCCGCCGCGCCGCTCCACAGCGCGGCGATCTTCGCCCGGTCCTCCATCACCTCGCTCTCGCCGGAGACCGAGAGGAAGTCGCGGCCGGACGCGTCGGAGAAGACGAGCGCCGTCTGCGGGTCGCGCCGCAACTCCTCGTCCTTGTGGCCACGCCGGTCGGACAGGAACCACACGCAGTTCTCCTCGCGCGCGGTCAGGGCGTGCATCGGCCGGGCGCGCAGGGTGAGGCCCTGCTTGCTCACCAGCATGCAGGCACGGATCCGGTCCATCATCTCCCAGACATGGTCGACGGCTTGGGCGGTGGTTTTCGCGTCCATGGCGATCTCCCTGTTGCCTGGGGCAACCGCGCAGCGGGCGAGGGGTTCCCGATCCCGGAGCGGCGGATCGGGCAATTGCGCTGTCCTGTCACGGCGACGGGGTTATGCTGTGTGGCGGCCCGCCTTAGAGCCTGACCCCAATGCACCGTCATCCTGAGGTGCGAGCGGAGCGAGCCTCGAAGGATGGATTTCCGGTGGCCCGGACGAGCATCCTTCGAGGCTGGCCTTCGGCCAGCACCTCAGGATGACGGTCATCGGAGAGAATGCGAATTACGAGCTCAGACTCTTAGGAGAATCCCATGCCCTGGTCGCTCACCGTCGGACATGTCTATGGCACCGCGGTCCGCATCCACGTCACCTTCCTGCTGTTCCTGATCTGGATCTGGGTCGCCTATTACCAGCGCGGCGGCACCGGCGCGGCCTGGGAGGGCGTGGCCTTTGTCGCGCTGCTGTTCTTCTGCGTGCTGCTGCACGAGTTCGGCCACATCTTCGCGGCGCGGCGCTACGGGGTGAAGACGCCGGAGGTCACGCTGTGGCCGTTCGGCGGCATCGCCCGGCTGGAGCGCATCCCGGAGAAGCCGTCGGAGGAACTGGTCGTCGCCATCGCCGGGCCGCTGGTCAATGTCGCGATCGCCGCGGTGCTGCTGGTGTTCCTGGGCGGCCATGTCGGCCTCGAGCACATCGAGAACATCGAGAACCCGCAGGTGAGCCTGCTGGCCAAGCTGGCGGCGGCCAACATCTTCCTCGTGGTGTTCAACCTCATTCCCGCCTTCCCGATGGATGGCGGGCGGGTGCTGCGGGCGCTGCTGGCGATGAAGATGAGCCACGCGCAGGCGACGCAGACCGCCGCCTCGATCGGCCAGGGGCTCGCCGTGGGCCTCGGCGTGCTCGGCATCTTCGGCAATCCGATGCTGATCATCATCGCCGTCTTCGTCTTCCTCGCCGCCTCCGGCGAGGCGGGGCAGGTGCAGATGAAGCAGGCGGCGCAGGGGCTGCTGGTGCAGGACGCGATGATCACCCAGTTCGAGACGCTGGGGCCGGCGGCCAGCGTGGGCGACGCCGCCGAGGCGCTGATCCGCACCACGCAGAAGGAATTCCCCATCGTCGACGGCGCCGGGCATCTGCGCGGCGTGCTGACCCGCGACGCCATGATCCATGCCCTGCAGGCGAAGGGGCCGGGCTCCTCGGTGATCGAGGCGATGCAGGGCGACGTGCCGAGCGTCGGGGCGCGCACGCCGCTCGACCGCGCGCTCAAGCTGATCACCGAGAGCGGCGCGCCGGTGGTCGGGGTGGTGGATGCCGGCGGTAAGCTGGTCGGCCTGCTGTCGCCGGAGAATGTCGGCGAGATGATGATGCTGCGCGCCGCCCAGCCCGACGCGCGCTTCGGCCCATGGGCCAAGCGGCCGGTGGCGTGAGCGGGCTTCAGTCGGCTTCGCGCACGCCGGTGACGGCGGTGAAGGAGGGCGGGTCGCTGGCGGGGAAGGACTCGTCCAGCGCCTCGTCGACCGCTTTCTCGGACGGGGCCGGCTTCTTCCCGGCCGGCGGCGGCTCGTCGCCGGTGATGCCGCTGAAGGCCGGCGGGTCGCTCGCCGGGAAGCTCTCCTCGACGGATTCGTCGACTTCGCGCTCGGTGTAGTCCGGGGCGCCCGGCTTGCCGTTGTGCTGCACCATCGCGGGGTCTCCTGCGTTGCTCCCCTAAGATACTGGGCTGTCGGCCGGGCGGTTCAAGGCCCGGGGGCGTGGCGGGCGTTCGATTCCGGCCTGCGGGAACCTTTTGCGGCGATCGGCGTTGCTCCCCGACGCCGCGTCCTTCCCAGGCGCGCGGGCGCGGCGCCTGTCGCAGGACGCGCGCTGAGGAGAACGGTTCATGACACCCGATCACGAACCCGCCCGGCTGCAGTACTGGCCGCCGTCCCATACCGTCGACGCTCCCGACCGCTGGCCCGATTCCTACGAGTTCGGCACGGTGGAGGATGCCATCGCCTTTGCCATGACCCAGGCGCCGGCCAATCGCGAAATCGCCTGGCTGCGCACCCCGGATGGGGCGATCCTCAAGCCGCCGCAGATCCGCCGGCTGTGGGAGCTGCGCCAGCCGGATTGAGGCTGCGACGATGGCGCGGCCTTTCCAACGTTGATATTCGAGGCGTTCTGAGTATAGTGCGCCGCAAAATTCACGCGGGTCCGAAGCCCTTCGGGCCCGCTTTTTGGTGTTTTCATATGAAGCTGCGCAACATCGCCATCATCGCCCACGTCGACCACGGCAAGACCACGCTGGTGGACGAACTGCTCAAGCAGTCCGGCTCTTACCGTGAGAACCAGCGCGTCGCCGAGCGTGTGATGGATTCGAACGACCTCGAAAAAGAGCGCGGCATCACCATCCTCGCCAAGGCCACCTCGGTGGTCTGGAAGGACACCCGGATCAACATCGTCGACACCCCCGGCCACGCCGATTTCGGCGGCGAGGTGGAGCGCATCCTGAACATGGTGGACGGCGCCATCGTGCTGGTGGACGCCGCCGAAGGCCCGATGCCGCAGACCAAGTTCGTGGTCGGCAAGGCGCTCAAGGTCGGTCTTCGCCCGATCGTCGCCATCAACAAGGTCGACCGCTCCGACGCCCGCGCGCAGGAAGTCATCAACGAGGTGTTCGACCTGTTCGCGGCGCTCGACGCCACCGACGACCAGCTCGACTTCCCGATCCTCTACGGCTCCGGCCGCAATGGCTGGATGGCCGACAGCCCGGAAGGCCCGCAGGACCAGGGCATGGCGCCGCTGTTCGACCTGGTGCTGAAGCATGTGCCCGAGCCGACCGTCGACGACGGCCCGTTCCGCATGATCGGCACGCTGCTGGAAGCCAACCCCTTCCTCGGCCGCATGATCACCGGGCGCATCACCTCCGGCTCGATCAAGCCGAACCAGTCGGTCAAGGTGCTGGCGCAGGACGGCTCGCTGGTCGAGCAGGGCCGCGTCTCCAAGATCCTCGCCTTCCGCGGCATCGAGCGCCAGCCGATCGAGGAAGGCGTGCAGGGCGACATCATCGCCATCGCCGGCCTCTCCAAGGGCACCGTGGCCGACACCTTCTGCGATCTCAGCGTCGATGCGCCGCTGAAGGCGCAGCCGATCGACCCGCCGACCGTCACCATGTCCTTCATCGTCAACGATTCGCCGCTGGCCGGCACCGAGGGCGACAAGGTCACCAGCCGCGTCATCCGCGACCGCCTGCTGCGCGAGGCGGAAGGCAATGTGGCGCTGAAGATCGAAGAGTCGTCCGACAAGGATTCGTTCTTCGTGTCCGGCCGCGGCGAGCTCCAGCTTTCCGTGCTGATCGAGACCATGCGCCGCGAGGGCTTCGAGATCGCGGTTTCCCGCCCGCGCGTGGTCTTCACCAAGGACGAGACGAGCGGCGAGATTCTCGAGCCGATCGAGGAAGTGCTGATCGACGTCGACGAGGAATATTCCGGCGTTGTCGTGCAGAAGATGAGCGAGCGCCGCGCCGAGATGGTGGAGATGCGCCCCTCCGGCGGCAGCCGCCAGCGCCTGGTGTTCTACGCCCCGACCCGTGGCCTCATCGGCTATCAGGGCGAGCTGATGACCGACACGCGCGGCACCGCCATCATGAACCGGCTGTTCCACGCCTACCAGCCGCATCGCGGCGAGATCCCCGGCCGCCGCAACGGCGTGCTGATCTCCAACGAGGCCGGCGAGGCGGTGGCCTATGCGCTGTGGAACCTCGAGGATCGCGGCCCGATGATGATCGAGCCCGGCTGGAAGGTCTATCAGGGCATGATCGTCGGCGAGCACAACCGCGAGAACGACCTCGAGGTGAACGTTCTCAAGGGCAAGAAGCTCACCAACATCCGCACCACCTCCAAGGACGAGGCGGTGCGCCTCACCCCGCCGATCCGCATGACGCTGGAGCGTTCGCTGGCCTGGATCCAGGACGACGAACTGGTCGAGGTGACGCCGAAGTCGATCCGCATCCGCAAGCGCTTCCTCGACCCGAACGAGCGCAAGCGCGAGGAGCGCCGCAAGGAGGCCGAGGGCGTCTGATCGCCCCCGGTCGGCGGGTCTCATGACCCAGCGGCATATCCCGGCGGCGTGGCACATCTGCCACGCCCTGGTGGATCGATCGTGCTTTTTGCGATGAAAGCCCTTGATCCCGGGGAGCGCATTTGCTCCCATCTGCTCGATGAGCACGCTTCTTGTCGAGACACGCCGGGCACGCCCGGCCGATGCTGACGACGTCGCCGAGATCCATGACTCGGCCTGGCGTGCCTCGTATCGCGGCCTGATCCCCGGCGCCGAGCTCGAGAAGATGATCCAGCGGCGCGGCCCCGGCTGGTGGGAGACCGCGCTCAAGCGCGGCTCGCGCGTCATCGTGCTCACCTTCGGCGACGCGGTGGCCGGCTACGCCAATCTCGGCCGCAACCGCGCCCGCGGCCTGCCCTATGAGGGCGAGATCTACGAGCTTTACCTGCGCCCGGAATATCAGGGCCTCGGCTTCGGCCGGCGGCTGTTCCTGGATGCGCGCAAGGAACTGGCCAGCGCCGGCTTCGAGGGGATGGCGGTGTGGGCGCTGGCGGCCAATGACCAGGCGGTCGGCTTCTACCGCGCCATGGGCGGCCTCGGCGTCGCCCGCTCGACCGAGACCTTCGGCGGCCGCGCGCTGGAGAAGCTGGCCTTCGGCTGGAACGGCTGAGCGCGCCCGCGCTCCCTCGCCATCACATCCCTGTCGTCGCGACGAGGCTCAGCTGCCCGCCAGCGCCTGCAGACGCGCGGCGATGTCGGCGGCATCGCCGCTCAGCCGGAAGCTCTTGGTGCGGCCGGTGGCGCCGGAAACCAGCTCCACCCGCGAGGGCGCGATGCCCGCCGCCTTGGCGAGCAGCCGGGCCAGCGCCGTATTCGCCTTGCCGTCTTCCGCGACCACGCTGACGCGGGCCTTGAGGGCGGAGCGGCCGTCGCCAAGCATCACCAGGCCGTCGATCGCGTCCCGCCCGCCGCGCGGCGTCGCCCGCACCGTCACCACGACCGAATCAGCCGCCAGTGTCCACGGCAGGGGGGCGCTCGGCGAGGGCGTGCTCACGCCCCCGCCACGACCTCGAAGACGAGGTTGCGGATGAAATAGAGCAGGATGATCAGGATGACCGGCGAGATGTCGATGCCGCCCAGATTGGGCAACACGCGCCGCAGCGGCGCCAGCGCCGGCTCCGTCACCCGCCAGAGGAATTCGCCGACGCTGCGGACGAACTGGTTCTGCGGATTGACCACGTTGAAGGCCACCAGCCAGGACAGGATGGCCGAGCCGATGAGAATCCAGACGTAGAGCGTGATCAGCGTGTCGAACAGCCAGAGAAGCGAGTACATCGGGAGCCTCGGAACGGGGGCGGGAGCACGGCGCGCGAACGGCCGTCCAGCATGATGCTTAATGGCGCCGCCGCATCGCGGCAACCCTGATTCACAACCCAGCGGGGTCGCCATGCGCAGCCGCCTTGACAGCGGGGCGGCGGCGAACGTACAAGGCGCGCCTGATGTCTGGGGCCGTAGCTCAGTTGGGAGAGCGCTGCAATCGCACTGCAGAGGTCAGGGGTTCAAATCCCCTCGGCTCCACCATTCAGACACCTCCCTGATTCGACACCATAGCGAAACACCCCGGCGCCCGGCTGCGTGCACGGGCATCCGAAGCCGCGCCTGATCGCCGATCCGGGCGACCTTCGGCAGATGTCGACGGCATCGTCCGGGAATGACCGGGATCCACAGCGCCGTCTTCGCTATTGGCGCACACGGCCGCGAGGCGGACGAGCGCGGAAGGCCGGCCGGCGGGTATGCGGGCCGCGCGCCTCGGCGCTCCTGCTTGACACCGCGGCTTGACACCGCCCGTGCGAGGCTCGACGCTGGCGCCATGTCCGACCCGCAGCGCACCACCCTTTACATCATCATCCTCGGCGTCATCGCCGTGGTCGCGGGCACCCTGATCGTTGGCGAGGGGCCGCTTCTGAGCAGGCTTCTGCCCTAGCGACGGCGGAAATCGGCGGGGCGTCGGTCGGGGGCATCGATCGGGGACACGCGCCAAGCTCGCTCTCGCCGGCGGCTCCGGAGGTTGCTCGGGAATCTCCCTCACCCCGCGAGCGGCGGGCTTTTTCGCGGGCCGTCCTGCTGATAGCATCGGTCGACGCAAGAGCATGACCGGGAGTGCACGATGAACAAGATGCCGCCTGCCTGCCTGCTGGCCGGGCTCCTGGCCTGCTCCCTGCTGATCGCCGCTCCGGTGGCGCCGGCCCTGGCGCAGGAAACCGGCACCCGTGCGGGGGGCCTGAAGGGGCCGTTGCCGCCGGCTCCCGACCTGATCGCTCCCAATTCCGGCCCGGATCAGCCGGCGCCGCTGACGGGCGAGCTGGTGCCGATACCACCGGGCGTGCCGCCGGAGGGGGCGGCTGCGGACATCAAGCTGCCGGACTGCGCGCCGCCGAACTGCGGCACGCCGGAGATCATGGCGGAGTAGCGCGCCTCACGTGCACCGCCTCACGTGCCACCTCACCGCACCGCCTTCGCGGGGCGGCGGGACGGCGCCGTGTATGGCGCGCGGATGGCCTTGTCGGGGAGGCGACCGCCGGCCCCTTCGTCCGGCGTGGTCAGGACAGCCGGGTGGCCCCGCGCATGCCGGTGTTGAGCGGCGAGGTCGACAGGTACTGGATGGAGCGGCGCACCAGCTCGGGCAGGCTGGTCGCCCCGAGCTTCGACTTGAGCGCCGAGCAGGTATTGGCGACGGTCTTGTAGCTGACGCCGAGCTCGGCGGCGATGTTGGCGTAGTCCTTCCCCTCGGCCAGCAGCGAGAGCGTCTGCAGTTCGCGCGGGGTGATGTCGGCGAGCGGGGCGGTCTTGCGCGAGCCCAGCAGCGCGACCTGCATGGCAAGGTCGTGGCTCATATAGTGCTGGCCGCGCCGCACCTTGTCGAACGCCTCCAGCAGGGAGCTGGAGGAGGTGTCCTTCAGCACGTAGCCATTGGCGCCGGCCTCCAGCGCGCGGCTGGCGATCACCGGATCGCCATGCATGGAGAAGACCAGGATGGGCGTGCGCGGGCTCTGCGCGCGCAGCCGGTGCACCAGCATCAGGCCGCTCAGCCCGTTGCCCTGAAGGGCGAGGTCGATGATCACCACGTCCGGCTTCTCGCGGCGGAACAGGCGGTAGCCCGCGAGCAGTGTGCTGGCTTCCAGCACCTGCTCGACGCCGGCATCCTCCAGCAGGCGCCGGCAGCCCTGCAGCACGATGGGGTGGTCGTCGATCACCAATACGCTCGTCATGTCGCGACTACCTTCTCGGGCGTGGCCGGCTGGCCGGTCTCGCCGGGGGGGACGGGAATGCAGATCTCGACGCGGGTGCCGCGCCGCGCGGCGGGCAGGATGCGCCAGCTTCCCCCGAGCGCGCCGATGCGCTCCTCGATGCCGATGAGGCCGAAGCCGGGCGGCGCGCCCGGCGGCATGCCGGCGCCATCATCCTCGACGACGACGACGAGCCGGCGCGCGGCACGGTCGCCGCGGACCTCGATGACGATGTTCCCGGCGTCGCCGTGGCGCAGGGCGTTGGTCACGGCTTCCTGGATGCAGCGATAGACGGTGATGTCGATGCTGTCGCCGTAACGCTCGGCGAGTCCTTGCGTGGCGAGGCGGAAATGGCGGCCCGGCGAATGGCCCTCGAAATCCGCCACCAGGTCGGCGATGACCGCCGCGAGCGGCACATGGCCGAGCGCCATCGGCCGGATCTTGCGCAGCAGCCGGCGGTTGAGACCCTGGATGCGGTCCAGTATCTCGAGCATGGTGGTCGCGCGCTCGCCGATGCGCTCGCCGATCTCCGGCTCGGCGCGGGCCGCCAGCCGTTCCACCGACGCCAGATTGGCGCGCAGGCCGAAGACGCAGGGGCCGAGCTCGTCATGCAGGTCGGAGGCGATCTGGCGGCGCTCGTCGTCCTGCACGCGGATGAGGCGCTCATTGAGCCGGGCATTGTCGTCGCGGGCGAGCTTGAGCGCGGCGCCGAGGGCGTTGAAGCGGTCGGCGATCAGCGCCAGCTCGCGCACGCTTGGCGCGGGCAGGCGATGATCGAAGCGGCCGGCCTCCAGCGCGTGGAGGCCGGAGGAGAGCGTCCGCAGCGGCATCAGCAGCCGGCCCAGCACGACATAGAGCGCGACCAGTATGGCGAGGTTCACCGCGGCCGCGAGCAAAGCGAGGTCGGACATGTCCTGCCAGACCTCGGCGATCTCGTCGGAGGCCTCGCCCGCCACGTGTACCGTGCCGATCCGCTGGCCGTTCTCGATGACCGGGATGACGGTCTGCGTCCCGTCGACCGATACCAGCGCGGTGAACCAGCCGGGGACCTCCTCGTGCTCCTCGTCCTGGTCGGGATCGGCGGCGGGCGGGTCGATGTCGATCGCCCGGCCGGCCGCATCCTCGATGCGGATGCGCGCATGCCGCAGGCCGCTGACATGAAGCGGGAGCTGGGCCAGCGAGCCGGTGCCGTCCTGCGCGCTGGCCAGCCGCTCGACCGTCTCCTCGACGAATCGCTCGGCGACGGCCAGCGAGGAGAGCATCTCCACCTCCGTGGCGCGGCGGGCATTGGCGATGATGACCACCACCGCCACCAGCGCCGCGCACAGATTGACCGCGATCACCGCCGCCATGACCTGCCAGCGCAGCGAGCGGCGGTGCCAGGGGTTGAAGGCGGACGGGTTGGAGGCCGTCTCCGGCATGAAGGCGTTCATGGCTGGGCTCCCGTCCCCGACGCCGGGGCGGCGCCGTTTCCGGCATTGCTCGGCTCGGCGCGCAGCGCGGCGAAGGCCGCCTCGCGCGACAGGCCCTGGACGCGCAGATTGTAATAGTGCTGGCACAGGTCGCTGAAGCCGGCCCGCGCGCCCGGCGCGGCGAGGGTGGAGAAGTCGGCCATGATCTGCCGGGCGCTCTCCTCGATGCCGATCTCGCCCAGCATGGTTTCGAGCTGCGCGGCGCGGTTGGCGATCATGCGGTCGGTCTCGCCGAAGCGCGCGTCGGCATCCTCCAGCCGCGCCCGCCAGGCGGCGATAGCGGGGGCGCCGGCCGCCACGTCGGTGCCCGCCTCGCGGCTGGCCAGCCAGATGTCGGGCGGCGTGCCGTCGGTCGGCTGAAGCCAGGTCTTGCCGGCGATGACGTTTGCGGCCGGCGCCGCCACCCGCTCGCGGGTCTCCGGCTCGCGCGCCTCCGGTTCACGCGTCTCCTGCTCGCCGCCGCCGGGGCAGCCGGCGAGGGCGAAGGCGAGGGCGGCGCCGAGCAGGGCGCGCGCGCGAGGCAGCACAGTAACGGTCATCTATACTTATGAGCTTCTTATAAGCTTAACTGAGCAAAAACTTATTTTGGCTGCTCGACTCCCGGATCGCAGACGCGGCATCGAAGGTTCGACGACAGAGAGCCGGCTGCGAGACTCGTTCAAGGCCCTGAGAGGAAACCACTTTTAACGCATCCCGACAAGGCTTTCGGGAGCAGGCGGTGCATTCTCACGGGTTTCGGGGAAAAGTTCCCGACTAGAATTTCCATTTTGCCTAAAGACATTAATTGGCTTCGAGGCAAACAATAGTCGCATAAACAATAACATCTTGAAAAATTCATAAGAATTCTACCCCGCTCCGACAATACAGCTCACGGAAACGCCATGTGCCGTGGGCTGCGCGGGGAGAATCGAAGAAGTCCGCCTCCGTCCGGCGCAAGCCGGGGGTAACGCGGAACGGCCTGGGAATAGGAAACGCGAGGGAATACCCAATGAGCCGACTGCACTCTTCGGTGTCCGTGGTCACCGTCGCCGCCGCTCTGGCGGCCGCGGTGAGCTTCGGCGCCTCGGCGCCGGCGGTTGCCAACGACAAGCTCGTCGAGCTGTCGAAAAGCACCGACAATTGGCCGATGACCGGCAAGAACTACAGCGCCAACAACTACAGTGAGGCGAACCAGATCACCAAGGAGAACGTCAAGCAGCTTCGTCCTGCCTGGTCGTTCTCCACCGGCGTGCTGTCGGGCCATGAGGGCACGCCCCTCGTCGTCGACGGCGTGATGTACATCCACTCGCCCTTCCCCAACACGACCTTCGCGGTCGGGCTGGACGACCCGGGCAAGATCCTGTGGCAGCACAAGCCGAAGCAGAACCCGACCGCCCGCGCGGTCGCCTGCTGCGACGTCGTCAACCGCGGCCTCGCCTACTGGCCGGGCAACGGGACGGTCGGCCCGCTGATCGTCAAGACCCAGCTCGACGGCCATGTCGTGGCGCTCAACGCCAAGACCGGCGAGGAGTTCTGGAAGCTCGAGAACTCCGACATCAAGGTCGGCTCGACGCTCACCATCGCCCCCTACGTCGTGAAGGACACCGTGCTGGTCGGCTCCTCGGGCGCCGAACTCGGCGTGCGCGGCTACGTCACCGCCTATGACATGGCGACCGGCGCCCAGAAGTGGCGCGCCTATGCCACCGGCCCGGACGAGGAAGTGCGTCTCTCCGACGACTTCAACAGCGCCAACCCGCATTACGGCCAGAAGGGCCTGGGCAAGGCGACCTGGGAAGGCGAGGCGTGGAAGATCGGCGGCGGCACCAACTGGGGCTGGTACGCCTTCGACCCGGACACCAACCTCTTCTACTACGGCTCGGGCAACCCGGCGCCGTGGAACGAGACCATGCGTCCGGGCGATAACAAGTGGACCATGACCATCTGGGGTCGCGACATCGACACCGGCAATGCCAAGTTCGGCTACCAGAAGACCCCGCATGACGAGTGGGACTATGCCGGCGTCAACGTCATGATGCTCTCCGAGCAGAAGGACAAGGAAGGGAAGATGCGCAAGCTTCTCACCCATCCCGACCGCAACGGCATCGTCTATTCGCTCGACCGCACCAATGGCGACCTCGTCTCGGCCGACAAGATCGACGACACGGTCAACTGGGTGAAGAAGGTCGACCTGAAGACCGGCCTGCCCGAGCGCGACCCGGAATACGGGACCCGCATGGACCACAAGGGGCGTGACATCTGCCCCTCGGCGATGGGCTACCACAACCAGGGCCATGACTCCTACGATCCGGAGCGCAAGTCCTTCTTCATGGGCATCAACCACATCTGCATGGATTGGGAGCCCTTCATGCTCCCCTACCGTGCCGGCCAGTTCTTCGTCGGTGCGACCCTGTGGATGTATCCCGGCCCGAAGGGTGACCGCCAGACCTATGAAGGTCTCGGTCAGGTGAAGGCCTATGATGCCATCAACAACAAGTTCAAGTGGCAGGTGATGGAGCGCTTCGCGGCGTGGGGTGGCACGCTCGCCACCGCTGGCGGCGTGATGTTCTACGGCACGCTGGACGGCTTCATCAAGGCGCGCGACAGCGACACCGGCGAGCTGCTCTGGAAGTTCAAGCTGCCCTCCGGCGTCATCGGCCACCCGATGACCTACACCCATGACGGCAAGCAGTACGTCGCCATCTATTACGGCGTCGGCGGCTGGCCGGGTGTCGGCCTGGTGTTCGACCTCAACGACCCGACCGCCGGCCTCGGCTCGGTGGGCGCCTTCAAGCAGCTCCAGCACTACACCCAGATGGGTGGCGGCGTGATGGTGTTCTCGCTGAACGGCGACGGCCCCTACAGCGATCCGAATGTCGGCGAATACTCGACCAACGTGATCCAGGGTGGCGGCTGATCCCGCCCAAGCCTGACGGCCGCCCGCCGCGCCCCTCCTGACGCGGCGGGCGGCCACGTCACCCGGGTCCGCTGACCCGCCTTCCCGCACCAGCTGCGGGGCGCCGGGGCCGGCTCCGGATCCTGCGTCCGCCTCAGAACCCACCTCGGTCAAGGAGGATCCAACCATGTCCAAGCGACAGGCCATTAGCCGGCTATCACTAGCCGTTGCCGGCCTCGCCTTCTCGGGGTTCGCCTTCGCCGGCCTCGCGGCCGCCGCGACGGTCGAGGCCGACAAGACCGCCGGCCGCAATCCCAACGAGCTGCGCATCTGCGCCTCCAATGTCGAGGCGCCTTTCTCGGCCGCCGATTCCAGCGGCTTCGAGGATCGCATCGCCACGGTGCTGGCGCAGGCCATGGGCCGCAAGCCGGTGTTCGTGCGCTCCGACCAGCCGGGCATCTATCTGGTGCGTGACCAGCTCGACAAGAACAACTGCGACCTCGTCATGGGCGTGGATGTCGGCGACGAGCGCATGCTCACCTCCAAGCCCTATTACCGCACCGGCTATGTCCTGGTGACCAAGGCCGACCGCGACATCACCACGGGCGACTGGGAAGATCAGCAGATCAAGGACCAGACCCGCTTCGCCGTCCGCTTCTACTCGCCGGCCGAGACCATGCTCAAGCGCATCGGCCGCTTCGAGGACAACGCGGCCTACATGTATTCGCTGGTCAACTTCAAGTCGCGCCGCAACCAGTGGGTCCAGGTGCCGGGCGACCGGATCGTGACCGAGGTCGCCAGCGGCGAGGCCGATGTCGGCATCGCCTTCGCGCCGGAAGTCGCGCGCTACGTGAAGTCCTCCACCACGCCGCTGCGCATGACGGTGATCACCAGGGACATCGACCGGCCGAACGACAAGCCGATCCCGATGCATTACGACCAGGCGATCGGCGTGCGCAAGAACGATCCCGCCTTGCTCGTGGAGATCAACACGGCGCTGGAGAAGGCCCGGCCGCAGATCGAGCAGATCCTGACGCAGGAAGGCATTCCGCTGCTCGAGCCCAACACCTGATCCCTATCGACCCGGACCGGCGGGCTCGCGCGCGAGCCGCCGGCGCCGCCCCTCGATCTCGCGATGTGAACAAGGTTCGATGAAGAAGACGATTTTCACGAAGAAGGCGGCCGTCCTGCTCCTTGCCGGCGCCCTCGGGGCCGGTGCGGCCGGGCTCGGGGCCCGTGCCGCGATCATGCTGACCAATACCATCACCGGACAGCCGCTCGATCTGGCGGAGGCACCCGAGGAGGGGCGCGACACCGAGGCGGTCAAGGTCTTCCTGGAGACGGGGAAGAACATCTATGTCGAGAATCCCGTCTGCCTGCCGAAGGCGCACGAACTCTTCCTCTCCATGTGCTCGGGCTGCCACGGGCATTACGGGGAAGGCAAGATCGGGCCCGGCCTGAACGATTCCTACTGGACCTACCCGAAGAACGAGACCGACCAGGGTCTGTTCGAGACGATCTTCGGTGGCGCGAACGGGCAGATGGGCCCGATGTATGGCGCGCTGAACATGAACGAGATGCTGCTCGTCATGTCCTGGGTCCGGCACCTCTACAAGGACGATCCGAAGGGCGCGGTCTGGCTGACCAGCGAGCAGCGCAGCAAGTTCAAGCCCTTCGACGCGAACGCCAAGCATGTCGAGCCAGCCGAAGAGCTGCCCGAAATGTGCGGCGGACCGGCGGGCTGAAACACGCCGGCAGAAGACGGGTGGAAACGACGAGGAGACTGAACATGAGCATCATCGATCGCAGCGTTAAGTGTGCCTTTGCTGTCGCCGGCGCCGGGGCTCTGGCCCTCGCCATGGTGGGCGGTGCGAACGCCTATGACGGCACCAACTGCAAGGCGCCCGGCAATTGCTGGGAAGCCAAGCCGGGCTACCCCGACAAGGTCGCCGGTTCCAAGTACGACCCCAAGCACGATCCGAAGGAGCTGAACAAGCAGTCGGAATCGATCAAGGCCATGGAAGCGCGCAATGCGCAGCGCGTCGCCAATTTCCAGAAGACCGGCACGTTCGTCTACGACGTGAACAAGATCCCGAGCGCCAACTGACGGTCTTCCGGCAAGACATTGCTTTCGAGAACCCACTTGCGGGCGGACGCCATTCTCCTGTCCGCCCCGCGATCCTCCGGGCCTAGCCGCCCGGTTTGTGGGCAACTGGCGCGGCCCACGCGAGCGGGCACTCCCGTTTGCGTGGGCCGCGCCCTTTTGGGGCGCCTGCTTTCGTTCGCCCCGTGTGCTTGAAGAGGTCTTCAGGATGCGCGTCGCTCGCGACACCGATTCCGTCCTGTCGGACTGGCAGGGCCAGGCGCTGCGCTTCGAGCGCGAGATCGGCAAGGTGGTGCTGGGACAGGAGCGGGTCATCCGCCTGCTCGCCATCGCCACCTTCGCCCGCGGCCATGTCCTGCTGGAGGGCGATGTCGGCGTCGGCAAGACCACCCTGCTGCGGGCCATGGCGCGCGCCATCGGCGGCGCCTTCGAGCGGATCGAGGGCACCATCGACCTGATGCCGACCGATCTCATCTACCACGCCCATCTCGGCGAGGACGGGCGGCCGCGCATCGATCCCGGCCCGCTGCTGCGGCAGGGCGAAGAGCTGTCCATCTTCTTCTTCAACGAGATAAATCGCGCCCGGCCGCAGGTGCATTCGCTGCTGCTGCGGCTGATGGCGGAACGCTCGGTCTCGGCGTTCAACCGCGAATACCGCTTCCCGCACGTCCAGGTCTTCGCCGACCGCAACCGGGTCGAGCGCGAGGAGACCTTCGAACTGCCGGCCGCCGCGCGCGACCGCTTCCTCATGGAGGTGCAGGTCGCCATGCCGGCGGAGACCGAGGCGCGCCGCAGCCTGGTCTTCGATCCGCGCTTCCACGACGTCGACGCGCTGCTGATGGAGGTCGAGAGCGGCGTGCTCGACCCGCAGGCGCTGGGCACCGTGGCGCGCACGATCCAGCTCGGCGTGCGCACCAGCCCGGCGCTGGAAGCCTATACGCTGGCGCTGTGGGAAGCGGTGCGCAACCCGGCGATGCTCGACCTCGAGATCGAGGGCGTGGACGCGGGACGCCTCATCCAGGGCGGCGCCAGCCCGCGCGGCATGAGCTACCTCGTGCGGGCGGCGCGCGTGCGCGCCTGGCTGGAAGGCCGCGACATGGTGGTGCCGGAGGACCTGCGCGCGGTGTTCCCGGAAGTGATGGCGCATCGCATCTTCATCGACCCGGTCTACGAGCTGCGCCGCGAGCGCATCGTCGGCGCGCTCATCGCCGGCGTGTTCGCCAGGGTGCCGGCGCCATGACGGCCGCCGGCGACGGCGAGCTGCGGCCGATCGCCTACCGGCTGCGCTGGCGGCCGGAAGGCATTTTCCCCGGCGCGCATCCCGGCCGCGGCGAGGGCGCCGAGGGCGAGTTCCGCCGCCATGTCTCGCTGCTGCGCCAGCCGGACCCGCGCCGCATCGACCTGCGCGTATCGCTGCGCGACCCCTTTGGCGAGCTGCATGTCCGCCAGTTCGCGCCGCGCCGCACGGTGCCGGTCGCCGCGCTGGTCGACCTGTCCGGCTCGATGCGCTTCGGCGAGGCGGTGGTCGGGCGCGTGGCGGATCTGTGCGCCGTGCTGGCGCTCTCGGCGGTGACTGCGGGCGACAGCTTCGCGCTGTTCGGCTGCGACGCGCATTTTCGCGAAGAGGCGAGCCTGCCGCTCGCGCGCCGGCGCGGGCTGGAGGCGGAAGTGCGCCAGCGCCTGCTCGCGGTCCGCCCGCGTGGCGCCGGCGCGGCGGGCCTGATGGAGGCCGCCGAGCGGCTGCCGGGCCGGCGCGGCCTGGTCTTCCTGATCTCCGATTTCCTCATGCCGGTCGGGGAGATCGAGCGCCTGCTCGATGCGCTGTGGCGGCACGACGTGGTGCCGGTGATCGTGCGCGACGGCGCGGTGGAGGAGCGGCTGCCGCGCTGGGGGCTGATGGAGGTCGCCGACCTCGAGACCGGCGCCGCGCGCCTCGTCTTCATGCGGCCCGGCTTGCGCGAGCGCTGGCGCGCGCAAGCGCAGGCCCGCCGGCAGGCGCTGGGGGCGCTGTTCAGCCGGCGCGGGCGCCGCCCCGTCGACCTCAAGGACGCGCTGGACAGCGACGCGCTGGCGCAGCGCCTGATGGAGGGGTGAATGGGGCGGCTCGCACCTGTGCTCCTGCTGCTGATCGCCCTGTTGCCGGCCTCCGGCCCGGCCCTGGCGCAGCTGCGCGGCGTCGAGCTCTACGCCCCGCGGCCCTTCGGCTACGCCATCGGCGACGTGGTCGCGCTCTCCGCCGAGATCGCGCTTGACGCGCCCTATGTGCTGGATGCGGCCTCGCTGCCGCCGCCGCGCGCGCTCGACTACTGGCTCGACCTGCGCGAGGCCCGGCTGACCGATCACGGTATCGTCGAGGGCGTGCATCGCTACACGCTCGATCTCGTCTACCAGACCTTCTACGCGCCGCTCGAACCGCGCCGGATGACGATTCCGCCGCTGGCGCTTTCGGCGATGGATGGCGAGAGGCGGGTGACGGTGCCGGTGCCGTCCTGGTCCTTCCTGATGTCGCCGCTGCGCGAGATCGTCGCCACCGGCCCGGGCTCGGCCATGGCGCTGCGGCCGGACATCGCGCCACGCCCGATTGCCACCGCCGGCACGGTGCGGGGGCTGCTCGCCGCGCTGGCCGTGGCGCTTTTCGCCTTCCTGCTGCTGGCCTGGCAGATGGGGTGGGGCCCGTTCGGCCGGCGCCGCGCGCGCCCCTTCGCCCGGGCCGCCCGTGCGATTTCCCCCGCCCTGGCGGGCCCCGGCGTTGGCGCGTCGGCCTATGGCGGCGCGCTGCTCGCCCTGCACCGGGCCTTTGACGCGACGGCGGGCAAGGGCGTCTTCGCCGAGGACCTGACGGCGTTCTTCGAGGGACATCCGGCCTTCCGGCAGGTCGAGGCCGAGGTGCGCCGGCTCTTCGAGGCCTCGCGGCGGGCGTTCTTCCGCGCCGACCCCGCCGGCGCGCAGAGCGATCTGCCGCCGCCGCAGCTCGTCGCGCTGGCACGCCGGCTGCGCGCGGTCGAGCGGGAGGCGTCATGAGCGGACTGGCGGCGACCGGGGGGTGGCTGACGCGGGACTGGGGCGTGGACCGCCCGCTGGTGCTGGCGCTGCTGGTCCTCGCCCTGCTTCCGCTGCTCGCCACGGTGTTCCGGCGGCGCGGCATCCCCGCCGCCTCCCTGGTGCCGGACGATCCGCTGTCGCGCGCCGTCTCGGTGGCGCTGCGGCTCGCCGGCTGCCTCGCCATCGCCGCGCTGGTGCTCGGCCTCGCCGGGCTGCACCGGCGCGCGCAGAGCGTGGAGCGCGAGGGCACCGGTGCGCATCTCGTGCTGCTACTCGACCGTTCGTCCAGCATGGACAACAGCTTCGCCGACCGCGCGCCGACCGGCGACCAGGAATCGAAATCCGCCGCCGCCAAGCGGCTGCTGGCGCAGTTCGTCGCGCGCCGCCCGCATGACCGCATCGCCGTCGCGGCCTTCTCGACCTCGCCCATGCCGGTGCTGCCGCTTACCGACCATCACGAGGTGGTGGATGCGGCGATCGACGCCATCGACCGGCCGGGTCTCGCCTTCACCGATGTCGGGCGCGGCCTGGCGCTGGCCTTCTCCTATTTCGCCGACGACACCGACGAGGCCTCGCGCGCCGTGTTGCTGGTCTCGGACGGGGCGGCGCTGATCGACCGGCGGGTGCAGGAGACGCTGCGCCAGGCGATCGCGCGCACGCCGGTGCATCTCTACTGGCTGTTCCTGCGCTCGCGCGGCTCGCCGGGCATCCATGACAAGCCGGCCTCGGGCGAGGACACACCGCAGTCCAATCCCGAGCGGCATCTCCACCTGTTTCTCGAAAGCCTCGGCGTACCCTACCGCGCCTTCGAGGCGACGAGCCCGCAGGCGGTGGCCGAGGCGATCACCGAGATCGACCGGCAGGAGACGCGGCCGATCCGCTATGTCGAGCGCATTCCCCGCCGCGACTATACGCGCCCGGCCTATGGCCTCGCGGGGGTGGCCGTCGCCCTGCTGTTCGCCGCCAAGCTCGCCGAGCGCCGGCTCGGCCCGACCACCGCTCGGCCGGCGGTGACCGCCCCGGTGGCGGAGATGAGGAGGGCGGCATGACGGCGTTCGGCATGAAGGCCTGCGGCACGAAGGCGTTCGGTATGAAGGCCTGCGGCAGTACGCCGTGCGGTGTTGGGAGAGTGCCATGAGCGCGGGACGCCTCGTCATCCTCGCGAGTTCTCTCGTGCTGGCGCTCAGCCTGGCGGCGGCGGCCTGGTTCGGCGGTCGGCTCTTCGTCGACCAGCGCGACAATGCGCTGATCGCCTCGCTGGTCTCCGGCCATGACCTTGCCGTCGGTCCGGACGATCCACCGGAACTGCTCTTCGCGCGGCTGCATTTCCTCGCCGTGCGCGACCGGCTCGACGAAGCGCAGCCGCTGCTCAACCGGCTGGCCTCGGGCGAGGACCGGCGGCTCGCCGTCGCCGCGCTCTACGACATGGCGAATGCGCGGCTGCGCGTGGCGATCGACCATCTCGGCTCCAACCGGATCGACCCGGCGATCCCGCTGGTGCGCCTCGCCAAGGACAATTACCGCCGCGCGCTGACGCTCGATCCCGGCCTGTGGGACGCCAAATACAATTTCGACGTCGCCATGCGGCTGGTGCGCGACTTCCCGCAGATCGACGTCGACGGCGAGGAGATGCCGCCGGAGGCCGCCAAGCGGCTGTGGACGGATCTCCCGGGCGTGCCGCAGGGGCTGCCATGAGCACGGCCATGAGCACGACCATGGGCACGGCCGCGCGCAGCGTTGGGAGGGCCGCCGTCGCCTTGATCCCGCGCGACTGGCGGAGCTGGCTGCTGCTGGCCGCGCTGCTGGCCATCCTGGCGGCGCTGCTGGCCCCGCGCATCGCCCTGACCGGCAATGTGCGCGACATCGTGCTGGTCATCGACGTGACCGGCAGCATGAACGTGCGTGATGCCGCCGTCGATGGCGCGCCGGCGTCGCGTCTCGCCGCGGCCAAGCAGGGCGCGCGCGACATCCTGGCCGGGCTGCCCTGCCAGTCGCGGCTCGGGCTCGCCATCTTCACCGAGCGGCGCAGCTTCCTGCTCTTCGAGCCGGCCGAGGTCTGCGAGAACTTCGCCGCCATCGACGGCGCCATAGACGGCCTCGACTGGCGCATGGCGTGGGAGGGCGACAGCTATGTCGCGCGCGGCGTCCATGCCGGCCTGGCCCTCGCCGCCGGCCTGAAGGCCGACCTCGTCTTCATGAGCGACGGCCATGAGGCGCCGCCCTTGGCGGGGGGCGCGCTTCCCGCCTTCGACGGCAAGCCGGGCGAGGTGGCCGGGCTGATCGTCGGCGTCGGCGGCGCCGAGCCCTCGCCGATTCCGAAGTTCGACGCGGACGGGCGCGAGGTCGGTTTCTACGCGGAAGAGGACGTGCCGCAGGAAAACCGCATGGGCCCGCCGCCGGCGGACGCGGCCTCGCGGGCCGGCTGGAATCCGCGCAACGCGCCCTGGGGCGGTGAGCCGGCCTCGGGCACCGAGCATCTCAGCGCGATGCGCGAGGAGCATCTGCGCGCGCTCGCCGCGCAGACCGGGCTCGGCTTCCTTGCGCTCGGCACCGCGCCTTCGCTTCTGGCCGCCGTCGAGGTCGATACGCGCCCGCGTCCGGTCGAGGTGCGGGTCGATGCCGCCATCGTGCCGGCCGCGCTGGCGCTGTTCTGCCTTGCCATTCTCTTCGGCCTCGGCGCCGCCACCTCGCGGCGCCCGGACCGGCTTCCCACCCAATGAAGGAAAAGACGATGCTTCAAAGACTTGCGCTTGCGTTCGGCCTGCTGCTGCTTGGCCCGGCTCTGGCCTTCGCGCACGGTCCGACGCCGCAGCGCGCCGACGAAACCCTCGTCATCGCCGCGCCGCCGGAGGTGGTGTGGGAGCTGGTTTCAAAGTTCGGCGACATCGGCACCTGGCACCCGCTGGTGAAGAACGTCACCGCCACCGGCGGCGAGGCGGCCGGCGCCGAGCGCGTGCTCACGCTCGACAAGGGCGAGGTCACCGAGGGGCTGGACGAGGTCGATGCCGGCGCCAAGCGCATCTCCTACCGCCTGCTGAAGGAGAATGCGGAGGCGATTCCGGTCAGCTTCTACACCGAGACCATCGAGGTGAAGCCGGCCGCCGGCGGCAGCGAGGTCGCCTGGAGCGCACGCTTCTACCGGGCCGACACCACCAACGAGCCGCCGGAGGATCGCAACGACGCCGCCGCCGTCGCGGCGATGACCGATTTCATCAAGCAGGGCCTCGAAGGGCTGAAGGCCAAGGCGAACGGCAAGTGACGCGGCTGCGCCTGCGCTGCGCGCTCGTCGCCCTGGCGCTCGTCGTCCTGGCGCTGGCGTCCGGGCTGGCCTGCGCGCTGGCGGCGCTGGCCGGCGGGGCGCCGCCCACCGTCGCGGTGGTGTCGCAGCAGGGAGCCAAGGTCACGCTGGTCGATGTCGCGGCGGGCAACGTGGTGGCGGAGATCGCGCTGCCGCGCGTGCCGGCCGGCGTCGCGGCGAGCGCCGACGGGCGCACGCTGTTCGTGACGCATCCGGATCTCGGCCTCGTCACCCGGGTCGATGTCGCGACGCGGCGCGCCGTCGGCAGCGTTCCGGTCGGCCAGGAACCCTTCGGCATCGCCGTCGTGGCGGAGGGGCGGACGCTGCTGGTCAGCGACTGGAGTGCCAATGCGCTGATCCGCCTCGACGCGGCGACCGGCCGGGAGACCGGGCGGGCCTCGCTCGGCCGCTCGCCCGCCGGGCTCGTGGTCGACCACAAGGCCGGCCGCGCCTATGTCGCCGACCGCGAGAGCAACCAGGTGAGCGTGGTCGACATCGCCGCGATGCGCCGGGTCGCGACGGTTCCCGTGGGCCGCGCGCCGTTCGCGCTCGCCCTCGCGCCGGACGGCAGCGAACTCTACGTCGCCAACGTCCAGAGCAACGATCTTTCCATCGTTGAGACGGCCGGCGCGCGCGAGGTGGCGCGGGTCCGCGTCGGGTTGATGCCCTATGGCGTGGCGGTGACGGCCGATGGCGCCCGCCTCGCGGTGACCAACCAGCAGAGCGGCAAGGTCGCGCTGCTCGACCGCGCCACGCGGGCGGTCGTCGGCGAGATGAAGGTGGGGGATTACCCCGAGGGCGCGGTGATCACGCCCGGCGGGGTGCTCGTGGTGGCCAATTGGGCGGACGATGCGCTGTGCATCGCCGAGCTGAGTGCCGCTCCGGCCTGCGACCGCCGCGTGCCGGTGGCGGCGGGGCCGCGCATGATGGTGATGCTTCCCGCCGCGGCGGAGTAGCCCACCGCCGGCATGGGAAGGCTTCAGTCCTCGGCGCCGCGGCCGATGCCGACATATTTGAAGCCGCGCCCGACGAGGTCGCCCGAGGGATAGATGTTGCGCAGGTCCACCACGATGGGCTGGCGCAGCAGCGTCTTCAGCCGGTCGAGGTCGAGCGCGCGGAAGGCGTCCCATTCGGTGACGATGACGAGGCAGTCCGCGCCCTCGGCGCACTCATAGGGGCTCTCGGCATAGGTGACCTCGGTGGGCAGCACCTTCTTCGCCTCGTTCATGCCGACGGGATCGTAGGCCCGCACGCGCACGCCGCGGTCGAGGAGCGACTGGACGATGTTGATCGCCGGGCTGTCGCGCATGTCGTCGGTGTTCGGCTTGAAGGTGAGGCCGAGCACCGCCACCGTGGCGCCGCGCGGGGGGATGCCGATGGCGTCGAGCACGCGGCGGCCCATCGCCGCCTTGCGGCTCTCATTGACGGTGGTGACGGTCTCGATCAGCCGCAGCGGGCTGCCGGCCTCCTGCGCGGTGCGCATGAGGGCGAGGGTGTCCTTGGGGAAGCAGGAGCCGCCATAGCCCGGCCCGGCATGGAGGAATTTCGAGCCGATGCGGCGGTCGAGGCCGATGCCGCGCGCCACTTCCTGCACGTTGCCGCCGACCTTCTCGCACAGATCGGCCATCTCGTTGATGAAGGTGATCTTCATGGCGAGGAAGGCGTTGCTGGCATATTTGATCAGCTCGGCGGTGTTGCGCTCGGTGAATAGGAGCGGCGCCGCGTTGAGCGAGAGCGGACGGTAGAGCGCCGTCATCACGTCGCGGGCGCGCGGGTCGCTGGTGCCGATGACGATGCGGTCCGGCCGCTTGAAATCTTCGATCGCCGCGCCCTCGCGCAGGAATTCCGGGTTGGAGACGACGGCGATGTCGGCCTCGGGCGCCTCGACGCGGATGATGTGCTCGAGGTCGGCGCCGGTGCCGACCGGCACGGTCGACTTGGTGACGACCACGGTGAAGCCGTTCGCCGCGCGGGCGATCTCGCGCGCCGCCGCGTGGACATAGGAGAGGTCGGCATGGCCGTCGCCGCGCCGCGAGGGCGTGCCGACGGCGATGAACACCACTTCCGCCTCGCGCACCGCCTCGGCCAGCTCGGTGGTGAACTGCAGCCGGCCGTCGGCGGCGTTGCGGCGCACGAGGTCATCGAGGCCCGGTTCGAAGATCGGTATCTCGCCGGCCTTGAGACGCTCGATCTTCGAGGCGTCCTTGTCGACGCAGACGACTTCGTGGCCGAAGTCCGAGAAGCAGGTGCCGGAGACCAGGCCGACATAGCCCGTACCGATCATCGCAACGCGCATGGAGTGCTCTCAGTCTGATTCCCGGCGGCGAGGTGGGTGAGGAGCCGCCGCCCGTGGGCCTTGCTTCCCCGTTTATCCAATCGTCCGCCCGAATTCGAGAGGGAAACGCGAAAACGCCGGTGCACCGGCGCGCTCGTCCGAAGCTGGCGGGGCGCGTGGACATGCTTGCCAGAAATCTGCGTCGGTTTGGCGACGCGGCATTTCGGCGGGGTCAGCGGCGGGGATTCGGGAAGTTGATGACGTCAGGCGAAGACATTGCACGTTACGGAAAGTAGAATGCGACAGTTACGTCAATTAAATCTACATTAGACTAATTAAAAATAAGCAATTACAAATTGTTTAGTTGACATTGCGTGCTCTCCGGAGGGATTAGGCGGCGACAAAAGCACTTCTCGTCCGGTGTCTTCCGTTCATGCCTCGTGATTCCCGCCCATCTTCTGCCCTTTGGCCGGCTCTAAGTCGCGGGTTGCTGCTGGTGCTGGGCCTGGCTTTTCTCGGCCTACCGCGTCCGGCCGCCGCCGAGATCGCGCTCCGGGACGTGACCGGGCGCGCGGTGACGCTCGCGGCGCCGGCGCACCGGCTGCTGATCGACGACGGGCGCTTTCTCATCGCGCTGGCGCTGATCCATCCCGACCCGGTGAGCGTGCTCGCCGCCTGGCCGCGCGACATCAACCGCATCGGCACGCGCACCTACGAGGCCTACAGGGCGAAGTTCCCCACCATCGAGACCCTCGCCAAGGTGGCGAGCTCGGCCGGCGCGCTGTCGGTCGAGCAGGTGGTGGCGGCGCGGCCGGACCTTGCCGTATTCTCGCTCGGCGCGCAGCCCTCGCCGGAGGAGCGCGCCCGCATCGAGGCGGCCGGCATCCCGGTGGTGGTGATCGACTTCTTCACCCATCCGCTGACCAATCTGGAGCCGAGCCTCGCTCTGCTCGGCGCGGCGACCGGGCGGGCGGCGCAGGCGGCGGATTTCATCGCCTTCCGCCGTGCCCGCCTCGACGCGGTGCGGGCGAAGCTCGCGGGGCTGAAGCCGGACGAGCGTCCGCGCGTCTTCCTCGAACCGCATGCCGCGATGACGGCGGATTGCTGCAATTCCCCCGGGCGCGGCAATGTCGGCGACATCATCGAGGCGGTGGGCGGCACCAATATCGGCGCGGCGGTGATCCCGCGCGCCTTCGGCAAGCTCAACCTCGAATATGTCATCGCCCAGGACCCGCAGGTCTACATCGCCACCGGCGGCAGCCATATGGAAGGCACGGGCGGGCTGCTGATCGGGCCCGAATACAGCGCCGCGCAGGCGCGGCAGACGCTGGCCCGCGTCGTCGCCCGGCCGGGCTTCGCCGGGCTGGCGGCGGTGCGCGCGCATCGCGTCCACGGCCTCTCGCACCAACTGCTCAATTCCCCGCTCGACCTCTTCACCGTCGAGATCCTGGCGAAGTGGATCCATCCCGAACGCTTCGCCGGGCTCGATGTCGACGCGACGGTGGCGCAGGTGAACGCGCGTTTCCTCGCCGTGCCGATCGAGGGGCCGAACTGGATCGATCTCGACTGATACGCGCCGCTCGCCGGGGGCGGCGCGCCTGCCAACCCGACCTGACCCATCCATGGAGAAACGTCATGCCGATCGACGCGACCTTTGCCCGGCCCCGCCTGCGGGCCTTCGCCCTCGCCACCGTCGCGGTGGTCGGCCTTGCCGGGACGGCGCTGGCCGACCCTGAATTCGTCAGATCGGTGAAGCCCGGCGCGGGCCTCTACGAGCTCGTCTTCAGCGCGCCGATGAACCGCGTCTATGTCGCGGCGGCCGGCACGCGCGGGGCGAACGAGACCTTCGTCTACGCGCTCGATCCAACCACGCTGGAAACCAGGGAGACCATCGCGCTCGGCGACGATCCGGTGTTCGGCCTCGGCATCAACAACACGACGAAGACGCTCTACGGCACCCAGACCCGCGACGGCTCGCTGGCGGTGATCGACCTCGCTAGCGGCAAGGTGGTCGCCAAGCTGACCAAGGGCGAGAAGGCGCATGTGCGGGAAGTCGCGGTGGATGAGGCCGCCAACCGCGCCTATGTGACCGTGCTCGGCACGCGCGACAAGCCGAGCGCGGTGTGGATCGTCGATGGCGCCAAGAAGGAGATCGTCGACAGCATCGACGACATTCCGGGCGGCATCGCCGGCATCTCGCTCGACGCGAAGAACAACCGGCTCTTCCTTTCGGCGCTGCAGGCCAACGAGGTCGTCGTGGTCGACCTCGCCACCAAGAAGGTGACCAACCGGTTCCCCTCGGGCGGCGAGGGGGCCATCAACCTCGCCTACGATGCCTCGGGCAATCAGGTCTTCGTCGCCCATCAAGGCTCGGGCGAGGTGGTCGCGCTCGATGCCAGGGACGGCAAGGTGATCAAGAAGATCCCGACCGGCGGCGGCGCGCTCGGCGTCGCGATCGATCCGCAGCGCAGCCTCCTCTACGTCACCAACCGGCAGGGCGGCTTCGTGTCGCTCGTCGACACCAAGACGCTGGAGCCGATCGCCAATGTCGTGACCGGCTCGATGCCGCAGACCGTCGCGGTCGATGCCGCCACGGGCAACGTCTATGTCTCGAACAAGCTGAAGACCGCCGGCCGTCCGCGCCCGCCGGCGCCGCCCGCCGCCGGCGCGGCCCCTGCGGCGCAGCCGGCTTCCGCTCCCGCCGGCGCGCCGCCGGCCGGCGGCGAGGGCCAGCGCCCGCGTCCCGTGCCGATGGTCGACCCCTATGGCGACACCGTCACGCTGATCAAGCCCTGAGCCCACCACGCCGGAGCCCGGACTGCCCGATGACGGTTCCCCACGGAGCGATGCGCATGCGCGATGGCGCGGAGAAGGCGGCCGCGAACGAGGCGGCCTTCGCTCCCGCCCTGCCGTTCGCGCTGGTGTCTAGCGAAGAGACCGTCGTCGGCCGCGGCTGCCTCGGCCTCGTCGGGGCGGGGCCGGCGCCGCTCGGCGAACGGGTCCGGGCGCTGCTTGCCGAGGAGGCCGCCGGCCCGCGCCTCGTCGTCGGGGCTCTCCCCTTCGACAGCGCCGCGCCGGCGCATCTCTACCGGCCGGCGGAGCTGTCGCGCAGTGCCGGGCGGTCGTGCTTCGCCGCCGCCTTCCCGCCGCCCGCGCTGGTGCGGCCGGAGGCCCCGGCGCCGCGCTGGCGGGTGACGGCGGAGCCGTCGCTCGCCGCCTACCGGGCGGCGGTGGCGCAGGCGCTGGCGCGGATGGAAGGGCATGAGGAAGGGCTGCGCAAGATCGTGCTCTCGCGCAGCTTGCGGCTTGTGGCCGACCGGGCGATCGACGCCAGCGCGTTGCTGCGGGCGCTGTCGGAGGATGAGAGCGTCACCGCCTTCTGCGTGCCGCTGGCGGCGGAGCGGGGCGCGCGGGCGCTGATCGGGGCGACGCCGGAGCTTCTGGTGGCGAAGCGCGGCGCGGCGATCACCTCGCGGCCGCTGGCCGGCTCGGCCCGCCGCTCGCGCGAAGCGGGCGCCGACCGCGCCGCCGCCGAGGGACTGCTCGCCTCGGACAAGGACCGGCGCGAGCATCGGGAAGTGGTCGTGGCGATCCTCGACCAGCTCGCGCCCTACTGCGCGGCGCTCACCGCGCCCGACGCGCCGCAGATCGCGGCGACCGCGAGCATGTGGCACCTCGGCACGCCGATTTCCGGCTGCCTGCGCGACGCGTCGATGTCGTCGCTCGATCTGGCCGGGCTGCTGCATCCCACGCCCGCCGTCTGTGGCACGCCGCGTGCCGCCGCCGCCCGTGGCATCGCGGAGCTGGAAGGCCATGAGCGCGGCTTCTATGCCGGCGCGGTCGGCTGGTGCGACGCTCTGGGCGACGGCGACTGGCACGTCGCCATTCGCTGCGCCGAGATCGTCGGTCGCGAGGCGCGGCTCTACGCCGGCGCCGGCATCGTGCCGGGCTCGGACCCGGCCGCCGAGGGCGAGGAAACCTCGGCCAAGTTCGCCGCCCTGCTGAGTGCCCTCGGCATTGACGAGGACGGCCGCGTCCTGCCGGAGGAACGAGTATGAAGCCGCTGTCGCAAGTCTGGCCGGCGGAGTTCGCCGCCCTCTACCGCGCCAGGGGCTACTGGCGCGGCGAGACGTTTTCGAGTTTCCTGCGCCAGCGCGCGGCCGAGATGCCCGACCACATCGCCGTGGTCGGCGGCGCGCATCGCTGGACGTTCGGCGAGCTGGAAGCGCGCGCCGAGCGTATCGCGCGCGGCCTGCTGGCGCTGGGTCTGGCGCCGGGCGACCGCGTCGTCGTGCAATTGCCCAACATTGCGGAATTCCTTTCCGTGGTGTTCGGCCTGTTCCGCGCCCGGCTGATCCCGGTCTATGCGCTGCCGGCGCATCGCCTCGTCGAGATCGTGCATTTCGCCCGCACCGCCGAGGCGCGCGGCTATATCGTCGCCGACCGGCATGACGGCTTCGACTATTGCGCGCTGGCGGAAGCCGTGCGCGGCGAGGTGCCGGATGTCGCGCATGTCGTGGTGGTGGGCGAGGGCGGGCCGTTCGTCGCCCTCGACGCGCTGCCGCAGAGCGAGGCGCCGCTGCCGGCGGATGCCGACCCCTCCGAGGTCGCCTTCCTGCAGATTTCCGGGGGATCGACGGGGCTCTCCAAGCTCATTCCGCGCACCCATGACGACTACATCTACTCGTTCCGCGCCAGCGCCGAGATCTGCGGCCTGACGCCGGAAAGCGTCTATCTCGCCGCGCTGCCGGTGGCGCATAATTTCCCGATGAGCTCGCCCGGCGTGTTCGGCGCGCTTTATGCCGGCGCGCGCGTGGTGCTCGCCCCCTCGCCGAGCCCGGAGGTGGCCTTCCCGCTGATCGCCCGCGAGGGCGTGACGATCACCGGGCTGGTGCCGCCGCTGGCTTTGCTCTGGCTGCAGGCGGCGGTAGGGAGCGCGCACGACCTCTCCTCGCTCGAGGTGCTGCAGGTCGGCGGCGCCAAGTTTCTCACCGAATCCGCGCGCCGGGTGAAGCCGGAGCTCGGCTGCACGCTGCAGCAGGTGTTCGGCATGGCCGAGGGGCTGGTGAACTATACGCGGCTCGACGACCCCGAGGAGATCATCGTCTCCACGCAGGGTCGCCCGATCAGCCCCGATGACGAGGTGCTGATCCTCGACGATGCGGGCCACCCGGTGCCGGAAGGCGAGGCCGGCAATCTGCTGACGCGCGGGCCCTACACGATCCGCGCCTATCACAATAATGACGGGGCCAATGCCCGCTCCTTCACGCCGGACGGCTTCTACCGCACCGGCGACGTGGTGAAGCGCACGCCGCAAGGCTACCTCGTCGTGCAGGGCCGCGCGGGCGACCACATCAACCGCGCCGGCGAGAAGATCTCGGCCGAGGAGATCGAGGACCATCTGCTCGGCCACCCGAGCGTGTTCGATGCCGCCGTCGTCTCGCTGCCCGACGATTTCCTCGGCGAGCGTTCCTGCGCCTTCGTCATCCCCCAGGGAGAAAGGCCGAAGGCGGCGGCGCTCAAGGCGTGGATGCGCACGCGCGGCCTTGCCGACTTCAAGGTGCCGGACCAGATCGTCTTCGTCGATGCCTTCGAGACCACGGCGGTGGGCAAGGTTTCGCGCAAGCAGCTGCGCGCCAGCCTGCGCCGGCGCTTCCTTGAAAAAGCGGGAGCCTGAGCGTGAGCATGACGGCCAAGGGCCTGCCGACGATTTCCCCCTATGGTCTTCCCCGCGCGGACGAACTGCCCGCGCCGCGCGCGCCGTGGACGCTTGAGCGGAACCGCGCGGCGCTGCTGATCCACGACATGCAGAACTATTTCCTGCGCGTCTTCACGCCCGATGCGTCGCCCCTCGCGCCGGTCATCGTCCATATCGCGGCGCTCGCCGCCGCCGCCCGCAAGGCCGGCGTGCCGGTGTTCTACACCGCGCAGGAGGGCGACCAGGACCGGCGCGACCGGGGGCTGCAGGCCGATCTGTGGGGGCCGGGCATGAGCGGGGCGCCCGAGCACCAGCCCATTGTCGAGGCGCTCACGCCGCAGGATGGCGACTTCATGCTGGTGAAGCACCGCTACAGCGCCTTCCAGCGCTCCAATCTGGAGACGCTGATGCGCGCGCGCGGGCGCGACCAGCTCGTCGTCTGCGGCGTCTATGCCCATATCGGCTGCACGCTGACCGCGGCGGACGCCTTCATGCGCGACATCGAGCCGTTCATGGCCGCCGACGCGGTGGCGGACTTCTCCCGCGCCCGGCACGACCTCGCTCTGTCCTATGTCGCCGATGTCTGCGGCGTGCCGCGCACCACCGCGCAAATCCTGGAGGTGCTGTGATGGCCATCGAGCCCGGCGACATCAAGCGCATCGTCACCCCCGCCGCGCCGGTGACGCGCGAGAGGATGCGCGCCGACATCGCCAGGATGCTGCACGAGGATCCCGAGGAGATCGCCGGCGGCGACAGCCTGATCGATCTCGGCCTCGATTCCATGCGGGCGATGAATCTCGTGCTGTTGTGGAGCGAGGGCGGGCTGGAACTCGAATTCTCCGAATTCGCCGAGAACCCGACGCTCGACGGCTGGTGGGCACTGGTCGACGCCCGGCAGCGCGCGCGGGGCAGCTGACATCATGAGCGACCAGCCCGGCGAGGGGCATCCGCCTGAGGCTTATCCGCTCGCGGCCACTCCGCTCACCGAGGCGCAGTCGGGGCTGTGGTACGCGCAGCGGCTCGACCCGGCCAATCCGCTGTTCAATACCGGCCAGTCTATCGACATGGCCGGCCCGCTCGACCGCGCCGCCTTCGAAGCCGCGCTGGCGCAGGCGGTGGCCGAGGCGGACGCGCTGTCATTGCGGATGGTCGATGCGGCGGGCGGCCCGGTGCAGTGCGTCGATCCGGCCAACCGGCCAGTGCTGGAGGTGATCGACCTCTCGCAGGCGGACGATCCGCTCGCGGCGGCGCGGGCCGACATCGCTCGCGACATGGCGACCCCGATCGACCCTACGCGCGACCCGCTCGCCGCCGAGCGGCTGTTCGTGCTGGGGCCGGAGCGGCATGTCTGGCAGCAGCGCATCCATCATCTCGCCATTGACGGCTATGGGATGATCCTGCTCACCCAGCGTGTGGCCGAGCTTTACAATGCCCGCCGGCGTGGCACCGAGCCCGGCGCGCCGCTGCCCGGCATCGCCGCCGCCTTCGCCGAGGACACGGCCTACCGCGCCTCCGACAGGCGGGAGAAGGACGGCGCTTATTGGCGCGAGCTCTTTGCCGACCGGCCCGACGTGGCGAGCCTCACCGCCGGCAATCCGGCGAGCGCGCCGCGCTTCCACCGCCGCGCGGCGGAGATCGACGCGGACGCCTTCGGCCGGCTGCGGGCCTTGGGCGAGCGCACCGGCATCCCGTGGCCGGATGTCGTGACCGCGCTGGTCGCCGCCTATGTCGGGCGTCACACCGGCACGCCCGAGGTCGTCGTCGGCGTGCCCTTCATGGCGCGGCTCGGCAGCGCGGCGGCGCGCGTGCCGTCCATGCTGATGAATGTGCTGCCGCTGCGGGTCGATGTGGCGGGGGAAGAGGGTCTTGATCACTATCTTGGTGCGGTCGCGAAAAGCCTCACCCGCGCTCGCCGGCATGGGCGCTATCGCTCGGAGCAGCTGCGCCGCGACCTCAAGCTGATTGGTGGCCAGCGCCGGCTGCACGGGCCGCTGATCAACCTGCTGCCCTTCGACGAGACGCCGCGATTCATGGGGCTGTCGAGCCGGCTCGAGGTGCTGTCGACCGGGCCGGTGGAGGACATCACCTTCACCTTCCGCCTGCACGGCGCCGACGGGCTTCGGCTGGAGGTCGACGCCAATCCGGACCTTTACGAGATCGCGGGCGTCGAGGCGCATGCCGCGCGGCTCAGGCATTTCATCGCGGCGGCGAGCGCCGCTGCGCGGCTCGACGACGTGCCGACCGCGACGCCCGAGGAGGCGCGCCGGCACATCGTCGAACTCAACGCCACCGACCACACGCTGCCCGACACGACGCTCGCGGCGCTGATCGAGGCGGCGATGGCGGCGACGCCGCACGCGCCGGCGCTGCGCTTTTCCGGCGAGACGATGGACTATTCGACGCTGGAGGCGCGCAGCCGGGCGCTGGCCGAGCAGCTTGTGGCGGCGGGAGAAGGCGGCCTCGTCGCGGTGGCGCTGCCGCGCTCCTTCGAACTGGTGGTGGCGCTGGTCGCCGTGCTGCGGGCCGGGCTCGCCTATCTGCCGCTCGACCTCTCGCAGCCTGACGGGCGCCTCGCCCGCATCCTTGCCTCGGCCGCGCCGCGCCTCGTGCTGGCGCGGGCGGAGGACGCCCACCGCTTCGCCGGCAAGGCGAAGGTGCTGGCGCCGGTCGACTGGGCGCGCGTGCCGTCGGGCCTCGCCCTGCCCGCGCCGCAGCCCGGTGACGCGGCCTATGTGATCTACACCTCCGGCTCGACGGGCGAGCCCAAGGGGGTGGTGATCGAGCACCGCGCCATCGTCAACCGGCTCGAATGGATGCGGGTGCATTACGGCTTCACGGCCGCCGACCGTATCCTGCAGAAGACGCCGGCGACCTTCGACGTCTCGGTGTGGGAGTTCTTCCTGCCGCTGATGGCGGGAGCCTGCCTCGTCGTCGCGCCGCCGGAGGCGCACCGTGACCCGGTGGCGCTGGCGGCGATCCTCCGCGCGGAGGCGATCAGCACGGCGCATTTCGTGCCCTCCATGCTCGCCGCCTTCCTCGCCGAGCCCGCCGCGAAAGGGCTGGCGCTCGCCCGCGTGTTCTGCTCGGGCGAGGAACTGCCGGCCGATCTGCGCGAGCGCTTCCACCGCACGCTGCGCGCCGAGCTGCACAATCTCTATGGGCCGACCGAGGCGGCGGTGGATGTGAGCTTCTGGCCCGCCGGCGCCGACGACCACACGCGCCCGGTGCCGATCGGCTTTCCCGTTTGGAACACCCGGCTCTATGTGCTGGACGAGCAGGGCCGGCCGCAGCCGCCCGACGTGCCGGGGCACCTTTTTCTCGGCGGCGTGCAGCTGGCGCGCGGCTATCTCGGCCGGCCGGACCTGACGGCCGAGCGCTTCCGGCCCGATCCGTTCCGTCCCGGCGAGCGGATCTATGCGACCGGCGACCTCGCGCTGTGGCGGCCGGACGGGGCGGTGGTGTTTCTCGGCCGTTCCGACCATCAGGTGAAGATACGCGGCCTGCGCATCGAGCTCGGCGAGATCGAGGCGGCGGTGATGTCGTCCGGCGTCGTCCGGCAGGCGGGCATCGTCGCGCGCGAGGACCGCGGCGCGACGCGTATCGTCGCCTATGTCGTGCCCGAGCCGGGCGCGGACCTGGCCGGGCTGAGGTCGCATGTGGCGGCGCATGTGCCGGACTACATGGTGCCGGCCGCCTTCGTCGCACTCGACGCGCTGCCGGTCAACGCCAATGGCAAGCTCGACCGCAAGGGGCTGCCGGCGCCGGACTTCGCCGGCTCGGGAAGCCGTTTGCCGACAACGGCGAGCGAGAGGAGGCTCGCCGCGCTGTTCGCCGAGCAGCTGCGGCTCGACGCGCCGGTGGCGGCGCAGGACGATTTCTTCGCGCTCGGCGGGGATTCGCTCAGCGCCGTCGCGCTGCTGCTGCGGGTGCGCGAGGAATGGGGCCGCGACCCCGGCCTCGGCGCGCTGTTCGCCCAGCCGAGCGTCGAGGGCTTCGCCCGGCTGATCGACGCCGAGGAGCGGCAGGAGGATGCCGGGCTGGGGCCGCTGATCACGCTTGTCGAGGGCGATCCCGCCTTGCCGCCGCTCTTCGTCGTGCATCCGGCCGGCGGCATCGCCTGGTGCTATGGCCGGCTGGCGCGGACGCTTTCGCCGCGACGCACGGTCTACGGCGTGCAGGCGCCGGCGCTCGCCCCCGGCGTCGCGACGCCGGGCAGCCTGCAGGCGCTCGCCGCCGACTATGTGACGCGGATCCGGGCGGTGCGCCCGCACGGCCTCTACCATCTGCTCGGCTGGTCGGTCGGCGGCATCATCGCCCAGGCGATGGCGGTGCGGCTCGCCGATGTCGGCGAAAGGGTGGGCATGCTGGCGATGCTGGATTCCTACCCCGCCGACGTCTGGCGCGGCGAGCCCGACCCCGGCGAGGACGGCGCGCTGAAGGCGCTGATCGCCATCGCCGGCCACGACCCCGACCGGCTGCCGGCGCTGGCGCTGAACCGGGCTTCGGTACTGGCCTTCCTGCGCGCGACCGACAGCCCGCTGGGCCGGCTGCCCGACGCCGCGCTCGACGGCGTGGTGCGGGTGGTGGCCGGCAACAACCGGCTGGTGCGCGGGCATTTCCACCGCCGCCATGAGGGGGCCATCACCCATTTCCGCGCCGCGCTGGACCATCGGGACCGCGACCTCTCGCCCGACCAGTGGCGGCCCTATGCCGGGCGCGTCGAGGTGGTGGAGGTGCCGGCGTTGCACGCCCATCTCACCGGGCCGGAGGCGACGGCGGTCGTCGCTCCGGCGCTGGCGCGCGTGCTCGATGACATCGAAAAGAAGGAAGACACGGCATGCGCGACAGCGGTCTGAGCGGCAAGGTCGCCCTGGTGACGGGAGCCGCGGGCGGCATCGGCGCGGCGGTGGTGCGCCAGCTCCACGCCGAGGGCGTGCGCGTGGTGGCGAGCGATCGGGACGAGGCCGGCGTGAGCGGGCTCGCCGCCAAGCTGGGCGCCGGCGTCGAGGCGGCGCGTCTCGACGTGCGCTCCACCGCGGCGGTGGAAGCCCTTGTCGCGCGTGTCGAGCGCGAGGTGGGTCCGATCGACCTGCTCGCCCATGTGGCGGGCGTGCTCTCCGCCGAACCGGTGGCGAGCCTGTCCGACGCGGAGTGGGAGCGGGTGTTCGACATCAACGCCGCCGGGGTGTTCCGCGTCTCGCGTGCCGTCGCGCGGGGAATGCAGGCGCGCAGGCGCGGCGCCATCGTCACGGTGAGCTCGAACGCGGCGGGCATTCCGCGCCACGCCATGGCGGCCTATGCCGCCTCCAAGGCGGCGGCGACCATGTTCACCCGCTGCCTCGGGCTGGAACTGGCGCCGCACGGCATACGCTGCAACATCGTCGCCCCCGGCTCGACGCTGACGCCGATGCAGACCGGCATGTGGGCGGACGAGAACGGGGCTGCGCGGGTGATCGCCGGCTCGCCGGAGACCTTCAAGGCCGGCATTCCGCTCGCCAAGCTGGCGAGCCCCGACGACGTCGCCGACGCGGTGCTGTTCCTGCTCTCAGACCGTGCCGGCCATGTCACCATGGCCGATCTCTATGTCGATGGCGGCGCGACGCTGCGGGGGTGAGGCGGTAGAGGATTTCGCCGAAGAGTCGTGCGCTGGGTCCCGGATCGGCGCTGCGCTACGCGCCGCTAGTCCGGGAAGCCGTTTTCCTTCGTGTCCCGGACAAGTGACGCCGCAGGCGGAACGCAGATCCGGGACCCAGCGCCCGACTCTTTGGCAACTTCATCTAACCGGGGCCTGCTCCCGGCCAATCTTAAACCGCGCGATCCACGATCACCTGCAGGAAGCCGTGCGAGCAGTGCTCGACGCGCGCCTGCACCTTGTAGACGCGGGCGAGGGTTTCGGGCGTGATCGCCTCGCCCGGCGTGCCGTCGGCGGCGACGGCGCCCTTCTCCAGCACGACGATGCGCCGGGCATAGCGGGCGGCCTGGGCGATGTCGTGCAGCACGATGACGACGATGATGGAGCGCTCGCGCGCCAGCTCCTCCACCAGCTGCATCACCCGCATCTGGTGATGGATGTCGAGCGCGCTGGTCGGCTCGTCGAGCAGCAGCACGGAAGGCTCGCGCACGATCGACTGGGCGAGGCTGGCGAGCTGGCGCTGGCCGCCGGAGAGTTCGTCGAGGCCGCGCATGGCGAGATCGGAAATGCCGAGCCGGGCGAGGGCATCGAGGGCGCGCGCCCGCGCCTCGGCGGCGGAGATGGCGCCGTCGCGCGACGACATGAGCGCCGAGAGCGTCGCCTCGAACACGGTGAGCGCGACACGCTGCGGCAGGGCCTGCGGCATGTAGGTCACAAAGCGGGCATGGCCGGCGACGGAAAGACCGGTCAGATCCACATCGTCGAGGCGGATCGCGCCCCTGGCCGGCACGAGCCCGGCGAGCGCCCGCAGCAGCGTCGTCTTGCCCGCCGCATTGGGGCCGATGAGGGCGGTGACGCCGCCGCCCGCGATCGCCGGCAGGCTGAGATCCTCGATGATGCGGCGCCGGCCATAGCCGACCGAGAGCTGTGCGATCTGAAGCCGCGGCGCCTCCATCACAGCCGCTCCCGCCGCGAGAAGATGAGGGCGACGAAGAAGGGCACGCCGATCAGCGCCGTGACGATGCCGACCGGCAGCAGCGCGCCGGGCACCAGCGTCTTCGAGGCGACCGAGGCGAGCGACATGATAACGGCGCCGGCCAGCAGGGAGGCGGGCAGGAAGAAGCGATGGTCCTCGCCGACCAGCAGGCGGGCGATGTGCGGCGCCGCCAGCCCGATGAAGCCGATGGTGCCGACGAAGGCGACCGAGGTCGCCGCCAGCAGGCTGACCCGCAGCAGCGAGAAGAAGCGCAGCCGCGCCACCGAGATGCCGAAGGAGCGCGCCCGGTCCTCGCCGAGCCGCAGCGCCGTCATCCGCCACGCGGCCTTGAGCGAAAAGGGCACGACGACGAGCGTGACCAGGCCGAGCACGCCGAGCTTGCCCCAGGTCGCGCGCGAGAGGCTGCCCATGCTCCAGAAAACGAGCTGCTGCAGCGCCTCCTGGCTGGCGACATACTGCATCAGCGCCACCAGCGCGTTGAAGGTGAAGACCAGCGCGATGCCGAACAGCACCAGCGTCTCCACCCCGGTGCCGCGCAGATTGGCCATCGCCTGCAGCAGCAGCACGGAACCGAAGGCGAAGAGGAAGGCGAAGGCCGGCAGGTTCCAGTCGCCCGGCAGGAAGGGTAGGCTTGCCCCCAGCACCAGCGCCAGCGCCGCGCCAAAGGAGGCGGCGGAGGAGACGCCAAGGGTGAACGGGCTGGCCAGCGGGTTGTTGAGGATGGTCTGCATCTCCGCCCCGGCCAGCGCCAGCGCCGCGCCGACCAGCACCGCCATCAGCGCATAGGGCAGGCGCACCTCCCAGATGATGACGCGGGCGGGGGCGTCGAGCGCGGCGGGGGCGAGGATGCCGGAGACGACGTCGGCGAGCGGCAGGTTCGAGGGGCCGGTGGCGATGTCGAACAGCAGAGCCAGCAGCATCAGCGCGCCGAGCCCGGCGACGATGGCGACGCGCCGGCGCACCAGCCGCGCATAGGCCGCGAGGTCCGCCGCGTGGGTGTCGGTTCGGGCATCGGTGCGGGCGGGGGGCGTGCTCATCGGGTCTCCGGCGGCCGTTCGGCGGCACTCGGACGGTTCTGCATGAGCGGTGCAGGAGGGTCAAGTTCCTGTTGGGTCAGGGAAATTTCTGGAATGGTTCCATTCTGGGCCGGCGCGCTTGCGTGAACCGCGCCTTGCGCTAGAGCATGGGCCTCCCTTCACCGCGACATCCGCCGATGAACCCCGTCACGCTGCCCGACGCCGAATGGTTCGACCTCGCCCCGCCGGGCGGCGGCCGGCCGTGGCGCATCTTCCTGTCGCGACCGCCGGGCGAGGCGCCGGCGGCGGGCTTTCCTTCCGTCTTCATGCTCGACGCCGATGCCGGCTTCGCCAGCTTCGCCGAGGTGATGCGGCGCGGCGCGGCGCGGCCGCAGGCGACCGGCATCGCGCCGACGCTCATCGTCGGCATCGGTTATGGCGCGGGCGAGGACCACCGGGCGCGGCGGCGCTTCGACTATACCGCCGGACCGGGCGCGGAAGGCGCGGGGCGGAGCGATGAGGCGACCGGCGGGCGCGACGCCTTCCTCGCCTTCATCGAGGGCACGCTCAAGCCGCGCCTTGCCCGCGAGCTGCCGGTCGACGCGCGCCGGCAGGCGCTGTTCGGCCATTCGCTGGCCGGCTGGTTCGTGCTCGACGTGATGGCGCGCGCCAGCGGCGCGTTCCGCTCCTATGTCGCGGTCAGCCCCTCGATCTGGTGGGACGAGGCGCGGCTGCTGGAGGGGCTGGCGCTTCCGCGCGCCGCGGCGCCGCGGCTCGCCATCATGGTCGGCGAATGGGAACAGGCGCTGTCGCCCTGGCAGGCGGCGCGGCCGGAGGCGGGCGAGATGGCGGCGCGCCGGACGCGCCGGGCGATGGTCGACCGCGCGCGGGCCTTCGCCGGGCGCGCGGCGCGCGAGCTGGGGCCTGACGCCGAGGTGCGCTTCGAGCTGATGGCCGGCGAGGACCACGCCTCGATCCTGCCGGCGGCGATGGCGCGGGGGCTGCGTTTCGCGCTGGCGGAGTAGGGCGCGCGATCGGAGGGCGATCCGGGGGCGATCCGCCGCCGATGGCCGACAAGTGAGCCGCTGGCCGACAAGTGACTTGCGCCGCCGCAGCTGGCGGCTAGTTGTAGCGTGAACCTACCAGACCGGGGCTCCAGATGACCGCCACTTCGCCCGCCGCGCGCCGCGCGCCGCCTTCCTCGCCCGCCCTGCGCAACCGGCAGGTCACGGCGGCGCTGATCGTCGCCGTCATCGGCGCCGGGACGCTGGCGGGCGCGTGGTACTTCCAGCTCGTCGTCGGCCTCGCCCCGTGCCCGCTCTGCCTGGAGCAGCGCATTCCCTATTATGTCGGCGTGCCGGTCGCGCTGATCGCCGCGCTCTGCGCCGTCGTCGGCAAGGCGGGACTGGCGCGGGTGGCGCTCGGCCTGTCCGGCATGCTGATGGCGCTCGCCACCTTCCTCGCGGTCTATCATGCGGGCGTGGAATGGGGCTTCTGGGTCGGGCCGGAGACCTGCTCCGGCGCCGGGCCGGCGCTGGGCGGCGGCAATCTTCTCGGCCAGTTGCAGAGCGCGCGGGTGGTGCGCTGCGACGAGGCGCCGTGGCGGCTGCTCGGCCTGTCGCTCGCCGGCTACAACGCCTTCATCGCGGCGTCCCTCCTGGTGGTCGCCATGTGGGGCGCCATGGCGAAGGATTGACGCCCGGCACGACGCTCACGGATCCAGCTCGGTGTCCCAGTAGAGATAGTCGACCCAGCTGTCGTGCAGGTAGTTCGGCGGGAAATGCCGGCCGTTCTGGTGCAGGTCGAACACCGTCGGCTGGAACGGCTTCTGGCGCGGCAGCATGTGGGCGGTTTCCGGCATCAGGCTGCCCTTGCGCAGATTGCAGGGCGAGCAGGCGGCAACCACGTTCTCCCACGTCGTCTGCCCGCCGCGCGAGCGCGGGATGACGTGGTCGAAGGTCAGCTCCTCGCGGGAGTCGCAGTACTGACAGGTGAAGCGGTCGCGCAGGAACACGTTGAAGCGGGTGAAGGCCGGCTGGCGCGACGGGCGGATGAAGGTCTTGAGCGAGACCACGCTCGGCAGGCGCATCTGGAACGTGGCGCTGGAGACCTGCCGTTCGTAATATTCGACGATGTTCACCCGGTCGAGGAACACCGCCTTGATCGCGTCCTGCCACGACCAGACCGACAACGGGTAATAGCTCAACGGCCGGTAATCGGCGTTGAGCACGAGGGCAGGCCAGGCACCCGGAGACAAAGTCGCCGTCAACGCTCGCTCCCTATCAGGAGCGTCAGCACGGTGTCGAGTCGGCGCCGCGTGACGCACGGCGATACTCTATATGTAGCGTGTCAATCTTGTGAAGCGCCTGCATGCATTCAGCCGTGGCGCGGCATGGAGGCCACACCCGGATCGCGGCGCCGTCAGGCGAGCACCTCGGAGAGGAAATTTCCGGCGAGGGCCAGGCCGGTCTGGTCGATGCCGTGGGCGAGGCCGTTGGACAGATGGGCACGCACCTCGACGCCGCGCGCCTGCAGGCTTTCCACCGCGCGCGGCAGCGCTACCGGCGGGATCACCTGGTCGAGGTCGCCATGGATCAGCAGCACCGGCGGGCGGGCGGTGATGGAAGCGTCGAACTCTGCCATGGCGCGCTCGGGCGGCAGCACGTGGAGGCCGGAGAAGCCGACGATGCCGGCGGGCGCCACCTTGCGGCGCAGCCCGGTGTGCAGCGCCATCATCGTGCCCTGGCTGAAGCCGACCAGCGCGAGGCGCGAGCCGGGCAGGCCGAGGCTCTCCAGTTCGGCGTCGAGAAAGGCGTCGAGCGCGCCATGGGCGCTCTGCACGCCGCTCCAGCGTTCGCGGTCGTCGCGCTCGACATAGCCGAACCATTGCCGGCCGACCGGCGCGATGGCCAGCGGCTCGGGCGCATGCGGCGAGACGAAGGCGGTGTCGGGCAGCAGCGGCGCCCAGTAGGTGCCGAGGTCGATGAGGTCGCGCCCGTCCGCGCCATAGCCGTGCAGCAGCACGACCAGCGAGGTCGCTGGCCGGCCGGAGCGCGGTTTCAGGCGCGGCCCGTCGAGCATCAGTTGGTGCCGCCGTCGCGGGCGCCGGCGCCGGAGGCGATCTTGGCCGCCGGGCCGTGGCTGAGCAGTGCGTCGATGTTCTCGCGCTCGTCCTCGTAGCTGGCGAGGATGCGGCCGTCGAGCGCGCGCCCGCGCGGCAGGCGGATGCGCATCGGGTCGACGAAGCGGCCGTTCACCAGCACCTCATAGTGCAGATGCGCGCCGGTGGAGAGGCCGGTCGAGCCGATATAGCCGATGAGCTGGCCCTGGCGCACGCGCATGCCCTCGCGGATGCCCTTGGCGAAGCCGGACTGGTGCGAATAGGTCGTCACATAGCCGTTGGAGTGCTGGATCTCGATGCGGCGGCCATAGCCGGAGGTCCAGGCGGCCTTCTTGATGACGCCGTTGCCGGCGGCATAGATCGGCGTGCCGGTGCGGTCGGCCCAGTCGACGCCGGAGTGCAGGCGGCTGTAGCCGAGGATGGGATGGCGGCGCATGCCGAAGCCGGAGCGCAGCTGGCCACCGGAAATGGGCTTGCGCACGAGGAACTTCTTCGCGCTCTTGCCGGCTTCGTCATAGAAGTCGATCAGGCCGTCATCAGGGGTCTGGTAGCGGTAGTAGCGCCGCTCCTCGCCGCCGACCACGAGGCCGGCGAACAGTACGCCGCCGGCGCCGCCCGCCTCGTCGGGCTCGTAGACCACCTCGAAGGAATCACCCGCGCGCACCCGGCGCTGGAAGTCCACGTCGAAGGAATAGACCCGGATCATGCTCTCGATGACGGGACGCGGCACCTCGTGGCGCAGGGCGGTTTCCCAGATGCTGTCATAGAGCGTGATGCCGCGCCCGCCGCCTTCCTCGTCGCCCTCGTCCGGCGCGATGTCGGCGACCTGCATGTCGGCGGTCTCCTGCACGGGCAGGAACTTGCCGATGTCGGACAGCGCCACCGTTCCCTGATGGCCGCTCTCGCCGAATACCGCGATGCGCAGCGGCGTCACGCCGCCGGCGCCGTTGTCGAGCAGCACCTTGAGGCGCAGCCCCGGTGCCAGCGGCCCCTGCAGCTCGCGCGTGTCGAAGGCGGCGGCAGCGCCGCGCGCGGAGACCTCGGACACGCCCATGTCGGTGAGGATCGAGGCGACGGTGTCGCCGGACTTGGCGACGACGGTGCGCTCGGACCAGTCATTGCCGCCGGAGGCGTCGTCGGCCGACTTGTCGATCGAGCTGACATTCTCCGGCTGCTGAAGCGCGTTCACGGGGTCGGCGGCGCCCGAGGGCGCATAGGCCATCAGGCCGAGGCCGGGGAGGGCGGGCGCGCGGCTGTCGGCGGTCGGCTGGCTGAACTCGGCGGTCTCGCGCACCTTCATCAGCACATCCTCCATCGGCAGCTCGGCCGCGAAGCGCGTGCTCGGCGGCAGGCGGACGATGTCGCGCAGGACGATGGTGAGGTCGCCGGTCGGCTCGGCCTGCACGGAATCGGCGTTTTCCGCATCCGAGGATTCGGCGATCAGCTTGGCCGGGTTGAAGCGCGGCACGTCGACCGAGGCGGAGGTGATGGACTGGGCGAGGTTGGTGGCGACCTTGGTGACGGCGCGCACCTTGATCACCTCGCGGTCGCCGTCCTTCGCCGTCGTGGACAGGCGAAGCGTCTGCTTGGCGCTGAAGCTCTCGGAGAGGATCGACATGCGGTCGCCCTTGCGGGCGACGTTGGAGGGGCGCTCGCCGGCGGCCAGCGCCCCGCGCAGCGCCGAGCGCACGGTTTCCGGCGTCTGGGCGAAACGGTACTCGCCGTCGAGCGCGGCATAGACAGCGCCACCCATCAGGGCGGCGCCGCAGATGCCGGTCAGCAGCGTGGCCATGAGCCAGCGGATCGAGATGCGGCGGCGATTGATCGGCTCCTCGGCGTCGCCGTCGACGCCGAGCGGAGGCTCGTCGCCGAGATCGAACGCCGCGAGGTGGGAGCGCCTCACGCCAGATGGTCCGCGCCTGGTCTCCAACAAGCTTCCCCGCGTCCCCCACGTCCCGCCGCTCGGTCGTCGACCGGCCACGGGCACCTTGTTCGACTTGGCGTCCGCCGGGGCGGGCGCAATGACTCCGGAGGTTCTGAATTACCCTCGAAGCGGTTGGGCCGGGACGATGCCGTCGCCGGCCGCAGCCGTCAACCCGCCGGGCCGACGAATCGGACCGCCGCCGGCAGGTGGGATGATGTAAAGCCGGGGCTCACGGCAAAAGGATGGCGGTGCGGCCCCGATGCACCGGTTTACCGCGCGCTTGCGGCGCGCTGCCGCAGCGGCGAGGGCGGCGGGAGCGGCACGACGGCGGTGGCGGCGGTCATGGACACCGCCAGCGTGTCGGCCGGGACGAAATACGGCGCCAGCGGCATGGTCGCACCGGCGACGATCGGCCGGTGCAGGGCCGGCGTGGCGGGCGGGATCGCCGCCGGAATGGCGGCGGCCTGCGCCTCGTGCGCGGGGACGGTGAGGCTGCCGCTGGCGTTGCTCGCGGCGCCGGGCGCCTGCGGATGGCCCGGCGCGGGCACGATGCCCTGCCAGGCGGTGGCCAGCGAGTCCACCGTGTTCGGGATCGGCGGCCGGGCGGGCGGCAGCGGCACCGCCGCCAAGGCGAGCGCGGTGGTGGGCGCATCGGCCGACACGATCTGCGGTTCCGGCGGGGTCGCGCCGCCGCCGAAGCGTTCGAAGAAGGCCCAGATCTCCTGCGGCGCGTCGAGCCCGCTGCGGCGCGGGCCGAGCAGCACGGAGGCCAGCGCGTCGACGGCGCCGGTCGATTGCGAAGGCGGCTGGTGCCCGCCGGCGATCTCGTAATAGGCGACGGCGCCGCCCGGCGCGCATTTGTTCCAGCGCGTGATGCGGGCATGCGGGGCGCTGGTCTGCTCGGGCGCCGAGCAGCCGTCGAGCCGGGCGAACAGCGCCGCGGTGGCGTTGGCCGACATCAGCCGCGCCCCCGGCGTCGGGCGGCCGAACATCGGCACGATGGGATCGTAGGTGCCGTTCATCAGCAGGATCGGCACGGGCTTGGCCGGCCGGCACGTCTCCGAATAGCCCACCGGCACCGTCATCATCATGGTGGCGAAGGCGGCGAATCGGTCGGCGTAGCGGCAGGCCACGAAGGCGGTGAGGAAGCCGCCATTGGAGAAGCCCATGAGATAGGCGCGCGACGGGTCGGCGATGCCGTCGGCGGCGAGCTTGTCGAGCAGGTCGACGACGAAGCGGCCGTCGTCGCGCTTCTGCAGCAGCGGGATGAAGCCGGCGATGGAGCTGCGCCCGTCGTTCCACAACAGGTTCAGGCCCTTGGGATAGGCGACGACGAAGCCCTCGCGGTCGGCCACGGCGTCGAGATCGAGATAGCGCTGCATCATGCCGGCCGGCTGCAGCGCGCCGTGCAGGGCGATCACCAGCGGCTTGGGACCGGCCGGGGCGCCCCGCGGCATGTGCAGGATGTATTCCCGCTTGATGCCGCCGGAGACGACGGTGCGCAGCGTGTCGGCGGCCTGCGCCGAGGCGGCGGGCGCGACGAGCGTGGTCATCCCCAGCAGGGCCGCCAGGAACAATGCGCCGATCAGGCAGCTGGGTTTCGCGAAATGCATGAGCGACGCAACCTCGAACGCGGCGGGTTTCGCTGAAACCCGTACTGACAGCCGATTTCCGTCAATTAAATGGCGAAGATGGTTAACACCCCGTCATCGCCCGATTCCGCGCCGCTCGCCGGCCCTGCCGGAATACCGGCGACAGGGGGGTACGCGGGGGCCCAGCGTTGCGCTAGGGTGGGGTTGCTGCGACGCAACCGGGAAAATGGGCGCCGCGGGAGGAACGATAGACAACGCCTTTGGAATGATTGCGAACTGCAATCGTTTCCGCTACGCACACTACACATTCCTGAGTGATCTGGGACACCGACATGGCAGGAGCGGCCGAGCGGCCCCTTTCCCCGCATCTACAAATCTACCGTCCGATGCTCACGATGATGATGTCCATCGTGCACCGCATCACCGGCGTGGCGTTGTATTTCGGCACGTTGTTGCTCGTGGTCTGGCTGATCGCCGCCGCGAGTTCCGCCGACGCCTTCGACCGCGTGAACGGTCTCTATGGCAGCTGGATCGGCCTGATCGTGCTGGTCGGCTACAGCTGGGCGCTGATTCACCACGCGATCGGCGGCGTCCGCCACTTCGTCTGGGACACCGGCGCGGGCTTCGGCCCGGAATGGCGCGAACGGCTCGCCAAGGCGACGATCGGCGGTTCGATCGGCCTGACCGTGCTGCTCTGGATCGTCATCTGGCTGGTGAAGGGCTGAACCATGAGCACCTCTCCGGGTTCCTCCATGCGCACCCCGCGCCGGCGCGTCGCCGGCCTCGGCTCGGCGCGCTCCGGCACCGGCCATTTCTGGCTGCAGCGGGTGACCGCGCTTGCCAATCTCATCCTGATCCTCATCGCCCTGCCGATCGTCATCTGCGTGGCGGGCCAGGGGCACGCGGCGACCGTCGCGACGCTCGGCCACCCGCTGGTCGCCGTCGTGCTGCTGCTGCTGCTGTTCTCGGTGACCTTCCACATGCGGATCGGCATGCAGGTGGTGATCGAGGACTACGTTCACAGCGAGGGGATGAAGGTGCTCGCGCTGATCGCCAACACCTTCTTCACCATCGCGGTTGGCGGCGCCGGGGCGTTCGCCATCCTCAAGATCAGTTTCGGAGGCTGAGGAACCGATGGCCGAGACCATCTCCGGCAACGGCGCATCGGTGAACGGCGCCGCCTATCCGATCACCGACCACACCTATGACGTCGTCGTCGTCGGCGCCGGCGGCGCAGGCCTGCGCGCCGTGGTCGGCTGCTCCGAGGCAGGGCTGCGCACCGCCTGCGTGACCAAGGTGTTTCCCACCCGCTCGCACACGGTCGCGGCGCAGGGCGGCATCGCCGCCGCGCTCGGCAACATGAGCAAGGACGACTGGCGCTTCCACATGTACGACACCGTCAAGGGGTCGGACTGGCTGGGCGACCAGGACGCCATCGAATATCTCGTGCGTCATGCGCCGGCCGCCGTCTACGAGCTGGAGCACTGGGGCGTGCCGTTCTCGCGCACCGAGCAAGGCAAGATCTACCAGCGCCCGTTCGGCGGCATGACCACCGACTACGGCAAGGGCACTGCGCAGCGCACCTGCGCCGCCGCCGACCGCACCGGCCACGCCATCCTGCACACGCTCTACGGCGCCGCGCTGAAGCACTCGGCCGAGTTCTTCATCGAGTATTTCGCGCTCGACCTGATCATGGACGATGACGGGCGCTGCCGCGGCCTCATCGCGCTGAAGATGGACGACGGCACGCTGCACCGCTTCCGCGCGCAGACGGTGATCCTCGCCACCGGCGGCTATGGAAGGGCCTATTTCTCCGCCACCTCCGCCCATACCTGCACGGGCGACGGCAACGCCATGGTGCTGCGCGCCGGCCTGCCGCTGCAGGACATGGAGTTCGTGCAGTTCCACCCGACCGGCATCTACGGCTCGGGCTGCCTGATCACCGAGGGCGCGCGCGGCGAGGGCGGCTACCTCACCAATGCCGAGGGCGAGCGCTTCATGGAGCGCTACGCGCCTTCCGCCAAGGACCTCGCCTCGCGCGACGTCGTCTCGCGCTCCATGACCATGGAGATTCGCGAGGGGCGGGGCGTCGGCAAGAACAAGGACCACATCTATCTGCACCTCGACCATCTCGACCCGGCGATCCTGCACGAGCGCCTGCCCGGCATCTCGGAGAGCGCGCGCATCTTCGCCGGCGTCGACCTGACCAAGGAGCCGATCCCGGTGCTGCCGACCGTGCACTACAACATGGGCGGCATCCCGACGAACTTCCACGGCGAGGTGGTGACCAAGAAGGACGGCAACCCCGACCATGTGGTGCCCGGCCTGATGGCGGTGGGCGAATGCGCCTGCGTGTCGATCCACGGCGCCAACCGCCTCGGCTCGAACTCGCTGACCGACCTCGTGGTGTTCGGCCGCGCGGCGGCGCTGCGTTGCGCCGATCTGCTGACCCCGAGCGGCGCGCAGCCGGAGCTGCCGGCGAACTCCGCCGATCTCGCGCTGGCGCGCCTCGACGGCTTCCGCAACGCCGATGGCGGCACGCCGACCGCCGAGCTGCGCCTGTCCATGCAGAAGGTGATGCAGAACAACTGCGCCGTCTACCGCACCGGCGAGGTGCTGGAGGAAGGCCGCAAGCTGATCGCCGACGTGTTCGCCGGCACCAGCGACATCGAGGTGACGGACCGTTCGCTGATCTGGAACTCCGATCTCATCGAGACGCTGGAATATGACAACCTGATCGCGCTGGCGACGGTGACGATGGAGAGCGCGGCGGCCCGCACCGAGAGCCGCGGCGCGCATGCGCGGGAGGATTTTCCCGAGCGCGACGACGCCAATTGGATGAAGCACACGCTGGCTTTCGTGGATTTCGAGACGCAGACCGTGCGCCTCGACGAGCGCCCGGTGCACACCTACACGCTGTCGAACGACATCCAGTACATCGAACCGCGCAAGCGGGTTTATTGAGCCGGGGAACGATCGCGCGCCATGGTCCAGCTCACGCTTCCGAAGAACTCGCAGCTCGTTGAGGGCAAGGTGTGGCCCAAGCCCACCGGCGCCAACCGGCTGACGGAGTACAAGATCTACCGCTGGAACCCGGATGACGGGAGGAATCCGAGCGTCGACACCTATTATGTCGACCGCGACGATTGCGGGCCGATGGTGCTCGACGGGCTGATCTGGATCAAGAACAAGGTCGACCCGACGCTGACCTTCCGCCGTTCCTGCCGCGAGGGCATCTGCGGCTCCTGCGCGATGAACATCGACGGCACCAACACGCTCGCCTGCCTGAAGAGCATGGACGAGGTGGATGCCAAGGCGGTGAAGATCTACCCGCTGCCGCATATGCCTGTCGTCAAGGACCTGGTGCCGGACCTTACCCAGTTCTACGCCCAGCACGCCTCGGTGGAGCCCTGGCTGCATACCGAGACGCCGGCGCCGGAGAAGGAATGGCGGCAGGCGCGCGGCGACCGCGAGAAGCTCGACGGGCTGTATGAGTGCATCCTGTGCGCCTGCTGCTCGACCTCCTGCCCGAGCTACTGGTGGAACGGCGACCGCTATCTCGGCCCGGCGGCGCTGCTGCAGGCCTATCGCTGGCTGATCGACAGCCGCGACGAGGCCACCGGCGACCGGCTCGACGATCTGGAAGACCCGTTCCGGCTCTATCGCTGCCACACCATCATGAACTGCGCCAAGGCCTGCCCGAAGGGGCTCAATCCGGCCAAGGCGATCGCCGAGATCAAGAAGATGATGGTGGCGCGCCAGTTCTGACGCGCTACACCATCGGGCGATGAACGCTTCCGCCCGCCCCGTCTTCCGCTTCGCGCCGAGCCCCAACGGGCTGCTGCATCTCGGCCATGCGCGCTCCGCGCTGCTCAACGACGCGCTGGCGCGCCGCGCCGGCGGGCGCCTGCTGCTGCGCATCGAGGACATCGACGCGACGCGCTGCCTGCCCGCCTATGAGACGGCGATCCATCAGGACCTCGCCTGGCTCGGGCTCCACTGGGAAAGGCCGGTGCGCCGGCAATCCGAGCACATGGCGGACTATGCGGCGGCGCTGGAGCGGCTCGCCGCGATGGACCTCGTCTATGCGAGCTTCGAGAGCCGGGGCGACATACGCCGCGCGGTGGCGGACATCGCCGACTGGCCGCGCGACCCCGACGGGGCGCCGCTGTTTCCCTTTCCGCGCGCGGCGATGGGCGAGGCGGAGCGGGCGGCGCGAATGGCGGCGGGCGAACCTCATGCGCTGCGGCTCGACATGCCGCGCGCCGTGGCGCTGGCGTGGGAGGAGACCGACGCGGCCGGCGGCGCGCCTTGCACCGTCGCGGCCGATCCGCTGGCCTGGGGCGACGTGATCCTCGCCCGCAGGGACGTGCCGACCTCCTATCATCTCGCCGTGGTGGTGGACGACGCGCTGCAGGGCGTCACCCATGTGGTGCGCGGCGCGGACCTGAAGGCGGCGACCTCGGTGCACCGGCTGCTGCAGGCGCTGCTCGGGCTGCCGGCGCCGCTCTACACCCATCACGCCCTGCTCACCGACGCCGAGGGGCGCAAGCTGTCCAAATCCCTCGGCTCGCAGAGCCTGCGCGAGCTGCGCGAGAGCGACGTCACGCCGGAGGAGGCGCGGCGGATGGCGTTGGAAGGTGAATATTAGCCGGCTGTATATTGTGCGCGCCGTAACATGGATGTCACCGGGACAGGGTAGCGAGGGCTATTCTCCATCCGCCCCCCGACGGAGCCCCCCGATGCCCCCATTCTCCCGGCTGCGCGCCGCCGCCCTCCTTTTCCTCTCGCTCGCCGGCGCGGCGACCGCCGCCGCGCAGGCGCCGGACGGCCCGGCCGAACTCGGCCCGCGCCCCTTCTACCTCGTCGACCAGATGAGGGAGGGGCCGCTGAAGGACGAACTCGCCCGCTGCAAGGGGCCGTTCGCCACGAAGAACTTCTCCATCTCGCACCGCGGCGCGCCGCTGCAGTTTCCCGAGCATACGCGCGAGGGCTATCTCGCCGCCGCGCGCATGGGCGCCGGCGTGATCGAGTGCGACATCGCCTTCACCAAGGACCGCGAGCTGGTGTGCCGCCACGCGCAATGCGACCTGCACACCACGACGGACATTCTCGCCCGCCCGGAACTCGCCGCCAAATGCAGCGAGGGCTTCACGCCGGCGGACCCGGCGACCGGGCGCAAGGCCCGCGCCAAATGCTGCACCAGCGACCTCACCCTGGCCGAGTTCAGGTCGCTGAAGCCGAAGATGGACGCCGCCAATCCCAATGCGACGACCGTCGCCGACTACATGAACGCGACGCCGCGCTGGCGTACCGACCTCTATGTCGACCGCGCGACGCTCATGTCGCACAAGGACTATATCGCGCTGGTGAAGTCGCTCGGGCTCAAATTCACCCCCGAGCTCAAGGCACCGGAAGTCGCCATGCCGTTCGACGGTGACTACACGCAGGACGCCTACGCCCAGCAGATGATCGACGAGTACAAGGCGGCCGGTGTCGCGCCGCGCGACGTCTACCCCCAGTCCTTCCAGCTGCGCGACGTGCTGTACTGGCTGAAGGCGGAGCCGGAATTCGGCGCGCAGGCGGTGTTCCTCGACGACCGCGACGAGACCACCAAGGGCTTCGACAACATGAAGCCGGAGACGTGGGCGCCTTCCATGCAGGAACTGGCGGACCAGGGCGTGAAGATCCTCGCCCCGCCGCTGTGGATGCTGGTGACGGCGCGCGACGGCAGGATCGTTCCCTCGCGCTATGCGCAGGAGGCCAAGCGGGCGGGGCTGGGCCTCATCGCCTGGTCGCTGGAGCGTTCCGGCCCGCTGAAGGATGGCGGCGGCTATTACTACCAGTCGATCAAGTCGATCACCGATCGCGACGGCGACACGCTGGCGCTGCTCGACGTGCTGGCGCGCGAGATCGGCGTGATCGGCGTGTTCTCCGACTGGCCGGCGACGACGACCTTCTACGCCAACTGCATGAAGCTGGACTGAGGATAATCAGCGTCATCCCGGCCGAGCGTCAGCGACAGCCGGGATCCCTCTTCCTCTCGCCCAAGATTCTGCCCACGATCCCGGCGCGGTCCTGCGGACCGTCCGGGATGACGGCAAAACCTAGCTGACGCCGAGGATGAGGAACCAGACCGTCACGGTGAACAGGCTGGCGGCGGTCGACAGCGACACGGCGCTGGCCGACGCCGTGACGCCGGCCTTGTAGCGCTGCGCCAGCAGATAGGCGTTGATGCCGCAGGGCATGGCGGCGAACACCACCGCCACGTCGGCCCAGACCGGCGGCATGGGCAGCACCCGGGTCAGCGCGTAGACGATGGCCGGGTGCACCACCAGCTTCAGCGTGGAGATGACGACGGCCGGGCCGATGTCGCCGCGGATCGGATAGCGGTGCAGGGCGAGGCCGAGCGAGACCAGCGCGCACGGCACCGCCGAGGCGGCGAGCATGTCGAGCGTCTGCTTGAGCACGCCGCCCGGCACGTAGCCGGCGAGCTTGGCGATGCCGCCGGCATAGATGCCGAGCAGGATCGGGTTGAAGGCCAGCATCCGGCCGAGCCGGCGCAGCGTGGCGAGCGACAGGCCGGCCCCGGCGCCTTCCGCCAGCACGGTCGCCACCACCATCATGATCGGCAGGTGGATGGCGATGAGCAGGAACAGCGGCACCGCGCCTTCCGGCCCGAAGGCCTGAAGGATCAGCGGCACGCCGACGAACACCGTATTGGCCTGGCCGGAGGTGAAGCCGTGGATCACCGCCTCGGTATGGGCGCGGCCGAACAGGCGGCGCGCCGCCGTCATGCCGAGGGCGAAGACGATGAAGGCGCCGGTGAAATAGGCGATCCAGTAGCCCCAGGGCTGGCCTTCCTGCGGCAGCTGCGCCTCGGCCAGCGTCTTGAAGATGAGCACCGGCACGGCCAGCCCGAACACATATTCGGACAGGCCCTCGGCGGCACGCTCGCGCAGATGGCCGGAAAGCGAGGCGACGAAGCCGAGCCCGATGAGCCCGAAGACCGGCGCCACGACCAGGCCGATGGCGCCGAGCTGGGCAAGCATGGCTCAGGCCGCCGCTTCGTTCGAGGCGCTCGAGACGAGGTGGGAGGTCCGTACCGGCACCATCACGTCGATCCGCGCCCACAGGCGTTCGGCGATCTCGGGCGAGGCAACGAAGGCGATCTCCGCCCGCATGTCGCCGAGATTGGCGGGATCGACCCGGCCATTCGCCGGACCGTCGAGCCGGATGCGCGTCGGCTGGACGTCGTGGATGGCGAAGGGTTCGAGCAGGCGGAGCATGAGGTTGGGATGGGCATCCGCCTCGACGACGAGGCGATGGCGACAAAGATCGACGGTCATGATTGCGTCCGATGACGAGAAGGCTGGGGGAGGTCGCGCGTCAGAAATCCCGGCCGAACATGTCGGCCGGGCGACGAATTCGCCGTCCCGCGCTCAGGCGCCCGCTCTCGATCGAAACGATCATCATGGCCCGGAAGCTAGGCGTCGCGCGCGCCCTCGTCAATGGTGACGGGGGAATTCGGGCGCGCGCGTCGCTCTTGCCGGATCGCCGCTCAGGGCGCGGGCGCGGCGGCGGGGGGCTCGCCGTCGAGCAGCAGGTAGCCCTCCGGGTTATCGGGGCACAGGCCGCCGGCGCATTCGAGCACGGTCGAGACGCCGTTGCCGAGCGCCAGCAGCGCGATCAGCGCGAAGGCGGCGAGCGCCAGCCCGCCGAGCCGGCGGACGGCGGGGGCGGGTTCGAACTGCCGGTCGAACAGCAGCAGCAGCGCGCAGCCGGCGACGATGACGATGAAGAGGAGCAGCGCCCAGCTGTAGAAGTGCAGCCCGAAGATCGCCGCGCCGAAGGTGCCGGTGCCGGGCACGATGTGCAGCAGGACCTGCCGGGCGGAGACCATCCCGCCGGCCATCGCCGAGAGGATGGCGATGGCGTAGTGGCTCGGCCGGGGACCGAACTTGACGTTGAGCGCCAGCCCGACGCCGACGCCGACGAAGCCGGCGCGCTGCAGGATGCAGAGCGGGCAGGGCAGCTCGCCGCCGACGAACTGGTCGTAGAAGGCGACCAGCAGCACCGCGCCGATGGCGAGAAGGCCGAGCACGTTGAGCTGGCGGGAGAGTTCCGGGGTGAGGAGGCCGCGCGGGGTTTCAGCGTTCATGGCGCCCTCCTCACAGCACGATGTCGAGGGCGTCGGTGGCGTGGGCGCGGAACAGCGCCACCAGCACGACGATCGAGACGAGCCAGGCGACGACCGCGAGGCCGCGCTGCCCGACCCCGGCAAAGGCCAGGGCGAGAAACAGGCCGAAAAAGGGAAGGCTCATCATGATGCTGCATGCTCCGCTGCGCCGCCGGCAAATGCTACCGCACATGAACAAAGCAGGAGACGGACGCAATGTCATGACGCATCGCGGCGGCGCTCCTGAGTTTACAGGAAACTCTGCGGGTCGATGTCGATTTCCACCTTGAGGCTGCCGGTGGCGCGCGGCGCCGCCGCCATCCAGGCGCGGACATAGGCGGAGAGGTCGAAGCCGCGCTCCGAGCGCGCCAGCAGACGGTAGCGGTGGCGGCCGCGGATCAGCGCCAGCGGCGCCTCGGCGGGTCCGAGCACGCGTACCTCATTGGTGAAGGGCGAGCAGGCGGCCAGCGCCCTCGCATGGGACTGCGTCGCATGGGGATCGGTGCCGGAGACGACGAGGGCGCAGAAGCGGGCGAAGGGCGGCAGGTGCGCTTCCTCGCGGATGGCGATCTCGCGGTCATAGAAGGCGTCGCGGTCACCGGCCACCAGCGCCTGCATCACCGGATGTTCGGGCATGTAGGTCTGCAGGAAGGCGCGGCCTTCCACCTCATGGCGGCCGGCGCGGCCGGCGACCTGATGCAGCAGCTGGAAGGTGCGCTCGGCGGCGCGCGGGTCGCCGTGCCCCAGCCCGACATCGGCGTCGATCACGCCGACCATCGCGAGGCCGGGGAAGTTGTGGCCCTTGGCGACGAGCTGGGTGCCGATGATGATGTCGACCTCGCCGTCCTCGATGGCCTTCAGCTCGGCGCGCAGCCGCTCGACCCCGCCGGCGAGGTCGCTTGAGAGTACCTGCAGCCGGGCCTCCGGCATCAGCTTCGCCGCCTCTTCGTGCAGCCGCTCGACGCCGGGCCCGCAGGGGATGAGGGAGTTGGGCTCATGGCAGTTCGGGCACTCGCTGGGCACCGGCATGGCATAGCCGCACTGGTGGCATTCGAGCCGGCGGCGGAAGCGGTGCTCGACCAGCCAGGACGAGCAGGAGGGGCATTTTATGCGGTGGCCGCAGGTGCGGCAGAGGGTGAGCGGGGCATAGCCGCGCCGGTTGAGGAACAGCAGCGCCTGCCCGCCGGCCTCGACGGTGCGCTCCATCTCGCGCGCCAGGCGCGGGGCGATCCACTGGCCGCGCGGCGGCCCCTCGCGGCGCAGGTCGATCGGCTCCAGCCGCGGCACCTTGGTGCCGGCGAAACGCTCGGGCAGAGCGAGGCGCGTGTAGCGTCCGCGCCGCGCGTTCACCTCGGTCTCGATGGAGGGGGTGGCTGAGACGAGGGCGATGGTGGCGCCCTCCATCCGCGCGCGCACCACCGCCATGTCGCGGGCGTGGTAGTGGACGCCGTCCTCCTGCTTGTAGGCGCTGTCGTGCTCCTCATCGACGAGGATCAGGCCGAGGTCGCGGAACGGCAGGAACAGCGCCGAGCGCGCGCCCACCACCACGCTGACCTCGCCCGAGGCGACGCCGCGGAAGAGGCGCCCGCGCCGTTTCGTCGACACCGCCGAGTGCCATTCCGCCGGGCGCACGCCGAAGCGGCGGGCGAAGCGATCGAGGAAGGTCTGGGTGAGGGCGATCTCCGGCATCAGGATCAGCGTCTGCCGGCCCTGCCGGATCGCCTGCGCCACCGCCTCGAAATAGGTCTCGGTCTTGCCGGAGCCGGTGACGCCGTCGATGAGGAAGGGCTGGAAGGCGCGTGCCTCCACCGCCTCCACCAGCCGGGCGGCGGCCTCGGCCTGCGCCGGCAGCAGATCGGGGCGGGAATGATCGGAGTCGGGCATCTCGGCGGCAGGCTCGGGCGGCAGCACGAGCGTTTCCAGCACACCGTCATCGACGAGCCCGTCGACCACCGAGGGCGAGACGCCGGCCTCGCGCGCGGCTTCCGTCTTGGAGCGCACGAAGCCGTCCTGCAGCGCGGCGATGACTTTCTGCCGCGCCGCGGTGCGCCGCTCCGGCCGGTGATCGGTGAGGCGCACGCCGGTGCGCTCGCGGGCGATGCCGGCGCTCTCGTCATGGCGCAGCGCGAGGCGCAGCACCATGCCGGGCGGCGTCACCGTGTACTCGGCGATCCAGCGGATGAAGGCGATCATCGCCGCGTTCAGCGGCGCGACGTCGTAGCGGCGCTGGATCGGCTTGAGCCTGGCCGGATCGACCGGCTTGGGGTTTTCCGCCCGCGGCCAGACGCAGCCGAGCATGTTGCGCGTGCCGAGCGGCACCACCACGATATCGCCGACCGCGACCTCCATCCCCTCCGGCACGCGGTAGGAATAGGCCGAGCCGATGGCGACCGGCAGCAGCACGTCGACGACGCTTTCGCGCGGGGGAAAGAGCGGGGTGGAATCGGCGGAGCGGGGCATGGCAGGCCTTCATAGCGCATCCGGGCGGGGCGCGTCGCCGGGGGCGTCGCGACGCCTTCGCGTCGCCGTCCCGCGGACGATCCCGGACATTGCCTGCGGCAATTCCGGGAGGACGACGCGCCCGAAGGCGGCGACGAAACCTAAACCCTTCTCATGCTAGGCTCCCCGGCGATTTGGAGAGCGGGCGCATGGCAAGCAGCGATGCACAGAAGGCGGAACGGGCCGAACGGGGGCTGCTCGCAGGCGCGGCGCCGGATGTCGCGGCGGCGCTGTCGGGCTGGCTCGGGCGCCTCGGCCATGAGCGCCGGCTCTCGCCGAAGACGCGCGAGGCCTATGCGCGCGACGTGGCGACCTTCCTGTCGATCCTCGCCCGCCAGCTCGGCCGGCAGCCAAGCCTGGCGGATATGGCGGAGCTTCAGCCGCGCGACGTGCGCGCGGTGATCGCGACGCGCCGCGCCGAGGGCATCGAGGCGCGCACGCAGATGCGCTTTCTCGCCGCCGCGCGCTCCTTCGGCCGGCATCTGGAACGCGAGGGGCTCGGCAAGGTCGGGGCGCTGACGGCGGTCCGCGCGCCCCGCATCGCCCGCACCCTGCCGCGCCCGCTGGCGCCGGCGGATGCGCGCGCCCTGTCCGATCCGGCCACGCGGGCGGGGGAGGCGCGCGAGAGCTGGGTTCTGGCGCGCGACGCGGCGGTGCTGGCCTTGCTCTACGGCTCCGGGCTGCGCATTTCCGAGGCGCTCGGCCTGATGCGCCGCGACATGCCCGAGCCCGGGCGCGGCGACCAGATCATCGTGCATGGCAAGGGCGGCAAGACCCGCATGGTGCCGGTGCTGCGGCAGGTGCTGGAGGCGATCGACGCTTATGCCCGCGCCTGCCCCTATGAGCTGGAGCCGGCGGCGCCGCTGTTTCGTGGCGTCAAGGGCGGGCCGCTTTCCCCGCGCATCGTCCAGCTCGCGGTGGAGCGCATGCGCGGCGGGCTCGGCCTGCCGGACAGCGCGACGCCGCACGCGCTGCGCCATTCCTTCGCGACGCATCTGCTGGGGCGCGGCGGCGACCTGCGCTCGATCCAGGAACTGCTCGGCCATGCCTCGCTGTCGACCACGCAGATCTATGCGGCGGTGGATTCGGCGGCGCTGATGGCGGCGTGGAAGGCCGCGCATCCGCGCGCGCGGTAGGTTGCGCGGGCGCGATAGATTCCGCGTGCGACAGGCGCCCGGCGGGAGGAGAACGCGATGACCCTGATCCGCCCGATGATCGAGCACATGTCGATCGGCGTGAGCGACTATGCGCGCTCGCTCGCCTTCTATGACGCGGTGCTGGCGCCGCTCGGCTTCGTGCGGGTGTCCTCCCACATCGAGCCGGAGGGCGAATCGGCCTGCTGGGGACCGCCCGGCGAGCTTCCCTCGCCGGAGGGCACGCCCGGCGCGGCGCCGTTCTGGATCCAGCACCGGGCCGATTCGATCACGCCGGCGCCGGGCTTCCATCTCGGCTTCATCGCGCCGGACCGCGCGGTGGTGCGCGCCTTCCATGCCGCCGGGCTGGCGGCGGGCGGGAGCGACGCCGGCGCGCCGGGCCTGCGCCCGCATTATGGCGAGGGGTATTATGCAGCCTTCCTGCTCGATCCCGACGGCTGGAAGATCGAGGCGGTCACCTACACGGATGCGTGAAGTGGCGGAAAATGCGGCGCCGGGCGGCACCGGGGAACCGCCCGCGGGCTTTTCACCCTGCGGAAGCTGGGCGACACTCCGGCCATTGGACCCCACTGCAGAGGAGACCGTTCGATGAAACGTCTCGTGACCGCTCTGTGTGCGCTTGCCTTTACCACGGCCGTCGCCGGAACCGCCTTCGCCGATTGCCCGGCGCATGCGGCGAAGGAGATCAAGACCGAGGTCAAGGGTACCTGACGATCCGCCTGCTCCCCCTCGACAACGGCCCGGAAGGCGACTTCCGGGCCGATTTTCGTGCGGGGGCCGATTTTCGTGCCGGGGACGCCGGCGCGGCTCACATGTGGATGGCGCGCTTCTCCACCGCCATCGCCGCTTCCTTCACCGCCTCGGAGCGGGTCGGGTGGGCGTGGCAGGTACGGGCGAGGTCCTCGGACGAGCCGCCGAACTCCATCAGCACCGCGCATTCATGGATCAGCTCGCCGGCCTCGACGCCGATGATGTGCGCGCCGAGCACGCGATCGGTCGCCGCGTCGGCGAGGATCTTCACGAAGCCGTCGGTCTCGTCATTGGCCTTGGCGCGGCCATTGGCGAGGAAGGGGAACTTGCCGACCTTGTAGGCGATGCCGGCCTGCTGCAGCTCCTCCTCGGTCTTGCCGACCGAGGCGACCTCCGGCGAGGTGTAGACCACCGCCGGGATGACGTCGTAGTTCACATGGCCGGCCTGCCCGGCCAGCAACTCGGCCAGCGCCACGCCCTCGTCCTCGGCCTTGTGGGCGAGCATCGGGCCGACAATGGCATCGCCGATGGCGAAGATGCCGGGCACGTTGGTGCGGTAGTAATGGTCGGTGACGACGCGGCCGCGGGTGTCCTTCTCGACGCCGAGCGCCTCCAGCCCCAGCCCTTCCGTGTAGGGCACGCGGCCGATGGCGACGAGCACGACGTCGGCCTCCAGCACCTCGGCGGTGCCGCCGGCGGCGGGCTCGACCGAGACCTTCAGCGTCTTGCCCTTGGTGTCGACGCCGGTGACCTTGGAGCCGAGCTTGAACGCCACCTCTTGCTTCTGCAGGATGCGCTGGAACGACTTGGCGACGTCGAGGTCCATGCCGGGCAGGATACGGTCGAGATACTCGACCACCGTGACCTGCGCGCCGAGGCGCCGCCACACGCTGCCGAGCTCCAGCCCGATGACGCCGGCGCCGACCACGAGCAGCTTGCCCGGCACCTTCTCCAGCGCGATGGCGCCGGTGGAGGAGACGATGCGGGTCTCGTCGATCTCGATGCCGGGAAGCCTGGCCACGTCCGAGCCGGTGGCGATGACGATGGCCTTGGCTTCCAGCGACTGCGTGGAACCGTCGGCCATGGCGATGTCGACCTTGCCCGGCGCGGGGATGCTCGCCGTGCCGTGATAGGTGTCGATCTTGTTCTTCTTCATCAGGAAGGCGACGCCCTTGGTGTTGCCTTCCACCGCCTGGTCCTTGAAGCCGAGCAGGGCCTTGAGGTCGAGCTTGGGCGTGCCGACGCCGATGCCCATCTTGGCGAAGCTGTGCCCGGCCTCGTCGAACAGGTGCGAGGCGTGCAGCAGCGCCTTGGAGGGAATGCAGCCGATGTTGAGGCAGGTGCCGCCGAAGGTGGCGCGCTTCTCGACCACCGCGACCTTGAGGCCGAGCTGGGCGGCGCGGATGGCGCACACATAGCCGCCGGGGCCGGTGCCGATGACGACAAGATCGTAGGACATAGGACGCAGCTTCCTTGGATTCCTAAGGTGATCAGCCTGCCTTCTGGACAGCCAGGCGAAGGCCGAGCAGCACGAAGGTCGCGCCGGTCACCCGGTTGAACCAGCGGCCGCAGGCCGCGAAGCGGGCACGCACGGCGGGATTGGTGAAGAACAGCGTGACGCCGGCGAACCAGGCGATGAGCGCGGTCGCCATGCCGATGCCATAGAGAAACGACACCGCCGCCGGCGTCTCATGGCTCACGAGGGCGGTGAAGAGCGAGAGGAAGAACAGCACCGGCTTCGGGTTCAGCGCATTGGTGAGGAAGCCCATGCCGAAGCAGGCCGGCAGCGAGAGCGGCCGGCGCGACTCCGCCCCGGCAGCCAGTTCGCCCTCGTCGATCTCCAGCGGCTTGTCGAAGAACGACTTCACCCCGAGATAGAGGAGATAGGCCACGCCCAGCCATTTGATGAGCGCGAACAGCGTCAGCGACTGCGAGACGACGAGGCCGATGCCCAGCAGCGTGTAGCTGATGTGGAACAGTAGCGAGGCGCCGATGCCGAAGCTGGTGACGAGCGCGGCGCGCCGGCCATGCACCACGCTCTGGCGGACGACGAGGGCGAAATCCGCCCCCGGCGCGACGATCACCACCGAAAATACGGCCATCAGCGCCGCGAATTCGCTGAAGTAGGTCATTGTCTTCTCCGCCGAAGATCAGGTTCCGGTCACAGATCCAGCACGAGGCGGGTCGGGTCTTCCAGGGCTTCCTTGACGCGCACCAGGAAGGTCACGGCGCCCTTGCCGTCGACGATGCGGTGATCGTAGCTCAGCGCCAGATACATCATCGGGCGGGCGACGATCTGGCCCTTGACCACGACCGGGCGCTCCTCGATGCGGTGCATGCCGAGAATACCGGACTGCGGCGCGTTGAGGATCGGGGTCGACATCAGCGAGCCGTAAATGCCGCCATTGGTGATGGTGAAGGTGCCGCCCTGCATGTCCTCGATGCCGAGCTTGCCGTCGCGGGCCTTGCGGCCGAGGCCGGCGATGGCCTTCTCGATGCCGGCGATGGACAGTTCGTCGGCATTGCGCACCACCGGCACGACGAGGCCCTTGTTGGTGCCGACGGCGATGCCGACATGGTAGTAGTTCTTGTAGACGAGGTCGGTGCCGTCGATTTCCGCATTGACCTCGGGCACGTCCTTGAGGGCCTGGATCACCGCCTTGGTGAAGAAGCCCATGAAGCCCAGCTTCACGCCGTGCTTCTTCTCGAACACGTCCTTGTACTGCGCGCGCAGGCTCATCACCGCCGACATGTCGACATCGTTGAAGGTGGTGAGCATGGCGGCCGTGCTCTGCGCATCCTTCAGCCGCTTGGCGATGGTCTGGCGCAGCTTGGTCATCTTCACGCGCTCTTCGCGCGCGGCGTCGTCCGCGCTGGAGGGCGCGCGGGCGGCGACCGGGGCAGGAGCGGCGGGGACCGGGGCGGTGGCGATGGCCGCCAGCATGTCGCCCTTGGTCACGCGGCCATCCTTGCCGGAGCCGGCGAGCAGGGCCGGGTTGAGGCCGCTCTCATTGGCGAGCTTGGCGACCGCCGGGCCGTTCGAGGCGGCGGCGGGCATGGCGGGCGCCGGAGCGGCGGCCTTGGGAGCCTCGGGAGCGGGGGCCGCGGGAGCTGCGGGCTTGGCGGGCGCCGCCGGCGCCGAACGGACCGCCGCGCCGCCTTCGCCGATCGAGCCGAGCAGCGCGCCGACGCCGACCGTCTCGCCGTCCTTGGCGATGATCTCGGAGAGCACGCCGGCCGCCGGCGCGGGCACCTCGATCGTGACCTTGTCGGTCTCCAGCTCGACGATGGGCTCATCGGCGGCGACGGCGTCGCCCGCCTTCTTGAACCACTTGCCGATGGTTGCCTCGGTGACCGATTCGCCCAGCGTCGGAACGCGGATCTCGGTGGCCATGCTCGTTCTTCCTCACCGTTTGCCAGCCGTGCGGCCGGCACTCCCTCGGGTCTTGCAGACTCAGGTCTTGCGGATGGTCAGCCCAGGGCGTCCTGCAGGAACGCCTTGAGCTGCGCCAGATGCTTGGACATCAGGCCCGTCGCCGTGGCGGCGGAGGCCGGACGGCCGGTGTAGCGCGGACGCGACGAGGCCGAGCCGGCCTGTTCGAGCACCCATTCCAGATAGGGCTGCACGAAGGCCCAGCCGCCCTGGTTCTTCGGCTCTTCCTGGCACCACACGACTTCCGCCTGCTTGAAGCGGCCGATCTCCTGCGCCAGCGTCTTGAGCGGGAAGGGGAAGAGCTGTTCCACGCGCAGGATGTAGATGTCGTCGATGCCGCGGCGCTCGCGCTCCTCGTAGAGGTCGTAATAGACCTTGCCCGAGCACAGCACGACGCGGCGGATCTCGCCGTCCGGCTTCAGATTGATCGCCTCGGGCAGCTTGTGGCCGGAGGCATTGTCGGCATCGTCCCACAGCACGCGGTGGAACGAGGTGCCCGCCGCCATCTCGTCGAGCCGGGAGACGGCGCGCTTGTGGCGCAGCAGGCTCTTCGGCGTCATCAGGATCAGCGGCTTGCGGAAGTCGCGCTTGAGCTGCCGGCGCAGGATGTGGAACAGGTTCGCCGGGGTGGTGCAGTTGGCGACCTGCATGTTGTCCTCGGCGCACATCTGCAGATAGCGCTCCAGGCGGGCCGAGGAGTGCTCGGGACCCTGGCCCTCATAGCCGTGCGGCAGCAGGCAGACGAGTCCGGACATGCGCAGCCACTTGCGCTCGCCCGACGACAGGAACTGGTCGAAGATCACCTGCGCGCCGTTGGCGAAGTCGCCGAACTGGGCCTCCCACAGGGTCAGCGCGTTCGGCTCGGAGAGCGAATAGCCATATTCGAAGCCGAGCACGGCCTCTTCCGAGAGCATCGAGTTGATGACCTCGTAATGGGCCTGGCCCTCGCGGACATGGTTGAACGGGGTGAAACGCTCCTCGTTCTCCTGGTCGATCAGCACCGAATGGCGCTGCGAGAAGGTGCCACGCTCGCAATCCTGGCCGGACAGGCGGACCGGGTGGCCGTCGAGCTGCAACGTGGTGTAGGCGAGCGCCTCCGCCGTCGACCAGTCGATGCCGGCGCCGTCCTCGAGGATCGCCTTGCGGCGGGCGTCGAGGAAACGCTGGATGGTGCGGTGGAGGTGGAAGCCCTCCGGCACGGTGGTGATCCGGTCGCCGATCTCGCGCAGCACGTCGAGCGCGACGCCGGTGACGCCGCGGCGCGGATCGTCCTCGGCGGCGGCGGCCTTGAGGCCGGCCCAGCGGCCGTCGAGCCAGTCGGCCTTGTTCGGCTTGTAGGCCTGGCCCGCCTCGTACTCGGTGTCGAGGCGGGAGCGCCACTCGGCGCGCATCGCGTCGATCTCGTTCGGCTCGATGACGCCTTCGGCCTCGAGCTTGCGGGCATAGAGCTCGAGCGTGGACGGGTGCTGCTTGATGGCCTTGTACATCAGCGGCTGGGTGAAGGCCGGCTCGTCGCCCTCATTGTGGCCGAAGCGGCGGTAGCAGAACATGTCCACCACCACCGGCTTGCGGAAGCGCTGGCGGAACTCGGTGGCGATCTTGGCCGCGAAGGTCACGGCCTCGGGGTCGTCGCCGTTGACATGGAAGATCGGCGCCTCGATGGTCTTCGCCACGTCCGACGGATAGGGCGAGGAGCGCGAGAAGCGCGGATAGGTGGTGAAGCCGATCTGGTTGTTGATGATGAAGTGGATCGAGCCGCCGGTGCGGTGTCCCTTCAGTCCCGACAGGCCGAGGCATTCGGCCACCACGCCCTGACCGGCGAAGGCGGCGTCGCCGTGCAGCAGCAGCGGCAGCACCTGGGTGCGCTCGCCGTCGCCGAGCAGGTCCTGCTTGGCGCGGCACTTGCCGAGCACCACCGGGTCGACGATTTCGAGATGCGACGGGTTGGCGGTGAGCGACAGGTGGACCTGGTTGCCGTCGAACTCGCGGTCGGACGAGGCGCCGAGGTGATACTTCACGTCGCCGGAGCCCTCGACCTCGTCGGGCGCCCAGGAGCCGCCCTTGAACTCGTGGAACAGCGCGCGGTGCGGCTTGCCCATCACCTGGGTGAGCACGTTCAGGCGGCCGCGATGGGCCATGCCGAACACGATCTCCTTCACGCCGAGATTGCCGCCGCGCTTGATGATCTGCTCGAGCGCCGGGATCAGGCTCTCGCCGCCGTCAAGGCCGAAGCGCTTGGTGCCGGTGTAGCGGACGTCGAGGAACTTCTCGAAGCCCTCGGCCTCCACCAGCTTGTTGAGGATGGCGCGCTTGCCCTCGCGGGTGAAGGTGATCTCCTTGTCCGGCCCCTCGATGCGCTCCTGGATCCACGCCTTCTCCTCGGGGGAGGAGATGTGCATGAACTCGACGCCGAGCGTGTGGCAGTAGGTGCGCTGGAGGATGGCGACCATCTGGCGGACGGTGGCGAACTCCATGCCGAGCACGTGGTCGATGAAGATCGGCCGGTCGAGGTCGGCCTCGCGGAAGCCGTAGGAGGTCGGGTCGAGCTCGGGCGCGGCGCGCACCGGCTCGAGGCCGAGCGGGTCGAGCTTGGCGTGCAGGTGGCCGCGCATGCGGTAGGCGCGGATCATCATCAGCGCCTTGACCGAATCGCGGGTGGCCTGCTGCACGTCGGCCGAGGTCAGCTCGACGCCGGCCTTCTGCGCCTTCTCGGCGGCCTTGGCCTTGACCTTCTCGCCGACCGCCTTCTCCAGCTCGATCCAGTTGCCGTCCATGGCCGAGACCAGCTCGCCATTGGCGTGGATCGGCCAGCCCTGCTTCTTCCAGGAGGCGCCGCGGGCGCTCTTCTCCACGTCGGCCGGGGCATCCTTCAGCCCGGCGAAGAAGGCCTGCCACTCGGCGTCCACCGAATTGGGGTCGGCCTCGAAGCGGGCATAGAGATCCTCGATCCAGGCCGCGTTGGCTCCGTAGAGGAAAGAGGTGTTGAGGAAGGTCTCGTTCACGTCCGCGCGCGACATAGTCGGCTCCTGGGGGACCATCTCGGGTCCAGTGGCAGTGCTTTCTTGCCGAAGATCGCCAGAAGCCGGTGCCCCGGGCTCACTGCGGTGCTCCGGAGAGCGGAGCGAAAGTCGGGTCGTCCTATATAGCTCTCGTATTCACGTCGGGAATGCCGCAGGAATGCGGCACTGGGATGCGAAAACGCATCGCATCACCCACAAGCAATATCGGCACCACCGTAGGGCGCCGCCAGCGGCGGGGCGATCCCCGCCGCCATCATCGGGCCCGAAGGCCGTTCACGTCCTCGCGACATCCGATCCCGAGGCCCGCCGCACGCCGAGGGCGCGCGGCGTTCCGTCCTCACTTGCCGAGGTCGGGCGCGATCTTCTGGCACTCGCCGACCAGCTCCTGGACGGAGGCGATCGACTTGTCGAGCATGGCGCGCTCGGCGCCGTCGAGCTCGATCTCGACGATGCGCTCCACGCCGTTGGCGCCGACGATCACCGGCACGCCGAGATAGAGGTCCTTCACGCCGTACTGGCCGGTGAGATAGGCGGCGCAGGGCAGCAGGCGCTTCTTGTCTCTGAGATAGGAGGTCGCCATCTCGATGGCCGAGGCGGCCGGCGCGTAGAAGGCCGAGCCGGTCTTGAGCAGGTTGACGATCTCGCCGCCGCCCTTGCGGGTGCGGTCGACGATGGCGTCGACCTTCTCCTGCGAGGTCCAGCCCATCTTGACGAGGTCGGGCAGTGGAATGCCGGCGACGCCGGAGTAGCGCACCAGCGGCACCATGTCGTCGCCATGGCCGCCAAGCACGAAGGCGGTGACGTCCTCGACCGAGACGTCGAACGCGTCGGCCAGGAAGAAGCGGAAGCGCGCCGAATCGAGCACGCCGGCCATGCCCACGACCTTGCTGGTCGGCAGGCCGGAGGCCTTCTGCAGCGCCCACACCATGGCGTCGAGCGGGTTGGTGACGCAGATGACGAAGGCGTTGGGCGCGTAGGTCTTGATGCCGGCGCCCACCTGCTCCATCACCTTGAGGTTGATGCCGAGCAGGTCGGAGCGGCTCATGCCGGGCTTGCGCGGCACGCCGGCGGTGACGATCACGACGTCGGCGCCTGCAATGCCCTCATAGCCGTTGGTCCCCACCAATTCGGCGTCGAAGCCGAGCACCGGTGCAGCTTCCGAGATGTCGAGGCTCTTGCCCTGCGGGATCCCTTCCGCCACGTCGAAAAGAACGACGTCGCCGAGTTCCTTGAGACCGGCGAGAAGGGCGAGAGTGCCGCCGATCTGGCCAGCCCCGATCAGTGCAATCTTTGCTCGAGCCATGAGATTTCCTGACTTTCCGAGGGGAGGGTGCGGCGCTCCGCCGCGCGGGGGTTCCGATAGACCTTATCGTCGTTTGGTTCAAGCGATGAAGGCCGTCAGCGTAAATACGGTCGACTACGACTTTCGGTCAGAACATTGGTATACTGAATACGCAGGCTTTAGCGCCGCCGGCTGGCGAGATCTTCCATCAGCTCGATCTGTATCGATTGTATCTCGGCAAGACGCTCCCATTGACGGGTGAGCATGTGGTCCATCTTCTCGTGCAGGTGGCGGATCTCCAGTTCGGCCTTGAGATTGACCCGGTAGTCGTTCTCCGAGCGTCGGCGGTCCTTCGCCTCCTGTCGTTTCTGGCTCATCATGATGACGGGCGCTTGAAGGGCGGCGACGCAGGACAGCACGAGGTTCAGCAGGATGAACGGGAACGGGTCGAAGGCGCCGAGCGCGCCGGCGACGTTCAGCGCCATCCAGAGATTGATGAAGACCACGAAGGAGATGATGAAGGTCCAGCTGCCGCCGAAGGAGGCGATGGCATCGGCGGCGCGTTCGCCGAAGGTCCGGCCGCTCTCGATCTCCTCCTCGACATTCTCGGTGAGGATGTCGTTGGCGGCCAGGCTCTCGATGACGTCGTGGTCGAGCTGGCTGAGGTCGCCGCGCTCGGCCTGCAGCGTGGCGGCGATGTAGGCGGCGCGCTCCTTGGCGAGGGCCGCGCGGGAGATATAGGCGTCTTCCGGCAGGTCGGGATGCATGGACCGGATGTGGTCGGCCATCGCCGGGCGGAGCATGTCGAGCCGCACGCCGTCGCGCGCCGACACGATGTGCCCGGTGAGCGCGCATGTGTGCGGCGGCGTCTCGTGCTTGGAATGGGGACGACTGCTCATGCCGGGAGCGTCCGTGCTGACGTGGCGGGACTAGCAGATTTGGCCGCGCGGTGGCGCGGTTCAATCCTCGGTGTCAGGTCTCGACGAGGCCCGTCGTGTTGCCGCTGGCCTGCGAGTCGCCGCGGCCGTGCGGACGCGCAATATAGTCGTCCGAGCGCATCTCGTGCAGCCGCGAGACGGTGCGCGCCCATTCGAACGCCTCCGCCCCCTCGGTGCCGAGATAGAGCCGCTCCGGCTCGGCGGGAGCCGAGGCGACCACCTTCACGCCCTTCTCGTAGAGCTCGTCGATCAGCGTGATGAAGCGCTTGGCCTCGTTGCGCCGGTCCTGGTCGAGCTGGGGAATGTGGTCGATGACCAGCGTGTGGTAGGCGCGGGCAAGACGCAGATAGTCGGTGGCGCCGAGCGGCGCGCCGCACAGATCCTCGAAGGAGAAGCGGGCCGCGCCGCCGCCCGCGCGCGGCACGGCGATGCTGCGCCCGCCCGAGGAGATCCGCGCCGGGGCGCCGCCGTCGATGCCGGCAACGCGGTGCCAGACCTTGTCCATCTCGCGGTCGACGTCGGCCATGGTCTCGTGCGCGGCCGGCACGTACCAGGTGCGCGCGCCGCCGAGCTTCTCCATGCGGTAGTCGGTGGGCGAATCGATGCGCACCACCTCCATGTGCTGCGCGATCATGGCGATGAAGGGCAGGAACAGCGCGCGGTTGAGGCCGCCCTTGTAGAGGTCTTCCGGCGCGACGTTGGAGGTGGCGACGATGACGACGCCGAGGTCGAACAGCTTCTCGAACAGGCGGCCGAGGATCATCGCGTCGGCGATGTCGGTGACGTGGAACTCGTCGAAGCACAGCAGCCACGCTTCCTCGTAGAGCGCGGCGGCGACGATGGCGATCGGGTCGGCGTCCTTGAGGCGGCCCTGCTTCATGTCGGCGCGCACCTGGAAGATGCGCGCGTGCACGTCGGCCATGAACTCGTGGAAATGCGCGCGGCGCTTGCGCTTGCGGACCGCGACGCTCTCGTAGAACAGGTCGACCAGCATGGTCTTGCCGCGTCCGACCGAGCCGTGGATGTAGAGCCCGCGCACCTTCGGGATGGTGTCCTCGCGCCGGGCGAAGAGCCAGCCGAGGGCGGAGGACTTGCGCGCCAGACGCCGGCTCGCGATGCGCTGCTCGAGCTGGGCGAGGGCGGCGACCACCTTTGCCTGCCCGGGATCGGGCAGGATGTCGCCGGCCGCCATGCGGGCGACATACCGCGCCGCCAGCACCGAACCGCCGGCTTCCGCCGCCACCGTTTCCACCATATCGGGCCACCCCCGCAATGTTGCAGCGCACGCTTAGCCGCAGAGGGCGCGTGCAGCAAGCTCCGCGCTGTCCGCGATCGCGGGATCGTCCCCCCCCCGGCGCGAACCGGACAGGACCTCGCAGGGCACGCGGCGCCGTCCGCAATCCGTGCCGGGTGCCTCGTCCATGCAAGAAATGCATGGCTGAGTTGCGGGAACCGTGCATGTTGCCATCGCGTTGTTCGTCTCTTGCCTTGACGCTGTCATGGTCGTTCCCGCAAAGTCGACCTGTCCATGAGCCAGGGCGGAGCCCGGATGCATTTGCGGTGCGTTAGCAAGGTCGGCAGGGCGGTTCCGGAGATCTGCCTGATCGTTCTCACGGTGTGCGGCCTCGCCTCGCCGCTCGATGCGGCTTCGGCACTGGAGCGCAAGAGCGCGACGGGTCCCAACCTGCCATCCTCCGCCATCGTCATCGATGAGGACAGCCGCCTGACGCGGGACGAATATGCCGTCGCCAACGGCATGAGCGCGGCGACGGTGGCCTCGCGCTTCGGCGCCACCGGGCTGGTGCGCTGCGGTTCGGCGGTGGGCACCGGCCAACTCGTCGGCTCCGGCAACGTGCTGGTGACGGCGGCGCATGTGCTGTTCGCCCCTGGCGGCGAGCCGCGCGGCCGGGGCACGAGTTGCACCTTCGACATCACCGCGGGCGGGCGCCGGCAGGTGGTGCCGATCGACGTCGACAAGGTCGTGTGCGGCGCGCGCGAGCCTTATGCCGAGCCGGCGGTGAAGGACTGGGCGGTGGTGCCGCTCGCTACCGCGGTCAGCGGCGCCAAGCCCTATATGCCGGCCAGGACCATGAGCGTGCCCGGCGAGATCGTGCTCGCGGCGGCGGCGCGGGCGGGCGGGCAGGAGAGCTACTCGCTGCAGAACTGCCGCGCCCGCAAGGTGACGGCGACGACGGCGAGCGGCCTGCGCGAGGTGGCGATCGACTGCGACGCCGAGGGCGGCGTGTCGGGCGCCGCGATCCTGTCGACCGACGGAGCCTTTCTCGGCGTCTATGTCGGCTTCCGCTCGGCCCATCCCGGCAAGGTGGGGCCGTTCTCGATGAGCCACTACAATTTCGGCCTCACCGCCGAGGGCTCGCTGCGCCAGGCGATCACGGAAGTGGTCGGCAAGAGCCGCGCGCTCAGCGCCAGCCGCTGAGGTCGCCGCCGGAGCGCGGCGGCCGGTAATTCCACTGCATTGGCCGCCGTCTGAATGAGGCGTAGAGTGGGCGCCGGCTCGTCGATGTCGCATGCGAGCCATGCAGGCGCAGGAGTTGCATTGTTGTGCGGTGCGCATATTTATGCTGCACCGCAGTAACGACAGGCGGTCCAACCAGGCCAAGCCATGACAGTTTCCGCAAATGCTTCCGTGACGGAGGGCCGTGTCGAGCCCGCTCTCGCCCCGCATGCCCCTGCCGGCGAGCGGCCCGACGGCCATATCCGCAAGCTTCTGCCGGCGGAGCGGCACCTTCTGCTGGAACATCTGCTGCGTCTGGACCCGCTGAGCCGCTTCATGCGCTTTGGCGGCGTGGTCTCCGACAATTCGCTCGCCCGGCACGCCAACCGCGTGGTCTCGGGCGATGCGAGCGCGGTGGGCTATTTCGTCGATGGCGAGCTGCGTGCCGTCGCCGAGCTGCATCCGCTGACCAAGCGCGCCGGCAAGCCGACCTCCGCCGAGGCCGCCTTCAGCGTCGAGCGGCCGTGGCAGGGCAAGGGCATCGGCTCGGCCCTGATGCGCCATCTCGTGCTGCTGGCGCAGAATCGCGGCATCGAGGAACTGCAGGTCGTGTTCCTGCCCAATAACAGCCCGATGAAGCACCTCGCCGTGCACCACGCCGCCGAGCTGAAGCTCGACGACGAGGAGATGGTCGGGCGCATGCGCGCGCCGCGCGCCACGCTGTTCTCGCAGACCCGCGAATTCCTCGGTGACATCTTCGCCATCTTCTCCTCGGCCTTCGATCTCCAGGAACGCATGCTGCCGCCGAACATGCGCGGCAACTGACGTCGGCCCGCGTTCGGCGCGGGCGGACGATGCGTGCGGCGGATCACCGACGCGCCACGCCTTGACTTGGCCTTGATCGGGCATGAGACAGGGTGGCCTTTGCCTCCAATTCGCCCTGGACGATGTTTCTCAGCCCTGCCGCACCCGATCCTGCCATCGGCGACCGTCTCGCTGCGCCCCATGGGCGCCACCTGATGCGTGCGATCGCCCGTTCGCTCGTCCCGCGCGCCTTCGCGCTTGCGGCGGCCGCGCTGGTCGCCCTCGCCTTTCTCATCTGCGCCGGCGCCGGCTGGGCACAGATCCCGGTCGAGCAGCAGCAGGTGCAGGAGAAGCTGGAGGGCCAGCGCGCCATCGTCGATGGCGTCGAAGCGGGGCTGGGGCGCGACGGGCTGCGCTCGATCGACCTCGACGAATTGCGCAACCGGCTCGATCCGGTGCGCACCGATCTCGCCGCCGGCATTGCCGCGCTTGAGCCGCTGCTGGCCAATCTCAACCACCGCGTCAAGGAAATCGGCCCGAAGCCGGCGGCCGATGCCCCGCCGGAAGACGGCTCCATCGTTTCCGAGCGCGACACGCTCACCGCGCGCGCCACCGAGCTCGACGCGGTGCTGAAGCAGGCCAAGCTGCTGAAGGTGCGGGCGGACCAGCTCTCGGACCGCGTCACCAGCCGCCGCCGGGCGCTGTTCACCGACACGCTGCTGGCGCGCTCCCACAGCATCCTCGACCCCTCGCTGTGGCTGGCGGCGGCGGCGGCGGTGCCGGGCGAAGTGCGCGGCATCAACTATCTGCTGAACGACTGGGCCGCCTACGCCAATGCGCGCATGCCGCCGCTCGGCCAGATCGCGGTCGCCTTCGGTGCGCTGGCGATCATCGGGCTGATCTTCCTAGCGCGCAGCGTGCTCGCGCGGCCGTTGCACCGCGCCGAGCTTGGCGTGCAGGGCGAGCCGCTCTCGCGGCTGCGGGCCTGCGGGCTTTCCGCTCTGGTCGCCCTGTTGCGGATGGCGGCGGCACCGGCGGCGGCCGCCGCCGTGATGGCCCTGCTGAACGGCTTCGATCTGCTGCCGGCGCGTGTCAACGAAATCGCCGATGGCCTCCTCCTCGCGGTCCTCATCGTTGCCGTCGGCCGGGGCCTGCTGGATGGCGCGCTGGCGCCCGGCGAGCCCCAGCGCCGCGTCGTCCCGCTCTCGGACGCCATGGTCCGGCTGATCTACGGCCATGCGGCGGTCGGACTGTGGATCCTCGGTGCGGCGGCGCTGCTCGCCGCCGTGCACCGCGCCCTGGTGGCTCCGGTGCCGCTCTCGGTGGCGACCAGCGCCACGATGTCGCTCTGCCTGGTGCTGGTGGCGGCGCGCAGCATGCGTGCGCTCAACGCGCTCTCCGGCGATGGCGACGACGATGCCAATGAGCGCACGCCCCAGGACGGCAAGCTCCAGGACGGCAAGCTCCAGGACGACAAAGCCGACGATGGCAAATCCCAGGATGGCAAGGACGGCCCCTCGGCGGGCCTGCTGAACTGGATCCGGTTTCCGTTCTGGGTACTTAATCTTACCATCCTCGGCGCGCTGGTCGGCGGCTATGTGACCTTCGCCACCTTCCTGGCCTCGCGCGCGCTGGTCGCGGTGGTCATGGCCGGCACGCTCTATCTCGTCGTGGCGCTGATCAATTCGGTGTTCATCGATGCCTTCGCCACCGGCCCGCGGGCGCGCCATGCGGCGAAGACGCTCGGCGTGCGCCCGGCGAGCCTCGAACTGCTCGCCGTGCTGGTGGCGGGGCTGCTGAAGGCGGTGGCGATCATCGGCATCGTGGTCGTGGTGGTGGGCACCTTCGGCACCTCCACCTCGGACCTCGCCGATCTCGCGCGCCGCGCCACCTTCGGCTTCACCATCGGCAGTTCCACGATCTCCATCGGCGACATACTGAGCGCGGTGCTGTTCCTGGTGATCGGCATCGTCATCGCCCGCGCGGTGCAGCGCTGGTTCGCGGTGGCGATCCTGCCGAAGACGGCGTTCGACCAGAGCCTGCAGAACTCGATCGCCACCATCATCGGCTATATCGGCTCGATCACCGTGATCGCCATGGCGATGGGCCAGCTCGGGCTCAACCTCGAGAACATCGCGCTGGTCGCCGGTGCGCTCTCGGTCGGTATCGGTTTCGGCCTGCAATCCATCGTCTCGAACTTCGTCTCGGGGCTGATCCTGCTGGCCGAGCGGCCGATCCGGGTGGGCGACACCATCTCGGTGAAGGGCGAGGAAGGCTATGTGCGGCGCATCAGCGTGCGCGCCACCGAGATCGAGACCTTCGACCGCGCGGCGGTGCTGATCCCCAATTCCGACCTCATCACCGGCATGGTGAAGAACTTCACCCACGCCAACACCACGGGCCGGGTGATCGTGGCGGTCAACGTCGCCTATGATGCGGACGCCGACGAGGTGCGCGACATCCTCATCGGCTGCGCCTGCGATCATCCGCAGGTGCTGCGCAGTCCGCCGCCGCGCGTGTTCCTGATGGCGTTCGGCGACAGCTACCTGAAATTCGAGCTGCGGTGCGTGGTGGCGAATGTCGATTACGCGCTGACCGTGAAGAGCGACCTGCATTTCGCCGTACTCGACCGCCTGAAGACGGGCAAGATCGGCATTCCCTATACGCCCTGGAACGTCTATCGCGGCGGGCGCATCGGCGACCAGGCGAGCGGCGACGAGGCGAGCGGCGACGACGACACCTGACCGACCCACATGCCCGAGGCCCGGCCGGCAAGACCTCCGCTCCGCGCGACTTCCTCCCTTCGAGAGAACCCCATGTCCTCCTTCCTGATGAAGCGCCTCGCCGGAATGCTGCTGGTGCCGCTGCTGCTCGGCGGCTGCGCCGCCGGACCCGCGGTGACGCCGGTCGACGAGACCTTCTACGCCAACATCTCCAAGGGCGGCGCGCTCGACCCGCAGGCGGCGGCCGCGCTGATCAGCGACTACCGGCGCGGCCGCGGATTGCCGGCCGTCACCATCGACCCGGTGCTGATGACGGTGGCCGAGCGGCAGGCCAAGGCGATGGCCTCCGCCGACAAGCTCTCGCACGACATTGGCGGGCGCGGGCTCACCACGCGGCTGAAGGCGGCGGGCTTCAGCGGGCTCAAGGCGGCGGAGAATGTCGGCGCCGGCTACCACACGCTGGCCGAGGCCTTCTCCGGCTGGCGCGACTCGCCCTCGCACAACAAGAACATGCTGATGGCCGGGGCGACGCGGCTCGGCATCGCCGCGGTGCGCGCGCCGCGCAGCAAGTACAGCGTCTACTGGGCGATGGTGATCGCCGTGCCGGATACGCGGGCCGAGGCTGCCGAGGCGGCTGCAACCGCCACTGCAAGCACCGCTGCCGGCGCTGCTGCCACCTCACAGGCTGCAAGCAGCAGGGCGCCGGCTGCCGCCTCGCCCGTCGGCGGCACGCAGGTGCTGCTCAACGGCGCGCCGCTGCCGGGGCAGTAGGCGACCAAGGGCGCGCGCTCAGCGCCGCAGCGTCGCCGGCGCCAGCGGATTGTCGGCGACGACGCGCGGGTCGGGCGTGTCGACCACCGGCAGCCCCATGAAGGCGTCGAACAGCCGGCGGATCACCGCCGGCTCGACGTCGCGCACGATCATCACGAGACGTGTGCGCCGGTCCTCGTCCGGCCAGGCGGGAAGCTGGCTCGGCGGGTGCAGCACATGCTGGACGCCGTGCAGCACGAGCGGATGCTCGGGATCCTCGGCGAGCTTCACGATGCCCTTGAGCCGCAGCAGCTTGGGGCCATGGGTGCCGCGCACCAGCTCCAGGAACATGTCGATGGCGGCGGCCGAGACCGGCGCCTCCGTCGCCACGGTGAAGGCGCGGATGCGGTCGTCATGGCGGTTCTCGTCGTGCCCGCTCCCGTCATGGGCATGGCCGCGCGCGGCCTCTTCCGCCGCCGCCACCGCCTCGTCGGCGAGCCAGCGCGAGACGTCGGGGATCTTGGTCGCGGGATCGTACAGCCCGGCGCCGAACAGCGCCGCCGGCGTCGCCTCGCCGCGCGCGGCGTCGAGCACCGGCGCGCCGGGCGCCAGCCGGACGAGGCGCCGGCGCAACGCGGCGAGGTTCGCCTCGCGCTCGGGCGTGTCGACCAGATCGGTCTTGGTCAGCACGATGCGGTCGGAGATGGCGGCCTGGCGGACGGATTCGGCATGCTCGTCGAGCGTGCCGGCGCCGTTCACCGCATCGACCACGGTCACCACGCCGTCGAGCCGGAAGCGCAGCACCAGATAGGGGTGCATCATCAGCACGTGCAGGATCGGCGCGGGATCGGCGAGGCCGGTGGTCTCGATGACGATCCGGCGGAACGGCGGAATGGCGCCGTTGTCCATGCGCCGCAGCAACTGCTCCAGCCCTTCCACCAGATCGCCGCGAATGGTGCAGCACAGGCAGCCGGAGGCGAGCAGCACGGTGGCGTCGTCGAAATGCTGGACCAGCAGATGGTCGAGGCCGATCTCGCCGAACTCGTTGATCAGCACGGCGGTGTCGGCCAGCTCGGGCCGCTGCAGCAGGGCGTTCAGCAGCGTCGTCTTGCCGGCACCGAGAAAGCCGGTGAGCAGCGTGACCGGAATGGGCTCCGGCGGGAGACGGGTCTCCTCGCTCATGGTCGATATCCTGTGCGGGCGCGGCGCCCGCGCGCCGACGAGGGAAGGCCGCGGCGCCCGGGAGGCACTATTGCGGCGGCGGAGGAACGACCGGATAGGTAGGCGCGGGAGCCGGCTTCGGCAACGGCTTGGGCGAAGGTTTCGGCGCCGCCTGCGCGGTCGAGGGCTTTGGCTTGGGGGCGGGCTTGGGCTTCGGCGCGGCGACGGGATCGTTCGGGTCGATGACCGCCGTCGTGGGCCCCTTCTTGTTCGCCGGCTTCTTCGCGGTGGTGGGCTTCTTCTTCACCGGCGGCGGCGGATAGGCGGCGGCGAGCGCCTCGGCGCTCGGCACCGGGCCGACCCAGACCTCGACCGGCGGCATGGAGGGCGGCAGCTTCTGCAGCAGGCTGGCGCCGGTGACGTTGTCGCCGAGATCGCTCATGCCGGCGGCGACGTAGCCGGTGGGAGCGGGACCGCTGTCGTCGTCGGCCTCGGAGGCGGTGTTCTTGCGCTTGCCGCCGCACACCTGCGCGCGCAGATCGGCCGGCGCGCCGCCCTCGTTGCGCAGCGTTTCGACCGTCGGCGCCATCGAGCCGAAGATGTTCCAGGACTGCTGGAAGCCGCGCTCCAGCAGCAGCGCCGCCTGCTCGGTGCGCGCCTTGCCGGAATCGGTGCCGAGCACGACCACCAGCAGATGGCGGTCGCCGCGCGTGGCGCTGGCGACGAGGTTGAAGCCGGAGGCGCAGATGAAGCCGGTCTTCATGCCGTCGGCGCCGGGATAGCGGTCGATCAGCTTGTTGTAGCTGCGGATGACGGCCGGGCCGAGCTTGATCGCCGGGATGCGGAACAGGTCGGCCTGCTCGGGGAAGTTCAGGAAGATGGCGCGGGCGAGGATGGCGAGGTCGCGCGCGGTGGAGACCTGGTCGGGATCGGGCAGGCCGTTCGGGTTGGCGTAGTGCGTGCCGGTCATGCCGAGCTCGCGCGCGGTGGCGTTCATCTCGGCGACGAAGGCCGGCAGGTTGCCGCCGACGCCTTCCGCCAGCACGACGGCCATGTCGTTGGCCGACTTCACCAGCATCATCTTGAGCGCGTTGTCGACGGTGACCTGGGTGCCGGCCTTGAAGCCCATCTTGGAGGGCTTCTGCGCCGTCGCATTGTCCGTCACGGTGATGAGCGTCTCCGGCGTGAGCCGGCCCGCGCGCAGCGCCTTGAAGGTGACATAGGCGGTCATCAGCTTGGTGATGGAGGCCGGGTACCAGGGCTTGGTCGCGTCTTCCGCCAGCAGCACCTTGCCGGTCTGCACCTCGATGACGAGCGCCGGCGTAGCATGCGCCGCGGCGGGCGCCAGAAGGCCGGCGCCAAGGAGGCCGGCCACCAGCCAGGCGAGGCATTTGCGGGGGCGGAAGAGGGGAAGGTTCGACACGCTTCGAGTATCCGTTTCCAGCGTGGGCCTGCGATGAGCAGGCTCATCGCCTCCTGCATAACCCGATCCATGCGGCGGCGCAAAAGACAAAGCCACGCCGGCGCGTTCACAGGAGCGCCATCCGCCGCGAAGGGGAAGGCGCATGCCGGTGCGGCGCGCGGGCGTTTTCCACTACAAGCGCGTCATGGAAGTGGATTTATGATCGCTGCATGACTGATTCGATTCGCCGCCTGCATGCCGCCGTGGTCGCGACGCGGAAGGGAGACAATCCTTCCCCGCGCACCGAGCGGCTGTTCCGCAAAGGGCGGGCGGTCATGGCCAAGAAGGTCGCCGAGGAGGCGGTCGAGGTGGCGCTCGACGGCGTGATCGGCGACAAGGCGGCGACGGTGCGCGAGAGCGCCGACCTCATCTACAACCTCGTCGTGCTGTGGGCCGAGCTCGGCATCGCGCCGGAGGACGTGTGGGCCGAGATGCGCCGGCGCGAGAAGCTGCTCGGCATGGCCGAGAAGATGCCCAAGCGCCGGGCGTCGGGCGGCAAGGACAGGTATCCGGCCGACTATTCCGGTGCGCCGGCGCCGCTGCTATGGGACGTCGTCGAGGGCGCGGGCGAGCCGGCGCGCCTCGACCGCCGCCGGCGTTCGTAAGGCGCGGGCGTCCTTATCTCCGCCGTTTCCCCACCCTTCCAGCCTTCGGCAGGATGTCATGCTGCGCCGTCTCTACCAATGGGTGATCGACCTCGCCGAGCGGCCTTCCGCGCCCTGGGCGCTGGCCGGCGTCTCCTTCGCCGAAAGCTCGTTCTTCCCGGTGCCGCCGGACGTGATGCTGGTGCCGATGTGCCTCGCCCGGCCCAGCCTCGCCTGGTGGTATGCCGCTATCTGCACGCTCGCCTCGGTGGTGGGCGGGCTGGCCGGCTACGCCATCGGGGCGCTGCTCTATGAATCGGTCGGGCAGTTCCTGATCCAGCTCTATGGCTACGGCGCCAAGGTCGATGCGTTCACGCAGGCCTATCAGCGCTACGGCCACTGGATCATCCTGATCAAGGGCCTGACGCCGATCCCCTACAAGGTGGTGACGATCACCTCGGGCTTCGCCCATTACAGCCTGTTCTGGTTCGTCGTGCTCTCAGCGATCACCCGCGGCCTGCGCTTCTTCATGGTGGCGGGGCTGCTCTACTGGATCGGCCCCTCGGCGCGCGACTTCATCGAGCGGCGGCTCGGCCTGGTGACGGCGGTGTTCGCCGTGGTGCTGGTCGGCGGCTTCATCGCGGCGCTGTATCTGTTCTGACGTTTCCCGGACAAGCTGCACGAGGTGCAGCACCGATCCGGGATCCAGGGGGAACTCGGCGAAGCCACTGAATCTGTTTCCGAAGCGCCTGCGGCGGAGTCTTGCGCTGGATCCCGGCTCGGCGCTCCGCCTGCGGCGTCGCTGGGCCGGGACACGGATGCCCCTCAGTGGCGCCCGCCGCCGCCGTCAAGCCGGGCCTCCAGCAGCGTCTTGGCCAGCAGGGTGACAATGGCGAGCAAAGCGAGCAGCGAGGCGACGGCGAAGGACGCCTGGAACTGGTACTCGTTGTAGAGGATCTCGACCTGCAGCGGGATGGTGTTGGTCTCGCCGCGCACATGGCCCGACACCACCGACACCGCGCCGAACTCGCCCATGGCGCGGGCGTTGCAGAGCAGCACGCCGTAGAGCAGCGCCCATTTGATGTTGGGCAGGGTGATGCGGGAGAAGACGCGCCAGCCGCCGGCGCCCAGCGTGACCGCCGCCTCTTCCTCGGCCGTGCCCTGTTCCTGCATCAGCGGGATCAGTTCGCGGGCGACGAAGGGGAAGGTGACGAAGATGGTGGCGAGCGTGATGCCGGGCCAGGAGAAGATGATCTTCCAGCCATGGTCGATCAGCCACGGGCCGAAAATGCCCTGCGCGCCGAACAGCAGCACGAAGACGAGGCCGGCGACCACCGGCGACACCGAGAAGGGCAGGTCGACGAGGGTGATGAGGAAGCTCTTGCCGCGAAACTCGAACTTGGTGATGGCCCAGGCCATGACGAGGCCCATCGCCGTGTTGGCGCCCACCGACAGCGCCGTGACCAGCAAGGTGAGCCGCACCGCCGCCAGCGCGTCCGGCTCGACGAGGGCGGCGAAATAGGCCTGCCAGCCCTTCACGAAGGCCTGCGCGAAGACGTTGACCAGCGGCACTACGATGAACAGGCCGATGAAGCCGACCGCCAGGGCGACGATGATCCACTTCACGATGGCGGGCTCGTCGCGCACGGGCACGGCGCGCACGGGAGCGGCACGGCCAGGCGCGGCACGCACGGGCGCGGCACTCATGCGAGCCTCCCGGTGCGGCTCTGCGACCAGCGCTGCAGGCCGTTGATCACGAACAGCAGCAGGAAGGCGGCGACCAGCATGGTCGCGGCGATGGTGGTGGCGTCGGCGTAGCGGAACTCCTCCAGCCGGATGACGATCAGCAGCGGGGCGATCTCCGACACGTTCGGCAGGTTGCCGGCGATGAAGATCACCGAGCCGTATTCGCCGACCGCGCGGGCGAAGGCGAGGGCGAAGCCGGTGAGGAAGGCGGGCAGCACGGCGGGCAGCACGATGCGGCGGATCGTCGTCCAGCGCCCGGCCCCTAACGTCGCGGCGGCCTCCTCCAGCTCGTGGTCGAGATCCTCCAGCACCGGCTGCACCGTGCGCACCACGAAGGGCAGGCCGATGAAGATGAGCGCGACGAGGATGCCCAGCGGGGTGAAGGCGACCCTGATGCCGAGGGGAGCCAGCAGGCTGCCGATCCAGCCATTCTCGGCATAGAGCGTGGTGAGCGCGATGCCGGCGACGGCGGTCGGCAGGGCGAAGGGGATGTCGATCAGCGCGTCGAGCACCCGCCGGCCGGGGAATTCGTAGCGCACCAGCGCCCAGACGATGACGGCGCCGACGACCAGATTGACCGCGGCGGCCACCAGCGACAGGCCGAAGGAAATCTTCAGCGCGTTCAGCGTGCGCGACGCCGTGAGAATGGCGACGATGCGCTCGAGCGGCAGCTCGGCGGTCTTGAGGAACAGCGCCGCCAGCGGGATGAGCACGACCAGCGACAGCCAGAGCAGGGTCAGGCCGAGCGTCAGGCCGAAGCCGGGGACGACGCTGCGCGCGCGCCGCGCCGGCATCGGCGGCAGGGCTCCCGCCAGGGTGGTTCGGTCCAGCGTCGTCTCGCTCAAGGCTCGGCTCCCGGCGGCGTCATGTCATGGCGGATGCCGGGCCTGCGGACAGGCCCGGCATCCCGGTCAGGAAGACCGATTGGCGATTGGCAGGCAAGTCGTCAGTTCGCGTAGATCTGGTCGAATACGCCGCCGTCGGAGAAGTGGGTCTTCTGCGCCTTGCGCCAGCCGCCGAAGGCCGGGTCGTCGATGGTCACGAGGTCGACCTTCGGGAAGACCTTCTCATATTCCCGGGCGATCTCGGGATCGCGCGGGCGGTAGAAATTCTCGGCGGCGAGCTTCTGGCCCTGCTTGCTGTAGAGCAGCTTGAGATAGGCCTGCGCCACGTCCCGCGTGCCCTTGCGGTCGACATTCCTGTCGACGACGGCGACCGGCGGCTCGGCGAGGATGGAGAGCGAGGGGACGACGATGTCGAACTTGTCGTCGCCCAGTTCCTTCTTCGACAGGAACGCCTCGTTCTCCCAGGCCAGCAGCACGTCGCCGACGCCGCGCTCGGTGAAGGTCACGGTCGAGCCGCGCGCGCCGGTGTCGAGCACGGGAACGTGCTTGAAGAGCTCGCCGACGAAGGCTTTCGCCTTGTCCTGCGAGCCGTATGTCTTCAGCGCGTAAGCCCAGGCGGCGAGGTAGTTCCAGCGGGCGCCGCCGGAGGTCTTCGGGTTCGGCGTGATGACCTGCACGCCCGGCTTCACGAGGTCGTCCCAGTCCTTGATGGACTTGGGATTGCCCTTGCGCACCAGGAAGACGATGGTCGAGGTGTAAGGCGAGGAATTGTCCGGCAGGCGCGTCTGCCAGTCCTGGGCGAGGAAGCCCTTGTCGGCGATGGCGTCGATGTCATAGGCGAGCGCCAGGGTGACGACGTCGGCGTCGAGGCCGTCGATCACCGAGCGGGCCTGCTTGCCCGAGCCGCCATGCGAGGCCTTCACCTCGACGCTCTTGCCGGTCTCGGCCTTGTAGCTGTCGGCGAAGAGCTTGTTGAACTGCTGGTAGAGCTCGCGCGTCGGGTCGTAGGACACGTTGAGCAGGGTGACGTCGGCGGCGCGGGCGGCCGGCGCGACGGCGAGCGGCGCGGCGAGGGCGGCGACGAGCGCGGCCGCGATCGCAGGCTTGAAAGTGAACGACATGTGGGCTTCTCCGCGGCAGCGCTCCCGGCGCCGATGAAGGACGTGGAGCAGAGAGTTTCACGCCGGAATGACGGGGTCAATATAAAAACTACAGAATTAATAGGAAATAGATCTTGGCCGGCTCGGACGGGCACCTGCGGGGCCGCCCTCATGATGCCCGGCCTGCGCCGGCCCCCGACCCGTCATCCCGGAGCACGATCCGGGATCGTTCGCCGTCGCCGAGCACGGGGCGCGCGCGATCCCGGCTCTCGCATCCGCTCGGCCGGGATGACGGGGGGATGGCGGGGAGTCTCGCGGCGGGGCGGCCCTTATCGGCGTGGGCGCGGCCTCGCCCGGCGGCGCGGGGCTGGGTCCCCGGGGCAGGCCCGGGGATGGGGGGCAGTCTCAGCGCTCGACCGTGTCGAGCAGCGTGTGGATGCCGCACTCGGTCTTGGCCTTGCCGCGCCAGCGGCCGGCACGGGCGTCCTCGTCCGCCGCCGCGCGGCTGGTGCAAGGTATGCAGCCGACGGAGGCGAAGCCCTTCGCCATCAGCGGGTGGTCGGGAAGGCCGAACCGCTTGTGCGCGGCCTCGACCGCGGCGCGGTCGAGATTGGCGAGCGGGTTGAACTTGAGCCGCGCGCCGTCGCGTTCCACCACAGGGATGGCGGCGCGCAGCCCGCCCTGATAGCGCTTGCGCCCGTTCAGCCAGCCGCCGAAGCCGGAAAGCGCGCGGGCGAGCGGCTCGACCTTGCGGATGCGGCAGCAGGCATCGGGGTCGGAGAACCAGAGGTCGCGGTCGCTGTCGAGCGCGGCCAGCCGTTCCGGGTCGGGCGGGATCGAGCGCACGTCGGTGAGGCCGAGCTGCGCGGTGAGCTGGTCGCGATAGGCGAGCGTCTCCTCGAACAGCCAGCCGGTGTCGAGGAAGACGACCGGGAGGGAGCGGTCGACCTCGGCCATGAAGGCGAGCAGCACGGCCGATTCGGTGCCGAAGGAGGAGACCAGGCACAGCCTGCCCGGCCCCACGGCGCGGGCGGCGGCCGCGATGATCTCCTGCGGCCCGGCCTGCGCCAGCGCGCAGGCGAGCCCCCCCACATCGTCCGTGCAGGGCGTGGCGGGAGAGAAATCGGTGTCGGCGCGCTGGGCCATGCTCATTGGCGGGTTTCCTAGATCGTCCGGCCCAGGCGCTGGCGCAGCAGGCTGGGGCGCTCGTCCGTCGCGGGCTGATAGAAGACGGTGTAACGGTGCACCGCCTCGCCGAAGGCGTCGGCGTCGGCCACCTTCACCGCCTCGATCTGGTCGAAGCCGGAGCGTTCCATCAGCAGGAACTGGTCGCGCAGCACGTTGCCGATGGCGCGCAGCGGCCCGTGCCAGCCGAGCCGCTCGCGCAGCAGCCGCGCCTGGCTGTAGGCGCGCCCGTCGCGGAAGCTCGGGAAATTGAGCGCGATCAGCGAGAGCTGGCCGAGATAGGGCTCGATCTCGGCGATCGGACGGTTGTTCGGCCAGATCACGCCGATCGGGGCCTGCCGGCCCTTCAGCGCCTCGGCTTCGCGCAGGAAGCGGTCGATGCCGACGAGCGCCGCCGCGCCTTCGGGCAGCGCCTCGTCGTCGCCGACGCGGACGAAGCGGTCCTCGATGATGCTTCCATTCTCAATGAGCGGCATAGACGCGCTCCTTGAAGGGCTCGACGCCGAGCCGGGCGACGGTGTCGATGAAGAGTTCCTGCGGGCCGGCGCGCAATTCCATATAGGTATCCACGACATCCTCGATCAGGCCGGGGACCTGCTCGTAGGACACGGCTGGTCCGAGCAGGGTGCCGAGCTGGGCATGCTCGTCGGCGCGCCCGCCGAGCGTGATCTGGTAGAATTCCTGGCCGTTCTTCTCGACGCCGAGAATGCCGATATGGCCGACATGGTGGTGGCCGCAGGCATTGATGCAGCCGGAGATGTTGATGTGCAGCCGGCCGATGCCGCGGGCACGGTCGAGGTCGGCGAAGCGCTTGGCGATCTCCTGCGCGACCGGGATGGCGCGGGCATTGGCCAGCGCGCAATAGTCGAGGCCCGGGCAGGCGATGATGTCGTTGACGAGGTTGACGTTGGGCGTCGCCAGCCCGGCCGCGTCGAGCCGGCGCCAGAGTTCCGGCAGGTCCCGCTGGGCGACGGTGGGCAGGCAGAGATTCTGCTCATGACCGACGCGGATCTCGCGGAAGCCGTACGCGTCGGCGAGATCGGCGACCACGTCCATCTGGTCCGCCGTCGCGTCGCCGGGAGGGGCGCCGACCGGCTTCAGCGAGATGGTGACGATGGAATAGCCCGGCATCTTATGCCGGTGCACGGAGTTGCGGTACCAGGTGGCGAAGCGCGGGTTGCCCAGCGCCTCGACGAGTTCGGCCGGCTCGTCCTCCCGCGCCTGATAGGCGGGGTAGATGAAGCGGCCGCGGATCTCCTCGATCATCTCGTCGGTGAGGTGCAGCGCGCCCTCGCGGATCGCCGCCCATTCGGCCTCGACCGCCTTGGAGAATTCCTCGGCGCCGATCTCGTGCACCAGGATCTTGATGCGCGCCTTGTAGATGTTGTCGCGGCGCCCGTACTGATTGTACACGCGCATGATCGCCTCGATGTAGCTCAGCAGCTCGCGCACCGGCAGGAAGGGGCGGATCGACTTGCCGACGAAGGGCGTGCGCCCGAGGCCGCCGCCGACCAGCACCTCGAAGCCGAGCTCCCCACGATCGTTGCGGTGCAGGCGCAGGCCGACATCGTGTACCTTGGTGGCGGCGCGGTCGTGGGCGGCCGCGGTGATGGCGATCTTGAACTTGCGCGGCAGGTAGGTGAATTCAGGGTGCAGGGTCGAGTACTGGCGCAGGATCTCCGCCCAGATGCGCGGGTCGTCGCATTCCTCCGGCGTCGCCCCGGCCCACTGGTCGGTGGTGACGTTGCGGATGCAGTTGCCGGAGGTCTGGATGCCGTGGACGCCGACCTCGGCGAGCGCGGCCATCGCCTCGGGCAGTTCCTCGAGCTTGATCCAGTTGAACTGGATGTTCTGGCGGGTGGTGAAATGACCGTAGCCGCGATCATAGGTGCGCGCGACATGCGCCATGCGCCGCAGCTGATCGGAATTGAGCGTGCCATAGGGGATGGCGACGCGCAGCATATAGGCATGGAGCTGGAGATAGACGCCGTTCATCAGCCGCAGCGGCTTGAACTCGTCCTCGGTCAGCGCGCCCGAGAGGCGGCGCCCGACCTGGTCGCGGAACTCGGCGACACGTTCGGCCAGAAAGGCGCGGTCGAATTCGTCATAGGCATACATGGTCGTGATCGGCCTTGTGCGTCGTCCAATTCAATGGGGCAGTTCGAAGGTCGGGCCGTCGACGCGGATGCGTTCGCGCAGATTGCCCGGCTTCACCGAACCGTCCGTTTCCACCACCACCGGCGCGACATAGGAACCGACGGCGTCGGTGTCGCGCTTGCCGGCTTCCGCCAGCAGGGCGATCGCGGCGTCGGCGGTGGTCACGATCGCCGCGTCGGAGAGGTCGATCGACCAGTCGCCGCGCCGCGTGCGCCATACGACCGCGCCATCAGTCAGCCGGTTGGCGGTGACGGCGACGGGGCCGTTGACCTTCAATTTCTGCTGCTGGGGCGCTGCCATGACCGCTTAAATTCCTGTTGACGGATGGGGTAGGTCTGCATAACACCAATTTAGAACGTGCAAAAGAAATAAATGCACGTAAATTACGTGTAATTAGCTCCGGCGATGACCGGAGCGCAATCGGATATCTCACCAATGTCCACTGCCGATGACCGGCTCGACGAGCTTGAGGCCCAGAGCATCTATATTTTCCGCGAGGCCTTCGCGCGGATGAAGCGCATGGCGCTGCTCTGGTCGCTCGGCAAGGATTCGAACGTGATGATCTGGCTGGCGAGGAAGGCGTTCCTCGGCCATGTGCCGTTCCCCGTGCTTCACGTCGATACCGGCAAGAAATTCAAGGAAATGTACGCTTTCCGCGACCATTACTCGGGAGAGTGGGGGCTCGATCTGCGCGTCGACCCGTGCCCGCCGCTGGAGCAGATGGACCCGACGCTGCCGCCGGCCACCCGCTCGGCGGCGCGCAAGACGGAAGGGCTGAAGCTGGCGCTGGAGAAGTATGGCTTCGACGCGCTGGTCGCCGGCATCCGCCGCGACGAGGAGGCGACCCGCGCCAAGGAGCGCGTCTTCTCCCCGCGCGGGCTGGAGGGCGACTGGAACGTGCGCGAGCAGCCGCCGGAATTCTGGGATCACTTCAACGCGACCCTGCCGCAGGGCGCCCATCTGCGCGTGCATCCGATCCTGCATTGGACCGAGCTCGACATCTGGGCCTACACCAAGCGCGAGAATATTCCCGTCATTCCGCTGTACTTCTCGAAGGACGGCAAGCGCTACCGCTCGCTCGGCGACGAGGACATCACCTTCCCGGTGGCGTCGGAGGCGTCGACCATCGACGAGATCCTGGTGGAGCTGGCGACGACCAAGGTGCCCGAGCGTTCCGGCCGCGCCATGGACCATGAAGCCGAGGATTCGTTCGAGCGGCTTCGCGTCGCCGGTTATCTGTGAGGTCGGTCATGTCGCTCAACGTCACGCCTCTTCCCGCCGCCGCCGCCCCCGACGTCGCCGCCGCCGACCGGCAGTTGGTGCGCATCGTCATCGTCGGCCATGTCGACCACGGCAAGTCGACGCTGATCGGCCGCCTGCTGCACGAGACCGGCGGCATCCCCGCGCAGAAGCTCGAACAGCTCAAGGCGATGTCGGCCCGGCGCGGCATGCCCTTCGAATGGTCGTTCCTGCTCGACAGCCTGCAGGCCGAGCGCGACCAGGGCATTACCATCGACACCAGCCAGATCCGCTTCCAGACGCCCTCGCGCGACATCATCCTGATCGACGCGCCCGGCCATGCGGAATTCCTGCGCAACATGATCACCGGCGCGGCGCAGGCCGACGCGGCGTTCCTGCTGATCGACGCCGCCGAGGGCGTGCGCGACCAGACGCGCCGGCACGGCTACCTGCTGCACCTGCTCGGGGTGAAGCAGGTGGCGGTGGTGGTGAACAAGATGGACCGGGTGGATTTCGCCGAAGGCGTCTTCCGCGCCATCGAGGCGGAGATTTCCGCCTATCTCGCCGATCTCGGCGTCCGCGCCAGCGTGGTGATCCCGATCTCCGCCCGCGAGGGCGACGGCGTTTCCCGGCACGGCGCGCGTACGCCCTGGTATGCCGGGCCGACCGTGCTGGAGGCGCTCGATAGCTTTGAGCCGGCCCGCGCGCCCGGCGACCTGTCGCTGCGCCTGCCGGTGCAGGCGGTCTACAAGTTCGACGACCGGCGCATCGTGGCGGGCCGGATCGAGACCGGCAGCCTGAAGCTGGGCGATGAGATCGTCTTCCAGCCCTCCGGCAAGACCGCGCTGGTGAAGACCATCGAAAGCTGGCCGGCGCCCGCGGCCGGGCAGGAGCTGACCGCGCTGAAGGCCGGCGCGTCGGCGGCGATCACGCTCGACCGCGAGATCTTCGTCGAGCGCGGCGAGATCGTCTCGACCCCGGCCTCGCGCCCGCACGCGGCGCGGCGCCTGCGGGTGCGCCTGTTCTGGCTCGCCGACGAGGTGCTGGAGACCGGGACGCAGGTGATCGTCCGGCTCGCGACGTCGGAGGTGCGGGCGAGCGTCGGCAAGGTGCATGAGGTGATCGACCCCGGCCATCTGTCGACTTCCGAGTCGCAGGGCATCGGCCGCAACCAGGTCGGCGAGGTCGATCTGGTGCTGTCGCGCCCGATCGCCGCCGACCCGCACGGGCTGAACCCGCGCACCGGGCGCATCGCGCTGGAGCTCGGCGGGCGTATCGCCGGCGGCGGGCTCGTCGTCTCGGTGCTCGACAACGAGGTGGAGCGGTCGGCGACGGCGCGCAACATCACGCCGGTCTCCTCGGCGATGTCGAGCGAGGAGCGCATCGGCCGCTTCGGCCATGACGGCGCGGTGGTGTGGCTGACCGGGCTTTCCGGCTCGGGCAAGTCGACGCTGGCGCGGGCGCTGGAGCGGCGGCTGTTCCATCGCGGCGGCATGGCGACGCTGCTCGACGGCGACACGCTGCGCGCCGGGCTGAACAGCGATCTCGGCTTCTCCGAGGAGGACCGCGCGGAGAACAACCGCCGGCTCGCGGAAGTGGCGAACTTCCTGAAGAATCTCGGCCATATCGTGCTGGTGGCGGCGGTGTCGCCCTCGGCGGCGGCGCGCGGACGGGTGCGCGACATCGTCGGCGACCACTTCTTCGAGGTCCATGTCGCGACCCCGCTCGAGGTGTGCGAGGCGCGCGACCCCAAGGGGCTCTACGCCAAGGCGCGGGCCGGCGAGATCCGCGGCTTCACCGGCATCGACGCGCCCTATGAGGCGCCGGCGGCGCCGGAGCTGGTGCTCGAGAACGACAAGCTCGACCCCGCCGCCGGCGTGGATCGGCTGGAGGCGATGCTGGCCCAGGCCGGCGTGTTCCGCCGTCCCGATTCGGCGGTGGTGGACGGCGCGGGGCTGTAGCCTCAAGGCGTCATCCCGGCCGAAGGCGAAGCCGTAGAGCCGGGATCGTTCTCCAATGTTTGCGCGATCCAGGATCGGCCCCTGCGGGCCGTCCGGGATGACGTCCTACCCGTTCACGCCCAGATGGCGATCGGCAGGCCGTGCGCGTCGCGCTCGGGCGGGGAGGGGAAGCTCTCCGCCGCGTGGCGGGCGATGCGGCCCGCCGTCCAGGCGGCGGCGCAGGCGTCGATGAGGTCGTCCTGACCCACGCGCAGCTCGTGCGCCCTGAAGGGCGAGAGCAGGTCCGGCGGAAAGCCGGCGGCCTCCAGCAGCCGGCGGCGCAGCTCCAGGCCCGGCGGGAAGGGGGCGTTCTTCGCCTTCTTCGGCTCGGGCAAGGCCGTGCCGCCGTTCATCGCCCAGAAGCTCACCTCCGGATGGCATTCGAAGACGCGCGCCTGCAGGGCCGGGGTCTCGCGCAGCCAGCGGTCGATCTCGATGATCCTGGGGAACAGCGCGAAGCCCTGCCTGGCCACTGCGCGCGGCGGCGTGGAGGTGGCGCGGGCACGCGCGCAGGCGTGGCGGTAGCGCTCGGCTTCCGGCACGGTTGCGTCCTCGCCGGCATAGACCGCCGCGCGCGAGGGCATGGAGAACACGCTGGACTGCCGTCTGCCCAGGCGAGGGCGCACCAGCCGTTCCGGCGGGCGGCCCTTCGCCTCGACGTGGTCGGGCAGGCCGATCGGCATGTCGACGGCGACGATGTCCGGGGCGAGGGGGCGGGCGAACAGTTCGGCGAGGGCCTTGATGCGGGTGGCGTGCGCCGTGCCGTCCGGCTCGACGATCACCGCCACCCAGCCGCCTTCGCCGTTGCGACGGTCCTTGCAGCCGTCCACCCCGGCGACCCGCATGGCGCGTTCCCTTTCCCGCTCTCGTTATGTCGAGCGTATCAGCCGCTTTCGTCCCGGACGAGGCTGCCGGCCGCCGTCATCCCGGCCGAGCGGAGCGGGTGCCGTGATCGCCCATCGCTTTTGCGCCCCTGTCGGACGATCCCGGATCGGCCTGCGGCCGTCCGGGATGACGAGCTCCATGGGGCACGGCGCCGCCAATGGGATGACGGTGACGCGCGGACGGCTGGTGGCGCTCAGATGATGTTCAGCTCGGCGTGCGGGCGGCCGGCGAGGATGCGCTCATAGCCGAACACGTCGAGATCGAGCGAAACGGAACGCCCGTGCACGATCCATTCGGCGATGGCGCGCCCGGCGGCGGGGGCCTGCTGCAGGCCATGGCCGGAGAAGCCGTTCATGAAATAGAAGTTCGCCACTTCCGGGTGCGGGCCGATGACGGCGTTGTGGTCGAGCAGGTTCATCTCGTAATGCCCGGCCCAGGCGCGCACGACCTTCAATTCCTCCATCGCCGGGATGCGGTGGGCGAGGTTCGGCCAGATGCCTTCCTCGAACACCGACCAGTCGACCTCGAAATCGCCGTCGGCGTCCGGGTCGCTGTCCTCCGGCGGCGGGGCGCCGCAGATCTGGTAGGTGCCCTCGGGGCGGATATAGAAGCCGGAGGGGTCGACCAGCAGCGGCAGCTTCGGCAACGGCGTGCGGCAATGCACGACGAAGACGCAGCGCTTTTTCCCCTCCACCGGCAGGGCGATGCCGGCCATGCCGGCGACCCGCCCGGCGCGCGGGCCGGCGGCGTTGACCAGCGCGCCGCAGCCCAGCGTGCGCCCGTCCGCCAGCGTGGCGCCGGTGATGCGGTCGCCCTCGCGGGTGATGCCGACCACCTCGCCATTGATGAAATGCGCGCCCTGCGCCTTCGCCGCGCCGCGCAGGCAGGCGAGGAAGGCATGGGCGTCGAACCAGCCCTCGCCGGAGCGGCCATAGGCGCCGGCGGCGAGATCCTCGACGTTCAGCCAGGGAAAGGTGGCGGCGAGCTGCGCCGGGTCGAGCAGGGCGATGTCGGCGCCCTCGGCCTGCTGCACGCGGTGATTGGCTTCAAGGATCGGCAGGCCCGCCGCGCTGGCGAGGATGAGGTAGCCGCCCTCGTGCCAGGCGAGATCGGTCTCCGGCCCGAAGCGGTCCCTGGCGCTCCTGAGGAACTCCAGCCCGAACAGCGACATGCGGATGTTCTCGGGGATCGAGAATTGCTGGCGCAGCGAGGCCGCCGACAGCGTGGTCGAGGAGTGCGCGAAGCTGGTGTCGCGCTCGACGACGCCGACGCGGCCGCGAAACGCCGGATCGAGGGTGAGGAAATAGGCCGCCGCCGCGCCCATGATCGCCCCGCCGACGATGAGCACATCGAAATTCTCGTCCATGGTCTCTACCCACGCTGAAACACGGGCCGAACGCGTCCGGCGTCCGATTGGCAGCCCGCCATCCAGCGGGATAGGCTCATCGCCTGTTCCTGCCAATTAGCCGAGCGAATCATGTCCACAATCGTCCGACCGCGCCGCAGCGTGCTGTTCATGCCGGGCTCGAACGCCCGCGCGCTGGAAAAGGCGCGGACGCTGCCCGCCGACGCCATCGTCATGGACCTGGAGGACGCGGTGGCGCCCGACGCCAAGGGCGAGGCGCGCGCCCGGGTCGCCACGGTGCTGGACGAGGGCGGCTTCGGCCCACGCGAGGTGGTGGTGCGCACCAACGCCATCGACACGCCGTGGTTCGAGGAGGACATCGGCATGGTTGCCCGCCTGAGCGCGCAGGGGGCGGGGCCCGACGCGGTGCTGCTGCCCAAGGTCAGCGACCCGGAGACGCTGCTGATGGCCGGGCGGCGGCTCGACGCGCTCGGCGCGGCGCCCTCGCTGCGGGTCTGGGCGATGATCGAGACGCCGATGGCGGTGCTGCGCGCGCTCGACATCGCGCTGGCCTCGCGCGATCCGGCGACGCGGCTGGCCGTGCTGGTGCTCGGCACCAACGACCTTTCCAAGGAGACCGGGGCCCGCATCGTGCCCGGCCGGGCGCCGATGGCGAGCTGGCTCTCCCATTGCGTGCTGGCGGCGCGGGCGGGCGGCGTCGAGGTGCTGGACGCGGTGTGGAACGCCTTCCGCGACTTGGAGGGCTTTGCGCGCGAGTGCGCGCAGGCGGCCGACCTCGGCTTCGACGGCAAGACGCTGATCCATCCGAGCCAGATCGCGCCGTGCAACGCCGCCTTCTCGCCGCCGCCGGCGGAGGTCGAGGAGGCGCGCGCGCTGATCGCGCTGTTCGACCGGCCGGAGAATGCCGGCAGTGGTGTGGTGCAGATCGAGGGGCGTATGGTCGAGCGCATGCATGCCGACATCGCCCGCCGGACCGTGGCGCTGGCCGACGCGATCGCGGCGCGCGGCTAGCTGTCATCCCGGACGTGCCGCAGGCGCGAGTCGGGATCGGTCTTTCGCCCTCCCTGGAACGACACCGGCTCGGCGCAGCGCTTCGGCCGGGACGACGACATTGGAAGACAGGAACATTCGATGAAGCTCTATCGCTACCTGACCGGACCGGACGACCAGGCCTTCTGCAAGCGCGTCTCGGCGGCGCTCAACAAGGGCTGGCAGTTGCACGGCAACCCGACCCTGACCTTCGATCCCGCGAAGGGGCGGGTGATCTGCGGGCAGGTCGTCGTCAAGGAGGTGGAGGGCGAGTGGAACGACGAGGTGGTGCTGTCGGACCACTGACGGGCCCGGGAAACCCTGCGTTTCAGGGCGCCGGGAGGGCGCGGAAAGCGCCCCGGAAGCGTGCCGGCGGGCCGTTCCGGGGGGCGCCGCGGGCCCCGTCGCGCAGGGCCGGCGGGAGGGGAGCGACAAAGCCTCCGCAGGGCTCCCGATCGCGTCCGGAAATTGGGTCAGGAATGCTAACCAACTGATAGGTCAGCCTTTCTTCTCGATCGGGCCCGGCTTATCAACAGTGTCGTGAGCCTGTCATTTTTCTGAAGAATCCCGTTGACACGGCCCGGCGGCTCCCCCTATAAAGCGCCCATCGACGCGGCGCCACCGCAACGGCGGGTTTGGCGCTCCTCTGCAGCATCCCACGAATGTGGCGGTTGCGACGGTCGGCTTCAAGCCGGGCGGCAGGTGTCGATGTCCCTAAGGGTGTGAGCCCTATAGGGTGAGGGGCTTCGGTCCCGGGGTTTCGACCCCAAGCTGTTTGACAGGTTAATAGGAAGAAAGAGAAACGTGGACGGCGGAGTCCTTGCGAGCCACCGGATCGGGCAACTGGTCTGGCGGCGGATGAGACTTCGGCGGTCTTACGTTCTCGGAACCGCGTTATCCCGCGAGGGATGCGTGTTGTTCCAACCTCGTCAAGAGGTTTGAGCGTAGCGACAGAAAAGCCGATCAAATTATCTCATTCAACTTGAGAGTTTGATCCTGGCTCAGAACGAACGCTGGCGGCAGGCTTAACACATGCAAGTCGAACGCACCGCAAGGTGAGTGGCAGACGGGTGAGTAACACGTGGGGATCTGCCCAATGGTACGGAATAATTCCGGGAAACTGGGACTAATACCGTATGAGCCCGCAAGGGGAAAGATTTATCGCCATTGGATGAACCCGCGTCGGATTAGCTAGTTGGTGTGGTAAAGGCGCACCAAGGCGACGATCCGTAGCTGGTCTGAGAGGATGATCAGCCACACTGGGACTGAGACACGGCCCAGACTCCTACGGGAGGCAGCAGTGGGGAATATTGGACAATGGGCGCAAGCCTGATCCAGCCATGCCGCGTGAGTGATGAAGGCCTTAGGGTTGTAAAGCTCTTTCGCCGACGAAGATAATGACGGTAGTCGGAGAAGAAGCCCCGGCTAACTTCGTGCCAGCAGCCGCGGTAATACGAAGGGGGCTAGCGTTGTTCGGAATCACTGGGCGTAAAGCGCACGTAGGCGGATATTTAAGTCAGGGGTGAAAGCCTGGAGCTCAACTCCAGAACTGCCCTTGATACTGGGTATCTCGAGTCCGGAAGAGGTAAGTGGAACTGCGAGTGTAGAGGTGAAATTCGTAGATATTCGCAAGAACACCAGTGGCGAAGGCGGCTTACTGGTCCGGTACTGACGCTGAGGTGCGAAAGCGTGGGGAGCAAACAGGATTAGATACCCTGGTAGTCCACGCCGTAAACGATGGAGGCTAGCCGTTGGTGAGCATGCTCATCAGTGGCGCAGCTAACGCATTAAGCCTCCCGCCTGGGGAGTACGGTCGCAAGATTAAAACTCAAAGGAATTGACGGGGGCCCGCACAAGCGGTGGAGCATGTGGTTTAATTCGAAGCAACGCGCAGAACCTTACCAGCCTTTGACATGTCTCGGAAGTGGATCAGAGATGGACCACGCTCTTCGGAGCCGGGAACACAGGTGCTGCATGGCTGTCGTCAGCTCGTGTCGTGAGATGTTGGGTTAAGTCCCGCAACGAGCGCAACCTTCGCCCTTAGTTGCCATCATTAAGTTGGGCACTCTAGGGGGACTGCCGGTGATAAGCCGCGAGGAAGGTGAAGATGACGTCAAGTCCTCATGGCCCTTACGGGCTGGGCTACACACGTGCTACAATGGCGGTGACAGTGGGAAGCGAACTCGCGAGGGTAAGCAAATCTCCAAAAGCCGTCTCAGTTCGGATTGCACTCTGCAACTCGAGTGCATGAAGTTGGAATCGCTAGTAATCGTGGATCAGCACGCCACGGTGAATACGTTCCCGGGCCTTGTACACACCGCCCGTCACACCATGGGAGTTGGTTTTACCCGAAGGCGCTGCGCTAACCCGCAAGGGAGGCAGGCGACCACGGTAGGGTCAGCGACTGGGGTGAAGTCGTAACAAGGTAGCCGTAGGGGAACCTGCGGCTGGATCACCTCCTTTCTAAGGATGTTCCTTCAGTACGCCCGGGGTTTTCGGATCCCGGTACGACTATCGGAACTCTTAGATACAAGCTCACAGTCAGTGAGCATTATGCGGGACACCGCCGTCTTCGTTTCTCTTTCTTCATGGACGAGCCCAGGCCACTGGGTTGAGGCACGGATGTGCCTTGGCCGGACTGATGGCTAGGGGCTTGTAGCTCAGTTGGTTAGAGCGCGCGCTTGATAAGCGTGAGGTCGGAGGTTCAAGTCCTCCCAGGCCCACCACTTCATCAAACGACGCGTGCCGACGCGAGCTGCAGTCTTCCGGGGCCATAGCTCAGTTGGGAGAGCGCGTGCTTTGCAAGCATGAGGTCGTCGGTTCGATCCCGTCTGGCTCCACCATTACTTCGGTGATGGGTGTCGAGCGCGGGATCTCTCGTCCATGAAAACCTGAATTCGTTCGGTCCTCCTGGAGGATCGGCGTGTTGTCTGACATCGTGAAGAAGCATTCATTCGACCAGGCGCGCAAGCGCGGGTCGACATCTCGGGCCCTCGGGCGCGGGATGAACGGCCGACGGGAGCGTGACCGCACCGTCGTCGAATGACATGCGAAGCAAGCTGGTCTTTAGAAAGTACTTCGATATCGTGAGATGGGTCTCTCAAAACCATCTCGCCCCCGCCCGTCACGCGTTGGGTTGCACACCCGGCGCGATCCGCACGGGCGTTTGTTCCTTGGGGTGGATATCGAAGATGAGAACGATCAAGTGTCTTAAGGGCATTCGGTGGATGCCTTGGTGCTGAGAGGCGATGAAGGACGTGGTACGCTGCGATAAGTCACGGGGAGCTGCGAACAGGCTTTGATCCGTGAATTTCCGAATGGGGAAACCCACCTTCGATGACTGGAACTCTGAGGTCTGACCTCGGGGTGACCCGAGCCGTCAGGCTTTGGAATTCCAGTTATCACATGAAGGTATCAAATCCTGAATACATAGGGGTTTGAAGCGAACCCGGGGAACTGAAACATCTAAGTACCCGGAGGAAAGGACATCAACAGAGACTCCGTTAGTAGTGGCGAGCGAACGCGGACCAGGCCAGTGGTGAATGTGCGACAAGTGGAACCGGTCAGGAAAGCCGGGCCTTAGTGGGTGATAGCCCCGTACACGTAATGCAATCATTCATCCTTGAGTAAGGCGGGACACGTGAAATCCTGTCTGAACATGGGGGGACCACCCTCCAAGCCTAAGTACTCCTCAGCGACCGATAGCGAACAAGTACCGTGAGGGAAAGGTGAAAAGCACCCCGACAAGGGGAGTGAAACAGTTCCTGAAACCGGATGCCTACAAACAGTAGGAGCCCAAGGTTCGTCCTGGGTGACTGCGTACCTTTTGTATAATGGGTCAGCGACTTAGTCTGGCGAGCAAGCTTAAACCGATAGGTGTAGGCGCAGCGAAAGCGAGTCTGAACAGGGCGTTCAGTTCGTCGGATTAGACCCGAAGCCGAGTGATCTAGCCATGAGCAGGTTGAAGGTGCGGTAACACGCACTGGAGGACCGAACCGGTGCCCGTTGAAAAGGTCTCGGATGACTTGTGGCTAGGGGTGAAAGGCCAATCAAACTCGGAAATAGCTGGTTCTCCGCGAAAACTATTTAGGTAGTGCCTCGCGTGAATACTCCAGGGGGTAGAGCACTGGATGGGCTAGGGGGATTTACCATCTTACCAAACCTAACCAAACTCCGAATACCTGGAAGTACTGCGCGGGAGACAGACGGCGGGTGCTAACGTCCGTCGTCGAGAGGGAAACAACCCTGACCTACAGCTAAGGCCCCCAAGTCGTGGCTAAGTGTGAAAGGATGTGAGAGTCCGAAAACAACCAGGAGGTTGGCTTAGAAGCAGCCATCCTTTAAAGAAAGCGTAACAGCTCACTGGTCTAGGATTCTTGCGCCGAAAATGTAACGGGGCTCAAGCCACGCGCCGAAGCTTAGGGTTTGCCTTCGGGCAAGCGGTAGCGGAGCGTTCCGTAAGCCTGCGAAGGAGGACCCGTGAGGGCCTCTGGAGGTATCGGAAGTGCGAATGCTGACATGAGTAACGACAAACAGTGTGAGAGACACTGTCGCCGAAAGTCCAAGGGTTCCTGCGTAAAGCTAATCTGCGCAGGGTTAGCCGGCCCCTAAGGCGAGGCCGAAAGGCGTAGTCGATGGGAATCAGGTGAATATTCCTGAGCCTGTGGGTAGTGACGAATCCCGTGTGTTGTCAGACGAATTGGTTCTGTTCTGGCTTCGAAGGGGTTCCAGGAAATAGCTCCCACATTACAGACCGTACCCGAAACCGACACAGGTGGACTGGTAGAGTATACCAAGGCGCTTGAGAGAACTATGCTGAAGGAACTCGGCAATTTACCTCCGTAACTTCGGGATAAGGAGGCCTTCCGTTTGGGCAACCAGGCGGGAGGGGCACAGACCAGGGGGTGGCAACTGTTTAGCAAAAACACAGGGCTCTGCGAAATCGCAAGATGACGTATAGGGTCTGACGCCTGCCCGGTGCCGGAAGGTTAAGAGGAGAGGTGCAAGCTTTGAATCGAAGCCCCGGTAAACGGCGGCCGTAACTATAACGGTCCTAAGGTAGCGAAATTCCTTGTCGGGTAAGTTCCGACCTGCACGAATGGCGTAATGACTTCCCCGCTGTCTCCAGCATAGACTCAGTGAAATTGAATTCCCCGTGAAGATGCGGGGTTCCTGCGGTCAGACGGAAAGACCCCGTGCACCTTTACTGCAACTTTGCACTGGCATTCGTGTCGGTATGTGTAGGATAGGTGGTAGACTTTGAAGCGAGGGCGCCAGCTCTCGTGGAGTCACCCTTGAAATACCACCCTTATAGATATGGATGTCTAACCGCGGTCCGTTATCCGGATCCGGGACATTGCATGGTGGGCAGTTTGACTGGGGCGGTCGCCTCCCAAAGAGTAACGGAGGCGCGCGATGGTGGGCTCAGACCGGTCGGAAATCGGTCGTCGAGTGCAATGGCATAAGCCCGCCTGACTGCGAGACTGACAAGTCGAGCAGAGACGAAAGTCGGCCATAGTGATCCGGTGGTCCCACGTGGACGGGCCATCGCTCAACGAATAAAAGGTACGCCGGGGATAACAGGCTGATGATGCCCAAGAGTCCATATCGACGGCATCGTTTGGCACCTCGATGTCGGCTCATCACATCCTGGGGCTGGAGCAGGTCCCAAGGGTTCGGCTGTTCGCCGATTAAAGTGGTACGTGAGCTGGGTTCAGAACGTCGTGAGACAGTTCGGTCCCTATCTGCCGTGGGTGTAGGAATATTGAGAGGATTTGTCCCTAGTACGAGAGGACCGGGATGAACGTACCTCTGGTGGAGCTGTTGTGGCGCCAGCCGCAGTGCAGCGTAGCTATGTACGGACGGGATAACCGCTGAAAGCATCTAAGCGGGAAACCCACCTCAAAACGAGTATTCCCTCGAGAACCGTGGAAGACGACCACGTTGATAGGCCGGGTGTGTAAGTGCAGTAATGCATTGAGCTTACCGGTACTAATCGTTCGATTGGCTTGATCGTTCTCATCCTCGATATCCACTCACCATAGTGGATCGAACCTAAGACCGCTTGCTTCGCAAAAATTGCTGTCCTTTGCCGGCCTGGTGGCCATTGCGAGGAGCCTGAACCCGATCCCATCCCGAACTCGGCCGTTAAACTCCTCAGCGCCGATGGTACTATGTCTCAAGACCTGGGAGAGTAGGTCGCTGCCAGGCCTGCAAAGAACAGCAAGCGCTTCGTCACGAAAACAACCCAAAACGCCGCCCGGGACTAATCCCCCGGGCGGCGTTTTGCGTTCAACAACACAGAGCCACGCCAGCCGAAAACAGCCGACGTGCCAACGGCCGAGGGCCGCAGCGGCAGGGCCGAGGGCCGAGTGGCAGAGCGGCGGAGCGGTGCAGGGGGCCTGTCACAAATCGCAGCCCACTCGCGACGCGCTGGCGCCGAACGACCCGTCATTCACGCGCTGAATATGTTGCCGGCTATCTTCCCAAGTCATCGCAACTCCGCCCCCGATTCGCCTCGCCTCGCCTCGCCTTGCCTTGCCTCGCCTTGCCGGCTTGGCGAATCCGGGAAGGGGCGGGTCCGGAGGCGGTCTGCGCCTTGGTCGGCTCTGCGCGTTCGCCGTGCCGCCG